>CAVTXB010000014.1:0-294424 GCA_963738535.1 uncultured Actinomycetota bacterium
AGAGTGTGAGGGGTTGGGATGTGCGCGCAGCGCAGGAGCGGCGGAATGACAGGGATCCACGCCCCACAACCCTTCGTTTACCCCTTCGCGCGCGGTGAAGGGGTAAACGAAGGGTCAAACTGCCCGACCAGTTGAAGGTCGGTGGCCCGGCGCACCATCGAGTGAAATCTCACTCGACTGGAGGACGCCGTGGGAAGCATCGAGGCATACCAAACTCAAGCCGGCCGGAGGTATCGGGTTCTGTACCGGCGGCCGGATCACCTTCAAACGCAGAAGCGCGGATTCCGAACTAAGCGCGACGCCGAGCTGTACCTCGCCGGCATCGAGGTCGACAAGAGTCGTGGCGCCTACATCGACCCGACGAAAGCGCGAGTAACGATCGGTGAGTGGATGGACATCTGGATCGCCGCGCGACCAGATCTCCGAGCAACGAGTCGATCACGAGCGGTCGGCATCATCGAGAAGTTCATCCGGCCTCAGTTGGGCCGGATCCCGATCGGGCAGTTCACGCGCCTCCAGGCGCAGCAATGGGCCGCAGCACTTCCTGGGTCGCCACAGACGATCCGCAAGATGGTCAACGTGCTGTCGGGCGCGCTGCAGCTCGCCGTCGATGACGGGCGTCTGCCTTCCAATCCCGCGCAGCGGCTGAAGCTCCCTCGACCGACCAAGACGTCGAAGCGCTACTTGAGCCACGATGAGGTCGGGGCTCTTGCGATCGCCATTGGCAGACGACCTCACGGTCGGGACCTCGGCTACGACGTGCTCCTCCTCACGCTCGCATACTGCGGGCTCCGCTGGGGCGAGCTCTGCGGGCTTCGCATTCAGGACCTGGACCTCGACCACGCTCGTCTCATCGTTCGCCAGACCGTCGTGGCCGACAAGGGCTATCAGCGAATCGAAGCCCCGAAGGATTACGAGCACCGGTCGATACCTATTCCAGACTTCCTGGTCGAGATGCTTAGAAAGCAGACCGCCGATCGACCCGCGAGCAGCCCGGTGTTCTACGGGATGCGCACTAAGACGTACCTGCGCAACCACGCGTTCCGCAAAGGCTGGTTCGACCCGGCATCGACCGAAGTCGGTCTCGACGGGCTCACGCCACACGAACTGCGTCATACTGCCGCGAGCCTTGCAGTGTCGTCCGGCGCCCATGTGAAGGCTGTACAGCGCATGTTGGGTCACGCTTCCGCTGCGATGACCCTCGACACGTATGCTGATCTTTTCGACGACGACCTGGATGCCGTCGCTACTGCACTCGACAGCTATGCTCGACGATCCAAGGTGTCGCTACTGATGGCGGCGGACATTCGATGACGATTCACTAGACACTTCGAAGACCGGTGTCGATCTCAGGCACTGGGTGTGGGGATGATGTCATCCATTCTCCAGCTCTTGAAGTTTGCGTTCCTGCTCGGCAAGAGCCTTCTTCCACCAGCGCTCAACATTCGGTGCTCGCAAAGTCTTCGTTCTGTGACCTGCGATCTGCACGGTCACCTTCGACCGAAGCACCACCAATTCGTGGGTGCCGTCTTCGAGCTTGTAAACAGTATTTCGACCGAGTCCTTCGCTGCGCACCGTGGGCTGAACAGGAATAACGATGGTCTCTCTCGGCCTTGCGCAAAATCTTCTGATTGGAACCAATGCGCCGCCTGCTTATCGCGAGCGTTGTCGATGTCCAAGCGGAATCCCGGAGCGCTCGCGCTGCCTTCGTTGGTCATCTTCAGCTCGACCATGATGACGCCGTTGTGCCCGATCAGCTTCTTGCCCCAGCGGTACTTCATGCGCGCACGAGGATGATGAAGATTGTTCTGCACGACCGTGATTATCGAGATCGCAATAGCGGCGATGGCGAGCGCAGCAGTAACCCAATCCTTAGGCTGAAAGCTGCCGAAGAACGCGCCAATAGCAATAATCATGATCTAGAAATTCGGCTTCAGCGGTGGCTTGGCAGCCTCAATCGCATCGCGCTTGGCTCTCGCCTTTGCCAGCTTCTTGGGGTCAGCCAACGTGAACTTCTTCTTCCGGTAGATGCGATGGATCGGAGATTGACGCCATCGCACGACGACGTGAACGGCCGCGGCTGGCGGATCGGTCTCAACAACAGGATTGAATCGCAACTTGCCAGCGTCCCACCAGCTCGTAGCTTCGATCATCGGAACTGTGAGCACCAACGTGCCGCCGCGGGCATTGACAACTGGAATTCGTTTGTTGATCGGAAAGCTCGTCTTACCGGTCTTGACATCTGTCGAGTAAATGACGACGTGACTTGCGTCGCCATCGCCAAGGTTCTTGATCTCGACTCGAAGCGTCGGGACATGGTCGTTGATTGGCATCCGCATCATCTCGGTTACGACCCAGTACGGCTTCGGGATCTTCACCCAGGTAAGCGCGAGCACACCAAGACTCACGAGGATGGCGACAGCAGCGCCAATCGCCGTCGTGATTGTCACGCCATTCCACAGCGGTGGATTGGTAGCACTACCAAGCAGTTCGATCATTTCGCTATCTCCACATCACACACGAAGTCACGACTTTGCTGCTTCTTACCGTGCTTCGAATCGAACCAAGTGATGCGCACCACGGGCGTAATCGGAGCGGTCGTTGAATCAACCGGCACGACTTCGTTGTTGCCGTGTGTGTCCCGGACAACCTTGGTGTCTCGATTCCATACGTTGAGCCGAACAACGTCGTCTTTGCCAAAGCTGTCATGGTGAACTGCCAGTGGATTCAACCAATTCGGCGCAATCACGATCACATCCAACTCGAAAGCGATGACGTTCTCGGACAAGTTCCGTAACTTGAACATCACTTCGCCGTCGTGCATCGGCAGCCGCATTCCGTTGTACTTCGGATGCAGTTCCCACGACCCACGTAAGTTGGGCGCTGGTCGATACACATGCCGCACAGTGATGAATGTCACGACCAAAGTGACGACGATGCTACCCAGCCACTCCAAGAAGGTTGCCCAATCGAACGGCGCGGCAGTCGACGCTGACGGAGCAGTCATCGAAGCGGCCGCGCTTAGCTTCATGAACATGACGCTGATCGTATCGGCGGTGACGATAAAGCGTGGTCCGTCGGTCGCTGCTGTTGGCTCCTCGACTCATCTATTACCGAGAATTTGCGATAGGCCGCCGTACCAGGTGTTGCCAAAATGTTGCCAAAGGTCAATTTGGGCCCGTTAGCCCAATGAACGAAAAAAGCCCGGACGCCAGCAAATTACTGGCATCCGAGCAGTTGTGACCCCAACCGGATTCGAACCGGTGTTACCGCCGTGAGAGGGCAGCGTACTAGGCCGCTATACGATGGGGCCGTCACGACAACTTTACGAGTATGCCATATCGCGAGATGACCCGCCAAAAGACGCACGTTCGCGCGTGATGCGAAGCCGGCGAACTACCCGACGCGCTGCAGTCCGACGAACTGCGTGAAGTGGCTGTCGCCGTTGCGGCACGTCTGGAACAGCAGCGAGTAACCACCGGGAATCTGGCTCGTGTTGGCGGTGGAGGCGTCAAGGATGGCGACAACCCCCGTCACACGGTAGGTGCCCGCATCCAGGCCGGTGATCGTGACGATGGCGCCCGCAGCCGTGGGAAACGAGCGTCCCCCGCACGACCAGTGCTCGGCGATCGTCGGCGTTCCATAGTGGGCCGTGATGTCGACTCCCCCGCGGCACGCATTGATCTCGGCCTGCCATCCGGCCGTCCACACGGTGAGCGAGCTGGCTGGGACGCGCGCAGCCGTGGCGGCCGCAGCGCGCGCCGCTGCGGCCTGCGCCGCTGCAGCGTGAGCTGCGGCGGCCTGAGCCGCGGCCGCCTGAGTCGCGGCAGCGGCGGCAGCGTTTGCCGCTGCCTGATCGGCGGCAGCCTGCGCCGCCTGCTTCTCGTCGACGATCGCGCGCTGCGCTGCGAGCTCGGCGCGAACCCGGCTTGCTGAAGCGGCGGGCGAGCTCGCCGTGCTCACCGCGAGGGATGCGGCGGCCGCCGGGGTAGTGAAGCCGACCTGTCCGACCACGACGACAGCGACGGAGGCGGCGACGAGCAGCACCCCGGTCAGAATGATGCGCCGCAGGCGCGGGTGGCGTGCGGAGTCGACGAAGTTGTGAGACATTTTTCCCCCTGGAATTGGACACGACGAACGTCGACGCCACCGCGACCAGGCCCCGCGCGGCCACCTTCGGAACAACGACGACGCGCCGGATCAGGTCGGTGCGTTCGGGTTCCGCCGGGAGTCAGCGCGGGGTCTGGTCGCGGCAGCGTTGGCGCGGGACGCGAGATCCCACCACGCGTCGCAATACGTGCGACTGAGCCGGCCCACGGAACGGGATATTCGCGGTCCGTGACGCCCGAGCTCAGTCACACAAGAAGGATTCGGAACTGAAAACGATTCGGTTTCCCGAACTCGGTCCCCAAAAAGGGGGACTCAGGTGATCAAGCCTTGGAGCTCGCCTGCTTCGTGTCGCCCGACCCCACGACCGACAGCGGGGCAGTAACGGCCTCGAGGCCCTTGCGCGCCGCATCCACACCGAAGATCAGCGCCACGACGCCGCCGACGATCATGACGCCGGCACCCGACGTAGTCCCCGATCACGAGCGGCCCCCGCTGCTTGCCGTCGCCGACCAGGGCGCCGAAGATGATCGGGCCGAGCGCACCGAAGATCTGCGCCACCGCGAAGAAGTACGAAATCGCCTGGCTGCGGATCTCGAGCGGGAAGATCTCGCTGACCGTCAGATACGCGCTCGACGCACCGGCCGAGGCGAAGAAGAATGCGACGCACCAGAACGTGACCTGCAGTGGGGCAGTCATCGCCCCGATGCTGAACAGGAACGCCGACACCGCGAGCACGAGACCCGCCAGCCCATAGGTCAGGAAGATCATCTGGCGACGACCCCAGCTGTCGAACAGTCGACCGAGCACGAGCGGCCCAACGAGGTTTCCGATGGCGAACGGGAAGAAGTAGTACGGCGTCTGGCCCTGCGGGATCTTGAAGAAGTTCTCGAGCACGAGCACATAGGTGAAGAAGATCGCGTTGTAGAGGAACGACTGGGTGATCATCATCGTCAGCCCGACGAGCGGTGCGCTTCGGATAGTCGATGAACAGCACGTGCGCGATACGGCGGAACGGGATGCTGCCCGACGGAATGATCTCGATCGCCTCCGAATCCTTCACCTCGTCGAGCGTGAACCCGTTCTGGCGAACACGCTCCTCGATGTCGTCGACAGTCTTCTCGGCCTCCTTCTCGTGACCGTGGGTCATCAGCCACCGCGGGGACTCCGGGATGTGGCGCCGCAGGAAGATGATGATGATGCCGAGCACCGGCCCGATGAAGAACGAGAGCCGCCATCCGACGTTCGGTGCCGAAGTTGTTGAGGAAGATCAGGTTGGCGAAGGCGCCGAGCGCCGCCCCGCCCCAGTAGGTGCCGTTGATGGCGATGTCGACGTGGCCGCGGTACTTGCTCGGGATGAGCTCGTCGATCGCCGAGTTGATGGCCGCGTACTCGCCACCGATGCCGAGGCCCGCGACGAACCGGAACACCAGCAGGAACCAGACCGCGGGCGAGAGACCCGCGATCGCGCTGCCCGCCAGGTAGATGAAGAGCGTGAGGATGAACAGCTTGCGTCGACCGAGCTTGTCGGAGAGCCGGCCGAAGACCAGCGCACCGACAACCTCGCCGACCAGGTAGACGGTGCCCACCAGCCCGACCTGGGCCGACGTCATGTGGAACTCGGCCTGGAAGCCCGCGTTGCTCACGATCTGGATCTCGAGGCCGTCGAGGATCCACGAGATACCGAGCCCGACGACGACCATCCAGTGGAAGCGAGCCCACGGCAGGCGGTCCATCCGGGCGGGAACCAGACTGCGATGGGCCGAGTTGCTGCTGCTTCTGGCTGGAGCCGACGTCGACATTGAAATCCTCCTGAACCGCGCGAACCGCCCGAAACCGGACGACTCTTTCACGCTAATCAGGCGCCCGAAAAACTTCTCGCCGTTGACAACGGCGGGCAGGAAAGCTAGAAGACGAGAACTACTCGGCCGCTTCGGCGGCAGTCGCGGCTGCCGTCGCGTTGGGGTCGCCGACCGGCGGCGCGAAGACGAGCAGCGCCCCGGGGCGAACCTCGATGTCGATCGGCAGGGGCGCGAACCGCTCGCCGTCGGTGTAGGCGACGACATCGTCGGCCTCGATGCGGATCTTCTTCGCCTTGATGATGCTGACCCGCGGGTCCTCGATGTGCGTGCCGGCGAAGACCTTTGGGAAAGATGCGCAGGAACTGGATGCGCGTGAGCGGCCCCACGACGAGGATGTCGAGCAGCCCGTCGTCGACGATCGCGGTCGGCGTCACCTTCATGCCGCCGCCGAGCGACACGCCGTTGCCGACCGACATCATCACTCCGCCGGACTCGAAGGTCTCGCCGTCGTGGGTGATCGTGTACTCGATCGGTTTGAGGGTGATGAGTTCGCGCAGCATCGCGAGCGTGTAGCGGCTCGCGCCCTTCGGGTGGCGCATCGTGTTGGCGCGCTCGTTGACGATCGAGTCGAACCCCGCCGAGAGCATGCAGCCGAACCAGCGCGTTTCGCCCGCGGCATCCGTCACGAGCCCGGCGTCGATGACGCGCGCGGGATAGTTCCAGGGCCTCGATGAGCACGTCGAGGGCCGCGGCCTGGTCTTCGTGCGGGATGCCGAGCAGCGCGAGCCATGTCGTTGCCCGTGCCTGCCGGGATGAGGCCGAGCGGAACGCCGGTGCCCGCGACGAGGTTCACACCCAGGTTGACCATGCCGTCACCGCCGACCACGATGAGGGCATCCGGCTTCGTGGCGATCTCGCGCTTCGCCGACGCGATGAGCTCGGCGTAGCTCGGCTCGATCAGGTCGACGACGTCGTGGCCGAGGCCGCGCAGCCGCTCGACCATCGTGCCGCCCACGCCCTTGTTGGCGCCGAATCGAGCGGACGGGTTGATCGCCACAACGAGGCGCTTCGGGCTGGACGTCTGCGTCATGTCCTGATTATGACCGCAAATCACGGCAATCGACCCCCATCCGCTCCCCCAATTCAGGAGTGTCCTCACTCAATTCAGGAGTCGGGGAAGCTGAGTGGCCCAGTGGCGGGCCGGCCCAATGACATCATCCACTCCACCCACACCACCTCCTGAAAACGGAGAGCAGGGAGTGGGGTCAGGCGGTGAGACGGAGGCGACGGAGCAGCTGGGCGTTGAGGGCGACCACGATCGTCGAAACCGACATCAGGATCGCGCCGACCGCGGGAGCCAGCAGGATGCCGGCGCCGTAGAGCACGCCCGCCGCGAGCGGGATGCCCACGATGTTGTAGCCCGCGCCCCACACCAGGTTCTGCAGCATCTTGCGGTACGTCGCCCGGCTCAGCGTCAGGATGTCGGCGATGCCGCGCGGGTCGCTCGAAGCCAGGATGATGCCGGCGGACTCGATCGCGACATCCGTTCCCGCGCCGATCGCGATTCCGACATCCGCGCGCGCCAGAGCCGGGGCGTCGTTGACGCCGTCGCCCACCATCGCGACCTTCGCGCCCGACGCCTGCAGGCGCTCGACAACGCGCGACTTCTCGGCGGGAAGCACCTCGGCGAAGATCTCGTCGATGCCCAGCTGGCGCCCGACCCAGCCCGCGACCTCGTGCGAGTCGCCGGTGAGCATTGCCACGCGAATGCCGCGCGACGTGAGGGCGGCGACGGCTGCGGCCGACTCGGGCCGAATGACATCGGCGAGCGCGATGAGGCCCAGCCGCTCGTCGCCGCGAAGCACGTAGACGACCGTTTTGCCCTCGGAGTGGGCATCCCGGGTCGCGTGCACGAGCAGCGGGTCCATGTGGATGCCGCGCTCGGTGAGCACGCGCGGTGCGGCGACGGTGATCGCGTCGCCGTCGATGGTCGCCTCGACACCGCGACCGGCCAGTGAGGTGAACTTCGACGACCCGGGCTCTGCGCAGTTTGCGGTGTGTCGCCTCATCGACGATCGCGCGGGCGATCGGATGCTCGGACCGGCTCTCGACCGCGGCCGCGAGCTGCAGCAGCTCGTCTTCGGTCGTGTCGCCGATCACGAACACGCTCGCGACGCCCTGGCGGCCTTCGGTGAGGGTTCCGGTCTTGTCGAACAGCACGACCGAGACCAGCCGGGCGTCCTCGAGTGCGGCCCGGCTGCGCACCAGGATGCCCCGCCGGGCGCCGAGCGACGTGGAGATCTGCGCGACCAGCGGGATGGCGAGTCCGAGCGCGTGCGGGCAGGCGATGACGAGCACGGTCACGACGCGCTCCAGAATGAAGTTCGGGTCGGAGGGCAGGATCAGCACCCAGACGATCGCGGTGATGATCGCAGCGCCGACGGCGACGTAGAACAGCCAGCCGGCCGCCCGATCGGCGAGCACCTGCGCCCCGGACTTGCTCTCCTGGGCCTCGGCCACGAGCTTCATCACGCCCGCGAGGGCGGTGTCGTCGCCGACCCTGGTCACGCGAATCGTGAGCGCGCCCGAGCCGTTGACGCTGCCCGCGACGACCGTCGACCCGACTGATCTTGGCCACGGCAGCGCTCTCGCCGGTGAGCAGCGACTCGTTGACATCCGACTCGCCCTCGACGACTTCGCCGTCGACGGGCACGCTCGCGCCCGGGCGCACCAGCACCGAATCGCCGACCACGATGCTCGACACCGGCACGCTCATGACGTGGTCGCCGTGAACGACGTCCGCGACATCCGGAATCAGGGTCGCGAGTTCGCCGAGCGCGTCGCCCGCGCGCATCACCGCAGCCATCTCGATCCAGTGGCCGAGCAGCATGATCGTGATGAGGGTGGCGAGCTCCCACCAGAAGTCCATGCCGTGCAGGCCGAGCGTCACGGCGGCGCTGTAGCCGAACGCGACCACGATCGCGAGCGAGATGAGCAGCATCATGCCGGGCTGGCGGTGGCGCAGCTCCCACCAGCCGTCCTTCAGGAACGTGCGACCGCCGTAGACGAAGATCGCCAGCCCGAAGACGGCCGGAATCCACTCGCTGCCCGGGAACCGCGGGCCCGACAGATGCAGGATGTCCTGGAGCCCGGTACTGAAGACGAGCGTCGGCACTGTGAGGATGAGGCTCACCCAGAAGCGCCGGCGGAACATCCCGACGTGGTCCATGTGGCCGGAGTGGTCGTGACCTTCGACAGTCTCGGGCACCGCACGGCCCGGCTCAGCGACCGCGCTGTGGCCGTGATGCTCGCTGTGATCCATTACTGCCCCCTGTTGTTGGTCAGCTCGAAGACGGTGAGCAGTTCGGTGACGGCCGCCTCGCGCTCGTCGCCACCCGCCTCGAACATATCGGTCACGTGGGTGCGCAGGTGATTCTCGACGAGCAGCTTGTTCAGGCTGCGCAGCGACTTCTGTACGGCGAGCGACTGCGTGATGATGTCCACGCAGTACTCCTCGTTGTCGATCATCTTCTCGAGCCCCCGCAGCTGGCCCTGCAGGATGCGACTGCGATGCAGCGCGCGCTTTTTGATGTCCGCGATCATCCCGCCAGCATACCCCCTAGGGGTATCTCGATGCCGGCGGCGAGTTAGGCTCGGAATCATGAGGATCACCAAGTACGAACACGCCTGTTTTGTCGCATCCATCGGCGACAAGAAGCTCATCGTCGACCCGGGCTCGTTCACCGTGCCGCTGCCCGACAACAACAACGTCGTCGCCGTCGTCGTAACGCACGAGCACGCCGACCACTGGACACCCGAGCACCTGCAGCGCATCAAGACCAACAGTCCCGACGCGAAGTTCTTCGGTCCCGCCGGCGTCGTGGCGGCCGCGGCCGACTTCGAGTTCACCGAGGTGAAGGATGGCGAGAAAGTCGAACTCGATCCGTTCACCCTCGCAGTTCTTCGGCGAGAAGCACGCCGTGATCCACTCGTCGTTCCCGATCGTCGACAACGTCGGTGTGCTCATCAACGACTCGGTGTTCTATCCCGGTGACTCGTTCACGCCCGGGCCCGAGGGCGTCGAACTGCTGGCAGTGCCCGCGAGCGCGCCGTGGCTGAAGATCGGCGAAGTCATGGACTACGTGCTCGCGTCCAAGCCGAAGCGGAGCTTCCCCACCCACGAGATGATCAACTCGGTGATCGGAAACGGGATGGCTAACGGGCGAATCCAGGCGACCACCGAGCAGAACGGCGGCGAATTCTTTCCACTCGCTCCCGGGGAGTCGGTCGAGATCTAGTCAGGCGTCGTCAGCAGGGGCGGTCGGCGTCATCGCGCTCGCGACGGCCGTGGCCAGAAACGAGCCCGCCACTCCACCGACCAGGGCGAACAGCGCGTCGCCGAGCCCGGCTCGCCGCTTGCCGACCATGGCATCGATCGAGACGAACCCCGGGCCGTCGGCGACGGTCGCGAGAACTGCTGTAGTGAGCACCGCGTTGAACTCGTAGCCGCGATTCGAGTTCCACAGGCCGTTCTTGAAATGCACTTTGCGCACGGCCGTGACCATCGTCGCGATGAGAGTCGCGGCCGCGAACGGCGTGGCGACGCCCAGCGCGAGCGCCGCTCCGCCTGCCGTCTCCGCCAGCGCGACCGCGCGGGCCTGCAGTGGCGCGGGATGCATGCCCATGCTTTCCATCATCTTCTCGGTGCCTTCGAGTCCCGGGCCGCCCCAGTAGCCCTTGAGTTTCTGAAGCCCATGACCGACGAAGATCCCGCCGACGACGACTCGAAGCAGAGTTGTTCCTGCGCCCATGTGGTTGCCCTCTTCCCTGATGGTGTCTTTCCATCGTAAGAGTCCCGGCGAGCGCCGCCGACCGCGCTACTTCCGCTGACCGGGTCAGTCGCCGCTGAATTGGGCGGGCCGACGCTCGGCGAAGGACGCGAACGCCTCGCCGAGATCGTGGCTGGGCAGGAACGCGGCGTTCCAGGTGGCCACGTACCGCAGGCCGGCCTCGACCCGGGGTGCGCGCTCGGAATCGAGCACGTCTTTGACGCCGCGCACGACCAGCGGAGGGTTCGCGGCGATCGCTGTCGCCATCGCGAGGGCGGCCGCGCGCAGCGACGCGGCGTCGGGGTACACGGAATTGACGAGCCCGATACGCTCGGCGCGCGCGCTGTCGATGTCGCCGCCCGTCAGCGCCAGCTCGCGCAGGTGCCCGTCGCCGACGATTCCGACGAGTCGCTGCAGGCTGCCGAGGTCGGCCACAATCGCCATCCTCGTCTCCCGCACGCTGAACCGGGCATCCTGGGTCGCGAGGCGAATATCGGTGGCTGCTGCGAGGTCGATGCCACCGCCGATGCACCAGCCCTCGATCGCCGATATGACCGGCGTGCGGCATTCGGCCACCGCGGTGATGGATGCCTGCCACTCGCGCACCTGCGCGAGCAGGCGCGTGCGGTCTCGTGCGCCGGTTTCCCCGTCGGTGAGCGCGCCGAACAGCGGCGCAACGTCTTTAAGGTCGAGCCCGAAGGAGAAGTTGGCGCCGCTCGCGCCGATCACGATCGCGCGCACGTCGGGATCGGCGTCAAGGTCGCGGAACAGCTGCGGAAGCTCGGAGAAGAACTCGAAGCCCATCGAGGGCACGAGCATTGTGACCAGGGCGACGCTGCCCTCGCGTTCAACGGAAAAAGAGTTCACTCGAGAACCCTAGCGAGACGGGGTCACCGGACTGCCGGGCTCGCCCGAGGCCGCCGGGTGGAGGGTCCGGCGCACGATCGAGTCGTCAGCTGGCTGCGTGACAGTGCTGGCCGGCTCGTCGGAAATGTGCGAGATGTTGTAGCGGCCGACGTCGACACCCTTGGGAATGTCAAAGGATGCAGCAGGGCCAAGAATGTTTCGACGCCGCACCAGTTGGAACAATCAGGAAACATCGGCTCGCTAGCGTTGGACCATGGATGACTCGACCAACACCGACTCCTCTGACCTGGTTGGGCGCTTTGAGGCCGAACAGGGCATCCCCGGCACCATGCGGCGCGACGTCCGGCTGCTCGGCGACCTGCTCGGGCAGGTGCTTCGTGAGAGCGGATCTCACGGCCTGTACGACGACGTCGAGAGGCTGAGACTCGCCACCATCCAGGCGTACACGGATGAGACATCCGAGGCTTTCGCACACGCCGCCGAGATCGTCGAGGGCTTCACGATCCAGCGCGCGGACGAGGTCGCCCGGGCCTTCACCGCCTACTTCCATCTCGTGAACCTGGCCGAGGAGCACCAGCGCGTGCGAGTGCTGCGGGAGCGCGACGGCCAGACCGCGAGCTAACGATCCGTCTGCTTCCATCGGCAAGCGCGTTCGCCCAGCTCAGCGAAGAGATCGGAGCGGATGCCGCGACCGAGCGCCTCCAGTCCATGCGATTCCATCCCGTATTCACTGCGCACCCCACCGAGGCTCGACGTCGCGCGGTTTCGAGCAGCATCCGCCGGTTGTCCGAGTTCCTCGGCGAGCGCGATCTCTCGCGCGGCGGTGCCGAGCGAGTCGCGCATCGAGCGCGGAATGCTCGAAGAGGTCGACACCCTCTGGCGCACAGCCCCGCTGCGCACCGACAAGCCGACACCCGTCGACGAGGTGCGCTCGATCATGGCGGTCTTCGACGAGACGCTCTACACGTCGATCCCCGAGGTCTACCAGCGCATCGAGGACGTGCTGCACGGCGACCACGCCCGCGACGAGCCGCCGATCATGCGCCCGTTCGTGCGTCTCGGCACCTGGGTCGGCGGAGATCGCGACGGCAACCCGTTCGTCACGGCGTCGGTCACCAAGAAGGCCGCCGGCATCGCGAGCGAGCACGTGCTGCTCGGCCTCGAGCGCACCGCGAACCGGGTCGGTCGCGGACTGACCCTCGACTCGACGACGACTCCACCGACCGACGCGCTGCTCGCGCTCTGGCAGCGACTCCGGTCGGCGGATGAGGAAGCCGCGCAGCGAGATCGCCAAGCGTTCACCGAACGAGCCGCACCGGCGCATCCTGCTGTTGATCGCCCGTCGCATCGCGGCGACCCGCACCCGTGACGCCGACCTCGCCTATCGCGATCCCGCGCAGCTGCTCGCCGAGCTGGAGATCGTGCAGCAGTCGCTCGTGAGCGCGGGCGCCAACCGTCACGCGTACGGCCAGCTGCAACAGTTCATCTGGCAGGTCGAGACCTTCGGCTTCCACCTCGCCGAGCTCGAGGTGCGCCAGCATTCGGCCATCCATCGCAGGGTTCTCGCCGAGATCGAGTCGGGCGAACCGCTCAGCGACGTCGCGGAGGAGGCACTCGAAGTCGTGCGAGCGATCGCGCAGATCCAGAAGCGCTACGGACCGCGCGCCGCCGGTCGCTACATCGTCTCGTTCACGCAGTCCGCCGACGATCTCGCCGACGGTGCATCGCCTGGCCCGCGCCGCGGTCGGGCCCGAACGGCACTCCTCCGGTGCTCGACGTCATCCCGCTGTTCGAGACCTTCGCCGACCTGCAGGCGGCGCCCGGCATCCTGGCCGAGATCGTCGACGAACGCCGACTTCGCGGCCCGGCTCGACGCCACCGATCGTCGCCTCGAGGTCATGCTCGGCTACTCGGACTCGTCGAAGGATGTCGGCCCGGTCGGCGCCACGCTCGCGCTCTACGAGGCGCAACGCGAGATCGCCCAGTGGGCCCGCGACAACGACATCACGCTGACGCTCTTCCACGGCCGTGGCGGTGCGCTCGGGCGGGGCGGCGGACCGGCCAACTCGGCGATCCTCGCGCAGCCGCCGCACTCCGTCGACGGCCGGTTCAAACTCACCGAGCAGGGCGAGGTGATCTTCGCCCGCTACGGCGACCACGACATCGCGATGCGCCACATCGACCAGGTCGCGGCCGCCGTGCTGCTCGCGTCGTCCCCGTCGATCGAGAAACGCAACGAGGATGCCGCGACCCGGTTCGCCGCGGTCGCCGCGACCATGGACACGACGTCTCGTGCGCGGTTCTTCGAGCTCGTGCACGCTCCCGGCTTCGCGCCGTGGTTCGCGACCGTCACCCCGATGGAGGAGGTCGGACTCCTCGCCCTCGGCTCGCGTCCCGCCCGTCGCGGCCTGTCGGTCGAGTCGCTCGAGGACCTTCGCGCCATCCCGTGGGTCTTCTCGTGGACCCAGGCGCGTATCAACCTCGCCGGCTGGTTCGGGCTGGGCAGTGCGCTCGACGCCGTCGGCGACGAAGCGCTGCTCGTCGAGGCCTACCCGGAGTGGCCGCTGTTCCGCACGATGATCGACAACGTGGCCATGGGGCTCGCCAAGTCGGACGAACGAATCGCCCGCCACTTCCTGGCTCTCGGCGATCGCGACGATCTCGCCGCGCTCGTGCTCGAGGAGATGGACGCTCACGCCGCTCCTGGGTCGTTCGCATCGCGGGCGGCGGCGAGCTGCTCGCGAACCGCCCCGTGCTGCAGCGGGCGGTCAAGATGCGCAGCCCCTACGTCGACGCCCTGTCGCTGCTCCAGCTGCGCGCGCTGCGCGCCCTGCGCGCTGCGCCGGAGGGGTCGGCACGCCGATCCCGAACTGCAGCGACTTCTTCTGCTCTCCGTCAGCGGCGTCGCGGCCGGCCTGCAGAACACCGGCTGACGCCGATAACGCCAGGTGGTGCGATTCACAGGTTGAGACCGCGGGTGCGTCGGAATAGTCCATGACTTCGGCGAGTTATTCATTAAGTGACGCACCTGCGTCATTTACTGGATAAGGAGATACCGTGACCCCCACGACGACCATGACCGACAATGCCAAGCAGCTCGTTCATGCGTTCTATGACAGCTACAACCAGAAAGATCTCACCGCGACATTTGACGCCTACATTTCGCCCGACCTCGTCAACCATGTGATGGGCGGGGCGTTCGATCGAGCCGGGTGGCTCGCCTGGGACTCCACCCTGTTTCCCGCCTTCGAGAACTTTCGCCTCACGGTGCTCGACCAGGTTGCCGACGGCGACAAGGTTGCGACCCGGTATGAGCTCGGTGGCACACAGACAGGCGAGTTTTCCGGCGTTGCGCCCCGCGGAAACACCGCATTCCTCACGAGCACATCCGTCGACCGCGTGGAGGACGGCAAGATCGTCGAGCACTGGGGAGATGTCGACTTCAGCAGCTTTCTCGCCGCGCTTGCCGCCGGGGCGCCGACGCCCCTCGAGGTCGGCCACAATCTTGCGGATGAGTACTTCCGGCTGGCGAACGCGCATGACCTTGAAGGCCTCGTCGCGCTTCACGGTGCGGGGTTCGTCTCCCACGATCGTGAGGGTGACACTGGAATCGACGAATACCGGGCCATGATCGGCGAGTTCTTCGCCGCGTTCCCCGACAGCACCCTCACGCCACTCAACGTCGTGGTCGAGGGCGACCGACTGTTCATGCACTTCGAAACCGCGGGCACTCAAACGGGAGACTTTATGGGTATGCCCGCGACGGGTCGCTCCGTTCGGTTCACCGAAATGCGGGTGCGGCGCCTCGAAGACGGCAAGTTCGCCGAACACTGGGGCCTCCTGGATGAGACCGCGATGCTCGGCCAACTCCAGTAACGCTGAGGATCGCGGCAATCAGTAGCCCCTGCCCTCAAGGCGAGCAGGGGCTACTGCTGCCAGCACGACCGTTGCCTGAGGCGACAGTTGCCACTGCGATCAGTTCGCCGCTGCGAGCGACGCGGGTGCACTGCTTCGCTCACGGCGGGCGATCTCCTGGCGCACGGTCGGCGCGACTTCAGTGCCGAGCAGCTCGATCGCTCGCATGACATCGGCATGGGGCGTGGGACCGACGGCGAGTTGCAGCATTGTGCGCTGGTGGCCGAACACGTCGTGGTGATGCAGCAGTTTCTCGACGACCTGGTCGGGCGACCCCACCGCATAGGTGCTTCCGGGGCCGTTCTTCGCCGCGGTGTGCTCGGCTGTCACTCCGCGGATGCCCCGCTCGGCTCCTGCGATGTTGAACAGTTCGGCATCGGCAGGAAAATAGACTTCGGCGGCCTTCTGGGAGGTGTCGGCAACAAACCCGTGCAGTGTGACCGCCACCGGCAGCGATTGCTGGTCGAGCTGGGCCAGGGCTTGCCGATACAGGGTTACCAGGGGCGCGAACTGCACCGCCAGCCCGCCCACGGTGCCGATCGCGATCGGCAGGCCCAGGGCTGCCGCGCGCAGGACCGACGTGGGGGTGCCGCCGACAGCCGCCCAGACGGGCAAGACCGGCTGCACGGGTCGAGGGAGCACGAGTTCTTCGTGAAGTGGGGGCCGAAAGCGCCCCGACCAGGTCACAGGTTTTTGCTCACGCAGTTCAAGCAGAAGGCGCAGCTTCTCGTCGAAGAGCTCGTCGTAGTCCTGAATGTCGTGACCGAAGAGGCGGAACGAGTCGAGCAGGGCGCCTCGTCCGGCCATGATCTCGGCACGGCCGCCCGAGACGAGATCAAGGGCGGCGAACTGCTCGAATACGCGCACGGGATCATCCGAACTCAGCACGGTAACAGCGCTGGTGAGCCGGATACGTGACGTGCGGGAGGCAGCAGCTGCGAGGATCACCGCTGGCGCGGGGGCGGCGAAGCCCGGGTGGTGATGCTCGCCGAGGCCGAAGACATCCAGCCCCACCTCATCTGCAAGCACGATCTCCTCGATCAGTTCGGGGATGCGCTGCGCAGGGCCCACTCCCCCTGTTACCGAGACGTCGGCGAAGGTGAACGCGCCTATTTCCATGGAGTCCTCTTTCTCGAGTGCGACATCCACCCCAACGCTCTAACTGACGCAGGTATTCCACTTAGAAGGGACGCGCGCTTCCAATCCGTGCGATCCGGTTCAGCCCTGCTCGAAAGCGCGCTGCTGAAGCCTCAGCAGCGCGCGATAGGTCGCTGCTGCTGCAGGCGCCGCAGGTAGCTCCCCGCGGCCCGGACCAGCAAAGGCCTCGAGAAAGTACGCGAGCATCCGCTGAGAAAACGCCGGAGCGAGTTCCCCCGCCGCAGCAACCACCCCGGCGTGGGCCATGAGCACGAGCACGATGTCTTCGGGCGAGAAGTCCTGTCGAAGGGTTCCGTCGTGCTGAGCGCGCGCGATCAGCTGGCCCAGAGCCGCGTACGCCCGGCGTCTGTCGGTTTCGGCGCGCATGCTCACCGGAAAAGTCATCGTCAGCACATCGGCGAATCCTCGATCGCCCAGTTGCATCCGCGCGACCGAAGAGACGAACGTGCTGAATCCTGCCCACGCGTCAGGGGTGTGCAGTGCTCGCTCGGCCTCGTCCGCGTACGCTGCGACCTTGTCTTCGAAAGCCTCCGAGATCAACTGCGCCTTCGACGTGAAACGGCGCCGCAAAGTCGGCTCTCCCACGCCGGCACGAAGGGCAATCTGGCGCATCGACACATCCAGGCCCTGCTCGGCGAACACCGCCCGCGCCGCTGCCAGCAGCCGCTGCCGGTTGAGCTCGGCGTCGGCCCGAAGCCCGGAGGCGGGAGCAGCGGCCATGACCGAATGCTATAGGAACCGGAAAACGTGCGTCAGTTCCTTAGGGGCGACACCCGAAAACGAGAGACCACACCGCGCGGATCGGCGAGCGCCAATCACTCTGGCTGGGGTACCTGGACTCGAACCAAGAACAAAAGAATCAGAATCTTCCGTGTTGCCAATTACACCATACCCCACCGCACCCCACCGAAGCCGGGCCGACTAGCTACTCTAACGTACCGTCAGGGGCACCCCAAAACGCTGCTACAACGCGCCGCGCAGGTCGGCCAGAACGGTCGAGTACAGCCGTCGTTTAATGGCGCCAATCGTTGTCGGGTCTTTGCCCACCATGCTGGTCGCGAAGCCGAGGCCGCTCTCGAGAAGCGACGTTTCAGGGAACGCGCCGTCGATCATCCCGCCGGCCAGCGCCTCAGGAGCCGTGAACCGTCGCCCCAGCACCATGGCCTGGTGCGCGATGGGCTGGCTGAGCTTGGCGGCGAGCAGGGACATCATGCCCGCAGTGAAGCTCATCTTGATGTCGACCTCGGGAAAACACATGAACCCGCGGTCCTCACGCATGAAGCGCGCGTCGTGGGCGAGTGCCAGCATCCCGCCCGCGGCGTAGCAGTGACCCTGGATGACGGCGACGGTCGGGTAGGGCGCCTCGAGCACGCGCGCGAACAGCTCCTGCACCCGGGTGACGAGGTCTTCGAGAGAGATGTCGTTTGCGAGCATCCAGTCGAGGTCGAGCCCGTTCGACCAGAACTTGCCGGTCGCCACGGTGACCAGCGCCTTGTCGCCGGGCGCGGCATCCACCTGGTCGAGCAGTGACAGCAGCCTGCCGATCGAGTCGAAGTTGAATCGGTTCTCGGTGTCGCCGAGGTTCAGCACGAACAGCGGCCCCTGCTGCTCGAGGGATGCGATGTCGCTCACAGCCTCGACCTTAGACGAGCGATGCG
Organism: uncultured Actinomycetota bacterium; assembly: GCA_963738535.1. Classification (GTDB taxonomy): domain Bacteria; phylum Actinomycetota; class Actinomycetes; order Actinomycetales; family Microbacteriaceae; genus Galbitalea. Next base: position 18,337 of record CAVTXB010000014.1, read on the forward strand.
CGCGAGCGTCGACTCTTTGCCGAGCAACTCCATCGACTCGAACAGCGGCGGGCTGATGCGCTTGCCCGAGATGGCGGTGCGCAGCGCGCCGAACGCGATCCTGGGCTTGAGCTCGAGCCCCTCGATCAGAACGACCCGAAGCGTCTGCTCGATCTGCTCGGTGTGCCAGCTGTCGAGACCGTCGAGCGCGTCGGATGCGGCATCCAGTATCGGCTGCGGCCTCCGCGCCCGGCATCGCGTCGGCGTCGAACTCGATGTCATCGTCGGGCAGAAACAGGAACGACAGCAGCCCGGGCGCTTCGCCGAGCAGCTGCATGCGCTCCTGCACGAGCGGAGCCGCTTTCGCGAGCAGCACACGATCGGGGTCGGTGCGCACCAGATTGCCCATGTAGGGCTCGAGGCGAACGGCAAGCTCGTCGACTGGTCAGCAACCGGATGTGGTCGCCGTTGATCGACTCGGCCTTCTTCAGGTCGAACCGCGCCGGGTTCGGGTTGACGTCGACGACGTCGAACGCGGCCGTCATCTCGTCGATCGAGAACACGTCGCGATCGTGGCTGAGCGACCAGCCGAGCAGCGACAGGTAGTTCACGAGCCCCTCGGGGATGAAGCCCCGGTCGCGGTGGTGGAACAGGTTCGACTCGGGGTCGCGCTTCGAGAGCTTCTTGTTGCCCTCGCCCATGACGTAGGGCAGGTGGCCGAAGCGCGGGATGAACGTGGTCACGCCGATCTCGATCAGCGCGTGGTAGAGCGCGATCTGGCGCGGCGTCGATGACAGCAGGTCCTCGCCGCGCAGCACGTGCGTGATGCCCATGAGCGCGTCATCGACCGGGTTCACGAACGTGTACAGCGGCGCGCCATTGGGCCGCACGACGACGAAGTCGGTGAACGATCCCGCGGGGAAGGTGATCTCGCCGCGAACCAGGTCGTCGAAGCTCAGGTCGGTGTCGGGCACCCGCAGCCGAAGCGCCGGCTGGCGACCCTCCGCACGGTAGGCGGCGCGCTGCTCCTCGGTGAGCGTCGCGCTCGAAGTTGTCGTAGCCCTGCTTCGGGTCGCGACCGGTCGCGACGTTGCGGGCCTCGATCTCCTCGGCGGTCGCATAACTCTCGTAGAGGTGCCCGGAGGCCTTCAGCCGCTCGATCAGGTCGAGGTAGATGTCGGTGCGCTGCGACTGGCGGTACGGCGCGTGCGGGCCGCCGATGTCGATGCCCTCGTCCCAGTCGATGTGCAGCCAGCGCAGGCCGTCGAGGAGCTGCAGGAAGCTCTCCTCGGAGTCGCGCGCGGCATCCGTGTCCTCGATGCGAAAAATCGAGTTTGCCGCCCGTGTGTCGCGCGTAGGCCCAGTTGAACAGGGCCGTGCGGATCAGGCCGACGTGCGGGGTTCCGGTCGGGGAGGGGCAGAACCGAACGCGAACGTCGGATCCGGTGGCAGTTGAGAAGGGTGCAGACATGGCACCAGTGAGTCTACTGAGCCGCCGGTCTAGCGGTTCCGTGCACCCCGGGGCATGCCGAGCAGAACCGCGGCGACATCCGACAGGGCGCGGCGCGCCTCGGGGAGCCAGGGCAGGCCAACCCACACGTGGATGGCGTTCGGGTAGAACTGCAGGTCGGCCTCCCCGCCCGCAGCAGCCACCTTGGCCGCGAACAGCTTCGCGTCGGCGGCGAGGATGTCGCGGCCGCCCTGGTAGATGTGCATCGGGGGCAGGTCGGCCGGGTTGCCGAACAGCGGACTCACGAGTGGCGTGCGCGAGTCGTCGTCGCCCGCCCACCACTCCCCGGCCACCTCAAGCCCGACGGGCCCGAGCATCGGGTCGCGCTGAAGCAGGCGGGGAATCTCCGGGTTGGACATCGTCGCATCCAGCCACGGGGAGAACAGGATGAGGCCGGCGGGAGCGTGTGCGCCGGCGTCGCGGATGCGCATCGCCTCGCCGACCGCGAGCGCGCCGCCCGCGGAGTCCCCCACCAGGAAGACCTGGGTGGCGGAGAGGCTCGCGTAGACGGAATCGATGAGCTCGTAGGCGTCGAGGTAGGTGTGCTCGGGGGCGAGCCCGTACTGGGGCACAACCACCGTGGCTCCCGTGCGCTTCACCAGTGCGGCGATGATGCTCCAGTGCGGATTGATCATCGGTCCGGTGTATGCGCCGCCGTGCAGGTAGACGATGGCGAGCTCGGGGTCGGTCGTGCTGTTGACCGCCGCCGTCGGCACGACCCGCAGCACGGTGAAGCCGTTGACGGTCGAGCGGGTGACCTTCGCGATGCGCAGCACCTCGGGCGTGGGCGGCGCTTCGACCCGTTCGCGCTTGACGCGGGCGCTGATGCTTTCGACGCTTTCGGTGTTCTTTTTGCGTGTGCGCAGGATGGCGGCGATGACGGCCATCTGTATGGACAAAGCCGCTCCCTCACCGAGGCGGGCTCAGGTGCCCGCGATCCACACGATACCGAGGCCGAGGCCGAGAAGCACAACCCACGACACGAGACCGGCCCCGAGACCCCGAACTCCGGAGCGTGCCAGTTTCTCGAGCCGCAGGGAGGCACCGATCGCGAAAAGCGCCATCGACAGCAGCACCGACTGAACGATGCCGGCGATGACCAGCACTTCTGCGGGAACGGGAAGGAAGGAGCGCACGGCGACCATCGCGAGAAATCCGACGATGAAGAGCGGCACGATCGCGGGCTGCTTGCCGCTGGCGCTTCCGCGTCGACGGGTCTGCACCGACGCGATCGCGACCATCGGGGCGAGCATCAGCACGCGGGTCAGCTTGACCACGATCGCGGCGGCCAGCGCGACCGATACCCAGGGTCTGCGCCGTGGCGACAACCTGCCCCACGTCGTGCACGCTCGCGCCCACCCAGTGGCCGAACTGCAGGTGATCGAGCCCGAAGCACCGGGGCGAGCGCGGGCAGCACGACGATCGCGAGGGTGCCGTAGAGGGTCACCAGTGCGGTGGGCGTTCCGGTGTCGCGCGGGTCGGAGCCGCGGGCGGCGCTCATCGCGCCGACAGCCGAGACGCCGCAGATCGAGAATCCGGCGGCGAACAGCACGGCCTGGTCGCCCTCGAGCCGGAAGGCCCGCGCGATCAGCCAGCAGAGCGTGAAGCTCACCGCGACCAGCACGACGATCGCGACGATGGTGAGCCAGCCGAGCCGACGATGTTCGACAGGCTCAGCTGGAGGCCGAGCACGACGATGCCGAGCCGCAGCAGCCGACGCGACGACAGCGCGAGGCCCGGCTGCAAGCACCCCGTCGAGCCGCGGTCGCAGCGGCCGGGATGCAGCCCAGGATGACGCCGAACACAAGCGACGCGGTCAGCCAGGGAAACCACGGAAAGGCCGCGTGGATGCCGTAGCCCGGCAGCCGCGCCCGGCGGCCGGCCGAGCAGCAGCGCCCGGCAGACAGTTCGGCGCGAGTCACACTTCTGACGCGGTTGCGGGCCGGGTTGCTCAGCGTGCCGATGCCCTCGATCGTGATGTCGACGGTCTGGCCATCCACGAACCCGCCGAGTCCCGCGGGCGTGCCGGTCAGGATGAGGTCGCCGGGCAGCAGCGTCCAGATGTCCGAGGCGAACGCGACGATCTCCGGGATGCCGTGGATCATGTCCCTGGTGTTGCCGTGCCGGCGCGGCTCGCCGTCGACGAAGGTCTGGATCTCGAGCGACGGTCGTGTCGAGCTCGGTCTCGATGAACGGCCCGATCGGGCAGAACGTGTCGTAGCCCTTGGCGCGGGCCCACTGGCCATCCGAGAACATCACGTCGCGCGCCGACACGTCGTTGGCGATCGTGTAGCCGAAGATGTAGTCGGCGTAATCCTCGGCCTTGATCTGCTTCGCGATCCTGCCGATGACGATCGCGAGCTCGCCCTCGTGCACGATTCGTCCCTCGACCGGCGGAATCTGGATGGTGTCGCCCGGCCCGATGATCGCCGTGTTGGGCTTCAGGAACAGCAGCGGCGTCTCCGGGCTGTCGATGTGCAGGTCATCCTTGTGGTCGGCGTAGTTCAGGCCGACGCAGACGACCTTCGAGCGCGGAATGACCGGTGCGAGCAACTTGACCGAGTCGAGCGGCAGGCGCTCGTCGGTCGGCTGGAAACCGCTGAACATGGGGTCGCCGACGAGTACGACGACGTCATCGCCATCGATGATGCCGAAGCGGGGGTCACCGTCGGTACTGAAACGTGCGATCTTCACGTCTCGACCATAGCGGGCAAGCCCGCCGGAACCTTGGCGATTTCTATGCGGTGATTCTCAGGCGTCGAGGCGCATCATCCAGCCGTGCGGGTCGTCGACGACGGCCGTACTGGATGTCGAGAAGCTCCGCGCGAAGCGACATCGTCAGCTCGCCCGCGGGGGCGTCGGGCGAACCGATGGTGAAGTTCGCCGCCTTCAGCTGCGCGATGGGCGCGACGACCGCCGCCGTGCCGCACGCGAACGCCTCCGTGATGTTGCCGCTCGCGGCCTCATCCCGCCACTCGTTGATCGACACCCGACGCATCTCGGTCGCCAGACCGCGATCGCGCGCGAGGTGCAGGATCGAGTCGAGCGTGATGCCCTCGAGGATGCTCGACGACTCCGGCGTGATGAGCGTGCCGTCTTTGTGCACGAGCACGATGTTCATGCCGCCGAGCTCTTCGAGGTACTGGCCCTCCTCGGAGTCGAGGAACAGCACCTGGGCGCAGCCGTTGTCGTAGGCCTCCTGCTGGGCGACCAGCGACGACGCGTAGTTGCCGCCCGTCTTCGCCGCGCCCGTGCCGCCCTGCCCGGCGCGCGCGTAGTCGCTCGACAGCCAGATCGACACCGGGGCGACACCGCCGGGGAAGTAGGCCCCCGCGGGGCTCGCGATCACGTAGTAGTTGACCTTGTTGGCGGGCCGCACACCGAGGAACGCCTCCTTGGCGAACATGAACGGCCGCAGGTACAGGCTGTTCTCCCCGCTGTCGGGCACCCAGTCGAGGTCGTTCTGCACCAGCTGCTTGATCGAGTCGATGAAGTACTCGACCGGCAGCTCGGGCAGCGCGAGCCGACGCGCGGAACGCTGCATCCGGTAGGCGTTGGCCTCCGGACGGAACGACCACACGCTGCCGTCCGCGTGACGATAGGCCTTCAGTCCCTCGAAGATCTCCTGGCTGTAGTGCAGCACCGCCGACGGCCGGATCCATCGAGATCGGGCCGTACGGCTGCACGCGCGGGCGGTGCCAGCCGCCCTTCTCCGACCAGCAGATGTCGACCATGTGGTCGGTGAAGAACTTGCCGAAACCGGGGTCGGCGAGAATCGCGTCGCGCTCCTCCTTCGACTTGGCGTTCTCGTTGCGGAACGTCTGGAAGTGGAGGTCCTGCGTCGCCATCTGAAGCTGGATTGCCATGGGGTGCTCTTTCGATTCGAAGTGTTCTAATTGTGCGCCAGCCGGGCGACGATTGCGTCGCCGATGGCTGATGTCGTCCTGTGGCCGGTCTCACCGGCGCCTGAGCCTGTCGACGGGTCGGCGAGCTCGGCCGTCACCGCCGCGCTCACTCGAGCCGAGGCATCCGCGAACCCAGGTGGTCGAGCAGCAGCGCGACCGACAGGATGGCCGCGGTGGGGTCGGCCTTCTGCTGCCCGGCAATGTCGGGCGCGGATCCGTGGACCGGCTCGAACATGCTGGGAAAGGTGCCATCCGGATTGATGTTGCCCGAGGCGGCCAGTCCGATGCCCCCGCTGATAGCGGCGGCCAAATCGGTGAGGATGTCGCCAAAGAGATTGTCTGTGACGATCGTGTCAAATCTAGCCGGGTCGGTGACCAGAAAGATAGTCGCGGCGTCGACGTGCAGGTAGTCGACCGCGACGTCCGGGTACTCGGTCGGCGACCGCATTGACCGTGCGCTGCCAGAGGCTGCCCGCGTTGGTGAGCACGTTGGTCTTGTGCACGAGGGTGAGCTTCTTGCGGCGCTTCTGCGCGGTCTCGAAGCCGAATCGCACGAGCCGCTCGACGCCGTGCGCGGTGTTGATGGAGACCTCGGTCGCGATCTCGAACTCGGTGCCCCGGCGGATGACGCCGCCGTTGCCGACGTAGGGGCCCTCCGTGCCCTCGCGCACGACGACGAAGTCGACGTTGCCGGGGTTGGCAAGCGGCGAGGTGACATTCGGGTACAGCGTCGTCGGGCGAAGGTTGACGTAGTGGTCGAACGCGAAGCGCAGCTTCAGCAGCAGCCCGCGCTCGATGATGCCGCCGGCGAGCTTCGGATCGCGCGGGTCGCCGCCGACGGCGCCGAGGATGATCGCGTCGTGCTTCGCGAGCGCCGCCAGGTCGTCGTCGCTCGAGGATGTCGCCGGTGTCGAGGTAGTGCGTGGCGCCGAACGGGTACTCGGTGAGCTCGAACGTGACATCCTCGGGCGCGGCCGCCTGCAGAACCTTGGTGGCCTCCGCGACCACTTCGGGGCCGATTCCGTCGCCGGGAATGAGTGCGATGCTGATGGTACGAGGCATGCCTCTACCGTACCGGTCGCCGAAGCGCCACCCCTTGCCGCCCGGCGGGCGCGGGCGTAGCTGTGGGAGCATGAGTATAGGAACCGGAATTGGTCTGTTCGTCGTCGGCGCGATCCTTGCGTTCGCGATCCACCTGCCCAACGCCGTCGTATCGCTGCCGCTCATCGGCTACATCCTGATGGTCGCCGGCGTCGTGGTCTTCATCCTCGGGCTCGTCTTCATGCTGCGGAAGCGCCAGTCGATCACGACTGTCACGTCGGGCGTGGATGCTGATGGCCGTGCCGTCGACCAGCGTCGCACCGCAGTCACGCCCAACGACCCCACGATCTAGAGCCCGCGGGGTCTGGATACCGTCGGGTAGCCCGGTGGTCGAGTAGCGCGCTCTGGCCAACGCGCGGTGGTCGAGTAGCGCGCTCTGGCCCAACGCGAGGTGGTCGAGTACGCGCTCGGGCGCGTAACGCGCGGTGGTGGAGTCTCGCGCTCGGGCCGCTATCGACTCGCTCGACCACCGAGTATCCGGTGGTCGATCGCTCTGGCCCAACGCGCGGTGGTCGAGTAGCGCGCTCTGGCGCGCGTATCGAGACCCGCCCGCCCTTGGGGCTGAGGTCTCGATACGCCCGGCCTCGCAAGCTCGGTCGTGCTACTCGACCACCCCGAACCGGTGGTCGAGTAGCGCGCTCTGCCCAACGCGCGGTGGTCGAGTAGCGCGCTCTGGCGCGCGTATCGAGACCCGCAGGCCTTGGCGCGATGGGGTCTCGATACGCCCGGCCTCGCAAGCTCGGTCGTGCTACTCGACCACCGGAGACGGTCGCGCTACTCGACCCGACCGGCGGCGCAGCGAGTCGGCGAGTTCCGTAATTCGTCGGCCGTAGTAGTCGCGCACCGCACCGTTGCGCTCGTAGGAGCGCACACGGAGGTAAGCCTCACGAGCATCCCGGGTGCGCCCGAGCCGCCTCAGGATGTCGGCGCGTGCCGCGATCGCCGTTCGCGCCGCCGCGCCGCCGAACTCCTCCCCGATGGTGTCGAGTTCGTCGAGTGCCGTCACCTCGCCGCCGGGCAGGAAGCTGCGTGCCACGATGCGCGCGATCCGTGCCGACGGCGACGGCCACCGCTCGACCAGGCGGTCGTAGAGGGAGCAGATCGACGGCCAGTCGGTGGAGCGCCAGTCGGGAGCCTGCGAGTGCAGGCCCGAGATGCCCGCCTCCAGGGCGAACCGGCCCCCGCCCGGCAGCGCTGACCGCCGCGAGATCGAGGCCCTCGTCGATGCTGTCGCGGTCCCAGCTGTGGCGATCAGCGTGCTCGAGCGTGACCACCTCGCCGTCGTCGCCGACCCGAGTGCCGGACCGGGCATCCGTGAGCAGCAGCAGGGCAAGCAGGCCGGTGGTCTCGCTGTCGAATGGACGAAGCGAGTGCAGACCGCGGGCGAGCTCGATCGCGGTGCCCCTGATCGACGACGATCCGAGCTGCTCGCCCTCGAGCGACGTGTGCCCGATCGTGTACAGCAGGTGCACCGTTCCCATGACGTCGGGCAACCGTCGCGAGCAGATGGTCGTCGTCGACCGGAGCGAACCGGATGCCCTCCCGCTCGATCTGACGCTTCGCACGGGTGAGGCGAGCGCTGAGCGCGGTGTGGCTCACCAGCATCGCGTCCGCGATCTGGTCTGTCGGCGACACCGCAGACGAATCGCAGGGCGAGCGCGAGTCGCGTTTCTGCGGCAAGGTCGGGCGTGCAGGTGACGAACAGCAGCCCGAGGCGGTCGTCGCCGCCCGGTGACTCGGTCGACGAGCGCCGGCTCCTCGTCGACCAGCAACGGGCAGCCTCTGCCGCAGGCGCGCGTCGCGCCGTGCCGCGTCGATCGCGATTCGCTTCGCGACCGTGGTGACCCACGCGGCCGGATTGATCAGCAGTTCCCGCTCGCGGGAGGCCGCGGCCCTGACGAACGCCTCCTGCACGGCGTCCTCCGCGAGCTCGAGGCTGCCGGTGAAGCGGATGACGGCCGCGAGGATGCGCGGCCACTCCTGGCGAAACGCCTCTTCGAGCTCGGGAGTGGCCACGCGACCAGTTCTACTCCATTGCTCCCGTCTGCATCACCGGGTACACGTCGACCCAGCCGCCCGTCGGGCACAGGGCCGCGAGTTCGCGGGCCTGCGCCGCATCCTTCACGCCGAGCTTGTAGAAGCCGGTGACGATCTCTTTGGTCTCGCCGAACGGGCCGTCGGTGAAGACGGCGGCGCGCCGTCGCGCGCGGGTGTGATGCGAACAGCCGTCGACGGCGGCTGCAGCGCGTCCCCGCCCAGGATCTGCGCGCCGGCGTCAGCGACCGCCTTCGCGAACGCGCCGTGCGCGTGCATCGCCTCGGTCCACTGGGCCTCGGTGACCTGCGACGGGTCCCACTCTTCTTCGACGATCAGGACAACGTATTCCTCAGCCATTTCTCGCTCCTCGGTTCAGGCGCGAGTCGGCGGGGCCGCTCGCACGGGTGATTGATTCACCCTCGCGACGAACGGTACTCGCGCTTTTCGACATCTCTGCCGGATTTTTTTCTGCGAGCCCACATGAGCCGAGGGGTCAGTCGACGATGTCGATCTCGCGCAGGAGCGACGCGTCGATCGCGGCGCGCAGCTTCTCGAGCAGCGCCTCGGGAACGGGCGAATCGACCGTCAGCACGCTGAGCGCCTGGCCGCCCGCCGTGGTGCGCGCGATCTGCATTCCGGCGATGTTGATGGATGCCTCGCCGAACTCCTTGCCGTAGATGGCGACGATTCCGGGGCGGTCCTTGTAGATCATCACGATGAGGTGCTCGGCGAGCGGAACCTCGACGTCGTAGCCGTTGATCTCGACGAGCTTCTCGGTCTGCTTGGTTCCGACGAGCGTGCCCGAGACCGAGATCTGCGAGCCGTCGCTGAGCGAGCCCGCGGATGGTCAGCAGGTTGCGGTACTCCTCGCTGACCGGGTCGGTCACCAGTCGCACGGCCATCCCGCGCTGCTCGGCGAGCAGCGGCGCGTTGACGTAGCTGACCGACTCGCTCACGATGTTGCTGAAGATGCCCTTGAGCGCGGCAAGCTTGAGCACGCTGACGTCGAACTCGACGATCTCGCCGCGCACCTCGATGTCGACGCTGGTGAGCGGGCTGGCGGCGAGGCCGGCGAACACCTGGCCGAGCTTCTCGATGAGCGGGATGCCGGGACGCACGGTCGGGTCGATGACGCCACCGGCGACGTTGACCGCATCCGGCACCAGCTCGCCGTCGAGCGCGAGGCGCACCGACCGCGCGACCGACACGCCGGCCTTCTCCTGGGCCTCGTCGGTCGAGGCGCCGAGGTGCGGGGTGAGCACGATGTTGTCGAGCGCGAGCAGCGGCGAGTCGGTCGGCGGCTCGTTGACGAAGACGTCGAGCCCGGCGCCGGCGATGCGCTTCGACTTGAGTGCCGCGTACAGCGCGTCCTCGTCGATGAGGCCGCCGCGGGCGACGTTGACGATGAACGCCGTCGGCTTCATCAGCGCGAGCTGGTCGGTCGAGATCATGCCGGTCGTCTCCGGCGTCTTCGGCATGTGGATGGTGATGAAGTCGGAGGTCTTCAGCAGCTCGTCGAGGCTCAGCAGCGTGACGCCGAGCTGCTGGGCACGCGCCGCGGTGACGTAGGGGTCGTAGGCGACCACGTTCATGCCGAACGCCTGCAGGCGCGCGGTGATGAGCGCGCCGATGCGGCCGAGGCCGATGATGCCGATGGTCTTCTCGAACAGCTCGGTGCCGGTGAACTTCGAGCGCTTCCAGGTGCCCGCGGCGAGGCTCTCGTGCGCGGCCGGGATGAATCGGGCGAGGCTCAGGATGTGGCCGACCGTGAGCTCGGCGGCGGAGATGATGTTCGAGGTCGGCGCGTTGACGACCATGACGCCCGCCGTGGTCGCGGCCTTGACGTCGACGTTGTCGAGGCCGACGCCGGCGCGCGCGATGACCTTGAGGCTGCGGGGCGGCCGCGATCGCCTCCTGCGTCGACCTGGGTCGCGGAGCGGATCAGGATGGCGCTCGCCTCCGGCAGCGCCGCGAGCAGCGCGGCGCGGTCGGTGCCGTCGACGGAGCGAACATCGAAGTCGGGGCCGAGCGCCTCGACGGTAGCGGGTGAGAGTTCTTCGGCGATGAGCACGATCGGCTTGGCCACGAAGTCGGTCCTTCTGTTTGCGGGTGGGCGATTCGCCACCATCCGCGGGCAGCGTGCGCAACCAAGTTTAGCGGGCGCTCCCCGACGCGGTCACATCGAGCGCAGCGCGAGGCCGCAGTATGGAGTAATGAACGCCGCGACCCTCGTCGCCTGGGTACTGCGCGGCGTCACCGCGGTCATCTTCGTGGGCATGGGCGTCAACCATTTTCGGCCGCGGGCGGCCCGCGGGATGGCGCGGATCATCCCGCCCCGCATGCGTCGCGACGGGGTCGCTGAAGCCGCTCAACCTCGTCTACTTCACCGGCGTGTGCGAGATCCTGGGCGGCGTCGGCATCCTGCTGCCGTGGACGCGGCTGGCCGCGGCGATCGCGCTCGCCGTGTTCCTGGTCGCCGTGTTCCCGGCGAATGCGTACGCGGCGCAGCACCCCGAGAAGTTCGGCCGAGCGGCCATCCCGTTCTGGCCGCGACTCATCGCGCAGCTCGTGCTGATCGCGCTGGTGTTGCTGGCCGGCACGCTGGGCTGAACCGTTGGGGGCTAGACCAGCCCGAAATGGGTCTGCACCCATGCGATCGACGCGATGGTTTCGCACGACAGCACGGCCAGCCCGAGGAAGAAGCAAGAGCAGCCCGGTGCAGAGTGGTCTGCGCCGCCCGATGAGAAACGCCACGACGAAGACCGCCACCGGCAGCACAGCGTCGAGGATGAGCAGCCACCACGGAGTCACCGCCCCGAAGGTCGGCGGAAGAGCGATGAGATTACCGATGGCGGTCCAGAGCACATAGGCGTAGAGCAGGCCGAAGACGATCGCGACAGCGATCGAAGGCCAGGCAGTGCCAGCTCTCGAGGGCACGGTTTGCCCGGGCAGGTTCTCGGTCATCGTCACACTCCCAGGGTGAAGGGCCACGGCACCAGCGCGAGGGCGCCGATCAGCAGCCAGAGCAGGCGCACGGTGGGCTTGCGGTCTCGAGTGAGCAGCAGCGTGACAACAAACCAGACGGGTGCCGCGACGAGGCTCAGGCCCTGCTGGATCGAGAAAGCGATCTGGTCGAGCGGAGTGGATGCGACGTAGACGAACCGCTGCCACGAGACGAACCAGCCGACCGTGTACAGCAGGTAGATGCCACCCAGGATGCCCAGTGAGACGAGCACCGCTCCGCTCGTCGACGGGGGTGCGTCATCCTCGCCGTCGGAATCTTCGTCGTCGAGGTCGGCGTCTGCTCGCTCGGTTCGCGTCGGCTTCGCGACCTTCACCGGCTTCACCGGCTTCGCCTCGGGCGTCTCGTAGTGGCTCGGGTCGCGCCCGCCCGCCCAGGTCAGGGCCTCGTCGTCGTCGCTGCCGGTCACGAAACCAGTATTCCCGAGATCGCTCTGCCCGCGCACCAAATCCCCAGCGGCCGCCCGCTACTGTGTTGCCGTGCCCCAAGTCGTCGCGATCATCTGCTGCGTCGCGCTGCTGGCCCTGGCGGTCTACCAGGTCACACTGCTGACCGGCGCCCCGCTCGCCCGTTTCGCGTGGGGCGGCGAAGACCACTACCTGCAGCCGCAATTCCGCGGCTACGCGATGCTCACCGTGGTTGCCGCGCTGCTCGGGGCGTTCGTGGCACTCTGCGGAGCCGACATCCTGCACCTCCTGCCGGCGCTGGTGTCGGCGATCGGATGCTTCGTCTACGCGGCTGCGGCGTTCGCCGGGTTCGTGCTCACCGCCCGGTCGCGCAGCCCGATCGAACGCCACGCGATGCTGCCGACCTACCTCATCCTCTCGGCGCTGTTCCTCATCGTCGCGGTCGCCGGGCATACGCGCTAGCTACCTCTTGCGCAGACTCCCCGACTGAATAGGGTTGGGGTGTGGCGGTTTTCTCTCGGGGATTCACGGGTCGCACGCGCGAGCCGCACGACGACCTGCCCCCGGGCCAGTACCTCACCCACGACTTTCCGGTGCTCTCGGCAGGCCCGACACCGCGCATCGACACTGCCGACTGGTCGTTCGTCGTGCGTACCGAGAGCGGGCAGTCGCACACGTGGAACTGGCAGCAGCTGCACGACCTCGGCCCCGAAGACATCGCGACCGACATCCACTGTGTGACCCGCTGGTCGAAGCTCGGCACGTCGTGGCGCGGAGTCTCGCTCGACAAGGTGTTCGCGACCGTCGACACCAGCTACGAATATGTGATGGCCAGTTCGTACGGCGGATACACGACCAACGTTCCGCTTGCCGACCTGCTCGACGGCAAGGCGTGGATCGCCACCGAGTTCGAGGGCGAGCCGCTCGACCCGGAACACGGCGGCCCGGCACGGCTTCTGGTGCCGCACCTGTATTTCTGGAAGAGCGCGAAGTGGGTGCACGGCCTCACGATGATGCCCCAGGACGATCCCGGCTTCTGGGAGCAGAACGGCTACAACATCTACGGCGACCCGTGGCGCGAACAGCGCTACTCATGAGCTCAGCCCGACGATGACCGGCCTCTGGAAGGTCGGCAGGGTCGTCGCGGCACGCGTCGAAACGCCCACGGCCCGAAGCCTGCAGATCGATATCCCGGACTGGCCGGGCAACCTCGCCGGCCAGCACCTCGACCTGCGACTGACCGCCCCCGACGGCTACACGGCCACCAGGTCGTACTCGATCGCCTCTGCCGGGCCGGGAACAGTGGTGCAGCTCGCGGTCGACAAACTGCCGGATGGCGAGGTGTCGCCGTATCTCGTCGACGAGGTGATGGTCGGTGACGAGATCGAGCTGCGCGGACCGCTGGGCGGCTGGTTCGTCTGGCGACCGGAGCAGACCGACCCCGTGCAGCTCATCGCCGGTGGATCGGGTGTCGTGCCGCTGGTCGCGATGGTGCGGGCGCACCACGCCGCCGGCTCGACGGCGAAGTTCCGGCTGCTCTACTCGGTGCGCACTCCCGCCGACGTGTTCTTTGCCGACGAACTGCGAGACCTGCAGAGGTCGGCGGCCAACCTCGAGATCGACTGGGTGTACACGCGCGAGGTACCCGAAGGATGGCCGCGGCCGCCCGGGCGCGTCAGCCGGGCGATCCTCGCGCAGTACACGATTGCCGCATCAGATCAGCCGACCGTGTTCGTGTGCGGGCCGACCGGTTTCGTCGAAGCCGTCGCCGACCTGCTGGTCGAGATGGGGCATCCCTCGTCGCTGGTGAAGACGGAACGATTCGGAGGCACGTGATGCACGTCGACGGGAATGCACTGGCGGGGCCGCTCTCCGAGATCTTCAGCGCGGACATGACCATGGCGACAGCAACCTGCGCCTCGTGCGGCGATCACTCCCCGCTCGCCACCTCGATGGTCTACCTGAAGCCCAAGACCTGGGTCGTGCGCTGCCACGTCTGCGATGCGGTGCTGCTCACGATCATCCAGTCGTCGACCTCGACACGCATCGACCTCGCCGGCATGGCCAGCCTGAGCATCAGTTCGCAAAACTGAGGACCTTCGGGGCTGGTGCCCCAGAAATCTCCTCAACTCGCGCCGGTTGGGCGATTGCTCCTCAAAGTCTTCGCTCGACCGCGGGCGCGCGGCAGCGAAGTCTCTGGTTGACTCGACACCATGAGTGCTTCGGATGACGCCCAGTGGCTTGATCGCGCGATCGAGCTGGCGACGCTGAACGTCGCCGACGGCGGCGGCCCCTTCGGTGCGCTGGTCGTGCGCGACGGGCTCGTGGTGGCCGAGGGCCAGAACCGCGTTACGGCGTCGCTCGACCCGACCGCGCACGCCGAGGTGGTCGCCATCCGAGCCGCGTGCCAGGCGATCGGCGACTTCTCCCTGGCCGGCGCCACGCTGTACGCGTCCTGCGAGCCGTGCCCGCTCTGCCTCTCGGCCGCGCTGTGGGCGCGGGTCGACCGCGTGGTGTACGCCGCCGACCGGGATGACGCCGCACGCGGCGGGTTCGATGACCGCGAGTTCTACGAGCTCTTCACCCGGCCCCGCGACACCTGGCACATCCGGATCGACGCCGTGCGCCCCGCGAATGCTCCTGAACCGTTCGACGCGTGGCTCGCTCACGAGCACCGCACCGACTACTAACCCCGGCTAGAGGGAGCCGACCCACTCGGAGGTGCCGTCGGCGAAGTGCTGCTGCTTCCAGATGGGCACCTGCCGCTTGACCTCATCGACGAGGTGCGCGCACGCGGCGAACGCCTCCGCGCGGTGAGCGGATGACACGGCGCAGGCGAGAGCGAGGTCGCCCACCACCAGGATTCCGACGCGGTGTTCGATCGCGATGGCGACTCCCGGGAACTCCGCTGCGACCGCCGCCGCGACCCCGGCGATCACATCCGGTGCCGACGGGTGCGCCTCGTAGTCGAGCCGCACGACACCGCGACCGTTGTCGTGGTCGCGCACGATGCCGGAGAACGTGACCACGGCTCCCGCGTCATCAGCGCTCACTGCTGAACTGCAGTTCTCGAGCGCGATTGGCCCCTCCGTGACCCGGGCGAAGCGCACCGCGTTGTCAGCCATGATCGCCTCCCGCGAGCTGGTCGAGGACGTGATCCACCACGTCGCCGAGCAGCTGCAGGCCATCGCGAACGCCGCCCGTCGATCCCGGCAGGTTGACCACGAAGGTCGACCCCGGCCACGCCGGCCACTCCCCTGCTGAGCAGTGCCAAGCGGCGAGGTCGCCGCCCCGCGCCGCCGCAGCTCCTCGGAGAAGCCAGGCAGTTGCGTGTCGAGCAGGGCGGTGGTGGCGTCTGCCGTGCCGTCCCCGCGGCCGATCCCGGTGCCGCCGGTGGTGATGACGAGGTCGGGCGAACCCGCGAGCGCTGTCGCCAGCGCGGCAGCGACATCGGGGCCGTCGGCGACGACGGTCACCGCCTCCACCGTGAAGTCGTGTGCCGCGAGCCAGTCGGCGATGACCGGACCGGTGCGATCCTCATACTCGCCGGTGGCCGCCCTGGTCGAGGTGACCAGCACCCGCGCGCGCCGTGTCATTCGCGCGTCCAGTCGCCCGATTTGCCGCCCGACTTCTCGAGCACTTTGACGTCGCCGATCACCGCCAGCTTGTCGACGGCCTTGATCATGTCGTACAGGGTCAGGGCGCCGACGGATGCGGCCACCAGCGCCTCCATCTCGACCCCGGTCTGCGAGGTCGTCGCGACGGTCGCGACCACGGTCAGCACGTGTGCCGCCCCGGTGATGTCCACGGCAATCGACGTCAGCGGAAGCGGATGACACAGCGGGATGAGGCCCGACGTCTGCTTGGCCGCGAGGATGGCCGCGATTCGCGCCGTGCCGATCGCCTCGCCCTTCGGCAGGCCTCCCGACAGCACCAGGTCGACGACGTCGGCACGAGTCGTCAGCACGGCCTGGGCGACCGCGCGGCGAGCCGTCGACGGCTTCGCGGAGACATCCACCATGTGGGCGGACCCGTCGT
The DNA here is from genome assembly GCA_963738535.1 of uncultured Actinomycetota bacterium. Classification (GTDB taxonomy): domain Bacteria; phylum Actinomycetota; class Actinomycetes; order Actinomycetales; family Microbacteriaceae; genus Galbitalea. Next base: position 34,336 of record CAVTXB010000014.1, read on the forward strand.
CGCGGATGTGGGTGAGATCAGTCATCGATACTCCAGACTTCGACCGGGTCACCGGCGTCGAGATGGGAAACGCCGACCGGCACGTGGGCGAGAACGGTGGATGCCGCGTAGCTGTGCAGCAGGTGCGAGCTGGGTCCGCCGACGAGTTCTACTTCGCCGCCGTCGTTGATCACCCCGCGTCGCACCTGGTGCTTGGCCGCGGGCGACTCGAGGGGTGCCGCGAGGGGCGCGTTCCACGTCCTGCGGTCGGGCGGAAGCCCGTGCAGCGCGCGCAGCACCGGACGAAGGAACACCTCGAACGAGACCAGGGAGCTCACGGGGTTGCCCGGGAACGACACGACCGGCCCCGCGAAGCGACCCAGTCGAGCGATGCCGTGGCCCTGCGGGCCGCCCGGCTGCATCGCGACCGACTCGAACACGACACCGGAACCCTCGAAGACGTCACGCACGATCTCGTAGGCGCCCGCGCTGACGCCTCCGGTGGTGAGCACCAGGTCGACCTCGCGCTCGCGGTGCTCGAAGACCTCGCGCATCAGGGGGGCGTAGTCGTGCACGACCAGCACGTCGGCGACGTGCGCGCCGGCGCCGGCGAGCGCCGCAGCCATGCTCGCGCCGTTGGAATCGTAGATGTGGCCTGCGGCGAGAGGGTGACCCACCTGGGTCAGTTCGTCACCCGTCGACAGCACCAGAACTCGCAGCTGGCTGAGCAGCGGAACGTGTGTGATGCCGGATGCCGCCAGCAGGCCCCACTGCGCTGGCCCCATCACGGTGCCGGCCGGAAGCAGCAGACTGCCGGCGGCAAGGTCGCTCCCCCGCGGCCGCACGTAGGTGCCGGAGGCCACCCCGGCCCCGAAGGTGACCTGCGCGGCCGGGTGTTCGGGCTGGAACTCGCTGGGCGTCGCCGCCTCGATGGGGATGATCGCGTCGGCCCCGTCCGGCACCGGGGCACCCGTCATGATGGGCGCCGCCGTGCCCGGCGCAAGCAGGTCGACACCGTGCCCGGCCGGGATGCGAGCCCCCACCCGCAGGGGCACGCCGGGCAGCACGTCGGCCGACCGCACCGCGTAGCCGTCCATCTGGGAGTTGTCGAATGGAGGCAGGTCGATCGGGCTCAGAAGGTCGGTCGCCAGCACGCGCGGAGCCGCGGAGACCGGCGGGCGGGTCGCGTGCCAGAGTTCAGGCTCCCGCGCGGCCAAGGGCGCGAGCAGCTCGCGGATTGCGGCACGGTGTTGCTCGACGGTCGGCACTCGTCCATCTTCGCGCACGTCGAACCGCTACGAGACGCCGACCTGGATGGTGTGCAGGCCGGTGGAGCCGTTCGGCGCAGGGTCGGCGAGCGCGGACGTCTGCACCTGACCGTTCTTGTCGATGGCCCGCACGGCGATCTTGTGGTTGCCCTTGGTCGCGTTCCACGAGTACGACCACTGCAGCCAGCTGTCGACCGTCACGACGGTGGCCAGCTTCGCATCCTGCCAGGCTCCGTCGTCGATCTGCACCTGCACGCCCGACACACCGACATGCTGGTGCCATGCGACACCGGCGATCGCGACGGTGCCCGCCGCGATGGTGCGGCCATCCTGTGGCGTGTCTATCCGCGACGACAGCTTGACGGGTCCCATCGCCGACCAGCCGCGCGGAGTCCAGTAGCCCTGGTCTTTCGCGAAGGTGGTCACTTTGAGATCGACCACCCATTTGGTGGCCGACACGTAGCCGTAGAGCCCCGGCACCACCATCCTCACCGGAAATCCGTGCTCGACGGGCAACGGGTCGCCGTTCATGCCGACCGCGAGGATGGCCGCTGTTCCGGCATCCTGCAGCACACCGAGCGGCGTGCCGGCGGTGAAACCGTCGATGCTCGTCGACAACACCATGTCGGCGCCCGACGTCGGTTTCGCCCGGGCGAGCAGGTGGCGGATGGGGTAGCCGAGCCACTTTGCGTTGCCCACGAGATTGCCGCCAACCTCCTGTGACACGCAGGTCAGGGTGACGATGTGCTCCTCGAGCGGCAGCTTCAGCAGCTCGGCGAACGTGATCTCGATCTCGTTCTCGACCATGCCCCCGATCTTCAGCTTCCAGGTGGTCGGGTCGATCGACGGAACCTGCAGTGCGGTGTCGATGCGGTAAAAGTCGGCCGCGGGCACGATGTACGGCGAGATGCCCGGCACGGCCAGCTCAGCGGACGCGGGAATCGCCGGCGCGGGCACGGCCGGCTTCGGCAGAACGATCTTCTTGCGAACCGCCGCGACCGCGCTCGTCGTGCTCGTGACCAGCTGCGCGCCCGCACCCACCACCAGGCTCGCCGCACTCAGGCCGAGGGCAAGCTGCAGAAAGCTCCGGCGCTCGACGAGCTGCGCCCCCGCCTTGCTCGTGGCCGGTTTGCGGGTCGACGTGACACGCCATGCCTCGAGGCGGCGCATCAGGATGCGCAGAACCAGCGTGCCGAGAAGCGCGCCGCCGACTGTCGGGAGCAGGTCGGCAAGAGACGAGTTGGCGCGGGTCGTCGCGGCGACGAGCGCCACCAGCACGACCAGCAGGTAGAGCGTGTAGCCGAAGGGCGGGCGACGTCGCTGCAGGATGCCCACTACCGCGGCCAGCACGAGAACGACCACGAACAGCAGGGCGATGATGAAGGTCTTGTCATTCGTTCCGAAGATCGAGATGATGAACGACTTGGCCCCCGGGGGCGCAAGGTCGATCACCAGCGATCCGACGGAGATCAGCGGATTGGCAAGACTGAGGAACAGCGCGAGCACGGCGGCGACGCCGAGCGTCACCAGCGCCGTGGCGATTCCCGCCAGCGCCGCAAAGACGTCGAGTTGCCTCGCCGTGAGCGGCGTCACTACGGGTGCGCCGGGCTTCTGCAGCGTGTCCACTCGATCACGATACGGCCGCGCGTCCCTCGGGTTCCGCCGGCGACGCGGGATTCACAGCGAGTTCGTGCGCGGAGCCAAACCGATTGCCGCAAATACGTGTTAAAGGCGTATGCGCAGCCGCAAATGCGGAGTGCGGGTTAGCATGAACCATGACCTCGACCTCTCTCAAAGTCAGCGAAGCCGCGTCCCTCGCCGGTGTGAGCGACGACACCATCCGGCGATGGGCAGAGAGCGGGCGACTCGACCTCATCAAGGGTGACAGCGGCCCGAGCCTGGTGGATGGCGCCCAGCTCGCCCACCTGCTTCAGGAGTTGAGCTCGGAGTCCCCGCTTGCTCCGACGTCCAGGACGTCGACACGCAACCGCCTGGTCGGCATCGTCACCCGGGTCAAAACCGACGGCGTCATGGCACAGGTCGACCTGCAGGCCGGGCCGTTCCGAATCGTCTCGCTCATCAGCAGCGAAGCCGTCGACGAACTCGGCATCGAGGTGGGCACCGTCGCCGCAGCAACGGTCAAGGCGACCTCCGTCTCGATCTCACTCCCCTGAAAGGCTCCAGAGTGAAACTCACGCTCATCGCACTCACCGTCGTTGCGGCATCCGCGGCCCTGGCCCTGACGGGTTGCTCGTCGGCGACTCCGGCCGCATCCCGCACCCCCACAGCCACAGCCACGAAAGCCGCCGCACCCCTCACCGGCACGATCACCGTGCTTGCCGCCTCGTCGTTGACGAAGACCTTCACGACCCTCGCCGCCGACTTCGAGGCCGCGAACCCCGGCGTCACGGTGCAGACACTCGTTCGCGGGTTCCGGGGCGCTCGTCACCCAGATTCAGCAGGGGGCCCCCGCCGACATCTTCGCGGCGGCGGCGGCAGCCCCAATGGCCACCCTGCAGACGGGCGGGCAGCTCGAGGGCAGCCCCACCAATTTCGCCACGAACACCCTCGAGATCGCCGTGCCCCCGACGAACCCGGCGGGCATCCAGACGTTCGCCGACCTGGCGAAGCCGGGCGTCAAGCTAGTGATCTGCGCACCGACCGAACCATGCGGCGCCTCCTCGGTCGCGATGGAGAAGGTCGAAAACGTCACCCTCACGCCGGTCGCGCTCGAGCCTGCCGTGGCCAACGTGCTGACGGCCGTGTCGAGCGGGCAGGCCGACGCGGGACTGGTCTACAAGACCGACGTGCTGGGAGCGGCAGGCAGCGTCAAGGGAATCACCTTCGCCGACTCGGGAAAGGTCGTCAACACCTATCCCATCTCGGTGCTGAAGGAGTCCAAGAACCAGAAAGTGGCCCAGGCATTCGTGGCCTTCATCCTCGCGGCGAAGGCCCAGGCGGTGCTCGCAACGGCCGGCTTCGGCAAGCCCTAGCGAGCGGCAGATGCTTCGCGCATGAAGAAGACGGGCGGATACGCCGGGGTCCCCCGGTGGGTCGTCGTGCTTGCGGCGATCGGAGCGGTCTTCATCCTGCTGCCGCTGGTCGGCACCATCACCCACGTCGACTGGGCTCACTTCCTTGCGCTGATCAGCTCGACCTCATCGGTCGACGCCCTGCTGCTCAGCCTGGAGACATCCGCCGCATCCACCGTGCTCTGCCTGCTCTTCGGCATCCCGATCTCCATCGTGCTGGCCCGCACGACGTTTGCGGGCCAGCGGATCGTGCGATCGCTCGTGCTGCTGCCACTGGTGCTGCCGCCCGTCGTGGGTGGCATCGCACTGCTCTACACGTACGGCCGGTTCGGGCTGCTCGGGTCGACCATGTCGTTCTTCGGGATCGACATCGCCTTCTCGACGACCGCTGTCATCCTCGCGCAGACCTTCGTCTCGATCCCCTTCCTGATCCTCAGTTTCGAGGGCGCGCTTCGCTCCGCGGGTACGCGCTATGAGACTGTGGCGGCGACGCTCGGGGCGCGTCCGACGACCGTGCTGTGGCGGGTGACGCTGCCGATGCTCACACCGGCGCTGGTCTCGGGCGCCATCCTCTCGTTCGCCCGGGCGCTGGGCGAATTCGGGGCGACCATCACGTTCGCGGGAAGCCTGCAGGGAACCACCCAGACGCTTCCGCTCGACCTCTACTTCCAGCTCGAGAACAGCCCGAACGCCGCAGTCGCCCTCTCGCTCGTGCTCGTCGCGGTCGCCATCATCGTCGTGAGCCTCACCTACCGCCGCGACAATCCCGAGCTCTTTCGGCCCGGCGCCTGATGCTGACACTCAGCGCGCAGCTGAAGGAGCGCGGATTCGATGTGGAGCTCAGCGTCGAGACGGGCGAGACACTGGCGATCCTCGGGCCCAACGGCGCCGGCAAGTCGACGCTCTTCGATGTGCTCGCCGGCCTGGTGCGACCGGATGCCGGATCCGCACGACTCGACGACACGGTGCTCTTCGATCTCGGCGCGGAAGGCCGCACCACCTGGCTGGCCCCCTTCTCCCGGGGAATCTCACTCCTGGCGCAGCAGCCGCTGCTTTTTCCCCGCATGTCGGTGCTCGACAACGTCGGCTTCGGACCCCGCAGCCTCGGCGCGGGCCGACAGGAGTCACGTCGCCGTGCGCGGATGTGGCTCGATCGGGTCGACGCGGCCGAGCTCGAGCAGCGCCGGCCGGCGCAGATCTCCGGCGGGCAGGCACAACGAATCGCCGTCGGCACGCGCCCTGGCCGTGCACCCGAGGCTGCTGCTGCTCGACGAACCGATGGCGGCTCTCGACGTGACGATCGCCCCGGCCCTGCGACGGTTGTTGCGGCAGGTGCTCGAGCACCAGACCACGATCATCATCACCCACGACGTTCTCGATGCCTTCACACTCGCCGACCGCGTCGCGGTCATGAACAACGGCAGCATCATCGAGGTCGGCGAAACGCGCCAGGTGTTCGAGCGCCCCCGATCCGCCTTCACCGCGGCCCTGGTCGGGCTCAACCTGCTCACCGGCACACGCACGACCCGAGGGCTCACGACACCGGCGGGACTCGAGCTGCGCGCCGACCCGAGCCAGGCGATCGCGCCCGGCGCTACTGTCGGTGCGACCGTCGCGCCCGGCTCGCTCGGACTGGCGTCGGCGCGGGGAGGCGCAGACCGTGACTGGGTCGAGACCACGGTGGTCGACCTCGAACCGCGGGGCGATCTCATTCGCGTGAGCACCGAGGTCGCGTTCGCCGACGCGACGCCGGCCGCCGTCGCCACGCTCGACCTGGTGCCGGGCGCACGAGTCTGGCTGGGCATCCCACCCGCCGACCTGACGGTGTACGCGCTCTGAGATTCGGTCGGCCCGATTCGAGCGATCGTCGGGGCGATCGCCTAGCCTTGAGCAATGACGATCGCGCTCGGGATTCCGACGCTCGCCGGACGCCCCGCCACAATCCGGGCCGCGCCCGGAGGGTGTGCCCGGCCTGCTCGACAGCTGGGGTCGCGTCGCCACCGACCTGCGCATCTCGCTGACCGATCGCTGCAACCTGCGCTGCACGTACTGCATGCCCGCCGAGGGCCTGCCATTCGCCGCCGCCGACGCAGCTGATGCAGGCCGACGAGATCGAGCGTCTCGCCCGCATCGCGGTGCAGCGAGCTCGGGCGTGCGCCAGGTGCGCTTCACGGGCGGCGAACCGCTGCTGCGCAAAGACCTCGTCGAGATCATCGTTTCGCGGGTGCGCCGCACTGTAGCCTCGGCCCGAGGTCTCGCTGACGACGAACGCCATCGGGCTCGCCTCCCGGGCCGCAGCGCTCGCCGCAGCCGGGCTCGACCGCATCAACGTCTCGCTCGACACGGTGCACGCCGCGACATTCCTGGAGGTGACCCGACGCCCGTTCCTGGAGCGCGTGCTCGACGGGATCGACGCGGCGGCGGCGGCGGGGCTCGCGCCGATCAAGATCAACGCGGTGCTGTTGCGCGGGGTCAACGACGACCAGGCGCCCGAGCTGCTCGAGCTGGTGCCTCGCGCGCGGGCACCAGCTGCGCTTCATCGAGCAGATGCCGCTCGACGCCGACCGCTCCTGGGAGCGGTCGACCATGGTGACCGCGGCGGAGATCCGCGCATCCCTGTCGCAGAAGTACACCCTGCTCCCCACGACCGAGCCACGAGATGGGGCGCCCGCCGAGCTGTTCGACGTGGTCGAGGGCGGTGTCATGCGCGGTCGCGTCGGCATCATCGCGTCGGTCACCGAGTCGTTCTGCGCCGACTGTCGCCGCACCCGGCTCACCTCCGAGGGATCGGTTCGCAGCTGCCTGTTCTCCCACGACGAGGTCGACCTGCTGGGCGCGCTGCGCGCCGGGGCGACGGATGAGGCAATCGCCGCCCTGTGGCGCGACGCCATGTGGGCCAAGCCCTCGGGTCACGGGCTCGACGCCGGCGGCTTCGCCACCGAGGCTTTCGTGCAGCCGGAACGCACGATGAGCGCGATCGGCGGCTGAGTGGTCACCGTGCGTTTCTTCGCCGCAGCCCGGGCGGCCGTCGGTGCACCGGTTCGTGAGGTCGCCCCCGCAACGCTTGCCCAGGTTCTCGCCGGGTTCGACGCACCGGTACTCGCACAGTGCTCGTATCTGGTCAACGGAATCGCCGAAACGGATCACTCGCGTGTACTGGTCGACGGCGACGGCGTCGATGTGATGCCGCCGTTCGCGGGCGGTTAGCGGCTCGAAATGCCGCCGCGCAGTGAGGCGGCCTCGATACCGGCGGCCCTCAGTGTCTGGGCGGCGCGGTTGGATCGAACGCCGCTGGCGCAGTAGAGCACCGCGGGACCGACGACGAGGCGCGGGTTCGCGAGCACCCGGCCGAGAGGTATCAGAGAGTCGCCGTCGAGGTGTCGCAGCTCGTGCTCGTAGGGCTCACGAACGTCGACAAGCTGCCAGCCGGCCGGGATGTCGTCGACCTCAAGACTCGCGTCGAACCGCGGCACGCCGCACAGTGCTTCATAGTCGGTGAGCCCATCGACGGGAACACGCGCCGGGGACCGCGTGAGCGTGACCTCGCTCCATCCACCCGCGAGCGCATCCAGCACCTGGACGCGCCCGAGAAGCGGCTCTCCCACCCCGGTGATGAGTTTGATCGCCTCGGTCGCCATCATGGAGCCGATGGTTCCGCACACGCTGCCGAGCACGCCCGCGTCGGAGCATGAGAGCACGTCACCCGGGTCGGGCGGCGTCGGGTGCAGGTCGCGGTAGTCGACGGAGCGCCCGTCGGGGGCTCCCTCCCAGAACACCGTGACCTGGCCGTCGAATCGCAGCACGGAACCCCACACATACGGTTTCTGAAGAAGGGCCGCCGCATCGTTGGCCAGGTACCGGGTGGCGAAGGTGTCGCTCCCGTCGACGATGACGTCGAAATCCGAGAAGATCGCGAGCGCATTGTCGGCGGTGAGCGCGGTGTCGTACTGCACGGTCATCACCGTCGGGTCGATTGCCGCGATCGCGCGGGCCGCGCTGGCGGTCTTCGATTCGCCCAGGCTCGCCCCAGCGTGAATCACCTGGCGCTGCAGGTTCGACAGGTCGACGACATCGAAGTCGACGATGCCGATGGTGCCGACGCCCGCCGCCGCGAGGTACTGAAGCACCGGCGAACCCAGCCCGCCGGCACCGATGACGAGCACGCGCGCCGAACGAAGGAGCTGCTGCCCCTCCACACCCACACCCGGCAGTGCGATGTTGCGAGCTCCGCGTTCGAGCTGCTCGCTCGTGAGGGGCTGCGTCATCCCGGTCATGCCCCCATTCTGCGTCATGAAGGCGGGTTCATCGCAGGCACCGCGCGACCACGAAGACCCACCCGAGGATGCCGGCGAGGCAGATGCGCTCGGCGAGGCCGAGCAGGTCGGGGGCGGCCGCGATCGAAGCGCCGAGCAGCACCAGCCCCACCGTCGCCACCACCAGGAACGCGACGGCGGCACGTGATGGCCGGGGCAGCCAGAACGAAAGGACCCAGAAGGCGGCGAGGGCAAAGACGAAGCCCGTCGTCGCTCCGGCGACATGGATGACCCCGTGCACGGTCGACGGACCGATTCCGGGACGCGCCGGGATGTCGGTGGCAAAGAACGCGATCAGCGCCGAGCAGAACCCGGCCACACCCAGCAGCCACACGCCCGCGGTGCGCCGCCGGTTCGGCGAACCGCTCTGCAGCACCGCGACGATCAGGGCCGCGCACGTGACACCGCGCCCGAAGAAATTGATGCTCATGATCCACCCGTACGGGCCGACCGCGAGATCACTCTCGGCCTGCGAGATCGCGCTGTAGTGAGGCGGCAGCAACTGCAGCACGACATCGACCACGACGTAGATCACCACACCGGCCATCGCGAGAGTGGCCGCCGCCGTGCGCATGGTTCGGGACGGGCCGGTCAGAGCGATGCCGCGACCCGTTCGTGCAGGTCGAGCAGCTCGGTCGTGCGTTCGCGCGGCCCGCGCCCGAAGCCACACTCCGTGGCGACGCCGAATTCGGGCACCACACGGGCGGCGGTTGCCGCTCGGCGCAGAGCGCCCTCGACGCCGTCCTCGTGGTGCACCAGCCCCAGGTAGACCTCGGTGTCGGCCGGCCACGCCACAGCCGCGAGCGGCGCGAAATAGCCGTCATCGTCGCGCGCGATCGGCACCGGAAGATGCACCCAGGTGACAGCCCGCGGCGAGACGGCGAACAGTCCGGACAGGAACTCGGCGAGCATCCCCGAATCGGCGGGCTCGACGAAGTGGGTCTCCTCGACATCGCCGTAGCAGAGGTGGTACCCGAGCTCGACGTCGGTGGGCACCGCGGCAGCCTGCCTGGCAGCACGCTCCAGCACGCCGTCGAGGATCTCGGCGTGGGTCTCACCGAACCACGACGTGATCTCGTACCCGCGAATCTGCGCCCTCTCGAGCATCCCGAACTCGAGGGCGGTGTCCCACTGGATCGCCAGCTGGTCGTGCGGCACTGCGTCGAGGATGCGGCGCAGCTCGCCCATCAGAGCACGTTCGTACACCGGCTCCACGGCGGCCCGATGCTCAGCGTGGAAGAAACTGCCCACAACACCCGCCGGCGTCGGAAGCGACACCTGGAAGCGCGTCGTCACCGGCACCCGTCCCGCGCTCTTCAGCGCGGCGAAGATGGCGTACGAGTCGATGGCCGCATCCGCGTAGCCCAGGCCCGGAAGATCCAGGTCGGCAGCTGCGACCGTACCGTCGAGCGTGATCGGACGCCCGTCGAACCTGTCCCGGATGAAGAACGGCGTCTGCCCCAGCCGAGCAAGCCCGGGAGTGACGTCGAAGAAATCTTTCTGAAACTGGATCCAGTAGTAGCGGTCCCCCACCTCGCCATCGGGCATGCGGCGCAACCGGCCGCCGAGGTGATCACTCACCGTGGTGAATGTCGCCTCGGCGTCCGGAAGGTTGACGCTTCCGACGAGGTGCGCAAACCCCGCTGTCATCAGCGGGCGGCGCTGCCGTCCGTGTAGTCCGCGTCCTGCTGCTTCCAGGCGAACAGGGCGCGCAGCTCCTTGCCGGTGGCCTCGATCGGGTGCTGGGCACCCTTCTCGCGCAGGGCCAGGAACTCGGGGGCACCGGCATCCTGGTCGCCGATGAAGTGCTTCGCGAAGGTGCCGTCCTGGATCTCGTCCAGGATGGTCTTCATGTTCTCTTTCACGTGCGGGTCGATGACGCGCGGGACCGGAGACGTAGTCGCCGAACTCGGCCGTGTCGGAGACCGACCAGCGCTGCTTGGCGATGCCGCCCTCCCACATGAGGTCGACGATGAGCTTGAGCTCGTGAAGCACCTCGAAGTAGGCGATCTGCGGCTGGTAGCCGGCCTCGGTGAGGGTCTCGAAGCCGTACTGCACGAGCTGCGAGACGCCACCGCAGAGCACGGCCTGCTCGCCGAACAGGTCGGTCTCGGTCTCCTCGGTGAACGTGGTCTTGATGCCGCCGGCGCGAAGACCGCCGATGCCCTTCGCGTAGCTCCAGGCCAGCTCCCACGCGCCGCCGGTCGCATCCTCCTCGACGGCAACGATGACGGGAACGCCACGACCGGCCTCGAACTCGCGGCGCACCGTGTGACCGGGGCCCTTGGGCGCGACCATGATCACGTCGACGCCCTCGGGCGCCTCGATGTAGCCGAAGCGGATGTTGAAGCCGTGTCCGAACAGGATGGCCTTGCCCGCGGCCAGGTTGGGCTGGATGTCGGCCTTGTAGATGATGCGCTGGTACTGGTCGGGCGCAAGGATGACGATCACGTCGGCCCAGGCGGAAGCCTCGGCCACACTCAGAACCTTGAAGCCGGCCTCCTCGGCCTTGGGCTTCGACTTCGAGTCGTCCTTGAGCGCGACGACGACCTCGACGCCGGAGTCGCGAAGGTTGAGCGCGTGGGCGTGGCCCTGCGAGCCGTAGCCGATGACGGCGACCTTCTTGCCCTGGATGATCGACAGGTCAGCGTCTTTGTCGTAGAAGATTTCGGTCACTTTGCTTTACTTCCTATTCGTTTCATATCGGTGGTCGAGCTAGGCCGTTCACGGCCTGTCTCATATCGGTGTCGAGTAGGCCGTCACGGATCGAGACCCGCTTATTTGGTGCCCGGTCTCGATACGCGCGCTTCGCGCGCTACTCGACCACCGGAGGTTCATTGGCTAGTTCTTGAAGACGCGCTCGGTGATGCTCTTGCTTCCGCGGCCGATGGCGAGCACGCCCGACTGGGCGATCTCCTTGATGCCGTAGGGCTCGAGGACGCGAAGCAGCGCCTGCACCTTGCCGCTGTCGCCGGTGACCTCGATCACCAGGGCGTCGGTCGCGACATCCACGACGCGCGCGCGGAACAGGTTGACGGCTTCGAGAATCTGCGAACGGGTCGTGTTGTCGACGCGCACCTTGATCAGCAGGTGCTCGCGGGTCACGGCCTGCGCCGGGTCGAGTTCGACGATCTTGATCACGTTGATGAGCTTGTTCAGCTGCTTCGTGACCTGCTCGAGCGGCAGGTCCTCGACATCCACGACCACCGTGATGCGCGACAGCCCGTCGATCTCGCTCTTGCCGACGGCCAGTGACTCGATGTTGAAGCCGCGGCGCGCGAACAGGCCGGCGACGCGGGTCAGCAGGCCCGGTTTGTCTTCGACGAGGAGCGACAGCACATGTGAACTCATGGTCTACTCCTCGTCCCAGGTGGGCGCGTGTTCCTTGGCGTACTGGATGGACGAGTTGCCGACCCCCTGCGGCACCATCGGCCACACCATCGCGTCGCGACTCACGATGAAGTCGATCACCACCGGCCGGTCGTTGGTCTCGAGGGCGAGCTTGATCGCGGCGTCGATCTCGTCGGGCTTGGTCACCCGGATGCCCAGGGCGCCGTAGGCATCCGCCAGCTTCACGAAATCGGGAACCATGCGCGACTGAGTGCCGTCGCCCATGTGACCCGTGTTGAGGTCGGTGAACGAGTAGCGGCCGTCGTAGAACAGGTTCTGCCACTGCCGCACCATGCCGAGCGACGAGTTGTTGATGATCGCCACCTTGATCGGGATGTTGTTCAGCGTGCAGGTGGCCAGCTCCTGGTTGGTCATCTGGAAGCATCCGTCACCGTCGATCGCCCACACAACGCGGTCGGGGTTCGCGACCTTGGCGCCCATCGCAGCAGGCACCCCGTAGCCCATGGTGCCCGCGCCGCCCGAGTTGAGCCACGCGTTCGGGCGCTCATAGCGGATGAACTGGGCCGCCCACATCTGGTGCTGACCGACACCGGCGGCGTAGATGCCCTCCGGACCGGTCAGCTGGCCGATGCGTTCGATCACCGCCTGTGGCGAGAGCAGGCCGTCGGTGGGCATGTCGTAGCCGAGCGGGAACTCCTTCTGCAGCCCCGTCGAGGCGAGTCCACCACTCGCTCAGGTCGGGCGCGCCCTGCTGCTTCACTACCTCGTCGTAGGCGGCAGTCAGGTCGGCGATGACGTCCTTGGCATCGCCGACGATCGGAACATCGGCGACCCGGATCTTCGAGATCTCGGCGGGGTCGATGTCGACGTGCACGACTTTCGCGTTCGGAGCAAAATCGCTCACCTTGCCGGTGACGCGGTCGTCGAATCGCGCTCCGAGCGAGATGAGCAGGTCGCTCTCCTGGATGGCGAGAACGGCGGGCACCGTGCCGTGCATACCCGGCATGCCCATGTTCTGCTTGTGCGAGTCGGGGAACGCCCCGCGAGCCATGAGCGTCGTCACAACAGCAGCGCCGGTCTTCTCCGCCAGCACCTTCAGTTCTGCGGAGGCCTGCGAGCGGATCACGCCGCCGCCCACATACAGCACGGGTCGCTCGGCGTCCGCGAGCAGCTGCGCCGCGGCCTGGATCTGCTTGCCGTGAGCCTTCAGCACCGGACGGTAGCCCGGCAGGTCGACCTTGGGGGGCCAGATGAACGGCGCGTACGACTGCTGGGCGTCTTTGGTGATGTCGACGAGCACCGGGCCCGGTCGTCCCGTCGTCGCGATCTGGTAGGCGGAAGCGAGCGCCGCGGGCACATCCTCGGCGCGAGTCACGAGGATCGAATGCTTCGTGATCGGCATCGTGATGCCCACGGTGTCGACCTCCTGGAAGGCGTCCGATCCCATCAGGGTCGAGAACACCTGCCCCGTGATCGCGAGCAGCGGCACCGAGTCCATGTAGGCGTCCGCGATCGCTGTGACGAGGTTCGTTGCGCCCGGCCCCGAGGTGGCGATCGCAACACCGATCTGGTTCGACGACGAGGCGTAGCCCTCGGCCGCGTGACCCGCGCCCTGCTCGTGGCGAACCAGGATGTGGCGGATCGCCGTCGACGCCATCAGCTCGTCGTAGAACGGCAGGATCGCGCCGCCCGGCAACCCGAAGACGTCCCTGATGCCCAGGTATTCCAGGCTGCGGAGGATCGCACCGGAGCCGGTGAGCAGCTCAGGCTCGCTCGCGGCGACCGGCTTCGCGGGCGCGGCTTTGGGGGGCGTACTGGTGGGCACCGGAACTGCTTCCGTTGGCATGATTACAAGCTTTCTGACGGTGGTGAAGTGGCGCGTGAAGCTACCCGGTGACGGCACCCACCGCAGCGGAATGCACGAGCTTGGAGTACTTCGCGAGGACGCCGCGGGTGTAACGCGGAGGTAGGGGAGCCCAGCCGTTGCGGCGAGCTTCCAGCTCTGCGGGCTCGACCAGTAGGTCAAGCTTGCGAGCTGCGATATCGACCCGTATCAGATCACCATCGCGCACGAAGGCGATCGGACCTGCGTCCACCGCTTCGGGAGCTATGTGGCCGATGCACAGGCCGGTTGTGCCGCCTGAGAATCTGCCGTCTGTCAAGAGTAGTACATCTTTTCCGAGCCCCGCGCCCTTGATGGCGGCGGTGATGGCGAGCATCTCGCGCATGCCGGGGCCGCCCTTCGGGCCCTCGTATCGGATGACGACGATGTCGCCGGCCTTGATCTGCCCCTCGGTGAGCGCATCCATCGCCTCGCGCTCCCGTTCGAACACGCGCGCCGGGCCCTCGAACAGTTCTGCGTCGAAGCCGGCCGTCTTCACAACGGCCCCCTCGGGAGCCAGGCTGCCCTTGAGGATCGTGAGACCGCCGGTCGGGTGGATGGGGTTGTCGAGCGTGTGCAGCACCTTGCCGTCGAGCGCGTCGATCGGCGCGAGGTCGGCGAGGTTCTCGGCCACCGTCTTGCCGGTCACGGTGAGGCAGTCGCCGTGCAGCAGGCCGGCATCGAGCAGCGCCTTCATGAGCACCGGGATGCCGCCCTGGCGGTCGAGGTCGTTCATCACGTAGCGGCCGAACGGCTTCATGTCGGCGAGGTGGGGCACGTTGTTGCCGATGCGGTTGAAGTCGTCGATCGTGAGTTCGACCTCCGCCTCGTGCGCGATCGCGAGCAGGTGCAGCACGACGTTGGTCGAACCGCCGAGCGCCATCGCGACCGTGATGGCGTTCTCGAACGCCTCGCTGGGTCAGGATGTCGCGGGTCGTGATGCCGAGGCGCAGCATGTTGACGACGGCCTCGCCGGAGCGGTGCGCGTAGTAGTCGCGACGACGGTCGGCGGAGGCCGGGCTCGTCGAACCCGGGCAGCGACATCCCGAGCGCCTCGGCGACGCTGGCCATGGTGTTGGCGGTGTACATGCCGCCGCAGGCACCCTCGCCGGGCGCGAACGCGCACTCGATGCGGTTGGCGTCCTCGAGGCTCATCTTGCCGGCCTTGACCGCTCCGACCGCCTCGAACGAGTCGATGATGGTGATGTCTTTCTCGGTGCCGTCGCTGAGCTTCACCCAGCCGGGAGCGATCGAGCCCGCGTAGAGAAAGACGGAGGCGAGGTCGAGTCGCGCGGCAGCCATGAGCATGCCCGGGCAGCGACTTGTCACAGCCGGCGAGCAGCACCGAACCGTCCAGGCGCTCGGCCTGCATGACGACCTCGACCGAGTCGGCGATGACCTCGCGGCTGACGAGCGAGAAGTGCATGCCCTCGTGGCCCATGCTGATGCCGTCGGAGACGGAGATGGTGCCGAACTGCAGCGGGTATCCGCCACCCGAGTGCACGCCCTCTTTCGAGGCCTGCGCCAGGCGGTCGAGGCTGAGGTTGCACGGCGTGATCTCGTTCCACGAGCTCGCGATGCCGATCTGCGGCTTGTCCCAGTCGGCGTCACCCATGCCGACCGCGCGCAGCATCCCGCGCGAGGTCAGGGCCTCGATTCCGTCGGTGACGGTGCGAGAGCGGGGCTTCAGGTCGGGCTTGGCGGGCGTTTCCGGCATGTTACAAAGTGTAGAACCTGCGCGGAGCGCACCCGTTCGCCGTGCACACCGTGCCGGGAAGCGACGGGACTAGCGGATGACGGTGGTCGCGGGTCGGCACGGACCGCGGGACCGGTGTAGCTCGACGTCGACGAGGGTCGCGATGACGCCGGCGACGGCGAGGATGCCAAGAAGGATGAGGAGGACCATGATCGGCCTTTCGGATGCTGTGGGTAGTGATGTTGCTGGTTAAAGAATCACACTCGTTGTCATAAAGCACTAGTTAACTTTTATTGAGTTAGACTGAATCTTTGATTCACTAACTGAGAGAGTGAACGTGGATGTCACGCGGCTGAGCCTGCTGAGCGAATTCGCCGAGCGCGGCAGCATCACTGCGGTCGCCAGGGAGACCCACCAGACCGTCTCCGGGGTGTCGCAGCAGCTGCGCCGGCTCGAGGCGGAGGCCGGGCTCCCGCTGACCGAAAAGGTCGGCCGCGGGCTCGTGCTGACCGACGCGGGGCGCGCGCTGGCCGCGACCGCTCGCGAGCTGTCGGTTGCGCTCGCGCGAGCGGAGGCCGAATGGGATGCGTTCCGCAACACCCCGACCGGCACGCGTGACGCTCGCCACGTTCCCGACCGGCGGCCAGATGTTCCTGCCCGAGCTGCTGGCGCGCGTCGACGAGCTCGACGGGCCTCACCCTGCACGTGCTCCGACCGCGACCCGCCATCCGACGGCTTCGCTGCCGCTCACGGCCGACTTCGACATCGTGCTCGCGCACGGGATGCAGCTGCCGAAGAGCACCGCCGACACCATCGTGGTGCCGGTCATGACCGAGCCGCTCGACATCGCCCTGCCGAGCATCCACCGACTGGCCGACCGCGAATACCTCGTACCGAAAGACCTCGTCGGCGAGCGCTGGATCGGCAACCCGTGGGGCTACCCGTTCGAGGCGTGGCTGAACCAGATACCTGGCGACCCCCGAGGAGCCGATGAACGTCGTGCAGCGGTTCGCCGACACGCACATCATCGAGGCGCTGGTGGCGGCCGGCGACGGGATCGCGGGGCTCCCCCAGTACACGGCCGCGAGCTCGTACCCCGGGCGCATCGTGCTGAAGCACCTGCGCGGGGCCGAAAGCAACCGGCAGCATCTTCATCCTGATGCGCCGCGACCGCGCGGAACGCCTCGCCGTGCGCAACGTCGTCGACCTCGTGCGCGACGTCGCCCACACCATCGCGGAAGCCGCCGACGCGACTTCGGTGGTCGAGTGAGTCAAATCGGTGGTCGAGTAGCACGAGCCGACGAAGGAGGCGCGTATCGAGACCCGGGCTCCCGGTGGTCGAGTAGCACGAGCCGACGAAGGAGGCCCGGGCGTATCGAGACCCGGGCGTCCAAGGGCGAGCGGGTCTCGATACGCGCGCCAGAGCGCGCTACTCGACCACCGACGCGGTAGGCCAGAGCGCGCCTACTCGACCACCGGACTACGCGGGGTGGTCGAGTAGGCACGACCGAGCTTGCGAGGCCGGGCGTATCGAGACCCCACTCACCCCCAGAGCGACGAGGCGGGGTCTCGATACGCGCGCCAGAGCGCGCTACTCGACCACCGGGTTGCGGCAGAGCGCGCTGCTCGACGGGCGGGCTACTGCTCGTGGGAGGTGTTGTCGCGGAACTCGGCGAGCAGGGCCAGCACCTGGGCGACCTGCTGCGGCCCGGCGACGCGGTGCGCCGCCTGGGTTTCGCCCGTGCCGCTCTTGAGGCCGAAGTCGTCGGGGCCCAGCGCGGCGAACGCGTCTTCGTCGGTCACATCGTCGCCCGCGTAGAACACCGCGCCGGCCGAGGTGTAGGCACGAAGGTGCTCGATCGCGTCGCCCTTCGTCGTCGCCCCGAACCGAGAACTCGAGCACGTCTTTGCCGTGGCGCACCTTGAGGTTGTCGATCTCGGCGGTGGCCTCGCTCAGCGCGACGAGGTGGGCGACGCGCGAGTTGTGGTCGGTTGCGAGCCGGGTGTGCAGCGCGAAGCCGGCCGGTTTCGACTCGAGCCAGACCTGGTCGAACGAGTCGGCGACCTCGCCGAGCACCTCGTTGAGCACCGATCGACCTGGTGCAGCTCCGACGTGTCGAGGCTGACGGTGTCGCCGGGATGGTCGAGCCGGATCTCGATTCCGTGCGAGCCGACCAGCAGCGCGTCGATCCGGCAGGTCGGCGACCTGCTCGAGCGACGCCAGCGAGCGACCGGAGACCAGCGCGACCCGGGTATTCGGCAGCTCGAGCAGCGCGAGCACTGCGGCGCGCGCCTCGGGGATCGCGCGGGCCTGCTCCGGCTCGTCAACCTCGGGCGCCAGCGTGCCGTCGAAGTCGAGCGCGACGAGCAGCCGCTTGACGCGCGCGATCTCGCGCAGCGCGCCGACGAGTTCCCGCGGCAGTCCGCGCTCCGTCATCGGCATCACCTGTGGCGGATTCCGCTCGATGGTCCACTCGAGGTCGCCCAGGGGGTCCTCGTCGTCGGCGACGGCGTCTGCCGACTGGTTGTCTTCACCGACGCCCTTCAGCGCGGCGAGGAATCCGGCCGACCAGCGGTCGACGTTGTTGCGCAGCACCAGGTTGCGCATCGCTCGCATGCGCCGCTGGCGCTCGACCCGCGGCATGCCGATTGCTTGCACAATGGCATCCTTCAGCCCGTCGATGTCGTGCGGGTTAATTCGCAGTGACCGTCGGAGTTCATCGGACGCGCCCGTGAACTCGCTGAGGATGAGCACGCCGTCGTTGTCGAAGCGGCTGGCGACATACTCCTTCGCCACCAGGTTCATGCCGTCGCGCAGCGCGGTCACGAGCATGATGTCGGCCGCGAGGTAGAGCGCCACCATCTCTTCGCGCGGGTAGCCGTGGTGGTGGTAGCTGATGGCGGTGTGACTCATCGTGCCGAAGTCGCCGTTGATGCGACCCACGGTGAGTTCGATCTCGTCGCGCAGCTGCATGTAGGCCTGCACGCGTTCGCGGCTGGGGCTGGCGACCTGCACCAGCGTGACATCCTCGACCGTCAGGCGGCCCTCTTCGAGCAGCTCGCCGAACGCCTTGAGCCGGTGGCCGATGCCTTTGGTGTAGTCGAGGCGGTCGACGCCGAGCATGACGGTCTTCGGGTTGCCGAGTCCCTGCGCGGATCTCCCGCGCGCGGGCCTGGATCTCGGGGCGGCGGGCGAGCTCCTCGAAGCTCTGCGAGTCGATCGAGATCGGGAACGCCTTGGCGAGCACCCGGCGCGGTGGGCGCGCCGCCGTACCCGGGCACCTCGATGTGCGGGTATTTGGTGACGTAGCCGGTGAGTCGCCGCACCGCGCGCGAGAAGTTGGAGGCATCCGCGACGCGCTGGAAGCCGACGACGTCGGCCCCGAGCAGGCCCTCGATGATCTGGGTGCGCCAGGGCAGCTGCGAGTAGATGCCGTACGGCGGGAACGGGATGTGGTTGAAGAACCCGATGGTCAGGTCGGGCCGCGCGATGCGCAGCATCCGCGGCACGAGCTGCAGCTGGTAGTCCTGCACCCAGACGACGGCGCCCTCGGACGGCGATCGCGATGGCGGCATCCGCGAACCGCTGGTTGACCGCGACGTAGCTCTCCCACCATTCGCGGTGGTAGCTGGGCGACGCGATGACGTCGTGGTAGAGCGGCCAGAGCGAGTCGTTGGAGAAGCCCTCGTAGTAGTTCTCGAGGTCTTCGGCGGTGAGCGCGAACGGGCACGATCTCGATGCCGTCACTCTCGAACGGCTCGAACTCGAGGTCGGGCTGGCCCGGCCCAGCCGATCCAGGCGCCGTGCGCTGGCGCGCATGACGGGCTCGAGCGCGGTGACGAGGCCGCCCGGGCGAGTGCTTCCAGAACGCTTCGCCGTCGGGCGGGATCACACGGTCGACGGGCAGGCGATTCGACACGACGACGAAGTCGTAGTTGCGCTCAGTCTTCATTGCCTCGCCTTGGAAAGTAAAGCTCGCGCCCCACGCTACCAGCCGCTTCTGTGAACATTCCCCGGGTAGTCACCGGGCGTTCAACCGTGGTAGGTAGCGTGATTCCCGATGATCCGCATCGGTATGAGTACCTCGTGTGTGTTTCCGCTGCCTCTCGAAGAAGCCTTCCGTCTGGCCCGTCTCGCCGGGTTCGACGGCATCGAAATCATGGTCACCAACGACAGCGCAACCCAGGATGCGCGCGACGCTGCGGTCGCTGAGCCGCAGCTACGGATGCCCATCCTCTCGATCCACGCCCCGGTGCTGCTGGCCACCCAGTTCGTCTGGGGACTACGGCCGGTGGTGAAGCTGGAGCGGTCTGCCGAGCTCGCGCGCGCGGTCGGTGCCGAGACCGTCGTGGTGCATCCGCCGTTTCGCTTCCAGGCCGGCTACGCCCGGGTCTTCGAGCGCACGGTCGACGATCTCGGCGAACGGTTCGGCGTCGATGTCGCCGTGGAGAACATGTTCAGCTGGACGGTCGTCGGGCCGCGACGTTCGGGCCTACTCCCCGAGCCCGTATCCGACCGACCTCGATGTGGAGGCCATGACGCTCGACTTCTCGCACGCCGCGCTGGCGGGTCGGGACGGCCTCGAGTTCGCGCTCGCGATGGGGCGGCGACTCCGGCACGTGCACTTGTGCGACGGCCTCGGCGGAACCCTGTTCGACGAGCACCTCGTGCCCGGCCACGGGTCTCAGCCGGTGCGTGAGGTGCTCGGGTACCTCGCGCGCTCGCGCTGGAGTGGTTCGGTTGTGGCCGAGGTGCATACTCACCGCGCGCGCAGCACCGACGAGCGTCTCGCGGTGCTGGGCGAGACGCTGGAGTTCGCCCGCGACGCGATCGCCGCGAAATCGTCACACGGCTCGACTACGCACTCGCCGGCACCAGGCCGAGGGCGCGGGCACGGCGCACACGACGCACCGCGACCAGGGCGATAAGCAGGCTTCCCGCACCGAAGGCGACGAGGGCCACGGCGGCTCCTATGGCGGTGCCGGCGCCCGAGTTGGAGATGATCGCCTCCATCCCGCGCACTCCGTAGGTGAGGGGCAGCAGCGGGCTGAGAAACTGGAACGGTTTCGCGAGCAACTGGATCGGGTACAGGCCGCCGGTGGAGGTGATCTGCACGGCAAGCAGGAAGATGGAGACGACGAGCCCCCCTCGGCCCAGGCCGATGGTGAGCAGGTAGTGGAACGCGGTGAACGCGATCGCCATGACGAGCGAGAACAGGATGGTCGCCGGCAGCAGGGTCCAGCTCACCCCGACCGCCGTGTGCAGCAAGCAGCACGAGCAGCAGGGCCTGGGCCGCGGTCACGACGGATGCGCGGGCGATCGACGAGAGCACGAGGCGGCCGTTGCCCGCCGTCGATGAGAGCGTGCGCCGGGTCAGCGGCCGCAACACGAGGAAGACCGCGAGCGAGCCGATCCAGAGCCCGAGCGGCACGAACAGTGTCGCGATGATCTGCGCCGCCGACGAGACCTCGTGCTTGCGGTCGACCGAGACCCCGACGGGGTTGGATGCGACGGATGCCGTCTGCGCGACCTGCGCCGACGTGTACGAGGGCGTCTTCGCGGCGCCGCTGGTGAGCCCGGCGGCGAGCGAACTCGCGCCCGATGCGAGCGACTGCGCGCCCGTGGTGAGCTGTGCGCCGCCCGTGGCCAGGGCCTCGGTCTGGCGTGCGAATGACCCGGTGTTCGACGCGAGCGTGTCGAAGGCGCTGCTCACGCCGGTGGCGACGGTTGACCCGCTCGCCGCGATCGCGGTCAGGGTGGCGCTGTCGGTCTGCACGGCGGCGAGCAGTGTGGGGTCACTCGGGTTCGCGGCGAGAGCCGCGACATCCGCGTTCAGTTTGGCCGTCTCCCCGCTGACCGACGACGTGTAGGGGGCGATGGCCCGCGATTCGACGCCGCTCTTGGCGGTCTCGATTCCCGCCTGGAGTTGGCGAAGCCCCGACGGGATCGCGGAGACGCCCGCGACGTAGCTGCTCAAACCCGTTGAGAGGCTGCTCGCACCGCCCGACAGCTTGGTGGCGCCGGATGCCGCCGTGGTCAGCGAGCTGCCGAAACCGCCGATGCCCGAGTAGAGGCCCGCGATGTACTGCTTCGTGACCGCCTGGCCGAATTCGCTCGACAGCGACGTGCCGACGACCTGCGCGACCGATCCGGTGAGGTAGTTGTGCGAGTCGTCCGTCGTGATGGTGAGGTTCGCCTTGATCGGCGACTTGGATGACAGCGAAACGATCGACTTCGAGAAGTTCTTCGGCACGGTGAGGATCGCGTAGACCGTTCCGTTCGCGAGGTCGGCCTTGGCATCCTTGCTGTTGGTGATCGTCCACGTGAAGCCCGCGGACTTCTTGCCGGTCAGTTCGGTGACGAGCTCGCGTCCGGCGAGCACCTGGGTGGTCTTGCCGTTCGCTCCGGTCTGGGTGACGACCTGGTCGTTGTTGACGATTGCGGCGGGGATGTCGCTGATGCTGTGGCTGATCTGCGAGACGGCGCCGATGAAGAGTCCCGCGAAGGCAAGCGGCACGAGCACGACGGCGGCGAGCGCCGCATAGCGCAGCCAGCCGCGCCGGGTCGGGGAGAAGACGGACTGGCTCACTGGAGTGGCGTCCTTTCGCTCGAGTGGCGGCGTGGCGAGCTGGTCGAGGTCGAGCTGCACGATCTCGCGGCTGAGGCTCGCGTCGCGGGCGGTCTTGGTTGAGACGGGCGATCCGAGCAGGATCGTCGTGGTGGCCGGCGCCAGCCGGTCGAGGGCGACGAGGAACCCGGCCTCGTCGCTCGGGTCCGCGAACGCGTCGAGCAGGTCGAGCATGACGACGGGCGTGTGTTCGGCGAGCGCGACGGCGGAGAGCGCAACGGCGCGCTGCAGCTGGGGAAGCTGCTCGATGCTGGCGCGGGCCGAGATCGAGCGGCCGGCGCCCAGCACGGAGTCGACCCGGGCGAGCCAGGTTCGGGCGCGGCGGTGCACGGCGAACGGCGCGGTACCACGGCTGGGTGAGTCGCAGTCGCTCGACCATCAG
This sequence comes from uncultured Actinomycetota bacterium, assembly GCA_963738535.1. GTDB lineage: Bacteria > Actinomycetota > Actinomycetes > Actinomycetales > Microbacteriaceae > Galbitalea. The sequence goes on from CAVTXB010000014.1 coordinate 56,868, forward strand.
GTCGGCGAGTCCGACGCGCACCTCGGCGCGGTCGGTGCCGCCGATGTCTTCGAGCGCGACGAGTCGCGCGACATTCGCGCTCTCCGAGGGCAGCGGATGACCGGCGACCTGGGCCCGGCCCGACGACGGGGTCGAGGCGTCCCGACAGCGTCGCGGCGAGCATCCGGCGGTCACGCGCTCGAGCCGTTGACGAGCACGAGCACGCCCGGACTGAACCGAGATGGTCAGCGGTCCGACAAGACGATGAGGCCGGCGCCGGCGACGAGATCGGAGGTGGTGAGGATCTGCCCGCCGCACTGGTCGGCTGGCCCAGCCGACGGCGTCGCGGTGCTCGCGAAGCCGCTCGCCCTCGATGTCGACGTTGGGCAGGATGCGGCCGAGCCATTTCGGCATCCACCAGGCGGCCGTGCCCGAGCAGCGCCATCACGGCGGGAACCAGCGTCATCCGCACGAGGAACGCGTCGGCGAGGATGCCGACGGCGAGACCGACCGCCATGGGCTTGATCACCCCGGAGCCGTCGGGGATGAACGAGGCGAAGACGAAGAACATGATGAGCGCGGCCGCGGTGACGACCCGCGCGGCGCCCGAGAAACCCTTCACGATGGCGCCCTTCGGCGTCGCCGGTGTGCACGTAGCTCTCGCGCATGCCCGACACCAGGAACACCTCGTAGTCCATGGCCAGACCGAACAGCACGGCCATGAGGATGATCGGCAGGAAGCTCAGGATCGGGCCGGGGATCACGCCGAGCGCGGGCGCGAACCAGCCCCACTGGAAGATCGCGACGACCACGCCGAACGAGGTGAAGACCGAGAGCAGGAATCCGATGGCGGCCTTGATGGGCACGAACACAGACCGGAACACCATCATGAGCAGCAGGATCGAGAGGCCGACGACGACCGAGCCCGAACGGGATGCAGCGCGCTGTTGAGCCGCTGCGAGATGTCGATCTGCACCGCCGTCGCGCCGGTGACCTCGAGCGGCGTGTTCCATTTCTTGTCGATCGATGTCGACAGGTCCCGGATGCGGTTGACGAGCGCGGTCGTGGTCGGGCGACTCGGGCGCGCTCTTCGGGATGACCTGCAGGATCGCGGTGTCGTAGGTCTGGTTGGGCAGGCCCTGGCTGACGTAGTTCGACGTCGGGAAGCTTCTGCAGGTCGGCGCGGATGGCGGTGAGGTCGGCCGCGATCGCCGTCGTCTGGGTGATGTCGACGAGCACGATCAGCGGGCCGTTGCGACCGGGGCCGAAGCCCTTCTCGATCATGTCGTACGAGGTGCGGGTGACCGTGCCCGACGGGCTGCGCCGAGCCGTCCGGCAGGGCGAGCTGCAGAGAGAAGGCGGGGATGGCGATGACGCCGAGCAGCCCGATGACGGCGACGACGGCGAGCACCGGCCGCTTCATGACGCCCGTGACCCAGCGCTCGCCCATGCTCGTGCGCTTCGCGGTCGCGTCCGGGTTCGCGCGCTTGAACGCGCGCGACCCGGGCTTCGGAATGAGGCGCCCTTCCGCGAACCCGAGCAGGGCGGGCAGCAGAGTGGTCGACGCGAAGAATCGCGACCAGCACTCCGGCCGCGGCAGCGACACCCATTGCGCTCAGGAACGGGATGCCGACCACGAGCAGGCCCGAGCAGGGCGATGATGACGGTGCCGCCGGCGAAGACCACCGCGCTTCCGGCGGTCGCGACGGCCGTCGCCGCGGACTCGTCGGGCGTCATCCCCTGCGCGAGCTGGTTTCGGTGGCGCGACAGGATGAACAGGCCGTAGTCGATGCCGACGGCGAGACCGATCATGAGGGCGAGCAGCGGCGTCGAGCTGCCGATCACGATGAACTTCGCTGCGGCGAGCACGCCGCCCATGGTGACGCCGATCCCGACGAGTGGCGGTGAGCAGCGGCATCCCGGCCGCGAGCAGCGACCCGAACGCGATGAACAGCACGATGCCGGCGAAGATGACGCCGAGGCCCTCGGTGGGCGAGATGCTGACGGAGTTGTCCTGGAAGACCGAGCCGCCGTAGCCGATCTTCATGCCCGGCGTCCGTTGCGATCGGCGAGAGCTTCTGCAGATCGGTGAGCGAGGCAGGCTTTACGTCCGACTGCTGGTGCTGTGAACTGCACCGCGATGATCGCGGCAGTCTTGTTGGCCGAGACCGCATCCGAGGCGTACTTGCCGAATGGCGAGCTGGCGCTGTCGACGCCGGGCACTTTCGCGGCCTTCGCGACGAGCTCGTGCGATCGCGCCCTTGTACGGCTGCGTTCTCGACCGAGGCGCCGTGCGGCACCGTGACCACGATCTGGGCCGCTCGCGCCCGCCGCGGAGGGGAACACCGCCGCCAGGCGGTCGATGGCGTTCTGCGACTCGGTGCCCGGGATGGCGAACGAGTCGTTGGTCTTGCCGCCGAGGGCGAGGCCGCCGCCGAGGATGCCGATCATGAGGATCAGCCAGACGGCGAGAATCCGCCACGGATGACGGAACGAAAACCGGCCGAGTCGGTAGAGGAGGGTGGCCACGAACTGCTCCCTAGTGGTTAGTTGTGGGTCGTGCGGACGGAAACGGGTGCGAGCAGTTCGCTCACGATGGTGATGAGGGCGGCCCTGACCTCATGCACGGGCAGTACTTCCAGCGAATCGTCCTGCCTCACCGACAGCACGTATGCGGCGCCGCCGAGGGCGATGCCGAAACGCAGCTGGTCTTCGACTGTCGACGACCGACGACGAGAAGAAGTCGCCGAGCTTGACGACGAGCGCGTTGGCGCGGTCGATGACCGGCACATCCTCGAGGCCCGGACCCTGGTTGATGAACATGTGCACTTCGAGCCGGTTCGCCAGCAGGAAGTCGACGAACTGCTCGACGAAGACGCGGCGGGTCTCGTCGACGAGTGGCGATCCTTCGAGCGGAGTCGAGGATGGCGTCCATCGTGTCGATCGCGGGCCCGATGGCGGCCTCGAGCAGGGCCTCCTTCGAGGCGAAGTGGTAGAGCACGCTGGACTTCGACAGGCCGGCGATTTCGGCGATGCGCTGCAGTGACGTGCCGGCGTATCCGGCGACGGCAAACTCGTTGAGCGCGATGTCGCGAAGGTCGTCGTGGGTGGACATGCCCCCACGGTAACTGACCGATCGGTCAGAGACTGTCCGATCGGTCAGTTTGCCAGCTTGCTCCCAGTGGTTTCGCAGCAACCTGCGCCGCGTCCGGGGGTCAGTGCACGAAATACAGGGCGAGAACCGACAGCACGACGGTCAGCGGCGCCACCACCAGACCGAGCAGAACGAAGCGCCGCCACGAGATCTCGACATCGAGCCCCCGCAGCCGCTCGGCCCACAGCAGGGTCGCGAGCGAAGCCCACGGCGTGATGAGGGGACCGGCGTTGACGCCGATCAGCAGGGCCGCCACCCGCAGGGGCGAACCCGTCGGTCTGACTCGAGTGCCAGATAGGCAGGAAGGTTGTTGACCACGTTCGCCGACGTCGGCGCCGAGCCCGGCCAGCCGCAGAAGCTCCGGCAGGCTCTCGCCCCCGCCCGCAAGCGACCCGAGAACGGCCTGCAGCCCCACGGCGCTGGCGGCGGCGACCACCAGGAACAGTCCGCAGGCGAACAGCACCAGCTGCCATGGCAGCAGGCCGAACCGCAGCACCGTCCCGGCGACGCACCGCGAAGAACCCGGTCAGGACGACGGCAGCCGCCAAGCGCGGGAATCCACACCGGCACCCCGCTGACCAGGGCCGGCAGCAGGGCGACCACCACCACGGCCGACGCCCAGAGCAGCACCCGGTCATCGGGCGCGCTGCGCTGCGCCGGCTGCGTAGCCGGCCAGCAGCGACCGGCGATAGACCAGGAAGAGCAGCACGCTCGGCACGACAATCGCCACCGCCGCGGCGGCCGCCATGAGCGCCGCGAAGCGCAGGGGCGAGTATCCCGGCAAGCGGTCGGCCGCCAGCAGGTTCGTGAGATTCGAGACCGGCAGCAGTAGCGAGGCCGTGTTGGCCAGCCAGACTGTCGTGAAGCGCGAACGGCAGCGGCGGCAGCCCGACGTGCCGAGCCAGCACCACGACCACCGGGGTGAGCAGCACGGCTGTCGTATCGAGTGAAAGGAAGATGGTGCTCACCGTCGCGAGCACGACGACGAAGAGCCACAGCAGCCACGCGCGGCCACGCCCCCAGCGCGCGAGGCGCTCCGCAATGACCGTGAAGAGCCCGGCCGTCGCCGCGAGCTCGGTGACGACCGTGATCGCGACGACGAACAGCAGGATGGGCCAGACCCGGTTGCCGAGCGCCAGAGCGGCCGCCGCCCGAGCAGGATCCCGAGCATCACGGCGACAGCGCCGACGACGAGAAGCGAGCCGCCGAGAATCGCAGTGCGCAACCGTCCCCCTTTTCGCCTCACCCAACTATGCCATTGCCTACAATTTCGACATGGCTATCGAATTCACGAGTGTTCTGAAGCAGGCCGAGGGTGTCAACGCCACGGGCATCCCCGTTCCCGACTCCGTGGTGACCGAGCTCGGCGGCGCGAAGAACGCGCCCGTGAACGTGCGCGTGCGCAAGGCCGGGAGCGACGCGGACTGGTACGAGTACCGTGTCTCGATCGGCAACCGTGGCGGCTACATCCTCTCCTTCAGCGGCGCTCATCGCACCGCATCCGGGCTGGTCGCGGGCGACCCGCTCGACGTGAGCGTCGAACTGGCAACCGCCGACGCGTAGCGCCGCAACCCCTTGCGCGCCTCCGCACAGCGCGGGGTACCGTTGACACAGACGACAGGAGCCCAGGGTGCGCAAATTTCTTTTCAGCGGAGCAATACTGAGCGCGCTGTTCGGTGGCGTTAGCGCGATACGCGCCACGCGAGAAGGCCCGCGCGACTGGCGAACGGCGCTGCTGTGGGTGAGCTGGGCTGCGACACTGGCCAGCGCCGTCGGCACCGTCGTCATCGATGCCCGGCAGGCCGAGCTGGACGAGGACTAGACGATCATGCGCTTCCCGCACCCGAACGGATTCGGTTTCTACCAGGTCTTCACCGACATCATTGCCGGGCTGTTGTTCATCATCTGCCTCGTTGTGGCCGTCGGGCTGATCGTGCTGCTGGTGAGGTTTCTGCTCGTCGCGACCCGGGCCGCCGAACTCTACGTCGCCAACAACCGCGCGACCGCGGTCGTGCCGCCCACCGAGACCGCCACTGTGCCAGAACCTGTCGTGACCACGCCCGTGGCCACCACGCCCGCGGCCACCACGCCCGTGGCAACGACGAAACCTGTGACCCCAGCGCCGCGCACCCGCGCACCGAAACCACCGACGACGCCGCCGCCGGCCTAACCCAGAAAGCCGCGCAGCAGCGCGTTCGATCCCTCGAGGTGCTCGCGCATCGCGGCCGCCGCACCATCGGAGTCGCCCGTCAGGATGGCGATCACGATCGCCTCGTGCTGCTGGTTCGAGTGCGCGATGTTGGCGGTCAGCAACGGGATGCGATCGAGCAGTTCGTTGACCCGCGTGCGGTTGTCGGCGAGCAGCGAGACCAGCGACGGCGTTCCCACGAGCTCGCCGATCGTGAGGTGAAGGCGTGAGTCGAGTCGGCGGTAGTCGTCTTCGGGGGCGCCGACGGCATCCCGCAGCCGCGTCCAGAGCAGGTCTCGCTCCGCCGCGCTCAGCGTGCGGGCAGCAGCACCCGCGCGGCACCCAGCTCGAGGATCTCGCGCAGGCCCAGCACGTCCTCGATCTCGGCGGCGGCGATCGGCTCGGCGGTCGGCGAGGGCGACCGGCACCGGGTCGGTGACGAATGTGCCGCCGTAGCGGCCCCGCTTGCTGACCAGGTAGCCGGCCTCCGCCAGCTCTCGGATGGCCTCGCGAACCGTGTCGCGGCTCACCGAGAACCGTCGCCGCCAGGTCGCGTTCGGCGGGCAGCGCCTCTCCCGGCGCGACGATACCGAGGCGGATGGTCTGCAGCAGCCGGGCGACGGTGTCCTCGAACGCGTTGCCGCTGCGCACCGGGCGGAACAGGGCGTCTGACACGACGCTCTGGAGATCCGACCTCGGCTGCGGCGCATCCATCACAGCGGAGTGACGTAGGCCGAGCTGATGCCGCCGTCGACCAGGAACGTGGAGGCGGTGATGAAGCTCGCGTCGTCGCTCGCGAGGAACGCGACCGCGGCGGCGAGCTCCTCTGGCTCGGCGAACCGGCCCTTCGGGATGTGGACCAGCCGCCGCTGCGCGCGCTCCGGGATCCTTGGCGAACAGCTCCTGAAGCAGCGGGGTGTTGACCGGCCCGGGGCACAGCGCGTTGACGCGGATGCCCTGGCGCGCGAACTGCACGCCGAGCTCCTTGGTCATGGCCAGCACGCCGCCCTTCGACGCCGTGTACGAGATCTGGCTGGTCGCCGAACCCATCACCGCGACGAACGATGCCGTGTTGATGATCGATCCGCTCTGCTGCGTCGACCATGTGGCGAAGCGCCGCGCGCGAGCACAGGTAGACCGACTTGAGGTTGACATCCTGCACCCGCTGCCAGGCCGGCAACTCGGTCGTCTCGATCGAGTCGTCGTCGGGCGGCGAGATGCCCGCGTTGTTGAACGCGATGTCGACCGAGCCGTAGGTCGACTGCGCGGTGTCGAACAGGTTGTTGACCTGGGCCTCGTCGGTGACGTCCACCTGCACGAACAGGCCATCGACCAGCTTCGCCGCCGCCTCGCCGGTCTCGGCATTGAAGTCGCCGATGACGACGGTCGCGCCCTCGGCCGCGAACCGCTTCGCCGTCGCGAGCCCGATGCCGCTCGCGCCCCCGGTGATCACGGCGACCTTGCCCGCCAGGCGCTGGGTCAGGTCGATCTTCTCGATAGTCATTAGGTTCCCTGGTCTAGTCGGTGCTGATGAAGACGTTCTTGGTCTCGGTGAAGGCGGATGCCGCATCCGGCCCCAGCTCGCGGCCGAGACCGCTCTGCTTGAATCCGCCGAACGGGGTCGAGTAGCGCACCGACGAGTGCGAGTTGACCGAGAGGTTGCCGCTCTCGATTGCCGCGCGCGACGCGGATGGCGCGGCCGACGTCCCGCGTCCAGATCGAGCCGGACAGCCCGTAGATGCTGTCGTTGGCGAGCGCGATGGCATCGGCCTCGTCGTCGAACGGCAGCACGGTCACGACAGGTCCGAAGATCTCGTCGACGACCGTTCGATCGCGTGCGCGATGCGGGCAGCAGCACGGTCGGGGCGAACCAGTACCCGGGGCCCTCCGGCGCGCTCCCCCGGAACGCGACGCGGCTCTCGTCGTCGACGTACGAGGCGACCTTGTCGAAGTGCGCCTTGGCGACCAGCGGACCCATCTCGGTCGACTCCTCGCCGGGAGCACCCGACCTTGACGCCCTTCACGGCCGGCTCGAGCAGCTCGAGGAAGCGATCGAAGACGCTGCGCTCGACGAGGATGCGGCTGCGAGCGCAGCAGTCCTGGCCCGCGTTCTCGAACACCGCGTAGGGCGCCGTCGCGGCGGCCTTCTCGAGGTCGGAGTCGGCGAAGATCACGTTCGCGCTCTTGCCGCCGAGCTCGAGCGTGACCGGCCTTGACCTGCTCGGCGCAGCCCGCCATCACGCGCTTGCCGACCTCGGTCGACCCGGTGAACACGATCTTGCGAACACTCTCGTTGGCTGACGAACCGCTCGCCGACGACCGAGCCCCGGCCCGGCAGCACCTGGAACAGGCCCTCGGGCAGACCGGACTCGACGCCCAGCTCGGCGATGCGGATGGCGGTGAGCGGCGTCCACTCGGCGGGCTTCAGCACGACGGCGTTGCCCGCGGCGAGCGCCGGGGCGAACCCCCACGACGCGATCGTCATCGGGAAGTTCCACGGCACGATGACGCCGACGACGCCGAGCGGCTCGAGGAACGTGAGGTCGAGACCGCCGGCGACCGGGATCTGCTTGCCGATCATCCGCTCCGGCGCGGCCGAGTAGTAGTTGAGCACGTCGCGAACGTGGCCGGCCTCCCAGCGGGCCTGGCTGATCGGATGCCCGGAGTTGCGCACCTCGAGCCAGGCGAGCTCCTCGATGGCACCCTCGACCGCCGCCGCGAATCGGCGCAGCGCGTTGGCGCGCTCGACGGGCGCGAGGGCCGCCCACCGTCGCTGCGCGGTCACGGCACGCGCGATCGCGTCATCCACGCCCTCGAGCGACACGTGCTCGATCGTGCGCAGCACCGTCTCGTCGGACGGGTTGATCAGGGTGGTGCTAGCGCACGGTAGGCATCCGCGCCGCCTCGACGAGGCCCTCGAAGAGCCGCAGGTCATCCTGGGTTCTGCTCGGGGTGCCACTGCACGCGCGACCCCGAACGGAACCGACTCGAGCTCGACGGCCTGGATCACGCCGTCGTCGGCTCGCGCCGTCACGGTGAGCCCGTCGCCCAGCCGGTCGATGGCCTGGTGGTGGTAGCACTTGCACCGCAACGCCCGCGCCGACGAGTTCGGCGCAGCTCGCTGCCTGTCCTCGACGGTCGACGGCGACCTCGTTGAACTGGTCGCCGCCCGGGCTGTAGCGGGTGCTCGCCGACGACGTCGGGCAGGTGCTGGTGGAGGGTGCCGCCGAGCGCGACGTTGAGCACCTGCGCTCCGCGGCAGATCCCGAGAAACGGCAGCTCGCGGTCGATCGCGCCGCGCAGCAGCGCGTCTTCCCAGGCGTCGCGTTCGAGGCGCGGCGGGTCGGTCGTCGGGATGCGGCAGCCTGGCCGTAGCGCGCCGGGTCGACATCCCGGCCGCCCGTGACGATCAGCCCGTCGAGACTGTCGAGCGACGCGCGACGACGATCTCGTCGTCGACGGGCTGCGGCGGAAGCAGCACCGCGATGCCGCCCGACTTTCGTCACCGCGTCGAGGTAGACCTGCGGCAGAAACGAGGCCGGCACGTCCCACACGCCGGTCTGCGACTGCTGCAGGTAGGTGGTGAGGCCGATGATCGGTCTCTGCTCAGAAGCGCTCGAAGCCACGAACCCGCTCCCAGTCTGTGATGGCGGCGTCGAACGCGCGCTGCTCGATCCTGCGCGTTGTTGAGGTAGTGGTTCACGACGTCCGGCCCGAACGCCTCGAGCGCGACCGTCGGATGCGCCGAACAGCTCCGCCGCATCGCGCAGCGAGGTCGGCACGCGCGGCGCGTCCGACCCGTAGGCGTTGCCCTCGAAGATGGGCTCGAGTTCGAGCTCGTTCTCGATGCCGTACAGGCCGCCGGCGATGAGCGCGGCGACGGCGAGGTACTGGTTGACGTCGCCGCCCGGCACGCGGTTCTCGACGCGAAGCCCCGAGCCGTGCCCGACGACGCGCAGCGCGCAGGTGCGGTTGTCGAGACCCCACGCGATCGCGGTCGGCGCGAAGCTGCCCTCGACGTAGCGCTTGTAGGAGTTGATGTTGGGCGCGAAGAACAGGCTCAGCTCTTGCGTCGTCGCGATGAGGCCGGCGAGCCAGTGCTCCATGAGCTTCGAGAATCCGTACGGTCCGTCGCCCGCCATCACCGCCTCACCGTCGGTCGCCGCGCACGCTGAGGTGGATGTGGCAGCTGTTGCCCTCGCGCTCGTTGTACTTGGCCATGAAGGTGAGCGCCTTGCCGTGCTGGTCGGCGATCTCTTTCGCGCCGTTCTTGTAGATCGAGTGGTTGTCGCAGGTCTCGAGCGCGCCGGTGTAGCGGAACGCGATCTCCTGCTGGCCGAGGTTGCACTCGCCCTTCACGCCCTCGCAGTACATGCCCGCGCCATCCATGCCGTTGCGGATGTCGCGCAGCAGCGGCTCCATCCGCGTCGAGGCGAGGATCGCGTAGTCGATGTTGTAGTCGCTCGCGGGCGTCAGGCCGGTGTAGCCCTTCGCCCAGGCCTCGCGGTAGGTGTTGTCGAAGACGATGAACTCGAGCTCGGTGCCGACGAACGGCACGAGGCCCTTCTCCGCCAGTCGCGCGATCTGGGTCTTCAGGATCTCGCGCGGGCTCTGCACGACGGGCGTCGCATCCGTCTTGCTCAGGTTGGCCATCACGAGCGCCGTCGCGGGCAGCCACGGGATGATGCGCAGCGTGTCGAGGTCGGGGTTCATGACCATGTCGCCGTACCCGGTCTCCCACGACGACATCGGGTAGCCGTCGACGGTGTTCATCTCGACGTCGACCGCGAGCAGGTAGTTGCAGCACTCGGCGCCGTGCTCGGCGAGGTCTTCGAGGAACAGGCGCGCGGATGCGCGCTTGCCGACCAGCCGCCCCTGCATGTCGGTGAACGCGATGATCACGGTATCGACCTCGCGACTCGCGACCAGCTTCTCAAGCTCGGCGACGGTCAGCATTCCCGTTCTGGCACTCACGATGATTCTCCCGCTCTAAAGGTACGGCAAACATCCATTGGATCTGCGCGCGCTCAGGGTGGATGCGCGCGGGACGCCCCGCGCGCACCCTCCCCTATCGTGACCTATTCGTCGAGCAGTTTGCTCGCATCGACTGTCAGGTGGTCGGCTTCCGCGTTCGTCATGAAGTTCTTGCGTCCACGCGTCAGCCAGAGCGTGACCGAGAGGATGATGACGACCGCGACCGCCACCGGCGCGTAGTTGAACGTGTTGATGTTGACCGGAGAGACGGGCGGCAGCACGAACAGGATGCAGATGAAGACCACCCAGACCACGGCGACCCACCCCACGAACGCACTCCAGCGCCCGAGCGTGAAGGGGCCGCTGACGAACGCCTTGCCCTGCAGTCGGCGCAGCAGAACCGGGATGACGTAGGCGATGTACAACCCGATGACTGCGATCGATGTGACCGCCGCGTACGCCGTGTAGCTCCAGATGGCGGGAACGACGAGGATGATCGCCACGCCGACGCAGAGCCAGATCGAGTTGGTCGGCGTCTTGGTGCGCGGGTTGACTTTCGACCAGAACCGGGAGCCCGGCAGGGCGTTGTCGCGGGAGAACGCGAAGCTCATCCGCGAGTTGGCGGTGACGGAGGCCATGCCGCAGAAGAACTGTGCGCCGCAGACAATGAACAGGAGGAACTTCGCGAGGGTCGGATTGTTGAGCGCGTCCAGGAAGATCTGGGCGGGCGGCAACCCGGTCGACGACGCGGCGAGCTTGTTGAGCCCTGCGTCCGACCCGTTCTGAATTGCGGCGGTGATCGAGTAGAGCAGGATCCAGCCGCCGATGATCGAGATGACGACGCTCATGATCATGCCGCGTGGTGCCGCCTTGGCTGCATCTTTCGTCTCTTCCGCGACGTGAGCCGAGGCGTCGTAGCCCGTGTAGGTGTACTGCGACATGAGCAGGCCGAGCAGGAAGACGTACGGCCCGAAGCCCCATCCGGTGTTGTTGTGGAAGGTCAGGAACGTCCAGCTCACCGACTGGTGGTGGGTGGGTACGATCCAGAGCACCGCGACGATCACGACGACGCCGACGATGTGCCACCACGCGGAGATGTTGCTGAGGATGCTGACAAGGTTGACGCCGAAGGTGTTCAGCAGGCCGTGGATGATGATGAGCACCAGGAACACCAGGAACGTCACGGGCAGCGTCGGGGTGAAGCCCCAGATGAGCGAGCCGAGGGCCATGAACGTGAACGCTGCGCCATAGTCGATGGCGGCCGTGACGGCCACCTCACCGAGGATGTTGAACCATCCGGTGTACCAGGCCCAGCCCTTCTTGTTGCGCTTGGCGAGCCGGCCCGCCCAGAAGTAGAGCCCGCCCGCCGTGGGGAACCGGGAGCAGACTTCTGCCATCCCCAGCGCGACAGCGAGCACGAAGATGCCGACGATCGGCCAGCCGAGGTTGATTGCGGCCGGACCGCCCGAGTTCAGGGCGATGGCGTATGACGTGATGCATCCGGCGAGAATCGAGATGATCGAGAACGAGACGGCGAAGTTCGAGAACCCCGACATGCCTCGGCGTAGTTCCTGCTTGTAGCCGAGCTTGGCGAGTTCGGCCGAATCGGCTGCGTCGCGCGCGGCGGCATCCTCAGCCTTGGTGGAGGTGGTGGACATTCAGACAGCTCACTCTCTATGGGGGGATACTTCGAGAATTCGGAACTGTCGCTGATTGTTCCGTTGTTTGGAGTGCGCTGTCAATGGTTGGGCAGCAGACCTTTACGAGCCCGAAACATGGTCGATGACCTCATGGAGCACGCGCACGAGCATCTGGCCCTCTGCATCGTTGAGGGACTCTCGCGATCGCGCCGCCCTGGCCGGGTAGCCACGAAGGCCGCCGAGCCATCGGGGGCCGAAGTAGTCGTCACCCGCGACATCCGGCGCAGTCGCGGCATACAGGATGGGCAGCGCCCCCATGCGCACCGGCTGCCCGAGCGCCGAGGCACCCCAGTTCGCGATGGGTTTCAGCGGCGCCGGCAGCCCGGCGAAACCGTTGCCGACAATCCCTGTCGCCGTGAAACCGGGGTGCGCGGCGACGCTGATCGTGGCGGCGCCCCTCTCGCGAAAGCGGTGCTCGAGTTCGTGCGACAGCAGCAGGTCGGCGAGTTTGGTGCGCCCGTAGTAGTCGAAGCCGCGATACTGCTCACCGCGCAGGTCGGCTCGAACGCGCGCCTCATCGAGGTGGCCCGAGGTGTGCCGCGTGCTGCTGACGAAGACGACTCGACTGCCCGCGCAGGCTTCGAGCGCCGGCAGAAGCTGCCAGGTCAGGGCAGCCGCACCGACGACGTTGGTCGCCCACTGCACTTCGAAACCGTCGGTCGAGAACGTCAGCGGCGGTGCCATGACGCCGCCGTTGTTGACGAGCAGGTCGAGACGGTCGCCGGTGCGGTCACGGATGTCGGATGCTGCGGTGGAGACCGACGTGAGGCTCGCGAGGTCGAGGTCGACGAGCTGCGGAGCGGCGCCGGTCGCCGCGGCCGCAACCTGCCTGAGCGCGGCCTCGCCCCGCTGCCGACTGCGGCTGCCGACCAGCACGAGCGCACCGCGAGACGCGAGAACGGTGGCGACCTGCAGTCCGAGGCCGCCCGTCGCCCCGGTCACGAGCACCGTTCGGCCCTGCTGGCTCGGCACGTCGGTGTCGCGAAATCGCTGCACTCGCTCGCTCCTCACTCCGCGGCGCTGTCGCTCGTGCGGGCGCGCAGCTCACCGTGATGCCACCGTAGCCGAGTCCTCGGCCACCACCAGGGCACCGTTCGCGAGTTCGAGACGCTGGGTCGCGAGAATCGCGTAGGGGCCGGCACCGCGACCGGCCAGAATCACGGTGGAGTGCGGCGCCCGTTGGCTGAGAGCGGCGCGCACGTGCTCCGCGGCCGGTGCGTCGACCGCGTCGAACACCTCATCGAAGACCAGGTATCGCGCGCCGCTCGCGATCGCCGCGACCAGGTGCAGTCGCTTGCGCTGGCCGCGGCTCAGCTTGTGGGCGCGCTGCCGCAGCAGCGAGTCATCGGCCAGCTCGGGTGCGAGCGCCGCGATCTCCGACCTGCGCAGGGGCTGCCCGACGAACTGGCACACGTTCTCGTAGCCGGAGAGATACGGCAGCACTGGTGCGTCGTCGAAACACGCGTAGAGTCCGGTGCGCACTCGATCGACGTCGGTGCCGTCGAAGCGGATACTGCCCGAGTGGCGCTGGATGCCGGCGATCGCGCGCAGAAGTGTCGTCTTGCCCGATCGGCTCGGCCCTGCGAGGTGCGTCACGGTTCCGTCGTCGAGCGTGGCTGTTGCGCCCGTGACAATCGTGCGGCCTCGACGAGCGATACCGACATCCTGGAGTTCGATCATCCGCTTTCTCTAGGCCTTCCGTCTCGATGAACAACGGCTAGAGAATATGCGTCCTGCGACCATCCCCTCGAAAGTTATGAACAGCAAGCAGTGTGCAGGACGGCCGGTTAGAGGTAGTCGTAGCCCTGGTCGTCTGCCGAGGGCGCATCGGTCGGCAGCACGCGGTGCGGTTGGAGCGCAGCGATCTTCGCGCGAAGACGAGCGATCGGCATCTCATCTCGCAGCGCGACCTCTCGATCGCGCGAGGCGACGACGAAGAGCTGGCTCGCCGGGCCGATGACGATGGTCGCCGTGAGTTCTTCGTCGTGCACCAGCACGGGAATGTCCACGACATCCGTCGAATTGTCGGCGATCAGGGCGCGAGCGTAATCCACCACGGCTTGGCCCATCCCGTCGGTCGTGAGGACCGACTCCCCCGAGTACGAAAGGATTCGCATGTTTCCACCATCCCCCGCCGAGCGCAGCGCGTCTACTCGTTGCGCATCCGAAGCGACGCGCGTATCGTGGCCGTCCGCGAATCGTGACACCACTCTCTCTTGACATGACACCACAGTGGTGTCATTCTGGTGACATGGATCTTGGACAATACGTCAGCGACCTGCAGCGACAGCTCGTGGAGCCGTTCGCCAGCGGTGCCGAAGAAACCCGCGCGGTCGCCGAACGGCTCGCCGCGGCACTCGACGCTGCGACTCGGCTCGTGCTGCTCGACGTGCTGTCGGCGGCCGCCGGTGAAATCACCCGCGACCTGGCACCCGGCTCCGTCGACCTGCGGCTGCGCGGGCGCGACGTCGAGTTCGTTGTCAGCCAGCCGAGCGCAGAACCCGACGGAGATGAGCATTCCGTCGCATCCGTCGAGCTCGACGACGCCAGCACGTCGCGCACGACACTCCGACTGCCGGACGCCCTGAAGAGCCGGGTGGACGAGGCGGCCGCCGCCGACGGCCTCTCGGTGAACACCTGGCTGGTTCGTGCGGTCGCGGCAGCGCTGCAGCCCAAACAGAGACGATCCGCTCAACGCACACTGCGCACCGGCGACAACTTTGCCGGCTGGGCACGATAACCACAGCACCAGCCGTCACATCCACCAGTTCCGCGACACCGCGGGGCGACCAACCACGCTCTCGAAAGGGAAGGCGCCAGCATGCCCACATTCAGCACACCCACCCCGATCGACCTCGCCATCAACCTGCAGGTCGGGCGCATCGACGTCGTGGCGAGCGACCGCGCCGACACCGTCGTGACTGTTGCTCCCAGCACCGCGTCGAAGGACATCGACCATCGCGGCGCCGAGCAGACCAGGGTCGCGCTCGACGGCGGCCGGCTCAGCATCATCGGGCCCAAGCCTCGCATCAGCTGGATCGGCTCCGGCCCCAGCGACTCGGTCGACGTGACCGTCGAACTGCCGACGGGCTCGCGCCTCACCGCCGAGCTCGCCGTCGGCAACCTGCGAGCCGGCGGCCGCCTCGGCGCAACACGCATCAAGGCATCCACGGGCACGGTGGAGGTCGACAGCACTGCCGACCTGTGGGTGCGGGCGTCGCACGGCGGCGTCACGGCGGCACGCATCGACGGCACCGCCGAGATCACGTCGGACTACGGCCAGATCCGCATCGGCACCGTCACCGGCGACGCCCTGCTGAAGGCGTCATACGGCACGATCCGCATTGAGCAGTCCGAGGCAGACGTCGAAGCGAAGCTGTCATACGGAGACCTCGAAATCGGCCGGGCGATGGGCTCCGTGACCGCGAAAACCGCGTACGGCAACATCGAGCTCGGCGAGGTGAGTGCAGGATCCACCCAGGTCGACAGCGGGTGGGGGCACATCACCGTGGGTGTGAAGCCCGGGCTGGCTGCCTGGCTCGATGTGGCCTCGAAAAACGGGCACGTGCGCAACGCGCTCGAGGGCGACGCCGCTCCCCAGCCATCGGACCCCACTGTCGCCGTACGCGCGCGCACCGGCTCGGGCGACGTCACCATCCAGCGCGCCTGAGCGCGGCACCGCCGCAACCAACAGAAAGGAAATCGACATGACCATCACCTCGCCGCCGTCGAGCGCCATCGCCGTGCGCGGCCTCACCAAGTCGTACAAGAACGTGCGATGTGCTGCGCGGAGTTGACTTCGAGGTCGCCCGCGGGAGCATCTTCGCGCTGCTCGGGTCGAATGGCGCCGGCAAGACCACCATCGTGAACATCCTGTCGACGCTTCTCAAAGCCGACGGCGGCACCGCTGAGGTCGGCGGATTCGACGTCGCGACGCGGGGATCCGACGTGCGCGACTCCATCAGCCTGACGGGTCAGTTCGCCGCGGTCGACGACGTGCTGAGCGGCCGCGAGAACCTCGTGCTCGTCGCGCGGCTGCGGCATCTCGCCGGTGCCACAACGATTGCCGACACCCTGCTCGAGCGCTTCGACCTCACCGAAGCCGCCGCCCGCAAAGTCTCCACCTACTCCGGCGGAATGCGTCGCCGCCTCGACATCGCGATGAGCCTCATCGGCGACCCCTCCGTGATCTTCCTCGACGAGCCGACGACGGGTCTCGACCCCGAGGCGCGACTCGAGGTCTGGCGGGCCGTCACTCAACTCGCCGCCCACGGCACCACTGTGCTGCTCACCACGCAATACCTGGATGAGGCGGAGCAGCTCGCCGACCGCATCGCCATCCTGCACAGGGGGCGGATCATCGTCAACGGCACGCTCGCCGAACTCAAGCAGCTGCTGCCGGCCGCCGAAATCGAATACGTCGAAAAGCAGCCGACGCTTGAAGACGTGTTCTTCGCCATCGTCGGTCACGACGATGCCGACACCGAGCCCGACAGCGAATAGGGAGACACCATGACCACGCACTTCATCAGCGACACCGCCGTTCTCACCGGGCGATCGCTCAAACACATCACCCGCAGCATCGACACGATCATCACCACGGCGGTCATCCCGATCGCCTTCATGCTGCTGTTCGTGTTCGTCTTCGGCGGCGCGATCAGGCACGGATCGGGGTCGTATGTGAGCTACCTGCTTCCCGGCATCCTGCTCATCACGGTCGCGTCGGGCATCTCGTACACCGCGTACCGGCTGTTTCTCGACATGAAGAGCGGCATCTTCGAGCGCTTCCAGTCGATGCCGATCGCGCGATCATCCGTTCTCTGGGCGCACGTGCTGACCTCGATGGTGGCGAACCTGGTGTCGGTGGTGGTCGTTGTGCTCGTGGCGCTGCTCATCGGATTCCGTTCGGGCGCGAGCCCACTCGCCTGGCTCGCAGTGGCCGGCATCGTGATCGTGTTCACCCTCGCACTGACGTGGCTCGCCGTGATCCCCGGCCTGACAGCGAAATCGGTGGATGGCGCGAGCGCATTCTCCTACCCGCTCATCTTCTTGCCGTTCATCAGTTCGGCGTTCGTGCCCACGGCGAGCATGCCTGGTGCGGTTCGCGTCTTCGCCGAGTACCAGCCGGTGACGTCGATCGTGAACACCATCCGTGACCTGTTCGCCGGGCAGCCGACCGGGTCCGACATCTGGATCGCCCTGGCCTGGCTGGTTGGCATCCTGGTGGTCGCGTATGTGCTTGCGATCGCCGCCTACCGCCGCAAGTTCGCGTAGGTTCGGGGCGTCAGCCGACCGGGCCGAACCGCACGACCGCCTGCACGGGCGCGTGGTCGGATGGCCACCGGCCGTCGTACCGGGTGACGTTGATTGCAGCGCGCAGCACCGTGACGGGTGGCGTCGCCAGGATCCAGTCGATCCGCTTGCGCTGCAGCTTCGGGGGTCCGTAGTTCGCGAAGCTGCCCCAGGGCTCCGTTTCGCGCACGGCCGCGGCGGTCCAGGTGTCGACGAGCGCGCCTGATCCGACCATCCGCTCGTGGGGAAGCGAATCGTCGTCGGTGTTGAAGTCTCCGGTCACCACCGTGGGCAACGCGCTCTCGCCGACCAGTCGCAGAATCTCGTCGACCGAGTGCGCGCGCGAGCGGCGCGAGAACTGGTCGAAGTGGGTGTTGAGCGCGCGAAACTCGATCCCCGTGATGCGATCGCCGAAGGTCGCATCCACCACCACGCGCGGAGTCGGATTGCCCCAGGTGGTCGAACCGGGCACCGAAGGCGTGGCCGACAGCGCCAGTTGCCGCCAGTGCAGCAGCTCGACGCGGCCGGTGTCGTACATGATCGGGCATCCTTCGCCGCGCTTGTTCGCATTTCGGCCGTACCCGATCGAGCGGTACGCCTGCCCGAGGGCATGCCGAACGAACCGTGCCTGGTCGGGCAGCGCCTCCTGCACCCCGACGATGACCGGTCGCTCGGCCTGCAACAGCCGCTGGATGAGAACCCGCCGGCGATCCCACCGGTCGGGGCTTCGCGGCGCCAGTCGCGGCATCCGTCGGCGGATGTTGTAGGTCATGATCTGCAGGTCGGGCGCCGCGACCGGGCCGATGATCGGGGTGTCGGTCACGCGTGAAGCTTAGGCCGCCTGGGTCGGAAGGCTGCTGTCATGCGCTCGTCGCAGAGCCGACCGGCGGTTCTACTACTGGATGACCGCACCCGCGGGCGGGTCGTCGCGCAGCTCCCACGGGATCTCGCCCGTGAGCTGCCCGTCCTCGGGAGGGTGCTCCGCCCCGAACCATGGGCCGGTCGTGCCTCCGATCGGCAGGCCGCCGAACTGACTCCCCGGAGGCGACGGCGGGTCGCCCGGAGGCGCGCCGAGATCGTCGCCACGACCGAAGATCAGGCCGTGCTTGCGGGGTTCCCCGACAATCACCGCGCCCCTGTAGGCGCGAATTTCGGTCTCGGCGGCGCGGAAACGGGCGATGACGTCGCCGGTTTCCCGGTGGCGCACCTCCACGTCGTTGGAGCCATCCGCCCAGTCGTCCACGATGACTCCGATAGCTCCGCGCGGCACGCCAAGCGGAGCAAACGTGTCGGTGGTGACTTCGACCTCATCACCCAGATGCAGTGTGCGCGCCATGCCCTCAGGGTAGTAACCGATGCGGGCCTGGCCTTAGAGGACGGGCTATGGCTCCAAAGCCGTGTCGCAGGGTGGAACATGAGTTCGAATGACGGCCCGGACCGGGATCTCGTAATTGAAAAGTCGCTTTGGATTCGTCGGCCAGGCAAGGGTGTAGTCGCGCACCCGGGCACCGAAGCCGTCGCTGTGAACGCGTCGAGAATCAAGTGGCTGGACGTGCACTATGTCGAAGTTGCGAAGCCATCATGACGAAATCATGACTTCGGACAATCGACGCGACGCTCAACTGAGGAAGAGTGCCGTTGGACGAGCTTGTGTGGTGCGCCCCCCGGGACTTGAACCCGGAACCCACTGATTAAGAGTCAGTTGCTCTGCCAATTGAGCTAGAGGTGCGTGGCTGCCCGAGACTTCCGGACCGAGAAGCAAGATTAGCATGAGAGCTGACCGCGAAATACAAGGAGAGAACCATGACCGGAACCCGACTCGAGGTCGGCGACACCGCCCCCGCATTCACGCTCGACGACCAGGATGGTGCAGGCCGTTTCGCTCGCCGACTTCGCCGGCAAGAACACGATCGTCTACTTCTACCCGGCCGCATCCACCCCCGGCTGCACCACCGAGGCCTGCGACTTTCGCGACAACATCAACTCGCTGAAGTCGGCCGGCTACCAGGTGCTCGGAGTCTCGAAAGACAACCTCGCCGACCTCAAGAAGTTCCAGGACGAGCAGGGGCTCAACTTTCCGCTGCTCAGCGACCCCGACCTCGACCGTGCACAACGCGTACGGCGCGTACGGCGAGAAATCGCTGTACGGCAAGACCGTCACCGGAACCCTCCGCTCGACGTTCGTCGTCGGCGCCGGACGGCAAGATCGTGCTGCCGCTCTACAACGTGAAGGCGACCGGCCACGTCGCGAGCCTGCGCAAGAAGCTCGGCCTCGATTAGCTAGAAGGTGCGGGAGTCCTCGTCGTCGCGAGCCGGACGCGCGGTCGCTCGAAGCACCGGGCGGAGTGAACAGCAGCACGAGCAGAGCGACCGCGGGCACCGCGAGAACCCAGCCGAGCGTCGGGCTCCTTCGTGATCACGATGCTGTAGGCGACGAGCAGCTGCAGAACCGCGATGCACACTGATTGCGCCGCGGATCCACGGACGCGCCGCGCGAAGCGTCGCGCGACGACCACCACGAGCACGAGCGCCGACAGGACGGCGGCGGTCACCGCGTAGGCGACCGCGGTCGTCAGATACCTCGGATCGCCGATAAATATCTCGACGACGAGATAAATCGTGCCAGCCGCAAATGCCAGCTCCTTCAAGCAAAACAGGGCCGCGAGCGCATACAAAAGCACAGGTTTCGGCGCTCTCGTTCACAGCTACATCCCATACAAAGCTATTGATTTGACTTAGGTCATGTGAGAGCCTATGTGAGGTTGATTTGACGCTCACAAGGTTGTGAGCGAGTCCCAGATAAGTTTTTTTCCCTCCCCGAAATCTCAGGTCGTCGACCTTTGCACCACAGCGCCGCTATTTTAAGGCGCGCACCACTAAAGGAGCACCACTATGGATTGGCGTGACAAAGCCGCCTGTCTCACCGCAGACCCGGAGCTGTTTTTCCCGGTCGGCAACACAGGACCGGCCGTCGACCAGATCGACAAGGCGAAGGCCGTGTGCGCGCGCTGCTCCGTAACCGAGATGTGCCTCCAGTACGCGCTCGAGACGTCGCAGGACTCCGGCGTCTGGGGCGGCCTCAGCGAAGATGAGCGCCGCGCCCTCAAGCGTCGCGCCGCTCGCGCCCGCCGCGCTTCCTAGGACCTTTAGCGCCCAACAGGACGTCGCCGATCGAACCTGCCGTTGCATCCTGTTGGCGCAACGTTTCGGCCGATTCATCCTGCTGAGGTCGTAGCGTCAGTCTTTGGCGAGCCAGGTGAGCGGAATGTCGATCGTGACCTCGGTGCCGCTGCCGACCAGGGTGTGCCAGTCGATGGTGCCGCCGAGCTCGCCCTGGATGAGCGTGCGCACGATCTGGGTGCCGAGCCCGGCGCCGACCTGGCCCTCGGGGAGTCCGACGCCGTTGTCGCGCACGCGCACGCGCAGCTCCTTTTCGTTGCGCTTCGCGCTGATCACGACCTCGCCGTCGCGCCCGGCGAGCCCGTGCTCGACCGCGTTGGTGACGAGCTCGGTGAGCGCGAGCGCGAGCGGCGTCGCGTACTCGCTCGGCAGGATGCCGAAGCTGCCCGTGAACTTCGGATGCACCGTCGTGTTGTGACTCGACGCCACCTCGGCGACGAGCAGCAGCACGCGGTCGAAGACCGCATCGAAGTCGACATTCTGGCTGAGGCCCTCGCTGAGAGTGTCGTGCACGACCGCGATGGCCGCGACGCGGCGCATGGCCTGCGCCGAGCGCATCCCGGGCGACATCGTTGTGCGTGCGCCGAGCCTGGATGCGCAGCAGCGACGCAACGGTCTGCAGGTTGTTCTTGACGCGATGGTGGATCTCGCGGATCGTCGCATCCTTGGTGATGAGCTCGCGCTCCTGGTGGCGCATCTCGGTGACATCCCGGCACAGGATGATCGCGCCGATGCGCTCGCCCCGGTTGCGGATCGGGATGGCGCGCAGCGAGACGGTGACGCCCCTGGCCTCGATGTCGGTGCGCCAGGGCGCACGGCCGGTCACCACGAGCGGCAGCGACTCGTCGACGACGTCGTTGCGGTCGTCGAGCAGGCCGGTGGTGACCTCGGCGAGCGACTCGCCCTCGAGCTCGCCGGCGAAGCCCATCCGGTTGAACGCCGAGAGCGCGTTCGGGCTGGCGAAGGTGGCGGTGCCGTCGATGTCGAGCCGGATCAGGCCGTCGGATGCGCGCGGCGCACCGCGGCGCGGGCGCGGCGGGCGCGCCGAGGTCGGGGAAATCGCCCGACGCGATCATCGCGAACAGGTCGTTGGCGCACTCGTTGAACGTGAGTTCCTGGCGGGACGGCGTGCGCGCCTCACTCAGGTTGGTGTGGCGGGTGATCACGGCGATGGGAGTGTCGGTGGTCTCCTTGCCGCTCGGCGCGATGCGTCGCAGCACCGGCACGGCGCGCACCCGCGTCGGTGTCTCCTCGTACCAGGTCGGCATGGTCGAGTCGTTGATCTTCGTCGTCTCGAAGGCGGCCGTCGACCTGCGCGGCCCACTCCGGCTTGATGGTCTGCCCGACGAAGTCGCGGTAGAAGAGAGTCGCCGAGCTGGAGGGGCGCGCGTGCGCCACCGCGACGAAACTGTCGTCGGCGCTCGGCACCCACAGCACGATGTCGGCGAATGCGAGGTCGGCGAGCAGCTGCCAGTCGCCGACCAGCAGATGCAGCCATTCGACGTCGGCCTCATCCGATCGACCCTGGGCGAGCACGAGATCGGAGAGCGTTGACACGACTCAAGGCTAGCCGTGCTCGTCAGCGACGCGGCTCGCTGCGCGTCGCCACCAGTCGCGACAGGGCGAGGTCGCGAATGGCTGGCGCGAGCCGCGCGACCGCGGGGACGCATCCGCCAGGGTGCTTCCGCGCAGGATGCGCGGCATCCAGTGCCGCGGCATCGAAGGGAATCATCGCGGCCGACTCGATGCCGCCGAACCGCGCGAGCGTCTGCGCGACCTGGCCGACCGGGTTCAGGCCGATCGCGCTCGCCCGCACCTTGTTCATCGCAACCACGACCCGGTCTTCGGCAACCGTCTCGAGCAGGTCGACGTGGGCGCGCAGAAACCGGGACAGCCCCACCGGGTCGGCCGCACCCACAGCAACCACGACGATCCGCCTCGCGCAGAGCGGTGATGCCGGCGGCGTTGCGCCGGGGTGCCACCAGGTCGCTCGAGATCTCGTCGTCGCTTTCGAGGCTGAATCCCGTGTCGACGACCGTGACGTCGACCCACTCCCGGCAGGCTCCAAGCACGGTCGCGACCCGGGATGCCGACAGCTCCGGCCACCTGGCTCGGCCGCCCGAGCCCGGTCAGCACCCAGAAAGCGTCGCGTCCCGACCCGTAGCGATGCCCGATGCGCTCCAGCTCGGTGCGGTTCAGGGTGCCCGTGCCGGCGAGCCGGCATGCCGCCGCGAACCCGGGCGACTCATCGAGCATTCCGAGCGCGGGCGCGATCGATCCGCTGTAGGTGTCGGCATCCGCGAGCGCGACCGACCGGCCGGCTGCAGCCAGTTCGGCCGCGACATTGATCGACACGGTGGTGCGCCCGGGTGCTCCCGCCGGCCCCCAGACCGCGATCACCACGCCCTCTGACGACGCGTCGGTGGCCAGTTCGTAGTGCGGGTCACCGCGGGTGGGCACGACCGTGAGTTGCGTCTCGATCAGCGGCCAGGCCGCCGCGAGGTCGATCGTCTCGTGCAGTTCGAGCAGGCCCGCGTACCGCCGGTCCGTCTCGCTCGCGACCAGGGGAAGGATGCGCACGCCCGCCTGGTCGCACACCAGCACCAGGTGCGGAGTCAGGTGGCGCTCGGTCGCTGCGACGATGGCGACATCCGGCTTCGTCGCATCCACTCTGGACGCCAGCTCCTGCGCGCTCGAGCATCGCGCCACGATCTCATGGCCGTGACGGACAGCGTCGCGCGACAGCCGATCGTCGACGTCGGTGGGGAGAGCGAATGCGAGTCGCACGACTAGTGCTCCAGAAGCAGGTCGACGGGAAGCACGCGTGAGCACAGCACCATTCGCGATCGCGTCGAGCACGATGGCGGTGTCTGAACGGGGTACGAGGAGTTCGATCGATGATCCGCTGTTCGCCACCAGGTTCTTCTGGTCGACGAGCCGCACGACGATCGCCGACGACACCAGCACCGTCGGGGCGGCAAAACCGCCGGTCCCGGCAGCACCGTGGCTCTGCGCGTCATCAGCAGAGTCGCCCGAGGCGTGCGCTGGCTGCGATGACCAGAGGTCGACCCGGGCGCCCGGCTGCACCGAGGCCGGCAGAGGAGCGCTCGTCGATACGACGATCGACGTCAGCGACCTGCCCGCCTCACTTCCGACCGCGGAATGCGCCACCAGTTCACCGGCCTGCACTGCGCGCGTGACGATGAGGCCGGCGGGCGGCACATCCGTCGCTCGCAGGTAGAGGGCGGCGGTGCGACCCACTCGCACGCTGGTCGGCACCAGGTCGGATGCATGCACCTTCTGCCCGGGCGTGAGGGTCGAACGTGCCGCGAGCACCTCGGTCGAGGCGTTCGCCGAATCGACGAGCGCTACGACGCCGACGACCGAAGCGACAATGAGCAGCAGCCCGATCGCGAAGCGGGGATCGAACCACAGCCGCCTGCCGCGTCTCGTCGACCTGGCCGACTGCTGGGGCTGTTGTGACGCCGTGGCGTGTTCCTTTTGCGTTGGCATGTGCCCATGGTCACGTCGTTCGGGGCAACCGGTCGAAAGTTATCCACATGCCGGTTTGCGCGTTGGGCACTGGCTCATAATCGGGAGGATGAACGAACCAGAATCCCCCACCTCACTCGGCCGGTTTCTCACCGTCGCCGACACCGCCGACGTTCTCAACGTCTCTGTCTCGCAGGCATACGCGCTGGTTCGGTCGGGCGAACTGCCTGCCATCAAGATCGGCGCCCACGGGCACTGGCGAGTCGAGCGAGACGTGCTCGAGTCGTACATCGAGGCCATGTATGAGGCGGCCCGGCGACTGAGCCTGTGGAACCAGTCCGACTTCGCCAACCTGCCCGAGCTCTCCATCGGGTCGCCCAGCCGACGGCAGGTCGGAGCCTGAGCCGACCGCAGGTCACAGCCTGAGCCGACCGCAAGTCACAGCTTGACGAGCACGATGTGTTCGAGACGCACGATCCGGTAGTCGACGACCGCCGACTCCCGACGCGCAGCACCCGGCTCATGAGCGGCAAGGTCGAGGTGGTCGCGGCCGACCCGGTCGATAGTGCCGTGCATCCGCCCGTCACGAAGTCGAAGCTCCACTGCCTGCCGACGGCGGCACAGGTCACGCAGCACGAACGGGAGGCCCAGCCGCGCAGAGAGCGCGCTCGGCGCCTCCTCGCCTGCGCTGCCGTCGAGACCCAGCAGAACCTGGTCACGCGTGAGAGTCACGCCGTCGATGGCGTCGAGGGGAATCACGCACTGCGGCCGGCGCCTCGACTCCCCCAGCAGCTCACCCGCCAGCCAGTCACGACCGAATGTCGCCGGCGATACCTCGACCGTCGACGAATCGGCCAGTACCAGCCGAAAAACACGGTCGGGTGCGGCGGGTGCGGCCGCAAGGGCCCGAAGTCGATCGCGGATGCTCAGCCGGGCCAGCCGGAACCGCTCTTCTTCGGCCTGAAGGTCGACCTCTTCGGCCGTGAGTTCCTGTGCGAGCTGGCTTTCCAGGTCGTCGAACAGGTTGTCCCACCGCATTCACGAACACTAGGCGTCCCCCGGGCCGCGCGCGCGACTTATCCACAGTGCTCACCGACGAAATGTTGCGGAGTTTCTCCACCGACTCGGCAAATCCCGGCCGAACGCCGAGCCCGCTGGTTTACTCTTGAGCACTCCCCCGCGGGGGTGTACCGACCGTTCGTGCCCAGCAACCCAGGAGAATGCACGTGGCTTTAGCATCGGCATCAGGCGAGGAGGCCTCCGGTCGCCCGGATTCCGCCCTGTCGGCGCAGGAGGCCGACGCGCGCGACCGGGCTGGGCGTGCGCGCTTCGACTCCGACGACTTCTTCGGCGCGCAACCGGCATCGACCGCAGCCCTGCCCGATCCGACGCCACTGCTCGAGAACCTGACCCGCTGCGTGATCGAAGTGCTCGCCGGCGCGCGCGACCTCGAACAGCTCGCCCGCTGGGTGAGCGACGACGTCTACCGGCACCTGCTGAAGCGCGTCGTTCTGTCGACGCGGGCGCGCCGCGCACGCGCGCAGAAGGCCACGCGTCCCTCGTTCACGATCGGGTCGACCAGCATGTTCGAGCCGCGCGACGGCGTCGTCGAAGCGGTCGTCATCGTTCACGGCCGCGCGCGCACGCGAGCCGTCGCCATCCGGCTGGAGGGTCTCGACTCGCGCTGGCGCGCCACCGCCATCAACGTGCTCTGACCCTCCCTGGTGACGCTCGCTCTCCCTATTCAGGAGGTCACGCACTCAGGTCAGGACCCGGTGTTGCTGGTGTGCACGGTTGACCATCCCTGACCCACACTCCACCACCCCCAACCCCATACCCTCCTGAATTGGGCGAGTGGATCGGGAGCAAATGGATGTCTGGCCGACGAGGGCTACTTGTTGCGCTCCTGGGCGCGACGCTCTGCGCGGTTGGCCGGCGGCGGGGCGTTCGGGTCGATGCGCTGGCCGAAGGCCCCGCGCTGCGCGCCGACCCTGCGGCGGCTGCTGCCGCTGCTGCGGCTGCTGTCCTGACGCGGCTGCAGCCTGCTGCGCCGCGGCCTGCTGCGCCTTCGCCGTCGCGGCCCGCTCGAGCTGGCCGCGCTGGTTGCGCACCTCGACCTCGCCCGCGTTGTCGGCGTTCGGCGCCGAGTAGCTGAGTCGTTCGGCAGGTGCACCGCTCTGGCCGAGGCCACGAGCCTCGACGGTCGGGATGGCCGCGGTGGCGTCGCCACCCGGTCGACCTCGACCTCGAGGTTGAACAGGAAGCCGACCGACTCTTCACGAATCGAGCCCATCATCTGCTGGTAGAGCGCGAATCCCTCGCGCTGGTACTCGACCAGCGGGTCGCGCTGGGCCATCGCGCGCAGGCCGATGCCGTCTTTCAGGTAGTCCATCTCGTAGAGGTGGTCACGCCAGCGGCGGTCGATCACCGAGAGCACGACGCGTCGCTCGAGCTCGCGCATCGCCGGCTCGCCGAGCTCCTGCGTGCGTCGCTCGTACGCGAGCTTCGCATCCGACAGCATCTCCGTTCTTGAGGAATTCGTCGGTGACCCGACCGCGGCTGCCGGCCTCCGACATGCACCTCGTCGATCGTGATCGAGATCGGGTAGAGCGTGCGCAGCTCGGTCCACAGCGCGTCGAAGTCCCAGTCGTCGCTGTGGCCCTCGGCGGTGTGCGAATCGAGGACCTCGCCGAGCACGTCTTCGAGGAAGTGGCCGATGCGTTCCTGCAGGTCGTCACCCTCGAGGATGTGGCGGCGGTCGCTGTAGATGGCCTCGCGCTGGCGGTTGAGCACGTCGTCGTACTTGAGCACGTTCTTGCGGATCTCCGCGTTGCGTCCCTCGACCTGCGACTGGGCGCTGCGGATGGCGCGGCTGACGACCTTCGACTCGATCGCGATGTCGTCCGGAACCCCGCTGCGGCCCATGAGAGCCTCGGCCGCGCCGCTGTTGAACAGGCGCATCAGGTCATCCTGCAGCGACAGGTAGAACCGGCTCTCGCCCGGGTCGCCCTGGCGGCCGGATCGTCCGCGCAGCTGGTTGTCGATGCGGCGGGACTCGTGGCGCTCGGTGCCGAGCACGTAGAGGCCGCCGACCTCGACGACCTTCTCTGCCTCTTCGGCCACCAGCTTCTTGACGTGGTCGTAGACGCGATCCCACTCGGCCTCGTACTCGTCCGGGGTGTCGATCGGGCTGTAGCCGCGGGAGTTCATCTCGGCGACCGCGAGGAACTCGGCGTTGCCGCCGAGCATGACGTCGGTGCCACGACCGGCCATGTTGGTGGCGACGGTGACGGCGCCGACGCGGCCGGCCTGCGCGATGATGGATGCCTCGCGCGCGTGGTTCTTCGCGTTCAGCACCTCATGCTTGATGCCGCGCTTGGCGAGCATCTTCGAGAGGTATTCGCTCTTCTCGACGCTCGTCGTTCCGACGAGCACCGGCTGGCCGACGCGGTGGCGCTCGACGATGTCTTCGACCACCTGGTTGAACTTCGATTCCTCGTTCTTGTAGACGAGGTCGGGCTGGTCCTTGCGGATCATCGGCTTGTTGGTCGGGATCGGAACGACGCCGAGCTTGTACGTGGACATGAACTCGGCCGCTTCGGTCTCGGCGGTTCCGGTCATGCCGGCGAGCTTGCTGTAGAGGCGGAAATAGTTCTGCAGCGTCACGGTGGCGAGCGTCTGGTTCTCGGCCTTGACCTCGACGTGCTCCTTGGCCTCGATGGCCTGGTGGATGCCCTCGTTGTAACGGCGGCCGACCAGGATGCGGCCGGTGTGCTCGTCGACGATGAGCACCTCGCCGTTCATGACGACGTAGTCCTTGTCGCGCTTGAACAGCGCTGCGGCCTTGATCGAGTTGTTGAGGAACGAGATGAGCGGCGTATTCGCCGACTCGTACAGGTTGTCGATGCCGAGGTAGTCCTCGACCTTGGTGATGCCGGGCTCGAGCACGCCGACGGTGCGCTTCTTCTCGTCGACCTCGTAGTCGACCTCGGGTACCAGCTTGGTTGCCAGGTTCGCGAACTCGGTGAACCAGCGGTTCGCCTCACCGGATGCCGGGCCCGAGATGATGAGCGGCGTGCGCGCCTCGTCGATGAGGATGGAGTCGACCTCGTCGACGATCGCGAAGTAGTGGCCGCGCTGCACCATGTCGCTCGCCTGCCACGCCATGTTGTCGCGCAGGTAGTCGAAGCCGAACTCGTTGTTCGTGCCGTAGGTGACGTCGCAGGCGTACATCTCGCGACGCTCTTCGGGCGTCTGACCGGTGAGGATGACGCCCGTCGTCATGCCCGAGTGCGCGCAGGATGCGACCCATCAGCTCGGACTGGTAGCTCGCGAGGTAGTCGTTGACCGTGACGACGTGCACGCCGCGGCGAGGCGATCGCGTTCAGGTAGGCCGGCAGCACCGCGGTGATGGTCTTGCCCTCGCCGGTCTTCATCTCGGAGATGTTGCCGAGGTGCAGGTTCATGCCGCCCATGATCTGCACGTCGAACGGGCGCATGCCGACCGTGCGCACGGCGGCTTCGCGCACTGCGGCGAACGCTTCGGGCAGCAGGTCGTCGAGCGATTCACCGTTGGAGTAGCGCTCGCGCAGCTCGGCGGTCTCGTTGCGGAGTTCCTCGTCGGTGAGGCCCTTGAAATCTTCTTCGAGATGGTTCACAGCCTCCGCCGCCGACTTGAGGCGACGAAGAAGTCGACCCTCACCGACACGAAGCGCTCGTTCGAGAACGTTGGCCACCCAGTTACTCCAAGCTTTTCGGCACGCGGAAGCGCGCTGTTACTGAGTCGTTATCGTACCAACCAAAGCGCCGTGCAGCCTGCGAACTACCCCCTGTGCGCGGCGCGCACACCCGAAACGGTGTCTTCGTCTTCGTCGAGACCGATGACGCCGTAGTCCCAGCCCTTGCGGCGATAGACCACGCTGGGCCGGCCCGTGGCGGCCTCGATGAAGAGGAAGAAGTCGTGGCCGACGAGCTCCATGTGGTCGACGGCATCCTCTGTGCTGATGCGCGACGCCGGGAACACCTTCTGCCGAATGACGACCGGCGTGTACTCGGCCTCTTCCGTCGATTCGGGCTGCACGGGCACGCTGCCGGTGCTGACCCGCTCGAGCAGGTCGACGCTCGCCGGCGTGATGTCGACCACACTGAACCCGTCGGACGACGCCTCGCGCAGCGAGACCGGACGGTGCTGGCCGCGGTGCACCTTGCGGCGGTCCTTGGCCTGGCGGATGCGCTCGACCAGCTTGTCGATGGCGAGGTCGAAGGCGACGTACTTGTCGCTTCCCGCCGACTCGGCGCGCACAATCGGTCCGGGCCCGATGAGCGTCAGCTCGACCCGATCATCACCGTTCGGCCCCGTCGATTTCTCGTGGTGCCGGCAAACCTTGATCTCGAGGGCGATTGCTCTTTCCGCGAGATGGGAGACCTTGTCGGCCTTCTCCGTTGCGTACTCGCGAAAGCGATCCGTGACCCCCAGGCCCTGTCCGGTGATGGTGATTTCCACGCTGACCTCCAGTTCCTGCGACTTTTCAGCCGCAGCGGTGTCACGCGCTGCGAGGCGCGATGCCTGGATGCCAGGCGGTTCGTCTCGCGCCTTTAGCCCCACCGTAGACCCGCCCTTGGAATGTCACGGATGCTGGCGAACTCGCACAGCTGTCTAGGAAGTTGCCGAAGAGTCGCGGCGTGAACGCCAGCGCGGCGTGCCCGACGACCTCTCCACCGGCCGCACGCACGGCGCGCGCGGCCTCGGCGAGGGTCGCCCCCGTGGTCACGACGTCGTCGACGAGGATGAAACGTGCGCCCGTGCAGCGGCATGCGGGCGTTCATCGATTCGTGCAGGTTGCGGGCGCGATCGGCCGACCCGAGCGTCTTCTGGCTGGCTGTCGCCGCGCGATGTGCGAAGCACCCGGGCATGGCCGGAAGCCCGCCGTCTTGCAGAGCAGGGCGACGGGGTCGTAGCCGCGACGACGCCACGCGGCCCGGCTGGTCGGCACCGCCGAGGAACTCGGCGCCGGGCTGGCGCCGCCCGCTCGAGCGCGGCGGCGAGCGATGCCTGAGCGCGCCAGCGACGTCCGTTCGACCGCCCTCTTTGAGCGCGAGCAGCGGTGCGGCGCACCACTCCCTCGTAGCGCAGCGCCGTGAAGACGGTCGATCCGTCGGGCAGCGTGCGCGGTGTGACTGCCGGCTGCGAGCTCGACCCGGCAGCTCGTCGCACAGCGACCGGTCGGCGCTGCCGCATCCCGCGCAGTCGACGGGCGACGAGCACCGCAAGGGCGTCGAGCAATGCTCCCCGGATGCGTCGAACCCATCCGCACAGCTTGGCACGAGCTGGACAGAGCGGTCTACCGCGCATGCTGATCGTGTGGATAACCGCTACTGCTGGGTCGCCAGGATGGAGGCGACCGCCCCGATGTTCTGCCAGCCGCTCGCCCGCAGTTCCTGCACCTCGCCCACTCTGCGTGATCAGGCGCAGGGAGTCCGAGCCCGCACCGCCGACGAGGCGTACGGCGCCGTCGGTGCGTGGTCGCGTCGCTGGGTGAACCGCCGATCACGTAGCTGATCACGGTGTCCACTCCTCCGGTCGGATGCGAGGGCGGCGACCGTCGACGGATCGACCCAGGTCGCATCGATCGGCTGGGCCGACGACACCGGCAGGTCGAGCAGCTCGCCCGAGCGAGGTCGGAAGGCCCGCACGACGGATGATGCCGGCGACGACGAGCTGCGGACCTGACGCGGTCGCGAGGTAGGCGAGCACGCGCGTTCCGTCGTGCGACACGTCGAGCGAGACGATCGTCGCGCCCGGCGGGAGGTCCGACGTGATCGGGTGGGCCACGCCGTCGGGGCCCGTCGCGTGGATGGCGGACGGCGTCGTTCGAGGGCACCGACCACACGTAGCCGAAGGTGTCGATGGAGGGCGCGATGAGGCCCGGCCGCGCGTCCACGAGCTTCGTGCCCGCGCTACTGACGAGGTAGACGCCGCCCGTGGCCAGGACGGCCGCGTTGGCCTGCCCGCGATCCACGGTCGCTGCCGACCCGTTCAGCGCGACGACGGGGGCCGAGATGCCCGGAATCGCCTGCAGTCCCGGGTAGAAGCCGAACTGCTTGCCCTTCTGGATGAGGGCCGCGGGGTCGATCGAAACCGCGGGCTCGGCGTGGCTCTGCTGCGACTCGGCCACGGGAAGCGGGGCGCCGCGAGCGGTCATCGCGACATTGGTGATGGCGAGCACGGCGAGCGATTCCTCGAGCTGCCGCTGCATGCGGGCGAGGGTGGGCTCCTTGACGCTTGCGGCGGTTGCGCCGAAATCCACCGTCGCGGTGCTGTTGGTGACACGATACGGGCGACCCGGGCTGCAGCCCCGCGGGGAATGCGGTGGCCACGACTCCCTGCTGCAGCCAGTCCGTCGGGCCACCGAGAAGCGCCTTGACGATCCGGTCCTGCACGGTGAGGCCGGTCGGGAACCAGCGCACGTCGGGCACCAGGTAGCGGTAGTCGGGATCGAAGAAGTAGATCGGGTAGCGGCTGGAACGAGTTCTCGAAGCTGGTTCGAGACAGCACGATGCCGTCTGGCAGGTCGCTGATGCGCCACTGCCCGTTCACTTTGGTGAAGTTGTACGACAGCGTCTGGGTCGAATCGGTGCTCTGCTCGCACGTAGACGCCGAGCGCGTTCACGGACGCCCTG
Organism: uncultured Actinomycetota bacterium; assembly: GCA_963738535.1. Taxonomy (GTDB): domain Bacteria; phylum Actinomycetota; class Actinomycetes; order Actinomycetales; family Microbacteriaceae; genus Galbitalea. The sequence goes on from CAVTXB010000014.1 coordinate 88,507, forward strand.
GTCGAGACGGCGTAGTCGACGGTGTTGTCGCCGATGTCCTGCGGCGTCGCGGGTTTCTCGCGCACCAGCACGCTCTTCGTCGGATCCCAGTTCTGCGCCGCCTTCGCGGTCAGGAACTTCTTGGCGACGGCGTAGTTGCTGTCGGCTGACGTGGCGGCCTGCAGGAAGTCGTTGACCATCTCGGTTCTTGCTGGCGTTGTGCGGTGGCCCCAGCGGGTCGGTCGACGAACGACGAGTCGCCGCCGGACTTGACCAGCGGTCCCTGCATTGACGCCGCCGCTCGACGGAATGCTGACGCATCCGGCCAGCCCCAGGCTCAGGATGGCGGCGACGACGACCGCGCGTCGGCGCGAGCCGGCCGCTACGCATCCGCGTCACCGTCGTCGTCGGGGGGCAGCTCGAGCGGCGAACTGCGGATCAGGCCGCCGACCGTGCGCGGCAGGGTGAGGCGGAAGCAGGAGCCCTGGCCCGGCGCGCTCCACACCTCGAGCCAGCCGCCGTGCAGCGCGGCGTCCTCCAGCGAGATGGCGAGGCCGAGGCCGGTGCCGCCGGTGGTGCGCTGGCGCGACGGGTCGGCGCGCCAGAACCGGTCGAACACGCGCTCCATCGCGGCGGGCGTCATTCCGATGCCGTAGTCGCGAACGGCGAGCGCGACGGCGCTCTCGTCGCTGTCGACGTACACGATGATGGGCTTGCCCTCGCCGTGGTCGATGGCGTTGCCGAGCAGGTTCTGCAGGATGCGGCGGATGCGGCGGGCCTCGACCTCGGCCTCGAAGTACCCGCCCGGCGCGACGATCCGCAGCTCGGAGCCCTTCGTCTCGGCGAGCGAGGAGACCGACTCGACGGCGTCCTCGACGAGTCGCACCAGGTTGGTCGGCTCGGTGTCGACCTCGACGGCGCCCGCGTCGTACCGGCTCATCTCGAGCAGGTCGGCGAGCAGGATCTCGAAGCGCTGCACCTGGGTGCGCAGCAGTTCGGCGGTGCGGGCGGTCGCCGGCGGGAAGGCGTCGCGCTGGTCGTACAGCACGTCGCCGGCCAGACGGATGGTGGTCAGCGGGGTTCGCAGCTCGTGCGAGACATCCGAGACGAACCGCTGCTGCACCTGCGACAGCGTCGCCAGCCGCACGATCTGTTTCTGCAGGCTGTCGGCCATGCCGTTGAACGAGCGGGCGAGCGTCGCGATGACGTCGTCTCCGCGCTCGGGGATGCGCTGCTCGAGTTCGCCCGCGGCGAGCTTCTGCGCGGTCTCGGCGGCGACCCGGATCGGGCCGACCACCAGCCGCACCACCACCCAGGTCACGGCGCCGATCAGCAGGATGAGCGCGAGGCCGCCGAGCAGCAGCGTCGACTGCACGAAGCGCAGGGTCTGCTGCGAGTCGGACAGGTCGTAGATCGAGGTAGAGCTCGTACTGGCCCGACCTCGGCAGCGTGACGCTCGACCCGATGACGATGCCCGGGTCGCGTTCCGCCGCCGTGACGGGATCGCGATCGACTGCCAGTAGACGTGCGAGCCGGTCGAGTGCGGCGACCTCCTTGCGCAGCGCCGCGCTGACCGAGGCTCTTGGTCGACGGTGATCGTCGACAGGTCGATCGGGAACGCGCGGGCCGCTCTGGTCCGGGCGTTCGCAGGATGGCGATCTGCGTGCCCGGCGTGCTCGCGCTGGACTGCAGCACATCCGAGTAGGCCGTGCTCGTCGCATCCTCGATGTTGAGCCGTCGAACCCTGCCCGGCGGTCAGGCGTTGAACGCGCTCTGCACGGTCGCGGTCGCCCGGGCGGCCTGGGCGAGCAGCTGGTCGCGACGCGAGTCGAACAGGTTGTTGCCGACGCTGATCGAGATGTACGCGCCGATCACGGTGACAGCGACCGTCGACAGGATGAGCGTGGTGGCGATCGTGCGCGTCAGCAGCGAGGTGCGCCACAGGCGCAGGCCCCGGCGCAGCCAGTCCTCGCCAATCGAAATAGCGCATCGGTTCAGGCTCAGGTGCTGGCAGACCCGGCGCGGTAGCCGACGCCGCGGACCGTCATGACGATGCGCGGGTTGTCGGGATCGTGCTCGACCTTGGCGCGCAGGCGCTGAACGTGCACGTTGACCAGGCGGGTGTCGGCCTTGTAGTGGTAGCCCCAGACCTGCTCGAGCAGCATCTCGCGGGTGAAGACCTGCTGCGGTTTGACCGCGAGCGCGAGCAGGAGCTCGAACTCGAGCGGGGTGAGGTTGATCTTGTCGTCGCCGCGGCGCACCTCGTGGCCGGCGACGTCGAGCTCGAGGTCGCCGACGGTGAGCAGGTCGGTGGAGGCGTTGGGCGACGGGCGAAGACGCGTGCGGATGCGCGCGACCAGCTCCTTCGGGTTGAACGGCTTGACCACGTAGTCGTCTGCGCCGCTCTCGAGGCCCTTGACCACGTCGGCGGTGTCGCCCTTGGCCGTGAGCATGATGATCGGGGTTCCCGACTCCTCGCGGATGCGCGCAGCACACCTCGATGCCGTCCATTCCCGGCAGCATGAGGTCGAGCAGCACCAGGTCGGGCTGGACGCGCGGAACGCATCAACCGCCGCCGCGCCATCCGCGCAGAAGACCGGGTCGAATCCCTCGGTGCGCAGCACGATGCCGATCATTTCGGCGAGCGCGGTGTCGTCGTCGACAACGAGAATTCGAGCGTTCATGTTCCTCTACTACTGCAAGACTCCCCGGTGGGAAAGGTTGTCGATAACAGTAGTCGAGTGTGAAAGCATAATGCCGAGCGGCAGACGTGCGAGCCGGGGGAACGACATGAGGGGAACGGCGTGAGCGACTCGAGTCCGTGGCAGTCACCGAGCGGCCCCGTTCCCCCGCCCGCGACGCCAGCGTTTCCGGCGCAGGGCCCGCCACCACCACCCGGACCGCCGATCCCGCTGCCTCCGCCGCCGCAGCTGCAGCCACCCGTGTACGTGCCTCCGCCGGCGCAACCGCAACCACCCATGTATGCGCCGCCGCCCGCGTACGCGCCACCACCCGGTTATGCGCAGCAGCCCGGTTATGCGCCGCAGCCCGGTTATGCGCCGCAGCCCGGGTATGGCGCGTTTCCGACCCCGACCCCGGGCGCGCCGACACCCGGGTGGGCTCCGCCGCCCCGACCAGGGTTGATACCGCTCGCCCCGCTGACGCTGGGAGGCATTCTCGGCGGCTCGTTCCGGGTGCTCCGGCGCAATCCGCGTCCCGTTGTCGGTTTCTCGCTCATCATCCACGGCATCCTGGCCATCTTCGGCGTGCTGATCACCGGCAACGCGATCAACTCGCTCAGCTCGCTGCTCACCAACGTGAGCAACGGGGGCGTGCCCACGACCGGGCAAACGGGCGGCCTCGTGCTCGCCTACCTCGGCGAATTCGGGGTCATCGCGCTGGGACTCGTGGCCAGCCAGATCCTGCAGGGAATCATCACGGTGGAGGTCGCCCGGGGAACCGTCGGCGAACGCCTCCGGCTGAGGGCGCTGTGGGCTCGGGCGCGGGGCCGAGTGCTCGTGCTCGTGGGCTGGGCCTTCGCGCTCGTCGGAATCGTTCTCGGGCTGGCCATCGTGTTCGGCATCGTCATCGCGATCATCGTCGGGGTGCTCGCCGCCTCCTCGAACGGGTCGGGCGCGGCCGTTGGCGTCGGCGTGCTGATCGCGGTGCTGCTGACTCTCGGCGGGCTGCTGCTCGGACTCTGGATCGGAATCAAACTGAGTCTCGTTCCGAGCATCCTCGTGCTCGAGCGGCTCACGCTCGGCAAGGCGATGGCGCGCTCCTGGTCGCTGATCCGCGGGTACTTCTGGCGCACCCTCGGAATCGAACTGCTGGTGTGGCTGATGCTGACCATCGCCAGCCAGATCATCCAGAGCCCGGTCGCCATCATCGTGCTCATCGCGAGCGGGCTCGGCCACCCCACCGGTTCGAGCACCGCCGCCACCCTGTCGTCTCTCGGACTGAGCCAGGTCATCACGACACTGGTGGGGGAACTCGTGGCGGCCATTACGGGCATCATCGCTACCGCGTCGACCGCGCTCATCTACATCGACCTTCGAATGCGCAAGGAGGGCCTCGACCTGGGCCTGCTGAAATTCGTCGACGACCGCGCCGCGGGCAACCCGGATGCCGCGGACCCGTACCTCGCCCCTGCGCTGCCGGCCTCCGCGCCGCCCGCGCCGCCGATGGCCACCTACCCCGGGCCCGCATGAGCTTTCCGACACCACCCGGTCCCCCGCTGACGCCGACCGTCGCCGGCGCTCGGGACCAGCTCTCCGGCGAACTGTCGAAGCCGCAGTACCAGGCCGCCAGGCCCACCCTGTTCGATGAGCTGTGGACGGCGATCACCAACTGGTTCAATTCGCTGACCTCCGCGGGGGGCTCGGGGCTGGGCGGCAGCCCGGCGCTGATCCTCACCATCGTCGGGCTGGTGGTGGTGGCGGCGCTCGTGATCGGGTTCATCCTGTTCGGAGTGCCACGCCTCAACCGCCGCAGCGCCATCACCGGGGCCTTGTTCGGCATCGAAGACGAACGTGACGCGCTCGCGCTGCGTCGCTCCGCGGAGGCGGCGGCGAACGCCGGGGACTACACCACCGCGATCGAGGAAGGGTTCCGGGCTGTGGCCCGGGGACTGTCGGAGCGAGGCGTCGTCTCGACGTTCCCCGGCACCACGGCCCACGGTTTCGCCCAACTGGCGGCAGGTCCGTTCCCGCAGACCGGCTCGGCGCTCGAACGCGCCGCCGCGCTCTTCGACGGCGTTCGCTACCTGGGCGCGCCCGGCACGGAGTCCGACTGGATAATCGTGCGCGATCTCGACCGCGAACTCGGGCGCACGCGGCCGATACTCGATGAGGCCCTCGCGTGACGCTGGCTCCCAGCGACGAGCGGGTCACGTTCTCGCAGAGCGAGGTCGCGACGCCACGGCTTCGCACCACCGCGCGGCGGGTGCTGTTCTGGTTCATCATCGCGCTCCTGGTTGTCGCGTTCGGCGTCGCGACCCTCGTGCTCACCGGCGGAGCGCAGGACAAGAACCGGTTGTCGGCGACCAACCCGCATTCCAACGGGGCAGAGGCCGTCATCCAGGTGCTGAAGGGCGACGGAGTGGATGTCTCCACCCCGGCTACGGTCACGGCAGCCGTCGCGCTCGCTCGTCGCCATCCGGAGAGCACCACGGTCGTGGTCTACGACCAGGACTCGATCCTGTCGACGCAGCAGTACCGCTCGCTGCGCTCGGCGGCAAGCCACGTGATCCTGGTCGAGCCCGACAGCGCTGCTCTCGACGCGCTCGCGCCCGGCGTCGACCACGCCGGCGCGCTCGCCTCCACTGTTCGGTCGGCCAACTGCAGCGATCCCGCCGCTCGCGCCGCCGGAACCGTCTCCGGTCTCGCACGCGGCTACCGGGTCGCATCCGGTGGCGACGCGGTGGGCTGCTTCGGCAGCGACGGCGTGTTCGCGATGGTGCAGGTCGTGAACCCGACCCAGGACGATCACGGTGCTCGGGGCGACCACCCCGTTCACGAACGGCTCGATCCGGCAGCACGGCAACGCCGCCCTTGCGCTTCGCCTGTTCGGCGAGAGCACCCACCTGGTCTGGTACCTGCCGACCTTCGCCGACTCGTCGGTGGTGCAGGACGGCGTCATCCCGAACCCGCCCTGGGTGCTGTGGGCGGCCGTGCTCGCGGGCGTCGTGCTCGTCGCCGCCGGGGTCTGGCGCGGGCGTCGGTTCGGACCTGTCGTCGTCGAACGCATGCCGGTCTTCGTGCGAGCCAGCGAAACACTCGAGGGCAGATCGACGGCTCTACCAGCGATCCTCCGCCCGCACGCACGCCCTCGACGCCCTGCGCATCGGAGCCATCAGTCGGATGGCTGTCATGTGCGGGCTGCCGACCCGAGCGACGCGTCGTCGAGGTGATCGGCGCGATCGTGCGCACCACCGGGCCGCTCCGAGATCGACGCTTCGCACCCTGCTGCTCGATGCCACGCCCGCGACCGACGCGACCTGCGTGCGCCTCTCCGACGACCTGCGCCTGCTCGAAGCCGACGTGCGAGCGCGCCGTTCGATGAGGGGCCGTACCGCACGATGACAGAATGGGCCAACAACATGAGGGGAACCAATGCCTGACAGTGAACTCCGCGACGCGTTCTCGCGAGTACGCACCGAGGTAGGCAAGGCCGTCGTCGGCCAGGACGCCGCCGTGACCGGGCTGATGATCGCCCTGCTGTGCGGCGGCCACGTGCTGCTCGAGGGCGTGCCGGGCGTCGCGAAGACGCTGCTGATCCGCGCGCTGAGCCGGGCGCTGTCGCTCGACTCGAAGCGCGTGCAGTTCACGCCCGACCTCATGCCCGGCGACGTCACCGGCTCGCTCGTCTACGACGCGAAGCGCGGCGAGTTCGGCTTCCGCGCGGGGCCGGTGTTCACGAACATCCTGCTCGCCGACGAGATCAACCGCACGCCACCGAAGACCCAGTCGGCGCTGCTCGAGGCGATGGAGGAGCGCCAGGTCTCGGTCGACGGCGAGACCCGCCTGCTTCCGGTGCCGTTCATGGTCGCCGCGACGATGAACCCGATCGAGTACGAGGGCACCTACACGCTGCCCGAAGCGCAGCTCGACCGGTTCCTGATGAAGCTCATCCTCGACCTGCCCGGAGCGGGACGACGAGGTCGAGGTGCTGCGCCGCCACGCGGCGGGGTTCAACCCGCGCGACCTCGCGGCCGCCGGGGTGACGCCCGTTCTGCGGCGCGACGCAGCTCGCCGAGGCGCAGGCGTCGGTCGCCACGGTCGGCGCGAGCGACGACGTGATCGGCTACGCCGTCGACCTGGCGCGCGGCACCCGCCAGAGCCCGTCGGTGCAAGCTCGGCGTCAGCCCGCGCGGCACGACGGCGCTGCTCGCCGCCGCGAAGGCGTGGGCGTGGCTGAACGGTTTCGACGCGATCACGCCCGACCACATCCAGGCGATGGCGCTGCCCGTGCTCCGGCACCGCATCCAGCTGCGCCCCGAGGCCGAACTCGAGGGCGTCTCGGCAGACACCATCCTGCGCGTCTGTGCTGCAGCAGGTGCAGGTTCCGATCTAGAGCGCGTCGTTCGTGGCCGTCTCCGGTCGATTCGTCATCGCTCCTCGCGCTCGGGGTCATCCCGATCGTCGCGCATCGGCGCAGCCGTGGGTGCTCTTCGCCTGGGTGGGGCTCGTTCGTCGTGCTCGCCGCGCTCGACCTGCTGCTCGCCGCGTCTCCGCGCCGCGTGACCGTGTCGCGCAGTGATCTTCCCGCCCGGGTTCGGCTCGGCGAGACCGTTCGCGCGGAGCTCATCCTCACCAACCTCGGTCGACGCACGCTGCGCGGAATCGTGCGGGACGCCTGGCAGCCGTCCGCGGGTGCAGTCGCCGACCCGCCACGCGATCGCGGATCCCGTCGGGCGAGCGACGCACGATCTCGACGACGCTCACCCCGTTTCGTCGCGGCGAGCGCCGGTCGGCTGCGCGTCACCATCCGCGCCGTTCGGCCCGCTCGGCCTCGCGGCACGCCAGGCGACCATCGACGCGGCCGGGAGCCATCCGGGTGCTCCCGCCGTTCAATTCGCGAAAGCACCTGCCGTCGCGACTGGCGCGGCTGCGGGAGCTGGATGGGCGCACGAGCGTGATGCATCCGCGGGCAGGGCACCGAGTTCGACAGCCTTCGCGAGTACGTGCGCGGCGACGACGTGCGATCGATCGACTGGCGCGCGACCGCTCGCCGCACCGACCCCGTTCAGGGCGGACCGAACCTCGTCGTGCGCACGTGGCGCCCCGAGCGCGACCGCCGCGTCGTCATCATCATCGACAGCGGGCGCACCTCTGCGGCCCGCATCGATCGCGAGCCGCGCATCGACACGGCGTTCGAATCGACGCTGCTGCTCTCCGCGCTCGCGTCGCGCGCCGGCGACCGGGTCGACGTCGTCGTCTTCGACCAGCGCGTGCGCGGTCGCGTGCAGGGCGCGACCGGAGCCGACCTGATGTCCCGGCTCGTCGACACGATGGCGACGATCGAGCCCGAGCTGATCGAGATGGACTGGAGCGCGGTTCCGGGCATCGTGCGCTCGGTGACCTCGCAGCGTGCGCTCGTCGTGCTCGCGACGTCGATCGACTCGCCCGGGTTCGGCCCGCGGACTGCTCGCGGTGCTTCCGCAACTGACGCGAGCGCACACGGTGGTGGTCTCCTCGGTCACCGACCCGGACGTCTTCGACGCCGTCTCTGAGCGCCGCAACCGCTCGGAGGTCTACCGCGCGGCGGCCGCCGAACGCGCCCTGCTCGACATCAGCCGCGTGTCTGCCGCGATCCGCCAGCTCGGCGCCGAGGTCGTCACCGGCGCGCCCGCGGACCTGCCGCCGGCGCTCGCCGACCGCTACATCGCGCTCAAAGCCGCCGGCCGACTTGTAACTCTCCGTCGCGAAGGTGGCACGTGGCGACGCGCGCAGCGATAGCCTGCAACGCGCAAGAACCCGATCGGTATCACTCACGAAAGGTCCATCTCTCATGGCGGAAATCAACCCCGCTCCCCTCCTGTCCCGCCTCATCGCCGAGGCGTTCGGAACCCTCGTCCTGGTCGGCGCGGTGATCGGCACGGCCGTCTTCGCGTCGGCGAACACCGGCTATCTCGGCATCGCCCTCGCGGCGGGCCTCGCGGTCGTCGTCTCGGCGTACGCGGTCGGTTCGATCTCCGGCGGTCACTTCAACCCGGCCGTCACGCTCGGTGTCGCGGCCGCCGGCCGCATGCCGTGGCGCGACGTGCTGCCATACATCGCGGCCCAGCTGGTCGGCGCCATCGTCGCGTCGTCGATCATGTTCGCGATCGCCGCCGGCGCCCCGAAGAAGTTCTTCGACGCGGCGATCGCAGAGCGGGTTCGCCTCGAACGGCTACGGGACGCACTCCCCGGGCGGGTTCGACCTCGCCTCGGTCATCGTCGTCGAGCTGCGTGCTCACGGCGGTCTTCCTGTAGGTCATCCTCTCGGTGACCGCGCCCGGCGCGACGACCGCCGGCTTCGCGCCGCTCGCGATCGGTCTCACGCTGACGGTCATCCACCTCATCTCGATCCCGGTCAGCGGCACCTCGGTCAACCCCGCACGCTCGATCGCGACCGCGATCTACGGCGCCGACTGGACCCGCGCCGAGCTGTGGGTCTTCATCATCGTTCCCGTCGTCGGCGGCCTCATCGCCGGCTACACCTGGAAGTTCCTGTTCTCGCACGCCGCCGTCGGCCGCGCCTGGTCGACGACACGAAGAAGTAGCCCGACGTCACCAGCGTGGCGGGAGAAGCTGCTGCAGCGGACGGAGTTGTTACTCCGCCCGTGTGGCAGGTTCTCCCGCCACACCGGTGTCTGACGGTGTTGTCGAGCGTGGTCGGCAGGTCGCGCATGCCGCGGCAGCGGCGAGAACAGCACCCACAGTCCGGCGAGCATCCCGCCGACGAAGCGATCCACATGGTCGGCACGATGCCGAGCGCGCCACCGAGCGCACCCGCCACGAGCGCGGCGATCGGCATGACGCCCCAGACGAGGCAGCGGATGGACGCGTTCATTCGACCGAGCAGTCGCGGCGGGCACAGACGCTGGCGCAGCGTCACCTGGGTGATGTTGTAGACCAGCACGCAGAACATGGTCAAGAACTCGCCGACCGAGAGCAGCGCGACCGCCGAGCGGGCCGTGCAGCAGCGCCGACAGCGGCACCATGATGAACGCGGCGCCGCACACGAACGCCGACACGACGATGACGCGTCCCTCGCCGATCCATCGCGCGATGCGCGGCGTCAGGGTCGCGCCCAGCAGACCCGCCGACGGATCCCGCGGAGAGCGTGATGCCGAGGCCCGAGCGACCCGATGTCCAGCGTGCGCAGGGCGAAGATCGGGAAGAGGGTCATGCCGAGCGTCGAGAAGAAGTTGGAGGTCGCGGTCGTGCCCGCGACGCTGCGGATGAGCGGCTGGCCGGCGACGAACCGCACCCCCTCCGCGATCTCCTTGTGCAGGGGCCGGCGCTGCTCGGGGTCCGCGGCGACCTCGCTGTCGTGGATGCGCGACAGGCTGGCGAACGACACGATGTACGACAGCGAGTCGACGATGATCAGCCCCGGCGCGCTGACGATCGTCAGCAGCGCGCCCGCGATGGCCGGGCCGCCGATACGCGACACCTGAGCGGTCGCCTCGAGGGTGGAGTTCGCCGGCCCGACCTGCTCCGGCTTCACCAGCAGCGGAATGTAGCTCTGGTAGCCGACGTCGAAGAACACGCTCGCCACGCCGACGATCGGCCACCACGATGATGAGCTGCCAGATTTCGAGCAGGTGCGTGTACCAGAGGATGGGGATGGCGGCGAGCGCGAGCGTGCGCACGATGTCCGCCGTGATCATCACGCGTCGCTTGAGCCACCGGTCGACCCACGCACCGGCCGGCAGGCCGACGATCAGGAAGGCCGCGGTCGAGGCCGCGTTCAGGATGCCCATCTGCCACGCGACCGCGTGCAGCAGGGTGACGGCGAGCACGGGCACGGCGAGCGACGTGAACTGTTCGCCGAAGACGCTGACGCCCTGCCCGCCCCAGAGCCAGCAGGAATCCGGGGTTGCGGCGAACGGGTTCGACGGTCGTCATTCCTTCATCCTGGCATCCCATTGAGAAAAGTCAATCGCATGCTCGCGATCGATCTAAACTGGCGGCATGGGACCGTGGGACGACGCCGACGAGGCCGAAGCAGCAGCGCCGCGCGCGCGCCCTCGCCTCGCCGCTGCGGATGCGCATCCTGCGGCTGTGCCTGCACGAGTCGCGAACGAACAAGGAGCTCGCCGAAGAACTGGACGTCAATCCGGGCACCCTGCTGCACCACGTGCGGTCGCTCGTGGCCGACCGGCTTCCTCGTCGCCGAGGAGCCGCGGGCCGGCGCCCGCGGAGCGAGGGAGATCCCCTACCGCGCGACCGGGCGCAGCTGGCGATCGGGCGGCGACAGCCTGGGACCCATGCTCGTCGAAACGTTCCTGCAGGAGATCGAAGGCCTGCGCGCCCGACGAGGTGCAGATCACCCGGCTCGGCCTCAAGCTCAACGCGGCGAACCGCGACGAGATGCTCGCCCGCTTCCTCGCGCTGTTCGAGGAATACAAGGATCGCGGGGCCGATCCCGACGGCGAACCGCTCTCGCTCATGTTCGCCGAACACCCGGAGAAGCCGCGCTCGCAGCGACTCAATCGGCGATGAGCTGCGTCGCGCCGCGGTCGAACTCGCTCAGGTCGCCGGTGTTGCCGGCGCGATAGGCCCTGCGGCCGAAGTACCACTGGTAGACGAGGAAAATCAGCAGCGCGACCGTGCCGATGCCGATCTTGATCGGCCACGGCCAGTCCTGGCGTGTGACGAACCCCTCGATCGTGCCCGACATCGCGAGCGAGATGATGAGCCCGATGACGATCGTGAACATCGCCCGCCCCTCCTGGGCCAGCGCCGTCGATGCGGGTGCGGTGGCCGGGCGCGACCAGCGCCCAGAACACCATCAGGCCGGCGGCGCCCGCCGTGAAGACGCTGTACAGCTCGAGCTGGCCGTGCGGGGCGATGTACAGCCAGAAATGGTCGGCCCTGCCGTACTGGGTCACGATCGCGTTCGCCTCGCCGAGTTCCACCGCATTGCCCTCGAGGAAGTACAGCGGGAACACCCCCGTGATGCCGAAAGCGATGCAGGCGGCGGCGAGCGTCGCGTTGTGGGTCCAGACCTGCCCGGCGAATGCCGGATCGGGATGGGCTGAGTAATAGCCCACGAACTGCTGGTCGGCGTAGGTCTTCAGCTCGGCGGGAGTGCCGAGGTGCAGCAGCAGGGTCGGGTGCGTGTTCAGCCACACCCCGGTCACCACGGCGACGAGGGCGGAGGCGACCACGATCGCGAGGGTGAGATAGCGAACGCGGTAGAGCGCGGCCGGAAGGTCGGCGGTGAAGAACACGGTGAGTCGCTCGAGCACATTGACGGAGGTGCCCGTGAACCGGCGACGCGCCCGGCTCAGCGAAAGAGACAGGTGTTCGCCCTGAATCGAGGGCCCGATGGAGGTGCGGATCGACGACAGGTCGCGTGCACCGGCCTGGTAGCGGTCGATCAGTTCGTCGGCATCGTTGCCCGACAGCTTCGACTGCGACGCCAGGTGGGCAAGGCGATCCCAGTCATCGCGGCGAGCGGCGGTAAGGGCGTCGAGGTCCATCTGATTAAATGATGGCATGGCCGGTGCCGTTTCTTCGGATGCATCCGACTACGTCGACGTCGAAGACACCGTGATGACCGGCGAGGCGGTCGCCCTCGAACTGCGGCCCACGGGATTCGCGCTCGCGGCCGCGGGGGCCGCGATCGACTGGCTGGTCTACTTCGGCGGCGGTTTGCTGTTCATCACCTTCGCCGTCGTGGTTCCGCTGGGAAGCAGTTCGCTGGGCCAGGACAGTGCCACGATGTCGGCGTTCGTCTCGGCCAGCCTCGTGCTCGTGCTCATCGTCATCCCCGATCGCCGTCGAGCTGCTCACGCACGGCAAGTCCCTCGGCCGGCTGGCCGTCGGGTGCACGGATCGTGCGGGACGACGGCGGCGAGATCGGGTTTCGGCACGCCTTCATCCGCAACCTCGTCGCACTGCTCGAGATCTACGTCACCATCGGCGGCCTGGCTGCCATCGTCGGCCTGCTCAACGGAAAGTCGAAGCGGCTCGGCGACTTTCTCGCGGGCACCTACAGCCAGTACGAGCGGGTGCGCGCGGATCGACCGAGCCCGTATTCGGTGTGCCGCCCGAGCTGCAGGCGTGGGCCGCTCACCGCCGACGTCGCGCGCATCCCGAACCGGCTGGCACAGCGCGTGATCGGCGTTCCTGCGCCAGGCGCCGAAGCTCACCCCCACCGCGCGCGGGCATTACGCCTACCAGCTCGCCGGCGAGGTCTCGGCCTGGGTTTCGCCCGTGCCGGCGAGCCAGCCCGAGTCGTTCCTGGCGGCCGTGATCGCCATCCGTCGCGAGCGCGAACTGCGCCGCCCTGACCGCTCGAGAACGAACGACTGGCGCGTCTCGGCCCGGCGCTCGACGGGCTGCCGCACGGTTTCCCGCGTCGCGACTGAGCCGACCGCCGGACAAGCGGTCGCACCGGCCGTCAGTAGCGGTAGTGGTCGACCTTGTACGGCCCGTCGACATCCACGCCGATGTAGGCGGCCTGCACGGGCGTCAGCGTCGTCAGTTCGACGCCGAGCGCATCGAGGTGCAGCCGCGCGACCTTCTCGTCGAGGCGCTTCGGCAGCACGTAGACGCCGATCGGGTACTCGTCGAGGTTGGTCCACAGCTCGAGCTGGGCCAGCACCTGGTTGGTGAACGAGTTGCTCATCACGAACGACGGGTGGCCGGTCGCGTTTCCGAGGTTCATCAGGCGACCCTCGGAGAGCACGAGGATGCTGCGGCCGGTCGGCAGCCGCCACTCGTGCACCTGCGGCTTGATCTCGATCTTCTCGCGCACCGGCAAGCTTCTCGAGGCCGGCCATGTCGATCTCGTTGTCGAAGTGCCCGACGTTGGAGACGATCGCGAGGTGCTTCATCCCGAGCATGTGCTCGACCGTGATCACGTTCTCGTTGCCCGTGCAGGTGACGAAGATGTCGACCTCGCCCAGCACGCTCTCGATCGTCGTGACCTGGAAGCCGTCCATCGCGGCCTGCAGCGCGCAGATCGGGTCGACCTCGCTGACGATCACGCGGCCGCCCTGGCCGCGCATGGCCTCGGCAGCACCCTTGCCGACGTCGCCGTAGCCGGCGACGAAGATGACCTTGCCGCCGATGAGAACGTCGGTCGCACGGTTGAGTCCGTCGGGCAGGGAGTGGCGGATGCCGTACTTGTTGTCGAACTTCGACTTCGTGACCGAGTCGTTGACGTTGATCGCCGGGAACAGCAGGTCGCCCGTCTTGGCGAGCTCGTACAGCCGGTGAACGCCCGTGGTGGTCTCTTCGGTGACGCCCTGGATGCTCGGCGGCGATCTTCGTCCAGCGGTCGGGGCTCGTCGTCGAGCGAGCGCGCGCAGCACGTCGAGGACGACCTTCCACTCGTGGCTGGCATCCGTGGAGGTCGGCGGGAACGGCGCCGGCGAGCTCGTACTCGCGACCCTTGTGCACGAGCATGGTCGCGTCACCGCCGTCGTCGAGGATGAGGTTCGGGCCCGTGGCGCCCTCGGCGCTCCAGTCGAAGATCTGCTCGGTGCACCACCAGTACTCCTCGAGCGTCTCGCCCTTCCACGCGAACACCGGCACGCCGGCGGGGGCATCCGGGGTGCCGGTCGGGCCGACGGCGACCGCCGCGGCCGCCTCGTCCTGGGTCGAGAAGATGTTGCAGCTGGCCCAGCGCACCTGGGCGCCGAGCGCGACCAGGGTCTCGATGAGCACCGCGGTCTGCACCGTCATGTGCAGCGAACCGGCGATCCGTGCCCCCGCGAGCGGCTGGGACGAGCCGAACTCGGCACGCAGCGCCATGAGCCCCGGCATCTCCTGCTCGGCCAGGCGCAGCTGGTGCCGGCCTGCCTCGGCGAGTTCGATGTCGGCGACGCGGTAGGGAAGAGAAGTCGTGGCGGTCATGCTTCCATTCTTGCAGGTCGCCCCGAATGACGCCTGCACGGCCGGGCGGCCCGCAGGGTTACGACATACACTGGCCGGCATGACTGCCGCCGGCGAGCGACGCGATCCTCTGGCTCGCGCGCGACGACTCCGACTGGCCAGCCGCGTCGCCCTGGCACTGTGGATGTGCGGCTGGGTCGCCTTCGCCATCGTGGTCGCAACGTCCGGAAGCCCGGATGCCGTCTCGGCGCTCGCGGTCGTCATCTGTGTGCTCTTCGCCGCGGGATTCGTGCTCGAGTGGCGGGCCCGGCGGCTTGAGGTGCGAGAACTCGCGGCCATGGCCGCACGCGACGACCTGAGTGCCTCGCGATCGCGGCGGCTGCCGCGCGTGCGTTAGGCGGAACGCGCTTCGCCCAGGAAGCGTTCGACGAGCGCTGCCGTGTCTTCCCAGCCGTCGACCGACACCGTGCGAACGCCCATGGCCTTGACGGGATAGTCGTTACCACCCGGGTCGAGACGGTCACCGATGAACAGCATCCGCTCGAGCGGGATGCCCGTGAGGGCCGCCAGCTTGCGCATGCCGTACGCCTTGTCGATGCCCTTGCGTGTGATGTCGATCGATGTCGAGCCGCCCGAGCGCACCTCGAGGCCCGGCAGCAGTTCGGCCACGGCAGCCCGCAGCGATTCCTTCTTGGCGCCCGTCGGGTCCCAGGCCCGTTTCGCGTCGACCGGTGCATCCTGGCCGAGCGCGGAGAAGGTGATCTGCGAGCCGCGGTCCTCGAGGATGGGACCCCACGTGTTCGCCTCCCACAGGCCCAGGTGCTTTGCGCACCGCTCGACGATGGCCAGCGAGGATTGCTTTTCGGCGGCACTGAGGTTTTCGGCGTACTGCAGCTTCCAGCCGTCGTCATAGAGGTAGTACTGCGTGCCGCAGGTGGGCATCAGGTGCAGGCGAGTGAACGAACCCGCGGCACTGGCCGGCAGGCCCGCAATCAGCTGGTTCTCGAACTGCCCGAACTGGCCCCCGGAGATGACGCACACGTCGACGACAGCGAGCAGTTCCCCGAGCAGCGATGCCATCAGCGGGTCGAGCCTGGATTTCGAGGGAGCCAGGGTGTCATCGAGATCGAAGGCGAGGAGGTCGACGCTGTCGACGGTAAAAGAATCGACGACGCCGGGCACCGTCCAATGGTAGCCGCCCGACCGGGCAGCTCATCGCACGGTCAGCCCAGGTGCACGAGCCGCACGACCTGCCAGCCCTGCGGCGCGGAGAGCCGTTCGGCGTGGCGCGCGCAGAGGTCGTAGCTGTGCGGCTCGGCCGTCTGGCTGAGCGGCCCGAGCACGGCCATCGAGTCTGCGTAGACGTAGGTGAGGGTGGAGACGGCATCGTCGCTGCACGCGACTTTGCTGCACGGTCGACCGGTCATTGTGCACTTCACCCTATTCACCCGACGGGCCGAGCGCCGGCTGGCACGCCGGTCTAGCATTGGCATATGGCCACACCTCGACGGCGAAGTTCGCCGGTCTCGGCGCGGCCGGGGTGGCGCGACCGGCACGGCCGGGGCATCCGCGCCGCCGTCACGGGCCCGCACCTGCCGCTGCTGCGTTCGCGGGCGGACCTCTTCGACATGACGGTCGCCTCGACGGCCGAATACCTCAAAGACCTGTGGCCCGACGAGTTGACCGAGACGCGGTTCGAGGTCGCCGTGCTTCCGTCGGCGCCGCTCGGGGCAGCGGGCTCGACCGCTGGCGCGTGCTCAAGCGGGAACGGCGCATCATCCTGTACCGGCTGCCCATCGAGCGGATGTCCCGCCTGCACCGCTACGACGAACTGCACAAGCGCATGATGATCGAGAGCTGCGTCTTCCGCGCCGTCGCCGAACTGCTGGGCAAAGACCCGTGGGATCTCGCGCCGGAGCGGTTCCGGCACCTCTAGCGGCGCCCGAATCGCGTGCCGGCCGGGGCGTGGGCCAGCGCGTGAGGGCTAGCCGAAGACCCGGATGGGACCCTGTCCGCGCGCCAGAGGGCTGATCGAGTAGCTGGTGACCTCACCGTCGGCCGTGCCGCTCACCGAGGCGTAGAGCCGGGTGAACCCGCTCATGCGGTAGACGCGTCCCGCGTCGACCGCAACCGAGACCGACGTGTGCGGCGGCACGACGGTGCTGGTGCTGGCACCCGCGAGTTCGTCGAGCACGACGGTCTGGGCGGCGCCGGTCGGGTTCTCGAGATGAACCTGGGCGGTCATTCTCGCGGCCACCGGCACGAGAACGCTCGCCGTGAGGAGCGGGGCCGCGGTCACCCAGGCGAAGTCGGTTCCGCCCGCGGTCGTCGACCCGCTCGCTGCGGCGGCCGCGGCATCCGCCGTCGAGACCCGCACGCTGGCTATGACGGGCACCTTGCTGGTGACAATGGCCGTGTAGTTTCCGTCGGAGAGCTGGTCGAGCGGAAAATCGGTCACCGTTCCCGGCTGCAGGTCGGCCTGGATCGGCTTTCCGGTGACAGCACCGTTCTCGGCGAGAATCGTGACCGACGCCGTCGTCGCCGTGTCAGACGGCAGGTAGATGCGCAGCGTCGTTTCGAGGTCGTCGAATCCGCTCTGGCCCTGCAGCGCCTGGATCGACGCCGTGCCGGTCACGACGATTCCCGGCAGAACCGTCGTCGTGGCGGGAGCGGCCGTGCCCCCGACGAAGTCGACGCCGCCCGGCGCGAGCGCCCCGCACGGTCGTCTGCTCGAGCGTCGCGACCACCTGGCCTCCCGTGCTCTGCACGTGCACGACGGGCGAGACCACGTTGGGGGCGAACCCGGCGATCGACAGCACGCGCTGCGACCCGGCCGCGACCACGATGCCGTCCATCCCGGGTGCCGAGATCTGTCCCGTCTCGCCGAACACCTGCACCGACACCACGGATGGCACCTTCGTCGGGTTGGCGACCAGCAGAAGCGTGGTGCGGCCGATCGAGGTCGCGCCGCCGGCGAGCCACACGCTGGCCGACGGCGCCGTGCACGATGACGACGCGAGGCCGAAGAACTCGTCGGTCGAGACGGCCTCCGACTGCGCGCCCGCGACCAGCGGCGTCGCCTCGCCGGCCGCGATGGACGGCGTGCTCAGCAGCTGGGGTGCGGCCGAACTACCTGCCGTGCCGGCGTCGGATGTTGCAAAGGCCGACGCCTCGAGCGAACCCGGCACCGACGCGCTGACGATCCGCGGCGACCCGACAGCGGACGCCGTCGTCGCACCCTCGCCGGATGCGGAGGCGAGTCGAAGAAGGCCCCCGGGGCAGACCAGCTGCTGCACGGTCGGTACCGGTGTCACCACCGTGGATGCGGCCGGCGAGCGATGGCTCGGCAAGGGCACGAGGATCGCCGCGGCGACGATCGCGACCAGTGCGGCGACGGTCACCAGTCCGATCACCACGCGTCCGCTGATGATTCCCGCGGTGCGCAGGGCACCACGGCGTTCCTGCGGCCCATCCTGCGCCTCGGTGGCGGCCTGGTCTTCGGGCGCCGCATCGTCGGCGGCCACGAAGACTTCGCCGGTGGGATCGATCGGTTCAGGCATCGTCGTCCTCCCCCAGCGTCGCGTGCTCGCCCTCGACGGTGGCGATGGAGGTGCGCCGGCGGGTTCCGCGAAGCGGGATCGCCAGCAACACCGTGATAAGGAAGATGACGCCCTGGCCCGCGAGCACCCAGGTGCGCACATCGCCGCCGTCGGGGTTCGCGCTGGCCAGTCCCGCCTCGGGCAGCGCCGTGTAACGCCAGAGCAGGCCGACAGACGTCGTTCCGACCGGAGTGAGCAGGCTGTTGCCGTTGAGGGCGTCCTGGGCGCGCTCGTGCACGGAATCGGCTCCGCCACCGGCGGACCCGGCCAGCAGCACGAATCCGATTCGGTCGGATCGCAGCAGAGCGGCGGAATCGAGGCCGCTTCGCGAGGCCAGGTTGCCGGCAAGCGTCAGTAATGCCTTCCGGGAGGCCCCGACCGCGCTCGAGGTCGCGGCGAGCGTCGACTGGTCGTCCATCGAATTGCCGGCTCCCCGCTGGAGCGTCGCCCCGATCGCGCCGTCGGCCTGCGGGGTGAGCACCAGTGTGCCGAGGTTGGGGCGCGACGATCCTTCGGCGACGACGTAGGCGGGCAGCACCGTGCTGGTCGCCGCCGCGATCCTGCTCGTGCCCGCAAGCGGCGCGACCAGCAGCGGGCTGACGGCAATCGCGGCGGCGAGCACGACGACGAGCGCGGGCAGCACCACTCCCCGCCCGAGAGCGTCGAGCGTGACGACGGTCGCGCCGACGAGACCCAGCCACATCAGGCTGAGGCCGGAGCCCGGCCAGACGGTGACAGTGGACTGCGCCCGACGTGGTGAGCGACAGGTGCGTGGCGGCGATCGCCGTTGCGAACCCGAGCACCGCGAGCGCCAGCGCCGGGATGCCCCGACTCGACCCCGGAAGGAATGCCGCGGCGAGCGCCAGCGACCAGCAGGGGCGCGAGAAGGATGCGCGTAGACCAGCGGCCCCGAGAGCGGCGTACCGAAGACGGAGTGCAGGTGCGCCCATCCGCCCATCGTCGCATCGGGCGCGCCCAGACGCCAGCTGTGCCGGGGTGGCGGCGGGTCGACGGGGACGGCAGCACGGGGTCGGCGAGCAGGCGCAGCGGCGTTCCGCGCCGGATCTGGGCGTACACGAGTGGCGCGAACAGCGCCGCGGCCGGGATCGACGATGCCGACCGAGCCGCAGGATCGCGCGGGATGTTGACGGCGATCCAGACCACGAGCAGCAACCACGAGCGCCGGAACCAGGACTGGGCGCGGATGCGGCGACCGCCGCGAACAGAAGGGCGGCCGCGGCGGCGGCCGACCAGCTGCGCGCCGCGGCGATCGTGGCCAGCACCAGCCAGGGCAGCAGCACGTGGGCGATGACCGCGCCGAGCTGGCCGGCCTCCATCGACGACAGCAGGAACGGCGGCGCGAGCGCCCAGAGCAGCGCCGCGATCGCGGGCGGCCACGCCCGGCTCGAGATGCGCGTCGCGCACCACCACGCCCCGAGCGCTGTCAGCGGCAGCGCGACGAGGTAGAGCAGCACGATGCTGAACGACGGCGACCAGAACGTGATCGACCCGAGCACGGCCAGCACGGCCGCGAACGGATCGGATGCGCCGACGAACGCCACCGACGGCGTGCCAGCCGTAGCCGACGTTCGCCCACAGTTCGCCCACGGTGCGCGAGAGCGGCAGCAGCGCGCCGCCCGGCACACGGCGGTCGCGCCGAGCAGGCGGCCGAAGACGATCGACGCCGATGACGGCGACGACCACGACGACTCCCGCGCCACCGCCCGACACGAAGCTCGCGCGAACGCGCAGCGGGCGCCGGGCGCTCGTCGGACGCGCCGATGCGGTTCGCGCGGCGCTCCCGGGCGAGCCGCCGACGAGATCCGCAGCGGCGCGATCGCCGCCCAGCCGAGCTGTGCGCGTGCGGCGGAGCCGTCGGCGGGCGGGGGCGACCGACCCGGAGAATGCCGTGCCGAAGGCGGCGCCGAGCTCCGCCGCCGATCAGTCCGGGCTGCTTGCGCAGGATCTGCAGCACGCAGCGCAGCACCGCGATGGGAACCAGGGACAGCCACAGGAACAGGGGCGCGAGTCCCCGCGCGTAGACCATGCGGCGATGCAGCTGGGCGCGACGTCGCAGTGCGGCCGAGCTGCGCGCGGAGATCGAGGCGCGGCCGAACAGTTCCGGGCCGCCCGCGCTCGCCACCCGGGCCGAGGGGACCCCGACCACGCGATGGCCGGCGAGCCGAGCGCGCATCGAGAAGTCGAGCGCCGCATCCACCGAGGGCAGTCCGGGGTCGAATCCGCCGAGCGCGTCCCAGACCGACCGGCGCACGAGCATCCCGGCGGCCGAGACGCCGAGGAGGTCGCTCTGGCCGTCGTACTGGGCCTGGTCGAGCTCGTTCTCGACCAGCAGCACCGACGAGCCGAACCTGGTCATGGTCTCGCCGTACCTCGCGATGATGGCGGGATCGTCGGCGCGCATGAGCTTGGGTCCCGCGATCGCGACGGATGGCGCGATCTCGACGGCACCGAGTAGGCGGGCGAGGGCATCGGGATTGGGAGCGCTGTCGGCGCTGAGCAGCCACAGCCACTCGTCTTCCACCGTCGGCGCGAGTCCGACGTGGGCGGCGTGCGCGATGCTCGAGCCGAACCCGAGCCGGGGTGACGCTGTGACGAACTGGGTCGGCGAGGCCGCCGCCAGCATGGCCGCCGTGTCGTCTTTCGACCCCGCGTCGACCGCGACGAAGATGTCGGGACGACGGGTCTGGGCGTTCAGGGCGGCGAGGGTTCGAGCGAGATACGCTGCCCCGTTTCGGGCAACGAGGATCGCTGTGACTCTCGGCTGCACGAGCTAGAGACTAAGCGCGCTTCCGAAGTTTGCGACGCTCCCGCTCCGACAACCCACCCCAAATACCGAACCGCTCGTCGTTCTCGAGAGCGTATTCGAGGCAGTGCACGCGCACCTCGCACGACGAGCAGATCTTCTTGGCGTCACGAGTCGATCCGCCCTTTTCGGGGAAGAACGCCTCGGGGTCGGTCTGCGCGCAGAGCGAATCCGACTGCCAGGCGAGAGGGTTGTCGTCGGGCTGGCCGGGGCGTTCCGGCTGGCGAACCCCGGGAACACCGAGGCGCACCGGGTCGACGAACCAGTTCTCGGGAGCGTGGGGAACGTACTCGCGCGGCGCAGACGGAGCGACCGCGGAAGCATGCTGCGCCAGGACGTTCTGCGCGGCATTCTGGCTCTGCATGTCGGTGTCTCCCCTCCGCGTTCGGCTCGTGTGCTCAAAGCGCGTTAGGGATAATTACACCGGTGTAGTTCCCTGTAAGTCAAGTCGCAGATGATAAAATCTTCGTTCATGACTTCGGAGCGTTCAACGCGCCGAAGAGCGTAACGATCTTCGGGAGCTGTCGCGGTAGCCGTGGCGGGAAATCGACGATTGCTGACATATTCCGCCACGCGTGGCACGATGGCAGCATCCATCGATGTACTGCCAACCGCGATCCAGGGAGAAGTTCCGTGCTCAAGAAAGTGGTCCTGCTCGCGCTTCCGGGCGTCGCCCCGTTCGAATTCGGCGTGATCTGCGAGGTGTTCGGCATCGATCGCAGCGAAACCGGCGGGCCCGCCTTCGACTTCACCATCGCCACAGCCGACCCCGGACCCGTTCGCACCAGCCTCGGCTTCGACATGATCATCGACGCACGGCCTCGAGGTCGCGGCGACGCCGACCTCATCGCGGTGCCCGCGCACACCACGTCCGGCATCGACGAGCGATTCCTCGAGGTCATCCGGGCTGCCGAGGCGCGGGGAGCGTGGATCCTCAGCGTCTGCAGCGGCGCCTTCGTGCTCGCCGAGGCGGGCATCCTCGACGGACGGCGGGCCACGACCCACTGGATGCACGCCGACCGGCTCGCGCGCGAGTATCCCGCCGATCGAGGTCGACGCCGACGTGCTGTTCGTGCAGGACGGCCGGGTCATCACCGAGCGCGGGCACCGCTGCCGGAATCGATGCCGCGCTCCACCTCGTGCGCCTCGAGCACGGCGCCGCGGCGGCCAACGTGATCGCGCGACGCATGGTCATCCCGCCGCAGCGCGACGGCGGCCAGGCGCAGTACATCCCGACCCCCGTGCAGGAACGCTGCACGCGACTCCCTCGCCGCGCGTGACCGAGTGGATGCTCGACAACCTCGCCGACGACCTCAGCATCGACCAGATGGCGCGCAGGGCGCCTCATGTCGTCCCGCACGTTCGCCCGCCGGTTCCGCGACGACATCGGCACCACGCCCGCCGCCTGGCTCAACCGGCAGCGCATCCTGCGGGCCCAGCAGCTGCTCGAGACGACAGACCTGGGCTTCGAGGTCATCGCCCAGCAGACCGGGTTCGGCACGGCGGCCGTGCTGCGGCACCACTTCCTCAAGGTGCTGCAGACGACCCCGACCAGGTATCGCCGAACGTTCGGGGAGCGCCTCGCCGGCTAGAAACTCAGGGCCTATCGCCGGCCCGGGCCGCATCCGGCGCCGGGTTACCTGTTTCTCCTGATTTTTCAGAGTGGGGCGGGAGCCGAGGGTGGGGCGGGAGCCGAGGCCGGGGCGGCGGCGTTCGTTGTCGCGACGAATAGCGTGCCATCCCCGTCGAACTCCAGCACGCCCTCATCGTGCGTGACCCACGCCGACTCCCCGCGGCCCAGCCCGACCGCCGACAGCGAGCCGCGCACTCGGAAGCTGCCCTCGGTCACCAGCAGGATCGATTCCCCGGGTGGCTCAAATCGCACCGGTGCCCCCTCGGGCTTCACGACGGCCAGCTCGAAATCGGGCACGTCCGGGGAGAACACGCGCAGGCCCGGGGCGGCAAGCGACGGCGCGAGGAACGGCACCGGCACGGGCGTGAAGTCGAGCACGGCCAGCAGCTCCGGCACGTCGACGTGCTTGGGCGTCAGCCCTCCGCGCAGCACGTTGTCGGACGCCGCCATGAGTTCGATTCCGACGCCCTTCAGGTACATGTGAATGTTTCCGGCGGGAAGGTAGAGCACCTGCCCGGGTTCGAGCACGACGTAGTTGAGCAGCAGAGCCACCACCACGCCGGGGTCGCCAGGATATTTGCGCGCCAGGGCATCGACGAGTGCGAACTCGGGCTCGGAGCGGCCGGCCGCGAGCGCGGTCACCCGTTCGACAAGGTTCTGCACCTCCTGCGACCGGGAGAACAGCCACGCGAAGGCCTCCGCGAGCGCAGCGTCATCGGGCAGCCTCGCGAGAAGGTCTCTCACCGCCGCATCGCCACCGAGCCGCGACAGCAACGCCCGCGTCGCAGATACCGGGCGAAAACCGCACAGCGCCGAGAACTCCGAACTGATCGCGAAGATGAGCTCCGGCTTGGGCAGCGCGTCGCGGTAGCTTCGCAGCGGCGAGTCGAGCGGGATACCGAGCGCGTTCTCGCGATCGAACCCGGCACGAGCCTGCGCGGGATTCGGATGGGCCTGGAGCGACAGCGGCTCGTCCGCGGCGAGCACTTTGAGCAGGAATGGCAGGTGCGTCAGGTCGGCGAGGGTGCTGGCGCCGCCGGGGGCCGGATCGAGAACCCGGGTGGGCGAACCGGGATGCGTGCCGAGCCAGTACTCGGCCTCGGGACCGCCAGACGGCGCTCGCCCGAGCAGGTCGGCGATCGCCGTCGAGGAACCCCAGGCGTAGTCGCGCGGGGTGTTGGTCAGGCCCACGAACATGCGGCGCTCTCCTTGTCGACGGGTGAGTCCAAAGTACCGGCGCGGGGGCCGGCCTCGCGAACCGCTAGCCCGCCTGGCTGGCCGACAGCAGCTGCACGTGCGCGGGCACGGCAGGGCATTTCGTCGCGAGCATCGCCTGCAGCGAGCTCGACCGGGTGATCACCGTAGGCGTCGGGTGCATCAGGCCCAGGATCGTGCAGAGCTGGCCCACACTCGATTCGTTGCGCGCATAGGCGTACTTGCGAAGCGCATCGTCGGTGATCGTGCGCGACGCCACCTCGATCAGCCAGTAGTCGATGTACGACTCCGACGGCACGCCCGAGAGCCAGTAGAGGCGCGGGTGCTGCAGGTCGGCGGACGCCAGGATGCGCCCCGCCGCCGCGGCTCCGCCCTCCGTGTTGTCGGTCTGCGCGATCCACGTCACGGGATTCGCCCAGTCGTAGCCGCTCACGAACGCGGGAGTCGCCGTCGTGACTATCGCGGTCATCGTCACGACGGCCAGCGCTGCCGAGAACCGAAGACGCCAGCCGTCGGTCAGGGAGGCTGGTATCGCCGGCAGCAGTCCGAGAGCGACGACGAGCAGGATGCAGATCGAAAGCCACTCGAACTTGCTGGGAAAGTACGACCAGGCCTCCTTGGACGCCCGCGACTCGAACAGCAGGAACCCGAGTCCGAGAGCCAGTGCAACGGGAAGCACGATGGTGGGCACGGCGACTCTCGCTGCCGTGATCCGCCAGGCCAGGATCGACAGCAGGATCGTCATCGCACCCAGTGCGGGAAACAGTGTGTGAGTGTAGGTGAATGCCGCGCCGTGCGCCGCAAGAAACCGGGACTGCTCCACGAAGTCGGGCAGCGTGACGGCCAGGCCGTATCCGACCAGTTGAACCGCACCGATCCCGAGCATCACCAGCGACAGTCCCCGCGCCCGCACGAGCGGCCGCCAGTGCGTAGCGGCGACGACGACGAGCGCGGCGAGCGGCACGAGCACGAGGGGGGTCCAGACCGCCAGCAGGGCGGTGCACGCCACCGTCAGAACGACGGCCACTGCGACCGGACGCTCGTGCGCCAGCCGGGCGAGCAGAAGTGAGGCGAACACGCACGGCAGCGAGAGCTGGGCATCGAAGTACCCGTACGCGATGGCGTTGGTCGTCAGCGTCCACGACAGCGGCAGAAGCGAACCGCACACACTCACGACGACGAGGATGCTCCCCCGCATCCGGAGGGTCGTCGTGATCGATGCGGCGAGCAACCCGGCGAACAGACAGCACATCGCAATCACGCCGATCTGGAGCGACTCGTAGGCGCCCAGGTCGTGCCAGAGCAGCAGCGAAGACGTCACGCCGTCGCGACCGGGGGCCATAAAGAGGGCGAACAGACCCGACGGGAGCGGAACGGGGTTGCCGGACGCACCGACCACGACACCTCCGCGCGCGAGGATCCCGCGGGCGAAGAGAAGGTAGTTGGCTGCATCCCCGTGCATCGCCCAGGAGCGTCCCGCGACGGGGTCGAACACCGCTGTGGGGATCGCGACCGCCAGCCAGACGAGGGGCCCCGTGAGGGCCGCCCCGAAGGCCACCACGCGGCTGCGGGCAGGGCGGGCGACTCGGGGCCGTCGCATCCACAGCGCGCACGCCGCGATGCCGAGCCCAGCGACGAGAACGACGACCACGGGCACCATCGCAAGCCGAAGGGCTGCTGTGGCCATCAGGGTTGCGAGCAGCACCACCAGTCCGCCGAGCCAGGTGGTCGCAAGGGCGAAGAGCGTGCCATGCGAGGCGCGCAGAGCGAGTGCAGCGGGCACCGCGGCCACGACGAGCAGGATCCAGATCGGCGCGCCCAGCAGTACCGCGATCGCTGAGGCCACGATGGCAACCACCAGCCCGACCGGCGCCCAAATCCTGCGCTGGCTCACCCCGTCGCCGCTCCCTCCACGGACGACCGCCCGCACCCCGGGCGCGGCACCCCGCTATCGCCCCAATAGTAGGTGCGCCGTCGAAATCGATCGGGTTTCTGCCGCTCCGTGTCGTCGTATAGCCTCGAACGCATGACGGCGAAGCCTGCATTGCTCAAGGTCTACGCGGTTCTCCTCTTTTTCACCGTGCTGTCCGGTGACACCGAGCGCTATGCCCTGACCTGGTACGGCTGGGGCGCGATCATCCTGGTCATCTTCGTCATCGCGCTCGTGATCGTCATTCGCGGCAGAAAGCGCTGGCGCCTGACCGGGCTGCCTCTGCCGCTGCTGGCATTCCTGCTGCTCACGGTGCTGTCGATCGCCTGGTCGGAGTATCGCCAGTACACGGTGGCGGCGTCGTTCCTGTCGATCATGACGGCGGTCGGAGCCCTGAGCCTCGCCATCACGTTCACGCTTCCCCAGCTGCTGCGGCTGCTGGGACACGCGCTGCGCATCATCCTCGCCGCCTCGATCCTGTTCGAGCTCGTCGTCTCGATGATCGTGCGGCATCCGTTCACGCCCTGGTGGACGGACTACTCCGGGCAGAAAATCCACCCGGCCGAGTACTGGTCGCGCGACCTGCTGCTTCAAGGGCGACCGCATCCAGGGCATCATGGGCAACTCCGACCTGCTGGGCTTCGTCGCACTGCTCGGGGTCATCGTCTTCGCGCTGGAGTTCGCGTCCCGCTCGATGCGGCGCGGGTGGAGCGGGTTCTGGATCGTCGTCGCCCTCCTCGACATCGCCCTCACCCGGTCGGCGACCGTCTTCGTCGCCGCTGCGGCAGTGGCCGTCGTCGCGATCGTTCTCGTTCTGCTGAGACGCGCCGAAACCGATCGAGCACGACGCACCATCTCGATCGTGTCGGTCATCGTGATCGTTCTTCGGCGTCATCGCCGCGATCGCGCTGCGTGGTCGCCTGCTGGCGCTGCTCGGTAAATCGGGCACCCTCACCGGCCGCACCGGAATCTGGGCCGAGGTCATCGACATCGCCCGCCAGCGACCGGTCGTCGGCTGGGGCTGGATCAGCTACTGGGTTCCCGGGCTGGCCCCCTTCAATCGCACGGCGTTCAACATCGGCGGAATCCAGTACCTGCAGGCCCACGACGCCTGGCTCGACCTCTGGCTGCAGCTCGGCATCATCGGCGTCGTCGTGTTCGCGGCCTTCGCGCTCAGCGCGCTCGTGCGCGCCTGGATCCTCAGCATCGACCGCCCCCATCTCGGGCCAGGACGCCTCGGCAGCTACGACCCGGCGACCCTGCTGCCGGTGCTCGTGCTCGTTGCACTGCTCGCACAGAGCGTCGCTGAGAGCCGGCTGCTGATCGAGTACGGTCTGCTGCTGCTCGCCCTGTTCGCGATCACGACCAAACGACCCGACCCCCTCGGGGTCTCGTAGCGATGGCTCGTCCGACGGCTCCGCTCAGCGCGTTCGAGCTGACGAAGTCGATCCTGGCGTCCCCTCGACTGTCGGCCGCCCTCACGACCACGATCGTCGGAACCACCCTTCTCTCATTCGCCCTCCGGCAGCTCATGGGCTGGGCGGGCTTCATCGCCATACTGAGCGCCCTCGTGGCTCTCGCCGGCCTGTCGCTCGCGGCACAGTGGGAGGAGATCGGCTGGAACGGGCTGCTGCCCATCTCGCTTCTCGGCTTTCTCGGCTGGACGCTCGCCTCCGTGTTCTGGAGCCAGCACCACTGGGCGACCCTGGGCGGACTCGCCTACCTCGCCGCCTTCACCGCCTTCGGCATCTATGTGGCGCTGGTGAGAGACACGATCCAGATCGTGCGCACGTTCGGCGACGTGCTCCGGTTCGTGCTCGGGCTGTCGCTGGCAATGGAGATCCTGTCGGGCATCCTGATCGACACGCCCATCCGTGTGCTGGGCATCACCGGCAATCTCGCCGAGCTGGGTCCCGTCACGGGACTCCTCAGCACAACCGACCAGCTCGGCCTGGTCTCCGTCGTCGCACTCATCACCTTCGGCACCGAACTGCGCACCCGCTCGGTGACGCGGGGCGTCGGGATCGGTTCGGTGATCCTCGGCGTGTTCATGCTCGTCGTGGCGCGGGCGCCGCTCGCGTTCGGGGCGATGATCGTGGTGATTATCGCGGCCGCCATCCTCTACGGGCTGCGCCGGGTCTCCGACGGCTCCCGGCGGTTCTGGCAACTCGGTGTACTCGCCCTGATCGCGACCGCGGCCATCCTCGCCTGGCGATTCCGCAGCCCGATCGTCACGGCGTTCAACGCGACCGGTGCGCTGAACTATCGACTGAACGTCTGGCAGGGCGTCTGGTCGCTCACCCAGCTGCATTCGCTGCAGGGCTGGGGCTGGGTTGGAGCCTGGCCCAAAGACACGTTTCCCGTTTTCGACCTTCACGACGAGTTCGGGGCACTTTGCCGGGTCGGCCCTGAACGCGTATCTCGACGTCTGGTTCCAGCTGGGATTCGTGGGGTTCGCAATCTTCGTCGTCTTCCTCGGGCTCGCGCTCGTGCGGTCGTGGCTGCTCGCGTCCCGCCGGAGAAGCGTGGTTTTCGCGTGGCCGAGCCTCGTGCTCATCGCCCTGGTGATCGGAGCGCTGGCCGAGAGCTCGATCCTCGTAGAATTCGGGTGGCTCACGCTCGTCGTCTGCTCGGTGAAGGCATCGCGAGAGCTGAGCTGGCGGCGCGTGTACGAATCGTTGACGGTCACGAGCGAATTCGGAATGGAGTAGGTCGATCGTGGTCGAAGCCAAACGGTCGTTCGGGCGCACGTTTCTGCTGGCATGGGCCGGGTTTGCCCTGCTGAGTGCCGCGTGGACGTTCGCCACCCCGATCGGAGCCGCGCCAGACGAGCCCGCGCATCTCATTCGTGCGGCGTCCGTCGCGACCGGCCAGGTGGCCCCGTTCCTCACGAACCGCTCCGACGTCACGGTGCCCCAGTACATCTTCGACGCGCAGCGCGTGACGTGTTTCGCGGTGGTTCCCGACGCGACGCCAACGTGCGTGAAGCCGGAGTCGAAGCCGCCGACCGCGACGGCGACCGTGTACGCGAGTTCCGGCCGGTACGACCCGCTGTATTACGCGCTCGTCGGATGGCCGTCGCTGGTCTTCCACACCGACGCGGGTATCTACGCGATGCGGGTGGTGGCCGACCTGCTCATGACGGTGTTCCTCGGGTTGTCGTTCGCGCTGATTTCGCGCTGGCGATCACCCACGCTTCCGACGATCGGTCTCGCGGTGGCTGTTACTCCGATGGTCGCGTTCCTCGGCGGCGTCGTGAATCCGAACTCCCTCGAAATCACGGCGACCCTCGCGACGTTCGTCGGCATGCTCTCTATAGTGCGAGAGCCGGCCCGTGACCTTCTCGCCCAGCGAGCAGCCATCGTCTTCGTCTCCGCCTCGGTCGCCGCGAACATGCGCGGACTTTCGCTGGTCTGGGTCGCCCTCGCCATTCTGGCGCCCCTGCTGCTCACGACCCGCGCGCAACTGCGTGACCTGCTGCGCACGCGGCCGGTGCGCTGGGCGATCGCGGGGTGCGCCGTCCTGTTCGCCGCGGCTCTCGCCTGGATGCTCGTCGCCAACCCGCTCGGCGTGAACGAGCCCGGTGCAACGGGAACGCTGGAGCCGATCGGCGTCGGTACATCGCACCTGCTGGGATTCCTGTGGACCTTCTTCTCCACCTTCTACTACGGGCAACAGGTGGTCGGATTCTTCGGTTGGCTCGCGGTCCCCGCTCCTGCCTCGGTCTACTTCGCCTGGTCGCTCCTGGTGGGAGCACTCGCGCTGGTCGCCGCCATCCTGCTGCGGCGGCGCACGCTGCTCTTCGCCGGAGTGCTGGTCGCGGCACTCCTGCTGCTTCCCGCGATCCTGCAGGGCATCTATGTCACCACCGGGGGTGTGATCTGGCAGGGACGCTACATCCTGCCCGTTTTCGCCTGCACTGTCGTCGGGCTCGCGGCGGTGCTGTCCGACCGACTGCCGCTGCCGGCGTCAGTCTCCCGCCGGCTGGTGCCCGTCGTTCTGGGGCTGTGGGCCGCGGCCCAGTTCCTCGCGTTCGCGACCACCCTCAAGCGCTACGCGGTCGGCACCTCGTCGCAGTGGCCGGCGATCCTTCATCCCGTGTGGTCGCCCCCCGGCGGCGTGTTCGTCTGGTTCGCCGTTGCCGCCGTCGTCGTGGCCGCGATCGCTGCCGCCGTATCGGTCTGGGACCGCCGCGCGACGGCCAGCCAGGCCAGGTGGAACAGCAGTCCGACCAGCGGGCCCGCCAGCAGTGCGGACTCGATCCGGGAGACGAGCGGCAGCGGCAGCGACATGAACACGATGGTCGTCAGCGCGGAGAGCACCCAGCCGAACGAGTAGATGAAGTGCCGGGAACGCGCGAGAACAGCTGAACCGGTGACTGTCAGCGCGGCAACGCCCGCAGAGGAGATCACCAGGATCCCCATGAAGGCGCCGTCGATACCGGTCGACCCGCCCGACAGCCAGTGGAGGATGGGCGCTCCAATCCACCATGCAAGAGCAGCCAGCACCACACCACCCCCGAGCACGACAGCCAGGATGGCGCCGAGCGCGCGGCCGGGTGAACGGCCGCGGTCGCGAAATCGCACGACGAAGAAGCTCTGCAGCGCCATGACCGTCACGATCAGCGGTGCACGAGTGATGGTGATCGCGAAGATCAGGTGCCCGACGAAGGCCGGCGACGACCCCGCGCCCGCGACCGCCAGAATGAGCGGAAATCCACTGACGAGCACCGCCGTCGACACCGAGGCCAGCACGGTTCTCGCGACATTCCACGCCAGCGGCCGGTAGCCGACATCCAGGTCGCTCCTGCCGACGAGTCCGGCACGGATGAAGCGCCAGAGAATGATCACGGCGAGCGGGAACGGCAGGGCAGCCGCCCAGGCGATCCACACGATGTCACGGGTGAGGGCGAGAACGACCACGACGAGCACCAGCCGCAGCAGACCGTCCGTGATGATCATCAGGAAGATGCTGCGCCACTGCGAGACGCCGTACAGCGAGCCGGTCAGCGTCGCGACGAGCACGTAGGAGGCTGTGCCGACGGCGAGCGGGTACACCAGCGCGCCGCTCGACTGGGCGAAAGCGAGGTGAGCCCAGGCCGGGGAGGTGGCGAGCACGAGCACAAGAACTCCAGCCGCGGCCACGAGCCCGAAGTTGCGTGCCCGGCTCGGGCGCGTTCGCGTTCCTTCGGCGATCGGGTGCGTGGCGCGGGCGATCTCCTGCTGGATGCCCGAGAGGCCGCCGACGACCAGATACATCGCAGCCCAGAAAGCGGCGAAGGCGGCGTAGGGAGCGGCTCCCACGAACCGGAAGACGAGGAAGGTGATCGCGTACCCCGCCACGCCCGCGATCGCCGTCGCGCCGATGATCAGCGGAGCTCCCCCGCGCGCGGGTTTCTCAACAACCGGGCCCTGGCCGGTCATATCTGTGTGGCGATCCACTCCTGCAGGGCGGACATCCCGCGCGCGACATCCCACGCCGGGTGCCACTCGAGCGTCGCGAGGGTGCGGCTGATGTCGCACTCGGCGTGCCGTACGTCACCGTCGCGATAGGCACCCGTGATGTGGGGCTCGGGCGCACCGTGGAACCGCGCGATCTCGGTCGCCAGGCTGAGGATCGTTGTTGCCACTCCCGAGCCGACATCGAACACCGCCGCGCTCACCTCGGGCGGATCGGTGACCACGGCGGCCAGGGAATCGGCGACGTCGTCGATGTAGACGAAGTCCCGGGTGATCGCACCGTCCTCATAGACGGGAATCGATTCGCCCCGCATCGCGAGCTGCGAGAACAGCGACACGATTCCCGTGTAGGGGTTGCTCAGCGACTGGCCCGGTCCATACACATTCTGGAACCGCAGAATCGTGAGCAGCGCGTCGTTCGCTCCCGTCCAGGCCGAGAGGATGTGTTCCTGGGCGAGCTTGGTCGCGCCGTACACGCTGGTCGGCGCCGGCCACGTGCGGGTTGCCTCGCTGGGAAGAGGTGTGGCGCCGTCGAAATCCCAGCGCGCCGCCTCGAGCTGGGCGTGCGAGCGCTGCCCCGGCAGGAACGAGCTGCCGTCCGCCCTGCGCCATTCGCCCTCGCCGTAGACGGCCCTGCTGCTGCTCAGCACGAAACGACTCGGAACGAGGCTCACGGCGCTGAACGCGTCGAGCATGGTCGTGGTGCCGAGAACGTTCACCTCGGCGTGGCGGGATGCCTCACGCAGGGACTGCGCGGTGCCGGTCTCGGCCGCGAGGTGAACGACGACGTCGGGCCGAAAATCGGAGAGCAGCGCGGACCAGACGGCAGGGTCGGCCACGTCGCCGACGACGAGCTCCGCCGCGTCGTGCAGGGCGGCCGGCCGTTCGCGGGAGGGATGAACCTGCGGGTGCAGGTTGTCGAGCACCACCCAGCGGTCGGCCACGCCGGCGAGCCGGTCGGACAGCGCGCAGCCGATGAATCCGGCCCCGCCCGTCACGAGCACTGTGCCTAAGGCGCGATCAACCAACGGGAACCTCGATTTCACTACGGGACAAGCGTGTCGACTCTACAAGAAGGCACCCGTTGGTTTGCCGTTA
This sequence comes from uncultured Actinomycetota bacterium, assembly GCA_963738535.1. Lineage (GTDB taxonomy): Bacteria > Actinomycetota > Actinomycetes > Actinomycetales > Microbacteriaceae > Galbitalea. The sequence continues at coordinate 120,802 of CAVTXB010000014.1, forward strand.
CCATGGCTGGATGCCTCGCGTGCTCGTCAATTTGTTGCAGACCACCGGCACCAAGGGCGGTATCGAGATCTACGCTCGCGAGCTCTACCGAGCCATCGGCGACCTGGCGCCCGAGTTCGAATTCGTGGGCTATGCCAGCACCGAACTGATGGCGGCCGACCACTCCTGGTTTCCGGGAGAAATGGTTGCATCCGGCATCAGCGGCGAGAACCGGCTCGCCTGGGCGCGAGGCGAACTGTTCGCGGTCTCCCGGGCTGCCTCGCGGCTGGGCGCCGACCTGATACATGGGCCTGCGATGTTCGGCCCGCTCTTCCCAGCCGTGCCGGTGGTCATCACCGTGCACGACCTGCTGTATTTCTCGCATCCCGAGCTCATGCAGACGAAGGTGTTCACGGAGCCCGTGAAGTGGATGGAGAAGCGCGGCGCGAAGGGAGCCACCCGGCTGATAACGATCAGCGAATACTCGGCCGCAGCCATCAGACGGTACCTGCACTTTCCCGCGGACCACATCGATGTGATCCCGCTCGCGGCGAGAACCGATCCCACCGCACTGGCAGCCGGTGAGCCGCGGAGTGCGGACACGTTCCTCGCGATGGGACAGCGCAGCCCCTACAAGGACTTCGACACCATCGTGCGCGCCTGGTCGCTGATGCCCGCGGATGCTCGTCCGCGGCTCGTCATCACGGGCGGTGGCGCAGACGATCCGCTTCGCCCGCTCGTCGACAAGCTCGGCCTCGGGGGTTCGATCGAGCTGCTCTCGTGGGTGCCCCGGGACGACCTAGACCACCTGGTCGCATCAGCGACGGCCCTGATCGACTCGACGCTCGCGACCGGCTTCTCGCTTCCCGCGGTCGAGGCCATGAACGTCGGCCTGCCGGTCCTGCTCGCGGATACGGAGGTTTTCCGGGAGGTCGCGGGCGACGCCGCCGACTACTTCGCCGCCGGCGATGCCGCCGATCTCGCGCGTGCGGTGAGGCAGCTCGTCGGCGACCGGGGACGCCAGCTCGAACTTGCGAGCCTCGGGAGAACCCGGTCCGCCGGCACCTCCTGGGCACACGTGGCGGCGGCCACTGTGGAGTCGTTCACTCGCGCCCTCGATGAGGGTCGTCGCCGCTAGCCGAGCGCGTCGATCGTCTCGCGCAACAGGTCGATTCCCTCGTGCACGGGCACGTGGTGGTTGCCGACGAACAGCCCGTCGTCGTGGATCTTGTCGGCCGCAGGCAGCTCATTCGGAATCACCGAGGGCAGGTACTTCATCACAGGGTTGCGAGTGAAGTTGCCGGCGACGATGGGCCGCACTTCGATCTGGTTCGCCGACAGGGCCTCGACGACCTCACGACGCCGCCCGGCGAGCGCGCCCTCCAGCACGAGCGAGAAGCCGAACCAGCTGCTCTCCCCCACCTCGCGCTGCAGGCGTACCGACTCCAGGCCTGCCATGACCGACTGGAAATACGCGGCGTTCTCGCGACGGCCGGCCACCAGCGACGGCACCTTCTTCAGCTGCTCGATGCCCAGCGCGCCGGACATCTCCAGCGGTCGAACGTTGTAGCCGGGCAGCACGAACCGGAAGAGATCGTCGAAGCGGTCACCGGTCTTGTCGTGCACGAAGTTGCGCTCGGGAAGTTCGCGAGTCCAGCCGTGCGCCCGAAGCGACGTCAGAATCTGGTGCGTGCGCTCATCGTCGGTGAGGATCAGGCCGCCCTCCATCGTCGAGATGTGGTGCGAGAAGAAGGCGCTGAAGGTGCCCATCCGGCCGAACGTGCCGGCCGCGCGGCCCTCGAAGCGTGCGCCCAGCGACTCGCAGTTGTCTTCGAGCAGCAGCAGTCCGTGGCTGTCCGCGAGGTGCGCCAGTCGCCCGAAGTCGTTCGGATTTCCGAGCAGGTTGACCGCGAAGATCGCCTTGGTCTTCGGGCCGATCGCCTCCGCGGCGAGATCGAGGTCCATGTTGAGCGTGTCGACGTCGATATCGACGAATTTCAGCACCAGGCCGTACTGCTGCACCGGGTAATACGTCGTGGCCCAGGAAACTGCGGGCACCAGCACCTCGTCACCGGCATTCAGATCGACCTCGGGGTCGAGCACGGCCGCGGCGATGGCAAGCAGGTTGGCGGAGCTGCCGGAGTTCACCATGACGGCGTGGCGCGATCCGAAGTGGTCGGCGAAGTCCTGTTCGAACCGGGCAACCAGCGGGCCCATCGTGAATCGACCGCTCTCGATCACCCGGCGCAGTGCGGCGTACTCCGCCGCGTCCCACGACGACGTCGCGAGTGGAAGGCCCTCGAGAGGCGCTGGAGATGAGGTCATTGTGGGGCTCCCGATTGTGCGGCGAGAAACGACCGGTATGACGCGGCCATCCCGTCCGCGAGTTGCGTCGATGGTGACCAGCCGAGCGAATGCGCGACCGACGAGTCGAGGATGCGCTGGTGCATGCCCGCGGGTTTCGTGGGGTCGAACTCGAAACCTCCCGAGTAACCGACGGCCGTCTTCGCCGCCTCGTAGTACTCGGCGATCGAGTGATCGGTTCCGCTGCCCAGGTTGACCCGTGCTGGCCACGCGCTGAGGACGCCGACCTGGTCCACCAGCCACGATGCAAGGTCCACGGAATAGGTGAACTCGCGTCGCGCCGTTCCGTCACCCCAGATCTCGACCGCGGACTGGCCGCCGACGTGCGCCGCGTGCACTTTGGCGAGCGCGGCGGCAATGAGGTGACCGTGCGACAGCGAGTAGTCCTCGCCCGGCCCATAGAGATTGGACGGGATGGCGGTGCGGTAGGCGAACCCGAACTCGGAGCTTGCGTACTCGCACAGTTTCATCGCCGCGATCTTGGCGATCGCGTAGCCCTCGTTGGCCGGTTCGAGCGGTGCCGCGAGCAGGTCGGCCTCGACGAAGGGCTGGCGGTAGGTCTCGGGATAGACCGCGGCACTGCCCACATTCAGCAGCTCCGGGATTTCGAGCTCGATCGCCGACCCGATGACGCTGCTGTCGATGAGCAGGTTATCGAGGAGGTAGGTCGTGGGATGCGCCAGTTTCGCGGCGATGCCGCCGACGACCGCGGCCGCGTGCACGACGGCGTCGGGACGCGCCGCGGAGATCGCGGCGCGGGTGGTGGCACGATCCCTGAGATCGACTTCCGCCCTCGAGAGCGCGACCAGCTCGTCGCCGGGCCTCTGCACCGCCCAGCGGGCCGCGAAGCTCGATCCGAGCATCCCGCGGCTTCCGGTCAGCAGCACTCGCACGTCGCGACTAGACCTGGACGGTATCGATGTACGGCGTTCCCTCGGTCGAGAGAGCGGCGATGTCGGCGTCGACCATGATCGTGGCGAGACGCGGCGTCAGCACATTGGGAACCCAGCCGAGTGCCTGCTGCGCTTTCGTCGGGTCGCCGACGAGGGCATCCACCTCGGTGGGCCGCAGGTAGCGCTCATCGAATCGCACGTACTTCTGCCAGTCCAGGCCGACGTGCTCGAACGAGAACTGCAGGAAATCGCGCACGCTGTAGGCGGTGTTCGTCGCCAGCACGTAGTCGCCCGGCTCATCGTGCTGCAGCATGCGCCACATTCCTTCGACGAACTCTGGCGCGTAGCCCCAGTCCCGCACGGAGTCGAGATTGCCCATGAACAACTCGCTCTGCTGGCCTGCGGCGATTCGCGCGACGGCCCGAGTGATCTTGCGCGTGACGAACGTGCCGCCGCGCCGCGGCGACTCGTGGTTGAACAGGATGCCGTTGCAGGCGAAGAGGCCGTACGCCTCGCGGTAGTTGCGGGTGATCCAGTAGGAGTACACCTTGGCGACGCCGTAGGGCGACCGGGGATAGAACGGGAGTTTGCTCGTTCTGCGGCGGCGGCGAGGCGCCGAACATCTCGGAGCTGCTCGCCTGGTAGAAGCGCGGCGCAACGCCCGCCGACCGGATCGCCTCGAGCAGTCGCACAGTGCCGAGGCCGGTGGTCTCGCCCGTGTATTCGGGCTCGTCGAAACTGACCCGCACGTGGGACTGCGCCGCGAGGTTGTAGACCTCGTCGGGCTGGATCTCGTTGAGCAGGGTGACCAGCCGGGAGCCATCGCTCAGGTCGGCGAAATGCAGGAACAGGCGCTGGGCCTCTTCGTGCGGATCCTCGTAGATGTGGTCGATGCGCGCGGTGTTGAAGCTCGACGAGCGACGGATGAAACCGTGCACCTCGTAGCCTTTTGCGAGAAGCAGCTCCGCCAGGTAGCTGCCATCCTGGCCGGTGATCCCGGTGATGATGGCTCGCTTTGCGCGCGTCTGCGTCATGTCGAATCTTCCCTGTCATTGCGCTATCGGAATCGGCGCGTGCCAGTCTAGCCGAGCAGTTACGGCGGCGGATTTACGCGCGACTAGGCTAAAGCACCGTGACTCTGGACATCATGATGCCCTTCTACGGCAGCTTCGAATACTTTCGGCTGGCCGTCGAGAGCGTGCTGGCGCAAACCGATCCGGACTGGCGACTCACCATCATCGACGATGTCTACCCCGACCTCGCCCCGGGCGAGTGGGCACGTGGCATCGACGACTCGCGTGTGACCTACCTGCGGAACGAGACCAATCTGCGCCCGAGTCGCAACTACAACAAGGCGATCGGTCTCGCGACGTCCGAATTCGTCCAGATCATGGGATGCGACGACGTCATGCTGCCCGGGTACGTCGCTCGCGTGCACGAACTCATTCGCGAGTTTCCCGGCGCCGACATCATCCAGCCCGGCGTACGCGTGATCGATGAGAACGGTCGCGCGGGCGTGCCGCTCGCCGATCGGGTCAAGGGATGGCTGGAGCCGTCGGGGGCCGGGGCGCGCAGCTATTCGGGCGAGTTTCTGGCCGCCAGCCTTCTGCGTGGCAACTGGACCTATTTTCCGTCGCTCGTGTGGCGCACCTCGCGGCTCGTGGGCACCGGCTTTCGCACCGACCTCGACGTGGTGCAGGATCTCGCCAAACTCTTCGAGATCGTCGAGGCCGGCGGAACCCTGGTGTTGGACGACACGACGGTCTTCAACTACCGGCGACACTCGTCGAGCGTGTCGGCGGTGACCGGCCCCGACGGCTCGAAGTTCCGACAGGAGCGAACGTTCTTCGACGAGGCATCCGCCTCCGCGACCGCACTCGGCTGGAAGCGAGCAGCCCGGGTGGCGCGCACTCATGCGAGCTCACGGCTCAACGCTCTCACCGAGTTGCCGGGCGCCCTGCGGGCGGGCAACGTCGACGGCCGCCGCACGCTGATTCAACACGTGCTCCGTCGCCCCTACTCGCCGCGCAAGCCGTAAAGACTGTCGTCGGTAGGATCGACCTCGTGGAAGACCGCTACGCCAGGACGCTGATCGTGACCCCCGCGTTCAACGAGGTCGCGTCGGTCGGCACGGTGGTTCGCGAGATAAAGTCGACGCTTCCCGGAGTGTCGGTGCTCGTCGTCGACGACGGGTCCAGCGACGCCACCACCAGCGCTGCGTCCGCCGCCGGTGCGCTGGTGGCAACACTTCCGTTCAATTTGGGCGTCGGTGGCGCGATGCGGGTCGGCTTCCGTTACGCGCTCGAGAACGGGTTCGACGCCGTGGTTCAGATCGACGCGGACGGCCAGCACGACCCCGCCGGGGTGCCGGCCCTGCTCGACGGTCTCGAGACGGCGGACCTCGTCATCGGCGCACGGTTCGCCGGCGAGGGCGACTACCGGGTGCGCGGGCCGCGATTCTGGGCGGTACGAGTGTTCGCCACAGTCCTGAGCTCCATTTCACGAGCGCCGCTCACCGACACGACGTCGGGATTTCGTGCCTCGGGGCCGCGCGCCATCCGGCTCTTCGCTTCGCACTACCCCGCCGAATACCTGGGCGACACGATCGAGGCCCTCGTCATCGCGTCCCGGTCGGGCCTCGTGATCCGCCAGCTCCCCGTCGCCATGCGGCCGCGGTCCGGCGGGGTTCCGTCGCACAACCCGTTCCGGTCGGCCGCGTACCTGGCGCGCGCCACCCTGGCGCTCGTTTTCGCCCTGATCAGACCACGATCGACCTACCGGATTGGGGCGGACACGTGACGGTCGTCAGTTACATCTTCGGAATCCTGTCGGCGCTGCTCATCCTGGCGGTGGTCGTCGAAATGCTTCGCCGACGGCGCCTGCGCGAGCGCCACGCGGCCTGGTGGTTCCTCGCCGGACTGCTCGCCCTCGTCGCCGGCGTTTTTCCCGCGACCCTGACGTGGGCCGCCGGGCTTCTCGGCATCGCGGTACCGATCAACCTCGTCTTCTTCGTGAGCATCGCGATCCTGTTCCTGGTCAGCCTCCAGCACAGCTCCGAAGTCACTCAGCTGGAAAGCAAGACACGAACGCTCGCGGAGCGCGTGGCCCTGCTGGAGCTGCGCCTGGAGCAGCGCGAGCGGGGCGAACAACCCCCGCACGACAACGACCCGAACTGACTCAGTTCGACGATTCCGCCGTGCCGCCGTCTGCGGCAACCGGCCCCAGCGGCGCGGGGTGCTTCGCGTCGCGCTGTCGACGACGCGCCGCCTCGTTTCGATCGAGCCAGTAGCGCACCCCTCGGCCGGGGCCCACGTCTTTGAGCGACAGGGCGCGCTTCTCGACCCCGTGCCAGCTCAGCCAGGCGCAGCCCGCGGTGATCACGACGACGACGAGCGTCCACGGCAGGTAACCCCACCGGTACCAGCCCAGAAACGCGGTGAACTGCTCCACCAGGAAGCCGTACACGTACATGCCGTACGAGTAGTCGTTCTTCTGCCCGATCCAGTGCAGGCGGGCCGGCAGGCACGCCGCAGCCCACAGCACCAGGTAGGCGATCGCGGGGAACCCCAGGATCGTGAGCCCGCCCTGCCACAGCGTGAACACCGCGACTGCCGCCGAAAGTATCGCCAGTCGACCGTCCAGCGGGATTCGTCGGGAGTAGACCGCCATGCAGGATCCGAACAGGAAGATGAGCGGGAGGCTGACCCGGTAATCGTCGCCGAATGTCGGCAGAATCTGGCGTCCCGACCCGGGGAAGGCCTCGATCGCCACCTGGCAGACGAAATAGAAGCCGGTCAGCACCAGCACCATGAATTTGGCGCGCTTCAGGATGCCCGTGACGACGAGGACGAAGATGATCAGGTACGCCCCGAACTCGTAGCTCAGGGTCCAGAGAGACCCGTTGAACACGGGACCCGCGGTGTGCCCGTAGGGGGTCGTCGCCGCGAAGACGTCGTTAACACCGTACTGGCGCATCCACAGGTCGAAGTTGTGGGCCAGGTACGCGAAGGGCCCCACGGACCCGAAGTTGAAATAGGTCGACAGCGGCCGACCCACCATCAGCCAGGCGATGGGTCCGACGACGAACGCGGCCACAATGAGCACCACGTAGAACGCCGGAAATATTCGCAGCACGCGACGCCAGAGGAACTGCAGTCCGTCGGCGTTCATGCCGCTCTTCGCGATCAGGTAACCGCTGATCGCGAAGAAGCCGAGAACCGCGACGCCGCCGATGTTCTGCTGGTTCTGGGTATAGCGCAGGAGGGGATCTTCACCCCAGCCGCCCAGGGGGAATGCGTGAGAGAAGATGACTGCCGTCGCAAGGGCAAGGCGGATCACGCCGAACGAGTTGCGGTGACCGGCAAGTCCGTCCGCCAGCGAGCGGCCGGGGCCGATCGTGTCGGGCCGGCCCGGCGCAGCGATCGGTTCGGTCATCGTGAGCACCCTTCTTTCGTAGAGCACTCTAACCCGCAGCCGGATTCGCGATCGGTGAATCCGGCGGCCCGTGACGGATTGACCAGCACGCGTGCGAGAGAATGGGTGCTGCCCATCCCTGCCCGCACCAGCCCAGCGCCACCGGAGCCCCGTGAAGCAAAAGACCCCCGAGACGACGTCCGAGTCGGCCGTGGCCGGGCGAATCCGCTGGGCGAGGTACCGGGCGTTCGTCGAGGTGAGCGCCAACGGCCTTCCGAGAGCTCGCGTCATCGTCGCGTTCGCCGTGCTCGTCGCGGTGATCGGGGCGATCCTGATCGCACTGTCGATCAACGGCACCTCCTCCGGCGAGTACTACGCCGCGGTGAACACGGGACGGGACCCCAGCCTCCTGGCCGGCGCGCCGCAGCGAATCCGCTCCGACGAATGGAACGTCGGCGTTCCGTGGACGATCTCCCAGGTGCAGCAGGGCCTGCCTGCCACGAGCCGCACGTTCCCCGGCGGCGCCGACGCCGACCTGCCGTTCGGGCTGCCCGACCGGCAACCGGCGACCATCATGGAGCCTCAGAACTGGGGATTCCTGTTCCTCGATGTCGGGCGCGCCTACGCGTGGAAGTGGTGGGTGCCGGCGCTCTCCCTCGTGGTCGCCGCATTCGCCCTCATGGTGACCCTGCTTCCGCGACGGCCGCTCGTGGCGGCCGCGCTCTCGGTCGGGTTCTTCTTCAGCCCCTTCTTCCAGTGGTGGTTCGAGCCTGCCGCCCAGTGGCCCGTGGCGTGGGGCGCGATCACCATCACGGCGATCGTCTGGGCGCTGCGGCAGACAACGCTTCGTTCACGACTGGTGTGGGCGGTACTGGTGGGTTACCTCACCACTGTCATGGCCGCCGGGATCTACGCCCCGTTCATCATCCCGGTGGTCTACGTCGTGCTGTTCTTCGGAATCGGCGAAGTGATCGCGCGAAAGCGCGACGGCACCCCGTGGAGATCCATCGGCCTGCGAGCGATCCCCATCGCCGTCTCGGGAGCGGTAGGAGTCGTCGCCGTGCTCGTCTGGCTGCGATCGAAGTCGGCCGTGGTCGACCGCTTCCTCGGCACGGTGTACCCGGGCCAGCGGCTCACCCCGACGGGAACCGACGATTACATCGCCTTTGCGCGCACGCTCGGGGCATCCTTCTCGGAATCGCTGCAGAATGCGGGCGGGTTTCTCGGCATCAACTCCTCGGAGGCATCCAGCTTCTTCCTGCTCGGGATATTCCTGGTTCCGGCCGGAGTCTGGGTGGCCGTTCGTCGGCGACGCCGGGGTGCCGAGCTTCCCTGGACGATGGTCGGGCTCTTGGCGTTCCTGGTTCTCGTGCTCGCCTTCATCTTTGTTCCCGGCTGGAACGCGATCGCCCACCTGCTGTATCTCGACCTCACGAACGGCACCCGAATGCGCATCGGCATCGGCCTGGCCTCATTCGCGTTGATCGGAGTTGTGGCGCGGGATCTCGACGAGGAAGACTCGCCAGCGCCACGAGTGCTGGTGTGGGGCTCAGCGGGCCTGTTCCTCGCGATACAACTCGCCCTGGCCGTCGCGATTTTCCATGTGCAGGGCAGCGCGCGGCTGTGGGGAGCGTCGCCGCTGTGGCTGGTCTTCGCGCTGGTGTCCGGCGCCGCGATTTACCTGTTTGCGGTGCGGCGACCGGGCCTCGGGGCGGTCGCGTTCCTTGTCGTCACCGTGGCGAGTTGTGCCGCGGTGAATCCGGTCTACGTCGGCGTGTTCGATCTCCGCGACACGACCGTCGCGAAGTCGATCATCCAGCTCGACAAATCACATCCGGGCGAATGGGTGGGCGTCGGGGGCGATCTCGACAACGCGATCCTGCTCGAATCCGGGGTGACCGGCTTCAACGGCACGCAGGGCGCGCCCTCCCGCACCATGTGGAAACAGGTCGACCCGAGCAACAGCTACTCGAACGAGTGGAATCGACTGGGCGCGGTGATCTGGACTCCCGGCACGGGTGACCCGGTGGTCTCCAACCCCGCCGAGGATGTCATTTCGGTCACCTTCGATGCGTGCTCGAAGTTTGCGCAATCCCACGTCGACTACGTGCTGTCGAGCGTGCCGATCAACTCGCCGTGCCTGACCGTACGGCACACCGACACACTGGCGAGCACCACTTTCACGGTGTACGCCGTGCGCAGCGACCGTTAGCGGCGCGACAGCCGACCGCGGATCTTGCCCAGGACCACGCGCACCCCACTCGTTCGCAGGTGCATGACCACCAGGCCGACGTCGTGCCGGAATCCGGAGCGACGCACGCGCTTTCTCGGGCGATCCTGCGCCCCGCTGCCGCCTCCGGCGATCGTCGAGTTGTCGCCGGCGTGATGCGCGTCGGCCACGAAGTCGACGAGCGGCGCGAGCGCCTTCTCCCAGAAGTAGTCGGTGCGAACGCGCGCGATGTTCTTGCGGGATTTCGCAATGAGTTTCTCGTCGAACAGGATGCGCTCGAGCGCGTCCGCCAGCTGGTCCACGTTCTCCGGCTCCACCACGAGCCCGAGCTGCTGTTCGGCGACCAGCTGGGCGAAGTGGTCGCCCTCTGTGACCACCATCGGGAGGTCCGCCCACAGGTAGTCGAGGATCCTGGTACGGAACGAGAATGTGGTCTCGATATGCGAGAAATGAGTGCTGACTCCCGCGTCTGCCTCGGTCAGGTAGTTCTGCCGGTCGGCGTAGTCGACCCATGAATCGTTGAAGAACACGGCGGTGTCCAGTACCCCGAGTTCCTTCGCCAGCGCACGCGACTCCGCGACGATGGCCATCTCGGGCACACCGGGATGCGGATGCTTGGTGCCCTGGAAGTACAGGCGAACGTTGTCGCGCCGTTCGGAGAGCGCTGCGACGGCACGGATGAGTGTCTTGGGGTCGAACCAGTTGTAGAGCCCGCCACTCCAGAGCAGCAGCTTGTCGTCGGCGCCGATCCCCGGGTGAACCCCCTTGAGCACGGAGCGCTCGTGCACCGGAGGGGTCGACGAGAGACCGAACGGCACGACGCCGATCAGGCCGTCGAGATCCGGATCGCCCGCATAGGTCTGCGGGTTGATGCGCCCGAGCGACGCGAGCTGGCCCAGCCAGAACATGCGCTGGCGGTCGGATGCGCTGAGGAAGAAGTCGCCGCGAAGCATCTGGTCGTTGAGCACATCGTTGGCGTCGCGCACCTGGCGCGCCCACTGCTCGGGGGGCAGCTCACGCCCCTGCTCGAGCTGTTCGAGGTGCATCGGGTCGTAGATGTCGACGACCAGGATCTTGCGGGTCTTGCGCAGCGCGTCGAAGACGGCCATCGCGTGCCCCTGGAAGACGATGACGTCCGCCCACTGCTCCAGCTTGGCGAACGATCGGTTGTCTCCCGGCCGCACCCGCACGACCGAGAACGGAGCATCGACGTCTTCGACGGATGTGAGCGAGACGAGCGTCACCTCCGCCTGGTGCGAAAGCAGGTCGGCCATGTTCCAGGCGCGGATCGCCGGGCCCGCGAGCTTCTTGCCGATGGGGTCGCCGGTGATGATGAGCACCTTGGTGGCGGTGGGTGGTTCTGTCACATCGAATGTCGACACGATTTTCTCGTAACCCCTGACGTAGTCCGCTTGTTGGTAGACCGGAGCATCGGCCAGGCCGAAGAGGCGCCAGATGCGGCTTTCCGCCACGACCCGTGACGACTGGATTTTCTCACGGGACTCGCGCAACCCGGGGAGTTGCTCGACGAACTGGTCGATCCCGAAGACGGCGGCCGCCGTCTGTTTGGAGACCGCGATGTCGTTCTGGTCGTCGCCACCCGGGCGGCGCAGGTCGAATGACGCGGAATCGAGCTGCCCGCGGGCGACACCGCGCCGAATCGACAGCAGCATCGCGGCAGGAAGGGCCTCGCCGATGAGTTCTTCGCCGATGTTCTTGTACAGGGTGTACAGCGCGTTGCGCTCGAGAAGGTAGGTCTCCTTGAACGAGCCGAACCCTTCCATCGAGGCATGGTGTTTGTGGAACGCCAGCGAGCGCGGCTCGTAGGCGTAGCGCCAGCCCATGAGATTGAGTCGCCAGCCCAGGTCCACGTCCTCGAAGAACATGAAGTATCGCTCGTCGAAGCCGCCAAGCTGGTCGTAGACGGCTCGCCGCACGAACATGGCCGAGCCGGTTCCGAACAGCACGTTCGTCGGCACATCCGGGTTCCTCGGTACCGGGAGCGCCGTCAGCGGCTTGTACCCCATGCCGTACCACGTCATCGCGGAGCCGATGTAGTCGACGAGCTTCCCGTCCCAGTCGAGTACTCGACTGGCGACCGCCCCGATGCGCGGCGACTCCGCGAACCTCTCGACGGCGGCGCGCACCCACTGGGCATCCGGTTTTGCGTCGTTGTTCAGAAACGCGATGAACTCTCCAGTCGAATGCTTCACCCCCAGGTTGCACCCTCCGGCGAATCCCTCGTTCGTGGCCGAGACCACCAGATTCACGTGCGGCGCGCCCGCGCGAAGCACGTCGGCGCTGTCGTCGCCCGAGCCGTTCTCCACCACGACGATCTCGAGTCGCTCCTGCGGCCAGTCCAGTTCTCCGAGCTGGCGGATCGCCTCGAGGGTGTCCGTGGCTCCCCGGAAGTTCACCAGGATGACGGATACGACGCCCGATCGAAGCTGGGGCATGGGGGCCTCTCTAGGCGGTGAGCAGGGCTACGGGCACGTCGCTAAGCGCTGACACGACCTGTTCGACCTGAGCGTCGGTCATCCACGGCCCCATCGGCAGGCTGGTGACCTGGCCGGCCAGGGCTTCGGCGACGGGAAACGACAACGACCGTGCCTGTTCGGCGATGAGCGGCTTCATGGGCGCAAGCTGGTGCACGGCGTACGGATAGTGGATGTCGGTGCTCACGCCGCGCTCGCCCAGGAACTGCTGCAGGGCTGCGCGATCGGTCGCGCGCAGCACGAAGTGGTGCCAGACGCTCCCCATGACATCCGAGGGACCGACAACACCGGTCGCGCGCTCGCCGAGGGCGTCCCGGTACGCGCTCGCGATCTCGCGGCGACGGGCCGTCCAGGCATCGAGGTTCTTCAGGTGCACCGACAGGAAGGCCGCCTGGAGCGGATCGAGTCGCGAATTCCAGCCGGTATCGACGTGGTCGTATTTCGACGCACCCATTCCGTACGAGCGCCGACTCCTGATGCGCTCGGCCACTGCGACCTGCGAGGTCGTGACCGCCCCCGCATCGCCCAGCGCGCCCAGGTTCTTGGTCGGGTAGAACGAGAACGCGGCTGCGTCACCGACCGCGCCGACGCGACCCGCGGTGGATTCGGCCCCGTGGCTTTGGGCCGCATCCTCGATGACGAGCAGCCCGTGCTGCCGTGCTACGGCGACGATGGGCTGCATGTCGGCGGCCTGGCCGTACAAGTGCACGGGAATGATCGCCCTGGTGCGCGATGTGATGGCCCGTTCGATTGCGTCCGGGTCGAGGTTTGCCGACGATCCGAGAACCTCGGCCGGAACGGGCGTGGCGCCGGTCTGCGTGACGGCGAGCCAGGTGGCGTAGAAGGTGAATGCGGGAACGATCACTTCGTCGCCGGGTCCGATGTCGAACGCTTCGAGCGCGAGCCGGAGCCCGTCGAGACCATTGCCGACACCGAGGCAGAATTCGGTGCCGACGAAGGCGGCGAACTCGGCCTCGAACCGGCTTGCGACGGCTCCTCCGATGAAATACCCGGACTCGAGCACCTCGTCGAGGGCGGCGTGAAGGTCGGCGCGGTGGGGCCGGAGTCCCTGGCCCAGATCGAAGAAAGGAACGACGGCTGTCATGACCGTCGCCAGGCGACGAATTCGTCGTAGTCGCGGATGTAGTCACTCGGGTCGTATTCCTCCGAGGCGAAGACCAGTGCTGCGGCCCCGGCGCTGAAATCGCTCAGTGTGCGCCAGTACCCCGGCGGCACGCGCACTCCCTCATCGGGTCGGCTGAGGTCGAATCTCAGTTTGTTTTCGCCGTCATCCAACTCCACGGTGAACCGCCCGGCGACCGCCACGATGAGCTGGTTGAGGTCTTTGTGGGCGTGCGAACCTCGCACCGCGTCGGCGGGCACATCGTAGAGAAAATAGACCCGCTTGATGGGGAAGGGGAACGGTGAACTCTTCTCGACCACGCCGAGCGCGCCAAGAGAATCTCGAACCGCTGGGACGCTGACGAGGCCCGGAACATCCCAATCACTCATGCGAAAACTGTAACAGGGCGGTTCGGGTGCGGCCCGCACAAGCGGACCACGATAGCCGCCGCCAATAGAATATGGCGTGCACAACCGCACACGTGCTGCTGTTCGAGGGACCCAGTGAAACTACGAGACGTCGCCATTCGGTTCCGCTCCCGACCCCTGGCGCCGCTCTCGGGCATACCCCTCGAGGCGCAGTTCGCGTGCCTCGAGGAACTGCGGCGGGAGCTGACCGCGTCGTACCCGTCGATCCTCATCGACAGGCTGGTGTCGATTGCGCGTCGGCACGGCCTGGACCGTTTTCCCGAAGGATTCCTCGTGAGCGGGTCGCTGGCCGACCGCGGCCCGGCCGGCGCACGCGCGCGCCTGCGAGCCATCCGCCGCACCGCGTCCGGGCAGGACGCCCCGCCGCATCCGCTGTTCTCCGATGGGTTCTACCGCCTGTGCAACCCGGATGTCGCGGCGACGGGTACGCCGGCGTGGGCCCACTACCAGGTCTTCGGTCGGTCGGAGAACCGATCGCCGCATCCGCTGATCGACGTATCGCACCTCGCCGCGTGGCTGCCCGACACCTCCCGCGGCTCGGTGGTCGACGAATACCTGATGATCCCCGACAACTGGACGGCCGACCCGGGACCCTACGTGGACTGCCAGAAGTTTCTGCTGCACGGCAACTGGGATGGAACGACCAACCCGCTCGTGCAGATCGTCACCCGGCGCCTGGGTGCGCCGTGGGTGCACCAGCGGTTGCTGCTCGTCGATTCGGACTCCGACCTGCCCGACGTCGCCCGGCTCACCGCGATCGGATACCTGCTCAGCCGCTCGACGGCACGCGCGCGGCTCTCGCGGCTGTGGGCCAGCTCGCGCACGACCGCTCTCGCGGGCGAGCACACGGCGACGGCGGAGTTCGTTGTCGTGCCGGGCTTCTTCCTGGGTGCGGCGGGCGGCACCGTCGCGGAGGCAGCCACGACGACCGTGAGCCCCGACCTGACCGTCGTGCGATTGCACACGGAATACGTCGGTATTCGCAGCGGCAGCTCGGTGCCAGCCGAGAAGCTCTATTTCGTCGATCGCGAGCTCGGCGCGGATGCTCTGCGCTCGCTCGTCGAGGCCAGCCCGAAGGGCACCGCGGTCGCCGCGTTCAGTGGTGACCAGGAGGCGACCATCACGGCCCTCGCGAGAGAGCTGGCGCGTACCGACCTCACTGTGCTGCCGTGGGGTCGCCAGGTGCGGGTGACCGGTGCCACCCTCGGCGCACTGCCCGCGGGACGGTGAGGGCTATGTCGGAGGGTATTACCACGGCGGGCGTCATCGCGACATTTAACCAGGACAGCTATATCGCCGAAGCCGTCGCCGGTCTCGCCGAGCAGGTCGACGAACTCATCGTGGTCGACGACGCATCCACCGACTCCACCGCGGCCGTGCTCGAGGGGCTGACACACGCCAACCTCGTCGTGATTCGCAACAGCAGCCAGCTCGGGGTCTCGCGTTCGTTCCAGGCCGCCGTCGAGAGGTCGAGCTCCGAGGTGCTCGTGATCCAGGGCGGCGACGACCGGTCGCTGGCGGGACGCGTCGCCGCCCAGGTGGATCGCCTGACAGACCCGGATGTCTCGCTCGTTTACAGCATCCCCGCCGTGATCAATGGGTCGGGCGATCAACTTCCCGCCGAACTCGCCGCAGAGTTCCTGATCGGCGTCGACGCGGCCGATCCGCTCGCCTTCCTGTTCTTCGACGCGAACTTCATCTGCGCCCCCTCGGTCGCCGTCCGCCGTAGCGACTACCTGCGGCTGGGGGGATTCCCGCCGGGCCTCGACCTGCTTCAGGACTACGCCCTCTGGCTGGAGCTGGCCGCCGAGGGCCGGTTCGCGGCCCTCGCCGAGCCCGTGGTCGAGTACCGCAAGCACGGCTCCAACCTCTCGCGCGAATACGTGGGAATCGACGCGCCCAAGCAGCGCAGGCTCGCCGCCGAGATGGAATTCATCCGCAATGACTTCCTGGCCCGCAGCTCCCGCGAGACACGAACCCGCCTGGCCGCGAATCGCGACCTCGACCTCACCGCGTTCGACGCGCTCGATTCCGACGAACAGATCGCAGTGCTCCAGCTCGCTCATCCTGACAAGCTGGTGCTGCGCCGCGGACTCGCCTTCGCCTTCGGCGCCGCCCGCTCCGCCGACCCGGAAGCCAGGCTCGCGCGCCTGGGACTGGTGCCGGCCGACCTCTCAGCACTGGCAATAGCCGCCGACCACGAGAACCTGGACGAGGTGGGTCGCGCGCTCGGTGCACGGCGCTCGATCGCCAAGTTGCGGTAGACAGGTTAGGGTCTATACCGATGCCCATCTCTCCTGACGCGACGGTCGATGCACGCGCCGAAGTCGATGCGACGGTCACCATCTGGGCCGGAACACACGTGCGCGAGTTCGCCCGGATCGGCGCGCACACGAGCCTCGGGCAGTACGCGTACGTCGGACCGGGTGCCGTGATCGGCAAGAACTGCAAGATCCAGAACGGCGCGATGGTCTATGAACCCGCTGTTGTTGGCGACGGCGTCTTCATCGGGCCGCGGGTCGTCTTCACGAATGACCGGTTCCCGCGCGCAGTCACGCCCGACGGCACGCCGAAGAGCGCATACGACTGGGACCCGGTGGGAGTGACAGTGCGTGACGGCGCGTCGATCGGCGCGGGCGCCGTGTGCGTCGCCCCGATCACGATCGGTCAGTGGGCGACCGTTGCGGCGGGCGCCGTCGTCGTGCACGATGTGTCGGACTACGCTCTCGTGGCCGGCGTGCCCGCGAAGCGGATCGGATGGATCGGCCGGGCAGGGCGCGCCCTGGTGCGAACCGGCGACGGGTGGGAATGCCCGGTCACCGGTGATCGCTTCGTCGAAGACGAGTCCGGCACGAGCATCGCGCTTCTTACGCATGGTTGACCTCAGCATCTGGGATGGCGGCTACGCCCGGTTCGAGCAGGCAGTGGTCGGCCCCATCCATTCCTACTGGCGCGAGCACGATGAGGCCCGACTGGGCGAAACCGCGCAGGTGCTGTCCGAGCTGGACGCCCGCGTCGGCGGGGCCCACATCGTCTCCGCCACCCAGGTCGTGACGATCATCGGATGGCTGCTTCCCCGCGACGGCTATCGGCTGAGGCCCCGAGAGCTCGCCCGGCTCAACCCCGGCTACCAGGTGCGGGTAGACCGTTTCGTGCGGCCGGAGCTCGGACGACGCGCACGCATCTTCCGGGCGGGGTTCCGAGTGATCGCGACCGGGGCGAAGGAGCTTGCCCCGTTCGTCTTCCGGATCTCCAACGCCCACGGCCAGGCGCTGCTGCTGCCCGCGTCGAATTCGGATGCCCAGTTCCAGGCCACCTACTTTCCCGACCTGGTGCTGCCTTCGGGGCAGGCCGCGCCCTCGCCGCCCCAGGGATTCGTGGACTCCGCGGTTCAGACCCCGCTGGGCGAGCCGCGAATGCCCGAAACCTGGCTCGCCGCCCTGGTTCACCGCCGACCAGCCGAGCTCCTCGAATTCGTCGATTCGCCACGGGGGCAGTCCATTGCGCCACTCGTCGCACGGTTCGCGAACACGTTCCCGTCGGAGTCACGGTGGTCGGACCGGTTCGCGCTCGTCGCGTTCGGAACCTCCGCCCGGTTCACCTCAGACCTGCAGCCCGCGTCGGTGACCCGATTCGACGCGCCCACGCCGGCTTCCGCCGCACAAACGCTCGCCGTTCCCGAATTCTCGATCGACGGCACTATCACGCGGTATTCGGCCGGATCTGCCGTCCTTCCCGTTCCCGACCCGACCTGGCGCACCTTCGACAATGTGCGCATCCAGGACGGCGGCACGCTCCTCGCCGACGGATCGTTCGTCGTGTACGAGAATTCCGCGGATCCCCGGCGTGACTTCGTGTCGGGCCAGCAATACACGGTCTTCGGCTCGCGTTCGCATCCGGACCAGGCACTGGTGCGCCTCAAGCCCGCGGCGGCCGACGGCGTCGACGAGGCCATCCTGCTGTCCGGCCGCAACGACGCGAACTGGTTCCACTGGCTCATCGAGTACCTGCCCCGCGTGCTGCAGGTGCCCGACAGCATCCCGCCGACCGTGCCGCTGCTGCTGAGCACCCGCACACCGGCCAGCGGGCGCGCCGCACTGGAGACGCTCACGTCACGACCGGTGCTCACGCTCGACCCTGACCTGCTGCACAGCGTGCGCCGACTGCACGTCGTGGCGCCGCCCGTGCAGGTGTTTGACACGACGCGCGTTCCATGGCGGGACGGCCTGTCGTTCAATCCCGCTCCCCTGCTTGCGATGCGAGAGGCGTGGGGGCTGGGCGCGTCGAGCGACCCGGCCGGCGCGAAAATCTTCCTGAGCCGCCGGTCACGGCATCGCGGCCTGACCAACGAGCACCATCTCGCGGCAATCGCGCACAAACACGGCCTGACCGTGCGCGATCCGGGTGGAATGTCGTTCGAGGCGCAGCTCGACCTCTTCTCTCATGCGTCGCTCGTGGTTGGAGCTAGTGGTGCCGTCATGGCCAATTACCTCATGATGAGCCCCGGCAGTCGCGTGCTCGCCCTGACGTCGACCGCCCTGCGCGATTTCGTGCTTCCGGCCGCGATCGCCGAACTCGCGGGAGTGGAGTTCACCTACGTCAGCGGACAGACCGAGCGGCCCCTCTCCGCCTTCCCGACCCGAAACGACTGGCTGCAGTCCGACTTCAGCGTGGATGCGAAGAGTTTCGAAGCGGCTCTGGTGGAGGTCATCGGCTCCAGGCCGACACGTGGCCAGACGACACCGGGCGACGGTTCGCCGGGCCACACGCGCCTTTCATCATCGATCGGGTAGCGTGATGCGAACGACCGCAGCCAATCCCGCCCGTCGCCAGGAAGAGATCGCCGAACGCATGGAAGCCCTCGCGAAGCCACGCGAAGACCGTGGCGTCGGACTCTTCGGCCGGCCGATGACGCGGCGCCGGGGTCTGCTGGTGGCAGCAGTCGCGTTCGTGGCCTCGTTCCTGCTCGAACTCTGGCTGGCACTCCCCCAGGGCCTGTCGACGAAGTTCTTCGGCGTTCCCCTCACCACAAGCATCCACAAGCTGCTGCCGATCCTCGGCGAAAGCGATTCGGGCAGCTACCTCGGCGCCGCCCTCGACCTGCAGGACGGGCACATGTCTCCGGCCCACTCGTGGGTTCTGAACCTGTGGCCGCCCGGCATGCCCGTTCTGCTGGCGACGCTGATCAAGATCGGTGGCGGTGCATCCCCGATTCTCGCCATGGTCATACTGCTGTGCGTGCTCTGGTCGATCACGATGGCTATCGCTGCGGTGCTCCTGATCTCGCGGGGTGGCATCATCGCGACGATCGCCTTCGCCGTCGTGTGGATCGCCAGTCCGATTTTCACCGCGTGGACGACGCACAACGGAGTGCTGGGCAGCGACGGCCTTGCCACCGCGATCGGCTCACTGGTGGCCATCACCTTCATCTGGGTGAGCACGGCCCCCCACGGGCCCAGGCCCCGGTACGGGCTTTATGTCGCGCTGGGTGCGAGCCTCGCGGCGCTCGCCTACCTCAGGATCATGTGGTACTACGCGGTGCCCGCTGCGCTCGGTGCGCTGCTGGCCATCGTGGCCATCCGGCTCATCATCCTCAGGATCCGGGGCAGGCACGGCGAGTTCCGTCGGCAGCGTCGCGACTACATCGAGTGGGGCGCACTCGCGCTGACGTTCGTCATCCTGTGCGCACCCTGGACGATCTACGTCGGCACGGTGCTGCATCCGGGCAACTACCAGTGGTCGACCGGCGACTACCAGTGGGCCCAGGAGTGGACGCCCCCGGCCACGCTCATCAAGGAGGATGGCGGTTTCATCATCGCCGGCGGCGGAACGTGGCCGTGCCAGATCGACCCCGCCGAGTGTGCCACCCTGCGAACCGAGGAGCTGGCGACCAAGCATCCGTACAGCGGATCGAAACCGAACACCTTCCACCACTTCGAACTGGATTCGGTGGTGGCTGCGGTGACCCATCCGATCGCCTTCATCGGCAATCGTGCAACGTTCACCGTCAAAGCCTGGCTGAGCACGCCCGGTGCCTCGGTCGGCACATTCGGCAATATCGGGTTCGGCCTGCTCACCCTGCTGTGCTTTCTCGTCGCGATCGGCGTGCTCATCGCCTGGAGCATCCGAACGCGCGCGGGACCGCTGCTCGTACTGCTGATCCTCGGGGCCAACATGGCCGTGTTGTGGTTGACGCACTTCGAGACCCGCTATGTGGTTCCCCTGCAGGCGATGTCGATAGTCGTGGTTGCGCTCTGGCTTGCGCCATACGAGGGGCGACTCTGGGCACGTCTCGCAGGGCGTCGGCGTGGTGACGTCGGCGACGTGGCAGAAGCAGCCAACCAGTCCGATGGAGCCGATCCTGTCGACGAATCGCGTTAGGCAGGGGCTGGCGGCGTGAGGGTGCTCGTGCTCGGAGCATCGGGGTTTCTCGGTTCGTGGGTACTCCGGGCGCTCGCGGCACAGCCCGACATCGAGGTGGTCGCGGTCGTGCGGCCGTCGAGCGACACCTGGCGAATCGACGATGTCGCTGGCGCACGTGTACTCGCGATCGAGCCACACGAGCTGGGATCCACGATCGAAGGGCTGGCCCCCGATGTGATCGTCTCCCTGGACTGGGCCGGTGTCGACTCGGCGAGCCGAGACACCGACATCCAGTGGACGAACCTCGAACGCCAGAGACTGCTCGTCGCAGCCGCCGCCGCGAGCGGAGTGCGGCGAATCGTCGGCGTGGGCAGCCAGGCGGAGTACGGGCCGCGATCCGAGCCGAGCTCGGAGCAGACCGAGACGCGCCCCGTGACGTCGTACGGCAAAGCCAAGGTGGCCGCGCTGCAGCAGCTTCGCGACCTGTGTTCGGAGGCGGGGCTGGAGTGGGTCTGGGCGCGCGTGTTCTCGGTGTACGGTCCGATGGACAACGCGGGGCTGCTGCTGCACACCATCGCGACTGGCCTGGAGGCGGGGCGCGTCGTCGAGCTCTCGTCGGGCACGCAACTCTGGAGCTACCTCTTCGCGTCGGATGCCGCGAGCGCCTTCCTGACTCTTGTGACGAACGTCGACGCGTCGGGAATCTACAACGTCGGGCATCCCGACGCACCGCCGTTGCGGACGATCATCGAAGAATTCTCGACCCACTTCGCCACGAAGGGTGCGCTCCAGTTCTCGTCTGCTCCGAGTACCGCCGCCAACCTCGTGCCCGTCATGGATCGACTGCTCGGCCTGGGCTGGAGGCCCTCAGTGTCGATCGACGCGGGGCTGGCCGACACCGCGCGGTGGCTCGCCGGCCGCCCCACTCGCGATCCCTGGGCGCAGGCCACCAACCTGCCGGCTCCGCGGCAAGCCAGGCTTTGAGTCGTACGCTCCTTTCGCGACCCGCCGCTACAGCGCCGAACTGACGGCGAGCTCGCTGGGCCGCGTCGGGTAGTCGAAGGGAAGCGGCTGCTGTCCGGTGTTGTTTCCGTAGGGGAACTGGTCGTGGATGAAATGATCGCCTTCGACTTTGGGCGTGATGAGCGCCTGCTGGGGAATCACGAGCTCGATCATCTTCAGGCCGCGCTCGAACATGTCTGACGTGATGTCGTCGAGCGCCCTGACGCGGTGGAATTCGATGCCGTACGCCTCCGCGACCTTGCCCAGGTCGGGCACCGAGTACCCGGACCCGCTGGCGTGGTACCGGCTGCTGTTGTTCGAGTCCTGGAACTGCTTGATGATTCCGTACCCCGAGTTGTTGAACACGATGATCGTGATCGGCAGGCCGTAGCTGACGGCCGTCTGCAGTTCCTGGATGTTCATCTGCAGGCCGCCGTCACCGATGACACAGATCACCGGGGTGTCGGGCAGCGCAGACTGGGCGCCGATCGCCGCGGGCAGGCTGTAGCCCATGGGTGAGTTGCCCCCGGACGTGAACAGCAGGCTGTCGTCGGGCAGGTAGGCCTGGAACAGCCAGCACAGGTTCGCACCGGTATCCGCCGCCACAATCGAACCCTTGGGAAAGTGCTTCTGGATCTCCTGCACGGCGTTGTACGGGTTGAGCTCGCCGGGCTGCACGGATGCCTCCCAGCCCGACGAATTGGTCTGCTTGTCCTGATCGAGGATCTCTCGCCACGGCGCGGAATCGTAGCTGAAGTTCACGGTGCCGAGCACATCCGACAGCCCGGCAAGGTCGAACGCCATTCCCGAGTAGCGGGGATTCGAGGCGAACTTCCTGATCTCTTCCGGGTCGACATCGAGCACCATGACGTCGGCGAACGGCGCATAGGCGCGAGGGTTTCCGGTTCGCTGCCGATTGTCGAGCCGGCTGCCCAGCGCGAGGATCCGGTCGGCGCCCTGCACGCTCCAGTTCGCGTGGCGCGAGCCGTAGACGCCCTGTGAGCCCTGGTATCCCGGCTTGCTGCGGTCGAGGTAGGTGAGCCCGGCCCAGCTCGCGATGTAGGGGATCCCGTGCGCCTCGCACCAGTCCTGGGCGACTCGCGCGGTGCCGGCGAGGCCCAGTCCGCCGCCCATGATGACGAGCGGACGCTCTGCCGACTCGAGAAAACGCTCGATCTGCAGGCCCACCTCGCGGGCATCGAGCTGGTCGACCTCGGGCGCGTGCTCGGTCGTCGACAGTGCGACGTGGTAGTCCTGCTCGGTCACCGGGTCCTGCTGCACGTTCATCGGCACATCGATCACCACGGGGCCCATTCGTCCCGACGTCGCCACGGCGACCGAGGCACGCAGAGCGGCGGCGAGTTCGGCCGTCGTCGACACCTTGACAGCCAGCTTGGTGATCGTGGAGACCATCGAGACGATGTCCGTCTCCTGGAAGCCGGCCTGGCGAACATCCGCACCGACGGCGGTCTTGCTTTCCCGGTCGTTCACCTGGCCGGTGATGTGCAGGGTCGGAATGGAGTCGAACCAGGATGTGGCAATGCCCGTGATGAGGTTGGTGGCGCCCGGGCCGCTGGTCGCCATCGTCACACCCACACGTCGCGTGGTTCGCCAGATCGCGTCGGCCGACATGGATGCCGCCTGCTCATGCTGCACGCAGAGGTAGTCCGTCTCGGCGTGACGCCCCAGGGCGTCGATCATGAACGCACACGCGCCACCGTTCACGACGAACACCTGCGGGTGGCAGTGCGCCGCGATGAAGTCCGCGATCAGGTCGGAGCCGGTCTTGTGTGATGCCCAAACGTGCGTAGTCATAGTTACCAGTTCTTCCAGGGGGCGTGGCCCGTATCCCACATCTCGTTGAGCATCAGGGTTTCTCGGTAGGTGTCCATCGGCTGCCAAAAGCCCGAATGCGGGTATGCCGCAATCTGGCCGTCGGCCGCCAGCCGTCGCAGTGGTTCCTCTTCGAGAACCGAGTTGTCTTCGAGATAGTCAAACACTTCCGGTTCGAAAATGAAGTACCCGATGTTGATCCAGCCCTCGACCTGCGGCTTCTCCTTGAACTGCCGAACCCCGCCATCCGGGTCCAGGTCGAGCACACCAAACCGGCTCAGGGGCTGCACCGCGGTAATGGTCGCGAGCTTGCCATGCGACTCGTGGTACTCCACCAGCGACTTGATATCGACGTCCGCAATTCCATCGCCGTAGGTACAGAGAAACCGGTTGTTGCCGATGTACTTCTGAATGCGCTTGATGCGTCCGCCCGTCATCGTTGCCGCGCCCGTATCGGCGACCGTGACCGTCCAGTCGGATTCCTCGTGCCCGTCGTGATAGGTGATGCTCGAATGGTCGCCCAACCGCACCGTGAAGTCCTGGTTCATGGGGCTGTAATTGGTGAAGTAGTTCTTGATGATCTCGCTCTTGTAGCCGGTGGCGACCACGAAATCCTCGATCCCCTGCTGCCCGAGGATCTTCATGATGTGCCACAGCACGGGGCGGCCACCCACTTCGACCATGGGCTTCGGGCGAAACTCCGTCTCTTCGCGCATGCGCGTGCCGAGTCCGCCGGCGAGCAGTACAGCCTTCATGTGATCGTTGTGTCCCTTGGTGTTGGTCAGAAGTTGATGCGTTCGCGTTCGAACATGGGCGGCTCCGGTCTCACGGCGGAGTGAATGCTCAGAATGTACTCACTGATGAGACCGAGGAAGAAGAGGTTGACGCCGCCGAACAGGAAGGTGGCGACGATGATCGTCGGGATTCCCGCGGCCGCCGTCGAGCGGTGCACGATGAAGATGACGAGATTGACGATGCCGACGATGACTCCGACCGCCGCAAGGATGATGCCGAGAAAGAGGGCCCAGCGCACGGGCGTGCGGGCGGTGGTGACGATCCCGTTCAGCGCCTGGTCGATGAGATCGGGAAGCGAGTTCTTCGACTTGCCGACGGTGCGCCGGATCCAGTCATAGCTGACCGTCTCGTAGCGCGGATTGGTCTGTGCGATCAGCCCGCGGATGTAGGGATAACTGCCGCCCACCTGGGAGATCGCGTCGATGACCTCGCGTCGCGCAAGCATGAACTCACCGGCGTGCGGAGGAGGCGTCGCGCCCCCGCTGGAACGCAGGGCGAGATAGTAGGAGTTGCGCGCAGCACGCAGCAGAAGGCTCTCCCGGCGATTGCCCCGGATGCCGTAGACGACTTCGACGCCGGGAGTCATGAGCGCGACCATACGGGGAATCACCGACGGCGGGTCCTGGAGGTCTGCCGGCACCATTGGCACCACGAGGTCGCCGGTGACACTCTTGAGCCCGTTCGCCATGCTGCGAAACGGCCCGACGTTTCGGGAGTTGACGATGATCTTGACGTGGGAATCGGCGGCCGCGATCTCACGAAGTCGGGCCACCGTCGAGTCGGTGCTCGAGTTGTCGC
This sequence comes from uncultured Actinomycetota bacterium, assembly GCA_963738535.1. Taxonomy (GTDB): domain Bacteria; phylum Actinomycetota; class Actinomycetes; order Actinomycetales; family Microbacteriaceae; genus Galbitalea. The sequence goes on from CAVTXB010000014.1 coordinate 145,518, forward strand.
AAAAAATATGCTCGTACTCGTAGTCCGGCAACTCGGACTCCATGACCCGTTTCACCTCGGCGACGCAGGAGGCGACATTGCCTTCCTCGTTGTAGCAGGGGGTCACTATCGACACTTTCTGCTTCGTCATCGCACGCTCAAATCCACGGATACCACCTTATCGGCACGCCTCGACCCCGTCCGGGACCGACCGGCGCGACCCACCGCACGGGGGTCCGATGCGGCCCCGACCGACAACGCAAAGCCGCTCCCGTACAATTAGGGGCCAATCAAGAACTCAATGGAGCTGCGCGCGCGTGACCGAAGACACAGAACGTCAACACATCCTCGACCTGGTTCGGGACTACGCAGAAAAGACCCTCGCGCCGAAGGAGTTCATCCCGGGAGAGAGTTCGGTTCCCGTCTCGGGCAAGGTTCTCTCGCCCGACGATTTCGCCGCCCTCGTCGATTCGTCACTCGACGGCTGGTTCACGGCCGGCCGATTCCATGAGACCTTCGAACGTCAGCTCGCGCGGTACGTGGGTGCGCGCAGCGCACTCTTCGTGAACAGCGGATCGAGCGCCAACCTGGTCGCGCTGAGCGGACTGACGAGTCCGAAACTGGGCGCGCGTGCTCTCAAACCGGGTGACGAGGTGCTGACGGTCGCCGCAGGTTTTCCGACCACCGTGAATCCGATCATCCAGAACGGCCTCCGGCCCGTCGTCGTCGACGTCGAGCTGGGCACCTACGACGCGATCGCCGAGCGCCTCCGCGAGGCCGTGGGGCCGAAGACGCGCGCCATCATGATGGCTCACACCCTGGGCAACCCGTTCGACCTCGACACGGTGCAGGAGCTGTGCAAGGAGCACGGCCTGTGGCTGGTCGAAGACTCCTGTGACGCCCTGGGATCGACCTACAACGGGCAGCGCACCGGAAGCTTCGGCGACACCGCCACCGTGAGCTTCTACCCGGCCCACCACATCACCACCGGTGAAGGCGGAGCCGTCTTCGTCAAGTCGCCTCTCGTGCGCAAGCAGGTCGAGTCGTTCCGCGACTGGGGACGCGACTGCTACTGCGAGACCGGGCACGACAACACGTGTTTCAAGCGGTTCGAGTGGCAGCTCGGCGACCTGCCGCTCGGCTACGACCACAAGTACATCTACAGCCACATCGGGTACAACCTCAAGGCCACCGACATGCAGGCCGCCCTCGGTTCATCGCAGCTGACGAAGCTCGACGGCTTCGTCGACGCTCGCAAGCGAAACTTCACCCACCTCGAACAGCGGCTGACCGGGGTCGAGGGACTCATCCTGCCCGTCGCGACGCCGAACTCCGACCCGTCGTGGTTCGGCTACGCGATCACACTCGACCCGGAGCATCCTGTGGACCGCAACGGCCTCATGCGCTTCCTCGACGACCGCAAGATCGGCACGCGACTGCTGTTCGCCGGCAACCTCACGAAGCAGCCCGCCTACCGCGGCGTCGATTTCCGGGTCGTCGGAGATCTCACCAACACCGATATCGTGATGAACCGCACCTTCTGGGTAGGTGTCTACCCGGGGCTCACCCCGGCGATGCTGGATTACATCGCAGACTCGATCATCGAATTCGTCGGCGCGGCGAAGAGGTAGCCGATGCACTACCTCGTCACCGGCCACACCGGGTTCAAAGGCGCGTGGCTCACCCTCCTGCTTGCTTCCCAGGGCCACAGGGTGTCCGGCATCGCACTCGATCCCCTCGACGGCTCGCTGTACGAGACCGCTGCACTCGGCGAACTCGTCGCCGACGACCTCAGGCTCGACATCCGCGAAAAGGATGCCGTCGCCGCCGCCATTTCGAGGGTGTCGCCCGACGTCGTGCTGCACCTCGCGGCCCAACCCCTGGTTCGTGAGTCCTATCGCGACCCCCGAACCACGTTCGAGACAAACGTGATGGGCACCCTTAATGTGCTCGAAGCCGTGGCCGCCGTCGAGTCCGTGCGCGCGCAGGTTATCGTGACCACCGACAAGGTCTACCGCAACGTCAACCAGGTGCACGGCTACGTCGAGTCCGACCCACTCGGGGGTGACGATCCATACAGTTCATCAAAGGCCATGGCCGACCTCCTCACGCAGTCGTGGGTCACGAGCTTTCCCGGCGTTCCGACGGCCGTCGCCCGGGCGGGAAACGTGATCGGAGGCGGCGACGTGAGTCCCGATCGCCTGCTGCCCGACCTGCTGCGCGCGTTCTCAGCCGGAGTTCCGGCCGTGCTGCGGTACCCGGAGGCCGTTCGCCCCTGGCAACACGTACTCGACTGTCTCGCGGGCTACCTCACGCTGGCCGATGCTCTCATCGAAGGACGCGGAGCCGGGCAATGGAACTTCGGACCCGACGAGCGCAGCTTCGTCTCCGTCGGAGAGGTTGCCGACACAGCGGCGTCACTCTGGGGCGGCACTGCCAGCTGGAGCCGGGCAGACGGCGAGCACCTGCACGAGGCGAACCTGCTGGCGCTCGACGCCGCGAAGGCCGAGCGCGAGCTCGACTGGACCAATCGCCTCCCGTTCCCGTCGAGCCTCGAGTGGACCGTCGACTGGTTTCGCGCCACCGCCGCCGGATCGAATCCCCGCGACGAGACTCTCGCCCAGATCGCCGCATTCAGCGAACTGACCTGATGCCGTCACCCGTCCAGCTGGTCCGGCGGCTGCTCTCCGACGAACGCTTTCGATTCCTTCTGGTCGGTGGAGTGAACACCGTCGTGGGCTACGGCCTGTTCGTGGTGTTCGAGCTCAGCATCGGCAAGCACATCGCCGTGGGCTATCTGGTGAGCCTCTACCTCTCGTGGGCGCTGGCCTCGATACTCGCGTTCTTCCTTCACCGGCGATTCACCTTCCGCATCGCCGGCCGACAGCACCTCGTGCGCGACTTCTTCCGCTTCGTCGGTGTGAGCCTGGTGGCACTGGCAGTGAACTCCGTCGCGCTGCCACTGCTCGTCGAGGTCGCTCACCTGGTGCCGATCTTCGCCCAGGCGCTGATCGTGGTGGTCACCACGACGATCAGTTACCTCGGTCACAAGTTCTTCTCGTTCCGCCGCGCACCCCGGGTCGACGAGAACGCCCAGCCCTAGGGGATGGTGGCGACGCCGCTGGCCGAGAGCGAGATCGTCCCGTGCTGGAACGTCTGGATGCATCCGCCGGTGGGCTGGCCGCAGACCTCGGCGCTCGTCGGCCACCCGAGGGTTCCCTGTTCGCCGAGCACCGACCAGTATTTGTCCCTGATCGCACCTGTCACCGCGTAGCCGCCCGAGGCTGCCGACCAGTAGATCGACCCGCCCACGAACCCCTGCGCCTTGCCGCCGCCGTTGAAGCTCTCGACGTAGACGGGACTGATGATCATTCCCATCGTTCCGTTCATGCCGCCGAGTCCCTGCCACACCGAATCGATCTCGGGCGAACCCGAGGCGACGTGCGCCCCTGCTGCGGCGCTCCACACGATGTTTCCGTTCTGGAATGTCTGGGTGCACCGGCCCGAGACACACGATTGCGCGCCGGTCGGCCACCCGAGTGCGCCGGTCTCGCCCGCCACCGCCCAGTATTCATTGCGGATGGGGCCGGTCACTGCCCAGCCGCCGGACGCGGCCGACCAGTAGATCGAGCCGTTCGCGAACCCCTGGGCCTGGCCGCCGCCATTCACGGTCTCGGTGTAGACGGGGCTCGCAAGCTGCCCGAGGGAGCCCGTCGCGCCGCCGAGACCCTGCCAGACAGCGTCGATGTTGGCCGATGACGACGCGAGTCGGGTCGTCGTGCCGGTCGCGATGATGGTGCCGTTCTGGAACGACTGGGTGCAGGTGCCGCCCGTGCAGGACTGTGCGGACGTCGGCCAGCCGAGCACGCCCGTTTCGCCGGCGACCGCCCAGTACTGGTTTCGGATCACGCCGGACACCGGGAACGCCCCGGCCGCCGACTGGTACATCGACCCGTTCTGGAAGCCCTGTGCGGTGCCGCCGCCGTTGAACGACTCGACGTACTGTTCGCTGATCGGCCAGCCCAGCGCGCTCGACTGGGCGCCGAGTGCCGTGTAGGCGGTGAGCAGTGCTCCGCGCACCGCGTGACTACCGGAGGCGGCCGAGAAGATCGTTCCGCCCTGGAAGGACTGGGTGCTTCCGCCGGTCACGGGAGTGGCCGAGGCGGTCGGCCAGCCGAGACCGCCACCCTCCCCCAGCAGGCTCCAGTAGTCGCTGCGGATGGCACCCGTCACGGCGAACGCGCCGGCGGACGACTGGTACATCGACCCGTTCTGGAAGCCCTGTGCGGTGCCGCCGCCGTTGACCGACTCCACATAGAGCTCGCTGGCGGGCCAGCCCAGTGCGCTGGTCTGCGCCCCGGATGCCAGGTACGCGGTGCCGATCGCGCCGGTCACCTCATGCGCGCCAGCCGCAGATGAGTAGATGTACCCGTTCTGGAACTGCTGCGTGGTGCCCCCGGCGACAGCCGTGGCGGAGCCGATCGGCCAGCCAAGTGGCCCGCCTTCGCCAAGAAGAGACCAGTACTCGTTGCGGATTGCACCCGTCACCGCGAATGCGCCGCCCGCCGAGGTCCAGTAGATCGACCCGTTCTGGTAGCCCTGCGCTTTTCCGCCGCCGTTGAACGACTCGGTGTAGTAGCCGCCGATCGAGAGTCCCAGGGGGCCGGCCGGGCCGCCCAGGCCCTGGTAGACGGCGTCGATGGCCGGGAACGGTGTCTGCACGATCTGCGCGCCGGTTGCGGCGCTCCACACGATCGTCCCGTTCTGGAACGACTGCGTGCACGACGAGTTGACACAGGTCTGGGCACTTGTCGGCCAGCCCAGGTATCCGCCCTCTCCCGCGACGCTCCAGTACTTGTCCCGGATGGGTCCGGAGACGGCGAAGGCAGCACCGGTCGCGGACTGGTACATCGAACCGTTCTGGAAGCCCTGCGAATTGCCGCCCCCATTGGCCGTACCGGTGTAGTTGTCGCTGATGGGCCAGCCCAGGGCGCCGCTCTGCCCGCCCAGTCCGAGATACGTCGTGAGGATCTGGCCCGAAAGGGTGTGCGCCCCCGCCGACGGGTTCCAGTACAGGGCACCGCCCTGGAACTGTTGCACAACTCCTGTGCCATCAGCCGGATCATAGGCCTCGAGCCCCGTCGGCCAGCCGAGCACCGAGTTCGGTCCGCCCTCGGACTGGTATTCGGTCGCCGAGGCGCCGATCACCGGGTACGCCGTCGAGGACGCCGCCGATGAATAGATGGCGCCGAGCTGGAAGTCCTGTTCCGTTCCGATGACAGACCCCACGCCCGTCTGCGTCACGTTGAAGACCGGGTCTACCGGGAAACCGAGCGAACCATAGACGGTGTTGGCCGCGTTGTACGCGGCGAGAGTCGTGCCGGTGACCGCGTACGCCCCGTTGACCGGGTTCCAGTAGATGACTCCGTTGGCGTAGGCCTGGCTCAGTCCGCCGCCCCAGGTCGGAATGGACTGGATGCTGCCGACGGCCGCGCCCAGGCTTCCGCTGGCGGAGCCGAGCGAGCTGTAGAGGTAGGCGATCGCGTCGGATCCGTTGCCCGAGGTGGGCCCGAACCAGTTGTTGAAGTAGACCCAGAAATTGCGGTTGCCGTACGACGAACAGGTGTCGCCGGAGCCGGTCAGGTTCGCGAGCGCGGCCGCGTCGGGCGTGTAGGGCGTGTAGTTGTAGAGATCGGCGGTGGCCTGGTCGGTGATCCGCACGGTGAGGGTGCCGCAGACGGGATTGGGGTTGTAGTGGATGGCCGCCACCCCCACCTTGAAGTTGAAGTTGGCGGGGTGCGCGCCGTAGATCCTGAACTGCTGCGCCGCATCGAAGACCTGGTTGAAGAACCCGTAATAGAGGGAACTGCATCCCGTCGAATCCGGACACCCGTAGCCCATCGCAACCTGGTAGGCGCCCGCGGAGGGCGCGGCCGAGGTGACCAGTCCCTCCTCTTTTTGCAGCGTGACGATGAGCACCTGGGGGTTTATTCCGCAGGCCTGGGCGACGTTGTAGATGATCTGGCTGGCGGACTGGTTGGTCGCGGCGGGATATGCCGAGCAGTAGTTGGCCGCCCGCGCGGAGATCGTCGGTTCGACGTAGTTCTTGAGGCAGGTGTAGCCAGCCGCGCAGGATGGCTCCGCGGAGACGAGGAACGACTGGATCTGGGCCTGGGACATCGCGTTCGCGTTGAAGAAGACGGCATCGGCGATGATGGTGCCGGGAGAGAACGAGGATCCCGACAACGCCTGGGCCGGTGCCGCAGTCGCAACGAGCGAGGCGAGCGCCAGCACCACGGCGCCCAGCGCCGCGAGCGCGCGACGATGACCCCGTCTGGCTGTTCTTTTCATGGTGATCCCCCTCACCTCACTCGACCAGCCACAACGTCGAGGCTAGACGAGGCTCGTGATGCGATGTCCCCGCCGCGCCGTTGGCATCACGTACCTCACCAGTCACTCTAGACGCGAACGAGATTTTGGCAGGTAGTGCCCGTATCCGCTCTTGAGAAGCGGCCGGGCGAGTTCAACCAGCTGCGAATCGTCGATCCAGCCCGCGCGCCAGGCGATCTCCTCGATGCAGCCGATCTTGAAGCCCTGCCGGTCCTCGATGACGCGCACATAACTCGGACGCCTGCATCATCGACTCGAACGTGCCGGTGTCGAGCCAGGCGGTGCCGCGGTCGAGCACCTGCACCTGCAGCGTTCCGTCGGCGAGGTAGCGCTCGTTGACGGTCGAGATCTCGAGTTCGCCGCGCGCGCTCGGCGTGATCGACTTCGCGATCCTCGACGACCGAGTTGTCGTAGAAGTAGAGCCCGGGCACCGCGTAGTTGCTCTTCGGGTGCTGCGGCTTCTCTTCGATCGAGACCGCGTTGAAGTCGTCGTCGAACTCGACGACGCCGTACGGCTCGCGGGTTGCGCGACGTGGTAGGCGAAGATCACTGCCGCCGTCGACCGTCGAGTGCTGCCTGCAGCGACGACCCGAGGCCGGCGCCGTGGAAGATGTTGTCGCCGAGCACGAGGGCGACATTCTCGTCGCCGATGAACTCCTCGCCGATGATGAAGGCCTGCGCGAGGCCGTCGGGCGACGGCTGCGACGGCGTACTCGATGCGAATCCCGAGCTCGGTGCCGTCGCCGAGGAGTGCGCGGAACTGCGCGTGGTATTCCGGCGTCGTGATGATCGAGGATCTCGCGGATGCCCGGCCATCATCAGCGTCGACAGCGGGTAGTAGATCATGGGCTTGTCGTAGATCGGCATGAGCTGCTTCGAGATGCCCCTGGTGATGGGCCACAGGCGGGTGCCGGATCCGCCGGCGAGGATGATTCCGCGCATTGCCGCTACTCCGCCGTCACCCTGAGCGAGTCATAGTAGCCGACGGGTTTCGTGCCACGCGCGGAAGCAGTCCGCCGGCCACCGCCTCGGCGAGCGACGGCGCCTCCGTGTCTTTCGGCGACAGGACGAGCTCACCGGCCTCGTCGGGAAAGACCAGGGCGACATCGGGGTCGAGCGGGTTGATGCCGTGTTCGGCGGAGGGGTTGTAGATGTCGGTCACCAGGTAGCTGACCGTGGCGTCGTCGGTCAGCGCGACGAACGCGTGGCCGAGGCCCTCCGCGATGTAGATGGCCTTGCGGTCCACATCGTCGAGCAGCACGGTGTCCCACTGGCCGAACGTCGGCGACCCGACGCGGATGTCCACGATGAAGTCGAGCACGGCGCCGTGCGTGGTGGTCACATACTTGGCCTGGCCCGGGGGAACGTCGGCGAAGTGGATGCCGCGAACCACTCCGCGCCGCGAGACGGAGGTGTTGGCCTGGCGAAGATTCAGCGGGTGCCCGACCACCTCGGCGAGTCGATCGAACCGGTACCACTCCAGAAAAACCCCTCGCTCGTCGCTGCGCTGCACGGGCGAGATCTCGTAGGAGTCCGGGATGGACAGTTCGCGGATTTGCACACCGACGAGCTTACCGGGCGGCATCCAGCGGCTGGATCAGGTCGCGGGCGGCATCCAGCACGCCCCGGCCGAACCGTCGATATCGGCCCGTCGCCAGTTCCCGGGCGACCAGGGGGGCGCGCCTGAGCCGGTTGGCGGGCAGGGAACTGCGCAGCTTCTCGTGCGCAAGCTTCTGCGTGACGGCGGCCTGCTGCGCGGGAGTCACCAGGTCGCCGAGTTCGGTGAAACGGGCGACGAGCGCCTCGGCGCGGGCGAGAAGACGCCGATTGCGCTCCGCTCCCGGCTCGCGCATCCGCCCGAATTTGCCGGCCACCCCGAGCTTGCTCGCACCGATCTCGTTCGCGCCGTGCTGCCGGTAGCGCACGAGCGGCTCGGCGATGACATCGGTCTCACCGATCGCGGCGGCGACTATTCCGAACCATTCGTCGTGCAGCCATGGCGACGGCACAGGGCGTGCCGCCTCGAAGAGCCGACGACGAATCACCGTCGTCGCCCCGGTGACCAGGTTGCGCCGAAGCAACCACGCCAGCTCGGAGCCGGCGTTGATGTCCCGCACGACCGCGGGCCCGATTCCGAGCGCCTCGAACAGCGTCGCGGGCAGAAAGGCACCCTCGGCGTCGATGAGACGGGCGTTGCCGTGCACGAGCAGCAGCGTCTCGCGCTGCGCGAACATCCCCACCGCGCGCTCGAGTCGCGTCGGCTCCCAGAGGTCGTCCTGGTCGCTGAGTGCGACCAGATCCGACGTGGATGCGGCGATCGCCTGCTCGAAGTTGGCCGCGACCCCGAGCGCGGCATCGTTGCGCAGCACCGTGAACCGCACGGGAGATTCGGCCGACGCGGCATGGCCGTCGACCGCGGCTGCCACGCGGGCGAGGGTGCCGTCCGTCGACGCGTCATCGGAGATGACGATGTGGTCCGGAAGGCGAGTCTGCGCCAGGATGCTGGCCAGCTGGTCGTCGATGAACCGTTCGCCGTTGTGCGTGCAGAGCGCCACGGCGACGGAGATGCCGTCAGCCCTGCCCGGGCTCATTCTCAACCGACTTGCGGTAGGCCTTGATCGTCGCCCGGGCCGACCCCACCTGCATGAGGTCGCCGTGGTTGAGCCAGGCCACGTGGTCGCACATCGACTCGACCATGTCGAGGGAATGGCTGACCAGGATGACGGTCTTGCCCTCCTTCTTGAGGTCCCGGAACTTCTGGAAGCAGCGCTCCTGGAACTCGGCGTCACCGACGGCGAGCACCTCGTCGACCACGAGGATCTCGGGATCGACATTGATCGCGATGGCGAACCCCAGACGCACGTACATGCCCGAGGAGTAGTTCTTGACGGGCTGGTCGATGAACTGCTCGACTCCGGAGAATTCGACGATCTCGTCGAATTTGCTGGTGATCTGCTTGCGCGACATGCCCAGGATCGATCCGTTGAGGAAGATGTTCTCCCGGCCCGACAGTTCGCTGTGGAACCCGGAGCCCACCTCCAGCATCGCGGCGATCTTGCCGAAGTGGGTGATCGACCCGGAGTTCGGGTAGTAGATGTTGGCCAGGCACTTGAGCAGCGTCGACTTGCCGGAGCCGTTGCTGCCGATGAGCCCGAACGTGGAGCCGACCGGCACGTCGAACGTGACGTCCTTGAGCGCCCAGAAATCCTCGTGCACTGACGTGCGCCCGCGCATGATCGCGGCCTTTATCGTCTGGTTGCGTTCGTGGTACAGCCGGAAACTCTTGCTGACATGGTCGACCCGTACGGCGACGTCGTTCACAGTATCTCCGCCAGTTTCCGCTCGTTGCGACGGAAGACCAGCACACCGAGCACGATGGCGACGCAGTGCCCATCCCGTGCAGATGAGCCACTCCGAGCCATCCGGCCAGCGCTCGTCGTAGAGCAGTTCACGAAACAGGGCGACGAAATGCTCCATCGGGTTGAGCCCGTAGATGTCGGCCACCGTGATGTTCGTGCCGAACAGGGCGCCGACTTTGGCCGACGCACTCTGCACGGTGGTGAGCGGGTAGATGATCGGCGTCAGGTACATCCAGATCTGCAGAAGGATCGTGATGAAGTACTGGGTGTCGCGGAAGTACACGTTGGCGACGGACAGCATGAGTGCCACTCCCGACGCGAAGAGAGTGAGAAGCAGCATGGCGACTATGACGAGCGGAATCCACGGCAGAACGAAGCCGCCCGCCACCGACAGAGCGACAAGCAGCACAGCCATCTCGAACAGCCAGTTGTAGGCAGACGACCCCACGATGGAGAGGGGCAGCACGATGCGCGAGAAGTAGACCTTCTGGATCAGGTTGGCGTTGGCGACCAGCGAATTGAGCCCGGTGTTGAGCACGACCGAGAGAAACGTGAAGGGCAGCAGTCCGCACAGCAGCCACAGGGCGAAGATGTTGAGACCGCTGGGCGAGCCGGGATCCGGTTTCACGCGCAGGATGAAGTAGAACACGAGGGTGTAGATCAGCATCAGCGCGAGCGGGTTGGCGAGCGACCACAGCTGGCCGAAGACGGTGCGCTTGTACTTGCCCTTGATTTCGCGCTGGGTGAGGTTGACGAGGAGTTCCCGGGAAGCCCAAACTTCCTTCAGATACTTCATCAAACCTCACTGCTGGCCGCGGCCATCCGGCCTCGAACAATCTAGCCTACGAACTACAATGGCGAAGGTCATGGCCTCTCAGGATTCGTCGCACCCCTCCGCCAGAATCGCCGCCATAACCGTCAGCTACGGCTCCCTCGAGGTGCTGCCCGCCCTGCTCGCCTCGATTCCGGCGGCCGGCGCCCAGTCGATCGTCGTGCTCGTGGCCGACAACAAGGCGGATGACGCCGACAACGCCCAAGCCGTGAGCGCACAGTTCGGGGCACAGTATGTCGCCCTGCCCGCGAACGTCGGGTACGGGAGTGCGATCAACGCGGCCGCCCGCCGACTGCCCGAGACCATCGACTGGATCCTGGTGGTCAACCCCGATGTCGTGCTGGTACCGGGGTCGGTCGACGAGCTGGTCGCGACCGGCGACACCGACTCCGCGATCGGCTCGGTGGGCCCGCTCACCCTAACCAGCGAGGGCGATGTGTACCCGTCGGCCCGCTCGATCCCCTCCCTGCGCACCGGAGTGGGGCACGCACTGTTCGCCAACCTCTGGCTCGGCAACCCGTGGAGCCGCGCCTATCGCAACGACACCTCGGTGACGTCGCAGCAGCGGGACGCCGGCTGGCTGTCCGGCGCCTGCGTACTGGTGCGACGCTCCGCCTTCGACGCCCTCGGCGGCTTCGACGAGGGCTACTTCATGTACTTCGAGGATGTCGACCTCGGCTACCGGCTCGGCAAGGCCGGGTACCGCAATGTGTACGACCCGGCGGCCGTCGTGACCCACACGGGAGCCCATTCGACCACCTCGGATTCCGAGCGGATGATCTCGGCTCACCACGCCAGCGCACAGCGCTTTCTGAACCGCAAGTACTCGGCCGGCTGGCTGTGGCCAGTGCGCGTCGCACTGACCATTGGCCTCCACGTGCGGTCCGCTCTCGTTCGGCGCCGCATCAACCGGCAATAGAATTGCCACGACTCACGCCAAGGAGGCACGACCCCCGATGAAGATCCTCGTAACGGGCGGAGCCGGATTCATCGGCTCGAACTTCGTCCGACGAACCCTGCAGGACGCCTATCCGGGCCTCGAGGGCGCCGACGTCGTCGTGCTCGACGCGCTCACCTACTCGGGAAACCTCGCGAACCTGGCCCCGGTCGCCGATTCGCCGCGCTACAGCTTCGTGCACGGCGACATCCGCGACTCCGCGCTTCTCGACGACCTGCTGCCCGAGCGTCGACGCCGTCGTGCACTTCGCCGCCGAGTCGCACGTCGACCGCTCCGTGCGCGACGCGAGCATCTTCGTCGAGACCAACGTGCTGGGCACTCAGCGCCTGCTCGATGCCGCCCTGCGCGGCGAACCTGAAGCGATTCGTGCACGTCTCGACCGATGAGGTCTACGGATCGATCGCGGAGGGGTCGTGGGACGAGACCCGCCCGCTCGAGCCGAACTCGCCGTACTCCGCGTCGAAGGCGGGCAGCGACCTGATCGCCCGCAGCTACTTCCGCACGCACGGGCTCAACGTTTCGATCACCCGCTGCTCCAACAACTACGGGCCGTACCACTTCCCCGAGAAGGTCATCCCGCTCTTCGTCACGAACCTCATCGACGACCAGCACGTGCCGCTGTACGGCGAGGGAAACAACATCCGCGACTGGCTGCACGTCGACGACCACACCCGCGGTATCGCGATGGTGCTCGTCGGCGGTCGCGCGGGCGAGATCTACAACATCGGCGGCGGCACCGAGCTCAGCAACCTCGAGCTGACCCAGCTGCTGCTGGATGCGACCGGCAAGGACTGGTCGTACGTCGACCGCGTGGCGGACCGCCTCGGACACGACCTTCGGTACAGCGTCGACATCGCCAAGATCCGGGCCGAGCTCGGCTACGAGCCGCTCGTTCCGTTCGAGACCGGCCTCGCCGACGTCGTGCAGTGGTACCGCGACAACCGGGCGTGGTGGGAGCCGCTGAAGGCTCGCGCCGCGCTGGTGTAACACGTGGCGCCTCGATACCTGGTGACGGGTGCGACCGGCATGCTCGGAACCGACCTGGTCGCCGCACTCGCCGGCCGCGACGTCACCGCGCTCGCACGCGCCGACCTGGATGTGACCGACCTCGATGCCGTGCGCAGCGGCGGTCGAGCGGCCACGACGTGGTGCTCAACGCCGCCGCGTTCACCAGGGTCGACCTGACGCCGAGACCGAGGAGAGCCAGGCCCACCTTGTCAACGCGGTCGGAGCAGGCAACCTTGCGACCGCCGCGGCCGAAGCCGGTGCGCGGATGGTGCAGTACTCGACGGACTACGTCTTCGACGGCACCGCGACGACCCCGTACGCCGAGGACGCCCCCACGCGGCCCGTGACCGCCTACGGTCGCACCAAGGCGGAGGGCGAACGACTGGCACTCGCGAACAACCCCGGACGCACGCTGGTGGTGCGCACGGCCTACCTCTACGGGCAGCACGGCCCCAACTTCGCGGCGACCATGGTGGCGCTGGCGGCCGCGCATCCCACCGTCAGCGTGGTGAACGACCAGGTGGGCCAGCCGACGTGGACAGTCGACCTCGCGGCCAAGACCCTCGAGCTGCTCGACTCCGGAGCCGACGGAGGCATCTTCCATGCCACAAGCTCGGGCCAGGCGAGCTGGTTCGACTTCGCGGTCGCGATTTTCGACGACACCGGGCTCGGCGCCGACCGCGTGCATGCGACGGACAGCGTGACGTTCGTGCGTCCCGCTCCGCGACCCGCGTACTCGGTGCTGGGGCACGCGCACTGGGCCGACGTTGGGCTGGCGCCCATCCGGCACTGGCGGGAGGCCCTGCGCGACGCCGTCGCCCGCGGGGCGGTCGGAGCGAACGCATGACAACCCTCAACTTCGTGCTCGACGAGATGCTGAACCCCGTGCCCACGGGCCTCGGCCGTTACGCGGGCGAGCTGGCCGCCGCACTCATCGAGTTCGCCCCGTCCGGGTGCTTCGTCGAGGGGATCGTGGCGTCATCCACCGAAGACGCGTATGCCGAGATCGACCGGAGGCTGCCCGGCCTCACCGGCCTGTTCAAGAGCGCCCTCACCCGCCGGGACCTCACCACCGCGTGGCAGCACGGGTTCACCCCGGTTCCATCCGGCATGATCCACGCGCCGAGCCTCTTCGCGCCGCTGCGCAACCGCGACCGCATCAACGGTGCGGGCGGCCAGGTCGCGGTCACCATCCATGACGTGACCGCGTGGACGCATCCCGAGTTTCTGACGTCGCGCCAGGTGAGCTGGACGAAGGCGATGGCCCAGCGCGCGTTCAAGTACGCCGACGCCGTCGTCGTTCCGACGCATGCCGTCGCAGCGGAACTCGCCGAGATCATTCCGTTCGGGCAGCGGCTGCGCGTGCTGGGCGCCGCCGTTGCCGGGAGCCTGGCCCCACAGGCCGATGCCGACGAGCGGTCGGCAGCGCTCGACCTGCCCGAGCGGTACCTGCTCACGTCGGGCACCGGTGGCCCCGGCTCGGGGCTGGGCGCCCTGCTGGCCGGCCTCGCGCTGCACGACGAGATCGACCTGCCGCTGCTCATCGTCGGCGCGGAACGGGATGCGGCCGCTGTCGACGCCGCGGCGGACGAGGCCGGACTCGCGCGCGACCGCGTTCGCGCGCTGCCCCAGCTCTCCGACGAAGACCTCAGCGTCGTGCTGGCGAGGGCCGAGGTCTTCGTCTACCCCACCGCGATCGCCGGGTTCGGCATGCCGATGCTCGAGGCCTTCCGGTTCGGCGTGCCGGTCATCCACTCCGACGCGGCATCGCTCGTCGAGGTGGCGGGCGACGCGGGCCTCGCGGTGGCCAGTGCCGACGCGGCCGAATACCCCCGCCTGCTCGGGGACGCCGTCGCGCTCGTGCTCGACGACGACTCGCTGCGCGAACGACTCGGGCTGATGGGCGCCGACCGCGCGAAACTGTTCACCTGGCGGGCCTGCGCCGAGGGCGTCTGGCAGCTGCACGCCGACCTGTAGCCGGCCCGGCTGGAGCTATCGGGCCGAATCTAGCGGGGCAGCTTCGCCTGCAGCGCCGCGTTCTTGGAAGCGACGGCCACCTCGAGCGACTTCGCGAACTCGCCGAGCTTGACGGCGAGACCCTCGTCGAACGTCGAGAGGATGCGTGCCGCAAGCAGGGCCGCGTTGCGCGCCCCGCCGATCGACACCGTGGCCACGGGAACGCCGGACGGCATCTGCACGATCGAGAGCAGCGAGTCGAGGCCGTCGAGCCGGGCGAGAGGCACCGGAACGCCGATCACCGGAAGGGTCGTCACAGCGGCGAGCATGCCCGGCAGGTGGGCCGCGCCACCCGCCCCCGCGATGATGACCCTGAGACCGCGATCCCGGGCCGAGCGGCCGAACTCGATCATGCGATCGGGGGTGCGGTGCGCGGAGACCACCTCGACCTCATGCTCGATGCCGAACTCGGTGAGAGCGGCAGCGGCATCCGCCATCACGCTCCAATCGGAGTCCGAGCCCATGACGATGGCGACTGTGGCTGGCACGGTCTCCATGCTAGGGCTCACGCCCGGAAGAACTCGGAAGCCGCGCGAGCGCGGTAGACCACGTCGTCGAGGTCGTCACCGGTCGCCGTGACGTGGCCGACCTTTCGTCCGGGCCGCGACGCTTTGCCGTAGCTGTGGAACTTCACGGTCGGCTGGTCTTCGAGCGCAATCGGGTACCGGTCGGGCAGCGCTCCCGAGCCGGGACCGCCCAGAACATTGACCATGACGCTCCAGGGCTCCCGGGTGCCCGTGGCGCCGAGCGGCAGGTCCAGCACCGCGCGAAGGTGCTGCTCGAACTGGCTCGTGGTCGACCCGTCGATCGTCCAGTGGCCGGTGTTATGAGGCCGCATCGCCAGCTCGTTGATGACGAGACGGTCGTCAGTAGTCTCGAACAGCTCGACGGCGAGCACGCCCGTGACATCCAGGTTCGTGGCCACCGACACCGCGATGTCCGCCGCGAGGTCGGCGATGCGCCCGGCCGACCGGGGCGCGGGTGCGATCACCTCCGCGCAGACGCCGTCGCGCTGGATCGACTCCACCACGGGCCACAGCACGGTCTCGCCGGTCGACCGGCGGGCCACCAGCTGGGCGAGTTCACGCCGGAATTCGACCAGCTCCTCGGCGAGAAGCACGGCGCCGTCGGCGAGCCAGTCTGCGGCGTCGTCGACGCTGCTCACAACGCGCACGCCCTTGCCGTCGTACCCGCCGCGCGGGGTCTTGAGCACGACTCGGCCCCCGTTCGCGGCAAGGAACGCGGCGAGGTCGTCGGACGAATGGATGGGCGCCCACTCCGGCACCGGCAGGCCCAGCGCGGCGAGCCGCTCCCGCATGAGCAGTTTGTCCTGCGCGTAGAGCAGCGCCTCGGGGCGGGGCGATACCCGCACGCCGGCGGCCACCAGGCCGGCCAGCACCTCCTGGGGAACGTGCTCGTGGTCGAACGTGACCACGTCGACGCCTCGCGCGAACTCGAGCACCGTGGGCAGGTCGCGGAAGTCGCCGACGGAGGTCACGGCCAGACCGGCCGACTCCCCCGCCGATTCGGCCAGCACCCTCAGCTCGATGCCGAGCGCCACCGCGGGCGGGATCATCATTCGGGCGAGCTGCCCCCCGCCGATCACTCCGACGCTGGGCGTCATTTCGAACTCCTGCGCAGACGGGCCGAGGTTCTCTCAGCGATGGACCAAGGTGGGTCGAATAGAGTTGCAACCGCTCTAAAACCCTATCCGCTTACGAACAGGTGGCGCCCGTGCGATTGCTGATCTCCCAGTTCGTCCGCGTGGGAGCAGTCGGTCTGGTGGGCCTCGTCATCGACGTCGCACTCTTCAACCTGTTGCGAACGACCGCCCTCGACCCGCAGCGCGTCGCCGACGGTGCGCTCTGGGCGACGCTCGCCTCGACCTCGGTCGCAATCGTCTTCAACTGGCTGGGCAACCGGTACTGGACCTTCCGCAACGAGCGCCGCGCCCACCACTGGTGGCGCGAGGGAATCGAGTTCGCACTCGTCAGCATCGGGGGCCTGCTCATCGCGCTCGGCTGCGTGTGGTTCTCGGAGCACGTGCTCGGCCTGCACACGCTGCTGTCTGACAACGTCGCCAAGAACGTCGTCGGCCTCGCCCTCGGCACGGTCTTCCGTTTCACCTTCTACCGCCTGTGGGTGTTCCGGCCGGACCGCGAATCGCCCGCCACGGTCACAGCGCCGGAACCAGCTCCGGTCGGCGAGCCGTCGATCGCGGACTGACCGAATCCGGCCGGCCCAGGCTGCGCACCGTCCAGCCGCCCTCGTTCCACACGGCCCGGTTCATGCAGTTGCGGCCGTCGAGCAGCACTCGTCCGGCCGCGCCGGCCAGGTCGTCCGGGGTCAGCGCGCGGTATTCCTTCCACTCCGTGAGCAGCAGAACGGCGTCCGCGCCCGCCACGGCCTCCTGCGGCGTCTCGACGTAGCGGATGCCGGGCAGCACCCGGCGCGCCGTCTCGATCGCCTGGGGATCGGTTGCGACGACCGTCGCTCCCTCCGCGAGCAGCCGCGCCGCGACGGTCAGCGCGGGCGCATCCCGGACGTCGTCCGACTTCGGCTTGAATGCGAGCCCCAGGATCGCGACAGTCGCGCCGGCGAGACCCCCGCCCAGCGAATCCCGAACCAGGTCGACCATCCGCTCGCGGCGACGCAGGTTGATGGCGTCCACCTCGCCCAGGAACGCCACGCTCGATCCGACGCCGAGTTCGTCGGCGCGTGCGCGGAAGGCCCGGATGTCCTTCGGCAGGCATCCGCCGCCGAATCCGAGGCCTGCGTTGAGAAAGCGCCGGCCGATCCGTCGATCGTGGCCGAGGGCGTCGGCCAGCTGGGTCACATCCGCCCCCGTCGCCTCCGCGACCTCGGCCATGGCGTTGATGAACGAGATCTTGGTCGCGAGGAACGCGTTCGCCGCGACCTTCACGAGCTCGGCGGTCGCGAAATCCACGACCAGCCTGGGCGTCCTGCGGCTGAGCGCGTCGGCGTAGACCTCGTCGAGCAACGCCACCGCACGCGCCCCATCGTCGCCGGGAGCGACTCCGTAGACGAGGCGATCAGGCGCGACGGTGTCTTTCACCGCGAAGCCTTCGCGCAGGAACTCCGGGTTCCACGCGAGTGTCGCGCCGGGTGCTCCGGTGCGGACGACAGTGTCGAGGCGGGCGGCGGTGCCGAGCGGAACCGTCGATTTGCCGACCACCAGGTCGCCGGGCCGCACGTGCGGCAGGAGGGCCGCGAACGCCGCATCAACGAACCGCAGGTCCGCGGCATCGCTGCCGGCACGCTGCGGGGTGCCCACCGCGATGAAGTGCACGGTGGCACCCGCCGCGTCGGCGATATCGGTGCTGAAGGTGAGGTGGCCACGCTTCCTGGCCGACGCGAGCGTCGACGCCAGTCCGGGTTCGAAGAACGGCGGTCGACCGGCGGCGAGGGCCTCGATCTTCGCCTCGTCGACGTCGATTCCGACGACCTCATGCCCCAGTTTGGCCATGCTCGCCGCGTGAACGGCGCCCAGGTACCCGCATCCGATAACCGAAATCTTCACATTGCCTCCGGTGGCGTCGGGAGCACCATATCGGGGCCAGGTGAAGCGCAGGAAGACGCGAGGTTAAGCTCGCGGGTGCCCCACGCCGTGGTCTCGTCGGGGGCTCGCGCGGCGTCGTGCTGGCGGTGTGCGGCCACCACCGACTGGTTCGCCTCCATCAGGTCGTGCAGGGCCGCCTGCACGAGGTCTGCCGACGGCACGTCGCGCAGCACCACCGGATGCTCCAGCCCCGTGTTGATCTGCACCGTGCCGCTGCCGAACACCGACTGCAGGCCCGTCTTGCGCACGGTGACGTCGTACCCGCGGCTGTGCATGAGCTCCTGGCGCACCCGCACGAAGAATCCGCTGCGAAGGATGATGCGCCTCGTCGTAATCGTGTAGTTGTTCGACAGCCAGCGCACCAGCGGCACAAGGAAGAGCAGGAGAGCCGCGAGAGCCGCCGCACCCAGCAGGGCGAGGTTCTCCCACTTCTGCGGAAAACGACCGAAGAAATACGCGGTCGCGGCCGTCGTCGCGACGAGGGCCACGGTCGGCCAGAACAGCGCGCGCCCGTGCGGTCGCAGCCGGGCCACGACGCTCTCGGCGCCCGCCTTGCCGATCGGCTCCGGCGCCTCGCTCACAGGTGCCGCCGTGCGCTATCCATACCGCCTATTCATACCTCAGGTGAGTCACATCCCCCGCAGCGACGGCCACAATGTCACCGTGTCCCGCCGTGCGCACCAGCAGCCGACCGGATTCGTCGAGGCCCACGGCGACCCCGAAGGTGTCGTCCCCGCCCGGCAGCTCAACTCTGACGTCTCGCCCGATGGTGCGGCACCACTCCGACACGACGCGGTGGATGCCGCTGCCGCGTGCGTCGCCGTCGGCGCCTTCGAGGCGCTCGAGAAGCTCCTGGAACGTCTCGAGATAGCGGCCCACCACCGTGTCGACGAGCTCATCCCCTCGCGTCGCAACACCGGCCAGGGCGAGTGACGTCGCCGTGGAGACGGGAAGCTCGCCGCGATCGAGGGTGAGGTTGACCCCGGTGCCGACGACGACCGCCTGCGCCGACGGCGACAGCTCCGCGAGGATACCGCACACCTTCAACCCGTCGACCTGCACGTCGTTCGGCCACTTGAGGCCGGTTCGTCCCCCGCCGACCAGCGCGTCGATCGACGACGACATGGCCGCGCCCGCGAGCAGCGGCACCCAGCCGAGCGGGAAGCGCGCGGGGTCGCGCGGTCTCACCAGCACCGACAGGGCGACGGTCTTGTCTTTGGGAGCCGTCCAGGTGCGCCCCAGTCGGCCGCGTCCGCCGGTCTGGTCGAGGGTCAGCACCGTGCTGTAGGCGGGCTCGTCGCCCGCCGCAAGCAGCTCGGAGAGCACGTCGTTGGTCGACCCGGCCGATGCCATGACGCGAAGCATCGGCACCCGGCGTTCCGTTCTCGGAAGCTCCACGGCAGAAGCCTAACCGAGCGCGATTGCCCGGTAAGTTGAATTCATGGCACGCGGGGTTCGGGACGAGTCGAGCAGCGGGTGGGGCCGGGTGCTGGTCATCATGCCGACGTTCAACGAGATCGACAGTCTCGCGAAGGTCGCGGGGCACCTTCTCGACACCGTGCCGGGCGTGCACCTGCTCATCGTCGACGACCGGAGCCCCGACGGAACGGGCGACCTCGCGGACGCGCTCGCCGCCGACCATCCGCGGGTCTCCGTTCTTCACCGGGCCGACCGCGAGGGACTCGGCCGCGCCTACCTCGCCGGATTCGAGTGGGCGGCGAACGCCGGCTACGACGTCGTGGTCGAGATGGACGCGGACGGCTCCCACCCGGCGGAAACGCTGCCGCAGATGCTCGATGCGCTGACGGGCGTTCCGAAGCCGGGACTCGTCATCGGCTCGCGCTGGATCGCGGGCGGCGCCGTTGTGAACTGGCCCCGATCGCGACTTCTGCTCAGCCGCGCCGCCAATACCTACGCGCGGCTCGCGCTGCGGATGCCCACCCACGACATCACGGCGGGCTACCGTGCCTATCCGATCGAGATCGTGAAGGCCATCGCCGCCGAACATCCACTCGCACGGATACTCGTTCCAGATCGAGATGGCCGTTCGCGTGTTCGACGCCGGCTACTCGATCGTCGAGGTGCCCATCGTGTTCCGCGAGCGCGAAGCGGGCCGGTCCAAGATGAGCTCCTCGATCGTCGTGGAGGCGATGCTGGGTGTCACTCGGTGGGGTCTGCAGCGACGCCTCGCCGCAGGGCGCGGTAGAACCCGCGCCCTCGGCGAGCAGTCATAGTCACGGCGCGCACCGGATAGCCGATCGCCAGCGCCACGTAGCCCGCCGCCGAGCGGTCGAGCGATCCGAGGGCGCGCTTGCGGTCCCACACGTGGCGGAGCCGGCCGCCGGTACGTCCGTAGCGCAGCCTGCGCAGGGGCAGCGGCGAGACCCTGCTGGAGGCGACCAGCCCCTCGATCTTCTGCACCCAGTCGTCATCCGACGGGTCGTGGAAGTAGTTGTCGTCGAGCCAGCCCGGGTCCGGCATCCGGAACCGGCCCGCGACCAGGTCGGACGACGGCCCCAGCAGGTTGCTGCCCTCGAACACGGTGTTGATGAGCCCCTGGCTCACCCCGAAGTCGTCCAGGGCGAGGCCGGGCACCCCGATCGCCGCAGCCTCGAGGAGGGCCGTCGAACTCACCGTGACCAGGCCAACCGCGTTCGCGAGGTGCGAACCCATCGAACCGGACTCTGCGACCAGGTTCGCCGGCACCGAATCGAGCTCGAGCAGCAGCCGGTCGTAGGGAAACTCCTCCGCGTGCGTCTGCTTCTCATCACCGACCGCGCGCAGCTTGATGACCACCCGCAGGTCGGGATGCGCCCGCGCGCAGTCCGCGAGCCAGTTCACGATCGACAGGCGTTCATGCTTCAGTCGCGGCACCTTGGCCTGCGCAGCGAAGACCATCTCGTCGCGCGGACGGGTCGACACCGCGGTGGTCGCGAAGAACGGCAGCGTCGCGAGAGCGAACGACTGCTCGATGCCGAGCTTCTGCGCCACCTCCGGAAAGTCCCGCAACTCGTGTTTGCTGTGCAGCAGGATCAGGTCGACCTGCGACCGGAACGTGAGCGCCTTGCGCGTCGCCGGGATCGAGATGCCGGGCAGCCCCGAGACCACAACCGGCCGCGGCCCTCCGACAGCGAGCACCGCGCGCAGCGCCACCCGGATCAAGCGGACCGCGGAGCGAGAGGAACACCACATCCGGTTTCTCACTCGCCACCATCGCGGCGAGCCGGTCGAGCGACACCACCTCGGGATCGGAGTCGAGCAGCCCATCCACTGCCGCGGCCCGCTGTGAGGCGGTCGGCACGAACGGGTTGTCGAGCACGACGAACCGTGTGTCCCAGTGCTGCGGCGCACGCGCCAGCGTTGCCGCACCCCACTTGACGTACGAGTCGGAGTCGGCGACGCCGAGAATCGTCAGACGAGAACCGGGTGCCGTCACGCGGGGGTTCTGCGCAGCTTGGCGAGCGGTGCGAGTTCGCCCGGGTAGATGCGCTTGACGCCGTCGCCCATCGCTTCACCGAGCACCCGGATGTCGCGCACGAGGTGATCGAAGCCGACCGGCTCGAGCGAGGCGGCGTGATCCGACCCCCACATGGTGCGATCGAGCGTGATGTGGCGCTCCACGGCGACGGCACCGAGCGCGACGGCGCCGAGGGAGATCTGCAGGCCGCGCTCGTGGCCCGAGTACCCGACCGGCACACCCCGGTAGCGCTCGCGCAGCGACGTGATCATGCGCAGGTTCGCCTCCTCGGGCGGCAGCGGGTAGGTGGAGGTGGCGTGCAGGATCACCAGGTTGTCGGTGCCGAGCACCTCGACCGCCCGGTCGATCTGCTCGAGCGTCGACATCCCGGTGGAGAGGATGATCGGCTTGCCCGTGGCGGCGAGAGCCTCGAGCAGTGCGATGTCGGTCACCGACGCGGATGCGACCTTGTGGGCGACGACCTGGAGGTCCTCGAGAAAGTCGACCGCCACCTCGTCCCACGGCGAAGCGAACCAGCTCAGGCCGCGAAGGGTCGCGTAGTCGCCGATCTCGATGTACTGCTCGCGGTCGAACTCGACCCGGTAGCGGTACTCCAGGTAGGTCATGGTGCCCCAGGGCGTCTCGCGCGGGGTGTTCTTCATGTGCTCGGGCGTCGAGATGGCCGGCGTGCGCTTCTGGAACTTGACCGCCTGTGCCCCCGCATCCGCGGCGACATCGATAAGGCGCTTGGCGAGTTCGACGTCGCCGTTGTGATTGAGTCCGATCTCCGCGATGACGTAGACCGGCTCGTTCTCACCAATCGCTACTCCGCCAATTGAAACTGCCATGGCTGCTCACTCCCTATCTGTTGTTCGGCTGGCACGGGGGAAGGTGCGGTGTCGCTCGACGCTGAGCTGAGGATGATGTCGGCGAGTTCCCGCACGGCGCCTGCGCCGCCGCGCCGGCCCAGCACCAGCCGGGCGGCCGCACGCACGCGCGGGTGGGCATCCGCGACGGCGACCGGATGACCGACCAGGGCCATCGCCGGCAGGTCGTTGGTGTCGTTGCCGAGGTAGGCGACGCGGGCGAGGTCGTACCCCGACTCCGCGGCCCACGCGGTGATGGCGGCGCCCTTGTCGCGCACCCCGTGCACCACCTCGATGCCGAGCTTGCGACCGCGGGCGGCGACGACCGCGTTCGTCTCGCTGGAGAGGATGAGAACCGGGATGCCGGCCCGGGTCAGCGCAGCGACGCCGGCACCGTCGGCGCGGCTCACCGTGACGAGCTCGCGACCGTCCGAGTCGACCTGCACGGTGTCGTCGGTGTGCACGCCGTCGAAGTCGGTGACGAGCGCATCGACGTCGACGTCGACACCGCCGGCGAACAGCGAGGCGAGAAGACCGGCGACCTCGAGTTCGCGCAGCGTGTCGATCTCGAGAGCCCGTGCCGGGTCGACCTCCTGCGATGCCCACCCTGCCGAAGAAGCGGTGGCCGCCACTCCGGAAACCGCTGGTGCGCATCACGTAGAACGCGCCCGTCTCCTGGAACTGCGCATCGCGGTCCTGTCGGCGCGGTCGCACCGCGGCATCGTGGTTCACCCCCACCATCCCGTGCGGGGTCGGCGACCACAGGAACGCGTGGGTTTCGACGGCGGCGAAGACGACATCCTCGCCGCCCGCCAGCACCCGACCAACCGCGCTGTCGAGGTCGTGGGGGTCGATGAAGGGTGAGGTCGCCTGCAGGAATGCCACGACGGCGGGCTCGAAGTCGAGGCTCGCGAGAGCGTGCAGCACGGCCGCCTCGGAGCTCGCAGTGTCGCCGGCGATGTCGGCCGGGCGCTCGATGACCTCGGCGCCGGCGTGCAGCGCCTCGCGGGCGATTGCCGGGTCGTCGGTGCTCACGAAAACCCGGTCGATGCTCGCCGCGGCGCGGGCCGCATCCACCGCACGGGCGACCAGGGACCGCCCGGCGATGCGTCGCAGGTTCTTGCCCGCAACGCCCTTCGAGCCCCCGCGGGCGGGAATCACAGCGACAACGCTCACCGCACCCGCCCTTCGTAGAGGCTTTCCACGGTAGGAAGGCCGCCCGACAGGCGGGCCACCGGCGGGTGAACGGCGTGCGACCAACGCGCAAAGGATTGGCAGCGCGCAATCTCGGCCGGTGAAATTTGTCAGAATCCCACAACGGGTTGGGGCTGGCACTGTTGGGTAGGCTGACTCGAGTGACCCCCGAGAAAACTCCCGACGCGACGCTTGCGTCCCCGAAGACCGCCGCCACGGACGCCATGTACACGACGGCGGGCAAGCTCGCCGACCTGAAAGTGCGCTACCACGAGGCCGTCACCGCCAGCGGTGACGCTGCGATCGAGAAGCAGCACAAGAAGGGCAAGAAGACCGCGCGCGAGCGCATCGCGACGCTTCTCGACGACGGGTCGTTCGTCGAGCTCGACGAATTCGTGCGACACCGCACCCACGCGTTCGGCATGGAGAAGCACCGGCCGTACGGTGACGCGGTCGTCACCGGCACGGGCACCATCCACGGTCGTCAGGTCGCCGTCTACAGCCAGGACTTCACCATCTTCGGCGGCTCGCTGGGCGAGGTCGCGGGCGAAAAGATCATCAAGGTCATGGATCTCGCGCTCAAGACCGGCGTGCCGATCATCGGCATGCTCGACTCGGGCGGCGCACGCATCCAGGAGGGCGTCGTCGCGCTCGGCAAATACGGCGAGATCTTCCGCCGCAACACGCAGGCATCCGGCGTCATCCCGCAGATCTCGATCATCATGGGCCCGGCCGCCGGTGGTGCCGTGTACTCGCCCGCGCTCACCGACTTCGTGATCATGGTCGACAAGTCCAGCCAGATGTTCGTCACCGGGCCCGACGTCATCAAGACGGTCACCGGCGAGGACGTCGGAATGGAAGAGCTGGGCGGCGCGCTCACCCACAACTCCATCTCCGGCGTCTCGCACTACCTCGCCAGCGACGAGGACGACGCGCTCGACTACGCGCGCACGCTGCTCAGCTTCCTGCCCGACAACAACCTCGCCGAGCTGCCCGTCTACGAGAGCCAGGTCACGCTCGAGATCACCGACGAAGACCGTCGACTCAACACGATCATCCCCGACTCCCCCAACCAGCCCTACGACGTCAAAGTCGTCATCGAGCACATCGTCGACAACGAGGACTTCCTCGAGGTGCAGCCGCTGTTCGCGCCGAACATCGTCATCGGCTTCGGGCGCGTCGAGGGCCGCTCGGTCGGCATCATCGCCAACCAGCCCAACTCCATGGCCGGAACCCTCAACATCGACGCCGGCGAGAAGGCGTCGCGGTTCGTGCGCTTCTGCGACGCGTTCTCCATCCCGATCCTGACGCTCGTGGACGTGCCCGGCTACCTGCCCGGCACCGACCAGGAGTGGACCGGCGTCATCCGCCGCGGCGCCAAGCTGCTGTACGCCTACGCCGAGGCCACCGTTCCGCTTCTGACCGTCATCACCCGCAAGGCCTACGGCGGGGCTTACATCGTCATGGGCTCCAAGCAGCTCGGCGCCGACCTCAACTACGCATGGCCCACCGCCGAGATCGCCGTCATGGGCGGCCAGGGCGCCGTCAACATCCTCTACCGCACCGAGATCAAGGATGCGGAAGCCGCCGGCGAGGATGTCGCCGCCGTGCGAACCCGGCTGGCCAACGAGTACACCTACAACGTGGCGTCGCCGTTCCTGGCCGCGGAACGCGGCGAACTCGACGGGGTCATCGAGCCCGCCGCCACCCGCGTCGTCGTCATCAAGGGCCTGCGTGCCCTGCGCACCAAGCGAGCGGTGCAGCCGCCCAAGAAGCACGGGAACATCCCGCTGTGAGCGACGACACCGACGACACCGTCGAAGCCGACCTCGCCGTCATCTCGGGCAGCCCCGACCCCCGCCGACGTGGCAGCGATCACCGCCGTGCTCGCCGGCGTGCTCGAAGAGCTCGCCGCCGAACAGGGACGCCGCCAGAATGCCGTGCCGAGCGCCTGGGCGCGCTCCCAGCGCGGGGTGCGTGCGCCGATCCAGTCGGGCGTCGGAGCGTGGCGCAGCTTCAACGGCTGAGCGCGTGCTGCTCGTCGAAACCGACCGAATTCGACGAACGTTTGATGTTTGACAACGAAATCCGTTGCGCTCCGCTTCGGAACAGGTCGTTCTACTCCCGTCGGGCAGACGGAATGGTCTGTTAAGGGCCGAATGTACCCCGATATCCGCACTCGAAAACCTCAAAAAAGCCAGTAAACAGGCCGAAAATCGAGGGGTCGAGCGCAAAAATGTCCCCCACGTGTCCCCCTAAATGACGACTTTGCAACGGGGTCGTCTACCGGCATTATTAAACGTGCTAGGTGTCTCTCTATGAGTTACACCACCAGACCATCGGCCGACTAGGGTAAGCGGGCCAATGGCTTGGGGGCGGGTCAGGGCGATATTCGGGTTGTCGCCCTGACCCGGGTCTTCGAAACGGTCCTCGGCTTCGCCGGGCGGCCGTTTCGCCCTTTGGTGCATTCGCCGTTTACTGCATTCGCCGTTTGCGCGTCGCCGACTGGTCCAGGGTCGGCGAGACGTCGGCCACCGAGCGGGGAATCTCCAGCCAGAGGTCGACCTCGTCGTCCTCGAGCGCCTCCTGGCCGAGAGCGCTCGCGCTGCCGTCGCCGACCGTGCGCAAACCCACAACGGTCACCGCGACATCCGAACCCTCCGGCACCGTGCGTGCGATGACCTTGTCGGCGTCAGTACCACCCAGGGCGGTCGCCAGGCGGTTGAGCACTCGGTCGAGATCCTCGTCCGAGAGATCATCGATACCGCCCTCGTCGAGCAGCGTCACGGTAGCGCCACGCCGCCGGGCCCGCATGACCTGCTCGCGCACGGCATCGTTGAGCAACTTGCGGCCGCGAATCTCGTCGCGGATCGCGCCCTCGAGATGCAGGCACTCCAGCCGCTGCTCCTCCGACAACTCGCCGCCCGTCGCCTGCACCGTTCGCAGCATGTCGAGCGCCATCATGCTCGTCTGGTCGAGCCGGAACTGGCGCTCGAACACGTGAGCCTCCTGCGCCGCCTGCCAGTCGGTCGCCTCACGCTCGGCGCGCGCGAACCGCTGGCCGTCGCGTGTGGCCTTCGCCACACCGTTGCTCACCACGTGCGAGACACCGACCCACACCACGCTGCCGACCACGCCGATGGCGCCCAGGTCGCCGAGACCGCCAGACCAGACCACGGTCTGCACCACGAGCACGCCGACCCCGATCCAGGCGAACGTGTGCCGACGCCGCGTCGAGGTGATCGTCATGAGCGTGCCCACGGCGGCCACGTACCACGTGCCGTACCCGTTGTGCTTCGTCGGGTCCAGCTCCGACGTCACCAGGATCGGCAGCGCGATCACGACCGCGAGGTTGACCGAGGCCATCCAGATCGGCATACGGGTCGGCCCGAACGGAACAAGGCTGAGGATGGATGCGGCGCCGTAGATCGCCATCGCGACGAAGATCGGACCGTCGGCGAACGGGATGTGCTGGGTCAGCGAATACGCGGCGAGGATCAGGTGGTAGGCCGAAAACAGGCCCGCCATGCCCACGATGAGGTAGCGGGGAACGCCGATGTTCACGACTTCGACCCCCGCTCGGGCACCAGCAGGTCGATGTCGGCGCCGGGGATGGGCTGGGCCGCCGACTTCGGCGCCGGCCACGACACCGTCACCGTCGTGCCCTTGTGCGGGGCCGACACGACCTTGGCCAGCCCGCCCGCATTCGCCACGCGTTCGACGATCGACACGCGAACTCCCAGGCGCTCCGTCGGGATGGTGCTCGAGTCGAAACCGGCACCGCTGTCGCCGACCTCGACATGGATGCCGCCCGGCCGCATGCCGCGGATCGCCACCCAGCGCTTGACCCGGGTCGACTCCCCCGCGTGCTGCACGCTGTTGACCATCGCCTGGGTCGCGGCCGACACGATCGCCTCACCGGCGGCCGACGGGATCGACCGGGGCCCGACATCCGTCGCTCGCACCT
The DNA here is from genome assembly GCA_963738535.1 of uncultured Actinomycetota bacterium. Taxonomy (GTDB): domain Bacteria; phylum Actinomycetota; class Actinomycetes; order Actinomycetales; family Microbacteriaceae; genus Galbitalea. The sequence goes on from CAVTXB010000014.1 coordinate 173,124, forward strand.
GGAACGGACGCGACAGGCCCGCCGCCGCATCCGTGATCCGCTGGGCGACCGCGCGCAGCCGCACGGTCGAGCCGTCATCGGGCTGCACCAGGGCGGCGTCATGCAGGTAGCCGATCGCGTTGCCGGCCATCACCGCCGCCAGGGCCTTCGCCTCCGGGGTGTACGCGCGCGCCGCCGAGAGCAGGGTGGTGAGCACGCTGTCGTGCACGATCGAGTCGACCTGCACGCGCTCCACCTCCGTGGCATGGTGGCGAACCGCGTGGCCGTAGCGTTCCAGGGCCGCGCTCTGGGCGATATCGACGTTCGTCGCCGTCTGGCGCAGCATCGTGATGAGCACGACCACCGCGCCGCCCAGGATGATCGAGTAGACCGAGTCGAGGATCGCCGCCGGGATCGGCTCAGCGCCGCCCGGCGGGGTCATGCGCACGATGCCGTACACCGACGGCACGACGAACAGGTAGGTCGCCGCCCACCGGGTCGGGAACGCGATCGCGGCCGTCGAGGTGCCGACCGTGAGCAGGTAGTAGAGCCAGTGGTTGTCGGTCGGCGAATGCGGAGTGACCACAACGAACGGCCACGAGATCAGCGCGAGCACGAACACCAGCGCAACCAGGCCGGCCGACGCCCGAACGAAGCGCACGGCGATCGAACACAGCAGCGCGATGAGCAGGCTCGCGACGATCGCCACGCTCGCCAGCAGGATCCACACCATGTCGGCCTCGCGGTACTGCGAAAGCAGCGGGCTGACGGTCTGCGCGGCGAACACCAGGCTGCCCGCCGCCACAGAGCGCGACAGCACGATCTCGACCTGCTTGCGGCTGACCGGATTCCGCGCCTGCTTCGGCGCCGGCGCGATCCGAGGCGCGGGGCTAGAGGGCATCCCCGCCATCCGGATCCAGTCCGGGGAGAATGCCGTCCTCGACGGCACGACGAAGAAGATCGACCTTGGTGGGCGCGGGACGACCGACCTCGACATACTTGATGCGAATCCGGTCGAGGTACTCGCGCGCGGTCGAGTAGCCGATGCCCAGCTGCTCCGCAGCCAGCTTCAGAGGCAGGCCCGACGCGTAGAGGTGCAGGATCTCGCGCTCGCGGCGTCCGAGCTGAGCCTTCGAGAAGTCGCGGTCGGCGTCGATTGCGGTCGCCCACTCGAGGTTGTTCAAAACCTCGCCGCGAGCAACAGTAGCGGCGGCCTGCAGCACCGTCTTGGTGGCGGACGACTTGGGGATGACTCCCGCCGCCCCCGCGGCGAGCGCCTCACGAACGCTCGCCACCCGGTCGGCGATGCTGTGCACCAGCACTGCAGCGCCGATGCCCTGCACACGCTTCACGTTGTCGGTCACCGTCGAGCCGTCGCCGAGCGACAGGTCGAGCACGACCACGTCGACCTCGCGTCCCTCGAGCCCGGAAAGCAGGTCGTCGACCGTGGCGGCCGCCAGCACGAAGTCGTACCCGTCGTCGAGGAACGCGGCCTTCAGACCCAGCCGCACGGACTCGTGGTCGTCGACGACCGCAACCCGAACACCGCTCGGTCGTACCAAAGCGTCTGTCTCGTGCAACGTTGCCTGCACCATGATCGATCCCGTCTACCCTTTGGGGGCGCCAGTCAATGCCAAACCCATGGTAACGGGATTGCGCTCAAAGGCGCGGGAACTTGACCGAGAGAGTCGGCACCAATGCTGCAAATGGGGCTTACGCTCGCACCAGTCGCGCGACCGCCTCGACGTGGTGCGTGTTGGGGAAGAGGTCGAACGCGCGCAGGTGGGCCAGCTCGTACCCGCGCTGGGCGAACAGGCCGATGTCGCGCGCCAGAGCCACCGGGTCGCACGCCACATACACCAGTTGCGCCGCACCCAGGGTCGCCAGCGCATCCACGACGTCCCTCCCCGCACCCGACCGCGGGGGGTCGAGCACGACGGTCGCGCCGGAAAGACGGTCACCGGATGACGCCAGCCGCGCAATCCAGCGCTCCACCCGCGCGGTCTCGGCGTGCGCCCCCAGCCAGTCCGCCAGGTTCTCGCCCGCGTGCTCGGTGGCACGGGGATCGCTCTCGACACTCGTAATCCGCGTCGTCGACCCGAAGCGGTCACCGATCGCCGCCGCGAACAGGCCCACCCCGCCATAGAGGTCGAGATTCCTGGCCCGCGGATCGAAGAGGGCGTCGTCCACCGCATCCTGAACCGCGCTCGTCAGAGATTCAGCCGCCGCCCGGTGAACCTGCCAGAACCCGCCGTCGTCGACCCGGAACTCACGGTCGCCCACCCTCTCGCGAATCACCGTCGGCTTCTGCCGCCCCACGATGAGACGCGCCGTCCCCGTCGACGGTTCGAGCACGTCGACATGCTCCACTCCGGCAAACCGCTGCCCCAGCGGGGCTGCACGCTGCACAGCCGCGGTCGCCAGGGGCAGGTCGTCGACCGCGATGACCCGGTGCGAGCGCGCCGCATAAGGGCCGGGCCGCCCATCGGCGTCGACCTGCAGGCGCACGCGGGTGCGCCAGCCCGTGCCGTCCGCGCTGCCCGGAATGGCCTCCACCTCGACGTCGCTGCTCAGGCCCGCCATGCGCGACAGAGCATCCACAAGCACCCGGCGCTTCAGCTCGCGCTGGTGATCGATGCGGATGTGGCCGAACTCGGCGCCGCCCGCGCGATCCTCCGGCGCGCGATCGATACTCGCGGCCGACCAGATGTGCGGCTGACGAAACTCGCTCGCGGCCAGCACCGACACCGTGTCGGCGCGCCAGAACGACTTCTTCGACGCCTCCGTCACCCGGGCTCGCACCGTCTCGCCCGGAATCGCATCCGACACGAAGACGACCCGGCCGTCGTGCCGCGCGACCGAGATGCCGCCGTGCGCGACATTGGTAACCTCGAGATCGAGTTCCATACCCAGCGCATCATCGCCGTTCGAGTTCACCACGATCCAAGCCTAGGAGCACAGTGCGCCTCTACCTCGCGTCGACCTCGCCCGCCCGGCTGGCCACCCTGCGCGCGGCCGGCATCGAGCCGGTGCTGCTGTCGAGCGGAGTGGACGAGGAAGCCGCCGTGGCGGCGGCAGGCCCGCTCACCGCGCCCGACATGGTGCTGCTGCTGGCCCGCCTCAAAGCCGAAGCCGTCGTCGGGCGCCTGGTCGACGGCGAACCCATCGACGGATTCATCCTCGGCGGGGACTCCGCGTTCGAACTCGACGGCGTCGCCTACGGCAAACCGCACCTGCCCGACGTCGCCCGCGAACGCTGGCAGGCCCAGCGCGGACGCGAGGGCCTGCTGCACTCGGGCCACTGGCTCATCGACCACCGCGCCTCATCGGTGCCCGAGCGCGTCGAGGCGCGCGGCGGCGTCTCCACCGCGGCCGTACGTTTCGCGGCATCCATCACCGACGCCGAGATCGACGCGTACATCGCCACCGGCGAGCCGCTCGAAGTCGCGGGCGCCTTCACCATCGACAGTCTCGGGGGCGCCTTCATCAGCGAAGTACGCGGCGACCCGCACGCCGTCGTCGGCCTCTCACTCGCCCTCGTGCGCGAGCTTCTGCTCGAATTCGGCGTGACGTGGACCGACCTCTGGAACCGTTCGTTGTAGGCATCGGCAGAGGGAACTCAGCCTTTTTGTGAGGTCCCGCCAAAAGCGACCCCCGCGAACCCCAATAGGCTGGATGATTATGCCCCGCATCACCAAGGTCCTCATTGCCAATCGCGGAGAGATCGCGGTGCGCGTCATCCGTGCCGCCCGCGACAGCGGCATCGCCTCCGTCGCCGTCTACGCCGACCAGGACCGGGACGCCCGGCACGTCAAACTCGCCGACGAGGCGTACGCGCTCGAAGGCACCACGTCGCGCCGAGACCTACCTCGTCATCGACAAGATCCTGTCGGTCGCGCGCCGGTCCGGCGCCAACGCCATCCACCCGGGGTACGGCTTCCTGGCCGAGAACGCCGCAGTTCGCGCAGGCCGTCATCGACGCCGGCATCATCTGGATCGGCCCATCCCCCGACGCCATCGAGAAGCTCGGAGACAAGGTCTCCGCGCGGCACATCGCCGAGAAGGTGGGAGCGCCGCTCGCCCCCGGCACGCTGAATCCGGTGTCCGGGCGCCGAAGAGGTGCTCGACTTCGTCGACATCTACGGCCTGCCCGTCGCCATCAAGGCCGCCTTCGGCGGCGGCGGTCGCGGCCTCAAGGTCGCCCGCACCCGCGAAGAGATCCCCGAGCTGTTCGAATCGGCGACCCGCGAAGCCATCGCCGCCTTCGGACGCGGCGAGTGCTTCGTCGAGAAATACCTCGACGAGCCGCGCCACGTCGAAACCCAGTGCCTGGCCGACTCGCACGGCAACGTCGTCGTCATCTCCACGCGCGACTGCTCGCTGCAGCGCCGGCACCAGAAGCTCGTCGAAGAGGCGCCCGCGCCGTTCCTCTCCGACGAGCAGAACCTGTTGCTCTACACCTCATCGAAGGCCATCCTGAAAGAGGTCGGCTACGTCGGCGCCGGCACCTGCGAGTTCCTGGTCGGCCAAAGACGGCACCATCTCGTTCCTCGAGGTCAACACGCGGCTGCAGGTCGAGCATCCGGTCTCCGAAGAAGTCACCGGCATCGACCTCGTTCGCGAGCAGTTCCGCATCGCCGAGGGCGGCGTGCTCGAGTACGACGACCCGAAGCCGCACGGGCACTCCTTCGAATTCCGAATCAACGGCGAGGATGCCGGGCTCGGCTTCCTGCCGTCCCCCGGGCCCGTCAACACCCTGCGCCTGCCCGGCGGCCCCGGAGTGCGCGTCGACAGCGGAGTCACGACCGGCGACGTCATCACCGGCGCCTTCGACTCGCTGCTCGCCAAGCTCATCGTCACCGGGTCATCCCGTGAGGACGCACTCGAGCGGTCGCGCCGCGCACTCGACGAGTTCGAGGTCACCGGGCTGCCCACCGTGCTGCCGTTCCACCGCAAGATCGTGCGCGACCCGGCGTTCACCTCGTCGCCCTTCTCGATCTACACCCGCTGGATCGAGACCGACTTCGTCAACGACATCGAGCCGTGGTCGGGCGAGCGCGAATACGACTCGTCGGGCACCTCGGCCCGGCACAAGGTCGTCGTCGAGGTCGAGGGCAAGCGCGTGTCCGTGTCGCTGCCGACCAAGCTGCTGCCGGCATCCGGTTCGCTCGCCAACGTCGCCGCGCCGAAGCGTCGCGCCAGCGGGGCGGTGAGCAGCGCCACCGGCGACAGCGTCAAGGCGCCCATGCAGGCGACGGTCGTGAAGATCGCGGTGAAGGACGGCGACAAGGTGGTCAAGGGCGACCTCGTGGTCGTGCTCGAGGCGATGAAGATGGAGCAGCCGATCACCGCCCACAAGGACGGCACGATCAACAGCCTGGCCGCGACGGTCGGCGGCACCGTCTCGTCGGGACACGTGCTGCTCAACATCGCCGACTAACCCCTCTCCCAACTCAGGAGATCTCCTCTCAATTCAGGAGGTTGTGTGACGGGAGTTGGCCATGGATGCAGGAGCGGTGCATGTTGCCCGCTTTCACGCCGAGGCTACCGGCCGCTCCTGAATTGAGAGAGAGCGCCAAGAATCATGGACTCGCACCAGGCCCACTCCTCGAACACCTGCTTGAAGCTGAACTGAAGCACCACGTACCCTCGCTGCACCAACTCATTTCGGCGGCGCCGGTCATTTTCGAACGTCACAGGGTCGCTGTGGTAGCTCCTCCCATCGATCTCGATGAGGATATTCGTGCCCTTGACCTGCATGTCGACGAACCCGACACCCTCGAACCTCACCTGCTGGGCGACATCAATGCTCAGAGCAAGCAGTCTCTGCCGCACAACAGACTCGGGTCCCGAGTCGCTCCCCGGACTTGAGCGGCTGGCAAGCATCCGAGCCTGCGCCGCGGTACCCGCAAGTGCCCTCTCGATCTCAGCGACACCCAGTCCGAAGGCTGTGCGCGCTGTGTCCAGGCACGCGACGGCGGTCTCGCGATCGCACCACGACGCGACCTGAGCCAGGGTCTCCGGAATCGAAGATCGCCAGCATTCCCCATTCGTCGAGCGCTCCGCAGGCCAATGCAGTACGACTTCGCGGCGGCCCGTGTCGGGGGTGAGGGACGGGGCAAAGCCCGGTTCGTGCGACGCGACGACACTCGGGGCGAGGTTGGTTCGAAGCCTGCTCGCGTTCGCCGGCAGCGAGACGTGCAACCGCGTTTCGAAGCCTGCCCACAGACCGTAGCTGCGCGCTGCGCTCAGACCGGCCAGGCGACCACCGACCCTCACGGCGTGGACTGCGTCAACCGTGGCAGCTGGTGTCGCGTAATACGCCCGCCGAACTCGTCGAATCTCCCCGAGCCGCACTGCCGTCGTCAGGTCGCCCCCGCTCACGCCCCGCGCAACGAGCTGGCTCCGAGTCGCGATGTTTCCGAGCATCCGAATTTCCGCAGCAGCATCCATGCAACGACCCTGCCTACCCGTGCTCCTCGGCTGCGCCCTGGCGACGAGGTCGTGCACTATCGCAACTCAGGAGCCGTTGTGAGCGAGATGTCCCTGACGCGTCCAGGAGTCGCTACAACCCACACTCCAGCAACAACAGTCCCAAACGCACCCGAGTTGGAGCACTGACCTCCTGAATTAGGAGAGCGGACTCCTGAATTGGGAGAGCTAGTTGACGATGTGCATGGCGCGAGCGGCGTCGGTGATGCTGCCCGTGAGCGACGGGTAGACCGAGAACGCGCGCGCGAGCTGGTCGACGGTGAGGCGGTGCTCGACAGCAAGCGCGATCGGGAGGATGAGCTCCGAAGCGCGCGGCGCAACAATGACACCGCCGATCACGGTGCCCGACCCGGTGCGCGCGAACAGCTTCACGAAACCATCCTTCAGGCCCATCATCTTCGCCCGCGGGTTCGACGCGAGCGGAAGCTTGTAGATCACGCCCTGCGCGATGCCGTCCTCGATCTGCTTCTGCGTCCAGCCGACCGTCGCGATCTCCGGATTGGTGAAGATGTTCGACGTGATGTTGCGCAGCTCGGTCGGGTTGACCGCATCCCCCATCGCATGAAAGACGGCGGTGCGCCCCTGCATGGATGCGACGGACGCGAGCGGCAGGAAGTCGCTGCAGTCGCCCGCGGCGTAGATCGACGGCATCGAGGTGCGGGCGACCCGGTTGACGCGGATGTGCCCGCTCTCGGTGAGCTGCACGCCCGCCTCCTCGAGGCCGATCCCGGCCGTGTTGGGGATCGAACCGACGGCGAGCAGGCAGTGGCTTCCTTCGACGGTGCTCCCGTCGGACAGGGTGGCGACGACGCCGTCCTTCGTGCGCTTCACGGAGTCGGCGCGGGACTTGGAGAGCACGGTCATCCCGCTTCGGGTGAAGACGTCTTCGATGACCCGCGCCGCGTCGGCGTCTTCGTTCGGCAGCACCTGGTCGCGGCTGGAGATGAGGGTGACCTTGGATCCGAGGTTGACGTAGGCGGAGGCGAATTCCGCACCGGTGACACCCGAACCGACGACGATGAGGTGCTCGGGCGCCTGGTCGAGCGTGTAGAGCTGGGTCCAGGTGAGGATGCGTTCCCCGTCGGGCATCGCGGTCTTGAGGGTGCGCGGCCGGGCCCCGACCGAGATGACGATGGTGTCGGCGTCGATCTCGTCGAAGTCGGTGCCTTTGCTGCCGGCGCCCGTGGAGACGACGACCCGGTTGGCGCCATCCAGCCGACCCTCGCCCTGCACGATCCGCACGCCCGCCTTGATGAGCTGCGACTTCATGTCTTCGGACTGCTGGCGCGCCAGGCGCAGCAGCCGCTCGTTGACGGCGGCGAAGTTGACGGTGACCTCCGGGCGAACCGGCCGGCCGCTCTCGCCGCGGGTGAAGAACTGCACGCCCAGGTCGGCCGCCTCACCGATGTTCTTGGCCGCCTCTGCGGTGGCGATGAGCGTCTTCGACGGAACGACGTCGGTGAGCACGGCAGAGCCGCCGACCCCGGTGCGCTCCACGAGGGTCACTTCGGCCCCGAGCTGCGCTCCGGCAAGGGCGGCCTCATACCCGCCGGGACCCCCGCCTACGATCGCGATGCGCTGTTTTCGCTCGAACTCATAGGCCATGCAGCAATTGTCCCTTGTGGTGGGAGTCCAGCAAAACCCGGTGCGGCGAACTGCCCGGCTCCGCGGGGTGAGCGACCCCCTAAAGTGGATGGATGCCGACGACGACAGACAACGTTCTTGACGATCCGCAGGTCGACCCGTTCGAGATCGCGAAGCAGGCGGCGACCGAGATCGCCGAGCACACCGGTGTGGCCTCGCACGACATCGCCCTCACTCTGGGCAGCGGTTGGGCGAAGGCCGCAGACCTCATCGGCACGACTACGGCGTCGGTGCCGGCATCCGAGATCATCGGTTTCAGCGCGCCCGCACTGGCCGGCCACGTGGGCACGCTGCGGTCGATCCTGCTGCCGAGCGGCAAGCGTGCGCTCGTCATCGGTGCCCGCACGCACTACTACGAGGGCCACGGGGTGAGGCGCGTCGTGCACAGCGTGCGCACGGCGGCCGCGACCGGCGCCACGACCATGATCCTCACGAACGGCGCTGGCGGCATCCGCGAGTCGTGGATGCCGGGAACGCCGGTGCTCATCAGCGACCACATCAATCTCACGGCGAACTCCCCCCTCGAGGGCGCTACCTTCATCGACCTCACCGACCTCTACTCGGCACGGCTGCGGGCGCTCGCCCGCACCGTCGACCCGAGCCTCGACGAGGGCGTGTACGTGCAGTTTCGCGGGCCGCACTACGAGACCCCGGCGGAGGTGCAGATGGCGAAGACCATCGGCGGCACCATCGTCGGTATGTCGACCGCCCTCGAGGCGATCGCAGCCCGGCAGGCCGGCATGGAGATCCTGGGGATGTCGCTGATCACGAATCTGGCGGCGGGCATCCAGAAGACCCCGCTGAGCCACGCCGAAGTCATCCAGGCCGGCAAGGATGCGGAGCCCGTGATCAGCGCGCTCCTCGCGAAGATCGTCGAACTGCTGTGACACGCGACCTGCTGGCTGCGGCGGCGGCCTGGCGCGACCAGGACCCCGACGATGAGACCCGCGCCGAGCTCGACGCCCTGCTGGCTGCAGCCGCGGCAGGGTTCGTCGAGTGCGCTGGCCGATCTCGGGGACCGCTTCGGGTCCCGGCTCGAGTTCGGCACCGCCGGCCTTCGCGGCGCACTCGGGGCAGGTCCGAACCGGATGAACCGGGTGCTGGTCACCCAGGCGGCCGCCGGGCTGGCGGCGTTCCTGCTGTCGCGGCACGAGCATCCGACCGTCGTCATCGGCTATGACGGGCGAAAGAACTCCCGGGTGTTCGCGCTCGATTCGGCGGAGATCTTCGCCGGTGCGGGCGTCGCCGCGACGCTTCTGCCACGACTGCTGCCGACGCCGGTGCTGGCGTTCGCGGTGCGGCACCTGGGCGCGAGCGCCGGTGTGATGGTGACCGCGAGCCACAACCCGGCGGCCGACAACGGCTACAAGGTCTACCTGGGCGACCGGGATGGGGGTTCGCAGATCGTTCCCCCGGTGGATGGCGAGATCGCCGCGCACATCCTCGACGTCGCGGCCGGCGATGTGCGCGACCTTCCCCGGTCGGGCGACTATTCGACGGCGGGAGAGGACGTGCTCGACGCGTATGTGGCGGCAACCGCGGCGGTCGGCGCAGCACGGTCGCAGCCGCGCGTCGTCTACACGCCGATGCACGGCGTCGGGTGGGAGACCGCTCGCCGCGTTTTCGTCGCAGCGGGCTTCGACGAGCCGGCCACCGTCGGTGAACAGCTGCAACCGGATGCGGCCTTCCCTACTGTCGCGTTCCCGAATCCCGAGGAGCCGGGCGCGCTCGACCTCGCGTTCGCTCGTGCCGCGCAGACGGGCGCGGAGATCGTGATCGCCAACGACCCGGATGCCGACCGGCTCGCCGTCGGCCTGCCCGATGCCGGCGGCTGGCGCCGGCTGAGCGGAAACGAGGTCGGCCTGCTGCTCGGCTGGCGGGCAGCGCGACGGGCCTCCTCGGGAACGCTCGCCTGCTCGATCGTGAGCAGCCCGGGGCTTGCGGCGATCGCGGCCGAGCGGGGCCTCGCCCACGTCGAGACCCTCACCGGGTTCAAGTGGATTTCGCGTGCACCCGACCTGGTGTTCGGCTTCGAGGAGGCGCTCGGGTACCTGGTGGACCCGGACGTGGTGCGCGACAAGGACGGCATCTCGGCGGCCGTCGACCTGCTGTCGCTCGCATCCGAGCTGAAGTCGGAGGGGCTCAGCCTGCACGATCACGCGGCAGAACTGGCCGCCACGATCGGCGCCTTCGAGTCAGCCCAGATCTCGCTGCGCTTCACCGACCTTCCCGAGATCCCGCGCATCATGGCGCGGCTTCGCGCGAATCCGCCGACGAGTGTCGGAACGATCGCTGTGGCCTCGATCGACGATTTCGAGTCCGGAGTCGACGGGTTCCCGCCCAACGACATCCTGCGGATCCGCACCGTCGACGGCTCGCGCGTCGTCGTGCGGCCCAGCGGAACGGAGCCGAAACTCAAGGTGTACATCGACGTGTCGAGCGTCTCTGGGTCGGCGGCGGAGCGGCGGGCGGATGCGCTGGCGAGGCTCGCCACGCTGGAGAACGGAATGCGCGACCTCGTCGACACGCCGTGATTCACTGGCTGCATGACGCGAACGCAGTTGGTGATTGCGAGCTTCGTCGGCCTGGCCTTCGCTGTGGCCGAGACGCTGCTGACCCGTGCCACCACCGGGGCCGGGGACACCACCGGGATCGGCCTTGCCGTCGGCATCCTGGGCCTGCTTGCAGCGCTCATGGCCGGCATTGTGATCCTCGGCCAGCGCAGCGTGCACCGGTACTTTCGCGCGGGCGTGCCCGTGCTCGCCGCCATCTCGGGGTTTGTGCTCGAGTCGGCGTTCAGCAACTGGCTCATCAGCCAGACCGTGATTTTCGGCCCGGCGCCGACGACGCTCCGCCCGGCCGTGGTGACCGAGATCGTGATCGGCGCGGTGGCCTACCTGCTCGCGGCAACGGTGTACGGGTTCGCGGGAACGCGGCAGGGTGTGCGGGTGGGAGCCCGCATCGGGCTGTTGCTTCTGCTGCTGCTCGCGGTCATCCCGCTGCTGAACGTGCTCGGCTCGATCGGTTTGGTGCTGACCGCGTTCCTGCGACGGCCCGCTAGCCCAGGGCCTGCTGCAGCTTCTGAGTGAGTTCGGCCGTATCGAAGTAGTTGTGCACGACGATCACGTCTGCGTTGGTCTTGCCGATCTTGTCGACGAACTCGGGGCTCGTGAGGATCACCTGCGCGTCGGCGGCATCGACTGACAGGGATGCGAGGTGGGCCGCCGTCACGTCGGCTTCGATCCCGAGCCGCCCCAGCACGCGCTCGGCGTTGACCTTGAGGATGGCGCTCGACCCTATGCCCGCACCGCAGATGGCCACGATCTTCACAGCTGCGAACCTTTCACTGCGACGTGCCGAGGATGCGCTGCACCTCGGCCGCCGACGTCGCGGCCGCCAGCTCGGTGATGGCCGTCGAGTCGTTGAACAGGTTCGCCAGCTCCGCGACGAGCGCAACGTGTGCGTCGGCGGCGTCCACCGCGAGGGCGAGCACGACGCTCACCGGGTCGTTGTAGGGGTGCCCGAAATCGACCGGCGTCGCCAGCGTCACAACGGCGATCCCGTCGGCCAGCACCTCCGGGCCGGGCCGGGCGTGCGCGAGGGCGAGCCCCGGCGCGATCACCACGTAGGGGCCGTGCTCGTCGATCATCCGGATCATCTCGTCGGCATAGGCGGGCTTGGCGAATCCGGCGGCGGCGAGGGCAGCACCGGCCGCGCGCACGGCGGCCTGCCAGTCGGCGGCTTCGACACCGAGGCGGATCGCCTCAGGGGGCAGGGCGGGGAGCGACATTCAGGACCGACCGAACCCCTGCAGGATGCGGGTGGTGAGGTCTTCGCGATCCTCCAGCGAAAGGAATGCCGACGATGCGGCGTTGAGCTGGAAGACTTCGAGGTCGGCCAGGTCGTACCCGAATGTCTCAGCCAGCAGGGAGAGCTCCCGGCTGAGCGACGTGTTGCTCATCAGCCGGTTGTCGGTGTTGACGGTCACGTTGAAGCCCAGCTGGTAGAGCAGGTCGAAGGGATGGTCGATCATCTCGTCGCCCCACTGCGCAATCGTGCCCGTCTGCAGGTTGGAGGAGGGGCTCGTTTCGAGCGCGATCTCGCGGTCTTTCACCCACTGGGCGATCGGACCGAGCGCAACGAAGCTGCCGTCCTCGTCTTCACGCTCGAGTGTGATGTCTTCCGCGATGCGCACGCCGTGGCCGAGCCGCATTGCCCGCCCGTCGAAGAGGGCGCTCTCGATGCTGGCGAGTCCGGCGGCCTCACCGGCGTGCACGGTGCGGGGCATGTATTCGCGGGCGAGGTAGTCGAAGGCGGCCTTCAGGTTGGAGGGCGGAAAACCGTTCTCGGGTCCGGCGATGTCGAAGCCCACGACGCCGCGATCGCGATGGCGCACCGCGAGCTCCGCGATCTCGAGCCCGCGGTCGAGGTGTCGCATCGCGCTGACCAGCTGGCCGACCCGGATGTGCGCACCGGTCGCCCGCACGTCCGCCACGCCGGCGTCGAGGCCCGACTGCACCGCCTCGACGGCCTCGTCGAGCGAGAGCCCCTTCGCGAGGTGCTGTTCCGGTGCCCAGCGGATCTCACCGTAGATGACGCCGTCGGCACCGAGGTCCTGCACGAATTCGCGCGCGACCCGGTGCAGGTGGTCGGCTGTCTGCATGACGGCGATGGTCAGGTCGAACGTCTTGAGGTAGTCGACCAGGTCGCCCGAGTCGCAGCTTTCGTCGAACCAGTCCTGCAGGTCGTCGGCGTCGTCTGCGGGCGTTTCGAGCCCGATCTCGTCGGCGATTTCGAGGATCGTGTCGGTGCGCAGTCCGCCGTCGAGGTGGTCGTGGAGCGAGATCTTGGGGAGCGCTGTGATGCTTGTCCCGTCGAGCGGAAGCACGTAATCCTGGTCTGCAGAGCTCATGCTGCAAGGCTACTAGGCGCATGCCTGCCGATTCCCCGTGAGGGGCGTCAATCGTGCGTCCAGACGGCGCGCCAATCAAACGATTGACGCCCTTCAGCAGTAGTTGTGGATGGGGCGAAGCACGAGCGCCGCCGCGCGGTCACAGTAGTGCGATGCCCAAGCCTTTTCGACTGCCCGGAGAGCTGGATGGCGCTGCTTTCCCCGTTCGCGACGCGATCAGCGCCGGCGTCCGACCCACGCGGCTGCGCAGCACCGACCTTGCGCGACCATTCTGGGGCGTCCGGACGAGTCCGGAAGACGCTGCCACGATCGAAGGAAAGGCCCGGGCCTACCTTTCGCGAGCTGCGCCCGGGCACTTCCTTTCGCACTCGTCGGCCGCGCAGCTTTGGGAGATTCCGCTGCCGCGCCGACTGCGGGACGACTCTCGACTGCACGCCTCGGTGTCGACCGAGCAGCGCGCCCCTCACGGTCGCGGCGTTGTCGGCCATCGCCTGCAGCTGCACGACGGAGATGTCACGTCACTGCGCGGCTTGCGCGTCACATCCATGGAACGAACATGGTGCGACCTCGCGACGATGCTTCGCGAGGAGGAACTCGTTGCAGCAGGTGACAGCCTGCTGTGGCGTCGCCGACCGGAGGAGTCGAGGCTCAGCTCCACTCGGCTGGCCGCAGCAGCCGCTCGATACCCCGGTCGACGTGGACACCCGTTGATCGTTTCCGCGCTGCCACTGCTGTCGGATCGCGCCGATTCTGCCCCGGAGTCGGCTATGCGGGTACGCATGATCAGGGACGGCCTGCCGACCCCGGATGTCAATCTCGAACTGTTCGACTCTCGGGGCAGGTTTCTCGCCATGCCGGACCTCTGCTACCCGTCGTACCTGCTGTCTTTCGACTACGAGGGTGATCATCACAGGACCGAAGCGTTGCAGTGGGAGAAGGATATTGCCCGAGTTCCCCGCCTCGAGGACGCGAATTGGCACCACACCCGAATTTCGAAGGCCGACCTGAGGAATTCGCTCGAGTTCCTTCTGCGTACCCGCCGCCTGCTCATTGCCCGCGGCTGGCGCGCGTCGTGAAGCTAAGTCCCCGTGAGGGGCGTCATTCGAGTGTCTGGGTGATTGTCCGGGGGACCGATTAGCGCCCCTCACGGGGATCAGCGCGGGGCCGCCATGGCCGCCAGCATGCGTCGGGCGATCTCGCGGTCGAGGTCGTCGGGAACGGGCTGGGGCCCCGGTGCGAGGGTGGATGCGGCGGTCGCGATCCGCTGCAGCGACAAGGCCTGCAGCAGGAACCCGAGGTCCATGGACTCGAGCGAGTTGCCTTTCGGGGCGCGCCCGGCGAGGTTGACCATTCGCCCCTGGGCCAGCAGGATGACGTGCCGCCCGTCGGCAAGGTCGACCCGCTCGATGGCCTCGTCGAGCTCGTGGGTGCCCGTCGCCGATGCGTAGAGGGCCGCGGTGTCGATCTCCCACGGAAAATGTCCCGCGTTGGCGAGCACCGCTCCGCTGCTGAGCCGGTCGAGGATGGCCGGGGTGACGACGTCCGGCTGGCCGGTGGCGGTGACGATCACTTCGGCCCATTCGGCGAGGTTCGCCAGCTCGTCGACGCGGTAGCCGTCCATCGCGGCTTCGAACGCCTTGATCACGTCGACCTCGGCCACCGCCACTTTGCCGCCCATCGCGCGCAGGTAGTGGGCGATCCCGCGACCGCACCAGCCGTATCCGGCCACGACGAACCGTCGGCCCGGGATGCGCAGGTTGGTGATGCGCATGATGCTTTCGACGACCGACTGCCCGACCGCGTGCTTGTTTTCGCCGATGGCTTTGAGCAGGCTGTCGTTGATCACGATGATCGGAAAGGGGATGGCGCCGGCGAGCTCGCGCCGCAGCCGGTTTCCGCCCGACGTGGTCTCCTCCGTGCCACCGGTGACGGTGTCGGAGGTGCCGCGGTCGACTGTGCCGGCGGCGAGGTCGGCGCCGTTGTCGAGAAGGATGGTCGGGCCGGCATCCAGCACAGCGGCGAGGTTGTCGTGGTGCCGGTCGAGGGTGTCGTCGCGAGCGCCGAAGATCGTCATGCCCTGTTCCCGCAGGAACGCGACGATGTCGTCCTGTGTCGACCCGTGGTTGCCGGTGGCGACGATCTCGGCGCCGCCCGCCTGCAGCACCTCGAGCAGCACGGCGGTCTTGGGTTCGAGGTGCAGCGACATCCCGATGCGCTGCCCGGCGAAGGGCTGGCGCTCGGCGAACTCGAGCTTCGCGTCCGCGAGCAGCGACATCCGGGAGCGGATCCATTCGATGCGGGCGGCTCCGCCGTCGGCGAGGGATGTCATGGCGTGGCTACTCGTGGGTGATGCGGCCAGCGATCAGCGGGCCGCCGGTCTCGACGGGCGTGCCGGGGTCGGCGATCTGCCACGCGCCTTCGATCGCTTCGAGGGCCCGCTCGAACCGGGCCGGCTCGTTGGTGCTCAGGGTGAACAGGGGCGCGCCCTCGACGACGGTGTCGCCGGGTTTCGCGTGCAGGTCGATGCCTGCGGCGTGCTGCACGGGATCCTGCTGACGAGCGCGCCCCGCTCCGAGGCGCCAGGCGCCGATGCCGAAGGGCAGTGCCTCCTGGCGCACGAGAACGCCCGCCCGGGGCGCGCGCACGGTGTGGGTCTCCTGCGCTGTCGGCAGTTCGGCGTCCGGGTTGCCGCCCTGCGCGGTGATCATGCGCCGCCACGTGTCCATCGCCCGCCCGTTGCGCAGGGCCCCCTCGACGTCGGCGTCGGGGATGCCCGCCAGAGCGAGCATCTCGCGCGCGAGCGCGACCGTCAGCTCCACGACATCGGCTGGTCCCCCGCCGGCGAGCACCTCGACGGATTCGCGAACCTCGTTGGCGTTGCCGATCGTGCGGCCGAGCGGCACATTCATGTTGGTGAGCAGCGCGACGGTGGCCACGCCGGCGTCGGTGCCAAGCCGAACCATGGTCTCGGCGAGTTCGCGCCCGCGCGCCGGGTCTTGCAGGAACGCGCCCGACCCGAACTTGACGTCGAGCACGAGGGCCGCCGTTCCTTCGGCGATCTTCTTGCTCATGATCGACGAGGCGATCAGGGGGATGGCTTCGACGGTGCCGGTGATGTCGCGCAGGCCGTAGAGCTTGCCGTCTGCCGGCGCGAGGGTCGCCCCGGCGGCGCAGATCACGGCTCCGACGGAGTCGAGCTGCGCGAAGAACTCCTCGGGCGTCAGCTTCGCCCGCCAGCCGGGGATGCTCTCGAGTTTGTCGAGCGTGCCGCCGGTGTGTCCGAGGCCGCGCCCCGACAGCTGCGGAACCGCAACTCCGAAGGATGCGACCAGCGGGGCCAGGGGCAGGGTGATCTTGTCGCCCACCCCGCCGGTGGAGTGCTTGTCGGTGGTCTTCTTGCTCAGCCCCGAGAAGTCGAGCCGCTCGCCGCTCGCGACCATGGCGAGGGTCAGGTCGCGGATCTCTTCGCGCCCCATGCCGTTCAGGAAGATCGCCATCGTCATGGCCGACATCTGCTCGTCGGCGATGTAGCCGCGGGTATACGCGTCGATCATCCAGCGGATCTGTTGGGGCGACAGCTCGCCGTGATCGCGCTTGGCGCGAATCAGGTCGACGACGTCGAAGGGCTCAACCATGCGATTACCTACTGTTCGGGCGCGCGACTAGGACTTGATGTAGGGGCGACCGGCCGCGGCGGGCGGTCGCACTCGACCCACGAATCCCGCGACGGCGAGGATGGTGACGATGTAGGGCAGCATCAGCAGGAAGTCGTTGGGCACGGGCGACCCGAAGGTGCCGAGCGCGCTTCCGAGGTTGGTCGCGAAGCCGAACATCAGTGCTGCGAGTGTCGCGCGAATGGGATGCCAGCCGCCGAAGATGACGGCGGCGAGCGCGATGTACCCGTAGCCGCTCGAGACGTTGGCCGTGAACCCGCCGATGTTGCCGACGGTGAAGTACGCGCCGCCGAGGCCGACGATCGCGCCCGCGAGGGCCACATTCCAGAACCGGGTGCGCCCCACGTTGATGCCGACGGTGTCGGCGGCCTGCGGATGCTCGCCGACCGCTCGAAGCCGCAGGCCCCAGCGGGTGCGGAACAGCCCGATCGTCACCCCGATGACGGCGAGGTACATGAGGTACACGATGATGTTCTGGTCGAACAGCAGCGGCCCGATGACGGGGATCTCGCTGATCAGCGGAATCGCGATGGGCTTGAGTGTCTGGGGCGCGTTGAGCGAGCTGATGTTGGTGAGCAGCACCTGCTGGTAGAGGAACGTGGTGAGCCCCAGGATGAGCACGTTGATGACGACGCCGACGATCACCTGGTTGACCACGTATTTGATCGCGAACACGCCGAGCAGGAACGACACCAGCACCCCGGCGACGACCGCGGAGATGAGCCCCACGACGATCGAGTGGGTCACAGTGGTGACGACCGCGGCCACGAAGGCCCCGCCGAGCAGCTGGCCCTCGATGGCGACGTTGGTCACGCCGACCCGCTCGGAGATCACACCGCCGAGCGACCCGAAGATGATCGGGGTGCTGATTCCGAGCGCCTGCACGAGCAGGCCGGTGACATGCAGCTGGTGCGGGATGCCGGTGGACGACCAGATCAGAAACCCGGCGACGACCACGACCGCGTAGACGCTCACGTACCAGAGGGGTGTGCGTCGCCGGAGGCGGTAGAGCACGATGGACCCGAGCGCCATGAGCACGGCGATGATCGTGATGACCAGGGTGGTGGGCCTGCCCGCCATGATGAGCGGCGCCAGCTGGATGGCGCCGGAGTTGCTGGCGGTGAAGTTGAATTCGGCCGTGCCGCTGCGTCCGAACACCACGAGCAGCAGGATGGCGAGCACCGCGAAGATGCCCAGGGTGATGGGCGCCTTCTTCGACAGCTGCAGGGCGGGCGCAGCGCCTGCCGTGGTCGCCGGGGTCGTTGTCGTCGCGGTCATTTCGCCACCATCGTCGTTGCTCCTGAGGCCACCGCGGCCCGGGGCCGTCTGCCGGGGGCCGGCAGGCGGAAGATTGCTCGCACGAGCGGTGGGGCGGCGAGGAAGAGCACGATGACCGACTGGATGACCGGCAGCACATTGACGTTGACGCCCTGGTCGGCCTGCATGGTGTAGCTGCCGGCCTGCAGCACTCCGAACAGGATGCCGGCGGCGAATACGCCCCAGGGTCGTGACCGGCCGAGCAGCGCCACGGTGATGGCGGTGAATCCGATGCCCGAGTCGATGCCGCGATCGAAGCCGGTGGTGATCTGCCCGAGCACCTGGTAGACGCCCGCGAAGCCGACCAGGATGCCGGAGATCACCATGACGTACACGTACATGCGGTTGATCCGGATGCCGGCGACCCGCGCCGCGCGCGGGTTCTCGCCCACGGCGCGCAGCTTGAACCCGAGGCTCGAGCGGTTGAGCAGCCACCAGCAGAAGATGGTGGCCGCGATGACGAGGATGAAGCCGAAGTTGAGGTCGTACTGCGAGCCCAGCAGGGGGAAGAACACGGCGGTGGACTTCTCGGGCGGGCTGACGGGCGCGTTCGACGACGGGTCGCGCAGCACGGGCGAGTTCAGCAGGTAGTCGATCAGGTACAGCGCGATGTAGTTGAGCATGATCGTGACGATGACCTCGTGCGCCCCGGTTCGCGCCTTCAGGATGCCCACGATGAAGGCCCAGAGTCCGCCGCCGAGCAGGCCGGCGAGCACGGCGACGATCATGTGGATGCCCGGGGGGAGCGTGAGCGCGAAGCCCACCCAGCCCGCGCAGGCGGCGCCCACCAGGATCATGCCTGTTCCACCGATGTTGAACACACCGGAACGGAATCCGACGGCGATGCCCAGGCCGGCCGCGATGAGCGGTGTCGCGAACCCGAGGCTGTTCAGGAACGACGCGATCCCGTCGCCGAAGTTTCCGGCCGTGAAGTCGTAGACCCCGCCCCGGAAGATGGCGGCGTAGGCGCCGGCGACCGATTGCCAGATCGCGGCGAGGGTGTCGCCGGGTCGCGCGAGGAAGTAGCCGGACGCGGCCTGCACGTCGGTGTTCGTGGAGGCGATCAGGATGCCCCCGACGACCAGCGAGACCAGCACGGCGAGGATCGTGAGCACGACGCTGCCGCCCAGAACGTCGCGCAGCGCGGTGTTCAGCCGGCTCGTGGGATGCTCGGGCGGAAGCTCGGTGGCCGTCTGGTCGAGGGCGAGCGGGCCGAGGTCGGTGCCGGTGTCGGCGACGGGAACGGAGGCGGGAAGCTCGGCGCTCATGCCGCGAGCTTCGTTCCGGCGGGCAGTTCGCCCGCCATCATCTGGCCGAGTACTTCGCGCGAGGTGTCGCCGCTGACGATCCCGACGATTCGTCCCTCGTACATGACCGCGATGCGGTCGGCGAGCGCGATGACCTCATCCAGCTCGGTGGAAACGACGATCACGGGTACTCCTGCGTCTCGGGTCGCGACGATGCGCTCGTGCACGAATTCGATCGAACCGACGTCGAGGCCGCGGGTGGGCTGGGCGGCCACGAACAGCCGCAGCTCGCGACTGAGTTCGCGGGCGAGCACGACCTTCTGCTGGTTTCCGCCCGACAGCCGGCCCACGGGCGTCTCGATGCCCTGGGCTCGCACGTCGAATTCGGTGATCTTGTCGGCCGCGAAGTCGCTGCGGAACTTGAGCTGCAGCGCGCCGCGACGAACGAACGGCTCGCCGTTCGCGCGATCGAGCATGAGGTTTTCGGCGATCGAGAACTCCCCGACGAGCGCGTCTTCCTGCCGGTCTTCCGGCACGAAGCCGACGCCGGCGCCCAGCACACGGTCGATGGGCAGGTGTCGCAGGCTCTTGCCGTCGAGCTCGATGGTGCCGACCACGTGGTCCTGCAGCCCGAGCAGGGCCTCGGTCAGCTCTGTTTGCCCGTTGCCCTGCACTCCGGCGATGGCCAGGATCTCCCCGGCCTTGACCTGGAAGCTCACGTTGTCGACGACCAGCACACCGGCCGCGTCACGGATGTTGAGGCCCTCGACGACGAGGGCGTGTTCTTTGGTGGTGGCCTTCGATTTCGCGACCGTGAGTTCGACCGACCGGCCGACCATGAGCGAGGCCAGTTCAGCGTTGGTGGCGGTGGGCTTGGCGTCGCCGACCACTTTGCCGAGGCGCATGACCGTGATCTTGTCGGCGACCTCGCGCACCTCGCGCAGTTTGTGGGTGATGAAGACGATCGCGGTTCCGGACTGCTTGAGCTGCCGCATGATCTCCATGAGCTCGTCGGTCTCCTGCGGCGTCAGCACGGCGGTCGGTTCGTCGAAGACGAGCACCTTCGCCTCGCGTGACAGGGCTTTGATGATCTCGACTCGCTGCTGCACCCCGACCGGAAGGTCTTCGATGAGCGCATCCGGGTTGACGTCGAAACCGAACCGGGCCGAGATCTCGCGCACCTTCGCGCGGGCGGCCGGCAGGTCGAGAAAGCCGAGCTTCGATTCTTCGTGGCCGAGCATGACGTTCTCGGCGACGGTGAAGACGGGGATGAGCATGAAGTGCTGGTGCACCATGCCGATGCCGGCGCGGGCTGCATCGCCCGGGCCCGCGAAGTGTTGCACGGTGTCGTCGAGCAGGATCTCACCGGAGTCGGCGCGATAGAGCCCGTAGAGGATGTTCATCAGCGTGGACTTGCCCGCGCCGTTCTCCCCCAGCAGGCAGTGGATTTCGCCGGGTTCGACCGTGAGGTCGATGTGGTCATTCGCGACGAGCGCACCGAAGGTCTTGGTGATCCCGCGCAGTTCGAGTTTCATGCGGTATTTCGTCCCAATTCAGGAGGGGGATAACCGCAAGCGGTCGGGGGGTTCCGAGAATCTCGAATCCCCCCGACCGACCTGCGATCAGTGAAGCGATACTAGTTGCTGAATCCGGACGGCGAGGCGACCTTGATCGTGCCGGCGATGATTCCGGCCTTGATCTTGGCGACCTCGGCCGCGAGGCCCGGGTCCACCTTCGATGCGAAGTCGTGGAACGGCGAGATGCCGACGCCGTCGTTCTTCAGCGTTCCCACGTACTGGCTGTTGTCGAACGTCTTGCTCTTCGACGCCGCGACGATGGCCGCGGTGGTCGGAGCCGCCAGGTTCTTCAGGATCGAGACCAGCATGAGCGACTTGTAGGTCGGGTCAGTCTGGTAGATGTCGGCGTCAACACCCTCGAGCACTGCGCTCGACCCCGACGACTGGATGGCCGCCGCAGCGCCCTGGTAGAGCGAACCGGCGACGGGGATGATGACGTCGGCCTTCTGGTCCAGGAAGTTCTGCGTGTCGGTCTTGGCGAGCGTCTGGTTGCTGAAGTCGCCGATGAAGGTACCCTTCTGCGTCTTCTCGTCCCAGCCGAGCAGCGTGACGTTCTTGCCCTTCTGCTGGTTGTAGTACGCGATACCGTCGGCGATTCCGTCTTCGTAGATGGTCACCGACGGGTACTGCGCGCCGCCCCAGGTGGCCACGACGCCGGTCTTGGAGTAGCTCGCCGCGATGTAGCCACCGAGGAATGCCGCCTCGTCGGTCTCGAACACGACGTTCTTGACGTTCGGGAGCTTGATGGTGTTGTCGTCGAGGATGATGAAGTTCGTCTTCGGGTGGGCCTTGGCGGCATCGGTGTCGGGCTTCTCGAAGTCGAAGCCGGGGGTCGCGATGACGTTGCACTTGTCGGCGATGAGGCTGGCGATTCCGGGAGCGAGGTCGTCGGATGTTGCGGACGCGACCTTCTTGTAGCTCGAACCGATCTGCTTTGCCGCCGCGACGACGCCGTTGAGCGTGAGCTCGTTGAACGAGTGGTCGCTGAATCCGCCGGTGTCACCGACGACGCACGGGAGGTACTTCGACTTCGTCGTGCCCGCGCTGGTGCTCGGTGCCGCCGAACAGCCGGCGAGCAGTGCGACAGTGCTGGCTGCGGCGAGGATGCCGAGCCCGATCTTCTTGGATGTGATTGGCAATGTGATTCCTTCAAAGTGGATTGCACGACCTGGGACAAGGCATGCGTGGAATGTTGATTCAGGTTACAGATAGAGCGAGGCATCGCCACCGTCGAATTCGGTTACCGCACCGATGGTTACAAATCCGGTACTACTCCGAAATGTGAACGAAATGATTTTCCGGGCCGATGGGCGTTACTTGTCGGCGACCTCCGTTCCGCGCACGATTACGTGCGTCGTTTCGTGGTTTTTTGCGGCAAAGTCGGCGAGCTGTCGGGGGCCGAACGCATCGGGTATCACCTCGTCGATGGTGCGGATGCCCGAGACGGTGTCGAGCAGCATCCCTTCGGTGGAGTGTTCGTAGAGCAGTTGCCGGCATCGCCCGCACGGCATCAGGGTGCCCCCGTTGCCGTCGACGCAGGTGAAGGCGACCAGGCGCCCGCCGCCTGTCATGTGCAGGCTCGAGACGAGCGCGCATTCGGCGCAGAGGGTGAGTCCGTACGAGGCGTTCTCCACGTTGCAGCCCGAGATGATGCGGCCGTCGTCGACCAGCGCCGCAGCGCCGACCGGAAATGTGGAGTACGGCACATATGCGTGCCCCATGGCCTCGACCGCGGCCCTGCGCAGCACTTCCCAGTCGATCGCGTGCCCGGCGTCTGCGCTCATGCGATCGATACTAGGTGGAGCCCGTGCTGCGCACTACAGCACGTCGCTGCGCCCGGACAGCTTGAGCGCGTCGACCACCGCCTTCACCCGCTGGGCGTTCGCGGTGGTGGTCACGAGCAGCGCGTCTTCGGTGTCGACGACGACGATGTCGGTCACGCCGATGAGCGAGATGAGTCGTTTGCCCTGGCTGATCACGACGCCCGTCGAGGAGTCGGCGAGCACTCGGGCATCCTCGCCGAGGATCGCGAGGTCGGACTTGCGACCGCCCGCGTGCAGCTTGGCGATGGATGCGAAGTCGCCGACGTCATCCCAGTCGAAGTCGCCCGGCACGACGACGACGCGCCCGGCGGCTGCCGCCGGCTCCGCGACCGAGTAGTCGATCGCGATCTTGCTGCAGGGTCGGCCAGACCCGGTCGACGACCGCACCGCGGCCGGGGCGTGTCCCACGCCTCGGCGAGCTCCTGGAGGCCGGCGAGCAGCTCGGGCTCCGCCTCGCCGAGCTGCTTCAGCAGCACGTCGGCGCGGGCGATGAACATGCCGGCGTTCCACAGGTAGCTTCCGTCGGCGACGTACGACCTGGCCGTCGCCAGGTCGGGCTTCTCGACGAACCGGTCGACCATGCGCGCGTTCTGCGCGCCCTCGATCGCCGCCGGCTCCGCCGCAGTGGATGTAGCCGAACCCGGTGGCCGGCGTCCGTCGGGGTGATTCCGATCAGGGCGATGTAGCCCGCGTTCGCGACGGCGACCGCCTCGGTCACGGCTTTCTCGAATTTCTTCTGCTGGCGGATCACGTGGTCGGCAGCGAACGAGCCGATGATCACATCCGGTTCGCGTCGCAGCAGGATGGCCGCAGCGAGCCCGATCGCGGCGGACGAATCCCGCGGCTCGCTCTCGAGCACGACATTGGGGTCGCTCAGCTCGGGCAGCTGTGCTTCGACGGCAGCGCGATGCGCCCGACCGGTCACCACCATGATGCGGTCCACGCCGGCGAGCGGCACCAGGCGGTCCCAGGTGTCGCGCAGCAGCGTGTTGCCGGAGCCCGTGAGGTCGTGCAGGAACTTCGGCGCGTCAGCCCGCGACAGCGGCCAGAGCCTCGACCCGACCCCGCCGGCCGGGATGACACTGTAGAAGTGTTCGAGCCCCTGCGCAGTCATGCGACCACCCTAGACGTAATGCACCATTCACCCGCTGGCAATTCACAGTCACCTGCTGGCAATCCGCGCCGCCTAGCGTTACCGGTATGCGCGTTCTCGTTGTGTCCGAGAGCTTCTTACCGACAGTCAATGGCGTGACGAACAGCGTGTGCAAGGTGCTCGATCACCTTGCCCTGCGCGGCCACGACGCCCACGTGATGGTGCCCTCGTGCGGGGCACCCGCGACCTACGCCGGCTTCGATGTCGAGCAGATCGCGAGCGTGCCCTACCGGCAGTTCCCTGTCGGTCTCCCCGGCCTGCACGTGCAGCGCATCATCGAGGAGTTCGCGCCCGATGTCATCCACGTGGCGTCGCCGTTCCTGCTGGGTGCCGAGGCGATCGCTGCGGGGCGCCGGCTGGGAATCCCCACGGTCGCCATCTTCCAGACGGATGTCGCGGGCTATGCCCGGCGCAATCACCTGGCCGCCCTCGAGGCGCTGGCGTGGCGCATCATGCGCCGCATCCACCGCGACGCCACCGTGACCCTGGTGCCGTCGTCGGCGACCATGGCCGACCTGCGTCGTGCGGGGCTGCGGCGCCTGAAGCGCTGGGGCCGCGGCGTCGACCTGGCCACCTACCACCCGCGCAACCGCACCCGTCCCGAGGCGCAGCAGCTGCGGCGCGAGCTGGCACCGGACGGCGAGGTCGTGGTCGGCTACGTGGGTCGACTGGCGCCCGAGAAGCAGGTCGAGCGGATGGCCGCGCTGCGCGACATCCCGGGCATCCGGCTGGCGATCGTGGGCGACGGGCCGAGCATGGTGCCGCTGCGGCGAAAACTCGAGGGCATGCCGGTGAGCTACCTCGGCCAGCTGTCCGGCGCACGGCTGGCCGAACGCGTACGCGAGCTTCGACATCTTCCTGCACACCGGCGAGGAGGAGACGTTCGGCCAGACCATCCAGGAGGCGCACGCGAGCGGCCTGCCGGTGGTCGTCTCCCCGGGCCGGCGGACCGATCGACCTGGTCGCCGACGGCGTGAACGGATTCCTCTACGAACCGGGCAACTCGACCGCGCTGCGCCGAACCGTCGAACTGCTCGCGCGTGACCCGGCGATGCGGGCCCGGATGGGTGAGGCCGGCAGGCGCGGCGTGCTCGGTCGGGACTGGGCGACGGTCTGCGACGAGCTGCTGGCCCGGTACAGCAGGGTGATAAGAACTGCGGAAATTAAGTCCGAACGAAGAACTCTCTCGAAGTCGAGATAACCGAGGCACGTCCGTGGCAGCGAGCGAACCGGGCGCGGAATACACTGGAAGAGTTCGTTGCAGTGCTTTCCAACCCAAGCCAAGGAGGGTGTCCCGTGCCTGAGAATTCGGCCGGTACCCTGGCGCCACCGCCGGCAGCCAAGCTCAAAATCAAGCCGCCGCGACTTGCCGGCACCCTGTACCGGGGCCGCGAGGGCATGTGGTCGTGGGTGCTTCACCGCATCACGGGTGTCGCCATCTACTTCTTCCTGCTGGTGCACATCCTCGACACGTCGATCGTGCGGGTCTCGCCCCAGGCCTACAACGGGGTGATCGATTCGTACAAGACGCCGATCATGGGGCTCGGCGAGCTGGCACTCGTCGATCGCGATCGGCTACCACGCGCTCAACGGACTGCGCATCATCCTGATCGACTTCTGGAGCGTCGGTGCCCGCCACCAGCGCCTGATGTTCGTGATCGTGATCCTGCTCTGGATCGTGCTGATCGCCGGCTTCGCGCCCACCCAGATCCACAACATCATCCTCGAGGCGCAGGGGCACGCATCCGCATCATGACGACCGAGACCATTCCCGCACCGCGTTCCGCCTACACGCCACCCAAGAAGCGCCGCGTCAACTGGGAGAAGTGGGGCTGGCTGTACATGCGCATCAGCGGCCTGTTCCTGGTCGTGCTGATCTTCGGCCACCTCTTCGTCAACCTCGTCGCCGGCAACGGCGTGCGCGCCATCGACTTCGCGTTCGTCGCCGGCAAGCTGGCCGACCCGTTCTGGGTCGTGTGGGACACCCTGCTGCTCTGGCTCGCGCTCATCCACGGCGCGAACGGCATGCGCACGATCACCAACGACTACGCGCACAACCCCACGCTGCGCCGTGTGCTGCTGCTCGCGATCCTCGCCTCGACCGTCATCCTCCTCGTTCTTGGGACCCTTGTGATCTATACGTTCGACCCCTGCCCCGCAAACGCCATCGCAGGAACCCTGCCCGACTTCTGCCCGGCCAAGTAAATGGCGGACGCACCGAAGAAGCCGACGGCCCGAAAGCAGCCTGCGGCCCGCAAGCCCGTGGCACAGCAGCCTGCCGCTGTCGAGAACAACGTCACCGGAGCGAAGCTCGGCGGTAAGAGCAAGGCCCCCACGGGGCCTGATGCGGGTCCCGACACCGTCGGTGAGCTGATCCCGGATGGCACCGTCATCGACGGCGTGCACTACCACCAGCACGACATCGTGATCGTCGGCGCGGGCGGGGCGGGCATGCGTGCCGCCATCGAGGCGGGCCCGCACGCGAACACGGCCGTCATCTCGAAGCTTTACCCCACCCGCTCCCACACCGGCGCCGCGCAGGGCGGCATGGCTGCGGCCCTCGCCAACGTCGAGGAAGACAACTGGGAGTGGCACACCTACGACACCGTCAAGGGCGGCGACTACCTGGTCGACCAGGATGCCGCCGAGATCCTGGCCAAAGAGGCCATCGACGCGGTGCTCGACCTCGAGAACATGGGCCTGCCGTTCAACCGCACCCCCGAGGGCAAGATCGACCAGCGCCGCTTCGGCGGTCACACCCGGGAGCACGGCGCGGCGCCCGTTCGTCGGGCGTGCTACGCGGCCGACCGTACCGGGCACATGATCCTGCAGACGCTGTTCCAGAACTGTGTGCGCCTTGGCATCAACTTCTTCAACGAGTACTACGTGCTCGACATGGTCATGTCGACGGTCGGCGGCAAGCGCGTTCCGTCGGGCGTGGTCGCCTACGAGCTGGCCACGGGCGACCTGCACGTCTTCCAGGGCAAGGCCGTCATTTTCGCGACCGGCGGCTTCGGCAAGATCTTCAAGACGACCTCCAACGCCCACACCCTCACCGGCGACGGCGTCGGCATCGTCTGGCGCAAAGGACTGCCGCTCGAAGACATGGAGTTCTTCCAGTTCCACCCGACGGGTCTCGCGGGGCTCGGCATCCTGCTCTCCGAGGCGGCACGCGGTGAGGGTGCCATCCTGCGCAACGCCAGCGGCGAACGGTTCATGGAGCGCTACACGCCCACGCTGAAAGACCTCGCACCCCGTGACATCGTGGCCCGCTCGATGGCTCTCGAGATCCGCGAGGGCCGTGGGGCCGGTCCGAACAAGGACTACCTCTACCTCGACATCACCCACCTCGAGCCGGCCGTGATCGACGAGAAGCTGCCCGACATCACCGAATTCGCGCGCACCTACCTGGGCGTCGAGCCGTACACCGAGCCCGTGCCGGTGCTTCCCACCGCGCACTACGCGATGGGCGGCATCCCCACCAACAACAGCGCCGAGGTGCTGCGCAACAACACCGAGGTCGTGCCCGGCCTGTACGCCGCCGGCGAGTGCGCGTGCGTGAGTGTTCACGGCTCGAACCGGCTCGGCACCAATTCGCTGCTCGACATCAACGTGTTCGGCAAGCGCGCGGGAAAGAACGCGGTCGAGTACGTGAAGACCGCCGAGTGGGTGCCCCTTCCGGCCAACCCGGCCCAGGGCATCCGCGACCTGCTCGACTCCGTTCGGGCCGGCGACGGCAGCGAGCGCATCGCGGCCATCCGCAAGGAACTGCAGG
Source organism: uncultured Actinomycetota bacterium (assembly GCA_963738535.1). GTDB lineage: Bacteria > Actinomycetota > Actinomycetes > Actinomycetales > Microbacteriaceae > Galbitalea. The sequence continues at coordinate 200,717 of CAVTXB010000014.1, forward strand.
ACTCGATGGACCGCAACGCGCAGATCTTCCGCACGGAGGAGAGCCTGAAAGAGGTCACCGACCTCATCGAGAACCTGCGCGCCCGCTACAAGAACATCCGCATCCAGGACAAGGGCAAGCGCTACAACACCGACCTGCTCGAGGCGGTCGAGCTGGGCTTCCTGCTCGACCTGGCCGAGGTGCTGGTCTACTCGGCTCGATCCCGGCACGAGTCGCGCGGCGGCCACATGCGCGAGGACTACCCGAAGCGCGACGACGAGAACTTCCTGGTGCACACGATGGCGTACCGCACCGGTGACCCGGAGTCGGCGGAGGCCGGCGACCACATCACCCTGGACTGGAAGCCCGTCGTCATCACGAACTACCCGCCGATGGAAAGAAAATACTGATGGAGAGCGCGAACTAGCCGATGAGCACAGCAACTGCAGGGGCAGCCGCCGCACCGATCGCCGAAGTACCGAGCTTCAGTGTGACGCTCATCGTGCGCCGCTACGACCCGGATGTCGACGCCGAACCCTACTGGCAGGACTTCGACCTCGAGATGCACGGCACCGACCGGGTGCTCGACGCGCTGCACAAGATCAAGTGGGAGCAGGATGGCTCGCTGTCGTTCCGCCGCAGCTGCGCCCACGGCGTGTGCGGTTCGGACGCCATGCGCATCAACGGTCGCAACCGGCTGGCCTGCAAGACGCTGCTGAAAGACCTCGACATCTCGAAGCCCATCTATGTGGAGGCGATCAAGGGCCTCCCGCTCGAAAAAGACCTCATCGTCGACATGGACCCGTTCTTCGAGTCGTTCAAGGCTGTGCAGCCGTTCCTCATCGCCTCCTCGAAGCCCGAGAAGGAACGCCTGCAGTCGCCGGTGCAGCGCGAGCGCTTCGATGACACCACCAAGTGCATCCTGTGCGCCGCGTGCACGTCGAGCTGCCCCGTGTTCTGGACGGACGGCCAGTACTTCGGGCCCGCCGCCATCGTCAACGCCCACCGCTTCATCTTCGACTCCCGCGATGAGGGCGCCCAGGTTCGCCTGGACATCCTGAACGACAAGGAGGGGGTCTGGCGCTGCCGCACCACCTTCAACTGCACGGATGCCTGCCCTCGCGGTATCGAGGTCACCAAGGCGATCTCCGAGGTCAAGCAGGCCATCATCCGCAACAACCCCGAAAAGGTCGGCATCGCGCTGTAGCGCCCGGTACCGCCACTCGCCGCGACCCTGGGCGATCGCGGCGAGTGTTGTGCTCGTTCCATGACGTAAGTGGAACGAAGAGCGGTGCTCCTACTGAAGAGACGTGCCCCCACGGTCGCTATGACGCGATGTGGAGAATCTTTTTCGGCAGGAGTGTGTCAATTGAGCAGGGTGACCACGATGCCGAGCGGCCCGGTGGTGAGGGTGAGGGGCAGCTTGATCTGAAGCAGCCCGAGAAGCGAGACGTTCTGCGTGACATCGAGTGCGCCGACGTTGGTGGGCAGTGCGTTGATCTGCACCGACCATTTGCCGTTTGCGCCGACCGTGGTCGTGGCCCAGACGACGCCCGCCGCCTGAACGCCGACAGTCGCACCCGGTGTGCCCGTGCCGCTGAGACTGACGACGGCGGTCACCGGTGCGGCGGCAGGTGCGGCCTGGCCGGTCGGAGCCGAACCGGGAGTCAGCGCACCGAGGAGCGGGTCGACGACCGTGCTGGTGACACCGCCGACGACGGAGCCGACCGTTCCATTGAGCACGCCGGTCACGCCATCCACTGTTCCGGCGAGCCCACCGGTGAGGCCGGACACCGTTTGCCCGACGCCGCCCAGCGTGCCGGACCCGCCGAGCAGCTGGTGGGGCGAGGGTGAGCCCGCACCTGTCACGAGCAGGTCGGTGAGCTTGGCCGGGGCAGGCGCGGAGGCCTGGGCACTTGTCGCCGGAGCCGCGTCGGCCTGCGGGGTCGAGCCGGTTCCTGCGCCGCCCAGCCCGAGGGCGATGCCGCCGGTGATGGCCGCAGCGACCGCCGCCGATCCGATCAGCGCACTCATGCCGGTCGTGGCCCCCATGGAGAGGCCCGCGGTGACGGCGGGAGCAAAGGCGGCCGGCGCGGTCAGCGTCGCGAACGACGCGGGAACCGCGGGAAGAACGGTGACCGAGGCGGCTGTGGTCGCGGCGACGCCCGCCGAATGCGTGAGGCTCGCCAGCAGGATGCCGCCCACGCCGGCGCCCAGCATGATGGGCAGCAGCACCATGGCCAGGTGCGAGCCGACCTCGTCGACCTCCTCGCTGACGATCGCGCACTTCGTGCACGTCGCGAGGTGATCGTCGAGCTTCTGCTGCTCGCGCTCGGTCAGGCTGTGCCGGGCATGCTCGCCCAGTCGGGCCATGCTCCATTTGCAGGCCTCGGACACGCCGGCGTCTGAGACGTGCGCCTGCAGCCAGGCCTTGCGAAGGCCCTCCCGAGCCCGGTAGCTGAGGGCGGCGACGCCGTTGGCGCTCATGCCGAGCAGCGGGGCGACCTCGTGCGGGTCCATGCCCTCGACCTCGGTGTACCAGAGCACGGATTGCCAGCGTTCCGGCAGCGACTTGAAGGCGCGGGCGGTCAGCGTGCGGTCGAGCGCGACGGCGACCGGGTCATCGATGGTGTCGGGATCTTCGAAGTCAGCGATGTCATCCACCTGCACGTCGCGAGACTTCGCGCCCCACGTCGACGCGAGGTTGCGGATGGTCGTGTAGAGGTAGGGCCGGAATGCACCGGAAGGGCCGCCGCCCGCCAGGACTCGCTGGTAGATGCGCGTGTAAGCCTCGGACACGAGGTCGTCTGCATCGATCGACGAAGTGAACTGGCGAGCAACGCGTGCCCCCGAGCGATAATGACGGCGCCACAACTCAGCAAACGCGCCCTGGTCCCCCGACCTCGCGTTCGCTATCAGTTCTTCGTCTGAGGTGGTTAACCCCGTGTCAGTTTCGCTCATCCCCCTGATCCACCTTTAGGACCCTTCAATTGTCCCTCTCGAGATTGAGATTCCCTACTAGGGAGCTCACCAAGAGAGACGGAGCCGGTGGTCGGCTATGACGCCGCAACCACTGTCAAATTATCACGATTAGGTAACGGGCTGTCGAGCGCAACCCCGTGCGCACGCGGATTTCGGCTGGCTAGGGTTGACGAGTGGCGAAAACCGACAACACGCAAGCCCAGCAGGTTTGCCCCTCTCATTGGGTGGATCCAGAACCTCTTCGTGGTGCGGGTCTTTCTCTACTACAGCAGCGCACAGGGACCGCTGCTGGCCAGCGGGCTCGCCTACCAGGCCATCTTCGCGGTGTTCGCCGCCGTCTGGGTGGGGTTCTCGATCATCGGCCTGGTGGTCGCCGGCAACCACAGCCTGCAGCAACCCCTCATCGACCTGCTCTCGACCTCGGTTCCCGGGCTGATCAAGAATTCGACCGGATCCGGGGCCGATCGACCCCAAGCTCCTGCTGAGCACCGGGGCGCTCAGCCTGACGGGCGCGATCGCGCTCGTGGGCGTGCTCGTGACGGCGCTCGGCTGGCTGGCGTCCGCCCGCACGGCCATCCGCATCCTGTTCGGCCTGCCCCAGTCGACGACCAACTTTCTGCTTCTGAAGCTCAAGGATCTCGGAGTCGGCGTCGCCTTCGGACTCGTGCTGGTGGTCTCCGCGGCCCTGTCGGTCGCCGGTTCCGCGGCCACGGGGCTCGGCCTGAGCCTGCTCGGGATCAGTCCGCACTCCGTCATCGCGACCATCGTCGGCAAGGTCGTGACCATCGCCCTGTCATTCGTGCTCGACGCCACGACGCTGGGAGTGCTGTTCCGCGTGCTCTCGGGGGTGGCCATCCCGTGGCATCGCCTCGTCGGCGGCGTCATCGTGGGCGCGGTCGTGCTCGGCGGCCTGAAATTCGCGGGAGGCACGCTGCTCGGCGTCTCGAAGAACAACCCGCTGCTCGCCTCGTTTGCCGTCATCCTCGGCCTCCTGATCTTCTTCAACTTCGTCTGCCAGGTCATCCTGATCTCGGCAGCGTGGATCAAAGTCGGCATGGCCGACCGGTCGATTCCGATGGATGCCCGCGCCGAGGCCGCACGACTCGAACAGGAGCGCCGGGACAAGGCCGCCGAGGAGGCGGCCGCGCCGCGCGGGCTCGAGGCGTGGCTCGCCCGGCGCCGTCACGAGCGTGCCCGAAAAAAGGGTGACCGCAAAGAGGGTCCGACCGCAAAAACGGTGACCGCAAAAACGGTGTCGGGGCCCCTCGATAGGCTGGCTGCATGGCCAAGCCCCTCCGCATCGCGACCATTAACACCAACGGCGTGCGGGCGGCGTTCCGCCGCGGCATGGCGACCTGGCTCGAGGGCCGCGGCGTCGACATCCTCGCCATCCAGGAGGTGCGGGCGTCCACATCAGACCTCGAAGAACTGCTCGGGCCCGAGTGGGACATCCTGCACGACCCGGCCACCGCGAAGGGGCGGGCGGGGGTGGCCATCGCCTCGCGGCGCCAAGGCCAGCATCCACCGCGTCACCCTCGGCCCCGACGATTTCGACAGCGCGGGCCGCTGGCTCGAGGCCGACTACGAGGTCGGCGACACCATCATCACCGTGGTCTCGACCTATGTGCACTCGGGTGAGGCGGGCACCCCGAAGCAGGTCGAGAAGTACAAGTTCCTCGACGCCATGGAGGCCCGGATGCCCGAGCTCGCCGCCGACGGCCGGTACGCGGTCATCCTGGGCGACCTGAACGTCGGCCACCGCAAGCTCGACATCCGCAACTGGCGCGGCAACCAGAAGGCCGCGGGCTTCCTTCCGGAGGAGCGCGCGTACTGGGACCGCTTCGTCGGTGCTGAAGACGATCCCGACTACAACACGGGAGCAGGCCTCGGCTGGGTCGACGTCGGTCGCAAATGGGCGGGCGAAGTCGACGGCCCGTACACCTGGTGGAGCTGGCGCGGCCAGGCGTTCGCCAACGACACCGGGTGGCGCATCGACTACCAGCTCGCATCGCCCGCCCTCGCGGCCACCGTCACCGACTACGCGGTCGACAAAGCCGCCAGCTACGAGGAGCGCTTCAGCGACCACACCCCGGTCGTGGTCGACTACGCCCTCTAGCGCTCTCCTTAATCAGGAGGGTGTGTGGGTGGTGGGGTTGTAGCACTGCCAGTCACCTCTCCCCCGCCACTCAGGTCCACTCCCGTCACACGTCCTCCTGAGTTGGGGATACCTGAAAGACTTGACCAATGAGCACCAAACCGCGACTGTTCTCCGGCATGCAGCCCTCCGCCGACTCCCTGCAGATCGGCAACTACATCGGTGCGCTGCTGCAGTGGCGCGAGATGCAGGCGACGAATGACGCCATCTTCTGCGTCGTCGACCTGCACGCCCTCACCGTGCCGCAAGACCCGAAGCTGCTCGCCGAACAGACCCGTAAGACCGCTGCGCAGTACATCGCCGCGGGTATCGACCCGGAGCAGTCGATCCTGTTCGTGCAGTCGCACGTTGCCGCCCATCCGCAGCTCGCGTGGATCCTCAATACGCTCACCGGGTTCGGCGAGGCCAGCCGCATGACCCAGTTCAAAGACAAGGCGGCCAAAACCGGCACCGACTCGGCATCCGTCGGGTTGTTCGCCTACCCGATGCTGATGGCGGCCGACATCCTGCTCTATGACGCCGTCGCGGTTCCCGTCGGCGACGACCAGAAGCAGCACGTGGAGCTCACGCGCGACCTCGCGAATCGCTTCAACTCGCGGTTCGGCGAGACTTTCGTCGTTCCCGAGCCGATCATCATGAAGCAGACGGCACGCATCTACGACCTGCAGAACCCCACGTCGAAAATGAGCAAGTCGGCCGCATCCGACAACGGAGTTGTGTGGATGCTCGACGAGCCGAGCAAGACCGCGAAGAAGATCAGGTCGGCGGTGACCGACGACGACCGCGAGATCCGGTTCGACCGGGAGGCCAAGCCCGGCGTCTCGAACCTGCTGACCATCCTGTCGGCGTTCACTGGCACAGCCGTGCCCGCGCTCGAGGACTCGTTCGTCGGCAAGGGGTACGGCGACCTCAAGTCCACGGTCGCCGATGCGGTGGTCGCAACCTTCGACCCGATGCGCAAGCGGGCGCTCGAGCTGCTCGACGATCCGGCCGAGCTCGACCGCATTCTCGGCGCCAATGCCGAGCGGGCGAACGCGATCGCGGCCCCCAAGCTGGCGCTCGCCTACGAGCGGATCGGACTGCTGCGCCGCCCATGAGGCCGGTGACGCTGGCGACCGAGCGCCTGGTGCTCGACCAGCCCACGCTCGACGACGTCGACCTGGTGACCCAGTACTGCCAGGACCCGGTTTTCGAGCGATTCATGCTGACCCCGTGGCCCTACCGCCGAGCGGACGCGGTGAAGTTTCTCGGAACGGTGGTGCCGATGATGTGGCACGACGACGTGGAGTACACGTGGGCGCTGCGTTCGCGGGGCGAATTGCTTGGTCTCATCGGCTACCGAACCCGGCAGAGTGACGTCGGTTTCTGGCTCGGCGCACCTCACCGCGGCCACGGCTACATGCCCGAGGCGCTGGGCGCGGTGCTCGACTGGGTCTTCGAGCGCGTCGATCGCCCGATCCTGTGGGAGTGCATCCCGGGCAACACCTCGTCGGCGTCGGTCGCGCGCACCAGCGGCTTCACGTGGCTGGGCGAGGGCGACTCGCTCTACCCCGATCGCTCGGGTGCGAAAGCCGTGGCCTGGCGGGCGAGCCTGTCGCCGTCGGATGGGCGCGACCCGAAGCCGGGGTGGCCGCACCTGTGATCAGCGTCGTGCTGTTCGACCTGGATGACACGCTCTTCGCCCACCGGCAGGCCGTCGAGGATGGCGTCGTCGCGCACCTGCGGGCGACCGGTCTCGCCCGCGACGGGGGCGAGCACGCGGCCGAGGCGGCCCGCTGGAGCGCGCTCGAGGAGCTGCACTACTCGCGCTACCTCGCCGGCGACCTCGACTACCTCGGCCAGCGGCGGGCGAGGGCCCGGGACTTCCTGCTGCCGTACGGTCAGACACTCGAGACCGATGCGGCCGCGGAGAGCTGGTTCGACGACTACCTGCACGAGTACCGCGCCGCCTGGACCCTCCACGCGGACGCGTTGCCGGCCCTCGACGCGCTGGGTGCCTACCGGCTCGGCATCATCACGAACGGCGTTCCCCACTTCCAGCAACCCAAGCTCGATGTGCTGGGCATCGCCGACCGCTTCGAGCACGTGGTCACCTCCGGCGAATTCGGAGCGGTCAAGCCCGATCCCAGCATCTTTCTGCACGCCTGCTCGGCGTTCGGCGTCGAGCCGAGGCAGGCCGCGTACATCGGCGACCGGCTGCACACCGACGCGATCGGCGCGGCGAACGCCGGCCTCACCGGCGTCTGGCTTAATCGGCACGGCAGCACGAGCGCGTCCGACCTGCACGATGCCCAGCAGGCCGGCGTCACAGTCATCGAGTCGCTCGTGGACCTGCCGCGCTGCCTCGCCGACGTGCCCTGACTTCTCCCGTAGGTTTTCGGTATGCCCCTCGCTCTCGGTGCGCCGCTGCTGATCGTGCTGTTCGCGGCATCCGCGTTTCCGTGGCTGCTGGTGCTGCGCCAGCGGTTCGGCCAGCTGCTCGCGGTGCCCGCGACGGCGGGCGGGGCGCTCTTTCTTCTGCTGGTCATGCTGGTCATTTCCCATGCCCTGCGCGTGAACTACGTGGTCGCGCTCATCGTGGCGAGCGTGATCGTCGGCGTCGCCGGCGCGCTGGTGGCGCGGCGAAGCCCCGGCGTGCTGCGTCGACCCGGACGCTACGCGATCGCGCTCTGGTGCCCTGCGCTCGCGGGCGGAATCGTGTGGATGGTGACCGTGGGCCTGGCGCAGGTCGTGCCGGGCATGTCACGGTTCGGCTGGGCGATGAACGGGGATGCGCTCAACAACCTGTACTACGCGGGCGTCATCGCGAAGACCAACGGCATCGCACTCGGGCAGACCGTGTATCCCGTTCCGCTGTCGACTGCGCTCGTCGCCGTGGGTCTGGGAGCGGGGTCTCCCTCATCGCCCGGTGCGGGCGCCGCTCTCGAACACCAGCTTGAGGCGTTCACGCTGGTCTGGGTCATCATGCTCGCGGTGCTGTGCGTCGCGGTCGGTGTCGTCTGCGCGTCGCTGGTGCCCGCGGCGTCCACGCGCCTGGTCGCCATGGTCAGCGCGCTCGGCTCACTGCTTCCGCTGACGTGGTTCTTCTCGGGCCTGGTCATCCAGTGGGGCTACTTCAACGTCGACGTCGTGCTCCCCGTCGCGCTGGCTGCGTGGCTCATCTTCCTCGCGGCGCAACGGAACCCCCTCGCGGCGCTGGTCTGCCTCGTCGGGCTGGCGATCCTCGCCTTCGCCACCTGGACGCCCGTCGCGTTCCTGGTTGTCGCTCTGGGCATCGCGCTCGCGGTGCGCCACGCGCGCGAGCTGCTCGCCCTTCCGAAGCGATCCCTGCTGCCGCTTGCGGGCATCACGCTGATCGGACTCGTCTTCCTGTTTTCATTCATCGATTTCGGAAGCGACTTCTCCGCGTCAGGGGTGCTCAGTGCAACCGGTGCCGGCTTCACGGGATTCGTGAACCTGTGGTGGGTTGTTCCGATCTTCGCCCTTCTCGCGGTGCTGCTGTCGCTTCTGGTGCGCACCCGCACGACGTACCCGACGACCTCCGGGATCGTGGGAATCGTGGTCGCGGCGGTACTCACCAGCGCCCTTCTGGTCTACCTGGCCCGAGGCGACGGGGAACTGTTCAACGCCTACTACCCGAAGAAGTTCGCGTGGATTCTGCTGGCTCTCCTGGGCGTCATCCTGCTCTCGTTCCTGGTGGGCGCCTTCGCCGGGCGCGTGCGGGGCTCGCTGATCGCGGTCGTGATGGCGGTGGCGCTGTTCGCCGCCGCCATCACGCCCATCGGAACCTGGCCCGAGGTGGTGCAGCGGCAGCCGGTGGTGCGAATCGCGGGCGATTTCGTGAGGCATGACGGCGAAGCCACCGTCGACGAGATCCTGAAGCTCACGGCGGCGAAGCACGCGACGGTGCTGTGGCAGTCGGGCGATCCCGACGAGCCCATCATCAACGAGTGGCTGCTGCTGGCGCACGGCGGCCTGGTGCACGGCAACAGCCGGCTCATCAAGCTGGTCAGCACCCCGTACTTCCTGTACCGCGCCTCCGGTCAGTATGTCGACCCCGGAGTCGCCTCGCTCTGTCGAATGCTGCCGTTGCTGCCCGGAAAGCCGGTCGTGATCACGGCCAGCCCGGGCGTCAGCGCCCTGCTGCACTCCCAGTGCCCCCGGGTCGACGCGACCGTCGTCGTGACCTCGTCGCTGACGGGGCCCCGGCCATCGAGCACGGGGGAAGACTGGCTCACCGACGGCATCGAGGGGCCGTTCGTCAATTAATGCGTATTACGCAGGAATATACGTCGCGAAACGGGGGTTGGTAGACTTCAGAATGTGCTCCGGGGTCGGTGAGAGTCCGAACCGGTGGTGATAGTCCACGAGCCAACAGTGCAGTGAACGCGGTGAGAACCGCGGATGCTGTATTCGCGGTTGATCCGGTGAAACTCCGGGACCGACGGTTAAAGTCCGGATGGGAGGCAGCACAGGATTCGCGGCGACGAAATCGCCGGTGAATCCGGTTCGAGGTGACCGTTTGGGCACGCTCGGGCACATCCCCGGAGCCTCAGGATTGAGGACCGGATGAACGAAGCGACTATCGAGCGGGCGATGCGCCACGCCTTCGATCTTGCGTCGCGCGGTCCCGCGGTCGGCGAGAACCCCCAGGTGGGGTGCGTGCTGCTCGACGAGTCCGGTGCCACCGTCGCCGAGGGCTGGCACCGCGGTGTCGGCACTCCGCACGCGGAGGTCGACGCGCTGTCCAAGCTGCCCGTGCACGACGGACACCCGGATGCGCGCGGCCTGACGGCCGTCGTGACGCTCGAGCCGTGCAACCACACGGGACGCACCGGCCCCTGCTCCGTCGCCCTGCTTGAAGCGGGCGTGAGTGCGGTCTACTTCGCGACCACCGATCCGGGTCCGCTCGCCGGTGGCGGCGCCGAACGGCTGGCTGCGGGCGGCGTCACGGTCACGGGCGGTGTACTTCGAGCCGAGGCGGAGGAGTTCCAGCACGCGTGGCTCACGTCAGCACGCCTGCGCCGCCCCTATGTGACGGTCAAGTGGGCCTCCACGCTCGACGGGCGCGCTGCAGCGGCCGACGGCTCGAGCCAGTGGATCACCGGCACCGCCGCTCGCCAGCGCGTGCACGAGCAGCGCGAGGCGAGCGACGCCATCCTCGTCGGAACGGGCACCGCCCTCGACGACGACCCGTCGCTCACCGCTCGTGGCGACGCGGGGGAACTGCTCGCACACCAGCCCGTCGCCGTCGTGGTGGGCGATCGACCGCTCCCCCACGACGCCAGGGTGCGCCACCACCCGGGCGGCTTCATCGAACTTGCCGGCCACGATCTCGAGGCCGACCTGTCGACGCTCTTCGCCCACGGCATCCGTCGCGTGTACGTCGAGGGCGGGCCCACGATCGAAAGCGCGCTGGTCGCCGCGGGCCTCGTCGACGAGTACGCGATCTACCTCGCACCCGCGCTGCTGGGCGGCGACAAGCTGTCGGTGCGCGACATCGGGGTGACGGGCATGGCCGACATCCGTCGACTCGACATCCGCCGGGTCGAACAGCTCGGAAACGACTTACTGATCACCGCACGACCGCTGCAGAAGGAGAACTGATGTTCACCGGGATTATCGAAGAACTGGGCGAAGTGACCGCGTGGTCACCCACGGCGGACGCCGCACGAGTCACTGTGCGGGCGCCCCTCGCCGTGTCCGACGCGCGGCACGGGGACTCGATCTCCGTCAGCGGCGTCTGCCTGACCGTCGTCGACCAGGGCGACGACTGGTTCACCGCCGACGTGATGGCCGAGTCGATCGCCCAGAGCACGCTCGGCAGCCTCACTCCCGGCACGCGAGTCAACCTCGAGCGCGCGGCCCGGGTGGGCGACCGCATCGGGGGCCACATCGTGCAGGGCCACATCGACGGAACCAGCGAGGTGCTCTCGATCGAGGACGGCAGCGCCTGGCGCGTCGTGCGCTTCACCCTCGACCGGGAGCTCGCCCCGCTGGTCACCCGCAAGGGGTCGATCGCCATCGACGGCATCTCGCTCACGGTCAGCGCGGTCGGCGACGACTGGTTCGAGGTGTCGCTCATTCCCGAGACCCTCACCGCGACGACCCTCGGCGCCCGCTCGGTGGGCGACGCCGTCAACATCGAGACCGACGTGCTGGCGCGCCAGGTGCAGCGGATGCTGTTCCTCGGCGCCGACGACGCCGACCCCTCCAGCTCAATCAGTACCCCGCAGCGCCAGAGGATCGGCTTCTCCGCTGCGAGCAACGAAAGGACCCAGTCATGAGTCTCGCCGAAATCCCCGCGGCCATCGCCGCGCTCAGCGAAGGTCGGCCGGTCATCGTGGTCGACAACGAGAGTCGAGAGAACGAGGGCGACCTGATCATCGCGGCGCAGTTCGCCACGCAGGAGTGGCTCGCCTTCATGATCCGGCACACGTCGGGCTTCATCTGCGCCCCGATGTCGCACGAGATCGCCGACCGCCTCGAGTTGCCGCTCATGGTGCTCGACAACCAGGACCCCCTGCAGACCGCGTACACGATCACCGTGGATGCCGCGGACCGCAAGAGCACCGGCATCAGCGCCGCGGAGCGCTCGCATACTCTGCGCGTACTCGCCGACATCGGGTCGACGCCGGCGAGCCTGAATCGGCCGGGCCACATCCTGCCGCTTCGCGCCCGCGACGCCGGCGTGCGCTCCCGTGCCGGGCACACCGAGGCAACGATCGACCTGCTGAAGCTTGCCGGTCTCGTTCCCGTGGGCGCGATCGGCGAGATCGTGTCCGACAACGGCGAGATGATGCGGCTGCCGGAGCTCATCGAATTCGGCCAGGCCAATGACATCATCGTCGTCACGATCGAGGCGCTCATCGAGTACCTGCAGGAGTGGCACTGCGACAGCGAGATCCCGGTCAGCGTGCCGATCCCCGAGAGCCCCCGGGCCATCTTCGAGGTCGAGACCAACGTGCCCACCGAGCACGGCGCATTCCGGTTCCGTGCCTACCGCGACCGCCAGACGGGTGCGGACCACCTAGCGATCATCAAGGGCCAGCCGAAGAACGGCACGCTGCTGCGAGTGCACTCCGAGTGCCTCACCGGTGAAGTCTTCGCCTCCGAGAAATGCGAGTGCGGACCACAACTGGATGCGGCGCTCGACGCCATCCAGGAGGAGGGCGGCATCGTGATCTACATGCGCGGGCACGAGGGTCGAGGAATCGGCCTGATCAACAAGCTCAAGGCCTATCGCCTTCAGGAGGACGGCCTCGACACCCTCGACGCCAACCTCGCCCTCGGGTTCCCGGCCGACGGGCGCGACTACGGCGCCGCCGTGAGCATCCTCGAAGACCTCGGCATCTCCGAGGTGCGCGCGATCACCAATAACCCCGAGAAGCTGCGCCAGCTGTCTGAGCGCGGCATCACGGTGATCGACCGCGTGCCTCTCGTGGTCGGTGTCGGCGAATTCAACGAGAAGTACCTCGAGGCCAAGCGCGACCGGATGGGCCACGTGCTGCCCGACGACGCCACGCTCGACGGCCAGGTGTTGGCATCGCAGAGCCTCGCGGCCCAGGCCGGGGCTGGCAAATGAGCGGCGAGGGCGCGCCCGAGATCACCCACACCGACGGAACCGGTCTCGCCATCACCATCGTCGCCGGGCAGTGGCACGAGCAGATCGCGTCGGGCCTGCTGGAGGGCGCGATCCGCGCTCTCACGGCCTCCGGCGTCGCGATCAAGGTTGTGCGGGTGCCCGGGAGCTTCGAGCTTCCCGTGGTTTCGAGGGCGGCGCTGGAGTCTGGCGCGGACGCCGTCGTGGCTCTCGGCGTCATCATTCGGGGCGGCACCCCGCACTTCGAATACGTCTCCGACGCGGCAACGAGCGGGCTCACCCAGGTGAGCGTGATGACCGGCAAGCCGATCGGGTTCGGCCTGCTCACGCTCGACGACGAACAGCAGGGACTCGACCGCGCCGGTCTTGCGGGATCGAAGGAAGACAAGGGCGCAGAGGCGGCCGAGGCTGCCGTCGCGACGGCAGTGCTGCTCCGTTCGCTGCGCGGCTGACCCGTGACGCTTCTCGTACTGGGCTCGACCAATCGTGACTACACGGTCGTCGTCGAGCGCCATCCGCTTCCCGGCGAGACGGTGCTGGGCGGCGAGCTGCGCATCGCGACAGGCGGAAAGGGCGCGAACCAGGCGGTTGCCGCCGCGCGAGCGGGCGCGTCGCCGGTGTTCCTGGGCGCCGTGGGCGACGACTCCGTGGGCACCGACATTCTTGCGGAGCTGCAGCGGCGCGGCGTCGATACGTCGCACACCCGCACGAGCGGCTCCCCCACGGGCGTTGCGCTGATCACGGTCTCCGCGGACGGCGAGAACTCGATCGTCGTCGCCCCGGGTGCCAACGCGACCCTCGACGCCCACGAAACGGCGACGACAGTCGCCGAGCTGGCCGACGCGACAACCGTGCTGCTGTGCCAGCTCGAGATCGAGCCTGCGGTGGTCGCTGCTGCCGCCACCGAGATCGAGCGGGTGGGTGGCCGGTTCGCGCTCAACCTCTCGCCGTCGCGATACGTGTCGCCGCGGCTCCTCGAGCTCGCCGACCCGCTCATCCTGAACGAAGCGGAGGCGTCTGACCTCGCAAACAGCGCGATCGACAGCCCCGCCGATGCCATCGCGGTTGCCCGGCGACTGCTCGGTACGAGCCGTTCGGTCGTTATCACCCTGGGCGCCGATGGCGTGATTGTTGCCGACGCCGACGGCGTTGTGCATGTCGACGCCGAGCCGGTCACGGTCGTCGACACCACCGGGGCAGGGGATGCCTTCGCCGGTGCGCTCGCGGCGGTGCTCGCGGCGGGCGGATCGCTGAAGCACGCGGTCGATGCGGGAATCGCCGCGGGCGCCGAGGCCGTGCAGCATCCGGGCGCCCAGCCCCCGCTCTAGCCTGAAACGGATGGGCCCGAAACGGTGGGGCTCGAAACGGTGGGGCTCGGCACAGCCACCGGAAGCTTGTCGCGGTTCAGGGCGGTGACGACGGCGACCGCCGACTTCCAGTACTGGGTGTAATAGTTCGGGTCCGCATTGCGTTGCACGGTGTGGGCGACCACCGTCGGCTCGAGCCCGGGCCAGTTCACGATCCCCTGCATCCGCAAAAAGAACGCGCGCGCGGCCGTGTACGGGTCCATCCGGGCAGCGAGGGCGCCGTAGTTGCTGCGCTGCTGGAAGATGCCGCGACTGTCGGGCCCGGCGGTGTCACCGTAGTCGACATTGTGCAGGCTCGATTCGCCGATAGCCGTCATGACACCGATCTCTTCGCCCCGCACGCTGAGGCCGTACGAGTCGGCCGCGCGCAGCACCTGGGCGGCGTTCTCGAGCTGGTCCTGGCAGAATCCGGCCACCGGGCCCGCCGGCACGAGATAGTCGCCGACCGTCACGGCGGGCACATCCGGGCACGCCGGGATGGTCGGAAGCGCGATCTTCTGCTCGGGCACCGCGTGGATGAGGGCGAACGCGCCGACGACGAGCGCGATCAGCAGCACGACGGGCAGCAGGATGCGCGCAATGAAGTAGTCGCGGCGCCCGCGCCGGCGTCGCCGCGATCGTCGTCGGGTCGCCATCAGGACAGGAACAGGGCGCGCAGGCGCCGGGTCGTGAAGATGAGGCCGAGGATGATCATCACCACGAAGTACAGCACATGCCACAGCAGGCCCCAGCTCACGTCGCCCGTGGTGAGTCCTCGGATGAGTTCAACCCCGTGCCAGAGCGGCAGTGCTTCGATGATGTACCGCATGACCGGCGGGTACACCGTCAGCGGATAGAAGGTGGCCGAGAAGATGAACATGGGCAGCATGATGAAGTTGATCCACTCCATCTGCTGGAAGGTCTTCATGTAGCTGGTGATGCCCATGCCGAGACTCGCGAACCCGAAGGCGATGAGCACGACCGCGGGCAGGGCGAGAAGTGCCGTCCACGCGAGGTTCAGTCCGAACGCCTGCATCACGGTCATGAAGCCGAGCGCGTACAGCAGCCCACGCAGCAGCGCGTAGGTGATCTCGCCGAGGGCGACATCGAACGGCCCGATGGATGTCGCCAGCATCCCCTCGTAGAGCTTCGCGAAGTTCATCTTGAAGAAGACGTTCCAGGTCGAGTCGTAGACGGCGCCGTTCATCGCGGAGACCGCGAGAAGCGCCGGTGCGATGTAGGCCGCGTAGGGCACGTGCGCGCCCGTCGACGTGGTCACCGTTCCCACCAGCGAACCGAGGCCGACACCGAACGACAGCAGGTACAGCACGGGCTCCAGAAACCCGCTGACGACGATGACCCAGTTGTTCGTGCGGGCCGCCTGCAGGCCCCGGCCGAGCACGGCACGCGAATTGCCCGCGTAAATCGACCCGAGAAACCGGTTGCGCTGCTGCGGCAGGAACGAGGGTGGCGCGGTGGGCCGCGTCGGCGCACTGGTCATCGGTTCAGCCGCCTCTCGAAGGTGCGCACCGTCAGCCGCCACCCGACGATGCCGATGGCGACGAGGTAGACCACGTGCACGGCCACGAGCCAGGCAGGCTCAGACATGCCGTAGCTCAGGTCTCGTCCCAGCTGCGTGCCATGCCAGAGGGGCGACACCCAGCCGATCCACTGCAGGAAGATCGGCAGCCGGGCGATCGGAAAGAAGGTGCCCGAAAAGAGGAACATCGGCATGATGCCGAAACGCTGGATGAGCGCGGGCTGCCCACGGTCGTCCTCCACCCTCGACATCGCCGCCATGATCACGAGACCCACGGAGATTCCGGTGAGCACCGCGGTCAGGATGCTGAGCACACCGAGCCCGGAGGGCACCGCACCGAACAGCAGCATGAAGACGAAGTAGACGCCGACCGTGGGAACCATTCGTACGAGCACGGCGAGCACCGTTCCGCCGACGATCTGCGCCGGAGAGATGGGAGCGGCATTCATGCCGAAGTAGATCGCACTCCACTTGAAGCCGCCGATGACGGGGTAGGTGAATTCGTTTGCCGAGACGGTCACCGCAGCGCTGGCCAGCAGTGCTGGCGCGACGAACTGCAGGTAGGTGGCGCCATCGACCGGGGCGTTGATGAGGTGGGCAAGACCGACCCCGAGTCCGAACAGGTAGAGCAGCGGGTTGCCGAGGATCGTGACCACGAGGGTCTGCAGGTAGGCGCCCATGGCCCGCACCTTGTGCTCGGCGACGTACAGCGCACCCCACCGGCGCGACTTCGCGCTCGCATACCCCTCACGCGGCTCGGGCCCGTCGACAACCTCGGGCACCGGGCTGGTCGACGCGGTCATTCGATCAGGCTCCGGCCGGTGAGCCTGAGAAACACATCTTCGAGGCTGGAGCGACGAACGAGGCTGGTGATCGGGTCGAGCCCGCGGCTCACGATCTCCGCGAGCACCGCCTCGCCGTTATCGCTGTAGATCAGGATGCGGTCGGGCAGCACCTCGACCCGGTCGCCGAGCCCGGCGATCTGTCGCGCGACCTGCGCGTTGCGGTCGGAACCGAATCGCACCTCGACGACCTCGCGAGTGGAGTAGGTCCTGATCAGCGCCGCGGGCGACCCCTCGGCCATGATGGTGCCCTTGTCGACCACGACCAGCCGGTCGCACAGCTGCTCGGCCTCATCCATGTAGTGCGTCGTGAGCACGAGCGTCGTGCCCTGTTCCTTGAGCCGGAACAGCCGGTCCCACAGGATGTGCCGAGCCTGCGGGTCGAGGCCGGTCGTCGGCTCGTCGAGCAGCAGGATGCGGGGATCGTTCACCAGGGCGCGGGCGATGGTGAGGCGGCGCTTCATGCCTCCCGACAGGTCGTCGACCCGGGACTTCGCCCGGTCGCTCAGCTGGGCGAATTCGAGCAGTTCGTCGGCCCGTTTCGCAACCTGCCGTCGCGGAATACCGAAGTAGCGGCCATAGACGATGAGGTTGTCGCGAACGCGAAGCTCGGTGTCGAGGTTGTCGGCCTGCGGCACCACACCGAGTTGGGCGCGAATCTCGGGACCGTGGCGATCGGGGTCGAGCCCGAGGATGCTGAGCGTGCCGCTGGTGCGGGTCGAGACGGCCCCGACCATGCGCATCGTCGTGGACTTGCCTGCCCCGTTCGGTCCCAGCAGTCCGAACGACTCGCCCGGCGCGACGTCGAAGGAGATGCCGTCGACCGCTGCGAAGTCTTTGTACTTCTTCACCAGCGAAGAGGCGGTAATCACGGCTTGTGGCACGATTTCGAGCCTAACCCAGGCCGCCGACGTGCCAGCGCCCGCGTCGGGACCGCTGTCACCTAAAGTTGACGGGGAGCATTTCGTCAACTATCTTCACCGGTCGCCGGGCTCGAAATGCACACGCATCGTGGCAACTCAACGCTCTCGCGCTGCGCGTTTTCCCAACAGGCAGTTCACAAGAAGTACGGACGAAGCTAGAGCCATGAGCACAGAAACCTCACAGCGCCGCGGGCGCGGCAACCCGTTCTCGCGCCGTAAACCCGAGGCCGGGCCACGCGCGCGGTTCAGCCAGCTGCTGCCCTACCTGCTGCAGAACAAGCCGCTCATCGTGGTCGTCGTCGTGCTCAGCGTGCTCGGCTCGGTCGCGACCGTCGCCTCGCCGCTGCTCGTTCGCCAGGGCATCACCGACTTCCAGAACAAGCAGCCGTTCACACTGATCGCCGTGCTCGTGATCGTGCTGCTCGTAGCCACCGCGCTCATCACCGCCTTCCAGCAGTACCTGCTTCAACGCATGGGAACCAACATCGTGTTCTCGGTGCGCAAGGTGCTCATCAGCCGGCTGCTGGGCCTGCCGATCAGCGAATTCGACACCCGCCGCACGGGAGACCTCGTGTCACGGGTCGGGTCGGACACCACGCTGCTCTACGCCGTCATGACCCAGGGCCTCGTCTCGTCGATCGGCGGAGCGCTGCAGTTCATCGGGTCACTGATCGCGATGGCCTTCATCGACCCGCTGCTGCTCGGCCTGACCGTCGTGGTCATCGGCGCCTCCGTCGTCGGGGTCGGGTCGCTCTCCGGACGAATCCGGGTGGCCAGCCAGGGCCAGCAGACCAAGGTCGGCGAACTCGGCGCGAGCGTCGCACGCGCCGTCGGCGCCATCCGCACGATCCGTGCATCCAATGCGACGCAGCGTGAGATCGACACCATCCAGGCCGATGCGCTCGGCGCTCGCAACATGGGATTCAAGGTCGCCCGTGCTTCGGCGCTCGTCGTGCCCATCGCCGGCATCGCCCTGCAGGTTTCGGTGCTGGTGGTGCTGGGCGTCGGCGGCTTCCAGGTCGCGAACGGCAGCATCACCATCGCGACGCTGATCGCCTTCGTCATCCTCCTTTTCACCCTGATCGCGCCCCTCGGCTCCGCCTTCGGCGCCGTGACCTCGGTGAGCCAGGCGCTCGGCGCGCTCGGGCGCATCCAGGAGATCATCGAACTGCCCAGCGAAAACGAGGTGGATGCCGGGGTGATGCCGGTCGCGGCCGTGGATCCTTCGACCGGCTCCGGAAGCGCAGTCGCGATCTCGTTCGACGACGTGGTGTTCACCTACCCGGAGAAGGCGCACAAGTCGGAGGCCGAGAAGGTGATCGCCGAAGTCGTCCCCGAGGCGCTCGAAGCGCACGACCGCACTGTGCTGCACGGGGTCTCGTTCTCTGTGCCGCGCGGGCTGCGCACCGCCCTCGTCGGGCCGTCCGGCGCGGGCAAGAGCACGATCCTCTCCCTCATCGAACGGTTCTACGACCCGACCTCGGGTGTCGTGCGACTCGGCGGAATCGACATTCGCGCACTCGAGCGCACCGACCTGCGCGCGCAGATCGGCTACGTCGAACAGGATGCGCCCGTGCTGGCCGGCACCATCCGCGAGAACCTGGTTCTCGGCGCGCCCGACGCCACCGCCCAGCAGTGCATCGACGTGCTGCACGCGGTGAACCTGACCGAGGTGCTGGAGCGCAACAGCCTCGGGCTGGATGCGCCCGTCGGCGAAGACGGCATCATGCTGTCGGGCGGCGAGCGCCAGCGCCTCGCGATCGCACGCACCCTGCTCGCGGCGCCGCCCATCCTGCTGCTCGACGAGTCGACGTCGTCGCTCGACGGGCTCAACGAGCAGCTGCTGCGCGAGGCCATCGACGCCGTCGCCGAGAACCGCACGCTCATCGTGATTGCGCACCGGCTCTCCACGGTCGTGGACTCCGACCAGATCGTGGTGCTCGACCACGGTCGCGTGGTCGGGGTCGGCACGCATTCGGAGCTCGTGAAGTCGACCCCGCTCTATAAAGACCTGGCGAAGCACCAGCTGCTCGTCTAGGCAAACGAAGGAGGACGCATTGGCAGACATCACCTGGAAGAACGACCCGGACGCGCACGACTATCCCGCCGCCGAGAGCTACCTCGGCCTGCTTCTGAAGCCGGCGGATGTGGCGAAGTTCCTCCAATCCGTGTCGACGGCACCGCTCACCACCCAGAAGGCCAAGGACATCCTGCGCGCTGCGCGACTGCCGCTTCTTCCGCCCGACGACGTGCACGTCGCCAGTGATCTGACCAAGGTCAAACACGGCCAGCCGTTGTCACCGATTCTCATCCTGCGCGGCTCGTTCGCCTCCGGCCTCGACGCGCAGATCGCGGACGGCTACCACCGGGTGTGCGCCAGCTACCACCTCGACGAGAACACCGACATCCCCTGCCGCATCGCCGACCTGGTCTGACGTGTCGTTCTCGATCCTGGCGCTCATCGGCGCCGTCGCCCTGCTCGGGCCGCTCCTCGCGCTGCCCCAGCGGTGGCGCATCCCCGTCGTGATCGGCGAGCTGGCCGGCGGAATCGCGATCGGGGCATCCGGGTTCGGCCTGGTGAAGGCGTCCGATCCGACCTTCACCTTTCTGGCCGACCTGGGGTTCGGGCTCACCATGTTCGTCGCCGGCAGCCACGTGCCCCTGCGCGATTCCCGGCTGCGCCCCGTGCTGCTCGTCGGGCTGGTGCGGGCGCTCGGCGTCGGACTGGTCGCCGCGATCCTCGGAATCGCGCTCGGAGTGGTCTTCCACAACGGCCACGGTGCCCTCTACGCGGTGCTGATGGCATCCTCGTCGGCGGCGCTGGTCGTGCCCGTCATCGAGGGCGAGGGGCTCGGCGGGCGCAAGGTTCTGCTCACCATCGCCCAGGTCGCGATCGCCGACACCGTCTGCATCGTCGCCCTTCCGCTGGTCATCGACCCGGCCGAAGCGCTCGGAGCCGCCGGCGGCGCACTGCTCATTGCCGTCGGAGCCGTCGTGTTCTACTTCCTGCTGCGCTGGCTCGACCGCAGCGGCGCGCTGCACCGATTCCACAAACTCAGCGAGAAGCGCAGTTTCGCGCTCGAACTGCGCGTGAGCCTCATCGTGTTGTTCGCCCTCGCCGCGGCCGCGATCGCGACCCACGTGTCGATCATGCTCGCGGGTTTCGCGCTCGGCCTGGCCGTCTCGGCCGTGGGCGAACCGAAGCGACTGACCCGGCAGCTCTTCGCCCTCAGCGACGGCTTTCTCGGCCCCCTGTTCTTCGTCTGGCTGGGCGCGTCCCTGCAGCTGAAGGCGCTGTTCAGCCACCCGAACCTCGTGCTGCTGGGCGTGGCGCTGGGCATCGGCGCCATCCTCGCTCACCTCGTGATGCGGTTGTTCCGGCAGCCCGCGTCGCTCGGGGTGCTCGCCGCGGCCCAGCTGGGCGTGCCCGTTGCTGCCGCGACCATCGGCCAGAACACTCACCTGCTGGCGGCCGGCGAGCCCGCCGCGCTGATCCTCGGCGCCCTGATCACCATCGTCGGCCTCGCCGTTGGCGCGCAGATCGCCGGGAACAGCGGGCTCGTGGCACCCGCGACGCCGAACAGCCCCGGGAAACGGACTGCGGCCAGTCCCGCAACCTGACCGGACCGGTTCAGACCAGGGCGTACATCGCCACGGCTGCCGTCGCCGCGACGTTGAGGCTGTCGATGCCGTGCGCCATCGGAATTGTGACGACGGTGTCTGCCGCGGCGAGGGCCTCGTCTGTCAGCCCGTCGCCCTCGGTTCCGAGAACGAGCGCGACGCGCTCGGGGGCGGACGCCGCGAACGTCTTCAGGTCGACGGCGTCGTCGGCCAGCGCGAGCGCCGCGAGGTGAATCCGGATGCCGCCAGCAGCTGCCCGAACCTGGCGGCCAGTCCCCCACCCGGGTCCACGGCACCTGCAGCACCGTGCCCATGCTCACCCGGATCGCGCGGCGGTAGTAGCGGGTCGGAGCAGCGCGGGGTCACGAGCACGGCATCCGCGCCGATCGCGGCGACCGACCGGAAGATCGCGCCGACATTGGTCGGGTCGACGACATTCTCGAGGATGACGACTCGCCGGGCATCCCGCAGCGAGGTCGCCGGCGTCGGGCAGGGCAGGGCGGTGCATCGCGGCGATCAGCCCACGGTGCAGCAGGTAGCCGGTGAGCTCCTCGAGCAGCTCGGACGGGCCGCGAGAAGATCGGGATGTCGAACCCGGCCGTCGCGCGCACGCGCGTCGTCGACCGAGCCGCCGAGCGCAAGCACCGACCGCGGGTGTGCCCCGCCGCGATCGCGCGCTCGAGCACGAGCAGCGACTCGGCGATGTACAGGCCGCCGCCCGACTTCTTGAGCGCGACGTCGGTCAGGTGCGAGTAGTCGGCCAGTCGAGGATCGTCGAGCGACGAAGATCTCGATCAGGCATGATCCGGACACGACCCGCGGATCTCAGGCGAACGGGTTGGGTAGCGTGTACTTGGTCGAGAGGTACTCGTGGATGCCCTCGAGACCGCCCTCGCGGCCGAGCCCGGACTGCTTGACTCCGCCGAACGGCGCCGCCGCGTTCGAGACGACGCCGACGTTGAGGCCCATCATTCCGGTCGCAGCGCTCTCGATCAGGCGCTGGCCGCGGGCGAGGTCCTTCGTGTAGACGTAGCCCGACGAGACCGTACTCGGTGTCGTTGGCCTTCGCGACGGCGTCCGCCTCATCGGTGAACGAGATGATCGACAGCACCGGCCCGAAGATCTCCTCGCGCAGGATGTCGCTGCCGGGCTGCACGCCCGACACCACCGTCGGCTCGAAGAACGTTCCGTCGCCCTCGACGGCGACCCGCCGGTCAGCACGCGTGGCGCCGCGACTCGACGGCGTCGTCGACCAGCGACTTCGCCTTGTCGACCGCCGCCTCGTTGATGAGCGGGCCGATCGTGACGCCCTCCTCGGTGCCGCGGCCGATCGTGAATGCCTTGACCCGCTCGGTGACCCGCTTCGCGAACTCGTCGGCGACCGACTCGTGCACGATGAAGCGGTTCGCGGCCGTGCAGGCCTCGCCGATGTTGCGGAACTTGGCGAGCATCGCGCCGTCGACGGCCTTGTCGAGGTCGGCGTCCTCGAAGACGATGAACGGGGCGTTGCCGCCGAGCTCCATCGAGGTGCGCAGCACGTTGTCGGCGGCCTGCTTGAGCAGCGCGACGCCGACCGGGGTCGAGCCCGTGAAGCTGAGCTTGCGCAGGCGCGGGTCGGCGATGATCGGCGCGGAGACCTCGCCCGACTTCGATGTGGTCAGCACGCCGAGAACGCCGTCCGGCAGGCCGGCATCCTGCAGCAGCTTCGCGAAGTAGAGCGTGGTCAGCGGCGTGAGCGCGGCCGGCTTGATGATCGCGGTGCAGCCCGCGGCGAGCGCCGGCGCGATCTTGCGGGTCGCCATGGCGAGCGGGAAGTTCCACGGCGTGATCAGGTACGACGGCCCGACCGGAAGCTGGGTGACGATCATCCGTCCGGTGCCCTCCGGGTTCGAGCCGTAGCGACCCGGCGATGCGCACGGCCTCCTCGCTGAACCAGCGCAGGAACTCGCCGCCATAGGCGACCTCGCCGCGCGCCTCGGCGAGCGGCTTGCCCATCTCGAGCGTCATCAGCAGCGCGAAGTCGTCGGTGCGCTCCTGCAGCAGGTCGAACGCGCCGCGCAGGATCTCGCCGCGCACCCGGGGCGCCGTCGCCGCCCACGACTCCTGGGTGTCGGCGGCGATGTCCATCGCGCGCTTGGCGTCGTCGACGGATGCGTCGGCGATGGTCTTGAGCACCAGGCCGGTGGCCGGGTCGGTGACGTCGATGCTGAGGCCCGAGGTCGAGTCGACCCACTTGCCGCCAAGGAGCAGCTGGTCGGGAACCCGCGCGAGCAGTTCGCTCTCGACCGAGTCGCGAGGATTGCTGGCATTGCTTATTCTCCGTTCGAGGCGACGACGTCGGCGCCTGCGTCTTTCAATTCATCGAGCGCGGCCGCGCTCGACTCCGGCGGCAACCCCGGCGACCAGGTCGGTGAGCACCCGAACACGCGCCGGTGCGCGCCGAGCGCGTCGAGCGCGGATGCGCGAACGCAGTAGTCGGTCGCGATGCCGACCACGTCGACGTCGGTGACATCCAGCTCGTCCAGCTTCTGCAGCACGGTCTCGCCGTCGTCGGTCGTGCCCTCGAAGATCGAGTAGGCGGGCACGCCCTGGCCCTTGCGAACGTGGATGTCGACGAGCGACGTATCGAGCGCGGGGTGGTACTCGGCACCCGGCGTGCCCGGCGACACAGTGCGCGCGGCCAGGTTGCGACGAAGTCGGGGGCGCCGGCTGTCGCGAAGTGGCCGCCGTTGTCGCCGGATCGCGTCGTGCCAGTCGCGGGACGCGAACACCACGTCGTAGTCGATCCGGGTGCGCGCGAAGGTACTCGGTCACTCCGGCGGCGACCGCGGCGCCGCCGTCGACGCCGAGCGCTCCGCCCTCGGTGAAGTCGTTCTGCACGTCGATGATGAAGAGTGCGCGCATGCCGACGGCTTCCATCAGTTGTTCGTGATGTTCTTGCCGCACGTGTAGACGGCATTGGCGAGTGCGGTCGAGCGCGGGTGCGCCGCCGAGGTGATTCCCGGCCCCTCGGCGAAGAAGGTGAACGACTCGCCCGTGCCATCCGCCGCGGTCGGTGTAGCCGCTGATCGTGTAGGCGCTCGAGATCGACCCGGTCTTCGCGTTGTACTTGCCGACCTGCGGAATGCCGGCGGCGACATACTGCAGGCCGTTCGCCTTCTGGCTCACCAGCGACATGAACTTGCTCATGAAGACGCGGCGTAATCATGCGACTCGTCGCTCTCGCCCGAGCCGTCTTCGATGGTCAGGCCCGATGGTGTCGATCGCAGTACTTCGCGAGCGCGGTGAGGATGGCCTGCCTCGATCGGAACTGCCGGACCCGCCGAGGGTCTCCTTGACCGAGACGATCCGCGCCAGCATCTCGGCGAGGGTGTCGTCGTTCTGCACGCAGCATCTGCTTCACGAGCGTCGACACCGGCTGCGACTGCACGCTCGCCAGGACTGTTGCCCCGTTCTCGGCCTGCCCGTCGGTCACCGTCACGTCGGAGACCTGGGGGCCGCTCGGCAGGGCGGCGAGCGCGGCCACGAACGCCTTGCCTGCTGCCGCGACCGGGTCATTGCTGCGCGGGCTCACCTGCACCGCCGGGTTCTGGCGGTCGCCGTCGACCTGCAGCGCCGTCGTCAGCGAGAGGTAGCCACTGGTCTGCAGCGTGCGCGATACCGAGGAATCCCAGTTGTCCGAGGGGTCCCAGTACGAGGAGTCGAGCACGACGTGGGTGATCGGTGTCGACCCGTTGGGCCCGTTGTCGTAGGCGGTCAGCGCCTTGGACGCGAGGGTGGCCAGCGATGGTGCTCCCGCGTAGACGCTGTGACCGGTGGCGCTGAGCGTCGCGTCGCCCTGCCCGACGAGCGTCAGCGTGCCGGGCTCGCCCGCATCCACACTCGTCGTGATCTGGAAGGTGGGACCCAGCACCGCGACGGCGGCGGCCGCCGTCAACACCTTGAGCACGGCGGCCGGACGCACCGCGGTGGAGTCGTTGTTCGAGTAGAGCGAATTGCCGCTCGCCGTCTCGACCACCGACCCGTACAGCTTGATGAGGCCCGGCGCGCTCGCGAGCGTGTCGAGCGAACAGGTCGGAATCGCGGTCGGCTGCACCTCTGTCGCGGGCACCGCACGGGCAGTGTTGGTGACGTGCGGCGCGGGCACGTTGCCCAGCGCCGCCTTGCGGCCCGCCGAGATGCCGGCGAACACGGATCCGGTGACGAGCAGAACGAAAATGAGGGCGCCGGCGCCGATGATGAGTCCCAGTTGCAGCCTGGTGAGGCGGGGCTGTCGCGCCTCGGCCTCCGGAAGCGCCGTCGTCGGCAGCGGCTGCGGAGACACCACCGGTGGCAGGCCGCCGGCCGCCTCCCGAGCAGCCCGTCGACTGTTCTGAGGGGGGAGGTCAGTCACCCCGCAATACTATCGGCGGCCGCTGGGCGCTCGCCGAAACGGCCGCAGCGGCCCCGCTAGCAGTTGTACCAGTAGGCGGCGGACCGGGTGAACGAGTACGGCTCGTTCGGTGCCGGAACGTTGATGCCACCGTGGCTCATCGCGAACGCGATGCAGACATTGGCCATGCTTCCCGTGTAGCTCGGCTGGAACAGCGAGGCGCGGTGATCGAGCGAGGCCCACCAGGCGTCCGCGACCGACGCTCCCGTGTAGCCGGTGCCGCCGGCGAGGTCGCCGTCGCAGCCGACGATCGGAACGCCGTCACTGCGCACGGCCGTACCCGTGTGGCCCCACGCGCTCAGCGGGTTGGTGCTCGGGTCATCGGCCATCCACCACAGGCGCTGCTGAAGGCAGTCGCTGTACCGGATGTTGGCGAGCGGCATCGGTGCCAGGCAGTTCGCGACCCGCAGGGCGTTGTACTCGGCGGCGAACGAATTGATGTCGGCCGACGTCGTTCCGGGCACGCCCTCGGCGTCTGATGCGCCCGGTGCGCCCGCGGTCGAGCCGCCGATCGCCGACGGGCAGGTGGGTGTCACGACCGGAGCCGGAGGCGCCGGAGTCGGTGCCGTATAGGTGGCCGGTGCGCTGCTGAAAGTCTGGGTGGTGCTGACGCTGGCGCTGGCTGCCGTTGCCGTCACACCGGTCGACGTGCTCGCCGTCGGCGCGGCAGGTGCGGACGACGGAGTAGACGAGCTGCTCGCCGCAGACCCGGTGGTGCTGCCCGTCGACGCCGTTTCGGTCTTGCCTTTGAACAGCTCAGGCGCCGCCGACGCTGCCGGCTGGTGCGAAAACGAACTCGCGATCGTCACGGATTGCGCGTGCGACGCGGTCGGAGTTGCGGATGATCCGGACCCCTGAACGATGATCACCGCGGCGACAACAGCGGTCGCCAAAAAAACGACATTCTTCAACGTTTGTACCCCCATACAACGTTTGCACTGTCCCCCCAATTGAAACCAGTGCTTACCTGAAACCTAGGCGTGTCCGCATTCGAGCGCAACCCACAATGGGGGCAAAAACGTCGGTTCTCCCCTCGAATTGGGGGCGTTTTACTGCTGACCGGTGCGGGATTCCGCGCACCGGCAGCCGGTTCGCGCGGATGCCGCGCACGGCGGCTCGGCTAGTTCGCGGGCTTCGACAGGCCGAGCCTCGACGACAGGTCGCGGTATCCGTCGCTCAGCCCCGCAAGCAGGATGCCCACCCCGTGACCGGCATTTTCGACCAGGTGGAAGGTTGTTTTCCAGTGCGCCGCGCGTGCCGCATCCTCGATCGCCACAGTCTGTGGTTTGAAGATCGGATCGTTGGAGGCGACAACGAACACCCCGTACGAGTCGGGATAACGGTGTGCCGCGAGCACCGTTCTCGGCCACGTCGCCGAATAGGCCGACCAGTCTCCGTGGAAAACGCTCTCGACGACCTGGCTTCGCAGCTGCCAGCCCTCGTATTCCTCGCCCGAGATGTCGATCACGTTGCCCCAGATGTTCGGATACTTGGCGCCGAGCTGCGCGGCACACTCCCCGCCGTTGGAGTATCCCGCGATCACCCAGTGGGCGGCATCCTGGTCGATGTGCAGGTGCGAGCGCGCCCACGCCACCACGTCGCGGGTGATGTAGGTCTGCGCGTTCCCGTGAGCTTTGGTGTCGAGGCAGAGGGTGTCGACCGATGGGTCGCCGATCTGGTCGGCCACGATCACGATGGGGGCCAGGCCGTTGTTCTGGGCGGCCATCCGATCGAGCACCTGGGCCTGGAACGACGGGTCGGGGTTGCCCGGCTGGCCCATCATCATGATGACGAGCGGCAGACGTGGCGGATTCTTGGTGAGTGCGGCGGGCGGCAGGTAGAGTCCGGCCGGACGAGCGACGAACCCGGAGACGGTCGGCGGAATCACCACCTGCGCGGTTCGACCGACCTTCGGCATGTCGGCGGGAGCAGTCCAGGTCGACCACACGGCGGGGGTCTTCGCCGACCCGGAACCCGCGCCTGACCCGGCGAGCGGAAGCACGATCGTCGGCTGCGTCGACACGCCCGCGAGCGCAGCGATCGTCGGGTCGAGGCCGAAGTTGCCGTTGATTCCCACGATCGCCGCGAGCACCACGATCGCGATGACGACGACGTTGCCAACCCGACGAAGCGGTCGCGCGCCCCGAAAACTCACGAGGGCGAGGGCAACGGATGCGAACGCGACGACCGTCCACGCCCCGATCACGTTGCTCAGCGTCAGCCCGAACGCGTTGGTGGCCGTGGAGACCCAGAACACCACCAGCGCGATGATGGTGCCACCGACGATCGCAATGCCGGCAGCGAGCACCCGTCGCCGAGTCGGGCGGCGAACGAGCAGGAAGGCGACCCCGATCACCGCGAGCACGTTCAGCACGACCGGAATCGGGCCCCCGATGATCACCGTGTTGAGGATCGCGGTGGCGACCGGCGACGCATGCGGCGGAAGCCAGCGGAGGGTGGCCAGGTAGACGACTACTGCCGCAACGATGACGACGACCACCGCGGCAACCCCGACGACTCGGGCTGCGGGTCGGCGCGACTGCTCGCGCTTCTCGGTTGGCTCCACCGTGGATTCGGCCCTGTCTGTCAATCGTTCCGGTGGGCGCTCGCCCACCAGGGTCGAGCGTCCCCCGCTGGTCGATTCATCCTGTCGACCACTCCGCCGAGCCTATCCGCCCTGTGGACGTGAAGCCGTCATCGCCAACAGGATCGGCCCGTGCATCCACGCCAGTCCGTCCTGTCGGCGGCGCCAGCAGCCGAAACAGTCCTGTCGGCGGCGCGGAGTCGTGGAGCCGCCTGTCAGAATCGAACTGACGACCTTCTCATTACGAGTGAGCTCAGACGGCATCATCTGGGCATGGTTTTGGTCAAGTTCGTTGATTTCACGCGGCAGGATCGATCGCTGTCATCACAGTAGATCAATGTGATTTGCCACGAGTGTGGGCAAAGTGTGGGCACGGGCAGCAATCTCGGTCCTGCAAGCAGGCGTCTTTAAGTCAGGTGTGGATGCGCGCCTGGCGCGAGCGTGGGCGCTTCACATATCTCCCAAGCGCCACCAGTTGAAGCCCAAATTGCTCTCGCCGGCCGGGGGTCGGTGGACGGGTAGGAGCCGACCCATACCTTGCTCATCGAGCTTGGCAGGCGCGGCGCGTTCTCTTCCCCACCAGCATCGAGTGCTCCGACTGGGTTCGGAATAGTCATGGCCATCGCACCAATCGTGTCGTTGAGCCAAACAAAAATCTCAGCTCGAGGCCCCGGACTCTGCGAGAGCTTTTGCTGGTTGTCGGGTTTGTCGAGAACCCGATTCACCTCCTCAGTTACGAGCGACGGACCAATTGCCCCGCCGACTGAGTTTTGCTGCACATCGAGCCACCCGCGCCCCGCTTCCGTGCCAGGCGCTAGCGAATAAAGGAACAGAACGCCCAAGTCGTACAAGTGCTCGTTTATCTCGGCCGAGATCCCGTTTGGAAAGAACTGCTGTGTACCCGGATCATGGATCTGCGCAAAGTGCCCTTCGGGAACTTGCCTTTCTACGGAAGTCAGCACGGTCGGGAGCTGTTTCGCCAGCGGCTTGGCTGGGACGCCTTCGTGCCTGAGCACGAGGTGCCAGGCGCGTTCTGAACCGTTGATCTTGTCAGGCAAATGCCGGGTGAGCGCCGCGAACTGTGAACTTCGAGCGGCGTTCGTGCTCGAAGACACTTCGAGCAATCCAGAGCAGTCCTCGCCCGACCACATAGAGAAATCGGCAATTTGCTTTGGACCGCCGTTATCTTCTCTCTGGACGCGCACTCCGGTAATAGCAGCGACTGTCGCCGCCGCGATATCTTCGAGAACTTCGTTTATCTGGGACACTCGTCCTCAGACCGGAGTCGCTGGATGTGAGCCCAATTCAAACCGTGCGCGGACTCGCTCGAAAAGGCTCTCAAAGTCGATCCGCGCCAACTCGATGGCTGCTGAAACGTCGTCGGGGAGGCTGCTGACTGGGCGCACTCGCGTACCAGTCAGCTTTGTGCCGGTGACTCTGACAGTCACCTTCGCCTCGGTGCCTTCGCCCCAAACCGGAATCCAGACTTCTTTCATTCCGGTCGAGACCCACCACTCAACCCAGGCAGCGTCGGTACTAATGAACTCGTGGATGCGCGCGGTTTCCGTCACGTAGGCAGACGCGCTAGCAGATTCAGCCGCATTCCCGAATGAGAACCCGGATCCGATCTCGACCGCCGGTGGGCCCTGCAAAACCACATTGGGTATAACGCCTGCCTGGGCTCGATCGCCAGCATTCGCAAGCGGAGTCACAAGCTCGGCGGATGAAGATAGCTGCCCTGTCTGGGCATCGACGCTGGCGATTGCCGCGTGACGCAGTCGACCGCCGTTCCAAAACTCGACCTTGTTCGATCCGACCCATCTCAGCGACTTGGCTGCACGCTGAAACGCAAACTTGGAGCATTCGCTCCTAATCGGCTCACTGATGATTTCGTTGCCGTTCCCGACCACTTCCAGGATCGCGCGCAAGCGACCGTACCCGTCGTCGAATAGTTCGCCTTCGAGGCTCACGCGTCGCTTCCGGTCCGGGCTGGATTTACTTGGCCCCTTCCAATGGAACTGGTATGCGGCCGAGCGCACTTCTGCCATCGCGTCATGGACATCGCTTGGATCGCTCCCAGCAAGTTCAACAAGGCGCGCGACACCAAGCTCCAGCGCCTCTGCAATTAGTTCTGCTCGCACATCGGGAGCAAGAAAATGGAACCCGCTCGGAACCCTAATATGGCCAGTCTCAAAACCCTCGGTGTGTCGCTCTACGACCGTTACTGACATGTCGGGAGAGTCGCTCAGACCTCCGAAAAATCGGACCTCCGATGATCGTGTGCTTATGGCGCGTTCCTGCAGCCGGTCACTGAAGGCCGCGGCGATGCGGACCGACGAACGCGCCAGGGAATCGACCTCCGGACTTTCGCCATCCAGTCCACCCCAAGGCTCATCGGCCCAACCCATCCCAGGCCAGATCCAGACCATCGAAAGCGTCGCCATGCCTATCGCCTTCCGATCTCCGGAGCCTCGCCATTCCCGCCCTCAAAGCAAATCGTATTGAACAAGCCCTCGTTTAGAGCCATCGCGACTCGCCATTTTGATGTCCCCTTTCTCAACCATTCTCTTTTTGGATCCCTGTCATCCCGCCGCTCCCCTGAATCCCAACCCCCTGCACAGTGCTGTTGTGTGTGGGGGGTTGGGATTTTCGCCCCGCGAAGGAGCGGCGGGATGACAGGGATCCAAGCCCCTTACCCCGGCGTTTGGTACGGCGCGATCAGTGCCGGGTCAAACGCCGTACCAAACGCCGTACCTCGGCTGATATGCCGCTCCATCTCCCGGCCCGACTCGAGGCCCACTGAGCCCGTAAACACGCCAATTCGTGGGCCGCTGAACGAAGCTCCAAGGTTGCTTGCCCGGTCGTTTACTCGGTCGCATGCAACGACCGGGTAAACGACCGGTCTGGGCGCACGAGGTGCATCCTGAAGCGCATCTCTCAACTTATCCATCTGACCTTCAACCCGTCGTTTGACCCGTCGCCCTCAGCGACGGGTCAAACGACGGGTTGTTCAGCACGAATCGCGACTCACTTCGAGACGTCTGAGCTTCGTTGCGCTTCTCTGGATGCGAGGATTACGGCATGCCCCGGCTTAGACAAAGAGTCTCTCGTGCGAGCTAGCGAGGTTTGGTGGCACCTCGGCGGCCGTCTCAATTTGGGCTGGCGACTTCGAGCTCGGTGGCGGGCAGCCAGAGGTCTGGGCGGAGATTTCAAACACGGCGAGATCAGCGCTCGTGCGGCGAACCTCACGACCCGCTGGCACGAGCTATGGCCCGCAGAACCTCCATTGCTCCCCGGCGTGCCAACGGATTTCAAAGCCAACGATGGCCGGTCGGTTCGCTTTCATAGTCTCCCGGACTCGAAACAGTTCCCCGACACCGACGACGAGAAATTCGAACTTCTTCATCGGCATCTGACGGCGCTCCGTGAACTCATGGAAAAATACGGGAGTGACAAGCTCGTCGTCATAATGCGTGACTGGAACACGAACGATCTGTTCGGCGGATGGACAAAAAAATACGTTCCCGAATCTTGGCCGTGGCTCTCTTGGAGAGATCCAGGCGATGACGATGACGACCCATTTACCTTCTACTGGGTCGCGCCGATGACATCGGTCGACGAGCTCAGCGATCTCCTGTTGCTGGTTGCGTCTGACACCGGCAATGCGACTATTACCGACCAGAACCTGACCTGGCTCTACTTCCCGTACGCCGGTGGGGCGGATGTCGTATTGCCGTCGACGGAGGACCGCAACGATTTCCGCGACCGCCACCCTGACTGGCGCCCCAAAGTGGGCCCTGGCTCCTGAATCCGAATACAACGATCCGATGTCGGAGGACCGTCGCACAATCTCCGCATGGGGAGCGTGACTGCGTACACAACCAACGGCGGCAAACGATATCGAGTCCGCTATCGGACGCCGGATAAGCGACAGACCGACAAGCGCGGTTTTAGGACCAAACACGACGCCGAGCAATTCCTCGCCAGCGTCGAGGTCGCGATGGGTCGAGGCGAGTGGGTCGATCCGACCCTCTCGCGCGTCTCGGTGCGCAGCTGGTCTGATGTTTGGATCGCGGCTCACGCCAACCTGAAGCCGTCGACGCGGTCGGCGTACGAGTGGCTCCTCACGAAGCACATCCTGCCCAGGTGGGGCTCGACACCATTGGTCGCGGTTTCGCACACCGACGTTCAAGCGTGGGTGACCAAGCTTAGCGAGTCGCTCGCACCGTCGAGCGTTCGCAAGATCCACGTCGTGTTCTCGGGGCTGATGAAGTACGCCGTGCACGATCGACGTATCCCCCGTAATCCGTGCGACGGAATCCGGCTGCCTCGCGTCGGGGCGAGCAGCCGTGGATACCTGACCCCTCAGCAAGTCGACGAGTTGGCAGCGAGCTGCGGCCCGGACTCCGACATCATCTACCTGCTCGCCTACACGGGCCTCCGTTGGGGCGAGATGGCCGCTCTGAAGGTCAGGCGCGTCGACCTCGAGCGTCGGCGTCTCGACGTCGCCGAAGCGGTCACTGAGCCTGAGGGCGAAATCATCTGGGGAACACCGAAGAACCACGAGCGACGCTCCGTCCCGTTCCCCGCGTTTCTCAAAGACGCGATGACTACCCGAACCGAAGGCAAACAGCCCGACGAACTCGTGTTCCCCTCGCCGAAGGGCGACGTCCTCCGCAACGGCAATTTCCGTCGACGTCGGTTCGACGCGGCTGTCGAGACGCTCCAAGCAAAGCATCCGGAGCTGCCCAAGATCACGCCGCACTCGCTGCGGCACACAGCTGCATCCTTGGCGATCTCAGCCGGCGCCACAGTGCTCGCCGTCCAGCGAATGCTCGGCCACGCATCGGCAGCGATGACCCTCGACGTTTACAGCGATCTATTCGACGACGACCTGGATGCCGTGGCAGACGCCCTGGACGCGCGCGCACGAACCACTGTGCAAGGCGCGATGTGGCCCGCAATCACATAGCCCCACAGAACCCCCGGGTCTCAGAGCCGCGTCGCCAACACGACGAAGATTGCGACTTGGGCAATGAGGACGGTGCCGCCGATACTAGCCAGCACTCGCGAACGTCCGAGCAAGAACGCGAGCACGCAGAGGAGAAAGTCGAGGACACCAATCACGACCGCGAGAATGAGCGCGATTCCAAAGAACATGAAAAGCGGATCGAATCCCCCGCAATTGGTGTCGTTGCAAGGGACATTTACGATCCCGAGGACGGCGTATGAAATCCAGAGGACGGCCTCGGCAACAGTGAGCCGAATGAGCCACAGCGACAACCGACTTCGTTTGGCTCGAGGCTCCCGCAAATCGGTGGCGGGCGGGTTCTCGCTCATGGTGAAACCATATGACTCCCTGGCAGCAACTTCGTCAGTCGAGAGATTGACCCCGCCAAGTTACTGTCGCGCGCTCGACAGATGTGGGCAAAACGTGGGCAAAGCCAGCCGCTCCGGCAAAACCGAATGCGTTCGAAGGCATCCACGTCCGCGTAATTCCGCGGATTTCTATGGAGCCGCCTGTCAGAATCGAACTGACGACCTTCTCATTACGAGTGAGATGCTCTACCGACTGAGCTAAGGCGGCGCGTGCACAGCAGAGCCGGGCACAGCATGAAAGCCTAGCCGATCACGCAGGCGACGATTGCACGAGAAGGGTCTCGAGCTGGGCGAACGAGTCGCGCAGCCGCGGGCCGAGCGGTTCGTCGCGGTCGCGACCTGGTTCGGCCCAGCTTGTCCAGGCGTGCCGCAGAGCGGCGAACGCGACCAGGGTGATGAACCGCGCGCGCGACTTCAGCGCCTCCGGGTCGTCACCGCTCGACGGGTCGTCGTGAACAAGCCTCGCCTGGATGAGTTCGGCGAGCTCATCCTCGAAGGCCCGCATGCCGGCGAGTCGCAGGGCGAACAGGTGCGGGTAGCGGTTGTGGAGGTCCCGTCGCATCAGCATCGTGTCGCGGCTCTCGGATGCGCGGTCCGCGGCGTTCGCGATCAGGTCACCGAGGTCGCGGAGAAGGTCGCCGGTCGGACCGCCACCGATGAACTCGTCGATGCCCGCATCCTGGAGCAGCGCGGGCGGGTCACCGGTGAGGGCCGCCTCCTTCGAGACGAAGTAGTTGAAGAACGTGCGCGGTGAGACGTCGGCCTCGCGGCTGATGTCTTCGACGGTCACATGCTCGAGCCCGCGGTCGAGCGCCAGGCGCAGCACCGCGCTCTGGATCGCCTGGCGGGTTGCGACGCGCTTGCGCTCGCGCAGCCCCGGCGTTTCAACTTCGGGCATACGCTAATTATTGCACAGTCTGCAATGTTGCAGTGGTCGTCTGCTACTTCGCCCCGCACTGCGGGTCGGTCTTCGGCACCGTGCCGTGAACGAAGAAATTGTCGACCGCGGTGTTCACGCACTCATCCGCGGGTGTCGTGTCCTTGTTGTAGGCCGTGTGGCCGTTGCCGTGATAGGTGATCAGGTGGCCGTTCTGCAGCAGCGTCGCCACGTGCTGGGCCATCGCATACGGCGTCGCCGGGTCACCCGTGGTGCCGATCACGAGGATCGGCGCGGAACCCTTCGCCGTCAGCGCGCCCGCCATGCGGGTCGCCTTGTACGGCCAGTCGAAGCAGGACGTTCCGCCGTACGCCATCAGGTGACCGAACACCGGCGCCAGCTTGTCGAGCTGCGCCGCCTGTGCCCGCATGGTGGCGACATCGGGGTCGGACGGGTAGTCGAGGCAGTTGATCGCGTTGAACGCCTCGGTCTCGTTGTCCTGGTAGGTGCCGTCACGTGTTGCGATCGTTGTAGGCATCCGCCAGTTCGAACGCGACCTTGGCGCTGCCGTTGGCGACGTCATTGAAGAGGTCGACGAGGTACGGCCAGTTGGCGGTGTTGTAGAGCGGAAAGATGATCGCCGTGAACATCGTCTCGCTGCCCAGCTCGCGACCGTCACTGTTGCGGATCGGGCTGGCGTCGAGTTTGTCGAGCACGCCGCGGATGCTCGCTCATCCGACTGCGCGACCGTTCCCGTGAACGGGCAGCCCTTCAGCTTGGGACACTCCGCGAGGAACGCGCGCAGGTCGAGCTCGAAGCCCTGGGCCTGGTCGGCGTCGAGCTCGAACGGGGTGACCGTCGGGTCGACGACACCGTCGAGCACCAGGCGGCCCGGTCTTCTTCGGGAACAGGTTGGCGTAGGTCTGGCCGAGCAGCGTGCCGTAGGAATAGCCGAGGTAGTTGAGCTTCTTGTCACCGAGCGCCGCGCGCAGCAGGTCGAGGTCCTTCGCGGCACTCACGGTGTCGACGTGGCCGAGCAGCGCGCCCGTGTACTTCGCGCAGTCCTCACCGAACGTCTTGTTCTGCTGCTCGACCTCGTTGATCCACTCGTCGGAGCCGATCGCACCCTTCGGGATCGAGTAGATGTAGTTGTCGAGCGTCTTCGGGTTCGTGTAGCACTTGATCGCACTCGAGTGATTGACCCCGCGAGGGTCGAAACCGACGATGTCGTAGTTCGTTCTCGAGGGTCTTGTCGACCGCGAAGCTCAGGCTGTTCTTGAATGAAGTCGTAGCCCGAGCCACCCGGGCCGCCCGGGTTGACCAGCAGCGAACCGAGCGGATGGCCGTCCGTCGCCTGGTGGCGGATGAGCGCGAGGTGGATGGTCGCGCCGGTCGGCTTGCTCCAGTCGAGCGGTGCCGTCGCCGTCGTGCACTGCATGCCCTCGCCGCACGACTTCCAGGTGAGCACCTGGTGGTAGAACGGCGCCAGGTCGGCCGCGACCGTCTCGTTGGTCGGCGTCGACGTCACCTTCGACGGCAGGAACATCGACGAGCATCCGCTCAGAACCAGCGATAGCGCCGACGACGGCCGCGCACGAGCGCCGTGCGAAGGGGTCGACGATGTGCGCCCGACGGTGCATGTCTCATTGGGTCAGGTTCCTGACGTTGCGGTGGAAATGAGCATGGCCTCGAGTGCGAGCGCTGGACTCACGTTGCCGTCGATTCTGCGACGCGCGATTGCAATGGCATCCATTGTCGCTAGTGTTTCTGCAGAAGTCGATCTCTGACTCGCCGCCACAAGCTCTGAATTGATGCTGAGGTTGATGGGCTCGATGGTGGCGCCGAGCTGGATCAGCAGGATGTCGCGGTAGAGCGACAGCAGGTCGACCATGATGCGGTCGAGGCCGTCGCGCAGGCTTCGCGTCGCCCGGCGCTTCTGGTCTTCTTCGAGGTTCTTGAGCTGGCCGCGCAGCGCCGGCGGGATCGTGCCGCCCGGCTCGATGCCGAGCGAACGCATGCGCGCTCTCGCGCTCCTCGGCGTCGCGCTCCTCGGTGATCGCCTTGGCGTCGTCGCCGGCGAGCTCGAGCAGCACCCCGGCCGCACGCACGGCGTCACCCACCGTTCGGATGCCGAGCGCGATCTGCAGGGTGCTGCTCGCGCCGCTCGCGCGCCTCATCGTTGGTCGCGAGCCGATGCGCCATGCCGATGTGGCTCTGCGATTCGCGCGCCGCCCGGGTCGCGGTGGCGAGGTCGACGCCGTCGCGCCGCGAGATGAGCTCGGCGACCTCGTCGACACTCGGCACGCGCAGCCGAACGCTGCGCACCCGCGAACGGATGGTCGGGATCAGGTCTGCCTCGCTCGGCGCGCACAGGATCCAGACGGTGCGCGGCGGCGGCTCCTCGAGCGCCTTGAGCAGCACGTTGGAGGTGCGCTCGCTCATTCGGTCCGCATCCTCGATGACCATCACCCGGAACCGCCCGACCGACGGCGAGAACTGCGACGACGTGACCAGCTGGCGCACCTCGTCGATGCTGATGATGACGCGCTCGGTGCTGAGCACGCCGAGGTCCGGATGCGTGCGGGCGGCCACCTGGCGCTGCGGTCGCCTCGAGGTCGTCCGCGTCGCGAGACAGCAGCGCGGTGGCGAACGCGTAGGCGAGGTTGGAGCGGCCGGAACCGGGCGGCCCGGTGATCAGCCAGGCGTGCGTCATCGACGACCCGGTCGCACCCGCCGCCGCGGCGGCGGTGAAGACCTCGATGGCCTCGGCCTGGCCGGTCAGCTCGTCCCACACGCCCATGCGGTCAGCCTAGGTGAGCGCGGCTGACGTCGGAGCATCACAGCAGACTCGCACGCCGGTCGCGGATCGCGGCCGCGAGCGACTCGACGCGAGTCGGTCGCGTTCAGCACCAGGAACCGGTCGGGCTCGGCCTGCGGCGAGCGCGAGGTAGCCGGCCCGCACCCGCGCGTGGAAGTCCTGCTCCTCGTCCTCGAGCCGGTCGTACTTGGTGCGCGCCTTGAGCCGGTCACGCCCGACCGACTCGTCGAGGTCGAGCAGGATGGTGAGGTCGGGCAGCAGGTCCTCCGCGGCCCAGAGCGAGAGGTTGCGCACCTCGTCCGGCGTCGAGCACCCGGCCCGCGCCCTGGTAGGCGACCGACGAGTCGAGGTAGCGGTCCTGCAGCACGATTTCGCCCGCGGTCGAGCGCCGGCCGCACCTTGGTCGCGATGTGGTGCGCGCGGTCGGCGGCGTAGAGCAGCGCCTCGGCGCGCGGCGCGATGTGGCCGCGGCGATGCAGCACGATGTCGCGGATCTCGTCGCCGAGCTCGGTTCCGCCGGGCTCCCGCGTGAGCACGACCGTTCGGCCCTGCGCTTCGAGCCACTCGGCGAGCAGCGCGGACTGGGTCGACTTGCCCGACCCGTCGCCGCCCTCGAACGTGACGAAGAGCCCGCGGTCGCGGAGT
The DNA here is from genome assembly GCA_963738535.1 of uncultured Actinomycetota bacterium. GTDB lineage: Bacteria > Actinomycetota > Actinomycetes > Actinomycetales > Microbacteriaceae > Galbitalea. The sequence goes on from CAVTXB010000014.1 coordinate 238,443, forward strand.
TTGCTGCACCGCGGTCAGGCCTTCTTGGCTGTGGCCCGCTTCGCCGCGGGACGCTTGGCGGGCGCCTTCGCCTTCGGCTTAGCCGGACCCTTTGCACGCTTGTCGGCGAGCAGCTGCACGGCGCGCTCGAAGTCGATGTCGTCGATGTCTTCGCCGCGCGGGATGGTGGCGTTGGTCGTGCCATCCGTCACATACGCACCGAACCGGCCATCCTTGATGCGGATCGGCTTGCCGCTCTCCGGGTCGGCCTCGAATTCCTTCAGCGCGCTGGATGCGGCACGGCCGCCGTACTTCGGCTGCGAGTACAGCTCGAGCGCACCGGCGAGGTCGATGTCGAAGATGAGCTCCTCGCTCGGCAGCGAGCGCGTGTCGACGCCCTTCTTCAGGTAGGCGCCGAACTTGCCGTTCTGCGCGGTGATCTCGACGCCCGTCTCGGGGTCGACCCCGACCACGCGCGGCAGGTCGAGCAGGCGCAGCGCGGTGTCGATGTCGATGGTGGCAAGATCCATGCTCTTGAAGATGGATGCGGTGCGCTGCTTGAGCGACGGCCGCCTTCTTGGCCGCCGGCTTCTTCTTGGGCTTCTTGACCTCGCCCGTCTTCGGGTCGATGACCTCGGCCTCGGCGGCGCGGCGGCCTCGGCCGCGAGCGGCCGCTGCCGCAGCGACTGCGGCCTCGTCGACCTCGGGCTCCGGGTCGGCCTCGGTCACGTAGGGGCCGTAGCGGCCGTCCTTCGCGAGCACGAGCTTGCCGTTGTCGGGATTGACGCCGATGACGCGGTCGGTCACGACGGGTGCCTCGATCAGCTCGCGCGCCTTCTCGGGCGTCAGTTCATCGGGTGCGAGTTCGCCGGGGATGTTGACACGGCGCGGCGTGCGCCGGATCGTCGCTCGGGCACCTCGAGGTAGGGGCCGTACTTGCCGATGCGCAGGGTGATGTCGTCGGCGATGCGAATCGAGTTGATCTCGCGGGCGTCGATCTCGCCGAGGTTGTCGATGACCGTTCGCAGGCCGCGGTGCTTCGCGTTGCCGAAGTAGAAGCCGGTCAGCCATTCGACGCGGTCCTCTTCGCCGCCGGCGATGCGGTCGAGGTCGTCTTCCATGCCGGCGGTGAAGTCGTACTGCACCAGGTCGGCGAAGTACTCCTCGAGCAGGCGCACGACCGAGAAGGCGATCCAGTTCGGCACGAGGGCTGTGCCGCGCGGCGTCACGTAGCCGCGGTCGATGATCGTCGAGATGATCGCGGCATAGGTCGACGGGCGCCCGATACCGAGCTCTTCGAGCGTCTTGACCAGGCTCGCCTCGGTGTAGCGCGGCGGGGCGCTGGTCTCGTGGCCCTTGGCCTCGATCTCGACGAGCCGCAGCTTCTGGCCCTCGACCAGCGGCGGGAGCTTGGCCTCGGCCGGCTCGGCGGTCTCGTTGCGCTCCTCGTCGTGGCCCTCCTCATAGGCGGACATGAAGCCGCGGAACGTGATGACCGTGCCGCTCGCCGAGAACTCGGCCTGCTTGATCGGCGCCGGTGGCCGTCGTGTCGACGAGGTCGCCGGCCGGGCGGGTCGCCGCGATGGTGACCGTCGCGGTCGAGCCCTTCGCGTCGGCCATCTGGGAGGCGACGGTGCGCTTCCAGATCAGGTCGTACAGCTTCCAGTCATTGCCGCGCAGCGTCGACTGCAGCTCGGCTCGGGGTGCGGAAGGTGTCGCCCGACGGACGGATCGCCTCGTGCGCCTCCTGCGCGCTCTTGTTCTTGCCGGTGTAGAGGCGCGGCTTGTCGGGCACGGTCTCGGCACCGTAGAGGTGCGCCGCCTGCGTGCGGGCCGCGTTGATCGCCTGCTGCGAGAGCGTCGGCGAGTCGGTACGCATATAGGTGATGTAGCCGTTCTCGTACAGCGACTGGGCGACACTCATGGTCTGGCGGGCGGAGAACCGCAGCTTGCGCGCGGCCTCCTGCTGCAGCGTGGATGTCGTGAACGGCGCGGCCGGGCGGCGCGTGTACGGCTTCGACTCGACGGAGCGTCACGGTGAGCGCGACATCGGCTCACGCAGCGCGACGGCGATCGCCTCGCGCCGCCGACCTCGTCGAGCGCGACCGCCTCCGACTTCAGCGCGCCCTTGTCGTCGAAGTCGCGACCGACGGCGAGTCGCGCGATCCGTCGACGCGAACCAGGCGCGACTCGAAGTCCTGCGAGTCTGTGGCCGTAGCGAGCTGCGCGATGAGGTCCCAGTAGCTCGCGGCGGTGAAGGCGAGGCGCTCGCGTTCGCGGTCGACGACCAGTCGCGTGGCGGCGGACTGCACGCGACCGGCCGAGAGGCCGGGTCCGACCTTGCGCCAGAGCACGGGCGACACCTCGTAGCCGTAGAGCCGGTCGAGGATGCGGCGGGTCTCCTGCGCGTCGACGAGGGCGGTGTCGAGTTCGCGGGTGTTGTCTCTTGGCATCCTGGATCGCGTCTTTGGTGATCTCGTGGAACACCATGCGATGCACGGGAACCTTGGGCTTGAGCACCTGCAGGAGGTGCCACGCGATGGCTTCGCCTTCGCGGTCCTCATCAGTTGCGAGGTAGAGCTCGATCGGCTCCGGCGAGCGCCTTCTTGAGGTCGGCGACGGTCTTCTTCTTCGCGTCGGAGATGACGTAGTAGGGCTCGAAGTCGTTCTCGACGTCGACGGAGAACTTGCCGAGCGAACCCTTCTTGAGCTCGGGCGGAAGATTTTTCGGCTCGATGAGGTCGCGGATGTGACCCACCGAGGCCTGGACCTCGTAACCGTCCCCCAGGTACTGGCCGATCGTCTTCGCCTTGGCGGGCGACTCGACGATGACCAGCTTCTTCGTGCCTGGCACGTGACTCCTCTTTATGTGCGTGCTGTTGCTGTGCGATGAGCGGGATTGCTGCCCCCGTCAGCGACACCATACACACCACAACCCGCCTATCTCCTAATTCGTTACCACGACGGGCGGGCCGGCTGTCGATATCGCAGAGAGCGAAAGCCCTGTGACCGAGGCCTCGACCTTCACTGTCACGACCAGCCCGTCCACCGTGCAGCCCACCAGTTGCGCCCGATTTGCTGCTGCTACCGTGCGCGCAACCTCGCACGGGATGCCCGGCGCAATGCCGACAGCGACGTCGGCGGCGGCCAGCGCGGCAGCATCCGCCGCGTCGTCGACCGACTGCCGCACCTCGAGCCCGAGCACCAGCGGAGCCAGCACCACGGCGAGTGACACGATGCTGGCCGATCAGCGCGATACCGAGCACGGATGCCGACCCGGACTCGCCGTCGTGCGTCACTGTTGTGCAGTCATCGAGCGCGCATGAGGATGCGCCCAGGGTGATGCCGAGGGCGATTCCAAGGCGTGCGGGTGCCGTCGCGTTCGCGCACACCATCGAGTCGGTTCGCCGCAGCGTGAGTCGGGCTTCGGGATCGATCGCCGCCACGAGCTCGGCCGCTCCCCCGTCGCCACGCCCCGCCAGTCGTGCCGCACCGGCGACCGCGGCCTGCAGCCGAAGCTGCTCCGCACCCAGGTGCAGCGCGCCCATGGCGAATGCGAGCACAAGCACGACGGCGGGCAACACGGCCGCGAACTCGGCGGTGACGGTGCCCGAGTCGTTGCGCCACTCGGCGTCATCCCGGGAATGCGAGAGCGCATGCTGGATCAGGGCGGTCAGCATCTCGCGAACCGCGTCGCTGCGCAGGATGACAACGAGCAGCCCCGCGAAACCGACCGCCGCGAGCGTGGCGATCGCGTACTCGGCGGTGGCGGATCCGGTCGTCGTCGCGGAGTCGGGTACGCAGGCGGCGGCGACGGGTGTTTTTCATGAGACTCCTGGCTGGTTCGGGCGCGAGCAACTCCAGTGTCGGGGGCTCGCGGCCAGGCCCTGGGCGATTCCGCGCCTGTCTGGGCAGGCTCGATCCGGATCACCACTGTGAGCGAGTGGAGTCACCCGAGCTCGCTCGTCTGCCCGAGCACCGCGAGCACGACGGGCACAACGCTCACGACCATGAAGGCCGGGAGCACGCACACGCCGAGCGGGATCATCAGTCGCACCGCCAAGCCTGCGCGCCGCCGCGTGGGCTGCGGCGAGGCAGTCGCGGCGGCGTTCGAGGGCCTCGCCACGCAGCAGCGCCGCAGCGGGCACTCCCGCGCGGCGGGAGAGCTCGAGCACGGCGGCGAGGCTCGAGTTCTCGACGGCCAGCCCGAACCGCGCCGCGCGCCCGACCGACGGATGAGCACGGCGCGGTCGATGGATGCGCCCCCCGACACGGCGATCGCCACAAGGTCGAACGTCGAGTCCGGGGCTGAAATCGGTGGGCTGGGCGCGGTCGCACGAGTCGCCGGTTCCAGCGGGAGGCGGCGAACAGCAGCGCACTCGCCGATACCGATGCACAGCCATCCCGCGGCGGTCGTGAGCAGAATTCCGACGGTGTCGAATCCGAGAAGCAGGCCGAACACGACCCCGACCAGCGGGCAGCGCCATCACGAGGCGCGCGGTGGACCGCGGCGACGCGAGGGCGACGTCGATCTCGCGCTGGGACTGCGCCAGGTCGCGGAGCGTGGACGCGAAGTCGCGAAGCGTGGGAGCGAGCGGGGCACCCGCATCCGTTGCGACCGCCCAGGCGGTTGCGAACGCACGCCACGCGGCGGACTCGGATGCGGGACTCTCCTGCGCGGCCCGGCCGATCGCATCCGCGATCGAGGCACCGGAGTGACCCGCTGCGGCGATATCTCGCGTCACCGGCGCCGAATCCAGGTATCCCCACGCCGACGCCGGCGTCACTCCTGCCGCGAGAAGTACCGCGAGGCGGGTGGCTATCGCGGCGACCAGCGACGGATCGCCCCTGCGGCGATTCACGCGGCGGATCGATTGCGAGTCGATCCCGCCGGTCGAGCACGAGGGTTCCGGTCGATGCGAGCCGTCGACCGGCGGGAGTGCGCGTGACGTGCAGCACGGTGCCGATAGCGCTCACGGTCTGCCGGGCGACCGCCGACGCGGACATCCCGGCGAGCGCGCCCAGCGCCTCGAGCCGCGCGGGCACATCGCTCGAGCGAATTGGCGTGGAGGGTTCCCGCCCCGCCGTCGTGGCCGGTGTTCAGCGCGGCGAGCAGCTCGCGCAGCTCCGGCCCGCGGCACTCGCCGAGCACGAGCCGGTCGGGCCGCATCCTCAGCGCCTCGCGCACCAGCCGCTCGAGACCGATGCCGCCCGCGCCCTCCAGGTTGGGCTGTCGCGCCTCGAGCGCGAGGTAGTGCGGATGCCGCACCCGCAGCTCCCAGGTCTCTTCGATCGCGACGATCCGTTCGGCGGGATCGGCGGCGCTGAGGATGGCGGACAGCAGCGTCGTCTTGCCGCTGCCGCTCGCTCCCGTGATCAGAAGGTTGTCGCGCCGTCGCACGAGCGTCGTCAACTCGCGCTGCGCGGAATGAGGTCGAAGAATCCGGAGTGCTCGAGCGAGTCGAGGCGTCGCGAACTCGATGTCGCGGAAGCCGGATCGAGAGCAGCGTGCCCGTCGGCGAGATCGGGGGCAGAACGGCGTGAACACGGATGCCGTCGTCGAGCCGGGCGTCGATGCAGGGCGCGGCTTCGTCGACGTGCCGGCCGGCGAGCGAGATGAGCTGCGTTGCGAGCGTGTCGCAGCTCGGTCTCGTCGAGCACGATGCCCGGTTCGCGTATCGACTCCCTCACCGCGGTCCGCCCAGACACCCTCACGTCCGTTGGCGAAGATGTCGGTGACGGCCGGGTCTGCCACCAGCTGGGCAAGCGGCCCGAACTCGCACCGGGTATCCTCCGTCCGCGCCCCGGGCGCGGTTGGCGGCATCGACTCGACCGGCCGCGACGACACCGGGGCGCGAGCCGGCCTGCGGTCATGGAGCAGAGAGGTAGGCCGCGCTCCATCCTGCGCGGCAAGCCGCGGTCAGCACTCCGGCGTGTGGATCGACGCCGAATCAGCACCGACTGCGCCACGAGCTGGACGAGCCACGACAAGTCAGACACCCGGCGTGCACCGCCGGTTAAACGAGAGGGGCGGCGCCTATTGGGGGGAACAGGCGCCGCCACAGCAACGCCTGATTGGGGGGAATCGTATGGCGTTGCGCGTCAAACTCTCATTTGACTACGGATCAGTGTAACCCAAAAGAGGGCAGGCTCAGCAATGAAAACACCCGTCTTCGGGGGACACTCCGAGGTTAGCCGCAGTTTGCGCGATTTTCTGCCCGCGACGCGCGCGATTTTTCAGGCGATTTCGAAGATGAACTCGATTTCGACGGGCGAATCGAGAGGCAGTACGGCGACCCCGACGGCGCTGCGCGCGTGCGCGCCCGCCTCCCCGAAGATCTCGCCGAGCAGCTCGGATGCGCCGTTGATGACGCCGGGCTGGCCGGTGAATGCCGGGTCGGATGCGACGAATCCGACGACCTTCACGACCTTCTGGATGCGGTCGAGCGATCCGATCACGCCTTTGGCGGCGGCGAGGCCGTTGAGCACGCAGATCGCGCGCGTACTCCTTGGCGGCCTCGGGCGTCGACATCGGCTCCGACCTTGCCGGTCGCGGGCAGTACGCCGCGCGGTCGAGGGCAGCTGGCCTGCGGTGAAGACGAGGTTGCCCGCTGACGATCGCGGGCACGTACGCGCCGGCGGGCTTGGCGACATCCGGAAGGCTCAGCCCGAGTTCGGCGAGGCGGTCATCGACTGTGGTCATCAGGCGTCGTCTTCCTCTCGGAGCGGTGCGACCGGACGCTTGAGGTAGGCGACCAGGCCGCCCTCGGGGCCGGTCACGACCTGCACCAGTTCCCAGCCCTCGCGAGCCCCAGTTATTGAGGATCGCGGAGGTGTTGTGAACGATGAGCGGAGTCGTGAGGTACTCCCATGCAGGCATTTGTCGGCTCTCGTTCAGGGTCAATTTGCGACCATCGCGTACCCTCTATTCTATGTCTGCCCAAAATCCCCCGCGCGGCCCCGTGCTTTCGGCCGTCCTCGGCTTCGTCGCCTTCAGCGCGATTGCAGCAGTTCTTGTCACCGCGAGCATGACGCCGATGATCGCCGTTTCCAGCGTCACAGCGCAGAGCGCGATCGGAATTTTCAACAACCTGCCGTCGTACATTTCGATCGGCAAACTGCCCGGCCCGAACACGATCTACGCCATGGACGCGGGCAAAGAGGTGCCGGTCGCGACCATTTTCGATGAGAACCGCCAGCAGGTCGCGTGGGCCGACATTTCGCAGGCCGCAAAGGATGCCGCGGTCGACGGCGAGGACCGCCGCTTCTACAGCCACGGTGGCGTCGACATCACGGGAATCATCCGCGCCGCGCTGTCCGGCATCGGCGCAGGCGGGGGCGGCAGCCAGCAGGGCGCATCCACCATCTCGCAGCAGCTGGTCAAGAACCTCTTCATCCAGCAGGCGCTGCAGGCCCCAACCCTCAAAGAGCAGAACGCGCAGATCAAGCCGGCAGACGCGTTCACGCTCGACCGCAAGCTCAAGGAAGCCAAGCTCGCGATCTCGCTGGAGAAGAAGTACTCCAAGCAGACCATCCTGCTCGCCTACCTGAATATCGCCCCCTTCGGCGGCACGACCTACGGCATCGAGGCGGCCGCCCAGCGCTACTACGGCATCGACGCGTCGAAGCTCACTCCCGTGCAGTCGGCGACGCTTATCGCGATCGTGCAGAACCCGAACTCGAAGGCGCCGACCGGCCCAGCGGGCTATGCGGCGAACACTCCTCGCCGCAACGACATCCTCGGCCAGATGTATGCCGCGAAGCACATCACCAGGCCACGCTCGACGCCGGCATCAAGGTCGTCGAGTCGGCCAAGACGATCAAGAACACGCCGCCGAGCCAGGGTTGCACGGCCGCCATCGACAACACCCAGTTCTGGTGCGCGTACATCAAGACGCTCTACCCGACGCTCACCGCGCTCGGTTCGACAGTCGCCGAGCGCGCAGGCGAACTGGAAGATCGGCGGCTACAAGATCTACACGACCCTCGACGTCAACCTGCAGGCGCAGGCGCAGGCGGTCGAGAACGAGTGGGTGCCGCCGACGCCTGCCCACCATGGACATCGGTGGCGCCACCGTCTCGGTGCAGGTCGGCACGGGCGACATCCTCGTGATGGTGCGAGAACCGTGGCTTCAACGAGAGTCTCGAAGGGCGGTGGTGCACGGCACCACCGCCATCAACTACAACGTCGATGAGAAGAACGGCGGCAGCGCGTACGGGTTCCAGGGCGGATCGACCTACAAGCCGTTCACGCTCATGAACTGGCTCCAGAACGGGCACGGGCTCCAGGATGTCGTGGACTCGACCCCGAATCCCAACCTCGACCTGTCCGCTGTTCAAGGACAGCTGCGTTCCGGGCGGCTGCGGCGGCACGTACGGCAAGTACACGAACGACGAGAACGAGAACGGGCCCGCAAACGGTGCTCACCGCGACCGCGCAGTCGATCAACGGTGTCTTCCTCAATATGGGCAAGCAGCTCGACCAGTGCCAGACCATGAAGGATGCCGAGGCGTTCGGCGTGCACCAGGGCCACGAACTGGCCAACGGCACGTTCCTGCCACTGCAGCAGCAGCCGTCCGCGATCCTCGGAACCAACTCGGTCGCACCGCTCACGATGGCCGCCGCCTACGCGGGCATCGCGAACGGCGGCGTGTTCTGCGCAGCCGATCGCGATCGACTCAGTCGTGATCACCCCGAGGGCAAGACGCTTCCCGGCCAGCCGAAGACCTGCACGTCAGGCGCTCGACCCGGGCATCGACGCCGCAGTCGGGTACGCCATGCAGGGCGTGTTCAAGGGCGGTACCGCAAACGCCGCACGTCCGACCGGCGTCAACGTTCTCGGTAAGACCGGAACGACGAACAATCGCGCAGGACACCTGGACGGTCGGTTCGACCACGGCGGTTTCCACTGCCGTCTGGATCGGCAACGCCACCGGCAAGGTGTCGACCCGTGCGACGCGACCGCCAAGACACTGCATCGGCGCACAGGTGGCCACGCTACGTAACTGTGTGTTCAAACAGACCGTGACGGCGATCGACGCCGAGTACCCGCCGGGCTCGTTCCCGCCGGCTCCCGCCCAGTACCTGAACGGCTCGACCACGCCGCCTGCCCGACTTCGCGGGCCAGACGGTCGACCTCGGCGACCGCGCAGCTGCAGGCCCTCGGGTTCACGGTCAGTCGTGGCTCCCGCGCAGGTGCCCTCCGCCCAGCCGCAGGGCACGGTCGACTACGACCGACCCGCCCGCGGGAACACGCGTCTCGACCGGCTACGACATCACGATCAACGTGAGTGACGGCACGTCTGTCGAAGACGGTGCCAAACGACCTCATCGGCAAGACGTTCGCGCAGGCCAAGACCGAGATCGAGAGCGCCGGCTTCGTTACGCCGACGGAGACGTGTGTCGTGGATGCGACCGTGCTCCCACCCGGCAGCGACAAGGTCACAGCGACGGACCCGGTCGGCGGATGGCAGGGACCGGGCTCCACGGTCATCGCCGTCACCGTTCATAAACAGGTACTGTCCGTAGCCCGGGGACGGGCCGCCTCGACCACTGCCACCGCGCTCGGCGCGGTGGCAGTCGTCGGCGCCGCCGCATTCGCGTGGGGCACGCTCGGTCGAACGCAACCGGTTCACCGTGCGCCGCGAGATCCTGCCCATCCTGCCGCCGGGTTCCGCGCCGCTTCGAGTGCTGCAGCTCGCGGACGCGCACATGGCACCGTGGCAGCACCTGAAGCAGGAGTGGATCCGGTCGCTCGTCGATCTCGAGCCCGACCTCGTCATCGACACCGGCGACAACCTGGGCCACGCCGACGGACTGCAGGGCATCCGTCGCGCCTTCGAGCCATTCGCCGGCATCCCGGGGGTCTACGTCAACGGGTCGAACGACTACTTCGGGCCTGTCTTCAAGAATCCGTTCAACTACTTCATGCCCGTCAAGAAGCGGCCATACGAGCCCGCCGACCTCGACACGGATGCTCTGGAGTCGTTCTTCGACGACGAGCTCGGCTGGGCGAACCTCAACAATCGGGCGACCACGATGACGATCGGGCGATCGAACCTCGAGCTATTCGGGGTCAACGACGCCCACCGCCGCTGGGACCGCCTCGACCTGCTGCCCGGAGCGATCGACCAGCTTCGCGAAGACGACGACTCGACCGGCTCGACGAGGGTGACGCTGGGTGTGACGCATGCCCCCTACCGCCGGGTGCTCGACGCGTTCGTGAACTATGGTGCACGGGCGATCTTCGCCGGGCACACGCACGGCGGCCAGGTGCGCATTCCCGGGCTTCCCGCCCTGGTGACCAACTGCGACATCCCGCGCGAGCAGGCACAGGGGCTCAGCACCTGGACCCACGCCGGCCGAACATCCTGGCTCAACGTGTCGGCCGGGATCGGCACCTCGATCTACGCGCCCGTGCGTTTCGCCTGCCCGCCGGAGGCCGTGCTGCTCACGCTCACGCCGCCGGGCGTGGACGCCCGCGATATCGGCTATTCTTGACGAGGTTCATTCGCGCGGGGTCGTAAGCTCAGCGTCGCGTGAAGCAATCGGGGTGTGGCGCAGTTTGGTAGCGCGCTTCGTTCGGGACGAAGAGGTCGTGGGTTCAAATCCCGCTACCCCGACAGATGCCGGCCAGAGTATTCTCTGGCCGGTATTTTTGTGCCGTGGGCGAGTGCTCGCCCAGGTCGACGAGTGCGGTGAGATCCCGGTGGTGGGGCGCGCAGCCGGTCACGACAAACGCAGAGCCCCCTCCTCAGCGACCGCGCGGGCATCCTGCTTTCGTTGCCGCTGAAGCATCACCACGAACGCAACGAGAACGGCGCCGCTGACCGCGAGTTGCGCGAAACCGGTGACGAAGACCCCGAGGGGCACCAAGGCGAGCATCGCAATGGCCGCCGCGAGGTGGAGCCGACCCGAACCGATGCTGAGGGTTCTCCTGAAGAGGGCCTGCGCAACCATGAACAGGGCAACGCCCGTGCCGAACGCCACCGCCGGGCTCCAGGGAAGTGGATGACCCGAATCACGAAGGATTTCATCGAGCGCGACCGCCACCAGCACAAGTCCCGCGACGTGGAGCACATGCCACAGAGAGTACGCCCGGCTTGCCAAACCTGTCTGAAACTCCGGGGCTGCAGCCTCCACCGCGCGAAGGCCTCGCTCGTCGTCACCGACCCCGAAATAGCTCCACCACAGTGTGGTGATGACGACCATCGCAACCAGAAACGTCACCAGAACCTCGAACTGGAAGAGTCGGCCGTTCGCGGCGACGCCGATCGCAACGACGGTTTCCCCCAGGGCGATGATGATGAGCAGGCGGTGACGTTCCGCGAAGTGCTCGGCCCGCAGCGTGAAGTAGCTGAAACGCCGAAGCCCTGCGATGACCAGAAGGAGGATCGCTGCGACCCAGGCGATCCACCCCCAGGTCGAGCCGAGCGCGGCAGCCACAAACAGCAGCACCGCGACCCCGAAGTTCACGGGGGCGATACGCCTGATGCCCCGCGAGGAGACTCCGAGCGATGAGCGGGAAAACTGGAACGCATGAATGGCAACGACGAGCAGGTACGCGGCGGCAAACACCCAGGCGCTCACGCCGAACACCGTGGTGACGCTGGCGGCCATCGCGAGGAAACAGGTCATCGCGATGAGCATCGGCACCCGGGTCGCCGTCGTCGTCGGAGTCACATTGTTCGAAAGCCACACGAACCCGTCGTAGATCCACCACGTGACCAGCAGCACCAGTGCCGCATGCGCGTAGCCAACCCAGTTCGACGACGCGCCAACGAGCCCGGCAAGCTGCGTCACGACGAAAACAAAAACGAGATCGAAGAACAACTCCAACATCGTCACCGGCGCATCCGCCTCGGGAGCGGTCACTCGTCGGGAAACAATCCTCACGCCGTCATTGTGCCATCGTCGCGGTGGCGCGTGAACCGCGAGAGGGCCGGATGTGCCCGTGCGTCTTCACAGGTTGAGTGACTTCAGAATTTCGCTGACCGCGGCCCGCCCGGCGCGGTTGGCGCCCACTGTCGACTGCGATGGGCCGAAGCCGACGAGGTGGAGTCTCGGTTCTCGCACGACCCGCGTGCCGCGCACTTCGATCCCGCCCAGGGAATTGCGGAGGCCGAGCGGATCCAGGTGCGCGATCGCGGCCCGAAATCCGGTCGCCCACAGGATGACATCGACGGAGGTGAACGAGCCGTCGGCCTCGCGCACGCCGTTCGGTTCGATGCGTGTGAACATCGGTCGGCGCTCCAGCACACCGCGGTCTCTCGCCGCGATGGCATACGGGCTCCACCCCAACCCGGTGTACGAAACAATGCTGCCGGTTGGTTTTCCCGCTTCGGCGTCAGCCGTCACTCGTTCGATTGTGTCGCGACCGGTCGTCTCGGGTTCGAAGTCGTGGTCGAGAAAGACGGGCTCCCGCCGGGTATACCAAAAGGTTGTCGCGAACCGGGAGATCTCCTCCAGCTGTTGCACCGCGGAGATGCCTCCCCCGACAATTGCGACACGATGTCCCGCGAATTCCTCAGCGGACCCGTACTGGGAGGTGTGGAGCTGGCGTCCCGCGAACCGGTCCGCCCCGGGATAGTCGGGTAAGACCGGGTTGGTCCAGGTGCCGGTCGCGTTGATCACGGCGTCGGCAAGCCAGGACCCCTGGTCGGTGTCGACAATGAAGCGGTGGTGAGGGGTGTCATCCGCCCGTCGTACGGAGGAGACGTGGATGGGCCGCAGTATCGGAAACCCGAACGCCTTCTCGTAGGCGGCGAAGTACCGGGGCACGGCGTCGCGACTCGACTCTGACGGGTCGATCGGGGGCAACGGGAATCCGGGCAGGTCAAAGATGCCGTTCACGGTTTTCATCGTCAGGGATGGCCATCGGTGTTGCCATGCGCCGCCGGCCCGCGTCTCGGCGTCCAATACGACGAAGGTCTTCGCGGCACCGGGTTCGCGCAGTGCGCTGACGAACCCGCGGCGCGACAGATGGTAGGCCGCGGACAGCCCCGCCTGGCCGGCACCAATCACGACGATCGTCGCGTTGGTCAGTGGGTTAGCCAGCACGCGGGTTGCTAGTCGTCCTCGCAGGCGGCACCCAGGTGTTCGAGGTGCGCGGCCAGGGCGGTCGTGATGGCCTCGATCTGCGTCAGCTGCTCGGTGGTGAAGGCGTTGATGAAAAGGTCCTGGATCGCGCGCAGCTGGGGAGCTGACGCTCGGCGAAACTGCCTGGCGCCTTCGTCGGTGAGCACGATCTCGGCGCCGCGACTGTCTGTTGCGCAGGCCTCCCGCCGCACCAGCCCGCGCGACTCCATGCGACCCAGGTGGTGCGACAGTCGGCTGCGCTCCCACTCGACCTGACTGGCAAGCTGCGATGATCGCAAACGACGACCCTCAGCCTCCGACAGGGCAACAAGCACGCCGTAGTCCCCGTGAGAGAGGCCGGAATCCGCAGCAAGTCGTGCGCCCAGCCGGGATCGAAACCGTTCGGATGACTCGATATAGGCGCGCGCAACCCGCAACTCAGCGGCGGTGGGCGATCGCTTCGCCCGCGTCGTGTTCTCCATGTGCGACCCTTCTAGTTGACATGTCCATTATCCTGTCGCATGATTGATACGTCAATCACTTTTGGAGGATTTCATGGCGACGCTCGAGTTCGGCCTGAACACATTCGGCGATGTGCCGACGGATGATGGGCGCACGCTGACCGACGCCGAAACGCTGCGCCTCCTCGTTGAAGAAGCGAAGCTCGCGGAATCGGTCGGCCTCGACATTTTCAGCGTGGGCGAGCACTACCGTGAGGGCTTCGTCGATTCGGCCGGCCCAGTCCTCCTGGCCGCGATGGCCTCCGTCACCTCACGCATCCGCCTGGGCACCTCGGTTACCGTGCTCAGCACCAACGACCCGGTGCGCCTTTACCACGAGTTCTCGACCCTCGACGCGGTGTCCAATGGACGTGCCCAGCTCGTCCTGGGTCGCGCGTCGCAGACACAGTCTTTTCCGCTTTTCGGGTACGACCTCGCTGACTATGAGGAATTGTTCGAGGAGAAGCTCGAGCTTTTCATGAAACTCCAGCGCGAAGAATCGGTGACCTGGTCAGGCAGCACCCGCAGCCCCCTGGTGAACGAAACGCTGCACCCTCGCATGCGCGAGGGCGGAATCCCCACCTGGATCGGCGTGGGCGGCAGCCCCAACTCGGTCATCAGGGCCGCGCGGTACGGCCTGCCCCTGATGCTCGCCATCATCGGGGGCCAGCCTGAACGCTTCGCCGGACACGTCGACCTCTACTTCCGTGCGTTGGAGCAATTCGGCCAGCCCCGGCTGCCCGTCGGCCAGCACGCGCTCGGCCTCGTCGCCGAAACCGATGAGGAAGCGGCCGAGACCTGGTGGACGGCCTGGCAGCCGGTGGTCGAGCAGATGAGCCGGGAACGCGGCTTCTATGCACCTACCCGCGAACGCTACGACGCCGAACTCGCAACCGGCGCCCTCTTCGTCGGATCCCCGGAAACCGTCGCCCTGAAAATTGCCCGAATGGTCGACGCACTCCAGATCAGTCGCTTCGACCTCAAATACGACGCCGTCGGTCTTCCGCGTTCCGCTCGGGCACGCACGATTGAACTCTTCGGCACCGAGGTCGCGCCACGGGTGCGGGAGCTGCTGGCACAGGGAGCCGAAGTCCTCGCGTGACAACAATGGATTCTCACCCGACGACGATCGGTATCCTCGGCGCAGGCAAGGTCGGTATGGTGCTCGGGCGCCTGGCCGTCGCCGCGGGGTACAGAGTTCTCATCGCCGCATCCGGCCCAGCCTCGAGAATCGCACTCACCGTCCAGGTGCTGGTGCCGGGCGCCGTCGCGACGTCGGCTGACCAGCTCGCATCCGAATCTGACGTCGTTATTCTTGCCCTTCCGCTGGGCAAGTACCGCACGATCCCGGCCCGCCTTCTGGCGGGCAAACTGGTCATCGATGCCATGAACTACTGGTGGGAGGTCGACGGTATTCGCGACGATCTCACCGATCCTCGGCACTCATCGAGCGAACTGGTGCAGGCATTCCTGCCCGACTCGCGAGTGATCAAGGCCTTCAACCACGTCGGCTACCACGAACTCGACGAGCGCTCGAAACCATCAGGATCACCAGATCGAACGGCAATCGCCATCGCGGGCGACGACCCGGACGACCTCCGCTCGGTCGCTGAGATAGTGGATGCCTTCGGATTCGACCCGGTGGTCGCGGGCACTCTGCACGACAGCATCAACCTGGAGCCCGGAAGCGAACTCTTCGGCGCCGACCTCCCCGCGGCGGACGTCCGCGCGGCGCTGGCCCGATTTGCGACGTCGGAGCGGGGACTCACGGTGGCAGCCGCACGACACTGACGTTTCAACGGCCCTGGGCAGTCCATTTGGCCGATCACGGCGTCGACGCCCTGCCGGACTTGTGTCACGAGGTGAAGCCGCCGACGTTCCCGATATACAGCAGCACGCCGAGGATGCCGCCCGCGCTCACGAGAATTAGCGTGGCAAGCGCAACCCACCACGCTCGGCGACGGAGCGCGAGCAGGATGATCGCGGCCACAACCCCGACGACCAGGATCGCGAGGGTGGTGGGCCAGGTGATGCTGAGAGCGAAGAATGCGCCGGCTTCGTTGCAGGTGGCCTTGGGACAGTAGTCGGTGAACGCGGCCAGGAAGAGCTGCGCCGCAGCGCCAACCAGCACCGAGCCAACCGCAAGGACCAGCATCACGATAGACAGTGCGATGTCCCATCCGTAACGCCGTCGGCGTGGCGCGACTGCCGGCGCTGGCGCAGCTGCGGGTGTGGTCATGGCGCCCAGCGTAGTGTCCACTGCCTCGGCGAGCCATGGCCAGCAAACGCTGGACAATTCAAGCTGTACGCTCTACCGTACTAACGTACAGTGAAGGGTATTCAATGAAACTCGATCGCCTGCTCCCCACGGCCGACGCCGAGGAGCTGCTCGAGCTCGTGCAGGACTTCTGCGCTCGCGAACTCGACCCGATCGTCGACGACAGCGAACGCCGGTCTGAATACCCCGACGGCTTGTTCGCACGGCTCGGTGACATGGGTCTCCTCGGCCTGCCCTTCGACGAAGAGTACGGCGGAGCCGAGCAGCCGTACGAGGTCTACCTGCAGGTGCTCGAAGAGATCGCGCGTCACTGGGCGGGCGTCGCAGTCGCAGTGAGCGTGCACACCATGTCCGCCCTGGCCATCGCCAACCACGGCACCGCGCAGCAGAAAGAGACCTGGCTGCGCCCCATGCTCGACGGTCGACTCATCGGCGGGTACAGCCTGTCGGAGCCGGGCGCCGGATCGGATGTCGCGGCCATCGAGACGCGGGCCGAGCTCGTGCCCGGCGGTTACCGCATCACCGGCGAGAAATCCTGGATCACCCACGGCGGCCGCGCCGACACCTACACCCTGTTCGCGCGCACCGGACCCGGACGCCGCGGCGTCTCCGCATTCATCGCCCCCGCCGAGGCCGAGGGCCTGGTGTTCGGGCCACCCATCCAGAAGATGGGACTCGACGCGATTCCCACCGCGTCGGCCTTCTGGGACGGGGCATTCCTCGACGAGCACCGCCGGCTCGGCGCCGAGGGCAAAGGGCTGCCCATCGCGCTGGGTGCGCTCGACTCCGGCCGACTCGGCATCGCCGCAGTTGCGACGGGACTCGCGCAGTCGGCCCTGGATGTCGCGGTCGACTTCGCCGAGAGCCGCAGCGCATTCGGCAAGCCGGTCATCCGTCACCAGGGCCTCGCGTTCATGCTCGCCGACATGGCGGCGGCGGTCGACACAGCCCGCGCCAGCTACATCGATGCGGCCCGCCGGCGCGACGCGCAGCCTGCCGTTCACCCGGCACGCGAGCGTTGCGAAGCTGGTCGCGACCGACACAGCCATGCGGGTGACCACTGACGCGGTTCAGGTGCTCGGGGGTGCCGGGTACACCACCGACTACCCGGTCGAGCGTTTCATGCGCGAGGCGAAAGTCATGCAGATCTTCGAGGGAACGAACCAGATCCAGCGGCTCGTCATCAGCCGTGAACTGGGGAGCTGACCGCGATAATGGTCTGGTGCCGGCCCCGAACGAGAAACAGCAGTTCGACCGGCCCGTCGCAGACCTGTTCGGACCCTACGCCGACGATCGCAGCGTCGGCCTGACCAGCCGCCAGGACGAACTGTTCAGGCAGATCCTCGAGCTCTACGTCGCATCCGGCTTCTCGCGCTACACGCTCGAGCAGGTTGCGACGAAGCTGCGCTGTTCGAAGTCCACGATCTATGCGCTCGCGCCCAGCCGGGAGCAGCTCGCCATCGCCGTCGCCGTGTACTTCTTCCGGCGGGCCGCGAGACGCATCGAAGAGAAACTGCGGCACGAGGATTCGGCCACTCGGCGCCTCGAGGTCTACCTTCGCGGCGTCGCCGACGAACTGCAGCCGCTGTCGAAGACGTTCATCGACGACATGGCGGCCTTCGAACCCACGCGCAGGATCTACGAACTCAACACGTCGATCGCGGCAGGCCGGGTTCGTGACCTGCTCTCGGAGGGCGTCGCCGCCGACGAGTTCAGGGAGGTGTCGGTCGAGTTCGTCGCGGAAGTCGTCGCTTCGGCCATGGTGTCGATCCAGACCAGGCGGATGGCGGGAGCGACCGGCCTCTCGGATGCGGCGGCCTACGGCGCACTCGCCGACCTCGTGGTGCACGGTATCCGCACACTCTGAGCCGGTACGAAGCTCACACCTCGATGGCTCCCCCCACTGCCCTGAGGTGGTCGCGCAGGGTCAGTGACGGGTCCGCCGCGCGCGCGGCCAGGTAGTCGGCGAACCGCACCTGCGTGCGCAGCGAATCCCCCGCGGCGATGCGCACGGCCTGGGCCCGCTCGGTGTCGCGAATCGCTTCCGCGGCATCCAGCACCTCGCCGACCGCCGCACCGGGCACGAAGAGCGCGCCATCCTCATCGCCGAAGACGATGTCGTCTGACGAGACCGTGAACTCCCCCACCTGCGCGCTGGCAAGCGCGTCGAGCCGACGATCCGTCACGTGCAGGGGCCCGGTCGGGATGCTGCCCATGCTGAAGACGGGCAGCCCGATCGCGCGGATGTCGACGGTGTCGCGATGCAGGCCCCAGATCAGGATGCCCGCCAGCCCGGCCGACTTCGCCTCGATGGCCACGAGGTCGCCCACACAACTCTCGTCGACTCGTCCCCCGTTGTCGGCGACGAGCACGTCGCCCCGCTCGGCCCGCTCGAACGCCTCGAGAAACACGTCCACGCTGCCGGAATGCCGCGCCGGAAGCGCCCTGCCGGCGAGGCGCCAGCCCGGCTCGATCGCCTGCACGGCGAAGGGTGCGCAGCGCACCTCCAGACCGACACGCACGCAGCCGTCTGCGAGGTGCGGCGGTGGTCAGCGAAGCGAAACGAGCGGTGATCTCGGTGTGTTCCATGCGTCCACGCTATTGCCCGGCGCACGCCCCGATCTAGCTGAAGTCCGGGTCTGGTCCGCCCGTGTAACTGAAGTCGACCTTCGGCCGCCACCCGTTGTTCAGGATGCCGCCGCTCTCTTCCAGGTAGCACGCGCCGCACAGCGACTGGTAGGTCACGTGGCCCTGGTCGATCGCGACCTGGTCACCGTCGAAAACGAAGACCCCGTCGACGAGCCGCGCGTTGAACATCGCCTTTCGCCCGCAGCGGCAGATCGTCTTCAGCTCCTCGAGGGAGTGGGCGATCTCGAGCAGGCGGCGGCTGCCGGGAAACGCGACCGTCTGGAAGTCGGTACGGATGCCGTACGCCAGCACCGGGACATCCTCCTGGATGGCGATGCGCAGCAGGTCGTCCACCTGGCCCTCGGTGAGAAACTGGGCCTCGTCGAGCAGCAGGCAGCTGACATCGACTCCGCGCTCGCGCAGTCCCCGAAGGCGCGCTCGGCCAAGTCGTCGAGAAGGCTCCGTTGTGTCTCGGACTTCTCCGGCGCCGCATGGTAGACGTGGGCACGGCTCTTTTCGTCCCGAGTGACAAGCCCCTTTTCCGCCATGATTTGCATCAGTTTCAGAACGGTTGTATAGCCGGTCTTCCGCTTGCGGCCGAGTTCCTCGTGCACTTCGCGGACGGAGGAAGGGCCGCGCTGCCAGAGGACGCTCAGGATCTCCAATTCGCTCTTTGTCGGTCGAGAATCCATCGTTGGAGGGATTATACGAAAAGATTCGTAGAGCGCAACGACAATCTACGAAGTATTTCGTATGAATCTCCCCGCAGTGCCCGGTCACACTCGCATTGAACGCGCCCGCGGCCTAATGGTTGAGCGAAACCGGTACGAACGCAAAAAGAATTTCCGTCGGCGCGCTTCCCGATGCGCAGCCATGCCCGAGATAGCACGGAAGGGGTTGCGGAAAGCGGTCAGCGGCGTACGGTCGGGAAGGAGGAGATTCTCAAGCGGGCCGCACCCATCGGGACGAGGGTGATCGGTTCGACCGGATCGGGGGTTTCCGCGGGGCTTTTGGGCAGGATGGCCACGAGGCCGGTTTCGTCCATCCCCCAAGACGGAATCTTCTTCCCTTGGGTCACGATCTCCAACGGGGAGTTGGCGAGCGTGAAGGGGTAGCCGTCGCTCGGCCACGGCCGTTTTACGACTTTGAACGTCGGCGCCTCGACGAGGCCGAAGTTCCAAGCCGTCTTGGGAAGGATCTCGTAGGAGGGCCAGAGGCTGGCGTCGGCGTTCGGTTGCCAGCCGGAATCGGAAATGGCGGTTGACTTCGTGTCGATCTGCCGGTACTCTTCGCCGATTTTGAGGGAGAAGGTCAGCGGCCCGTAAACGACGCTGGCGCTGTCCCGCATGTGGGACCAGATTTGAACTCGAGGTTTCATCGGAAAGCGGATTTTGACGGCCTCGTGACCGGACCATTCTTTCTCGATCCGAACGTAGCGTCCCGGCGCCGCTTTCGTTTGGATGCCGTCGACGGAGACGGTGGCGCCCCCGGCCCATTCGGGGATCCGTATATAGAGCGGGAAGGTTGTAGCTTCCGGGCTACGCACCTCGATCTCCGCGCTGCCGTCAAACGGATAGTTCGTTCGCGTCTCCAGGCTAACATCCTGACCGGCCCCGACTTTCGCCGTCACGACCCCGGCGTGAAGGAGGAGGGCGGCCAGACCGTGGTCGGGAGTGGCCATCCACGAGCTTTCCAGATAGTTCACCCACGCGCTGGCGCTGTTATGCTGGCAGCATCGGCTACTAAAGGGGTTCATGAGGAGGAATGGGCCGCCGTTGGCCAGGCCGGGGGCGTGGTCCTTCGCATCGCTCACGACCATATTCGGCGCGGTGAGGTAGCGGAGGGCGCGATAATCCGGGGTCAGCGCGGCGGGCAGGGAATTGAACGCGACGTCTTCGGTGTTCGCCGACCACTTCGGATCGCCAGTGATCTCGGTCATGAGCGCATTCGAACCGATCTGTTCGACGAAGCCGCATGTTTCGGTGGCCTGGTGGGGGTCGTCATGTCCGGGGCGCGCGTTTTCGTCCGCGCCAAACATCCCGCCCGGAACCTGGCCGAATTTCTCCCGAATGAAGTCAAAGTCGCGGTAAGACGCCACCAGGTCGGCGGGGTTATGGCTCTGTAAGAAGTAGGTTGCAGGTTCCCGGAACCCTTCGGCGATGTTCACGTTGTGATAGTTCGGCAGGTCGCCGAGCCGGCGCCAGTTGGCCGTATTCCGGTCGATCTTCGTTGCGAGATCGAGGAGGAACGAATCGCCGGTGCGATTGTATAGCCAGTAAACGCTGGCCAGGTTGTCACCGCCTCGGCTGTTCTCCCAGTAGTCCTTCAGGAAGTGCGCATCCGGGATGCGGCTTTGCCATCGGAAATAGCGCGTCATGAAGGGGAGCACGCGAGGGTCGGCCGAGTATTCGTACCACGACTGAAGGACCTGCAGCATCAACATCTGCGCCCAGAGGTCGCGGAAACCTAGGCCGTGGTTATGGATCGGGCCGAAATCGCCGTCGGGACGGCTGCTGCTCAGGGTGCCGTCGATCCAGACTTTGGTCTCCGCGAGCATCTTCGGGTCGCGGAGGGCGTAGCCGATGCGGGCGTAGCCGCGCAGCCAGTAAGGAACCTCCTCCCAACCATAGTCGCCGGTTCCGCTCGGGTTCAGCCAGGCGTTGTTTTTCTTCGTCAACCAGATCGAGATCTCGCCGAGATGGCCAGTCAGTCCATCCCGCTGTCGCTCCAGTGCAGTGCGCAACCACCCCGCGGGTGTAAATGCGCTGATGGGAAGCTTCACGAAGGGCGTCGCCGCCAGCGGAGCCCGGCTTCCGCCGTAGAATGGGCTGAGTCCCGCCGCCGGCTTATCGACGATCGTGATTTGGGGAGCTTTGGCCATGGAGAGCAAAAGTAGAGACGCGAGCATGGTTGCCTGGGGAAGCGGTCGGGGGGTGAACTTCCGTCTCCCCCACTCCTTGACGCCTACCAGATGTTGACCCGTTCGTTCGCCGGGCGGTACATCGGCTGACCGGGTTTGATGCCGAACGCTTCGTAGAAGTCGGGGATGTTGGAGAGAGGGCCGAGGACACGCCATTTGGCAGGGGCGTGGACATCGCTCAAAAGCTGGCGGCGGAGGCGCTGCTCGCGCTCCTGATCCATCCAGCTCAGGGCGTAGCCGAGGTAGAAGCGCTGGGTCGGGGTGAAACCGCCGATGAGTTTGCCTTCCTTGTATGCCTTCGTCGTCTTGAACGCATCAAAGCCGATGAGGAGGCCGCCGTAGTCGGCGATGTTCTCGCCCAGGCTCGCCTTGCCGTTAATATGCAGGCCGGGCAACGGCTCGTAGGCGTCGAATTCCTTCACCATAACCTGTGCCCGCTGCTCGAACTTGGCGGCGTCTTCTTTGGTCCACCAGTCCTTCAAGTTTCCCTTGGCGTCGAACTGGCGACCTTGGTCGTCAAAACCGTGCGTCATCTCGTGGCCGATCGTCGAGGCGCCGGCGTAGCCGTATTCGACCGCGTCGTCGATCTCGGAATCGCGGAGCCCGGGGATCGCGAAAGCGGCGGCGGGGAGCACGATCTCGTTGTTGGAGGGATCGTAATACGCGTTATACGTTTGGGGCGTCATCCCCCATTCGGCCCGGTCTACCGGCTTGCCGTACTTCGAGACCATATCGTCGAACTCCCAGCGATTCGCGGCGACGATGTTCTCCACGTAGGACGAGCGGCCGATTACGAGGGTGGAATAGTTCTTCCACTTGTTGGGGAAGCCGACCTTCTTCACGAGCGAGGCCAGCTTCTGGTGCGCTTTGGCCTTGGTCTCAGGAGACATCCAGTCCAGGCGGTCGATGCGTGCGCCGTAGGCACGGCGGAACGCCTCCACCATATCCACATATCGCTTCTTCGAACGGGCGGGGAAGTACTCCTTCACGAAGACGCGGCCGAGCACGAACCCGATGGCCCGATTCTCGGAATCGATAACGCGCTTCCAACGCGGCCGCTCTTCCTTCTGGCCGCTCAAGACCTTTCCGCTGAATTCGAAGTTCAGTTCCTGCGCCTGCTTGTTCAGGTAAGGCAGGAAGGAGCTCACCACGTGGTAGCGCAGATACTCCTTCAGAGTTGGCAGGGGTGTGGTTTTCAGGACTGCCTCGAGTCCGGTGAAGAATTCCGGTTGCCCGACGATAACATCGGCGGGTTGGAGCTTCCATCGTTTGAGCTCGGCGCCCCAGGCAATGGAGGGGGTTAGCTTCCGTTCGACGTCCCCGATCGGCATCTTGTTGTAGTTCCGCTCGGGATCGCGGAGGTCTTCCAACTTGCGCGAGATCTGGGCGAGCTCCGTCTCCAATGTCATCACGTTAGCGGCGCCCGCCGCCGCGTCGGAGTCGCCCTCGAAGGCAAGCACGGCTTGCACGTGCTTCACATACTCCTCGCGAATGTGGGCGACGCCGGCCTCGGGATTGAAGTAGAAATCGCGGTTGGGGAGTCCCAGGCCGCCCTGGTCGATCTCGACCGCCATTACGTCGCTGTTCTTGGCGTCCTGCCCGACGCCAAAGCTAAAGAATGAGCCGACCCCGTCCGGGCGAAACTCGAACGCCAAGGCGACGACGTCGGCCACGGTGTTCGCCGCATCGATCCGGTCAAGCATCGGCCTGAGCGGCTTGATGCCGGCTGCTTCGGCTTTCGCCTCGTCCATGGCGGTTGCCCAAAAGTCGCGGACCTTTTGCTCATCCGTGCCCTCCACCGGGTTCTTTGCGGCCTCGCCTTCGTCGATCTTGCGCAGTCGGTCGTAGATCTCTTCGTCTACTGCGTTGCCGATGCCCCAGCCGGATTCGGAAGGCGGGATCGGGTGGGCCTTTAGCCAGGT
The DNA here is from genome assembly GCA_963738535.1 of uncultured Actinomycetota bacterium. Lineage (GTDB taxonomy): Bacteria > Actinomycetota > Actinomycetes > Actinomycetales > Microbacteriaceae > Galbitalea. Next base: position 261,748 of record CAVTXB010000014.1, read on the forward strand.
TCCGTTCGCGTACTCAAAGAAGTCCACCCCCGGATCTACGGAGGCATCTATATTTGCCCGGAGAAAATCTAGCGGCCGGCCCGCCTCCTGGTGGGGGGTCGGGGAAGACGGGACCAGAGCCGCGGTCAGAAGAAGTCCGAGAAACGCCATCGCGCCGAAGTATACGCAGGGGAGTATCTAGGGCGTGGCCGGGTTCGGAAAAAGCCCGGTGTCTGAAGGAATCTGCGCGCAGTTGAGGGGCCTCGGCACCGCGTACGGTGCCGAAGCCCTCGGGAACGGAGCCAGGCGCGTAGGCCTCCCCTATGCCCGTTGCCAGACGGAGAATGTGTGACGACCCCCCTCCGGCGCCGAAAAGTCGGTGGGCCGAGGCGCTCCCGCCGGGGCCGAGCAGACGCGGATCACGTCCCCCTCAATTTCCAGGATGCCGAGGTTGACTGCACCTTTGCCGTGGGGCGAGATGTCGAGATAGTCGGCGGCGATCGGTAGGGATTTGGCCTGTTGGCGAAATGCTCCAGGTTTGGGGCGGGCGGGAAGTTTCTTGTCCATGTTTCCTCCATGCATTTCGCCTGGATCCGCAAACAGGCAGGCACGAAGGACGTGCGAAGTCGTTACCAAGAGTGAAGTCGGTTTAAACCCTTCCCGCGGATCCGGAGGCTCCCTTCCAGCCTTGCGTTGAATTATACGGGTGGCGGGTCCGCGGTTCAAGGGGAGCGTTCAGAATAGGGGGCGTGATTCCGTGCGCGCTCGGCGTTCTGCTTATGCTTGGGTTGTCCGCCACTTCGGGGACGAAGGTGGTGATGCTTGGAACGGGGACGCCGCGGCAGGATCCGGAGCGGTTTGGGCCGGCTTCGGCGGTGGTCGTAAACGGGGTGGCGTACCTGGTCGACTGCGGACCGGGAGTGGTGCGGCGGGCGGCGGCCGCTTTCGCGAAGGGCATCGATGCGCTTAAACCGAGCCAGTTGAAGTTCGTGTTCGTGACCCACCTTCACTCCGATCACACCCTGGGTTTGCCCGACCTGATCTTCTCGCCTTGGGTCGTCGGGCGGACCGATCCGCTCGAAGCGTACGGACCGGCCGGGCTGGTCCCCATGGTCCACCACCTCGAGCTGGCGTACCGGGAAGACACCGACATCCGAATCCATGGCCTCGAGCACGGTAACGCGACCGGGTACCGGGTTCATGCGCACGCCATCAAACCGGGCGTGATCTTTCGCGACGCCAACGTGACGGTGACGGCGTTCCCGGTCAAGCACGGGAGCTGGCGGGAGGCGTACGGGTTTCGATTGGAGACCGCCGACCGGGTCGTGGTGTTTTCCGGCGATACCTGTCCGGCGGACACGGTCGTAGAGGCCGCCAAGGACGCCGACGTACTCGTTCATGAAGCCTACGAGGCGGCCGAAGCCGACCCGGAGAACCGCCCCGGCGGCGATGAGTGGCCGCATTACATGCACACGTTCCACACCTCCGCGCGGGAGCTCGGAGAGATCGCGGCCAAGTGCCATCCGAAGCTGCTCGTCCTCTACCACGTCCTGCGCCGGGGCAACTCCCCCGACCGCCTACTCGTCGACGAAGTCCGCCAAGGCGGCTTCACCGGCCCCGTCGAAGTCGCGAAGGACCTCGACGTTTATTGAGCTGGGCTACCGGACGCGGAAGCGGGCGTCGAGGCGCTCCAGTGGCGGAGCTTGGCGGCCAGGTCGGCTCGGTCTACGGGTTTGGAGAGGTAGTCGTCCATGCCGGCTTCTAGGCAGCGTTCGCGGTCACCCTGCATGGCGTGGGCGGTGAGGGCGATGATCGGAGTGTGCGCGCCGGATAATGCTTCGGCCTCGCGGATCAGCTTGGTCGCTTCGAAGCCGCCCATCACCGGCATCTGCAGGTCCATCAGGATGGCGTCGAACGTCTCCTCCGCCATTGTGGCGACGGCTTCTCGTCCATCGCGAACGCTCGAGAAGCGGCAACCCAGGTCCTGCATCAGCCGCTCCAGAATCATTAGGTTGACGTTATTATCTTCCGCGATCAAGATCTTGAGCCCAAGCGGTGACTTTCGGGCTTCCGAACCGGGATTCGAAGTATTCGTCCTTTGAACGGATACCGGTGCACGAAGGGTGGGAACGATTCCGAGGCTCAGCTCGACCCAGAACGCGCTGCCCTTGCCCTCTTCGCTCTGCACGTGTGCGACGCCACCCATGAGCTCGATGACCTGGCGGGTCAGCGTGAGACCAAGTCCCGTGCCGCCGTATTTGCGGGTGATGCTGCCATCGGCTTGGGTGAAGCTTTCGAAGATGCTCTCGAGTCGGTCGGGCGGGATTCCGATGCCGGTGTCCCGCACCTCGATCTTCAATCGGAGGTGAGTCTGGGAACGCCCAAGAATTGAGACGTCGACCGTAACCTGCCCCTGCTCCGTGAATTTGACCGCGTTGCCCGCCAAGTTGAGCAGCACCTGGCGAATGCGCTCGGGGTCTCCGATCAGCTCGTCGGGTAGGTCTAGGGGGAGGTGGCATCGCAACGCTACCGGCTTAGCACCGATGTCCGAAGCTGCGATCTTCGCGACCTCTTCAACGCACGCGCGGAGGTTAAACGCTACTTTTCGGATCTCAAGCTGCTTGGCTTCGATCTTGGAAAGATCAAGCACGTCGTTGATCACGGACAGGAGGGATTCCGCACTGCGTTGCACGATGGTCGCGATCTCGCGTTGCCGAGGGGTTAGATCGGAGTCGAGCAGGAGGGCATTCATGCCAATCACCCCGTTCATCGGCGTGCGAATCTCGTGGCTCATGTTCGCGAGGAACTGACTCTTGACCTTCGTCGCCTCAATGGCGGCGTCGCGAGCTCGTTCGAGTTCCTCGGCGTGCCGAAGAAGCGCTTGTTCCGCCAGAATTCTGCGCGCCAGCTCGTCCTCGGTCGATTTGAGAAGGGCGGCCTTTTGGATAGCGGCGGCGGCTTGGTGAGCGAAGGGGAGCAACTCGCGAACAAGCTTTTCGGTGACCGGACGCCCCGAAATGAGGTTGTCGACGGTGATTGTGCCGACCAGCTTGCGGTTCGCCCGGAGAAACAGCACGGCGTGTCCTCGCACGCCCGCCATCGTGCTCTCTGGTTTCGGCGCGAATTCGCCGCTGTAGTCTTCAACCAAATCGAATTCCGGCGCGTCGTCGTTGCCCAGCCTCCGATGGTATCGGTCCGAGTTCTGGACCGAAAATGAGTTAGGGCGGATATCTTGCACGTTGCCCTGGCGATCGGTGCCCCAGGTTCCCGTCATCGACTGCCTTTCTTCGTTATACAAAAAGACACCAGCTCGGTCGAAACCGCTTTCGACGACGGCGTCGCGCACTTGCCGAAGGATGGTGCTCAGGTCCATCGTCCCATTCATCGTTGCGGCTAGCTCCATCAGCCGGTGCTGGCGCCGCACGGCCTGGTTGCGCTGCTCCAGTAGGCGCGCCTTGTGAATCGCCGCCGCCGCTTGGTGCGAAAACGACAAGAATCGAATCAAGTCGTCGTCCGTGATCGGACGCCGGGTGATCAGGTTGTCGAGGCTGATAAAGCCGGTGACCTCGCCATTGGCGCGGAGGAAGATTCTTGCGTGATCGCCGACGCCCGCCATCGGATCACCGTCGCGGGTGACAAAATTTCTGGTGTAGTCGTTTAGGCGAATATAATCCTGCGTTGCGGAGCCTTCGTCGAGCCCAAGCCGGTTGCAATCCTCCAGGGAAACCGGGTGAACGTCCCATGAGATGTCTTCGACGTTGCCCGCCCGGTCGGTACCCCAGGTTCCTTGCATCATGCGAGTCGCCTGGTCGTAGAGGAAGACGCCGGCGCGATCAAAGCCGCCCTGTTCGATTGCCGCGTCACGAACCAAGCGCAACACCTTGTGGAGCTCCGTGGTCTCGTTCATCGTTGCCGAGAGCTCCAGCAAGCGCTGTTGCCGAACCGCCGCCCGCTCAGTCGCGGAGAATAGCTGCGCCTTGGAGATAGCGACGGCCGCCTGCTCCGCAAAAATCATGAGTTCGCGAAGGCGACTTTCGGTGATCGGCCTTTGGGTGAGCAGGTTATCGACTGAGATAAAGCCGACGACCTCTCCGTGAGCTTTCAAGTGAACCAACCCCTGCTCTCTAACCCCCGTCATCTCAGGATTGGGCTGGTGGAAAAGGACTTTGTCGTAATCCTTCGTCAGGAGGTAGCCGGGGCTGGCAGAGTCTTGGAGGCTGCGAAGGGTCGGGCCTCCCATGTCCAAAGGCCACCAAGCGTCTCCGGTGTACTCCGGGTTTCCCTCTCGATCCGTTCCCCAGGACCCGCGGACAACATGGGTGGCGTAATCGAACAGCATCACGCCCGCGCGGTCGAAGCCGCACTCCTCGACCACGGTATCGCGGACCAGCCGAAGAATTCGATTCAAGTCAACCGTCGAGTTAATCGCAGTTGCGATCTCGAGCATTCGCCTTTGCTTCTCAGTCTCTCGGCGATGCTCCGCCACAAGGCGCTCGTTAGTAATCGCCGCCGCGACCAGATACGCCACGGACTCCAATTCTTCAAGGTCGGACGGCTCGTAATGGCGTCGTGCATCTTTGTCGCCGACGGCAATGGCGCCGATAATCTGCCCGTGGAACCGAAGAGGGAGAGCCATCAGGCAGTGAAGGTCGCCTTCGCGTCGAAGAATCTCTCGCTCCTCGTCTGAAGCTGCTTCCGACCCCGAAATAACGAAGGAAGCACCGGTGCGAGCGACCTCGGCGACTGGATCACCACGGCTCGATTCGTTCGGACCCGGCCGTGTCTCGACGCCCGAGACGGGCTTTAGAGGGAAATGTATCTGCCCGCTAACCTCGTCGACGAGCGCAAAGGCACAGTAATCGGGTGCAAGCGAGCCGCTTCGAAGGGCTTCGGAGACAACACTCGGAATGGCGCCGGCATCCAGAGTGCTCGTCAAAGATCTAGCGATTACGTTGCTTATTCGTGTTTCGACCATAAGCGAGCCAAAATCTTATCCAAAATCTCCCGTGCGTTTGGCCTCACTTTAAATCCTGGCAAACGGAAGGCCGAACCATAGGTCGTTTAGTCGTGGCCACCCCGTCGTCGCTGCGATTCAGCACCAGTTTCCACATATTAGGACGGAATAGCGATTGTGGTGTGAGCCACGGGGACGAGATCTGCCCCCAAGTCGGCTTCTCGAGCTAGGGCGGCGCATAAGACGCGGAACGCCTTACCTGCGTGGGCCGCCGGGGGGATCGCCGGTGATGAAGGCTACCAAAACGAGCAGCAGGGTCAGCACCATTACGCCGAGCGAGGAGATGCCGGAATAGCCGAGCACCTTAAAATTCGCTACGAGAAGGCCTGCGTAGACTAGGACTACGGCAAGACCTTCCCAACTGGTGATCGTCCAGCCCCAACCGAAATATCTCTTGGGGCCAAACCATGCCTTTCGCGTGATCCTTCTCATATCGCAGTTGTCATGATGCCCGGCCGTTCTTGCCGGTTCATCGCAACGAGTTTATTCTCGTTAGACAGTTAAACGAGGCAAGGAACCGGCAGGATGCATCAAAAAGATATCAACCGCGACCTGGAACGCCCGGGCCGCCGACTCCGCCGGGGGTGCCGCGACGTGGACCGCCGGCCTGGGGCGGGGCCTGGCTGGGATCGCCGGTGGGTGGTGGGGCGTGATCTGTCCTCGCGGGCGCGCCGAGCAGCTCGGTGAGCATCGGCTTCAGGCCATCTGCCCATATTTGGTAGCCTTTGACGGACGGGTGAAGGTTGTCAACAGTCATCCCGTCGTAAAGCTTGCCCGAGGCGTCGGCAAGGCCTGCGTTTACGTTGAGGAACCGAACATGGTTGCCGTCCGCCATCTTCGCGAGCTTCGCGTTCACCGCATCGATCTTTGGAAGCAGCCGCATGTTGTCGTTGCGCGGAAAGATCGCGGTGAGGATAATCGTGGCCTTCGGCGCCTTTTCGCGGCAGGTTTTCACGATCGCCTCCACGCCCCGAGCGACATCGTCGGCGCTATCGCGGCCACTGACGTTGTTGGTGCCCGCGAGGAGGACGATAACCTTGGGGTTCACCCCGTCGAGCTCGCCGTTCTTTAGGCGCCACAGGATGTGCTGGGTGGAGTCCGCACCCCAACCGAAATCGGCCGCGTTCCATCCGAAAAAGTTAGCCGTCCAATTTTCCATCATTGGCTTCCAGGCCGCATCGCTCGTACCCCAGCGGCGGGTGATCGAGTCGCCTTCGAAGTAGAGGTCGATGCCGCCCTGAGAGGCCTTGCGCACGAGTTGACCGTGGGCGATCAGAGAGTTCTGATCCACGCGGGACGACGGCACGTCGGCCGGGGTGGGCAACGGGGTTTTATCCGTGGGAAGTGGGGGCGCAGAGATGTATTTGGATGCCCAATCGAAGAAGGCGGGCCAGTTCGGGGTGACTTCGTGGCCTCCGTCGTGTTGGCGCCAAGCGAGTTCGCCGCCGATGAGAGTGTTGACGGGGGGCATCGCATCCGTTAGGTAGTCGCCCGGGGTACCGAAATCTCCTTTGCCGAGCAGCCGATAGACGGGACCCGCGAGGACGCCGGCCATGAAGGAGCCGTGAGCGTCGACCCACTTCGCATCACCCTTTTCTACCAGGCCGTAGCTGATGAAGCACGGCCTCGGGGCGCAAAGGGCGATGAGCTCGTGCGAATCGACCGGCAGATCGGCGGCCGTCTTGGAGGGGTCGGACGCGCCGTACTTGATGAAGTTTCCCGCCATCCAGTAGAACTCGCCGCCGGCCAGATTTTCGACAGCTTCGCCGAACGTATGGCGGTGCAGTTTTGCTCCGCCCTCCCCGGAGGAGCCGATGAAGCCGACGGCGACGCGAGGGTCGAACGCCTCCGCGACGAGGGCGGCCTTGCCGTAGCGGGACACGCCTTCGATGCCGACCTTATGCGCGTCGACGTGGGCGTCCTTATCCGAGCCGAAGTAGTCGATAAGGCGGCTCAAGCCCCAACCCCAGGCCCTCAAGGCGCCCCAATCGTCCGGCTTGCGAGGCTTGCCCTTGTTGCAAAGCCCGATGACCCCCATCTCCAGATGGTTGTTGTCCGGTTGGATCGAGTTCGGATTGATCACGCCGTAGCCCCAGCCGCGCTCGATCGCCTGTTGCGTCCAGGGCTTCGTGACGGGCGCGCCCGGCCGACGGAATCCACCGAAACCGCCGACGAAGCCGAACTCCATCATGATCGGAACCGGGGTGGTCGAGTGGGCGGGCACGGTGTAGCTGGCCTGAATATCGACGGTCACCTTCGGGTCCATCCGGTTGTCGACGTGACCGATAAGGGTTTTTGTTACGGTGGGAATCCCGCCGCTCTCCCCTGGGGTTACGCCGGTTACTTCCCAGTTCACACGCGGCGCGTTCCGCGGAATCTTGCCGTAGACCTCGCTTTCAAAGAGCCCGAGAATTTCTTTGCGCCGCCGGGGCCACTCGCCGGGAGTGGTCACTTTCGTGCCGTTCTCCATGGTGAGCACGTCCGGCATGCTGCTCTTGTACGGGTTGGCGGTGGCTTCGTCGAAGGTGGTCTGATTGTTCGGATCCGGGCCCGGCCGGATGGCCTTTATGCCGAGCTGCTTCATCATCTCGGCGTGGTCGTCGAACGGCGGGGGGGGCCCCTGGGGACCGAACTGGAAGGCGACGGCGCCGGCCGCTAGGGTGGCAAAGGCGAAGACAAATAGTTCCTTGGATTTGGGCATCGTTACCTCGCGATCAGGAGCTTGACCTAAAGAAATATACCGGTAAACCCTTTGTGGCAGGTAGATTTTGCGACTCTCAAAGGAGCGTTTGCGAGCGGGTCCCAGAAAGCAGGTACGACTTTGCCGGGAAGCCGCAGCTCTCCGCATATACGCATAAATGCATGCCCGGAAGATTTCCTGCGGCTGAAGCGTTTCAGCCAGTAGAATCAAACGCGGCAATGGCGCACTTTTCCAATCGTAGATTTATCGTCGGCGGCAAGCCGGTCCTCGTCCTTTCTGGCGAGATCCACTACTTTCGGCTTGCGCGAAAGGACTGGGAGGATCGCATCGTTAAGGCGAAGCAGGCGGGCTGCAACGCGGTCGCGAGCTACATCCCCTGGCTATTCCACGAGGAGGCGGAAGGGCACATCGACATCGCGGGCCGCCGGCGCCCGGAGCACGATCTCGGGCACTTCATCGACCTCTGCCGGGGCCATGGCCTGTGGTTCATCGCGCGTCCCGGTCCCTTCACGATGGGGGAGATCAAGAATGAGGGAATACCCGACTGGATCTACACCCAATGCCCCGACGCCGTCCCCACGACCTGGGAAGGGAAGAGGGCGACGAGCCGAACGCTGGATTACCTAAACGCGGATTTCCTCAAGTACGTCGACCGTTGGTACGGCGGCGTAATGGCGGTGCTGGCGACGCGATTGGAGCCGAAGGGCGGTAACGTGATCGCCGTCCAACTCGACAACGAGATCGGGATGCTGCAATGCTGGACAGAAGAAGCCGACCTCAGCGAAGATACGCTCTGCGACTTTGCCGCCTGGGTTCAAAAGCACCATTCGGCCGAAGAGCTCCACGCCCGTTATCCGTTCGATATGGGCGACCCGATCGCGCGAACCAAGCCGCTGCGGGATGGGACCTATCCGTCCGCCTTGTACTTCCATACCGACTACATGGAATACACGCGGGATCGCTTCGCCCACTACGCGCGGCGGCTAAAGGAAATGGCGGAGCATCACGGAGTAACCGGAGTGCCGTTCGTCATCAACATCCACGGTAGCGGAGGGGGCCGGGCGACCACCTTTCCGATCGGCATCAGCCAGACATTCCGGGCCTTTTCGCAGTCGACCGAATTCTGGGGTTCCTCCGACCATTATCTCGGTGAGCTGACGAGGGAGAACGCGGGCGAACTGTATTTCCTCAACGCCTTTCTCGGCTCCGTCAGCCGTCCCGAGCAGCCGCTGAGCTCGATCGAGTTCGAGGCGGGGACCGGCGATTACGGCGAAACGGGGGGTGTCCGGCAGCCGGGTGCGGCCACCGATTTCAAGGCTCGGCTAAGCGTGATCCAAGGGAACCGGATGCTGAATCACTATCTGCTTGCCGGCGGACAGAATCCGATGCTGGACAAAGCAAAGTCGGACGGCAACTCCCGGCTTGGCACCACTGGCGGCCGCCACGGCTTCGCCGCGCCGATCGGGCCGGAAGGGAAGCTCGATCCCATCTACTTCGCGCTCAAAGACACCAACGAGACGTTGCTAGCGGTCGGAGACCTTCTGTCGGAAATGGAGGAAGAGCATGACGCGATCGCGCTTGGCTTTGTGCCCGATTACTATTCGACCGACGTGAAGCGGCCCGGACCCATGCGGGAGCTCGCATCGCAGCTGGAATCCGCGCGCGGACCGTTGGCCGGGATGGTTCGCGCGATGCTGACGTGCGGCCTCAGCTTTCCCGCCGTAAATCTCCAGGCGGAAATTCCGGCCGGAACGAAGACCATTGCGCTGGCCGCCGCGCCGTGCCTTCACGGAGACATCCAGGCTCGGCTGCTTCGTTTTGTCGAAGGCGGAGGCAACCTGCTGCTCTACGGGCACGTGCCGACCGTGGATATCGAAGGGCGACCGGCGCGGCAGCTGGCGGAGACGCTCGGGATCGAACTGGCGGAGCGACGGGAGGGGAGCAGCCACTATTTCCCTTCGCTGAAGGGAATCGGTTGGGCGGCCGCCGAGCCGGAGGTGCGGACCTACGAACTCGTGCCATTTCAGGGCCGGAATGCGGGGTTCGAACCGTTCCTCTCGCTCGTGCAAACCGACCTGGCGGCGGGGGCCATCTTTGGCTATGGGCGGGGCAAGGTCGTCGTGATCACGGCCGAGTTGCCGCTCCATTTGCCGCTTTGGCGCGGCATCTTCGACCGGCTCGGCGTGTATCCGGCGGTCCGGCACGACGCATCCTACGGGGGTGTGATCCTGAGCCGCCTCCGGAGCCGGGCCGGGGCAAGATTCATTAGCCTGATCAACCTCGACCAGGAGGACAAGGAGCTGCGCATCACCGAGAACGGAAAGGATCTCGTTCGGCCGCCCTATTTTCCTTGCCGGGCGTAAGGCGAAGCTCCTTCCAGCTGGGATTCAACTGGAAGGGCTGCACGTTCGGCGGTCAACAGCCGAGATCGTCGGCCGCCGGCCCGGCGCGCTTGCTTTCCGGCGCTCCGCCGAGGCGGAGTCGGTTGAGGTGGCGGGGGCGACGCGAGCCGACTCGGGAGGGGAACTGCACCAGGGAGCCGACGGGTTCGCCACCGTTCACCTTCCGGCCGGCCGTGGGCTGGTCTGGATTTCCGCCTAGCGCGTCGCCCGGTCCGCATGTTAGGGCGCTAGGTGAAACGCAGTCGACACGCATTTATACTGCAGAACCAGCTTTCGAGTTCCTCGGAGGTACCTCAATGTTGCCAGAGTCGGCGGGCCTGATTGCGACCAGTGAGCGGGAGCCTGACGCGACCTCTTTGAGGCCGACCGGAGTCGCGCGTCCGGCTTCCCAGGGCTTTCGCCGCTGGGCTGGAAGGTTCCGTCCGATCGTATGTTTTCGATAAGCGAACGAGACCGCTGTCCGCGGATCCGAGGCTCGAGTTTATACACCGGCTCAACCTCGCCAGGCGGAGGTGCGAATGCTAGCTCGCGGATTTAAGCAAGCGCACCATCCATTTTTCTGGCTCCGGCAACAGCTCGAAGCCGCATTCGGCGTAGATCGGGTGGGCGTCGCGGGTCGCTAGCAGCCAGCGCCGGAGGCCCTGGTGGTTTGCGTCGGCGGTCGCAAAGCGAACCATGGCTTTGGCGATGCCTTGGCCTCGGTACGGCGCATCGACCCACACATCGCAGAGCCAGGCGAACGTAACCCGGTCGGAGACGACCCGGCAGTATCCCACTTGGCGGTCGCCGTCGTAGGCGCCGACGACAAGCGAAGATCCTCGCGCGGCCGCCTCAACCCGAACTCGTGCGATCCCGGGACTCCAGTAGGAAGTCGTGAGCCACGAATGGACCAGGTGAAAATCGACGCCTTCCATCCCGGCCCGCAAAGATATGGCCATCGGAGGAAGATACCTGCCGACATAGCGACGGCTAGCTAAGGTGGCGCGCCGGCGTCTGTAAGCTCCCTAACCGTGGACGCTTTGTCTCTCTCGCTCGGCGCCTTGCCGTAGTACGGCTCTGGATTGGTAGCATGAAATAGCGCGTTGTGGCCTTCCGCGTCTGCCTGCTTAGCGTTGGCTCCCTTGGAAAGCAGGAGTCGAACAAACTCGGGGTGGCAATACGAGGCGGCAATGATGAGTGGGCTTTGCCCTTTGCCGTTGGTAAAGTTGGCGTTCGCCCCTTGCTCCAATAGCAGTTGGCCGCAGTCGAGTGCACCGGTAACGGCGGCGTCCATGAGCGGGGTGTAGGCGTTCTTATCGCCGGCGTCGTCGACCGCCGCACCGGCTTTGATGAGCACCTCCACGACGGGGGCGAGATCGTTGTGCGCGGCGTAACCGAGCGTTGTCTCGTTAAAATCCGAATTGCGCGCGTCTGGATTCGCGCCTCGGTCCAGTGCGTTTCGTACCGCGTCCGCCGTCACGAAGCCGGCACGGTGATTGCTCAATATCCCATCGGGGGCCCACAACCCGACCAAGAGTTGATCGGCCGCGGCTTGCTGCTCCGGCGTCAGGCTTCCGGAGTGCCCCGGAAGGGTGGGGGGCTTCGGTGTCGAAAAACCTGGAGCTGGCGGTGAGCCTGTTTCGGTCGAGGACGGGATGGTCGTCGAACTGCTCGTCCCGTGACCCATCGGAAACACCGTCTTAACGATCAAAGCCATCAGGAGCAGCCAAGTCAACCCGGCGGCGCCGTAAAGCAGCTTCTTTCCAGTGCCCAGCCCCCTGGAAACTGAAATTGGACCGCGTTGCTCCGCGGACCAAAGCGCGGTTGGGATGCTCTTCTGCAATTGCCTTTGGTACCGATCCGCGTCCATGCGATGCTTCATGATCGCCTGTATGTTTCCCAGGCGCAGTTGGAGGCCACTCGGAAGCGAGGTGTCGGAGATGTAGATGGTGAGGATCGTCTTGCCCAAGTCGAGGGCAAAGTTGATCTCGTTTCGGACGTTGGTGGACTGAACCGAGCGATCGGATACGAACACGACGAAGGCGGAGCAATTCTCGATCGCCTTGGCGATTTCGTCTGGCCACTCGGTGCCTGGATCGATGCCTTCGTCGTACCAAATGCGCACGCCGGCCCGATTCAGCGAAACCAAGTCGGGAAACACTTGCCCGGCGTCGAGGTGCGCGTAACTGACAAACAAGTAAGGCTGGTTTCCCGAATACGCGGCAAATGGGGCGTGCTGGGAGGTGCTAGGCATGCGCGGCTCGACGTGTCCTTCATCGGTATTTTACGCGAGCGAAGCAACCGCCCTTTCGCGTCGCCCTCGCTCAGCGCGATCTGGAGCAAGGGCCGGAAAACAGCCGGCTAAGTATTGCTCGTCGCTGACGTGCTCGAGCCAGTCGACGGTTTTGCCGTCGAGCTGTTCTTGGATCGCGATGTGCGTCATGGCCGTGACGTCCGATGCCCCGTGCCAATGTTTTTCGCCGGGCGCGAACCAGACCACGTCGCCGGGACGGATTTCCTCGATGGGACCGCCTTCGCACTGCACCCGGCCGAGCCCGGAGGTGACGATCAGCGTCTGCCCAAGGGGATGGGTATGCCAGGCCGTGCGCGCGCCAGGCTCGAATGTGACCTGCGCCCCGACGCCTCGAGCAGGCGCTTCCGCCTGGAAGAGGGGGTCAATGCGTACCGTGCCGGTAAACCAGTCGCTCGGGCCTTTGCCCGACGGTCGGGATCCGTTTCTTTTAATCTCCATAGTGCCTCGTGCTTATTTTGAGTGTGCGGGGCGACGCCCGTATAAGACGATCCTCCGAGAACCTTGTCCGATCCCGCGAAGCTTGTTTTCAGTTAACGCGGACACAATCGACCGTCGACGAATTAGCGTCTCCGTCAGGCCTCCTGACCCGCACTCGATCAATAATCTCAATTCGCACCGTTTCTTAACATTTAATTCAATAATGTGTTTCTGGTCGTGCTAGAGTAATGTTGCGGCGCTTAAAGCGCGGCAGGAGAGAGAGCAATGCAAATTCCACAGGGTTTTGTTGCCATCGTCGGCAGCGAACGCAAACCGGCACGGGGGGCGAGGCGGATCGCGGATGCCGATCCCCATGAACCGGTATCCGTGACGATCAGGTTACGTCGGCGGCCGGACGGTCCGCCGATGCCAAGCCTGGAAGAGCTCGGAAAGGTCCCCCTCAACCAACGCAAGTTCCCCTCCCGCGAGGAGTTCGCTGCGCATCACGGAGCCTCGCCGCACGACATCGAGGCGGTCGTGGCGTTCGCGAAGGAGCATGGACTCACGCTGACCGAGCAAAGCGTCGGGCAACGAACGGTGAAGTTCACAGGCTCCGTCGCCAGTATGGAAGCGGCTTTCCACGTGCAGCTCGGCCACTATGAGTCGCCGACGGAAACGTACCGGGGACACGAAGGCTCGGTTCACGTTCCGAGCGCGCTCGCGGACGTCATCGAGAGCGTTATGGGACTCGATAATCGTCGCGCGGTCCGCCCGCACTTCGCGACGGCCCACCGAAACAGGTCGGGCCACCACGGTGGCCCTTCGGCCGTCGGAGATTCGGGGGGTGTGGTCCCGGACATCACTCCACCTGCGGGCGCGGTCCCCCTGACGCCCCCCCAGGTGGCGGGACTTTACAACTTCCCGACGAATAATGCGAACGGCCAAACGGTGGCCATTCTGGAGTTCGGCGGGGGTTACGCCTCGTCCGACATCAAGGGTTTCCTTACTCCCCTCGGCATCACGCTCCCGTCGATCGTCGATCAGTCGGTAGACGGCGGCACGAACTCGCCCCAGGGCAGCTTGGCGAGCAACCCCACTAATAACGCGGATGTTGAGGTGGCGCTCGATATCGAAGTCGTCGCGTCGGTCGCGGTGGGCGCCAATATCGTCGTCTATTTCGCGCCAAATACCTTGGGAGCTTTCGCCGACGCGGTCTCCCAGGCTGTGCATGACGCGACACACGCCCCGACGATTATTTCTTGTAGTTGGGGCGGTTCGGAGGACGGATGGGACTCCTCCGATAGGACGTCGATGGCAAACGCCCTAAATGACGCAGCCGCGCTCGGCGTGACCGTGTTCTTCACTTCGGGTGACGATGGCGCCGACGATGGGGTTGGCGACGGTAACGCTCACGTCAATTACCCTTCTTCCGAATACGGCGGTATTGCTTGCGGCGGCACCTATATCGCCAACGTGGTGGGCACGACCTTTACCGAAGGCACGTGGAGCGACTTCGGGACGACGGGCGGCGGCATAAGCGACGTGTACGGACTGCCGGCTTGGCAAGACAACATCGGGGTGCCCAAATCCGCTAACGACGGAACCACGGTGGGCCGAGGCGTACCGGACGTCTCCGGCAACGCCAGCCCGGCCAGCGGCTACGATTTAATCCTCTACGGGAAGACCACGTCGACGCTCCTGATCACCAGCGGACTCTCGGCGGGCTTTACGGTGGGAACCATCGGCGGTACCAGCGCGGTGGCGCCTCTTTATGCCGGACTCCTGGCACTAATAGAAGCCAAGATCCAGGAGCCGGTTGGATACATTACGCCCCTCCTCTATGCTCTACAGAACGACGGACCGTTCGTGGACATCAACGACGGCGAGACCAATGAATGGATCAACACGCCGGTGCTGACTCCGCCCGCGACTTATCCGGCAACGCCTTCGTACACGTGCGTGGCCGGGTGGGATGCCTGCACGGGCCTCGGCCGGCTCGACGGCGGCAAGCTCCTGAGTGCATTCCAACAGGTGTTCGCGAAGGCAGTCGGCTTCAAGACCGATCACCAAACCACCTTTTCTCAGGACGAGGTCGAGCTCCAACTGCCGGGAACGGCCAACTTTGCCGCCTACTGGGTCACGGTCGATGGCTTCCGACCAAGCGACCTGGGGATCAATGCGGGCAACCTGAATTCGCCGCCCGCGTCGTCGGTTCCAACCGTTACGGCCGCGTTCGATCCATCGCTGCCCGCTTCAGTGTCCTCCGCGCTGCAAGCAATGGTGGGGCCGGGCCAATTCGTGCCTCCAGTGATCCCGCAGGATCCCAGCCTGCCGAACGTGCCTCAGCGGTTTATGTTCCCCTTCACCGTCAGCTTTAACGGCGACGCGGGTTTCACGGCGATGACCAGTGCCTCGCCGGCCATTACTTCGACTTTCGTGAACTTGACGGCCCAATTCACTGGCGACGGTTCGAATCTCAACGGTGAAGCCCAACTCGAGCTGACGACGGGAGAAGATCCTCGTTTCGAGGACGTCGATCCCACGCATCCGCGTCAGGATAGTTGGCTTAGCTTCGACCTGCGCTTCTTCAAAATGACGGTACCGTCCGGGCAATCGAGTTCGCGCTTCAATGCGTCGGTTTCGGGGCCTGCCGATGCGCCGGCATTCATTGCGACGGCGATCAGCCAGCTAACCCAGGGTCTGACGGGAAGCGATACGTTCGACAGTCTCAAGACGGACGAAACGGAATCGTCCCTGGAGTTCAACCAACAGGACGACTCGGGCAACTTTGTTTATAACTACGCGGTGGCGCGTGTCCGGCTGGCGGCAAAGTCTGCCGCCACCGCGCAGAAGGTGCGAGTGTTCTTCCGCCTGTTCCAGGCGCAAAACACGGTCAGCGACTTCAACACGACCAGCACCTATCGTTTTTGGAGCGATGGCGTCGCCTTCGGGCAGGCCATCCCACTGGCGGGAGTTCAGGCGGACCAGAACGGCAACCTCGAGTACGTCACGATCCCCTGCTTTGCCACCGAGCGCGTCACGCTCTCCGACCCGTCGAAGTCGATGGCGGAGCAGACGGACGATCCGAACGCCTATGACCTGCCGACGGACCCGGGCCACGAAAAGGATTACTACTTTGGCTGTTGGATCGACAACAATCAGACAGTCGGCATTTTGCCCACCAGTCTGCCCAACACCGGTCTCCCCGCTGCCGGCCGGCATGCGGTGGCGTTCGACGGGCCATGGCCGTCCGGCACGCCTTTGGGCTCGATGAAAGCTGCCATGCAGGCGTTCCCGCACCAGTGCCTGATCGCCGAGATTCGGTACGACGACACGCCGATTCCGCCAGGAGCCAACTCTGGTAACTCGGACAAGCTGGCCCAGCGAAACATCGCTTGGCTCGACGGCCCGAACCCAGGTATCGTCGCATCCCGGCGGATGGTTCATCCCGTGCAGTTCCGACCCACGCCGGCGAATTCGTCGGCGCCCGACGAGCTCATGATCATGTGGGGATCGACGCCGCCCGACAGCACGGCGGAGCTTTACATTCCGGCGCTGGATGCGGAGGCAATGATTCGAGAGGCGCGGGACCTTTACCCGGTTCAGCAACTTGGTCTGGTCGACGCGCATACGATCTCGTGCCTCGCACGCGGCGTCACGTTCCTGCCCCTTCCGAAAGGGGTGGCTCTGGCGGCCGGTCTGCTCTCGATCGACCTGCCGCCGGGGATAAAGAAAGGCGACTCGTACACTGGAACGGTGCGGCAGCTAACGGCTGCCCGGGCCACGATCACGCCTCCTGCTCCCCCTCCTCCGGTACCGCAAATTCAAGCCCGGGTGCAGCACCCCGTGATCTCCGCGCCTAACTCCAACGTGATTGCGTGGCAGCGCGTCGAAGGCGCGTTTACGTTTACGATCAACATCAGCACCAAGCACCAGCTGCTTCTGCCGGAGATGCGGTTGTTGGCGGTCCTGAAGTGGATGCTAACGGTGACGCCGCCGTCCCGGCGTTGGTATCCGGTGCTGCTGCGCTACATCGGCGACGTCGCGGGCCGCGTGGCCGGCTTCGGTGGAGATCCGGCGACCATCGGCCCCTCGCAGAACGGCGAAGTGCCGGGCCTTCCGTTCGTTCCCGGCAAACCGAATGTGCCGGTGCGGCCACCGCACGGCGGCCACGACGTTTGCGGGCGTGATCGCCTATTGACGACGGGCAAGATCGACGGAGTGATCCACGATCACTTTGGAGACTTCTGCGGGTTCCTCCTGGAGTCCGAGCTGGCGTGCTTCCATCACTTCGAAAGCCGCGAACGTCCGCTGCAAGACGTCGTGGAGCGAGCTTGGCGGGAGCGCTTACGGGTAACCGTCATGAGCGAGCCCCACCGCCCGAACATCCCGCTCGAGATCGTCATCCGCGCCGGCGGACGATAAAAAGGACGTGGGCTCGCAAGGACGCGAGCCCACGTTTTCCGGTCCAAGATTTCGGAGCGATTAGGCCGTGTGGGCTTGGAGATACTGGGCGTAAAGGTCGCAGGCGGGGACGACTTCGCCGTTAGGCTCTTGCCGCAGCACGCCGGCGGCGACTAGGCGCTCGATGGATTCGGGCTTCGCACTCGTGGCCAGATCGAGAGAGGTCCGTAAGGCGGTTCGCACGTCTGGGAACTGCGTGACGGCGGCAAGAAGCCTTCGCAAATGGTCCCCAAACGGGCCGTCGTCCCGATCGGCGGTCTCTAAGAGGGCGGAAAAATCGATAGCCCCCGTCGCCAGGTGATCGAAAGCGACGCGCATCATGTACGGCTGGCCGGCCAAGAGAAAATAGAGAGCTTGAAGGTCAGATCGTCGCTTGACGGGAAATCCATACCGTTCATTGAGCTCGGACACTTGATCGAGCGTGAAGTTCGATAGCGGCACGCGCCGGCCGACGTTGAACGGTGACTGGTTCAGATCTCGAATGAAAAGCCGTGCCTCCGTCGCATAAGAAATCACGATGGTCAAACGTCCCCATGGCCCGTCTGGGTCGGTCGCGCGCGCATTATGCCAGGACCGAACGAGGCCAAAGAAATCGCTTCCGAATGCAGCGTCAAACATGCGGTCCGCCTCATCCATGAACCAAACCATCGGGGTATCGAGACCGGCGATGGCGGTTCGCATGAAGTTCGCCATGTTCATATTCGGGCCGAATACGTCTTCCCACTCGCGCTCAAGGTCGTACGAAATTCCAAGTTGGCGGGCCAGGGTAGCGGTTAACACGCGGGCAAAGAGATCGTGATCGTTCAATTGAACAGAGCTGATCATCTGAAAATCAGTGGAGACATACTTCCACCCAAGGCTCTTGACGTGCTTGATACCCTGTCCGAGAAGAGACGTCTTTCCGACCTGGTGGGGACCGCGCAAGAGAACGATGCTTTCTCGTGCTTCGATGGAGTTGAACATCTGACCGTCCGCATCGCGGACGATATAAAACGGTGACACAGGCGAAATAGCTCCGCCGGCCGGTTCGAGGAGTTGATTTGTCTTAGAATCCACGTTGATCCATTCCTTGTGATCTAAAATTCCCTGGGTGCTTAAATTCTCTGCGTGCTCAAGTTACTTGTAATTTGGGCGAGCACTCCTTACGCGATTATGGCTCGAATAGATTGACTGCCACTATCGTTTCTTCAGCCTGCCTGCCGATTTCGGGTCGAGTCTTTCGCCCCATCGCTTAGATGGCCTTTCGGCCTACCGCTTACTTAGTTTCTCAGTTGCCTCCGGTGGTAGCGGAATACGGATGGTCGGGTCCCTATCGAGCGCGGCCCAAACGCGTACCAATCCGTCTTCGCCGGCGGTTAAGACCCGACGCCCATCCGACGTGAAAACGACCGACAGAAGCGGTACACGGGACGCCCGGACCTCCGTCAATTCTTTCCCAGTGGCGCGATCCCAAATCTGCCACGCCCCCGTTATGTTGCAGGTTACGACGCGTTTGCCATCCGGTGAGATATCCGCTCCCTTGATGTCCCGGCCGCTTGTGCCTTGAAACACCATAAGCCGGGCTAACGACCGGGTATCCCACAGGACGGTCTGGCCGTCGCCTCCGCCGGTCAAGAAATACCGGCCGTCACTCGAAAAATTGAGGGATGAGATGTTCAGCCAGTGGGCATCGATCAAGCGCAAAATCTTGCCTGATTGAAGGTCGATCGATGCAAGCCCGCCTTCGGGCGATGCTCCGATCAAGCCCTTGCCGTCGGGAGTAATCCAGATCCCCTGAAAACTGGGGTCAAATTGCTTCCGCCACAACTCCTGCCTCGACTTGCCGGAAACGCCCGCAAAGGTGCGGTCCTTGGCCGTCACAACGAATGTGTCCGAAGTCGATGCGCAGGTGAAATTATCGAGGTCGTAAGGAAGTTGGATCGGGGACTGGCTACCATCGACGGCAACGATCTGCGACTGGTTTCCCGGCCCGGATACGAGCCCCCATAAGCCGTTGTAAGTGAAGTCATAGGTGCCCGGCGGCAACTGGAGACCTGGCATCGAGACGAGATCCGGATTGTGAAGCCGCTCGATCGTATGGGCGCCGTCACGCATTAAGCGAAAAGCGCCTTTGCCATCGGGAGCGATCCTAACTCCATTTCCGACGATTCCCTGTCCCCGCGTCGAGAAATCGACCACGCGGACGCTCGACGAAGACTCGATCCATTCCGACTTTTCGCCGGACGGAATGAGATCCCGGACATTGGCGCGGGTGGCAATCAATTTGCCGGAAGGGAACTCGCGAATGCTCGCAAGACCCTCCGACGTGATGTAGGCGATCGTCTTGTCGTCGGGGGCAATCTGAACGATGGTGGGCGCATCTTCGCCGTTATCGAACGAGCAGACGACCTGACGGGTGTCGACGTCACGTACCTTGGCGACGTGAAGCGGGTCCAAGAAGGAGATGAGTCGCCCCGAGGCGGAAATGCCCAACATGTTGGCGCCATCTTCGACGCGAAATGTATCGATCTGACGGTCCAGGCGGGTATCCCAAACGATGATCTGCCGCGCCCGATGGGTGTCGACTCCGTCTGCTCCGGGAATCGGTTCCGCATAAAACAAACGCCTACCATCGGTCGATGCCTTGGCGAACTCGATGATGCCATGGCGGCACCGGTGGCGAAACGTTCGCTGACCCGTCCGCAGGTCCCAGAGTTCGAGCATCGGGTCCGAAAATGAGGGACGTCGCATCTCCACGAGCAAGGCGATGTCGGTGCGCGTGGGTGTGGCGACGGTTTCGACGTGGAATCCCGGGGTTCCGATTCGGCAGCGGACGCGGCCCCCGACGACCTCGGTGACCGGAACCGGCGCCTCGAGGGTATCGACCCGGACGATTCCGCTGGTTGTCGCGATATTGATGCTTCCGGCTCCACTTCGAAGGAAGCGGGTAGAGCCAAGAACGCGCGCCGTTCGCCGGTCGAAGACGACGGCAACACTTGCGAGCAAGTCTTCGATGCATACTTGCCGGCCATCAGCGGAGAGAAACCCCTCTTCGATCTTGCCGGGAGCCGAATAATCCAAGGTGTATTCCTCGGTTGAGTCGTGCAAGCGGCCCATCCACATGTTCCACTCGAATCCGCGATGGGGACTCGTCCGCAGTCGTTCAAGGATTTGGCCCATTCGGGTGGTGTCCCCCACGTCCTCGAACAGACGAAGACTGTTCATATCGGAGATGTAAAGCTCCGAATCCAGTTGCGCTTGTACGTCGATCGCCTCCGCGCGCGACCGAAGGGCGACAACGGCGAGGGCGCCGATGACCCCAACGACGACCGCCGCCAACGCGACTCCGCGCAAAAGGCCGCGACGGAACGATAAACGCTGGCGAACCAGCTCCTGGCCCGGCATGTTTGCCTGGATCCACGAGTGGTCGAAGACCCGGCCGTATATGCGGTTGCGGAGGACGAGGCGGCCGTTCTCGGCGCGCAAAAGCCCGGAGAGTTTTAAAACGACCGCCACGCGGTTCGCTTCGTCGTCTTTGATGGAGCCGCCCTTTCGGGCGCGCTCGTAGGCGCTCAGGACGTTGCTGCGAAAGAGCTCGGCTTCTCCTTGGCTTTCCGGGTCGTTCAGGGCCCGGTTGGCGACGTCCGCCAAATTGAGGTTCACGTCGATCGCTTTCGGACCGTGAAAGAGCCGGGCGACGAGGTCGTCGACGCCCGCTTCTTCATGAATACCCTCCGCGACGATTTCCCGGCAGACGCTCTGGGTGAGAAACGGTTGGCCGTTCGTCCAGTAGTGGACCCGGGAAGCGAGACTCTCGCCGCCGAGCGCGGGGCCGTAGCGAAGGACCTCCTCTCGGCTGAGGTCGGTCAGGGCAATGCGTTCGCCGATATTGAACGGTGTGGTCGCCGGATTCTTGAATAAGGTCATTCGGAACGGCGACCCCGAGGAGGCAGAAGGTAAGGCGGGAGAATGCCTCATCGAGGACCCTTCGGTTGAAACACTCCCGAATGCCGGCGAAGAACTCGTCCGCGTCGAACGGCAGGTTGCGCGTCGTATCGATTTCATCAATGAAGATGACGATTGGCTCGGTGACTTTACGCAAGAGCACCTCCCGCACGGCGCCGAAGAAACGCTGCATGGGGCTAAGGTAGTCGTGCTCACGGAAGAAGCTTGCAAACGGTTCGGCGAGGTCGAATGGCCGGCCGACTTCGGCGGCGAGTCCCGCGTACCATTGGGCGCACTGGACGTTGTGGCCGCCGATCTGGGTGAGGTCGATGAAGACGGGGCGAACACCCCGTTCTCGAAGCCGAGCCATCATGCGAACGCACAGGGATGACTTGCCCATCTGGCGAGCGTTCAGAACGTAGCCGTAGCGCCCTGCGAGAAGATCTTGGAGCAACTTGGCGTCGGCGGCCCGCTCAATGTAGCTCTCCGAATCCAGCGGCAACGTGCCTCCCGAAACGAAAAACTCCTCCGGCTTCGTTGCCATTAGAACGTTTTAACATGTCTGACCAAGAGCCGTCTAGCCGTTTTCTCGCTTAGCGATTCTTCAAGCTTGATTTGGAAACCAATCCCACGTCTATGAACTGGCCGCCGGTCGTTTGGTGGCAGTGGACGGCAAGGGTGTATCTACCACCGCTTCGGGCCAATGCTTGAAGGGATTCCTTGAACAGAGCGCGGACTTCGTAGTTGCTGATGTATCCCGAGGCTGCGTAAGCCTTGACCCCGTTTATGTAGACGTCGATATCTTCGTCGTGGCAGTCACGGACCATGAGCCGGCGAAGGTCGGCGGGGGACATTTTGGGGAGGGTAAACGTCCGTCGGAGCCAAATGTCGTCGGTGGTCCAGGAGGTTCCGAGGGGGTTGCCGGGGGCCACGGAGTGGCCGAAGCCGCCGGGGCCTTGCTTCCAGGACGAGTCGTCGAACGACGGGCTCGACCAGGTGGAAGAAGGTCGATCCGTGGTGTACCGCCAGGTCTGGGCGGTCTGCTCGGAGGTGGGGACGACGGTCTCGAAGACGGGCACCGGGTACCCGAAGTGGTTGGCAAGGGCAATCTGCGAGGGATCGACCTTGAGCAGGCGGTCGTACGTCATCAGGCCGTTGGATTCCACTTCGACGTCGGTGATCTGGGTGTAGACCGCGGCGCTGAGGCCGTTTTTGTCGGCGAAGCCCTTCAGCATGTTCGCGAACTCGCCGTAGGTGTCCTGGAGGTCTTCCTTATTCCCGGTGAGGGCGTAGCCCCACCCGTCCTTCTTCCAGGTATGGCCTTTGACGATCAGGCCGAGGCCGCCGTATTCACCGCAGACCAACGCCTGCGCAGGGCGGGGACCGGACACGTTGGGCGGCGGGTACGAGTGGACATCCTCCACGTCGCCAACGTCGGTGTCCCGCTGCTCAAAGCCTGAGCCGCTGTCCCGGTCCACCAGCCGTGACGGGTCGAGCCGTCGAACCTTCTGTACCAACCGAGCCGTATCATGGCGGCCCTGGTTCTCGTTAAAGACGACCCACATGATGATCGACGGCGCGTTCCAGTGAGTCTGAACGACGTTCTCGACCTCCTGGTCGAAGGCGGCGACGTCGATCGGCGGAGGGTTATCGATGTAGGAGTTGGGTGATGGCATGTCCTGCCAAACCAGGAGGCCGAGGTGGTCGGTCCAGTAGTACCAGCGGGCGGGCTCGACCTTGATGTGCTTGCGGACCATGTTGAAGCCGAGCTTCTTCATCGTCTCGATGTCGTTTTTCATGGCCGCCTCCGTGGGAGGCGTCAGGCCGCTCTCGGGCCAATAGCCCTGATCGAGGGGGCCGATCTCGAATGTAAATTGGTTGTTCAACAGCATTTTTGTGGTGCCGCCGACCTTTCCAAGGGAGATCTTGCGCATTCCAAAATAGCTGCCGACCCGGTCGACGGTTTGGAAGTTCTCGACGAGCCGAACGTCGAGATCGTACAAATAGGGGTGGCTGGGCGACCAGAGGTTCGGATTCGGGATGGGAAGGCCAGTCTCCTTGTTGACCGGAATTCGCTTTGGAGCCTGGCCCTTTATGGTCACTATCGCCTGCGTGCCCGGCGTCGCGTTGACCGTAAGACGGACGAGCTGCGCATCTACATCCGGCACGACTTTTAGACTGTCAATGGCAGCGTTCGCGACAGGCTCCATCCAAACCGTCTGCCAGATTCCGGACGTCGGCGTGTACATGATGCCGCCCGGCTTCGTCGTCTGCTTGCCACGCGGTTGGCCTCCCGCTTCCGTCGGGTCGAAGACGCGGACGACGAGCTCCTGGGGGCTGTTGCCGCTGATGAAAGGAGCGATGTCGTAGGCGAACGGCTCGTAGCCGCCCTTGTGGACACCGAGGCTTCGGCCGTTTACGAAGACTTCGCTCTCGTAATCTACCGCTTCGAAGTGGAGCATCAGCCGCCGTCCGCTCCACGCCGGGGGAACCGTGAATTCGCGGCGGTACCACAGCCGGTCGTGATGCTCCATGACCCCGGACAGCGCGGTCTCGACCGCGTACGGGACGAGGATTTTTCGGTCGAACCGTCGCGCGTCCCCGACCCCGAACTCCCAGACGCCGTTCAGGTTCTGCCACTCCTTCCGCACCAGCTGAGGCCGCGGATAGTCGGGCAAGGCATTCGCCGGCGACACGTCCTTTGCCCATCGGGTCTCGATGGGGCTATGCAGGCGTTGCCAACCGAGGTCGGCACCAGCAAGGTCAGCCTGAGCGAGGTTGGCCTGAGCGAGATTGGCCCGAGCGACATTGGTTCGGACAGCCATGAGCGCGATGAGAGAGATCAAAGGCACAACGAGGATCTTGGCCCAGCCCCGCTTTGCGGCGCTCTGGTCCTCGGCGAGAATCTCATGACGATTTCCTCGGTAGCGCGCTAGCGTCTCCGGGGTAGCGTTCTTGTATCCTCATTAGGTGGCTCTTGCGGTTTATCTCGGCATCGTGATTGCATTCCAGGCAGGGCCCGTGCAAGAGCACCCTGTTCAGGCTCATCTACCGAGCAACGAGGACCTCCGGCATTTCGGGGCGCTTGGTAGTCCGCGGCTGTCGCCGGATGGCAAACAGGTCTTGATCCGGGTTACCGCTTCGACGGCGGATGGGGCGAAGGCCCACCTTTGGCTCGTGGACGTCGTGAAGGGCGGTTTTCGGCAATTGACAACTTCGCCCGACTCAGACAAAGCGGGGGAATCTAGCGGCGAATGGATGGCGGATGGCAGCGGAATCTTTTATCTTGCGCGGCGCAACGACCACATGCAGTTGATTGCGCAGCCCTTGGCCGGCGGAGAACCGAAGCCGTTCGACATCAAACTCGTCCCCCCGGTCGATGCGTCGAGCCTGCCCGATGCCGCCTTTATGGCCAGTCCCACCAAGGACGGCAAGACGCCGGCCAGCGCGGCCATCGTAGTCGATGTTTCCGGCTTTCGCATTTCGCCGGATGGAAAGACGATCGCCCTCCTGATCGCCGACCCGGAGACTCCGGGTGAGAAGCGGATGACGGATGCGAAAGCCGACGCCGAGTGGGTCAACCACGATCTCCACACCACCCGGCTCTACCTGATGGATAGCGCCACCTCGGCTCTTCGCGCTGTTCCGGTCGCGGGCAAGGTCGCCGACGCCGTTTGGAGCCATGACGGCGCCAAACTCTTTGTCGTTCGGCAACCCGTGAACGACGAAGACGATCTCGTCCCCGCGACCGAAGGCTGGGTTTACACGATCGCAAGTGACATGTCCACCCAGGTGAAAGTGCTCCCGAAAACCTTATCGGGAGCGGCATGGACCTTCGACGACAAGGGTCTGCTATTTAAAGCGGCGGCGCAAATCGATGCCCCGCCCGGGTACGTGGACCTTTACGAATATGACTTCGCATCGGACACCGTCCGCGATCTTTCCGACGGCTACGAAGGATCGCTAACGGGAACGGAGTTCGCCTTGCGTGACGGCTCCGTCCTACAGCCCGGCGTGGAAGGTTTTCAAAGCCGCTTGGTTCGCTTTGGCTCAAGGCAAACGTTCCCGTCGATAATGCCGTTTTCAACGCCCGCCGCGTCCGAGCTGAATACGAACGCGCTCCAAAGCGCATGCGTGTACCTCGGAAGTTCGTCGACGCATCCGACGGCGCTTTACTACTCGGACAACCTCGGCACTCCCGCGCGGCCGTTGTCGACGCCGCCGATCTTCCCCGACGGTCTCGTAGGATTACCCTCCAAAGTCATCGAGTGGAAGAACCAGGGCCTAACCATCCAGGGCTTGCTCTATTTGCCGGCCGAGGCGGCGATGCACAAGGTCCCCATGGTCGTGGAAGTCCACGGCGGACCGACCGGCGCGTTTGGCGATAGCTACACACCGTTCATCGGCTTTCTGGTGAGCCAGGGCTGGGCCGTCTTTCGATCCAATCCGCGAGGGAGCCTCGGACGGGGCGCCCGCTTCGCGGCCGCCAATAAAAACGACCTGGGCGGGCGGGACTTCAACGACATCATGGCGGGGGTCGATTCGGTCCTCCGAACCCAGCCGATCGACGGAGATCGGCTGGCGCTGGAGGGGTACAGCTACGGTGGCGAGATGGCCGGCTTTGCGGAGGGGAAAACCAACCGGTTCAAGGCCATCGTCTGCGGGGCGCCGGTTATCGACCAGTTCAGCGAATACGGCACGGAGGACGGCGCATTCTACGACCGCTGGTTCTTTGGCCGGCCCTGGTTGAGATTCGCGGATGCCTGGAGGCAAAGTCCCCTTTCTGGAGTGCGGAATGCGAAAACACCGTTCCTATTGCTACAGGGCGAAAGCGATACTGTCGATCCGATGGGGCAATCTCAGGAGATGTACCGCGCGCTACGCGAATCGGGCGTGCCGGTTGAGCTTCTGCAATTCCCCCGCGAAAACCATGGCCCCTTGTCCTCCGCCATCTACGGGAGTCCCGTCCGCGAGCCGTGGCACGGATTCCAGGCGCGACAGAAGATTATCGAATTCCTGAAAACGGCGTTCGCGAAGTAACTGTTGCGCGGCTTGGTTGTCGCTGGAATCCTCTCTATCGAAGCCAGGGATGCCACGGACTCGGGGGCGTAAAATCGGGAACTTTCACGTCGTTTCGGCGCTTTCGACGTCGGACTATGAAGACCACGATTGGTTTGCTCGCCGGAATTGGACTCCTCGGTATCGCGTCACTCGCATTTGCCCTTATGCCGGAATTCCGCCGTATCAAGGGTCCGGACCGACGCGTGGAGCGGACGCCAATCCTCGTCGAACTATTCACCTCGGAGGGATGCTCGAGCTGTCCTCCCGCGGATCGGTTCCTTGCCAAGATCGAAAAAGAACAGCCCGCGCCGGGCGCATTGATCATTCCGCTCAGCGAGCACGTGGACTACTGGAACAGCGACCACTGGAGCGACCGCTTTTCGTCGCCCCTCTTCAGCCTGCGGCAGGCTCAGTATGTAAAGGCGTTGCGAGCCGATGGCTCCTACACGCCCCAAATGGTCGTCGACGGCCGTTCGGAGTTCGTCGGCAGCGACGAATCGGCGGCATCCCAAGCGATTTCGCGGGCCTTGCGGGTTCCGAAGGCGCAAGTAGGCGTGAGCGTGCTGGGCGCCGGCGGCAACAGAGTATCCGTCCACGTTGCCGTTTCCGGCCTGCCGGCGACGGCGGACCGGGATCCAAAGGAGATCTACATCGCGGTGGCCGAAGACAATCTGCACAGCCAGGTGGCCGGCGGCGAGAACGAAGGGAGACACCTGGAACACACTGCGGTCGTTCGGCTGCTGAAGAAGCTCGGGCCGGCCGAGGCAACGGGCCCGACCTCTCTAACGCTTGATCTCGATCAAAAGTGGAAGAGAAGTGACCTCTCCTTCGTCGCCTTTATCCAAAGCCGCGGTTCGCGCCACATCGACGGGGTTGGCCTTGCCCGCCTCTAAGTCGGTTGCTCCATCCTACGCGTAGTTAAAGGGGAGGTCGTCGGGGACGGGCGTGAATCGGTCGCCGTACGCTCGCTGCTCTTCAGTGGCGCGCCGGAAGTAGGCGGAAGCTCTGGCCGCCGCTTCCCCCGTGATGCCGACATCTGCGAGGGCGGTATCGAAAGCCGATAGACAGGCTTCGTCGAGCTCGACGTGGACTCCGTTGCCGGCATGCACCCGCTGGACAAAGGTTTCGTCGCCGTATCCGCCCGTATAAAGCCGCGGTCCGCCGAAGGCCTCGGCCAGATAGGCCGCCAGCCGTTCGTTGTGCATCGGATGCAGCCCGTGCTCAAAGGGATGGGCGGCCAGCGGATCCTGCATGCAGAGCTCATGCCACCGCGCCGTCAGGGCCAGGACCTTATCGAACCCTCCAATCATCTCGTAAAGCGAAATCTCTGCGGTGTCCACCACTTCAACCTTACCGAATTCGATCCGCTCACTTCCGGTGACTTGAATTCGTGGGCTCGATCCAGAACAGTTCGGCTCCGAGCCCGATATGAACGCCGTCCGGATCGGGGTGGGGATCTCGCCGGTCCGCATCCACGACGAACCAGCCGTCCGGGCTAACGAATTCGATGCCGCGGACCAAGTAGCCGCGGAGGCCGGGAACACACGCTTCGATGGGCCGCGTTCGTCCATTCGGCTCGCGTAGGCAAGAGCGGTAGTTGTACTCCATCATGCAGGAGGTGTCGACCTGGCCCAGCTTCAGGCCGTGCACGTAGTCGTACCAGTAAACGCACTCGATGCCCGTCGTATCCCGCATGCCTTCCGGCACCGGGAAGAGCTTGGCGACCACCGCGTCACTTCCCGCCTTGACGTAATGAGCCTCTTCTTGATCGGAAGGAGCCTTGCCGGGGCCGGTTTCTATCAACTTCTGATCACGGATCGCCGCCACGGAGGTGACCTGATTTAGACCGACGACCAAATAGTTGCCATTTGCCAAGGCCGCCCGAACGTCCGTAAATCGCAGCGTCTCCTCGTTCAAGAGCCGGATTTGCTTACCCCGGCGCACGATGAGCGGCATCTGGTGACCGTCGTGCAGCCCCGACCATCCGTAGCTCCCCACCAGCGAACCGTCCCGCCGGAAGTCATACGCGGTTTGGATCGGCTCCGAAAGGCTCACGTGGTGCGTGATCCGAAACGAGAGAGGAGCCGCATGGACCACCAAGCCAAGCAGAAAAGCGAACATGTGGTTGCCTCAAATCCTGGGGAAGCTACGCGGAAATATTTACGGCCGAGGAGATTCGCTCGGGCGACGCATCTAGGCGTGAAGAGCCCCTAACGACCATTCTTACCGGAATTTCGATGTCGTGGGGCGTTCGTAGCCGCTCGGCCGCGAGCTGGCCGACGCGTTCGGCCAATATTTTCGCTGCTGCCTGGCCCATCTCGTAAAACGGTTGATGAACCGTCGTGAGCGACATTGCGTTCGAATAGTCGGGCATCGAGTCGCCGTAGCCCGTAACCGCGAGGTCGTCAGGCACCCGAATTCCTTCGCCGTGAAGAAAACGCAGAAGGGTGAAGGCAACGACGTCGTTCGAGCAGATGATCGCGGTCGGCGCGGCTTTCCTCAGACCCAGTATGTAGCGGATCGAAAGCGAGTAAAACGGGGCGTCGAGGCCATGGAAGAAGAGGGTCAACCGCGGGTCGATGGGAATGTCCGCTTGCTCCAGGGCCATTGCGTAGCCGTGCCAGCGGTGCTGGACCGTCTCGGCGAACACGTCGTCGGAAATAAAACCGATTCGCCGATGTCCTTCCGCGATCAAGTGTTCGGCCACCATCCGCCCCCCGGCAAGGTCGGCGAACCGTACGCAATCCAGCGACAGCCCCGTCACGCGGCGGTCGACCAGCACCGTAGGCACCGTCTCGTTGAGGCGATTCAAAGCATCGAGATCGGTGGGGTTTTGCGGCCATACCACGGCGCCGGCAATGTCTCGGTCGAGGACGCGCGCGTCAGGGATCGGATCGAGGGCCGCCCCCACGGCGGGTCGGGAATCGACCAGTCGCACTTGGTAGCCTGCTTCGGTTGCCGTCCGTAAAAAGCCGTCCTTGAGACGGGCCAAGTTGAGGGAGAACCCTCCGTGGATGTTGACGAGAAACGATTTGCCGTCCGCGTGGGTCGGCAGGGGCCGCAGGAAGGAGCCTCGCTTGCCTTCCGTCGAGATTTGACCCTCGCGTTCCAGCCGATCCAATGCCTGGCGTACCGTGTTGCGTTGGACCTTGAAGCGTTCGACCAGCAGTCGCTCCGACGGGAGGCGGCCTCGATCCGCAAAATCGCCACGCAGAATCTCTTCCTTTAGGATCCAGGCGATCTCCTCGTATTGATAGCGGAATTCAGGTCGCATCTGGTCAAGCAACTATACCAGCCTTTTCTTCTGACGGAAGGAATGCGGAATTATTTGCGTATATTCCAGGTCTGGGCTATACTAGTTCTTGCTTGCACGTCCTGGCTGGTCTACCAGATCGTTGATCGACCTGGACCACTTATCGGGGTCCGGCAATCAAGGAACACAATATGAATTGTCATAGACGACATGCATTCACGCTCATTGAGCTTCTCGTCGTGATCGCGATCATCGCGATCCTCGCGGCAATCCTGTTCCCCGTCTTTGCGCAGGCCAAGGCGGCGGCAAAGCAATCATCTTGTCTGTCGAACGTCAAGCAAATGAGTCTGGCCATCCTCATGTACCAGAACGACGTGGACGACTGTTTCCCGGCCGGGGAACCCAACGTTTTCGGCTATTGGAACGAGGGCTACACCGGCTGGCAGTGGCCGTGCAGCGGTAACGAAGGTGAGTCCGACTGCTTGGAGTGGGGCAATAGCGTTCTGCCCTACATCAAGAACCAAGGCATCTTCGCCTGCCCCACCGCACAGACCTCGAACCCCTACGGTTACAACTCCACTACGCCGGGGGACACCTACACGATCAACGGTACGATTCAGTTCATTTCCAGCAGCACGGTCCTGTACCCTTCGTCGCTGGTTCTGATTTGGTCAGGCATCTTCAACAACAACATGCTCGGGCGCACGTGGGCGAATCCGACCCTCGACTGCAATGACAACGACCAGGGTCCTTGCACCTACGTCCCGAATTCGACAAGCAACGATCAGGGCAACGGCTCGATCGACTACGTTCGCACGGAGCCGGGTGAGTACGTGTACTCCAAGTGGCTACACGGCCATGGCGACAACTTCGGCCTCGTCGACGGCCATGCAAAGTGGCGCCCCCTCACCGGCGGAGTGACTACCGACCCGTGGACCTATACCGGCCCGAACGGAGAGACCGGCAATCCTGCAGCGGGCATTGGCCCTGGCGGCTTCTGGACGGACGCGCAGGGAACCCACACCTGCCTCTTCTCGCCGGATGATCCGTGCAACATTCAGCACTAGAGAATCTGAAAAGGGGAATCTGAAAATGAAGCCAACCACTAAAACGATCGCAATGAAGTTGTCGGCCTTGGCATTGGCCATCTCGGTCTTGGGCGTCGCCGGCGTTGGATGCGCGCCCAAGCAAGATTACAGCGATACGGGTGAGCTCAAGAAGAGCGAGAGTGCCCCGAAGGCGCCCGCCGCCGATGGCATCGGCGCCCCAACGCAACACGCGGCAGTGGCGGTGGTTCAGCGCAAGCCCCATCCGTAGGCCACAACCGTCCCGGGCGTCGGCGGACGCCTGGGACGGTTTGCGCCGCGTCTTAATGTGCTCACTTTGAGCGCGAGGTAAAACTCGCCGTTCGTTCTCCTTAACCTTCGATGTTCAGCCTTCATCCGATCACGCTCCTTTTCGCCTCATTCATCACAGCCGGGGATCGACGATGATCGGAGCGTCATTCGCGGCGATTTTCTTTG
This sequence comes from uncultured Actinomycetota bacterium, assembly GCA_963738535.1. GTDB lineage: Bacteria > Actinomycetota > Actinomycetes > Actinomycetales > Microbacteriaceae > Galbitalea. The sequence goes on from CAVTXB010000014.1 coordinate 292,779, forward strand.
CCGCGACCACCCGATTCCACGCAGTGCGACAAACCATCGACCCCGACCAGATCCACGAGCGAACCGTCTTCCAGACGTCGAGACCCTACAGCGATCGGATCGACAGTCGGGCCGATGTGGCGATCGTCTACGGCATCGATAAGACGATGCCGGATCGAATCAAAACTTGGCGGGACCGGGGATACCGGATTCACCTGATGACAGGAGTTGCCTGGGGCGAGTATCAGGATTACTATTACGGGCGGTTCGATGGCGTCAACCATGAGGACGAAGCCCAGACTCGCCAAAACGGCGAAAAGATCGGCCACGGAGGCGACGACTACTACATGTCGCCCGGCAAGAATTACGGAAAATTTCTCTCCACAGGGGTGCATCGCGCGTTGGAAGCAGGCGTCGAGGCGGTTCACCTCGAAGAGCCGGAATTCTGGGACTTCGGCGGCTATGGGGAAGGGTTCAAGCGCGAGTGGCAGGAGTTCTACCACCAGCCTTGGCAGGATCCGTTGAGCTCGCCCGACGCCCGTTGGCGCGCGGCGAAGCTGATGTACTACCTTTATCGCCGGGCGCTTCAGCAGGTTTTCGACTCGATTCAAGACTACAACAAGGAGCACGGAACGCATGTCCGATGCTATGTCCCGACGCACAGCCTCGTCAATTACGCGTCGTGGGGGATTGTGAGTCCGGAATCCAGCCTCGCGCGGTTGAACGGCTGTGACGGTTACATCGCGCAAGTCTGGACCGGAACCGCTCGTACGGCGAACTACTATCAAGGCGTCAAGAAGGAACGCACCTTCGAAACCGCCTTTCTTGAGTACGGCTCGATGCAAAACCTTGTGCGGGCGACGGGTCGAGGCGTTTGGTATCTGGCTGACCCGATTGAAGATAACCCAGACCATGACTGGGGCGATTACCGCCGCAATTATCAGTCGACGCTCGTCGCTTCGCTTCTCCAGCCCGAAGTCAGCCAGTACGAGGTCATGCCTTGGCCCGAGCGAATCTTCAATGGCGACTATCCCGCGGAAAACGACCCCAAGCATCGAGTACCGATTCCGAACTCCTACGCCTCCGAGTTGCAGGTCGTCTTTAACGCGCTAAAGGACATGCGCCAGCGGGACGTCCGATGGGACTCGGGATCGCTCGGCGTGGGCATTATCCTCAGCGACTCGCTGATGTTCCAGCGCGGGGGCCCGAAAGAGAGCGACCCCGAGATGGGGCATCTCTTTGGTTTGGCCCTGCCGTTCGTCAAAGCGGGCGTTCCCATACAACCTATCCAACTTGAGAACGTCAATATCCCGCACTACCTCGATCACGCCAAGGTAATCCTGATGACCTACGAGGGGATGAAGCCGCTCTCGTCCGACGTCCATAAACCAATCGTGGAGTGGGTCCGGAATGGTGGCACCCTCGTCTTCGTAGACGCGGACACCGACCCGTTCCTGAAGGTTCAGGAGTGGTGGAATACCGGCTCAATGCATTACTCCACGCCGCGTCAGCATCTCTTTGAGATGCTGGGCCTGCCGGATCGGCCCGCGCAGGAGATCAATCCCGTCGGGAAGGGGAGGGTGGTGTACCTGCGGCGAAGCCCGACCGAGATCTCCCGATCCGCCGAAGGCGCCGCCTGGCTGGTGGACAAGGTCCGCGCCGGTGCG
>CAVTXB010000015.1:0-49185 GCA_963738535.1 uncultured Actinomycetota bacterium
GACACCCACAGAAAACGCACACTTGTGTCGCCATCACGCGGACTTCTTAGTTCCTTTAGACACGTTGGCTCCGGAATCGTCGTTCCATCTGGTCGGCCGATCTCCAGCTCGCAGCAGAGATCGCGCATAGCAACAGCCTCATTCGATCGTGTCATTCGGCAAAATGTCAGCCGGGCGCCCTACTTTCCTTCCATCCGGAGAAGGGAACGCGGTGAACATCGACTGGTCGCAAGTGATGTGGCAAGGCCGATGGGATGCGCTTGTCATGATCTGGGACGCGATCGTCACTGATGTTCAATCGATATGGTGGTTCGGGCCGCTACTCCTTTTGCTGCTTATTGTCTCGAGCCGCAAAGGCCTTCTTCGCCTTGGCGCGTATATGGTGAAGGCATTCGGCCACACACACGGATCTTCCTGAGACTGAGCATTGCAAGTCCGATCTCGGCTTGTCCTACGTCTCACTAGCTTTCACAGGGCAAGTTGTCAGAAGTGGGGCTCGTCGCGCGCCTACGCGAACTCAAGGGTTCACGTCTGATCGTCGTCAGCACCCACAATGCCAACGTTCCAGTGCTTGGTGATGCAGAGCTAGTAACCACTCTAGAAGGCGACGGGCGAAATGGGTGGGCGCCCGCGGATGGAGTCGGATCCCTCGATGCCAAATCAGTGCGCGGATACGCCTAGCTTCTCCCCGAAGGTGGAAGTGATGCCTTCACTGCCCGTCAACGTCTCTACGGATTCTGACGCCTCGGGAGCTCTGGCATTGGGCCTGTGAGCCCACGACGCAGAGATATCTCGCCAGATCGAAAATGACGCCGCAGTCGATGTCGGCTCGCTCGATGAGCTCGGTGATTGCCCGACCTCTCGTACAGAAGAAATCTCAGCGTGCGACGATTCGCCAACCGTCGTTCGAAGCCGAACACCCAAGGTGACGGCTTGACGCGAGAGGACGTCGTTGGCATTAGGCATCAAGCTTCGCGCTGGCAGAATCGCCGCGAGTCAGCGGAAAGATGTTGCCATCACCTTCCAGAGAAAACGCCGACCAGAGCGGCATTCGATGCTTGGATGTTGCCCAAATGTTGCCATTAGCGCACGCCAACGAGCGCGTAAACGCCAACTTACCAGCAAATTTGTGTGCGGAGACGGTGGGATTTGAAGCCACCGTCTCATTACTGCGGCAGGAGCGCCGACCCGTTTTTTGAATGTGGTCGGGCTCCGCTCCCCACGGGATCCGCATACTCGGCTGACCAAAGCAGAGCCGAGGTGAGTTAGAGCTTCAAACTCAAAACACTCGTCATGGCCACGGCCACGAGCTGGTTTTTGTTGAATTAGAGGGACAACCGATCGCGTTGGATCGAATTCGATTCGCAGTCTCGCAACAAGCGGTGGAATGACCACAATCGAGGGACATCCACCAAGAGCGCAGATGACCGAACACGACCATCTCGACCCGAGATCGTGGTCAAAATGCGGCCAAAATCCCCAGGAAGGAGCGAATTTTCTGGGCTATTGTTAGCCAATAAATGGCCTCTGACCAGCATTTTGTAGCGAGGGCGGGACTCGAACCCGCGACACCACGATTATGAGCCGTGTGCTCTAACCACCTGAGCTACCCCGCCGGGACGCCGCCGGATTGTGTCCGGGGCGAGAGCCCCCTGTGGGAATCGGACCCACTACCTCTTCCTTACCAAGGAAGTGCTCTACCAATGAGCTAAGGGGGCGCACAAAGCCGGTGCACCCCTGGGAGCGCGCCGTTTTTGGCACCGTAAGAGACTAGCATCCGGCGGTAGCCGCTTACGCCTCCACTACTGGGGTGCCTCAGTCGATGCAGAACTCGTTGCCTTCGGGGTCCTGCATCACGAAGTGGCGCTCGGGCACCGGCCCCCAGTTGTCGTCGTAGTCGACCAGAACGGTGGCTCCGAGGGCGACAACGCGATCCTTCTCTGCGACGAGTTCCTCGGGGGTCGGCCGGCGACCAGGCGTGGCGCGCACGTCGATGTGCATCCGGTTCTTGGCGGTCTTGCCCTCGGGAACCCGCTGGAAGAAAAAGCGCGGCCCTGACGCCATCCGGATCCTCGATCGCACTCTTGTTCGCGAGGTCCTCCTCGGTAAGACCGCCCGCGAGCAGCTCCGCCTTGAGGTCTTCCGGCCACTCGGGATGCGGGTAGCCGAACACGTCAGCCCAGAACGTTGCGAGCGCCGTCGGGTCGGCGCAGTCGAAGGTGATGTTGCCCAGTTTCGATGCCATACGACCATGCAACACCTCGCTACCGACGCCGTCGAGGGTGACACAATTGCGGCATGAGCCTTGAGGGGGAGCTGGCCCGATTCGAGTCACTGCTGGCCGAGCACTTTCCCACGGTGCTCGCCGCAATGAACCCCGGCCTCGACGACCAAGGCATCGAGCAGTTCCGCGCGGCGGTGCTTCCCCTGCGTTTCACTGACGAGATCGAGGCGTTCTATCGCTGGCACGACGGTGGCGATGCGAGCCCGTTTGGCGGATGGCGAATGCGACCGGCGGATGAGGTCGTGCGGCAACGGCCGATGAACCTCGAAGTAGGCCAGCAACCGCCCGCATGGCTGAGCATCTTCGATCCCGATGAGGGGACCTTCGCAGTTGTGACCCTCGAGGTCCCGGGAAGCGGCACTGTGCCCGGAGTCTGGTTCGGCATGTACCAGGACGGCGATCTCGAACGCCTGTTCGGCTCGATCGAGTCACTGGTCGCCACGTGCGCCGACGCCATCGAGCAGGGGCTCCTGCAGTCGTTCGACGAAGACGGCCCGCTTCCGATCAGCCTTCGTTTCTCGGAGCTCAGCTCGCTCGACGGGGCCGAGTTCACACCCTTGCGTGTGGCACGCGAGCCGATCACCTTCGTCTATCCGGACCCGCCCAAGGGCACACAGGTCTCGCCCTTTCCCGAACCGGACTGGCCGGCGCCCTGGCTGGCCTCGCTCGGCCTCGATCCCGCTCCGCCCGAACTCGCGGGCACAACTCTCACCATCGCCCAGTTGCTCGAGCAGTCCGAGCACGGCGACGCATCCGGCACCATCGCCGGCAAGGTGGTGCGCTTCGGCGCCTGGGCGAAGGAGTGGTCGGCGACCGTCGATGACGGCACCGGCCAGTTGTGTCTCATCGGACCGAACCAGCGCCTCTACGGACCGACGGATGGCGGGGTGGCCGAGTTCGATGTTGAGATCGATTCCGCCGCTCGCCGAGCCGAGCCCGGTTACACGGACCAGTACGGGCTGCAGCGGTCGATGATTCGCCGACTCATCCCTGGAATTCCCGCACGCGCGACCGCGGTGAGGCCGATCTCCAGCTAGTTCTCGAGCTCCAGGATGGTGCCCTCCGGGCGAGAAGTCGGGAACCGGGATGCCCGGCAGCGCGAACGCCGTGAACGACGGGCCCGTGCCCGCGCAGTACCAGTCCGATGGCCGGGTCGAACTGCGGCGGTGCCGTCGCCGAACAGGGCGACCGGCGTGCCCGGCGATCGCGTTCGCCTCGAGCGACAGCTGGTAGTCGCCGCGCGCGGCCACGAGCAGGATGCACTCCTCGACGCTCTCGCGCACATAGACGAGCACGTCGTCCGATGCGTGCAGCCAGCGAACGCCGCCGGTGTTGAGCACCGGGTGGTCGCGCCGCAGATGGATGAGCGTCGCATACAGGTCGATCGTGTCGGCCGATGCGTCCACGCGATCCCACGGCATGGGGGTGCGCGACTCCTCGCCGTCGTCGCCGACCAGGCCGAACTCGTCGCCGGCGAAGACGACGGGGATGCCCGGCATCGTGACCGAGAGACCGAGCGCGACGGGAACCGTGCCCGGCTGCGCGTGGGTGAGAAAGCGCGGCGTATCGTGCGTGTCGAGCGCATTCATGTTGTGCAGGCGCACCCGCCACGGGAAACCCGGCCGCGAACTGGGTGTGCGCATGGAAGACCTCGACACCCGTGTAGCTCGGGATCGTTCCGAACGGCAGCCCGAAGTAGCTCGACTCGCGCTGCCCGGTCGACAGCCAGCCCCAGATCGGCCGGGTGAAGTTCGTGTAGGTCATGGCGCCGTGCCACGCGTCACCCTGGAAGTCGCTCGCCGCATCGTTCGTCGACTCCCCCAGCAGCAGGGTGTTCGGGTTGATCTCGATCATGGTCTTGCGGATGATCTGCCGCACCTCGCGCGTTGAGGTCCTGGTCGAGGTAGCGGCCGGTCATGTTGGCGACGTCGATGCGCCAGCCGTCGAGGTTGTACGGCGGCTTCAGCCACTTGGCGACGACCGAGTCGGGGCCCTCGATGAACCGCGTTCCCGCAGCTCCTGCGAGTTCCAGTTGAACTTCGGCAGGCTCGGCACCCCCAGCCACGACACGTAGGTGCGTCTGCTCGGGGTCGAGCCAGTAGTAGAACGCGCTCTCGGGCGTGCCCGGGTTGCGCGTGGGATGCCACGAACCACTCGTGCGCGTCGCCGGAGTGGTTCGAGGTCAGGTCACCGATGACGTGCATGCCGCGCTCGTGCGCGGCCTCGATCAGTGACGACGTACGCGGCATCCCCGCCCAGCAGCGGGTCGATCTCCTCGAACGACAGGGCGTCGTAGCGATGGTTCGAGCGCGCGGGGAACACGGGCGTCAGGTAGACGAGGTTCACGCCGAGGCGCTCGAGGTGGTCGAGGTGCTCCTCGATGCCGAGCAGGTCGCCGCCGTAGAACTGCGTCGCGGTCGACGGGCCGATGTGGATGACCGGATCCGACCACTTCGCCGGCTCCGCCCACTCGGGCAGCGTGCGGGCATCCGCCTCTCGCGACCGCGCGAACCGGTCGGGGAAGATCTGGTACATCACGCTCGACGCCGACCACTCGGGCGCCGGCGGGTAGGTGATGAGCTTGAAGTCCTCGGTGTCGAGCGTCTCGATGGTGTGCACGCCGGTGCCGTTGACCCAGAGGTTGCGGCCATCGCCCATCTTGATCAGGAAGCGGTAGCCGTGCACCGGGTTCTCGACCTCGATCTCGGCCTCCCACCAGTCCCAGCCGTCGAGGGTCGATGATCTTCGAGGCGACGGCGAAACGCGGCTCGTGGTTGGGGTTCGACCGGGTGCGCACCGCGGTGACGGCGCCGAACTCGTGCGGGATGCGGATGCGCACACGCACGTGTGTCGCCGAGCGCCGGCGTCGTGGTTCGAAACGAAGAGCGGGGAGCCGTCGTGGTGGGGCTCGAGCAGGGAGCCTTCAGTTGCCATGCGACGAAAACCTTTCCACACGAAACCGCCCGGCAGATTTCGTCTGGATTACGACTGCCCATAGGGTCGTTGCGGTGACCGAAAACCTGCGAGCCGCTCGCGACTGGTGGCGCAGCGCCGCGATCTACCAGATCTACCCGCGGTCGTTCGCCGACTCCGACGGCGACGGGCTCGGCGACCTGCCCGGCATCACGCAGCGCCTGCCGCAGCTCGAGAACCTGTTCCTCGACGCGATCTGGCTTTCGCCGTTCTTCACGTCGCCGCAGAAGGATGCCGGCTACGACGTCGCCGACTACTGCGACGTCGACCCGCGCTTCGGCACCCTCGACGACTTCGACGACGCTGCTCGCCGAGTCGCACCGGCTCGGGCTGCGCGTGCTCATCGACCTCGTGCCCAACCACACCTCCGACCAGCACGCGTGGTTCACGGCGGCGGTCGCGGCCGGCCCCGGCAGCGAGCGAGCGCGCGCACTACCTGTTCCGCGACGGCAAGGGCGCGAACGGCGAGCTGCCGCCCAACAACTGGCTGTCGGTCTTCGGCGGCGCGGCCTGGGAGCGCCTGACCGCGCCCGACGGCACGCCCGAGCAGTGGTACCTGCACCTGTTCGACGTGTCGCAGCCCGACCTCGACTGGACGAGCGAGTGGGTGCGCGAGCAGTTCCGCGACATCCTGCGCTTCTGGCTGCGACCGCGGTGTCGACGGCTTCCGGGTGGATGTCGCCCACGGCCTGGTCAAGAAGGCGGGGCTTCCCGACTTCACGCCGCCCGCGACGCCGACCCGACTCGATCCGCGACCGCCGACGTACCCGTACTGGGCGCAGCCCGGGCGTGCACGAGATCTACCGGGACTGGCACCGGGTGCTGGAGCGAGTTCGGGCCCGACCGCATCCTGTGCGCAGAGGCCTGGGTCGAGCCGCTGACCAACCTCGCCAACTGGGTGCGCCCGGACGAGATGCAGCAGGCGTTCAACTTCACGTTCCTTCAGGCGCCGTGGTCGGCGACGCGATCCGCACAGCCATCACAAGCTCGATCGACGGCGTTCGAGCGCGGTCGGCGCGGTCGCGACCTGGGTGCTGTCGAACCACGACGTCATCCGCGCACGCCAGCCGGCTCGCGCTCGACCCGCCCCCGCCGCAGGGCGACCGGCATCGGCCCGAAGACGCGAGCCGAAGCCCGACGAGGCGCTCGGGCTGCGCCGAGCTCGCGCCGAGACGCTCATGATGCTGGCGCTGCCCGGCGGCGCGTACCTCTACCAGGGCGAGGAACTGGGGCTGCCCGAAGACATCGAGCTGCCCGACTCGGCGCGGCAGGACCCGAGCTTCTTCCGCCGCCACGGCGCGATCTACGGACGCGATGGATGCCGCGTGCCGATTCCCTGGGAGGCGGATGCGCCCGCATTCGGATTCTCGCCCTCGGGCGAGAGCTGGCTGCCGCAGCCCGCGAGCTGGGGCCGGTTCGCGCGCGACCGGCAGACGCCGCCGCGCGAGCCGCACGAAGTTGGCGACCAACACGTCGACACGCTGTCGCTCTACAGCCGAGCGCTCGAGCTGCGGCGCATCCACCAGTTCGGCGCAGCGGCGATCTGACCTGGCTCGACGGCTTCGGCGACGACGCGATCGCGTTCCGTGAGCACAGGCCTGTCGACCATCACGGTGATCTCGAACCTCGGGCACGACACCCACTCGCTCTGCCACCGGGCACGCCGACTCGTGTACAGCGAGCGACCGTGGCTCGACCAGCCGCTCACCGAGCTGCCGCCGAACACGACGATCTGGATGACCGACGTTCGACGGCACGACGACCGGCGCGCTAGTGCGCGGTGTTGGCCTTGAGCCAGACGAAGGAGTCGACCGGCGGTTCCGTCGATGTCGATCTCGAAGTCGAGGTGCGCACCCGTGGACTCGCCGGTGGAGCCGGTGAGGCCGAGCAGTTCACCCTCGGTGACGACGTCGCCGACCTGCACCGTTTCGGAGCCGGCGGTCATGTGCGCGTAGATGCTGGTGAAGGCGTGCCCGTTGACCACGTGGTCGATCGCGACGTACTGCCCGAAGGAGCCCGCCATCTCGCTGGCGGTGACGACACCGGCGGCGACCGCATAGATGGGCGCCTTATCGCCGGTGTCGAAGTCGGTGCCGCGGTGGAAGGTCGAGCAGCCCGGGCAGGGCGCGACGCGGTGGGCCGAAGGGTGAGACTGATCGGAACCGCGCTAGTTGAACGGCCAGCGGATGACGCCGGAGTTGTTGACGATGTAGTCGAGGCCGCCGGCCTGCATGGCGTAGAGCTCGCTGGGCGGAGAGCGCCTGGACGGAGTCGCGGGAGATCGTGGTGCTCTTCGCCGAGCTGCGCGTCGATGTGCTGGCCGTCGATGATCGTCGACGGTGCCTTCTTGGGGGTGACCGACGACGTGGTCGACGCGGAGGCGGTGGAGAACAGCAGCGGCGACCCGACGGTTGCGAGCGCGAACGCGGCTGCGAGGGCGAGGGCGACGACCGAGACGAGGACCTTGGCGATGCCGCTTGCCGAGGCGTGCGCGGGGCGGACGGGTGGTGCCGCTGCGGATGCTTCACCGACGACTTCACGGCGGCGCGCATCCGGCGGTCGGCGGCTGCGCGCTTGCGTGCCGCGCGGCGAGTCTTGGCGAGTCGACTTCTCTCGCAGGTCCCTGCGGCGAACGGCTGAGGTGCTGGCAGCTGATGTGGTGGCTGCTGTTCCGTTGAGGGGAGGCTGGTCTGAGGGGTCGATATTCGACAAGACTGCTCCTTCCTCGACGCGGATTGCGCGGGTGCGCCAGCGGGTTTGGACGGCCCGCCGGCACGCGACAAATAATCACGAACCGGTAACGGACCTCAAAAGCTTATCCATATGTATGGAATAGGCCAAGTCACCAATTTGGGCGGTGTTCGTTTAGCGACCGTTTCGCGGCCCGACCGGGATGTCACGCGAGATTGTATACAAGGTAAAGTCGGCGCATGCGCGCGAGCGAAACGGCTTACCAGCTGCTGCGGGACGAGATCATCCAGTGGAAGCTCGAACCCGGCACGCCCCTCGGCGAAGTGGAGACGTCGCAGCGCCTTGGAGTCTCGCGCACACCCCTGCGGGAGGCCCTGTCGCGACTGATCGCGGAGGGGCTGGTGCGCACCGGCCCCGGTCGCACGGCCGTCGTGACAAGCCTTTCTCGAAGCGACATCATCGAACTCTTCGAACTGCGCGAGGCGCTCGAGACGCAGGCCGCGCGGCTCGCCGCTCGCCGACGGGATGCCGCCGTCTTCGAGGCACTTCGGGCCGAATTCGTCACCGGCGCCCGCGAGTCCGGCGACCGCTCGCACGAGCCGGCCGACGACCGCCCCTACGACCTGGCCGACGCACTGGATGTCGCGATCGACGACGCCGCGGGCAGCGTCTACCTGCGCGCGGCCCTGCGTGACCTGCGCGGACACCTCGCCCGCGTGCGGCGGAGCGCGCACTCCAACGCCGACCGACTCACCCGGGCCACCTCCGAGCACATCCTCATCGTCGACGCGATACTCGCGCAGGACGAGGCGCTCGCGGCATCCGCCACCTCCGTGCACCTGCACAACAGCCTGGCCAATGTGCTGGCGTCGCTGCCCGCGGGTGAGTGACGGGGCAAGCGGGGAATTGCGGAGTTTCCGCGGGCCAGGGGCGAAAAACTCCTTCGTTTGGGCCGTTTGGGCTGTTGCTCCTTAGTTTCCGCGCGACCGCGTGCGGTATACAAAAGCGCGACTTTCAGCCCAAATGGGTCTAATGTGAGGTCTGTTGTATACATTTGCCGCATCCGGGCAGCCCGTCGATAGGAATTCCGCATGAAGATCCATCCCGTTCGCATGTACCGAAGCGACGAGAACCTGGCCCGGGAAGACCAGCTGGCCTGGAAGATCGCCGAAGTCGCGTCCGAGACCATCGAACCGACGGATGCCGTCGTCGACATGGTCATCAACCGGGTGATCGACAACGCCAGCGTCGCCACCGCCTCACTACGCCGCGGGCCGATCATCGCGTCACGCTCGCAGGCGGCCGCGCATCCGGTGTCCCGTGGCGGGTCGGGCAGCACCGTCTTCGGCACGACCGAGCTCACGAGCCCCGAGTGGGCGGCCTGGGCCAACGGCGTCGCCGTGCGCGAGCTCGACTACCACGACACCTTCCTTGCGGCCGAGTACTCGCATCCGGGCGACAACATCCCGCCGATCCTGGCCGTCGCACAGCACACCGGCAAGTCGGGCGCCGAGCTCGTCAGGGGGATCGTCACGGGCTACGAGATCCAGATCGACCTCGTGAAGGCGATCAGCCTGCACGCGCACAAGATCGACCACGTCGCCCACCTCGGCCCGAGCGCGGCGGCCGGCATCGGCACGCTGCTGGGGCTGCCGACCGAGATCATCTTCCAGGCGATCGGCCAGGCCCTGCACACCACCACTGCCACCCGGCAGTCCCGCAAGGGCGAGATCTCGACGTGGAAGTCGCACGCGCCGGCGTTCGCGGGCAAGATGGCCGTCGAATCCGTCGACCGCGCGATGCGCGGGCAGACGAGCCCCACTCCGATCTATGAGGGTGAAGACGGTGTCATCGCCTGGCTGCTCGACGGGCCGGACGGCCGCTACGAGGTTGCGCTGCCCGAGCACGGCGAAGCCCGCCTCGCCATCCTCGACAGCTACACGAAGGAGCACTCGGCCGAATACCAGGCGCAGGCCTGGATCGACCTTGCGCGGCGCATGGGCAACGAAAACCCGGCGCTTCGTGACCCGAAGAACATCGACAGGATCGTGCTGCACACCAGCCACCACACCCACAATGTGATCGGGTCGGGTGCGAACGACCCGCAGAAGTACGACCCGAAGGCGAGCCGCGAGACGCTCGACCACTCCATTCCTTATATATTCGCCGTCGCACTGCAGGATGGCGCCTGGGACCACAACACGTCCTACTCCCCCGAGCGGGCCGGTCGCCCCGACACGGTCGAGCTCTGGCACTCGATCACGACAGCCGAAGACGCGGAGTGGACGCGCCGCTACCACTCGCTCGATCCGAAGGAGAAGGCGTTCGGCGGCCGAATCGAGATCGACCTGAAAGACGGAACCCGCATCGTCGACGAGATCGCCGTCGCGGACGCGCATCCGCTCGGCGCCCGACCATTCGCGCGCGAGCAGTACATCCAGAAGTTCCGCACGCTCGCGGAGGGCGTGCTGCCGGCGGCCGAGATCGAGCGGTTCCTGGATGTCGCGCAGCGCCTGCCCGAACTCACCGCGGCCGAACTGGGCGGCCTCACCGTCGTCACCGACCTCTCCGACATCACGAACCCGAAGGGGATCTTCTAATGCTGTACTCCCGTGTTCCCGCCGCCGAGAAGCGCGCGGCCTTCCGCAGGCAGCTCGAGAGCGGCCGGCTGCTGCGCTTTCCGGGCGCCTTCAATCCGCTGAGCGCGGCGCTCATCCAGGAGAAGGGCTTCGAGGGGGTCTACATCTCGGGTGCCGTCATCGCGGCCGACCTCGGCCTTCCCGACATCGGCCTCACCACGCTCACCGAGGTCGCCACCCGCGGTGGGCAGATCGCGCGGATGACCGACCTGCCGGCCCTCATCGACGCCGACACCGGGTTCGGCGAGCCCATGAACGTCGCCCGCACGGTGCAGACGCTCGAAGACGCCGGCGTCGCGGGCCTGCACATCGAAGACCAGGTCAACCCGAAGCGCTGCGGGCACCTCGACGGCAAGGCCGTCGTCGACTCCGAGACCGCGATCAAGCGCATCCGCGCCGCCGCCGACGCCCGGCGCGACCCCAACCTTCTGATCATGGCGCGCACCGACATCCGCGCCGTCGAGGGGCTGCCGGCGGCGATCGACCGCGCGAAGGCGCTGGTGGATGCCGGCGCTGACGCGATCTTCCCCGAGGCCATGAAAGACCTCTCGGAGTTCGAGGCCATGCGCGCCGCGATCAGCGTGCCGATGCTCGCCAACATGACCGAGTTCGGCAAGAGCGAGCTCTTCACGGTCGAGCAGCTCGAAGGCGTCGGCGCGAACATCGTGATCTACCCGGTGTCGCTGCTGCGCCTGGCGATGGGTGCGGCGGAGCGCGGGCTCGACACGCTCGTGGCGGAGGGGTCGCTGAACAGCGAGGTTGCGAACATGCAGACTCGGGCTCGTCTCTACGAGCTCAACGACTACGCGGGCTACAACAGCTTCGACGAATCCGTTTTCAACTTCACGCTGTAAGACTGTTAACGACGACCGCACGAAGGAGTGGGCATGCTCGAGGACAAGGAAATCTACAAGGGTCTGGCCGGTGTTCCGGTCGACTACACCGCCATCTCGAAGGTGAACCCGGAGAGCAACTCGCTGCTGTACCGCGGGTACCCGGTGCAGGAGCTGGCGGCGAGCAAATCGTTCGAGGAGGTCGCCTACCTGCTGTGGCACGGCGAGCTTCCCACGCCCGCGCAGCTCGCCGAGTTCGAGAAGCTGGAGCGCTCGCAGCGCACTCTCGACGCCAACGTCAAGCGCGTCATCGACGACCTGCCGCTCACCGCGCATCCCATGGACATCGTGCGCACCGCGGTCAGCGTGATCGGCGCGGACGACCCGGATGCCGCGGACTCGAGCCCCGCGTCGAACCTCGCCAAGTCGATCGCACTGCTGGCCAGGATTCCGGCGATCGTGTCGTACGACCAGCGCCGTCGGCGCGGACAGCAGCTCATCGAGCCGCGCGAGGACCTCGGCTACTCCGCGAACTTCCTGAACATGACGTTCGGCGAGGTGCCGAGCGATGTCGTCGTGCACGCGTTCGACGTCTCGATGATCCTGTACGCGGAGCATTCCTTCAACGCGTCGACCTTCACCGCGCGCGTCGTCACGAGCACACTGTCTGACCTGTACTCGGCCGTCGTCGCCGCGATCGGCGCGCTGAAGGGACCCCTGCACGGCGGCGCCAATGAGGCCGTCATGCACATCTTCGACGAGATCAAGACCGCCGACAACGCGGATGCCTGGCTCGAGCAGGCCCTCGCCGACAAGCGCAAGATCATGGGCTTCGGCCATCGCGTCTACAAGAACGGCGACTCGCGCGTGCCGACGATGGAAGCCGCGCTGGGCACGCTCATCGTCGGAATACGACCGGCCAGACATGCTCGCGCTGTACGACGCTCTCAACGAGGCGATGCAGTCGCGCAAGGCGATCAAGCCCAACCTGGACTACCCGAGCGGCCCGGCCTATAACCTGATCGGCTTCGACACCGACATGTTCACGCCGCTGTTCGTGGCGTCCCGCATCACCGGCTGGACCGCGCACATCATGGAGCAGCTCGCGTCCAACGCGCTCATCCGTCCGCTTTCCGTCTACAACGGCGTCGACGAGCGGCACCTGACCTCGTAGCCGGGCACCCGCGAGGAGTACAGTTAGCCAACCACGATCAGGACCGCCCGGACCCGCAGCCCTTCGCCCGGAAGGACTGCGTCCGATGATCGATTTCATTCTCGCCCGCATGCTGCGGGTCTGGCTCTCTGCCCAGGCGGACCGTGCCCTCGACGTCTCGCGTCCGCGGGGCGCGCTCCAGGTGCACGCGAGTGGCCCCGATGCCGACCGGATACTGCTCGTGCTCGATCGGCCGTCCGTGGGCGAGGGCGCCGTCTCCCAGGAACTCGGTTTCGCCGGCCATCTCGCTCGCCGCCTGTCGGTGCTGTCGGGCCGCGGCGCGGACGTCGACATCCTGTCGAACGGAAACATGACGGCCGGCGAGTGTGCGACAGCGCTCGCAGGGCTGGACCTGGCGCGGTTCGATGCGATCGTGCTGATGATCGGCTCGAGCGAGGCCCTCGCGCTCTCGCGCGCGCGCAGGTGGGTAGCAGAGCTGACGCTGCTGCTCGACGACATCGAGGACGCCACTCCCGCCTCCGTTCACACCTTCGTCGTCGCGGTGCCCCCGGTGCGAGCGATGATCGACTTTCCGCGGCCGTTCACCGGGGTCGTTCGGGCGAGCATCCGTCGGCTGAATCTCGCCACCGAGACCGTGTGCGCGAGCCGGGACCGTGTGTCGCTGCTGCCGTTCGACCTGCCGACCGCGGCCGCCGATGGACGCAACTCGAGCGCAGACTTCAAGTTCTGGGCGGGCCTGGTCGCACCGGCGATTAGAGCCCAGCTGGATGCGCACACCCGCACCCGCCGGTCCACCGAGTCGCCGAACGAGCCGGCCCGACAGCAGTCGCTCGACGAGTTGCACGTGATCGACACCTTCCCGAACGCGCGAATCGATCGCCTGGTCGAGTCGGCGCGCAACCTGTTCGGCACGACCGCCGCCGCGGTGACCTTCCTCGACCACGACCGCCGGTGGGTGAAGTCGGCGGTGGGAGGCTCGACCGCGGATTCTCCCCGGGTCGGTTCGCTCTGCGACCTCGCCATCGACCAGTCGGGAGTTTTCGTCGTCGAAGACACGCACCGGGAACCGACGCCCGTACCCATCCCGGGGCCTATCGGCGATGTTCGCTTCTATGCCGGCTTTCCGCTCGAGTCGCCCTCGGGCAGACGAGTCGGCGTGCTGTGCGTCATGGACCCGACGCCACGAGGGTTCGGTGCTCCCGACGCGGCGCTGCTCCGCGAGCTCGCCCTCCAGGTGCAGGCAGAACTCTGGTCGGTCGGCTAGAGCGCAACGATTTCGACGAGGTGCTCGATACCGGCGAGATCGGAAGAGTTACGCGTGTAGAGCCGGGCGGAGTGCGCGTGCGCCGTGGCTGCGATGAGAAGATCCATTGCGCGCCCGCGTGGATTGCGGCCGATAGCAGAAACTGCCGCAGCAAGCTGCCCGTAACTGCTTGCGACCGCGCGATCGATCGGCAACGCGTTGAAGTTTCGCTCAATCTCCACCACCTGCCTCAGTCGATCAGCGCGAACTACGTTGTTGGCGGCAGCAAGTATTCCGTAGTGAAGTTCCGCGATCGAAGCCGCGCTGATCGCAAGCTCACCGTCGAGGCCGTTGAGGTGGGGGCTGAGCAGCACACTCGTATCCACAATCGCTTTCACTTGTTGCGCTCCCACGGATCCTCAATCGATTGGTCGATCAAGTCGCGATCCCGCTCCCAATCGGGGTCTTGCCGGCCGGTGAATATGTGGGCAACTTCATCCCAGGTGCGCCAGGTTTTTGGGCCGACGGGCACCATTCGGGCGACGACCCGGCCAGACACCGTTATATCAATCTCTTCTCCGCCTTCGACCCGGCGAACAACTTCTGACGCGTCCTGGCGAAGGGCCCGTAGCCCGATGGTTCCCATGTCGTCAAAGGTAGCACTTGTGCTACTCATGTGTCCTCCGTTCTGCGTTGGCTTCTACTGCCAAATGTTGGAGCGAAAAGTCGTCCAGCGATCACGGATAGCAAGCCGCTCGTGATCGTTCGCGTTCACCTCGTAGTGTGGAGGATATGAGTGCCTCACCCGCGATCGTCTGGCTGCGCGATGACCTGAGGATCGCGGACAACCCGGCACTGAGTGCGGCGGTCGCGCTGGGCGGCCCGGTGGTCGTCGTCTACGTGCTCGATGACGTGAGTGCGGGCATCCGACCCCTCGGCGGGGCGAGCCGCTGGTGGCTGCATCACAGCCTCGCGGCGCTGGGCGCAGACGTGCGCGGCCGGGGCGGGCGACTGGTGCTGCGTCGTGGCGACGCAATCAGCGAGATCAGTGCGCTGGTCGACGAGACGGGCGCGACGGCGGTGTATTGGAATCGCCGCTACACGGCGGCGCGCGAGCTGGATGCCGACCTGAAGAATTCGCTGCGCGGCCGCGGGCTCGACGTGCAGAGCTTCCAGGCCAACCTGCTGTTCGAGCCGTGGACGGTGAGCACGGCGGAGGGCAACCCGTACCGCGTCTTCACGCCCTTCTGGCGCGCGTGCCTCGATCAGGGAACCCCGCGCGATCCGCTGCCGGCCCCGGAAACCGCTCACCACACTCGAGGTGCCGACGCGACGACCTCGCCGACTGGGCCCTGCTGCCGACCAGCCCGGACTGGGCGGGCGGCCTTCGCGACCGCTGGACGCCCGGCGAGGCATCCGCACTCGCGACGCTCGAGGCGTTCGCCACCGGCGACCTGGCCGACTACGACCGGCGCGACGAGCCGGGCCTCGATGCGACCTCCCACCTCAGCCCGCACCTGCGGTTCGGCGAGATCAGCCCGTTCCAGGTCTGGCACCGGCTGCACGGCGAGCTGCCGGCGGCGGCTCGCCGCGAATCGCGACGGCTACCTGCGCCAGCTCGTCTGGCGTGAGTTCAACTGGAACATCCTGTTCCACCAGCCCGAGCTCGCCACCGAGAACTTCCGCCCAGAGTTCGACGCCTTCCCCTGGAGCGCACCGGAGCCGGCAGTTCTCGCCGCCTGGCAGCGGGGCACCACGGGCATCCGGCTGGTGGACGCCGGAATGCGCGAACTGTGGGCGACCGGCTACATGCACAACCGGGTGCGGCTGGTCGCCGCGAGCTTGCTGGTCAAGAACCTGCTGGTCGACTGGCGCATCGGCGAGCAGTGGTTCTGGGACACCCTGGTCGACGCCGACGAAGCCAACAACCCGGGCAACTGGCAGTGGGTCGCGGGAAGCGGAGCGGATGCCGCCCCCTACTTCCGCGTCTTCAACCCCGACCTGCAGGCGAGCAGGTTCGACCCGCACGGCGAGTACACGGCGCGCTGGATTCCCGACGACGAGCTGGCGAGCGCCCCGATCGTCGACCTGGCGGAAACCCGGCGGGCGGCGCTCGCGGCCTACGATGTTGTGAGGCACACCGACCGCGTGTAGTGCCCGCCAGTTCCGCCTTCTCAACTGCGTGACCTTCTCAATGGAGAGAAACCATGGACAACGCCGGTTCCCCGAGCTACGACACCAACCCCGGCACGAAGCCGCTGCTCGATGACACCATCGCGCAGAATTTTCTGGCAACGGCGGCCCGATTCCCCGACCGCGAGGCGCTCGTCGACCGGGCCTCGAACCGTCGGTGGACCTACGCCGAACTGGCGGCCGACGTCGACGCCGTCGCGCACGGCCTGCTCGGGCTCGGTCTCGCGAAGGGTGAACGGGTCGGCATCTGGGCGCCGAACTGCGCCGAGTGGACGCTGGTGCAGTACGCGACCGCGCGCATCGGGGTGATCCTGGTGAACATCAATCCCGCGTACCGGTCGCACGAACTGTCGTACGTGCTGCAGCAGTCGGGCATCCGCACGATCGTCGCCTACCCGGAGTTCAAGGGCTCGAGCTATGCCGACATGATCGAGTCCGTTCGCGGAGACTGCCCCGACCTTGTCGATGTCGTGCTCATCGGCACCCCGACCTGGAACTCGCTGATCGAGTCGGGCCGCGGCCGAGACAGCGGCGACGCTCGACGCGATCACCGACTGGTTGTCGAGCACCGAGCCGATCAACATCCAGTACACCTCCGGCACGACGGGCTTCCCGAAGGGTGCCACGCTGTCGCACCGCAACATCCTGAACAACGGCTACTTCGTCGGTGAGGGCATCAACTACACCGAGGCCGACCGCATCTGTATCCCGGTGCCGTTCTACCACTGCTTCGGAATGGTGATGGGAAACCTGGCGGCTACGAGCCACGGCGCGGCCATGATCATCCCGGCGCCGGCGTTCGACCCCCGGCTGACGCTGCAGGCCGTCGCCGAGGAGAAGTGCACCTCGCTCTACGGTGTGCCCACGATGTTCATCGCCGAACTGAACGACCCGAGCTTCGACGAGTGGGACCTCTCGAGCCTGCGCACCGGCATCATGGCCGGTTCGCCGTGCCCGGAGGAGACCATGAAGCAGGTGATCGAGCGCATGGGTGCCGACCAGGTCTCCATCTGTTACGGCATGACGGAGACCTCACCGGTGTCGGCGCAGACCAGTGTGGATGACTCGGTCGAGCGCCGCGTATCGACCATCGGCCGCGTGCATCCGCACGTCGAGGTGAAGATCGTCGACCCGGAGACCGGTGCAACCCTCCCTCGCGGCGAGACCGGCGAATTCTGCACCCGTGGCTATTCGGTGATGCTGGGCTACTGGAACGACCCCGAGAAGACCGCCGAAACCATCGACGACGAGAAGTGGATGCACACGGGCGACCTCGGCGTCATGGACGAGCAGGGGTACCTCAACATCACCGGACGCATCAAGGACGTCGTGATGCGCGGGGGAGAAAACATCTACCCGCGCGAGATCGAGGAGTTTCTGATGCGTCACCCCGACATTCTCGACGTGCAGGTGATCGGCGTACCCGACGCAAAGTACGGCGAAGAGGTGGCGGCCTGGATTCGGATGAAGCCGAATGCGACCCCGCTGGATGCCGCCGCCGTGCGCGAATACAGCGCGGGCAGGCTCGCGCACTACAAGATTCCGCGGTACGTGCTGCTCGTCGACGATTTTCCGATGACGATCACCGGCAAGATCCGCAAAGTGGAGATGCGCGAGCGCTCGGTGGAGCTGCTCGACCTGGCAACCTAGCTCGGCTCGTCGAGGGCAGACGGAGCGGTGGCGGCACGCGCTCCGATCGCGCCGGCGCCGACTACTCCGACGACCAGCAGGCCCAGCGGAAACCAGAACGAGGTCGTGAGACCGACGCCGCTGGCGATCCAGCCGATGATCGCCGGCCCGACGAGCTGGCCGGCGTACCCCGCACTGACCACTCGCGACAGCAGCACCCCCTGGCCGGAGCGCGACAGGTTTCCCGCCGCGCTGAAGATCTGGGGCGCGACGCCCGAAATGCCGAAGCCGAACAGGGCCCACCCCGCCAGCGTCAGAGGGTAGGCGGGCGACAGGATGATCGTCAGCATGCCCGCCGCGGCAACGGCGCCCCCGGCGCGCACCAGTCGCACGGCACCGATCGCGTGGCTGACCCGGTCGGCCAGCAGTCGACCGGTCGTCATGAAAACCGCGAAGACGCCGTACGCCAGCGAGGCGAGTGCGTGCGGCTGGTGCAACCGCTCGACCGCCTGGAGGGCGCTCCAGTCGTTCGCGACCCCCTCGGCGAGCATCAGCACGAACGCCAGCGCCGCAAGGATCGCGACCCGTCGGAGAAGACCTGACACCGCACCGGCATCCGCAGCACCGGGGTGCGCGGCCGCGCCGACCGACGGATCGCGCCGCGTCGGCAGCAGCCGGGGCAGCGCGATTGCCGCAAGGATCGCGGCGACGACGCATCCCGCCACGAACGATTGCTCGAGCCCGATCCTGAGGGCCTGGGCACCCGCTGTGAACAGTGCGCCGGCGGCCCCACCCACGGAATAGCACGCATGGAACGACGACATGATGGGCCGCCCGTACGCGCGCTCGACGTGCACGGCCTGGTCGTTCATCGCGAGGTCGAGAGCGCCGTTGCCGAGGCCCAGCACGAACAACGCGGCACCGAGCGTCGCCGGCGAGGTGGCCAGGCCCGGCAGCGCCAGCGCGAGAACCAGGATGATCGCGCCGCCGACCACCGTGCGTCGGCTGCCCCACCGGTCGATCAGGTGGCCGCCGACCTGCATCGCAATGACAGAACCGAGACCGAAGACGAGCAGGTCGAGCCCTAAGACGGCCTTGTCCGCGTGAACCTGCTGCTGCACGGCAGGGATGTTGACCACCCAGACCGCGGCGGCGAATCCCGCCAGCAGGAAGGCGCCCACGACACCGAGTCGCGCGCGCCGAACGCCCAGTGCCACGGGCGGATGCCGCGACGACACTATGGGCGTGCGACCGAACGACCGGCCTCAGTGAGCACGGCTGCGGCGACGCTGGTCGCGGGCTTCAGCTCGCTGATGAGCACCGCCTGGTAGGCGTGGTAGATGTCGGGCTTGCCGGCCCACACGCTCGAGTCGGGCTCGTTGGTCGCATCGAGCTGGTGACGCCAGGAGCCGCGTTCGCGATCGATGAGGTAGCTCGCCGCGTAGTCCCACCACTGCGCGTAGCTCGCGGCGTAGGTCTGGACCCCCGTTACGGCGTGCAGCACCGCGGCCGCGGCGATGGCCTCGGCGACCACCCAGTGCAACCGGTCGGCCACGACCGGCTCGCCCGACCAGTCGGTGGTGTAGACGAAGCCCGGTGCGCCGTCGCGCTGCCAGCCGTCGGTGGTCGCTCTGCCGAACAGCTGCTCGGCTGCGGCGACGAAACCCTGAGGATCCGCCGACAGGGGCGCAGCCTGGGCGATCAGCCGCGACCACTCGAACCCGTGGCCCACTGTCGCTCCGTAGGGCTTGAACCGGTCGGCCGGATGATCGGAGTTGAACTCGGGGTCGGCGACCCAGTTCTCGTCGAAGTGCTCCTCGATGCGCCACTGGTTCGCTGCAGCACGGTCGATGACGAAACGGCAGACCTCGACCGCGCGGCGAGCCCACTCGGGATCGCCGGTCGCGTCGCTCGCGGCGAGCATCGCCTCGACCATGTGCATGTTGGCGTTGATGCCCCGGTAGTCGCGCAGGGTCGACCAGTCGTACGACCAGCGCATCCCGGAAGCGCTCGAACGCGGGGTCCCAGAATTTCTCGTCGACGAGGGCGAGCGCTTCGCCCAGCAGTTCGGCTGCTGCCTCGTCGCCGGCCAGGGCTCCCGTCGATGCGGCGAGCACGACGAACGCGTGCGTGTAGGCCGACTTGTCGGCCTCGGTCGCGGGCTGGGATTCGCTCCAGCCGCCGAACCGATCGTCGCGCGCGGAGTCTCGCAGCCCACGCAGCAGCCGCCGGGCAACCGGATCGCTGCCCGGCACTCCGCGCAGTCCCCCCAGGTAGTACACGTGCGCCATGCGCGCGGTGATCCAGGTCTCGGAGGGGTGCGAGGCATCCGGCTTCCCCGTGTCGTCGAGCCACGCCGCCAGGCCGTCGGAGCGCACGACGTCGCGACCGAATTCCAGCAACCGCAGCTCTTCTGACCTCAGCCAGCTCGTGTGTGACTCGGTTCCGAGCCACGGGGTCGCGCCGCTCACAGCGGAACGAGGAAGGTCAGGTCGGAGCCGTCGCCGACGATGAGGTCGACGAGCGCAGCGTTGAACGCCGAGCCGTACGCCGCGGCGACGTGCTCCCCGAATGCGACGGAATCCCGGTACTCCTCATAGACGAAGAAGCTGGACGGATTGTCACGCTTCTGGTGCGCAGCGAAGTACAGGTTGCCGGGCTCCACGCGCACGTGCTCGGCATAGTCCCGCACCAGTCGCGCCACCTCGGGTTCATGGCCCGGTTTTGCGGTGAACTCGGCGTAGAGCACGCGCTTCGAGGCCTCGACGTCCGTCATTTCTGGGTACTGATGAGCCCGGTGATGGTGCCGAGCAGCGACTGCGCGTCGAAGGCACTGGTTGGCTCGTCACGAACCACCTTGCCGAGTCTCAGCACCACGATGCGATCGGTGACCTCGAGCACGTGCGGAAGCGTGTGGGAGATGAAGATGACGCCCAGCCCCTTCGCTTTCGCCGCCCGGATGACGTCGAGCACCTCTCCGGCCTGGCGGGCGCCGAGGTGGTTGGTCGGCTCGTCGAGGATGATCACCTTGCGGGCCCAGGAGACGGCGCGACCGATGGCAACCGCCTGGCGCTGGCCACCGGAGAGTTCGGCCACGGTACGGTCGGACTTGGCGACGCCGATGCGCACCCGCTCGAGGTCCTCGTGGGCGATCGTGTCCATCTTCTTCTGGGCCAGGAAGCCGAGCTTGCCGAGCGGCCCCTTGACCGTGAGCTCGCGTCCCAGGAAGACGTTCGAACTGACCGTGAGATTGGGGGCGAGACCCGAGTCCTGATAGAGGGTCTCGATGCCCGCCTCGAGCACATCGTGCGGAGAACGCCAGTGGCGCTCGACCCCCTCGAGCAGGATTTCACCCGAGTCCGGCGCATGGGCACCCGAGAGCACCTTGACGAGCGTGGACTTGCCCGCGCCGTTGTCGCCGACCAGCCCGAGCACCTCGCCCGCGTGCACGGCCAGGCTCACGTTCTCGAGAGCGACGACGCTGCCGTAGTTCTTGGAGATGTTCCGTACCTCGTAGAGAGGCGCGTCAGTGCCGGTCATGCTTTTCTCCTCAGATGAATCCCGCGTAGCGCCTGAAGCGAAGCGGCTGCGGCGATCAGGATTGCGACCGCGACCTGGTTCCAGTTCGGGTCGATGTTGATGATCGTGAGACCGCTGTACACGGTCTCCAGGATGAGCGCGCCAAGAATGGTGCCCCAGATCTTTCCGAAGCCGCCGGCCAGGCTTGCGCCGCCGATCACGACGGCCGCGATGGCGTTGAGCTCGTCGCTGGTGCCGGCGGAGGGACTGCCCGAACCGAGCTGCAGGTACAGGATGAACCCGGCCGCGCCGGCGAAGAGGCCCGACACGATGTAGACCTTGGCCAGGTGCCGTTTGACGCTGATGCCCGACGCGGTGGCGGCGAAGGCGTTACCGCCGATCGCGAAGGTGAATCGTCCGAATCGCGACTTGTGAAGAAACAGCCCCGCGATGGCCAGGATGACGATCACGAAAAGTACCGGCCACGAGAACAGCCCGTTGTCGATGGTCGCCGAGAGGCCGCTCGCGCTGGGTGGGCCGCCCGCGATCGGACCACCCTTCGTGAGTACGAGCGCCACGCCGGCGCCCGCGCCGAGCGTTGCGAGAGTCGCCACGAACGGCACGAGCTTCGCCACGTTGATGAGGATGGCGTTGACCGCCCCGACGACGCCGCCGATGGCGAGAGACACGATGGCCCCGACGACAAGGGTCGGTCCGTCCGCCCATCCCGACCCGGTGAGCCCCGCCATGGCGAATGCCGCGACGACGCTCGAGATCGTGAGGGTGGAACCGACCGAGAGGTCGATCCCACCCGTCACGATGACAAAGGTCTCGCCCGCCGCGATCATCACGATCGGCGCCCACTGCACGAGGATGTTGCCCGCAGCGCTGACGCTGAAGAACACCGGGTTGATCACCGTGAAGACCACTACCAGCAGCACCAGCACGACCACCAGGATGAACTGCTGGTTGCTCAGTGTCCGGCGCAACCGGCTGGGCTGGTTAGCGGCTGCCACCTGTGCCTGCACTCCGGGAGGCTCGGGGCTGGCCGTCGTCGTTGTGACCGAATCGGGAGAGACCACGTTGGTTTCCTTTGCTCGACGTTGATGCGTGAGGACTGTTGTGATCGACTAGCCGTTTTGCACGTAAGTGTACTTCTTGAGGTCGGCGGCCGACGTGGACTTGTCGAGCACGATGTTCGGCAGGGTCACGCTCTTCTGGATGCCCGTCGACTTGTCACCGGAGCGGATGTACTTGTCGAGGGTGTCGATCGCATCCTTGCCTTCCTGCGCCGGGTCCTGCGCGATGAGGGCTGTGAACACGCCCTTCGCAATCAGGTCGACGTTGGTCTGGTAGGCGTCGTAGCCGATCAGCGCGATCTTGCCGGTGAGGTTCTTGGCCTGCAGGGCCGAGGCGGCGCCGGTGGCATTGGTACCGTCGATGGCGAAGATGCCGTTGAGCTTCGGGAACTCGGTCAGCCAGTTGTTGATGTTGGCGTTGGCGGTCGTGGAGTTCGACTGCGAGTAGCCGGTCGCGGCGATCGTGATTCCCGGGTACTTCGCGGCGATCTCTTTCTTGAAACCGGTGAGGCGAGCCACGTTCGTCGAGGCCGTGGCCGACGTCAGACCGACGACGACCTGGTAGGTGCCGCCCGACTTGTAGCCGATGGCCTTGGCCATCTCATCGGCGGCCTTCGAGCCACCGTCGTTGTTGTCACCGGTGATGAAGGAGACGACCTGGCTGAGATCGCTGACCTGGCTGTCGACGTTCACGACGGGGATCTTGTCGCCGATGGCCTTGGTGACCTCGGACTGCAGCGCCACCGGGTCGGTGGGAGCAAGCGCGAGGCCGTCCGGCTTCTCGGCGAGCACCTGGTTGACCACGGGGATCTGGGTCGCCGGGGAATACGTCGTCGCGTTGCCCTGGAAGATCAGCTTGTCGCCGAGCACGTTGGCCTCGTTCTGCGCACCGACCTTCATGGCCTGGAAGAACGGGTCGGACGATGCGCCGACCACGAACCCGATCGTGAGCGATTTCTTCGCCGTCGACCCGCTGGACGCGGTGCCGGAGGAGCACGCTGCGAGGCCGACTGTTGCGATTGCGGCAATCGATGTGGCCGTCAGGAGCCGACGCGTCCAAATACGTGATGCTGTGTGATTCGACATTGAATTCCTCTTCATTCGTTAGGGCACGCGGTGTGCCTGACAACGGTGTCAATAGCTAGGTCTAGGGCATAGGTACATATATAGTCAAGTCCGAACACCGCAATGGAGGTAAGTCGTGACACCGTTGTCATCGCCGCAGCTGCCGCGTACCCCACCGCAGCAGCGCGCCACGATGCGGCATGTCGCTGCCCTGGCGGGGGTCGGGCTCAAGACCGTGTCGCGCGTCATCAACGAAGAACCCAACGTGTCCGCGGCGACGATCGCGCGGGTCATGGATGCCGCCACCCGCCTCAACTACCAACCCAACCTGCACGCCGGCAACCTGCGTCGCGCCGACCGGAAAACCTTCACTCTGGGCCTCGTCGTCGGAAGCGTGGCCAACCCCTTCGCCGGTGCCCTCCACCGGGCAGTCGAGGATGCCGCCCGCGAACGCGGCACCGCGGTGTTCGCATCCAGCCTGGACGACGACCCGCATCGCGAACGCGGGATCGTCGACGCACTGTTGCGCCGGCGGGTCGACGGGCTCATCCTCACGACCGTCACCAAGAGCCAGAGCTACCTGCTGCCGGAGCAGGAACACGGCACGCCGCTGGTCTTCGTCGACCGCGCGCCGGTCGGCATCGTCGCCGACGCGGTTATCAGCGACAACGCCGCGGGCGCGGCGACGGCAACCCGGCACCTTCTCGATCACGGCCACCGTCGGATCGCCTATTTCGGCGACCGCCAGGACATCCAGACCGCCGGCGAACGCAAGCGCGGCTTTCTCGAGCAGATGGCCGCCGCCGGCATCGCCGCCGACGAGCTGTCGATCGTAGAAGAACTCCACGACGCGGAATCGGCGCGTGTCGCGGCCCTCGAGATCTTCGACTCTGCCGCACCGCCCACGGCGATCTTCGGCAGCCAGAACCTGGTCACCATCGGACTGATCAGGGCTTTACGCGAACGACGGTTGCAGCATTCGATCGCGCTGGTCGGATTCGACGACTTCGTGCTCGCCGACATGATGGAACCGGGAATCACCGTGGTCGCCCAGGACCCGGCACGAATAGGCGCGATCGCCGCGGAGCGAATCTTCGCCCGCCTCGATGGCGACACGACACAGGAGGAGACGTACGTGGTACCAACTCGCATGATCGTGCGCGGCTCCGGGGAGATCAGACCCCGTGGCTGACGCGACGCAACGACCGGATGTCGTCGTGGTGGGCGATGCGCTCATCGATGAACTCCACCGCGACGGGAGAGTAGACGCGTTCGTGGGCGGCGCGGCGCTCAACGTCGCAGTGGGCCTCGCCGAGCTGGGTGTCTCGACGACGCTGATCGCGATGATCGGCGACGACCCTGATGGCGCCACGATTCGGGAGTTCCTCGACCAGCACGGGGTGACCCTCATCCCGACCATCGGACCGAACGGCACCTCGCGAGGCGTCTCGGACCGCATCAACGGCGAACCGACCTACGTCTTCAACGCCGCAGCACAGGCGCGCCGGATCGAATTCGGCCCGCAGGAGCACGCCGCGCTGGCGAACGCCCCGCTCGTTGTGGTCAGCTGCTTCCCCTTCGACGACGTCGAGCAGTCCCGCGAACTGCTCGAGAGCATCCCCGACCCGCGCGGCGTTCTCGTCGTGGACCCGAACCCGCGCACCAGCATGATGCACAGCATCGAGCGGTTCCGGCAGACATTCGACAGCATCGCGCCCCAGACGCTGCTCGTGAAGGTCGGGGACGACGACTCGGAGTTGCTCTACGGAACCACGGTCGACGAGCTGAGCGACAAGCTGCTCGACGACGGGGCGCAGGTCGTGATCGCCACCGCGGGAGCGCGCGGCGCCGCCGTGCGCACGGCGGGCGGGGTCGGCGCATCCGTTCCGGTGGCCACTCTGCCCGGACCCATTGTCGACACCATGGGGGCCGGGGATGCCACGCTCGCGTCGGTCATCGCGTCACTCCTCGACCACGGCGTGCCCGGCGACTCCGCGGGCTGGACCGAGGTGCTGGATCGAGCGATGCTGATCGCGGCGGCGACCTGCCGGTCGGAGGGCGCGCTGCTGAGAATTCCGGAGTGATCGCGCGGCGAGTGACAGAGTGGACGTATGAGCGCCGTCATCCCCGCCGACTACGAACGCCTTCTCACCGAGCCTTTTTACGGGTCGCTCGGCACGATCCGCCCCGACGACACCGTGCAGGTCAGCCCGATGTGGTTTCTCTACGACGGCGAGACGATCCGCTTCACGCACACGACGAAGCGGGCCAAGTATCGAAACCTGCAGTCCAACCCGTCGATGAGTCTCGCCGTCTTCGACCCGCACAACGAATACCACTACCTCGAGGTGCGCGGACGGCTGCGGGAGGTCATCCCCGACCCGACGGGCGCGTTCTACGTCGTTCTGGGCAAGCGCTACGGCAACGCCGACCAGCAGCCGCCCGCCGACTCGGCCGACCGGGTCATCCTGGTGATGAGCATCGAGCACACGGTTCACCAGTAGCCGGGAACGCCGCCTAGGGCAGCGAGGAGCGGATCGACTCCAGGATGGCCTCCCGGTCGGCATCGGGGTCGAACACCGTGACGACCACGCGAGCATTCGCCGCTGCCTCGGGTGCGCTGGCGAATGCGCGGACGAGGGAGCGCAGCTGGGAACGCAGCAGCGGCGCCAGGTCGGTATCCGGGTCGAAGAGCCATTGGCGGAGCACCGCGTTGTGCAGGGCCACGGCGGCGGCGGCGAACGCGACACTGACGTAGTCGCGCTGACGACCGGGCGGCAGGGCGCCGCGGAGGTACTCCGTGAACGCGCGCTCGTAGCGGTGCGAGGTGATGAGTTCGCGATCGCGCAGAGCCGGAACCTCGTGCAGCAGGGCGAACCGGGCGACCGAGACTGCTCGACGATCGACGTGGTGCTCGAACACCATTCGGCCGGCAGCGCACACCGCGTCCAGCGGGCCGAGACTGGTGGTTGCGAGGTAGGCGCCGACCCGGCCCAGCAAGAGCTCGTGGTCGGCGAAGACGACGTCATCCTTCGTTCCGAAACGGCGGAAGAAGGTGCTGCGGGAGAGTTGCATGGCCTCGGCGAGATCGTCGACCGTGGTCGCGTCATACCCCCGCCGGGTGAAGACCCCGATGGCGGCGGCCATCGGGTCGGCCGTGGCGAGATCAATGGTGTCGATACTCATTGCCGCCTGCTTTCGATGGGTTAGCTGTGAACCGCAGAATCACTTGATGAAACTCAGTGTCACTCGATACAGTGAGCCTAGCGATTGGCGACGAAAACCCACAACACCCCGAGGAGAGCCGTGACCGACATTCTGCAGCGACCCGCACAGGTCGACAGGAGCGTGCCCGCCATCCTCGAGGCCGCGGAGATCGTCATCGACCGACTGGGGCACGAGAAGCTGTCGCTCAGCCAGATCGCGCGCGTCTCGCTCATTCCGCTCGCCCGCATCTACCAATACTTCGCCGACCGCAACGCCGTGCTCGGCGCGCTGAGCGCACGAGCCCTGAGCCGCCTCTCGGGGTCGCTTGATACGCGTGGTGCGTGGAGCGCACAGCTGGACGAGTCGCAGCGTCTCGATCGCGTCATCGACCGCTTCGCCGGCTTTCTCGACAACCCGTCGGCCGCCTATCTTGTGCTCTGCGGACCCTTCGACTCCGCCAGCGAGGAGCCCCGGCTCGAGGCCGTGCACCGCCTGGCGACCGCCCTCGCTCATGCTCTCGACGAGTCCGCGGTCGACGAGCATCCGTACCGGTCGGTCGCCGCGCTCGACTACGCGGCCGAGCTCGTCTTCGCCTGCTTCCGCCGCTCCTACCTGGTCGACGGCCGCATCACGTCGACCGCCATCGACATGGCCCAGCATTCGGTGCGGTCCTTCGTCGCGCACTAGACCGTTGCCCTGAGCGGGCGGCCACCCGACGCCTGTTACGGTCGCTGAGTGGAAGTTCATCCGTCGACGTCGAGCCCTGCGGCGAGATTCGGCGCAACCGGGCTGGTCGTGCTGGGGCTGATCTGCCAGGAGCTCGGGGCCGCGATCGCGGTCACCCTGTTTCCCCAGGTCGGTGCGACCGGCATGGTGCTGCTGCGCCTGCTGTTCTCGGCGGCCATCCTGCTGGTCGTCTTTCGCCCCTCGGTGCGGGGTCGCTCTCGGGGCGACTGGATGACCGTCATCGGGTTCGGCCTGGTGCTCGCCACCATGAACGCCCTGTTCTACACCTCCCTGCTGACCCTGCCGCTGGGTGTGGCCGTCACCATAGAACTTCTCGGTCCGCTCGTGCTGTCGGTCGTCATCAGCCGCCGGCCGTCGGCGTGGCTCTGGGCGGCGCTCGCCCTGGCGGGAGTCGTGTTGCTGGGCTGGGGCGGCTTCGGGCACCAGTTCAATCTGGTCGGCGGCGGATTCGCGGCGGCGGCCGGCAGCATGTGGGTCTGCTACATCCTGCTGTCCGCACGAACCGGCCAGCGCTTCTCGCGACTGGACGGGCTCGCGATCGCGATGTCGGTCGGGGCTCTCGCGATCGCACCCCTCGGCATCCTGACCGCGGGCATCGCGCTGCTGAAGCCGATCGACCTGGCGCTCGGGCTCGCCGTCGCAGTGCTGTCGTCGGCTGTACCCTATGGCCTCGAACTCATCTCGCTGCGCCGACTGCCCGCGGCCACGTTCTCGATCCTGCTGAGCCTCGCACCGGCGATCGCAGCGCTGGCGGGATTCGTGGTGCTGCGCCAAGACCTCGAACCGCTCGAATCCTTCGGGATCGGTTGCGTGGTCGTTGCGAGCGCCGGGGCCGTCATCGCGGCCGCCCGTGGCAATCGCGCGTCCGCCGAGGCAGCAGCCGAACCCGTCGCGTGACGCCCAGCAGTTTCATTAAAGATATGATGTACTTAGTTTTATGAAACCATCGGTTCCCGCGTTGTCTCCGCTCTTGCGGTCGAACACCCAAGGAATCATCCTTGCCCAGGTCTGTCTGTTCCCGAATCGCGAGCGCACTCCCAGCGAGCTTGCACGCACAGCAAACGTGAGCTTGCCAACGGTGCTGAGAGAGATCGATCGTTTGCTCGCGGCGGGTTTTATTCGCGACCGCATCTCGGGACGCAACCACTACGTTCGAGCGAATGTCGAGCACCCCCTTTTTCGCGCCGTTGCAGAGATAGTGCAACACTCCTACGGTCCGCTCGCGCTGCTGCCGAGCGTGCTCGACGACCTCGACGGCGTCGAGGAAGCCTTTATCTATGGCTCCTGGGCTGCGCGGTTCGCCGACCAGCCCGGCCCCGATCCGAACGACATCGATGTTCTCGCGATCGGCTCGACGGATCGCACCGCGATTTTCGAGGCCGCCTCGCGGGCTTCCACCATGCTCGGACGAGAGGTGAACATCCGGAGTGTCAGTCGCACGCAATGGAATGTTGCTGACGACCTGTTTCTGCGCAACGTCAAAGAAAACCCACTCGTGCCGATCCCGTTGAAAGGAACCATGCGTGATTCTGCGTTGGGAGCAGGGCCGAGCAACCGTTGATCGTCTGCTGGGCGAGCGACGCCTGGAGCGCGTCCCCGCTAATCGCGAACTCGGAGCGACGTACATCGATCAGGCGCGAGCCCACCTCCGGACGTCCCTGCTCGCGGCGGGCTCTGACCCCGTCGGAGAATTCCAGCTCGCCTATGACGCGGCTCGAAAGGCACTGGCGGCCCTGCTGGTGACGCAAGGGCTTCGACCGACTCAGCTCGGTGGCCATATCAGTGTCTACGACGCCGTGCTTGCGCAATTCGAGCCGCCTCTCGGTTCCGTGATCCGACCATTCGGATGGATGCGCCCCCTCCGCAACGACAGCGAGTACCCATCAGTCGAAAAACCGACAGCCCGCGCGGACGACGCGGAAGCCGGACGCCGTGCGGCGGCGGCGATGGTGGAGACTGCCGCGCGACTCCTCGATGAGTTGCCGCCATACGGCGAGTAATCTCTCAGGTGGATTGATGCTGAGTAAAGCGACCGGCGCTAGCCCTGCAGCGCGTGGATGTGCACTCCCTGCACAACGCGATTGACGTCACCGCCGGGGAACGGGTTGTCGGGCGTCAGCCCGTGCTGCACCGAGAACCGCAGGGCGAGCAACTGGGCGTAGATCACCAGGGCGATCGCGGCCGGCGCATCCGCGATACCGTCGGCACCGGGGAGGATCCAGGCCTGCTCGCTCGGATCGGCGAGGGCGACCGCGGAGATCGCGACGACGTTCTGCGGGTGCGGTCCGCCGCGCAGCTCGGCGAGGATGTCGAGGTCGTAGCGGCGCGTGTACGGGTCGCTCGAGACATACACGACGACCAGCGTGCGGTCGTTGAGGATGGCCTTCGGCCCGTGACGGAAACCGAGCGGCGACTCCGAGTAGCCGACCACCCGCCCTGCCGTGAGTTCGAGCAGCTTGAGCGCCGACTCGCGGGCGAGCCCCTGCAGGGCGCCGCTGCCGAGGTAGACGACCCGCTCGATGGGACGGCGGGCGAGCTCGTCGAGCTCGTCGTGCTGCGACTCGAGGATGCGTCGCCCCGCATCCGCGAGAGCAGACACCGCCCCCGCATCCGCACCGCCGAAGACCAGCAGCACCGACAGCAGCATCGACGTGAAACTCGAGGTCATCGCGAAGCCCTCGTCGTTGGCGCGCTCGGGCATCAGCAGAACGTGCGACGACGGCCGACCGGAGTGCTGCACGAACAGGGCGCCCCGGTCGTC
The DNA here is from genome assembly GCA_963738535.1 of uncultured Actinomycetota bacterium. Taxonomy (GTDB): domain Bacteria; phylum Actinomycetota; class Actinomycetes; order Actinomycetales; family Microbacteriaceae; genus Galbitalea. The sequence continues at coordinate 30,038 of CAVTXB010000015.1, forward strand.
GCAGGTGAGGATGAGGTGGCTCACGTCGCTCAGCACCTGGTCGGCCAGGCCGGTCGCGGCGATCGACTCGGGGCTGTTTCCCGAGCGAGCGAACGACACGAGCAGCGTGGGCACGTCGACGGGGAAAGTGCCGCGGGGGTCGGCCACGATATCGGTCGTCGCTATCGCGTCGACCTGTCGTCCGAGCACGCGCGACAACTCGGGCGCCGCAATGGCACCCACGAACGCGGAGGTGCCGGCGCCGGTCAGCACGATGCGCAGGTCCGCGCGGTCGAGCAGCCCGCCCAGAAAGGCGTCGAGCTCGAGCCGGTCCCGGTCGACGACCTCGGCGGCCGCCACCCAGACCTCGGGCTGCTGGTCGATTTCACGAACCGTCGCATCCGCGCCGGCTGGCGCGTCCTGGTTCGCGGTGATTCTTGACACGTGGTGCTCCTTTTAGCTGGAAATGCTGGTCGAGGTTTCGAGGTGCGCAATCGAGCAGGCGATCGCGTACGGCCGCAGAGAGTCGCGGATCTTGTCGATGACGAGAGAACGCGGATGGGCGTCGAGCCGACCCTCGCGCACGCGTGCGTACTGGTCGGGCAGAAACTGGCTGATCAGGGGCAGCGGGATGGCCTGGGCGGAGAGGTTGGCGTACAGCCGTTCCTCCGCCCTCACGACCACGGGGTCCGGCCAGTAGTAGCGCAGCCGATCGCTATAACTGAAGCGCCGGGCGATGCGCTGCTCCTCGGGGCTCCCGTCGTAGTACCCGGTCCAGTATTCGGGGCGGGCGAGCATCCGTCGTTCGATCACCTCGGCGAGATACGAGCGGTCCTCCTCGGCAACCAGCACGCGCTCGATCTGCTCGAGGGCGAACAGCGCCTCGCGCATCGCGAACGTGAGCCCGGGTCCCACCTTCAGGATCGCCCAGTGGTCCTCGACGAGCTGCCGCAGGCCGGAGGTCTGCTGGTAGTCGGTGGAGTGCGCCTCGAAGACGAGGCCGGGCTCGTCGTCGAGCACGGTTCGCAGCGACCTGGTGCCCTCGTGCCGGTAGTCGATGACCCGCAGGTGGTCGAACTCGACGGCGGGTTGCACGACGAGCGCGATGATGCGGGGCCAGATGTCGTCGAGCCCCACCTCGTGGAAGGCGGCGCGATGGCGGTCGAGCGTGGCGCGGGCCGCCTCGGCCGAGGTCGGCACGAGCTCCTCGAGCGTCTCGTGAGCGCCCCCGGGAACGGGCACCTCGGTGCCGATCACGTAGAGCAACTCCCGGGCCGTGCCGCCGCGACGGGCGGCGTCTTCCGCCACCCGCACCAGGCGGGCCGTGCGGGTCGCGACGAGTTCGTCCCCGGCGGGAACGGGGTCACCGGCGCACGACATGCTGCAGTCGATGTGGATCTTCGAGTATCCCGCGTCGACGTACGCGGCAACCAGGTCTTCGGCTTTCGCCATCGCCGACTCCGCCGACTCCTTCTGCCAGCGGTTCGGGCCCGAGATGGTCGCCACCGAGCACGATCAGCTCGCCGCGGGAAGCCGACGGAGTCCGCGATCGAATGCACCAGATCGCGGAAGTCGGCGGGACGCATACCGGTGTACCCGCCGAACTGGTCGACCTGGTTCGAGGTGGCCTCGATCAGAACGTACGAGTGGTCGTCGGCTGCCTGACGCATGGCCGCCTCGAGGATGGTCGGATGCGCCGAGCACACCGAGTAGATGCCGACCGCGGCGCCGGCCTTGTGCTGGCGGATGGTGTTCCAGAGCTGGTTCATTCGTGAGCTCCCTGCGGCGCTGACTTCGACGCGGACTTCGATGCGACCACGGCGCAGAACCCGGCGACGACTCCCGCGACGGCCTCGCGCGCCTCGCGCAGGTATTCGCGCGGGTCGCTCAGGCCCGGCTGTTCGGCGAGCACCCGGCGCACCGCATCCGTGTAGGCCACGTTCAGCGCCGTGCCGACATTGATCTTGCGCATGCCGACCGCGATTGCGGCGGTGAGTTCGGAGTCGGGGACCCCGGATGACCCGTGCAGCACCAGAGGCACCGGCACCGCCTGGGCGAGCCGCGACACCAACTCGAGGTCGAGGCGCGCGTCGCGGCTGGTCATCGCGTGCGAGCTGCCGACGGCAACCGCGAGGCCGTCGACCCCGGTCTGGGCGCTGAACTCGCGGGCATCGGCCGGGTCGGTTCGTGCGCCGTGGGCGTGCGCGCCGTCCTTGCCGCCGATCTCGCCCAGCTCCGCCTCGACCCAGAGCCCGGCGGAATGGGCGAGGCCGACGGCTCGTCGGGTGAGGTCGACGTTTCGCTCACGATCGACGGTCGAGAAATCCACCATGATCGAGGTCACGCCGAGGTCGCGCGCTTCCCGGATGAGCCTGCCTGCGAGGTCGACATCCTCGATGTGATCGAGGTGAAGTGCAACCGCGACCCCCGCCGCCGCCGCGAGGCGCGCGCAGGCGGCGAGAATCGGTTCGACCGGCTCGCCGTGAAACCGCAGCGCCCGCTCGCTGAATTGCAGGATGCCCGCAGACCGCGACCGCTCGAGCCCCAGCACGGCGCCCTCGGCGTGCTCAAGAGTGATCACGTTGAAGGCAGGCACGGCCGTGTGGCCCTCGACGGCGGCGGCGACAAGATCGGCGGTGCGTGCAGTGGTCATCGGGGATCCCCCTGAGGTCGGTCGAGCGCGGCGAGCGCGAGAAGGTGGGCCCCCATGTTGCCGGCCATGTCGCCGAGTTGCGCGACCACGAGGCGCGGCGGGCGCTGCCAGACGAGCTGGGCGGCGAGCGCAGCGCGCAACGGGTCGAGCAGGAGGTCGCCCGCCCCCGAGAGCCCACCGCCCACCACAATCAGCTCGGGCGCCAGCAGGGTCACATAGCTCGCGAGTGCACGGGCCGTCGCGTCGACGGCCTGCGCCCAGACCGCCGCCGCGATCTCGTCTCCGGCGACCATCCGGTCGACCACCGGCTTGGCGCCCGAAACCACGATCCCGGTGCGCTCACCGTAGATGGCCGCGATCGAGGGCCCGGTCGCGACGGTCTCGAGACAGCCCACGAGCCCGCAGGCACAGGGTCGGCCGGAGCCGACATCCAGGTGCCCGACCTCGCCGGCGAAGGCGCCGTCGAGAGTTCTGCCCTCCACCACCATTGCGCCCGAGATGCCGGTGCCCATGGGCAGAAACAGGAAGTCGTCCACACCACGCGCGGCACCGACCGTGCGTTCTGCGAGCCCGCCCGCCCGCACGTCGTGGCCGAACCCGACGGGCAGACCACTCGCCTCCGCGGTCATCCGTCGAAACGGCACGTCGTGCCATCCGATGTTCTCCGAATAGAGCGCAACGCCCGCGCTTTCGTCGACGGTGCCGGGCACGACGAGCCCGACCGCCTCGGCGTCCGGCGATTCGGCGAGCAGTTCGACGACGGCCGCCTCGACCGCGCTCACCACGGCATCCGCGCCCTTCTCGCGGGGCGTGGGCCACCGCCGAAGAACGGTGACGGCGCCGCCCTCGCGAATCGCACCCTTGATCTCGGTTCCGCCCACATCCAGCGCCACGGTCGTGAGGCGCGCGGTCACTTCACGCTCCCGGCGAGCAGTCCACTGACGATGTAGCGGTTGAGGATGAGCGCGATGACCGCGGGAACGCCCAGAGCGAGGATGCCCGCTGCGCTGAGCAGCGTATAGGGCACGAGGTGTCGGCCCTCTAGCGAGGCGATCACGACCGTGAGCGGCTGCGTCGACAGGTCGCTCGACAGCACGAGCGGAAACAGGAACTGCCCCCACGCGAACAGGAAGGTGATGATCGCGGTCGAGATGATCCCGGGCCGGGCGAGCGGCAGTACGACATGCCTCAACACCTGCATCCGGCTCGCTCCATCGATCTGCCCTGCCTCCTCGAGCGCAATCGGCAGGCTCAGCATGTAGTTGTACAGGATCCAGGTCGCCAGCGGCAGAAATCCGGAGACGTACACCAGCACGATCCCGAGATAGGTGTTGACCAGTCCGAAGGCGCTCAGGATGCGGTACAGCGGAATCAGCGTCGTGTACGCCGGGAACGCCATGGTCGCCAGCACGCCGTAGAAGAGCACGGTGCGGCCGCGGAATCGCATGCGTGCGAAGGCGTAGGCGGCGAGCGTTGCGAGCACGACCGTCACCAGGGTCGCTGACGCGCACTCCAGAAAGATGTTGCCGGTCGATTGACGAATCGACTGGGCCAGGTCGGAGTTGCCGCTCAGCAGCGTCGCGAAGTTCTCGAACGACGGGGTCGGCGGCAGGTAGTTCGACGGCTTCGAGGTGGCCTGGGCGTCGGTCTGCAGGCTGATGTTGAGTGCCCAGTAGAGCGGCACCAGCGTCCAGACCAGGATGAACAGGATGCCGAGGCGTCGCGCCCACGACGTGGTGCGGATGCGCGTCTGCTTCATCAGAACTCCACCGGGCGATAGACGAGCTTGAGCACGAGGAACGACGCCAGAAGCGTGATCACGGTGATCACGAGCGACAGCGCGTACCCCTCGCCGAAGTTCAGGTTCTGGAAGCTGATGAAGTAGGTCTCCATCGTGAGCGAGACCCCGGTCGACGCGGACCCGTTCAGCACGTAGGGCTGGTCGAAGACGTTGAGGGTGGCGATGATCGCCTGCACCATTGCGATCGTGATGCCGGGCCGCGCCAGCGGAAGCGTGATGCGCCGGAAGGTCGCCCACGGCGAACTGCCGTCAAGGTCGGCGGCCTCGTAGATGTCGGTCGGGATGTTCTGCAGCGACGCGAGAATCAGCAGCGTCGAGAGCGGGGTGATCTGCCACACCTGCACCAGTTCGATGCCGAAGATCGTGCCGAGCTGGTTCTGGCCGAGAAACACCAGGTAGTGGTCGATCGAGGTGCAGCGAGGTGAGCACGCTGTTCAGCAGGCCCGAGTTGCTGTCCCAGATGCTGCTCCAGACGATGCCCTCGACGACTCCCGGCAGCGCCCACGGCAGGATCAGGATGGCGATGAGAACGGACCGCCCGAAGAACCGCTTCTGCAGCACCACCGCGAAGACGATCGCGAACACCGTCGAGAGCGTCACGCCGATGACGAGGTAGATGGCGGTGTTGACCATGCTCGACGTGATCGCATCGTTCGCGAACAGCGCCTCGAAGTTGCCGAGGCCGATGAACGCGTCCGGCGGGTTGAGCGGCTGCACACGGAAGAACGACTCGACGATCGTGAACAGCGGCCGGCACGAGGGCCAGGCACACGATGAACAGGGTCAGCGGCGCGACGAGCGCATACGGCAGAAAGTCGAACCTGCGAAGCAGGCGACCTCCGGGGACGACGGTTGTCATCGACTCATCTCACGGTTGGCGGTGGGACGCCGAGCCTGTCGGCGTCCCACCAGTGTGGTCCTGTTACTTGGCGAGGGCGTCGGCCGCGGCCGCGATGGCCTTGATCGCGGCATCCACCGTCATCGACCCCGTCGCCGCCGCGTGCAGATTGGTGTAGACCGCACTCGAGAACTGCGGGTACCAGACGGGAGCACCGTCGGGGAACACGGGCTTGCTCGTCTTCAGCAGGCTCGTCGAGCTCGCCGCCGCCCACGAGGTCGCCGCTGGCGGTGAGCTTGCGTGAGTCCGCTGAGTCGCGACGGAAGGAAGTAGCCGGGCATGACCTTCGACGGTCCGTTGACCCCGGCGAAGTCCGCCTGGTTCTGCGCGGTGGTGAACCACTCGATGAATTTGGCCGCCGCGGCGGGGTACTTGGCGGTCTTGAGGATGCCGATGCCGTCCGGGTTGCTGACGTTGGCGGCCACGCCGCTCACACCCGGAGTGGGAATGTACTCGACCTGTTTGACCACCGATGACGACGACGGAACGTCGTAGAGGCTGCCCACGTTGCCCGAGTAGTCGCCGAACGTGCTCGCCACGACGCCCTTCGCCATGAGCGTCTGCTGGCCCTGGCTGTCGGACACATTGATGTTGCCGGCCGGCACAAGGCCGTTCTTGATGGCGTCGACCATCCACTGGGCCGCTTTGTAGCCGGCCGAATCGGGCGACGTGAACTGCGGAACGTCTTTGCCGTTGAGGATGGTGCCACCGAATGCCTCGGTCGTCTCATACCAGTAGGTCGACAGGCCCTCCGCAGCGGCGAACGGAATGTTGAGCGGCGTCGCGCTCACACCCTTCGACTGGATGGTCTGAAGGTCTTTGGTGTACTCGGCGATCGTGGTCGGCATCGTGGTGATGCCCGCCTTCGCGAACTGGTCTTTGTTGACCGTGGTGACCAGGTAGGACGAGTCGAACGGGATGCCGACGACCTTGCCCTGGTAGGTGAACGACGACAGCTGGGGCATGTCGGTCTCGAGCGACTTGGTGTCGATGTACTTCTCCATCGGCAGGAACCAGCCGAGCTTGCCCTCCTGGCCGACCCGCGACCAGTCGACGTCGGTTGCGTCGGCGAAGTAGGTGTTCGACGTCGACGCCGCGGCGATCTTGGTCTGCAGGCTGTCCCAGTCGATCGTCGACCATTTGACGGTGATGCCGGTGCTCTTGGTGAACGCCGCGAGCGATGCCTTGGGCGGGGGTGCCCCGAACAGGGCAACCGTGATGGTCACGCCCTTGGTCTGCGACGAACCGCCGCCCGTCGATGAACTGCATCCTGCGGCGAGCAGGCTGACGCTGGCGATGCCGGCGATGAGGGCCGCTGCCCGCAGGGAATTCCGCTTCAATCTCATGGCACTTCTTCTTTCGGAATGCGTGGAATGGCGCCGGATTGAGGGGGTGCGACCCCGGCGCTGCTGGACGGGGCAATAGTTGCACACAGTGCGCAGTTCTGCAACGAAATCGGCGTCAAATCAGCGCCTTTCCGGGCCTTTCGCGCAATACTGATTGCTTATATTGCGCAGTTGCTCATATTTTGTGATCGAATGCGCTAGCGTATGCACGTGCCGCGCAAACAACGACTCAACCAGATCGTCTCCGCCGTCATCGACGCCGGCAACATCGATGTCGCGACCCTCGCCGAACGCTTCGACGTCTCCGAAGCGACCATCCGCCGCGACCTCGAGCTGCTCGAGGAACAGCGCCTGGTGAGTCGCACGCGCGGCGGAGCGGCCACCAACATCGCCTTCAACGACCTGCCCCTCGGCTACAAGACAGCCCAGGATCTGGCCGAGAAGCGGCGGATCGCCGAGCATGCCCTCACCTATCTCGAAGGCGCGCGGGTCGTCGGGATGACGGGCGGCACGACCGCCACGGAGTTCGCGCGCGGCCTCATGAATCGCGACGGGCTGACGGTCGTCACCAACGCGCTCAACATCGCCGTGAACCTGCTGGCGAACCCGGGCCTCCGGGTGCTCGTGGCCGGAGGCGAGGCGCGAAGCAGCAGCCTCGAAACGATCGGGCCGATCGCGGACGCCTTCTTCGGCGACTACAACGTCGACGTTGCCTTCCTCGGGGTCGACGGCGTCGATCCGGCCGCGGGATGCACGAACTACGACCTCGTGGGCGCCCGCGTCAACGGTGCGCTGCAACAGCGCGCCCGCCTGACCGTCGTGCTCGCCGACGCCACCAAGATCTCCCGGGTCGCGCTGGCCCAGGTGTGCCCCCTGTCGGCGGTCGACGTGCTCGTCACCGACCGTCGGGCACCGCAGGACGTCGTGAACCAAATCAGGGCGCTGGGGTGCGAAGTGGTCTGCGTCTGAGCGGCGCAGCCCCGCTACTCGAGCAGGTGCAGCGAGAAATCCCAGAGGCGCTCCGCCGCAACGGGGTCGAGCGCATACGGTGCAACACCTCGCCGAATCCCCGGGACGAGCGGGCCCGCCTCATTGCAGTCCTCGAAATAGCGACCGCCGATCCCGTCGAGGGCGGGCGATGTCGCCAGGAGCACGGAGGTCGCGGCGCCCTGTTCGACCGATTTGACAGAGACACCCGTGCTGTTGGCGACGCCCGGCGCCGGTGCCGCCGGTGCCTCCGCGAGGTGCCGCGTGAGCCCCGTGCCCGGAATGCGGCCGGGGTTGAGCGAATTCGCGGTCACTCCGTCGGCCGCCCAGCGCCGGGTCGCCTCGACAGCGAAAAGGATGTTGGCCGTCTTCGATTGGCCGTAGGCGACCCACGGGTCGTAGGGCCGTCGCTCGAACTGGATGTCGTCGAAGTCGATGTCGCCGTTGATGTGACCGACCGAACTCACCGAGACAATCCGGGCACCCCGTGCCGAAACGAGCGCGTCGTGCAGCCCGAGCGCGAGGGCGAAATGTCCCATGTGGTTGGTGGCGAACTGCAGCTCCCAGCCTTCCGCGTTGCGCTCGAGCTGCGGCACGGCCATGATTCCCGCGTTGTTCACGAGGATGTGCAGGGGCCCGCTCCAGTTCGCCACGAAATCGGCGACGGAGGCAACGGACGAAAGGTCGAGACGACCGGCGTCGACCTGGGGATTGCCCGTCGAGGCGGTGATGTCGGCGATCACAGCGGCAGCGGCGTCCACATTTCGCACCGCGAGCGTCACGTGTGCGCCGGCCCCGGCGAGCGCCCGAGCCGTTTCGACCCCGATGCCCGACGAGCCGCCGGTCACGATGGCCCGGCGGCCCGACAGGTCGATGCCCGCGACCACCTCCGACGCGGTCGAATCCGCGCCGAAGGGCGTCGTGAGCAACTCGCGCGGAGTCACTACCGGGTGAGCTGCTCTTCGCGGTGCGGGAGCTTCCAGCCCGGACGCACGTAGTGGCAGGTGTACCCGGCGGGTACTTCTCCAGGTAGTCCTGGTGCTCCTCCTCGGCCTCCCAGAACGCGCCGGCCGGCTCGACCTCGGTGACGACCTTGCCCGGCCAGAGGCCGGAGGCGTCGACGTCGGCGATGGTGTCGAGGGCGACCTGCTTCTGCTCGTCGCTGGTGTAGAAGATGGCCGAGCGGTAGCTGCGACCGACGTCGTTGCCCTGGCGGTTCTTCGTCGACGGGTCGTGGATCTGGAAGAAGAACTCCAGCAGGTCACGGTACGAGATCAGCGACGGGTCGAAGACGATCTCGACCGCCTCGGCGTGGTCGCCGTGGTTGCGGTAGGTGGCGTTCGGGGTGTCGCCACCCGAGTAGCCGACGCGGGTCGAGATCACTCCCGGGCGACGGCGCAGCAGCTGCTGCGCTCCCCAGAAGCATCCGCCGGCGAGGATCGCGGTTTCAGTGTTGCCATGATTAGGCCTCCTTCGTGGTGAACAGGCTGCGGTAGTCGCCGTAGCCCGGCAGACTCGAGCTGGTCTGCGGGGATGAAACGCAGGGCGGCGGAGTTGATGCAGTAGCGCAGCCCGCCATCCTGCGATCGGGGCCGTCGTCGAACAGGTGGCCGAGGTGGCTGTCGCCGTTGGCTGAGCGAACCTCGGTGCGGCGCATCCCGTAGCTGTTGTCGGCGTGCCTGATGACGTTCGCGGGGTCGATCGGCCGGGTGAAGCTCGGCCATCCCGATCCGCTGTCGAACTTGTCGGTCGACGAGAACAGCGGCTCACCCGAAACGATGTCGACGTAGATTCCGTCGTCGTGGTTGTCCACGTACTCGCCCGTGAAGGCGGGCTCCGTGGCGCTCTCCTGGGTGACCGCGTACTGCTCGGGGGTCAGCTGCGCGACCGCGCTCGGGTCTTTGCGGTAAGTAGTTGTCGTCATTGGATGAAACTCCTCAGTTTGTGACGCTGGCTGCGGCACTCAGTGGGTACAACACGGGACTGTGGCGAATAGTTCCCGCGTCATGACCCCAGCCTGCACCTACTGTCGCGGCTTGGCTACCCGCTGGCTCAGCGCCGAACGCACCATCGGCCATTCGCTCGCGATGATCGAGAACACCACGGTGTCGCGGATGCTGCCGTCGGTCATCCGACTGTGCGAGCGCAGTACGCCGTCCTGTTTCGCGCCGAGGCGGGCGATCGCTTCGCGCGACTGGAAGTTCATCCAGTGGGTGCGGAATTCGACCGCCGGGCAGCCGAGCGTGTCGAACGCGTGGCCGAGAAGCAGCAGTTTGGAGTCGGGGTTGGTGCCGGTTCCGTGCACCGACGCGGCGTTCCAGGTGGAGCCGATCTCGACCCGAGGCAGCGCCGCGTCGATGTTCATGTAGGTGGTCATGCCGATCACCCGACCCGGCTCGCCCGTGGCCGCGTCGCGCAGGCGCGTTGTGAACGGCAGCATCGTGCCCTTCTCCTGCAGACCCAGCCGGCGGTCGATCTCTGCGCTCATCCCCTCGGCCGTCGGCACACTGGTGTACCAGAGGTTCCACAGCTCTCCGTCCCGGGCCGCGGCGACGAGTCCATCGTGGTGGTCGTGGCTCAACGGCTCGAGCACCACGTATTTGCCGACAAGGGTCACGGGGGTGATAGGAGTTGCCATACCTCGAGTTTGGCGCAGATTGTCATCGCAGATCGTCGATGCCGTCATGACGGATCGACGCCGAACGTTCGCGCAAGGGTCTCGATCTTGCGCGCACGGCCCAGGCGCGGCAGGTCGCTGCCGTCGCGCACCACCCGCCCGCGACGCTCGAAGTCGGCCAGGAAGTCGCGGGCCCACATCACGTCGCTCGGGGTCGGGCTGATGACCTCGTTGATCACCGCGGTCTGGGCCGGGTCGAGGCAGAGCTTTCCGGTGAGACCGAGCGACACCGTCATCTCGGATTGTTCGCGAAGAATCGGGTGGCTGCTGCCGACGGTGGGACCGTCGATGGGCCCGGGCAGTCCTCCCACCCGACTTGCAATCATCACCCACTGGTGGTGCGAACCGCGATCACGCGGGCGCGCACGCTCGACGAGCTCGCTGCCGCGACGGCGCTGATCCTGCCGACCCTGGTCGACCTGCACGATGCCGACATGTCGTCTCGCCAGCTGGGCGCCATCCACTCGACCATCGTGGAGTCGGCGCTTCGACAGCTTGTGGAGCTCTCGACCGACGACGTGCGATTGCCGACCGCGCACACCTGGCTGCTGCTCGGCTCTCATGCACGTCACGAACCGCTGCCCGCGAGCGACATCGATTCCGCATTCGCGTGGAAGTCGGCGGCTGGCGAAGAGTCGAATGCCGAGACCATCCGCGGCTCCCTCCGCCGCGTGCTCGGCTGCCTGGAGCAACTCGGTTTCGAACCCTGCCCGCACGACGCCAACGCGTACTACCCGCTGTTCAGCCGGTCGCTCGATGCGTGGGGTCGCGCTGCGAAGGCGTGGGCCGACGACCCGGCGGAGTCGGGTTATCTCATCCTCGCGTCGGCGATGCTCGATGCCCGGGCGATCACGAACCCCGACCTGGCCGATGCGGTCACCTCCCGGCTGATGGCCCGACTGCGCGGCGACGAGTTTCTGCGGGCGATGCTGCGCTTCGCCCTCACCGAGAAGCCGCCCGCGGGATTCGTGCGCGGGTTCGTCGTCGAACGGTTCGGCGAGCGGCACGGCCAGCTCGACCTCAAACGCGCGGGACTGCGTCCGATCGTTTCGCTGGCCCGCGCGCTCTCGCTCCGGGCGGGAGACGCGCGTGGCACCACTCTCGACCGGCTCGACCGCGTCGCCCAGGCGGGGCTGCTGTCGGTGGAGGAGGCCGAGACGCTCAAGAGCGTCTTCATGCTCTGCTACGACCTGCTGCTCGACGCCGACATCCGGGCGATCCGCGACGGCGAGCGCGGCGACGTCTTCCTGGCGACGGGCGAACTCGACCCGCTGCGGCGCCGGTACCTGCGCGACGGCTTTCGCGCGATCGACCGCATCCAGGATCGGCTCGGTTCGGACCGCCGGATGGTGGGCGCGTGATGCGCGCTGTGGGCAGCCCGCGGGCGCATCCGCTCCCCCCGCGCCGGTCCCCGTCGTGGCGGGACGCGCGCTACTGCGTGCTCGACTTCGAGACCACCGGGCTCGACCCGCTCACCGACCAGATCCTGTCGTTCGGGCTCATCCCCATCGACGACGGGCGCATTCTCACGGCGCACGCCCGATACGGGCTCGTGCGAGCGGATGCGCCGGTGCCGGCGCAGTCGATTCTCGTGCACTCACTGCGCGACGCGGACCTGGCCGGTGCACCGACCCTCGACGAGAGCCTCGGTACGATCTTCGACGCGCTGGATGGGCGCATTCTGGTCGCCCACGCGGCCTGGATCGAGCGCGGGTTCCTGGAGCAGGCGGCGCTCCAGGCGGGACGAAAGCTCAGGCTGCGACTCGTCGACACCGCCGTGCTGGCGTACCGCTGCCTCGACCTGCCCAAAGCTGAGCGCGGGCAGAGCGTGGCACTCGAATACCTCGGCTCCCGGCTGGGTCTTCCCATTCATACACCGCACAATGCCCTCGGCGACGCCATGACCACCGCTCAGGTGTTTCTCGCCCTGTCATCGAGACTGTCAGCCCAGGGGCCGCTCAGCGCCAACCGGCTGGTGGCCCTCAGCCGCTCGCGACCTTAGGCCGCGTGCACGGGTGCGAGCTGCACAGTGTTCACGCTCACCAGCTGGTCGACCGTCTCGCGCAGGCGCTCGCCCAGTGGGGCGTCGCCGGAGGCGTCGTCGTGCATGATCCTGTTCATCGCCGAGAGCACCAGTGAGACGGCGAGCTCGGCCTGCTCTGGGCTCTCGGCGCGCTCGGCCGCGAGGGTGATGAACTGCCCCCGCACCTCGATCATGAGCTGCGAAACGATCGTGAGCATCTCGGGGTGGCGGATGATCAGCTGCTTCATCTTGGCGTGGCTGGGGCCCAGCTCGGCGCTGCTGCCCATCGCGTCGCACAGCGCCGCGACCAGTCCGCCGTGAGCGGAGCGGAAGCGCTCGCGCACGTCGTCGTCGATGGTCGTGCCGGCGAGCTCGAGGGCGGCAGCCGCCTTCGACGGGTAGTAGTTGAAGAACGTGCGGGTCGAGACATCCGCCGCCTGGCAGATCTGCTCGATCGTGGTGGCCTCGAGGCCCTGCTCGTCGATCAGGCGAAACGCGGCGTCGTGGATGGCGGCGCGGGTCTGCTGCTTCTTGCGCTCGCGCAGGCCGATCTCTGTCGGCCGGGTCGTCGATGGTTGTCGTCATGATGGGTGTCCTCGGGGGCGGACCCATCGGTGGGGCGGCCCGCTGCCGGGACACCCCACCGATCGGTTACGCCTGCGGCTGGGTGCGGATCCTTCCGGTCTCGGTCGTGCCGCCCTCATCCGCGCGCTGCTGCAGCGCGGAGGTCTTGCGCAGCGGCGGCACCCGGAAGAACAGGCTCAGCACGAAGGCCGCCAGGATGACCCCGAGCCCGATCCAGTAGATCGAGATGACCGAGGCGTTGAAGCCCACCTTGAACGACTTGGCAAGGCGGGGGTCGGCGCCGTTCAGGAACGACGTGTCGGTAGTCGCACTGCTGTTCGACTTGATGGACCCGCCGTTGAGCTTCTTCTCGATCGCCGGAAGTGACTTGTCGAGGTAGAAGGTGCGCTGCGCCGAGTTCGACCAGTCGACCTCGACATTGCCCGCAACCACGCTTGCGTGGGCGCCCTTCGCCACCGCCGCGAGTGCCGCGGCTTCGGCCTTGGGCGTGGCGGAGATGAGCTGCTGGCTGATCGTCGTGGTTGCCGCCGACGCCGGGATGACCCCGGTGGCGACCAGCTTGTCGACGGCGGCCGTCACCGCGGCCTTTGCACCGGCATCCGCAGCCGCCTTCGCCTTGTCGGCTCCGGCCGTGAGGGCCTTCTGGATGTTGGACTTGATCGGGTCAACGATCGGGTTCCAGATCTGCTTCATGATGCCCTTGTTCGTCGAAGCGCGTCGCGACGCTCGGCGTGAGCGCTGCGTCCAGGCCCGACCGTGAGCGTCGCGGTGTTCTGGTTCGCACTGATGATGTTGCCCGGCAGCGCCGCGAACAGCACCGACAGCAGCACGGCGACACCCAGCGTTCCACCGATCTGGCGGAAGAAGGTCGACGCACCGGTCGCGACACCCATCTGGTGGGGCTCGACGGCGTTCTGGCTGGCCAGGGTCAGCGTCTGCATCATCTGGCCGAGGCCCAGGCCGATCAGGAACATCGCGATGAAGATGAACCAGAGCGGCTTGTCGTAGGTCAGGAAGGTCAGCACGAGGTATCCGCTCGCCGAGCACCAGCGTTCCCGTGATCGGGAAGATGCGGTACTTTCCGGTGCGCGAGATGATCTGGCCGGAGCCGATCGAGGCGATCAGCAGGCCCGCCATGAGCGGCAGCGACGCAAGACCCGAGTTCGTCGGGCTGAGGCCGAACACGATCTGCAGGTAGAGCGGCAGCGTCAGCAGGGCACCGAACATCCCGAATCCGACGAGCACACCGAGGATGGTGGCCATCGAGAACGTGCGCGACTTGAAGAGCGCGAGCGGGATGATCGCGTCGGACTTCATGGCAGCGCTCGATCAGGATGAACGCGATGAGGCTGACGCCGCCGATCACGTAGCAGGTGATGGAAGCAGCCGAGGTCCAGCCCCAGGTGCGTCCCTCCTCAGCGACGAGCAGCACGGGAACCAGGGTGGTGATGACCGCGGCGGCGCCCCACCAGTCGATGCGCGGCTTGGTGGACTTGGTGAACTTCGGCAGGTGCAGGAAGGCGAGCACCATGAAGAGGGCGACGATTCCGATCGGGATGTTCACGAGGAACACCCAGCGCCATCCGGTGATGAAGAGGATCTGGTTGGCGCCGGCGAACAGGCCGCCGATGAGCGGGCCGACGACCGAGGAGATGCCGAAGACGGCCAGGAAGTAGCCCTGGTACTTGGCGCGCTCACGCGGGGCGAGGATGTCGCCCATGATCGCGAGCGGCAGCGACATCAGCGCGCCGGCGCCGAGGCCCTGGAAGGCGCGGAACCCGGCGAGCATGAACATCGAGGTCGAGAACGACGATGCGAGCGACCCGATCAGGAAGACCACGATGCCGAAGATGTACAGCGGGCGGCGACCGAAGATGTCGGACAGCTTGCCGTAGATCGGTACGGCGATGGTCGACGTGATCAGGTAGGCGGTGGTGACCCAGGCCTGGTCGTTGAGGCCGTGCAGGTCGTCGCCGATGGTGCGGATGGCCGTACCGACGATGGTCTGGTCGAGCGAGGCCAGGAACATGCCGGCCATGAGGCCGTAGATGACGAGCAGGATCTGCCGGTGCGACATGATCGGCTTCGATCCCTGTGGCGAGGATGCTGCGGGCTGCGCCTTCGAGGGCGCGGTTGCGATAGACAAGAGGAGTCCTTTTGGATGACGGTGTGATTCGTCGGACATCGCTCGCGCGCCACCTGTGAGGTCGACGGTGCGGGCGCCGACATTGGCGTACTGTTTTTGCAGACTCTGCAATAATACACGACTGCATGTCTGCGTCAACTGCAAAACAAAAGTTACTCCCCGGGGAGTACGTCGACCCCTGATGCCCGTTTTGTTCATCTCTCATCTCTTGTCCGCGTCAGCGGCCGTGCCTAACGTGGATCGGGAACCATCGACCGGAAGAGTGCTGATGAACGAGACCCAGACCCGCATCGAGCACATCGTCGAGCAGCATCTCGACGAGCTGCGCAAGCCGGGCGTTCTGAGTGTGCGCCCCGGGTTCGAGGTGTCGAACGGCTGGCTCACCGGGCGCCCCGCGATCGTGGTCACGGTCAGCACGAAGCTGCCCCGCCTCACCGGTGCGGCCGCGCTTCCGACCGAGATCGACGGCGTGCCCGTCGACGTGCGCCAGGCCTCCGCGGCGAAGAAGAACCGCATCCTCGACCCGCAGGTCTACGAGCAGACTGCGCCCACCGCGCCCGACCAGGGCAAGCTGCCCGAGTTCCCCGCCGAACTCGACCTCGTCGGCGCTGTGATTGCGCACCACCTGGCGCCGTTCGCCGCCGCCGCTCCCGCAAAGCCCAGCCTGCCCTACCAACCGCCCGCCGGAGCCAGCCTGGCCCCGGTCACCGGCACCATCTCCGTGACTCTGAGCGCCAGTCCCGACTCGGGCTGGCCGACCCTGAAGCCGTTCCTCGCCGCCACCACGAAGGCGCTCACGGTCTCGATGTACGACTTCACGTCGGCGCACATCCTGGTCGAAGTCGAGGCAGCTCTGAAGAACAAGAAGCTCGGGCTCACCCTCGATCACCCGGCCAGGAATCCCACCGCCGACCAGACGGACGAGCAGACGGTCGCCGCCCTCGAATCGGCGCTCGGCGGGAGCCTGAACCAGGCGTGGGCACTCGAGCGCATGGACCCGAAGGCCACCGCCTGGATCTTTCCGACGGCGTACCACATCAAGGTGGCGGTGCGGGATAGCGAACAGATGTGGCTCTCGAGCGGCAACTGGAACAACTCCAACCAGCCCGACATCGACCCCGTCACGACGCCGACGGATGCGACGGCAGCGCGCAGCGGCGACCGCGACTGGCACGTCGTCATCGACCACGCGGGGCTGTCCCAGACGTTCGAGGCGTTCATGCTGAACGACCTCGCAATCGCGGGCGAGCACAACGCGCCAGCCGCGACGGGTGCGCTCGAGCCCGCCGCGACGCTGGCGGGAACGCCCACTCCGCCGTTCGAGAAGTTCTTCGCCTCACTGGTCGTCACCGACGAGATGACCATCACGCCCGTCCTGACGCCCGACCCGGGCGTCTACTCGGACGCGGTGAAGGCACTGATCGACTCGGCGACGACCACGCTGCACCTGCAGTTCCAGTACATCGAGCTGCCGCCGACGACAAGCGCCACGTCGCAGGCTTTCGTCGACCTGGTCGACGCGGTCATCGCACGCCAGAAGGCGGGCGTCGAGGTGCAGATCATCATGAGCGAGTACGAGACCACCGGCTATCTGGAGCAGCTGCAGTCGGCGGGACTGGATGTCGCGACCAGCGCCCGCATCCAGAACAACGTGCACAACAAGGGGATCATCGTCGACGGCGCCTCCGTTCTGATCAGTTCGCAGAACTGGTCGACCGACGGAACGCTCTACAACCGCGACGCCGGGGTCATCATCCGCAGCACGAAAGTCGCGGCGTACTATCGAGCAGTTGTTCGCCCACGACTGGACCACACTCGCCCAACAGAAAGCGGTCGACGACTAGTGCGCCTTCTTCTCCTGCGGCACGGCCAGATCCACTCGAACATCATCGGCGCCCTCGATACCGGCAAACCCGGGCCGCCGCTCACCGACCTCGGCGCCGAGCAGGCGCGTGCGGTGCCTCCGGCGCTGGCGAGCGTTCCGATTCACGCGATCTATGCATCCACACTGCTGCGCACCCAGCAGACCGCGCAGCCGCTGGCCCTGCAGCGCGAACTGCAGACCGTCGTGCTTGAGGGCCTGCGCGAGATCGAAGCAGGCGACCTCGAGATGCATACCGATCACGAATCCCAGGGCGAGTACAACGCGACAGCGTTCGCATGGGCGCGCGGCGACCTCGACCTGCGGATGCCCGGTGCCGAAACCGGTCACGAATTCTTCGAGCGCTACGACGCCGCGATCGCCCAGATCGTGCGCGGCGGCGGCCCGACCGTTGTCGCTGTCAGTCACGGCGCAGCCATCCGCACCTGGGTCGCGGCCCGGTCGCTCAACCTCGACGGCGACTTCGCCGGAACGCACACCCTCGACAACACCGGAATGGTCACCCTGCAGAGCCACGGAGCCCGCGGCTGGGAGATGCTCGACTGGCACGCTGCGCCCATCGGCGGCACCACCCTGACGGATGCGGCCGCCATCGACCCGGTGGGCGAAGGCATCGAGGCACGCGGGTAGCGCTGACGTCATGCCACGCCCGACCTGCGCTCCCTAGAATCGTGCCCGGAGGAGAACGTCGTCTCCCCGAGCGAAAGGCGGCGGATGGCCGGCCCAGCCAAGATCTCGATCGCCTCGGCGGGCGGTCTGGGCGCGCTCATGATCGCGACCTTCGTGGCGATCACGACGGAGATCCTGCCAGTCGGGCTATTGCCCCAGATGAGCCACGCGTTCCACGTGTCCGAGGGCTCGGTCGGCCTGGTCGTGACTCTTTACGCGGTTGTCGTCGCGGTCCTCGCGCTTCCCCTCACCGCCATCACGGCCCGCCTGCCGCGAAAAGCGCTGCTGCTCTCATCCATCGCCGGCTACGGACTGAGCAGCGCGGTCGTCGCGATATCGCCGAACTTCGCCATCCTGTGCGTCGGCAGGGCGGTCGGCGGCATCGCACACGCGCTGTTCTTCTCGGTGGTCGCCGCCTACGCCTCCCGGCTGGTGCCTCGTGAGCTGGTCGGGAGGGCGATCTCGATCGCGTTCGCTGGCACGTCGCTCGGCTACGTGCTTGGGGTTCCGCTCGCGACGTCCGTCGGCGCTGCCATCGGATGGCGTGCCGGATTCGTCGCACTCGCCGCGGCCGCGTTCATCCTGGTTCTCATCGCGGGGACGCTGCTGCCGACGGTCGCCAACGACCACGGCGATTCCATCGCCCGGGTGCGCTGGAAGGGCACGGGAATAATCGCCGTGGGTGTCGCGAACATGCTGGTGTTTCTCGGCGAGTACAGCGCCTACACCTACATCGCGCCCATCCTTGTGCGCGCTGGGCTGCCCACGGCTGCGGTGGGCGCATGCCTGCTGCTCTTCGGGGGTGCGGGAATCGTCGGCCTCTGGTCGGCGAGCGTTTTCGTCGATCGGCGACCGAGAATCGGCGCGGTCGGCACCTTCCTGGTGCTCGCGCTCGGCCTCGCGGTCGCTGCGGCCAGCAGCGGGGTGCTCGTGCTCATCCTCGTCGCTGCCACGGTGTGGTCTGCCGCATTCGGGGCAGCGCCCTCCTACCTGATGACGGCGGCCATCCGCACCGACTCGGGATCGCCCGACACGGCGGGCGCGGTGGTCAACGGCTCAAGCAACCTGGGCATCGCGGGCGGAGCCGCACTGGGCTCACTGCTCCTGGTGACGACCGGGTCGGTCGGGCCGCTCATCGCGGGGAGCGCGCTCGCGGTCGCCGCGGCGGTGCTGGTCATCGTCTCGAGGCGAGGCTTCCCATCCGGAATCAGCGGATGACGGCTCCCCCGGCGACGTCGAGGGTGACGCCGGTGATCCAGGAGGAGTCGTCCGCAGCCAGGTAGAGAGCGGCACGGGCGACGTCGTCGGGCGTTCCCAATCGGCGTATCGGATGCGCCTCCACCAGCGCGTCCTGCACCGCCTGCGGAATCTGCTGCTGGTTGCGCTCCGTGAGGATCGTTTCGGGCGAAATGCAGTTGGCGCGCACCCCGAAGGCACCAGCCTGCAGAGCCACGAACCGGGTCAGCAGTTCGATGCCCGCCTTCGCCACTCCGTAGGCGACC
>CAVTXB010000016.1:0-47737 GCA_963738535.1 uncultured Actinomycetota bacterium
GTCGACGACGTTCGAAAATGAGGCCATAGCGACGCTTGAAAATGAGGCCACCCAGACAGATTGGATGGGTGATCACTTTGGAAGATTGGGCGTTGATCAGGAGGCTTGTCGCGGACGGGGTTCCGCAGCGGCAGGTCGCGCGGGATTTGGGGATTGGGAGATCGACGGTCGCGAGGGCGGTCGCGTCGACGAGTCCGCCGAAGTATGAGCGGTTAGAGCAGCTGACGTCGTTCTCGCCGTTCGAGTCGCGGGTCCGGGCTCTGTTGGCCGAGCACCCGCAGATGCCCGCGACGGTGATCGCGGAACGGGTCGGCTGGTCGGGGTCGATTACCTGGTTCCGGGACAACGTCCGCCGGGTGCGGCCCGAGCAGCGTCCCGTGGATCCGGCGGATCGGCTGGTTTGGGAGCCAGGGGACGCGGCGCAGTGTGATTTGTGGTTCCCGCCGGCGAAGATTCCGCTCGAGGACGGGAGCGCGAAATTGTTGCCGGTGCTGGTGATCACGCCCGCGCATTCCCGGTTCATCACCGGGAGGATGATCCCGACCCGCAAGACGGAGGATCTGCTGCTGGGGTCGTGGGAGTTGATCCAGCAACTCGGCCGGGTTCCGCGTCGGCTGATTTGGGACAACGAACCCGGCATCGGTCGGGGTCCGCGCCGGGCGGAGGGAGTGACCGAGTTCATGGGGATGCTGGCCACCACGCTGGTGTTGCTCAAACCCCGCGACCCGGAATCGAAGGGGATCGTGGAGCGCCGCAATGGCTGGTTCGAGACCTCGTTCATGCCGGGCCGCTCGTTCGCTTCCCCGGCGGACTTCAACACCCAATTCGCCGACTGGTTGAAGCTTGCCAACTCTCGGATCGTGCGGACGATCAAAGCACGCCCGGTGGATCGTGTCGATGCTGACCGGGCGGCCATGCTGCCTCTGCCGCCGATCCCGTTGCATCTGGGGTGGCGGAACCGGATCCTTCTGGGCCGCGACTACTACGTCCGCCTCGATACGAACGATTACTCGGTCGATCCGACCGTGATCGGCCGCATGGTTGATGTCAGCGCGGACCTGGACCGGGTGCGGGTTCGTGCCGGTGGGCGCATTGTTGCCGAGCATGACCGGGTTTGGGCGCGCGGGATGACGGTCACCGATCCCGCCCATGTCGAGACCGCCGCATCACTGCGCCGGCAGTTTC
This sequence comes from uncultured Actinomycetota bacterium, assembly GCA_963738535.1. Classification (GTDB taxonomy): domain Bacteria; phylum Actinomycetota; class Actinomycetes; order Actinomycetales; family Microbacteriaceae; genus Galbitalea. Next base: position 1,186 of record CAVTXB010000016.1, read on the forward strand.
AACAACCCAGAGCCGTCCATGCCGAAGGCGAGGATCTGACCCGGGACCTGGCCGACTACGACCGCGCATTCGGCCTCACCGGCGAGGTGAGCTGATGGCCACCACCACCCCAGAGTCCGTGAAGCAGATCACCTACCTGGCTGGGGCGCTGAAAGCACCCCGCATCATCGAGGCCGCGACCCGCCTCGCCGACCAGGCCCGCGATGCCGGGTGGACCCACGAGGACTATTTGGCTGCGGTCCTCGAACGGGAAGTGTCCGCCAGGAACGCGTCCGGGGCTGACCTGCGCATCAAAGCGGCCGGGTTCGCCGCCCGGAAGACGATCGAGGACTTCGACTGGGACGCGCAACCTGCGATCCGGCAACAGGTCGGCGCCCTGGCCTCGGGCGGGTTCCTGACCGAGGCCCGCAACGTGGTCCTGTTGGGGCCGCCCGGGACCGGGAAAACCCACCTCGCGACCGGACTCGGCATCGTTGCCGCCCGGCACGGGCAGCGGGTGTTGTTCGCGACCGCAACGGACTGGGTCACCCGCCTCAGCGACGCCCACCGGCAAGGTCGCCTGCCCGCGGAGCTGGCCCGGCTGCGGCGTTACGGGCTGATCATCGTCGACGAGGTCGGCTACCTCCCGTTCGAGCAAGACGCCGCGAACCTGTTCTTCCAACTCGTCTCGAGTCGCTACGAACACGCCTCGCTGATCCTCACCTCGAACCTGCCATTCAGCAGCTGGGGCGGTGTCTTCGGAGACCAAGCCGTCGCCGCCGCGATGATCGACCGCATCGTCCACCACGCCGACGTCCTCACATTGAAAGGCGCCTCCTACCGGCTCCGCGGGCGAGGCATCGACAGCCTCCCCAGCATCAAAACCCAAGAACCGGCAAACTAGAGACCACAACCGGTGGCCCCATTTTCGGCCAACGCATCGGCCTCAAATTCGAGCGTCGTCGACACTCGCCGACGACTGGGCACTTCTAAAACGCCGAAGCAGCGCGACGAGCAGCCCTCCCGCGATAGCTCGAACACTACAACCACGACAGACCCGCACTGCAATCGGAAAGCTCCCACGCACCAGCCTATTAACCGTTACAACGAGAACAGCGAGTCGCCCCGCCGCGCAGCATTTCTCGCCCGGCTCCACAGATACGATCGTTGCCAGCCCACACCGCCATAGGAACCAATTCACCCGTCGGCCAGTTAAGCAGCCTGCACCGCAGATCCTCTATACGACACGGCGCGCTGGTGCTGTTGAGGCTGAGCCCCCCATTCAAGGGTTCCAGCCGTATCGGGCTGGCCTACCGACCAATTCAAGAAGTGCCCCGGTAGCTTCTCAGCGTATGAGGATTGGTTTGAATGTCCGCGCACCGTCGCCGGGTTCTCGATCAAAGAGAGCCCAAGTGAGATTACTCCGCGATGTTTCGGCTATCAGGTGGCCGAAGTTCTCGATTGGGTGAAACAGTTCGACGGGCTAGTCGCATTGATCTATATCGTCGTCGGCTCGACCTACAGCTTTTGGCGGCCAAGCCGACGACGCTGGGCGATTAGTGGTTCGCGACTGATATGTCCGCAGCTTGAAAGACGTAGGTGCCGTAGGGATCGGTGGTGAATCCAGTCGCTACAACTCTGACCGCTCGACCAGTAACGGGTGTAGCAAATTCGAAGAGCTGCGCGGTCGTCCCGGTAACGACATAGTTGGAGTACGTCTGACCGGGAACTGTAGTCCAGTTGATGTCGTCAAGGCTGGTCTGTATGTAAAACGCTGACGGGAATCCCCAAACGGCACCTTGATAGACTCGGGGTTGAATCGCGACTTCAGCGATGGGACGCGCAACTCCAAGGTCCGCTGAAAGGTACTGAGCAGGGCCCGATGCACTACCCAAACCCGCGCTTGACCAGAAGGTGGAGGGGTTACCGTCCGCAGTCTGCTCCGAAGTGACGGCGTCGAAGGCGAAACTGGACGCGTCAGTCGACTGAATTGGATCGATGTTCGAACTGACGAACTCCGGCGTGATCTCTGCGATCTGAAAGTAGTAGTTCCCATAAGGATCCGCGCTAAAACCTGTCGCGGACACTCGGACATATCGAGCATCAATCGTGGTGCCGAAGTTGAAGACCTGAGGTGCGGTACTCGGAGTGGCGTAGTTGGTAAATGTCAGTCCCGGTACATCAGTAAAGTTGGAACCGTCCGTGCTTGTCTGGATCTTGAAGGATGTTGGAAAGCAGGTCGACACCCCCGCATACGTCCGCGGGGTGAGCGTCAGCTGGTGGACGCTCCTCACTGAGCCCAAGTCAGCAGTGAGGGTTTGAGCAGCCGCTGACGGACCACCTACGTTGACGCTGGACCAGGACGTACTTGCATCCGTATCGATCGCGTTTGACGCAGGCCAGTAGGCGTTCACTGTGGAACTCGCCGTGACCGCTGTCGCTGGCTCCTCGGGTTCCACCGTGTAGGTATTGCTCATAATTCGATGGAAGCTCGTCAGGTCCGATGCATTGTCCCCGAAGCCGCTTAGCAGCGTATATTGACCGGGTCCGGTCCACACAACGTGTGGCGTTGCCGTTGCCCTCGAGCTCGAGACCTGTACGGGATTGAACCGACTTGGAGTCCAACTCAGGCCATCCCGCGAGTAAAGTTTCTCGACATCGAAGTAACTAGCGCCCGAGGTCGGGTGGAAGATCCCATTGACAAACATCCAGTACAGCCCAGTGCCCGGATCCACCGATACGTCGACATTGACGCGGGTGTGACCATCGGCGGGAATAACGTTGATCGTACTGCTGAGTGTCTTTCCTCCGTTCGTCATTGTCGACCGCAGTACCGACGAGTTGGGAAAGCCGCCCACTCCATTGGGGTCAGTGCGGTTGTCAGTGAAATAGTAAAGGTAAACGGTGTTACCGTACGGGTCTGCGGCGATCGCGCTCGGCGCCCAAGCGCCGTTGTTGTCGAACCCGTTGTTGTACCCAATTACCGTACCCTGATCAGTCCAGTTGATACCATCGGAGCTAGTTGCCATTCCTGTCAGGTTCTTCTGATCCGGGGTCGAGTAATCCGCCCTGGTGAAGTACATCAAATACTTGTCAGCACCAGTCGCCTGATCGGTGACCTTGATCACCGACGGGTCGTTGACCGCGATCCCGGAGATTTGAAAGGCTAGGACCGGAGTCGTCCAAGTAACGCCAGCATCCGAGGACGTGGCGTAGAAGATCTTGTCGTCGGGTTGGTCCGCGGTTGTCTCCCAACCGCCGAACCACATTTTCCAGTTCGACCCTGATCGGATCACCGTGGGCGCATAGATATCCAACCCACCCGAAACGATCGGATGTGAAGCGCCAATCTGGTCAGCTTGGGCGACCGTCGAGTTTACCCCTATTAGCGACAGCGCAAGCGCGATCACTGTTCCAACCACTGCGACTTTCGCTTTCACGATGCTCCCACTCGATCGTCGATGCTCCAATGAATCGTTTCACGGACGTCTGCAAGATAACTGGTCCCCGAGGGGGTTGTCAAGCAACATCTAACAGATTGAGCGCAAGCCCAGGGCCGAGATGGCGAGCGAGCATTATGGGTTACTTGCGGGCCGTGTCATGGCGCAACCGGTCAGGGGCGTGGATGAACATCGCTGTTAGCTTGAGTAACGCTGAGGACTGCTGTGCCGTGGGCGACTGTCAGCTGGCGGATCATTTTGACGGTGCCGTCAGTGGGCCTTCAGCTCGGCGGTCGCACAGCCGGCCAATAGTGCGCGGGCAGCGTTCTCCGCATCGAGGGCGTCGAACCTTCCAACCAGGCGCCGCGTGCGGCGGTCGGTCCGGTTCACGTCCACAACACGCTACCTGCCGCGGCTAATGAAGGATGTGAGACCTGCCCCGTATCAACCGCCGACTCCGATACCGAGGCCGATGACTTGACCGAAGGAGGTTGCTCAGTCGAGGAGTCGACGTTATCCGCCCGTTTCGGTCGCGATCGCGAGCGTCGCAAAAGCGCAGCCCCGCACCACGCCGTTCATCCGGAGCTGACGCATTAAACCTCGACTCATCTTTTCGGCGTTTGGAGGCCTTCGCGGCGCAGATGCGCGGCCATCTTTCGCCGCCCATACCAATACCCTTCGGCCTACCGATATTCGGCCGCAGCAGCATCAAACACGACCGCGTCCGCTGGATACCGGAGGGAAGCCGAGCGTGTTCCAAGCCCGAGAGGTCCGCGGCGCCCGGTGTACCCTACGCCCGCAAAATCTTGCATATCGACCCGACCGCGCGGGACTTGGGGTGCTGCTCATGCATGGAGGCAACGATCAACGGCGTCGACCTCCGCCGCGTCCCCACGCATCGCGTTCGCGTCACGCCGCTCCCCGTTCTCGCTCTCCGGCCGGCGCATCCGCCGGGACTCGGACGAGCGTTCACCATGCCGTGCGACGGGCGACCTGCGCTTGCCGCGACCACCGTCTCGCGCTTACTTTCAGATTCTGATACTCATCCGCATGTCATACAATCAGCCGCATAGCGCGCTGAATCGTCTCCTCACGAATCCTTTTCGACACGACCAATATCTTCCTTCCAGGCTCGAAAGGAAACGGCGTCAAACCGCCTTATCCGGATCGACTTCGAGATAATCAATTCACAGACTGCTCACCCGGCTTGAGAATCCAAACAAATCGACTCCTCTAGGTCGACGTCAGCCCTCCCGATCCTGAAGGAGTCGGTCGACTCCACGCGCTTCGGGTTGCTGGCAATGGATGACTAAACCCATCACGTTTTCGAACGTAGGAAAGAGTTCTAAGGATGACAAACGTATCTAATCAGAAGTCCACCGTCGTGGCGACCAAGAATCCGATCATTCCGGGTCAAGGCGTCTGTGACCCTCACATGCATGTGTTCAACGACCGCGTGTACCTTTTCGCGTCGCATGACTATTCTAGCCTGAGCGTCGAATATCGGATGCAGGATTGGCAGATCTGGTCGAGTTCGGACCTTGTAACTTGGCTACTCGAAACCGTGATTGAGCCCTCGGACTTTTGGGTAGGCGAAACGCGAAGCGCGTGGGCCGTTGACGCTGCGAGCGCAAATGGCAAGTACTACTTCTATTTCTCCGATGGAAATACCGCGATCGGAGTGGCTTCGGCCAAATCGCCTTCTGGCCCGTTTGAAGACGTACTCGGCCGTCCTCTCCTGGACGGATCAGTCACATCAACGCGCGAGTACGATCCGGCCGTGTTCATCGATGAAGATGGCTCTGCGTACCTTCTTTTTGGTGGACCGGTCTGGGCCTATGGGGAGGGCGCGGGATACTTCATCGGCCGATTGAACGATGATATGGTCTCGTTGGCGGAGACGCCGAGGCCTATCGAGCTCGACCACGAGGGCGACGATAAGGCGTCGCTGAATAAGATCGGTGGTCGGTATTACCTGACGTTCGCCTCCAACTACGCGATCGCATCGAACGTTTACGGCCCGTATCGATATGTAGGCAACACCGGAGCATCGGAGGACCACGGGTCGTACTTCGAATGGAACGGACAACTTTTCAACGCCTTCACCATTTTTGATCCAACTGCGTTTCATCGGTCAACTGGGATCTGTTACGTGCACCAGACCGCGTCGGGTCACCTTTCAGTAGATCCGATAATTGTCGAACACGGCGTGGGCCGCTATGACGCACGATGGAACAAGATCGAGGCTGAGTGGTACATGAAGGCCACGGGGATGGTCAAGGCGGAAAACCCGCGCTACGGCTTCGACGTAGCATGCACGACTTCTGGAACACTCTCCTATCCGAACGTAGAACATCTCGAACAGTCGACAGGGATCGCGTTTTTCGCTTCATGCTCGAGTCCAGATGGGGCTCGGATCAGAGTCTACGACAGCGAAGTTAAGGGAACGCTCCTCGCCTCTTGCGAGATCCCGGGTGGGACTGATATCTCGTGGCGGTCGTATCGCCTTTCGACCGCTGAGCTCCAGAAACCAATACCGGCCAGAAGCGACCTCTATATGGAAGTCTCGGTTCACGGTCTCGGCGAACTTCGAATTGACTATTTCAAAATGTTTTAACTCAAGCGGTCGGCGACTTACAAAACGATCACCTCGAGATGGCTCGAACCAAGCAGATCTCACCATGGAGTGCAGAGTGACATACCGGCTCCCACGGATCACCATCTGGATGCAATCCCCGGTAGCGCCCGGGGTACGGAGCACAGTTTGGCGGATCGTGGCGACCTCTTTCCGAAGGATCGCGGCATTCTTGGGCTCCTTCGCCGCAAGTGGAAATGCAAACTCACACCCGCTCATTCGCGCGAAGGCGACGTGAGTGAGCAACTTGTTGAGCACTACGAGCGGCGACCCGTCGTTGTACACCCCGCGACCCGCAAATCCGTCAGAGAAAGAGAATCCGCGGAAACGCGGATAGCGTCCATCCGCCGTGATGTCACACTTGGCGTGGGTAGGCGCTGGGTAGTCCCGAGCATTGTCGTCAGCGTCGTTGGTCACGAAGGTCTCTTCGAATTGATAGTGGCACGCCCATCGTGCCATGTGGCGCGCGGCCCAGCCCACACCATGCCCCACTCGGAACTTCGTCTTGTCGACGTGCGTTGTCGTCCTTGAACGGAAGGCACTGACGGTAGAACATGTATTGATGGGGACGATCGAGTCATACACAGTCGAAGCTGGCAGGCGCTACCGCGTTATTTATCGCCGTCCTGACCATCGTCAAACAAGCAAGCGCGGGTTCACGACAAAGCGGGAGGCCGAGCTATACCTGGCTTCGATTGAGGTTGCAAAGGCGCGCGGAGAGTTCGTCGACGCATCCGTTGCACGTGCGAAGATCGCCGACCTCGGCGCGGACTGGTTGCGAAACCAAACCCACTTAAAGCCCTCGTCGTTGAGGCCGGTTGAGATCGCGTGGCGAGTGTATGTTGAACCGGTTTGGGGGTCACGTTCGGTATGCGAGATCCGGCACAGCGAGGTCCAGCGGTGGGTCTCCAAGATCGCAACCGAGGGGAAGGGCCGCAGCGCCACCACGGTACTTCGTGCGTACGGAGTTCTTGCCGGCATTCTTGACGTCGCTGTGAGAGATCGACGAATCTTGGTCAATCCGGCGCGTGGCGTGAATCTTCCGCGCCGGACCCACAAGGAGCACCGTTACCTTTCGCACGCCGAGGTTCGCGCTCTTGCAAAGAACGCGGGAAAGCATGGTCTGCTGGTGAGCGTCTTCGCGTACACCGGCCTGCGCTGGGGAGAGGCGATTGCTCTGCGCGTCAGGGACGTGGATCTCAATCGACGCCGCTTCAATGTCTCGCACAATGCTGTCGAGGTAGGGGGCGAACTCGAGTTCGGAACACCGAAGAGTCATAAACGTCGGGCGGTGCCATTCCCTCGATTTTTGGAACAAGAGATCAAGGACGCCTGCGCGGGCAAAGGCCCTGAAGCGCTCCTTTTCAGCGATGAGTTTGGCAACCATATGCGACGGACTCGTGTTAGTGGAGGATCTCGTTCCTGGTTCAAATCGGCCCTTTCGCTGACAGGTCTAGAACCCATGACGATCCACGACCTCCGGCACACGGCGGCAAGCCTTGCCATCAGCTCCGGCGCCAACGTCAAAGCGGTGCAACGAATGCTTGGGCACGCCTCTGCGGCGATGACGCTCGACATCTACGCCGACCTGTTCGACGACGACCTAGATGCCGTAGCTGAGGCCCTCGATCAGGCGTCGAATTGCCTCAGATGTTGCCGAATTGTTGCCAGACGCTGAGGCTACTCGGCTAGCAACAGCGAAAAAGCCCTGAATCACAGGGCTTTTGGCTGATCTGACAGGTGCGGAGACGGTGGGATTTGAACCCACGGAGGAGTTTAAACCCCTCTCCACCTTAGCAGGGTGGTGCACTAGGCCGAACTATGCGACGTCTCCAGTGTTCGTGAGCCATCCTATCCACCGGCCGCGTCTGGGCCGAATCCGCAACGACCAAAAATGAGTACCGCATCGACTTGTCCCCCGTTTGGTGGACAGACTAGAGTTCATCCTGACGCTTGAGTTCTCCTCGTACCCGCTGAGGAGATTGACGGACCCGAACCGGCGTCAGCAATTAAGAGGCCTACCCATGCCCCGCAACAGAATGTCGCTCCGCGTGCACTCGCAAAGTGCGTGCGACAATTCCTCCTGTGGCGATCTCAACGTCTGGTTTGTTCCTGACTTTGCTCGGAGCCAGCCAGAACCCCTCTCACACAGCAGACAGTTCGGGTCGTAGCTGAGTGAGACGGTAGGTCTCCCGCGCACTGGGTACGCGGCGGGAGGCCTACCACCTTTTACAAGCAGATCTGAAGCCCGCGGGAGGGCGCTGCCACTCCCGCGCTCGCGCTCTACTGCTTGCTGAGCGGACGCGTCTTCGAACAGGTCTGGGTCGCCGCCGACTGTCCGATCAGACCGTTGATGACAGTTGCACCCGAGATCGGTGCGGTCGTCGCCGTGCCTGTCGCGGGCGTGGTCGAGGTGCCGGTGGGTGCCGCAACCGAACCACGGTTGTCGCCCTGCGTGCCGAGGGTGAACGGCGTATCCGACTTGATCAGGTCCATGAGCTGGTTGCCGAGCCCCAGCACGGGCTGCACTTTGCCGGTGTAGATGCCGGTGCCGCCGGTCGACCCTGGATACTGCACAAAGGTGACGTTGGCAGGCGGAATGTTCTTGAGGGTCGACGCGATCGAGATCATCGTCGGAATCGAGTCGAGGCTCGTTGACAATTGCATGCTCGACGTCGCCGCCTTGGCGATCTTGTACACCGTCACGCGGGTTGCCGAGGGTGCCCGACGACTCCATCTTGCGCACGAGGGACGACAGGAACACCTGCTGCGAGCTGATGCGGCCGAGGTCGCTGCCGTCACCAACGGCGTGACGGGCGCGAAGGAAGGCGAGCGCCTGCGCACCCTGAAGCGTGTAGTCGCCAGCCGCGGGCAGGTTGATTCCCGAATAGTCGTCGACCATCGGCCCGGTGATGCAGACCTGCACGCCGCCCACCGCGTCTGACATCTCGATCACGCCGTCGAACGTGATGAGCCCGGCGAACTGGATGGTGACACCGGTGAACGCTTCGATGACCGTGACCACGCAGGCCAGACCGCCATACGACAGGGCCGTGTTGATGGGCAGGCCGGCGGCTGTACCACCGGACGAGCACTTCGGATGCGGCACCACCATGTCGCGCGGAAAACTGACCGCCGACGCCCACTTGTGGTCGGCCGAAACGTGCAGCAGCATCGTCACGTCGTTCAAGCGCGCCGCCGTCGCCAGGACCGACGCCGATTCCGCCCTGGCCCGCGCGGGTGTCGTCGCCGACGATAAGGATGTTGAAACCGCCGGGGTAGCGCCGATGTCGGGCGGCGGGGCCACCGACTCGTGCGGGTGGATGTTGACGCTCGGGCCGATGTCGGCCTGCAGCTGGTAAGCGGCGATAGCCGCCCACGACGAGACTGGACGCCACGACCACGGCGACGATGGTGCCGACGATGCCGAGGATGCCGCCCGACCATTCCGGGCTTCTTCAGCCGACCGTGCCGGGCGATACCGGAAACCGACGAGGGGTTTCCACCGCGGGGACGAGTGTCGCTCAAGTCAGATCCCTTTCGTTCCGTGCCGGCACATCCGCACGTTAGTCATGATCACAATCGGTACACGCGGAGGGCGTGGGATTCGAACCCACGAGATGCTTTCGCACCACCAGTTTTCAAGACTGGCTCCATCGGCCGCTCGGACAGCCCTCCCGGAAGCCAAGCCCCCATGGTAACCCATGGTATTCGAGTGAACCTGTATCCCCGCGGAACGGTCGGTCTGCACCGTCGGCGTGCACCTAGGAGCGCGAATGCCTCCAGGAGTCGCCGCGACGCCATCGTCTAGGTCGCTGCCGGTGGTCTCGTTGGCGACGTCTTGACCTCGGCCGGTGCCTGCCCCATGGCGACGCCGCGCCCGGACTGCGGACGCCCACTCGAGCATCTCGATGTCGTTGCGCCCGTCGCCGATGGCCATCACGCGCGTGCCGCGGCATCGTCGAGCTACGACGCGCACCCGCTCGAGCGCGACCGCCTTGTTGACGCCGTCGGGCGCGATGTCGAGCCAGGCCGTCCAGCCGACGTTGTAGCTGACGCGATGCAGGCCCATCTGCTCGACGACGGCGAGAAAGTCCTCGATCGCGTGCTCGGGCGAGATCACGACGACGCGGGTCGCGGGGACGTCCAGCAGCTCCGTCGAACTCGACCGTGCTGCCGCTCGCCTCGATGTCGCCCTCGGGAAACTCGCCGCCGGAGAAGAGGAACGAGCCGTCCTCATCCTCGACCGCGTAACGCGCACCCGCGAGGTGACCGCGGATGGTCGTCAGCACCTCGGCGGGTCGAACGTCTCGACGTGGTCGCGAACGTATCCGCTCGGCGCATCCGCCTCGCGGCGCAGCATGATGGCGCCGTTCGCGCACACGACGTAGTCGGGGCGCGATGCCGAGTCGCTCGAGGATCGGGCAGCGTCATGGCGACCGAGCGGCCCGTGCGACAGGGTGACCTCGTGGCCGAGCTCGCGCACCCGGTGCACCGGCGTCGATCACCGCGGTCGCTGAGGCTGCCGTCTTCGCGCAGCACCGTGCCGTCGACGTCGAGCGCGATGAGCCAGCGAGCGGGCGTCGACTGATGGGCGAGCGCGGATTCGTTCACCGCACCGGCTCGAGAACGCTGAGGCCGCCGAGGTAGGGCCGCAGCGCCTCGGGCACTCGCACCGATCCGTCGGCCTGCTGGTGCGTCTCGAGGATCGCGACAAGCCAGCGGGTGGTCGCGAGCGTGCCGTTGAGGGTCGCGACGGGCGTCGTCTTGCCCGACTCGGTGCGGTAGCGGATGTCGAGCCGGCGAGCCTGGTAGGTCGTGCAGTTGCTCGTCGACGTGAGCTCGCGGTAGGTGCCCTGGGTCGGCACCCAGGCCTCGATGTCGAACTTGCGCGCGGCGCTCGAACCGAGGTCGCCCGCAGCCACGTCGATGACGCGGTAGGCGAGCTCGCAGGCCTGCAGCATCGACTCCTGGTAGCTGACCAGCCGATCGTGCTCGGCCTCGGCGTCCTCCGGGAGCACGTAGCTGAACATCTCGAGCTTGTTGAACTGGTGCACGCGCAGGATGCCGCGGTTGTCTTTGCCCGCGGCCCCGGCCTCGCGGCGGTAGCAGGTCGACCAGCCGGCGTAGCGGATCGGACCCGTCGGACAGGTCGAGGATCTCGTCGCTGTGGTAGCCGGCGAGCGCGACCTCGCTCGTGCCGGTGAGGTAGAGGTCGTCGGCGGGCAGGTAGTAGATCTCGTCGGCGTGCTCGCCGAGAAAGCCGGTGCCCGCCATGATCTCGGGGCGCACCAGCGTCGGCGTAATAAGAGGTATGAAGTTCTCGGCGAGCGCCTTGTCGAGCGCGAGGTTCATGAGCGCCAGCTCGAGGCGCGCGCCGATGCCGCGAAGAAAGTAGAAGCGGCTGCCGCTGACCTTCGTGCCGCGGGTGATGTCGATCGCGCCGAGCAGCTCGCCGAGCTCGACGTGGTCGCGCGGCTCGAAGTCGAAGTCGGCCTTGGTCGCCGACCTCGCGGAGCGTGACGAAGTTCTCTTCGCCGCCCGCCGGAACGCCGTCGATGACCGGATTCGCGATCGAGCCCGACGATGCGTCGTGAACGTCGGCCTCGGCATCCGCCGGCGACCTGCTGCGCCGCCTTCACCCGGGCCGCGAGCTCCTGCGCCTGGGCGACCAGCGCCGCCTTCTCGTCCTTCGGCGCCGCCGCGACCGTCTTGCCGAACGCGTTCTGCTCTGCGCGCAGGTTCTCGAACTCGCCGATCGCCGCACGCCGCGTCGCGTCGGCCGCGAGCGCCTCGTCGACCAGGTCGACGGATGCTCCGCGCGCCTCCTGCGAGCGCGCGAACGGCATCCGGATTGTCGCGCAGCAGCTGGGGGTCGATCACCGCGGCCAGTCTACTTTGGCGGGCAGCGCCGCCCGTTCGCGCACTAGCTTGGAAACATGGCCGCCACGGCTTCGACGAAGACGAAGACTGCCGCGGTGGTCTACAACCCCGATCAAGGTCAACCTGAAGACGCTCAAAGCCACCGTCAAAGCGGCCGAATCGCAGGCCGGCTGGAACAAGACGCTCTGGTTCGAGACCAGCGTGCTCGACCCGGGTGGCGATGTCGCAAGCAGGCTCTCGACAAGGGCGCCGACGTGGTGCATCGCGGCTGGTGGCGACGGCACGGTCCGCGCGGTCGCCGAGGCCCTGCGCGGCACCGAGCGTGCCGCTCGCGCTGCTGCCGTCCGGCACCGGCAACCTGCTGGCCCGCAACATGGCGCTCAGCTCTCGACAACCTGACGCACGTCGGTCGAGACCGCCTTCACTGGGCATCGCGCGAGCCATCGACGTCGGCGTCGTCGAGGCGGAACGTGCCGACGGCACGCGCAGCCGCACACGTCTTTCTCGTCATGGCCGGTCTCGGGCTCGACGCCCAGATGGCGGCCAACACCAACGCCATGCTGAAGGCACGCGTGGGCTGGGTCGCCTACATCGACGCCGATCGCGCGGGCGGTGCGCGACAACAACAGGGTCAAGGTGCGCTACTCGGTCGACGGCGGCCCGCAGGGCGCACGCGACCGTCAACACCGTCATCGTGGGCAACTGCGGGCTGCTGCCGGGCGGCATCCAGCTGCTTCCGGAGGCCGTGATCGACGACGGCATCTTCGACATCGTCGCGTTCCGCCCGGAGGGTTCGTCGGCTGGGTGCAGATCTCGGTCAAGCTGGTCTGGGAGAACGGCGTACTGCGCCGCAGCACGGTCGGGCGCCGCATCATGAGCATGTCGCGCGAGGTGCGCGCGCTGCGCTACCTGCGCGGCAGCGAGCTGACCATCCGGCTCGAGCATCCCGAGGAGTTCGAACTCGACGGCGACCCGTTCGGCGAAGCGATCGCGCTCAAGGCGCGCGTCGACCACCTGGCGCTCTCGGTCATGGTGCCGAGCGAGCACGCGGTGCAGGCTAACGCGTCCGGACTAGACGCAGGCGCCGGGCGCGCTACTGGTCGAGACTGTCGAGCCAGGCGCGCGCATCCTGGAACGCCTGGTTGTCGTAGCGCGGGCGTGACCGAGATCTGCAGCTTGTCGGCGCGCGGGATAGCGAGCCGAGGAAGATCACCTTCGGGCTGAACCGCTTGAGGCCGAGCAGGGCGTCGGCGACGCGCTCGTCGCGGATGTGGCCGTCGAGGTCGATGACGAAGCGGTACCGCCCGAGCTCGTCGCCGATCGGGCCGCGACTCGAGCAGGCTCATGTTGACGCCGCGCGTCGCGAACTGCTCGAGCATCTCGAGCAGGCGTCCGGCCGTGTTGTCGGGCAGCTCGGCGATGATGCTGGTCTTGTCGGATCCGGTCGGCTCGGGAAGCCGCGTGCTTCGGCTGACCAGCACGAAGCGGGTCTGCGCCGACGGGTTGTCGCCGATGTTCTCGGCGAGCACCGTCCAGGTCGTGATGGTTGGTGATCGTGGGTGGTGCGATGGCGGCATCCGCGAGGCCGGCACCGCCCGTGCGTGAGGTGTCGAGCAGCGAGGCGGCCGCCGCGACATTGGACGACGACGGGGATGTGCTCGTGCTCGCGGCAGGTTCGCATCCAGCCAGAGGTGGCTCTGGCCGTAGGCGACCGGATGCGCGTTGATGACTTTGACGTCGGCCAGCGTCGTGCCCGGGCTTCGCGACCAGCACGAAGTTGACGTTCACGAGGTACTCGCCGATGATTCGCAGATTCGGGATGGTCGCCAGGGCGTCCTGGCTCGCGCTGACGCCGCCCTCGACGGTGTTCTCGATCGCGATCATCGCCGCGACGCTGCGCCCTGCGACGACATCGTCGAGGGCCTGGCCGACATTGTTGACTGGGTGCCAGGTCTGACCGACCGCCTGGGGCACCTGGGCGAGTGCCGCCTCGGTAAACGTGCCCGCGGGGCCCAGGTAGGAGTAGGTCTCGACCGGCACAGCGGTCTCCGTGGGCGCGGCTGACTCAGGCATGCCCCGAGCCTAACTTCAGAGAGGCCCAACGTGCGGCAGGCCTAACCTGCAGCATCATGCTTCGCGCGACGGCGCTATCCGCTCCGCCAAACGCGTACCCGTGACTTTCCTAACCGTTTCCAGGTCTGCTGCGGGTCGATTTCACGCGGCGCGAGCACATGCGGAATGCCGTCCATCATTCTGATCTGCCAGTCGGAGTGGTGGATCAGGTCGTGATGCGGCTCGCACAGCATGACCCCGTTGCCGACATTCGTCTCGCCGACCGCGCCATGAGTCCAGTACTCCTGCACGTGGTGCGTGTCGGCCCATGAGACCGGCGAATCACAGAGCAGGCATTCGTCGCCATCCCGGGCGATGATCGCCTTGCGCTGCGCCGAACTGAACGGGTAGCGCGCCTTGCCGAAGGCGAGGATCTCACCGTCGTTGCCGAGAACGACACGGCGGAATACCGAATCGCACGCGAGCCGCTCGATGGTGCTCACCGAGACGGGCTCGTGGATGCCGTCGATGAAGCCCAGCCCCGTGCCCGACTCCAGGTCGGCGAGTGAGATGTGGGCGGTGACCTCGGCGGTGGAGCGCAGCTGGCCGGCCTCCGTGCCGGTGTTGCGGATTCCCGCCTTCAGGAGTCCTTCGAGCACATCGTGCTGCCGCTGCTCCCGCGTGCGGGGGTCGCGCAGCGAGACGGTCTCGGTTCCGTCGTCGTTCACTGTGGTCACTGTGCCGTCGCGCCGGTCCTCCTCGGAGAGGAAGCGCGGCTGGACACCTGGCGCATTGGCTTCATCCAGGGCTGCCTTGAAGAGCGCCGCCGGGACGGGCGCGAGGCCGCCGCGGATAGGAACGATGCCGTTGCGCTCACGACCGAGCACGATGCCGCGGCGCAGCTTTGCCTCTTCTTCCCGTGGCAGCACACCGTCGGGATCGAGGCGGTCACGCACCACGATCGCCAGGTCGGCCACGTTCTGAACGGGATTGAGTTTCGCGTACTCGACCAGGCCGGCTTCTGCCACGTCGAGGTCACTCGGATGCGCGACCCGGCGTACGTCGTCAAGAGCGCGAACGATGATCGCAGCGGCCTCGGCCCCGACATCGCCCGCGGCAACTGCGGTGGCGAGCTCTGGGCAGCGCGGGCCGATCAGCTCGCCGGTGATCGCCACGGTGTCTTTGACCGCCAACCCGAGCTGGATACGACGGTGCGCTTCAGCGCCCGAGATGTGGGCAATGAGTTCGAGCAGGGCTCCCGGGCGAACGCACCCGTGCTTCTGCGCGAGTCCGCTGGCACCCAGCTCGCGGCGGGATCGCTCGGCCACCTGAGCCGCGCCGGCGACCTGGATTGCGCAGAGCCGGCGTGCCAGGTGCTCTGCTGCCCCGACAATTGCGCAGAGCTCGGAGTCGCTGGCATTCACCAGGCCCGCAAGATCGAACTCGCGAAGCAGGTCGAGGGCCGCACTGATTTCGCCGGTGCCGGGTTTGCTCGTGCCGGGCTTGCTCGTGCCGGGTTCGCTCGTGCGCGCTGCCATGATCATCCAATTTCGGATTGCGGTCGTTGGCACGAGGTACTCCCATGATATCAAAAAAGACGCCTTCGAGTATAGTTTTTTAGAACATATATTCGATCCCCGAGTGAGACCCACAGGCGAATTTGGCTGGCAACGAGCCGCGCACCGAGCACAGCGGTGCCAGACTTGGGGCATGAATTCGCCGAGCCGGCCAACCAGCGCAGCAGTCCGATCTCATCGATGTGCACGAGCTGGTGAGGGCCTACTACGACCTTGTTCCGGATGTCTCGATCCCCGAGCAGAGGGTGGTGTTCGGCACGAGCGGCCACCGCGGTTCGTCGTTCGACGCGGCGTTCAACGAGACCCACATCGCCGCGATCACGCAGGCGATCGTCGACTACCGCGCGGGGCAGGGCATCAACGGGCCACTGTTCATCGGCAAAGACACGCACGGGCTCAGCCGGCCCGCGGAGACGACGGCGCTCGAGGTGCTCGAGGCCAACGGCGTGCGGGTGCTCGTCGACGAGTTCGACGACTACGTGCCGACCCCGGCGCTCAGCCACGCGATCATCACGTACAACGCGGCGGGCCATCGCGAGCTCGCCGACGGCATCATCATCACGCCGAGCCACAATCCGCCCCGCGATGGCGGATTCAAGTACAACCCTCCGCACGGCGGTCCCGCCGACAGTGATGCGACCAACTGGATCGCCACCGCGCCAACGAGATCATCGCGGCGGGCAGCCATCGACGTGAAGCGCGCCGAACCGACCGCGGTCGAAACCTACGACTTCCGCCGAAACTATGTCGAAGACCTCGAGTCAACATCATCGACATCGACGCGATCAGGCAGTCGGGCATCCACATCGGCGCCGACCCGCTCGGCGGTGCAAGCGTGCACTACTGGCAGCTCATCGCCGAGCACTACGGGCTCGACCTCACCGTCGTGAACCCGCTGGTCGACCCGGCGTGGCCGTTCATGACTCTCGACTGGGACGGCAAGATCCGGATGGACCCGTCGAGCCCGTCGGTCATGGCCTCCGTCGTCGCGCACCAGCACGACTACGACATCGTGACCGGCAACGACGCGGACGCCGACCGCCACGGCATCGTGACGCCCGACGGCGGCCTGCTGAATCCCAACCACTATCTCGCCGTCGCCATCCAGTACCTCTATACGCACCGCCCGGAGTGGAGCGAGGATGCCGCGATCGGCAAGACTCTCGTGTCCAGCT
Organism: uncultured Actinomycetota bacterium; assembly: GCA_963738535.1. Lineage (GTDB taxonomy): Bacteria > Actinomycetota > Actinomycetes > Actinomycetales > Microbacteriaceae > Galbitalea. The sequence continues at coordinate 17,927 of CAVTXB010000016.1, forward strand.
CGATGATCGACCGGGTCGCCAGCTCGCTCGGGCGTCGGCTCTGGGAGGTGCCGGTCGGCTTCAAGTGGTTCGTGCCGGGCCTCATCGACGGCTCGGTCGGCGTTCGGCGGCGAGGAGAGCGCCGGCGCAAGCTTCCTGCGCAAAGACGGCACCGCGTGGACGACCGATAAAGACGGCATCCTGCTGGCCCTGCTCGCCAGCGAGATCCTCGCCGTCACCGGCAAGTCGCCGTCGGCTGCTCTACGCCGAGCTCGTCGCACAGTTCGGTGACCCGGCCTACGCGCGAGTGGATGCCGCGGCCAGCAAGGAGCAGAAGGCTCGCCTCGGCAAACTCGAACGGCGCCGCCATCACCGCGACCGAGCTCGCCGGCGACCCGATCACGGCGAAGCTGAGCGAGGCGCCCGGCAACGGTGCGGCCATCGGCGGCGTCAAGGTCGAGACGGAGACACGCGTGGTTCGCTGCGCGCCCGAGCGGCACGGAGGACGTCTACAAGATCTACGCGGAGTCGTTCGAGGGACCGGAGCACCTGGCGCAGGTGCAGGCCGAGGCGAAGACGGATCGTCGACGCCGCGCTGGGTGCCTAGGCGTGCCGCAGCGCCGGTCGGGCGGTCAGCCCGCGTAGTTGGGTGCGGGCGGCAGCCCGAAGAACTCCTCGAGCGTCTCGACGCCCTCGTTGTGCAGCTCGGTCGCGAGGGGCACCCCGATGTAGCGGAAGTGCCACGGCTCGTACTGGTAGCCGGTGATCGCGACCTTGTCGGCGGGGTAGCGCAGCAGGAAGCCGTACTGCCAGGCGTTGGCCGCCAGCCACTTGCCCTGCGGCGTGGTGCCGAAGCAGATCTCGAGGTTGCATCCGCCCGAGGGCACGGGCGCGAGGTCGACGGCGAGGCCGGTCTGGTGCTCGCTGTAGCCGGCACGCGCGCTTTCGTTGTCGGCGACCACGAGTCCGTCGCGCGCCACCAGTGCGGCGTGGTCTGCAGGCCTGCGCGGCGTAGGAACGGAACGCGCTCTGCGCCTCGACCTGGCCTGCCCCGGCCGCGGCGAGCGCAGCGGTCATCTGGGCGAGCGCGGCCGCCGCCGGGGCCTGCATCTGGTCGCCGTACACATGCGCGATGGTGACGTTGACCAGGGGTGGCGAGTAGTTGATGGGGTTGAGCGGCCGCAGCTTGTTCACCACGACCCAGAGGCTGCTCGGGTCATCGATGGAGTACGCGCTCTTGTCGAACGTCGGGGTGGGCGTCGGAGTGGGAGTCGGGGTGGATGACGGCGTCGGCGAGGCGGTGTGGGTGCCGCCGCCCGCGATCGGCGTGCGTGTCGGCGCACAGGCTGTGGATGAGCCCACGACGACGAGTGCGAGTGCGATAACAGAGAGAATTCGCCCGGACTTCGACACGCTTCCGAGTGTAACGCTGCCGTTTGTATTGCCCGGATCGTTTCGCCGAGACTTCAAAGGGTGTAAGTTTGCAGTCTGCGCAAGTTTCGAGTTAGAGGTTTCATGTCTACAGATTCGCCGTCGGTTTCGAAATCACAGGCTCGAAAGAAGGCAGTCGGAGACTCGGGCGGCGTGATGTCGCACCGCCAGATCATGTTCGTGATCTACGGCCTCATGGCCGGGATGTTCCTGGCGTCGCTCGACCAGACCATCGTGGGAACGTCCATCCGAACAATCGCGGACGACCTGCACGGCCTCAGCGAGCAGGCCTGGGTCACCACCGCGTACCTCATCGTCTCGACGATCGCGACGCCGATCTACGGCAAGCTGTCGGACATCTTCGGGCGGCGACCGCTGTTCATCATCGCCATCACCGTCTTCCTGTTCGGCTCGCTGCTGTCGGCCTTCTTCGCCACCACGATGTACGAGCTCGCAGCCTTCCGCGCTATTCAGGGGCTCGGCGCCGGTGGTCTCATGTCGATCCCGCTCGCGATCATGGGCGACATGCTCGCACCGCGTGAGCGAGCCAAATACCAGGGCTACTTCCTCGCCGTCTTCGGCGTCTCCAGCCTCGCAGGACCACTGATCGGCGGCCTCTTCGCCGGCGCCAACCAGATCCTCTTCATCACCGGATGGCGCTGGGTCTTCCTCGTGAACATCCCGATCGGGATCATCGCGCTGATCATGGTCATGCGCTTCCTGCACCTGCCGGGACGCAGCGTCAACCAGCGAGTGCGAATCGACTGGTGGGGCGCGACGACAGTCATCGTCGCGGTGGCACCCCTGCTTCTCGTCGCCGAACAGGGCCGCACCTGGGGCTGGACGTCGGGCGGTGCGTGGGCCTGCTACATCGTCGGCGCGATCGGAATCGTCGCGTTCATCGTCGCCGAGCGGATGATGGGCGACGACGCGCTCATCCCGCTCAAGCTGTTCCGGTCGCCGACGTTCTCGATGGCGACCATCCTCGGCGTCATGGTCGGCTTCGGCATGTTCGGCGCGCTCTCGACCATCCCGCTCTACCTGCAGATCGTGAAGGGATCCAACCCGACCGAGAGCGGGTTCCAGCTGCTGCCGATGATTCTCGGCCTGATGATCTCGTCGATCGTCTCCGGCCAGGTCATCTCGCGCACCGGCAAGTACAAGATCTTCCCGATCCTCGGCACCGCCTTCATGTCGCTGGGCTTCCTGGTCTTCACCACTATCACCGCCGACACCAACTACTGGATTCTCGCCGGCGGCATGCTGCTCGTCGGGCTCGGCCTCGGCCAGATGATGCAGACCCTCACCATCGCGAGCCAGAACGCCGTGGGACCGCGGGACATCGGTGTGGCAACGTCGTCGTCTACCTTCTTCCGGCAGGTCGGAGGCACGCTGGGTGTCGCCGTGATCTTCTCCGTCGTGTTCTCGACCATCGGCGACAAGATCGCGGGCGCCTTCTCGAGCCCGGCGGGCGTCGCGGCGATCAAGGCCGCGTCGACCCCGTCGATCGCCGGCGCGAAGAACAACGCGGCGATCATGACCACCATTTACGACCCGCTGCTGAAGGCACTGGCCGCCGGCAAGAAGCCCGGTAACGGCACGACCGGGTCGCTCGACGGCGACACCTCGTTTCTCAATACGGCGAGCCACGTGCTGAAGGCGCCCTTCCTCACCGGTTTCTCCGAGGCGATGGTGGTCGGATTCTGGGTCAGCCTCGGTGTCGTCGCGGTCGCATTCGTGCTCACGTTCTTCCTGAAGGCGACGCCGCTGAGGGCGAAGTCGGCCATCCAGGAGGTGGCGGATCCGATGAGGCGATTCTCGCGACGAGGGCCGCCAACACGCTCAGTTCGGGTCTCGCCCCCGACCTCGACACGGCTCGAATCGCCGTAATTGCCGCGGGAGCGCAGCCGGAGCCCGCCGGGAAGAGCTAATTTGGGAGCGCTCCCAAAAATGTCTTGACAGAACGGAGCACCGATACTTAGTGTTAGCTCGATCTTGTGAGAGCGCTCTCACGACCACGCGTGCGCTCCCCAGGGTCTCCCCTATCCACGCACACAAAGGAGTGACCGTGAAGTTCTCACGACGCACCAAGCTGTCCGCCGCACTCGTCGGCGCAGTTTCTCTCGCACTAGTCGCCACTGGCTGCAGCAGCAGCGGCGGCAGCAGCACCTCGAGCGGCGTTTCCGGCTCGACCATCACCTACTGGGCAAGCAACCAGTCCGGCACGACCACCGCCGCCGACGTGAAGATCCTCACGCCGATCCTCGCCCACTTCACCAAGGAGACCGGCATCAAGGTCAACCTCGAGGTCATCGGCTGGGGCGACCTGCAGAACAACATCAACAACGCGGTCTCGTCCGGCTCCGGCCCCGACGTGCTGAACATCGGTAACACCTGGGCGCCCTACCTCGCCGCGACCGGCGCGTTCGTGCCGTTCACCGGCAGCGCCGCCACCGCCATCGGCGGAACGTCCAAGTTCATCCCGAGCGCACTCGCGACCGGCGGTCTCGCCGGCCAGGCCCCGACCTCGGTGCCCTACATCGGTCTCGCCTACGGCCTGTTCTACAACAAGGCCCTGTTCCAGAAGGCCGGCATCAGCGGCCCACCCACCACCTGGGAAGAACTCGTCAGCCGACGCCAAGAAGCTGACCACGCGGCGGTGTCGAGGGCATCGGCCTCGAGGCCGGCAGCTACACCGAGAACGTGCACTTCGCGTTCATCACCGGTGAGCAGAACGGCGGATCGTGGTACGACTCGTCGGGCAACCCCACCTTCACATCGACGCCAACGTCAACGGTGTGCTGCGCTACCTCAACCTGATGCAGGACGACAGGCGTCGTCAGCAACGGCCGACGCGGAGTACACCAACGGCACCGAGGCATCCGCCGACTTCGCCAAGGGCAAGGTCGCGATGATCGTCAACCAGAACAACGGCAACACCTCGCTGACGGCAGACGGAATGGACCCGAGCGCGTACGGCGTCTCGAACATCCCGGCACCGCAGGGCGGCAAGCAGATCAACAGCGGAATCCAGGGCATCAACCTCTCGATCTTCAAGAACTCGAAGAACCAGAAGGCCGACCTTGAGTTCATCAAGTTCATGACCGGCTCGTACGCTCAGGCAGCCATCGGTCGCCCGTACGGCACGATCCCTGTCGTGAAGGGCGTCACGCCGAACTTCGCGTCGGACAAGGCGTTCGAGTCGGTCTTCCGAAGGTCTATGACACGCAGGCAGCACCGTACCCGCTGGTCAAGTCGGAGGGTGCGTTCGAGCAGAACGTCGGAGCAGCGGTCAGCGGATTGTTCGCCACCATCGCAACAGGCGGAACCGTTACCGCCGCCGACGTGAAGGCAGCGCTGCAGACGGCGCAGGACAAGACCGCGGCAACGCAGTAACAACCTCCCCGGATTCGGCCGGGGGCGCAGTCTCCTCTTCCTGCGCCCCCGCTCGACCGAGGCCGTGCCCAACTCGCTCGGACTGCGGGAGGCTGGAGACCGCCTCCCGCCGTCCGAGAGTGGCGCACACCTCCTCCTAGAAAGGCACGCCGAGTTCATGGCGATCACAACTGCACCACCCGCACTGCCCCCCACGACTTCACAGCCGGCCCCACAACGAAGTGGACCGGCCAACGCCAGGCGGCACCAGTCCAAGCGCTGGCTGCCCTACGCACTGATCGCCCCCGCGGTCGTCTTCGAACTGCTCATCCACTTCACACCGATGGTCACCGGAATCTGGATCAGCTTTCTCAAGCTGACCAGCGCATCCATCGCCAACTGGTCTTCCGCGCCGTTCGCCGGCATCGGCAACTACCAGATCGCCCTCAGCACGACCAACGCCCAGGGCGCCGCACTGCTCTCAGTCGTTCGGCGTCACGGCAGGCTTCACGGTCATCGTCGTCGCGGTGTCATGGTCGGCTCGGGATGTCCGCTGCCGTCGCCCTGCAGCGCACCTTCCGCGGCCGCGCGATCTTCCGCACGCTGTTCCTCATCCCCTACGCGATCCCGATGTACGCGGGCATCATCGCGTGGAAGTTCATCTTCCAGCAGCAGACCGGCGTGCTCAACCAGATCCTGGTCGACCTGCACCTGGCCAGCGCGACCAGCCAGCCGTTCTGGCTCATCGGCCCGAACGCCTTCGTCTCCGTCGTCATCGTCGCGATCTGGCGCACCTGGCCGTTCGCGTTCCTGATGCTGATGGCGGGCCTCCAGACCATCAACGAAGACCTCTACGAGGCATCTGCGCTCGACGGCGCGAAGCCGTTCCGGCAGTGGCGCGTCGATCACCCTTCCCGAGCTCGGCGGGGTCAACCGCGTGCTCGTGCTGGTGCTGTTCCTCTGGACCTTCAACGACTACAACGATCCGGCCATCCTGTTCGGCGAGGGCAGACCTCCCGCCGGCGACCTCATCTCGTTCCACATCTACAACAACTCGTTCACCGACCTGAACTTCGGATTCGGTGCCTCCATGTCGACGCTGCTGCTGCGTGTTCCTTCTGATCGTGTCCGTCGGCATACCTGCTCTTCGTCAACCGGAGGTCCACTCGTGCGTGAAACAGTTGGATTCAAGACCTTCCGCGTCATCGTCATCGTCATCCTGTCGATCTTCGTGATCTTCCCGCTCTACGTGATGATCACGTCATCCGTGAAGCCGCTCGCCGACGTGCAGAGCACCTGGACCTGGTGGCCGACCACGTTCACCATCCAGCCGTTCATCGACATCTGGACCACGGTGCCGCTCGCGCAGTACTTCGCGAACAGCTTCTTCGTCTCGACCATCGCGAGCGTCGCCAGCGTGATCATCGCGATCTTCGCCGCGTACGGTGTCTCGCGCTGGCGCTTCCGCGGCCGCTCGGTGTTCACCACCGCGGTGCTGTCCACGCAGATGTTCCCCGGCATCCTGTTCCTGCTGCCGCTGTACATCATCTTCGTCAACATCCACACGGCGACCGGCATCCCGCTCGTCGGCAACCTGTGGGGCCTGATCATCACCTACCTGACGTTCACGCTGCCCGTTCGCGATCTGGATGCTCACCGGCTACTTCGACAACATCCCGCGCGACCTCGACGAGGCGGCGAAGGTGGATGGCGCCTCCGCGCTGACCACGCTGTTCCGGGTCATCCTTCCGGTCGCTCGACCCGGCGTCGTCGCCGTCATCGTCTACTCCTTCATCACGGCGTGGGGCGAGCTGCTGTTCGCCCAGGCGTTCACCGGCCAGTTCCAGAACCTGCGCACGCTGGCCGTCGGGCTCACCGAGTACTCGTCGCGAGACCGCCGTCTTCTGGAACCAGATCATGGCTGCATCGCTCGTCGTCAGCGTGCCGATCGTCGTCGGTTTCCTGCTGCTCCAGCGAAACTTCGTCGCGGGCCTCAGCGCCGGCGCGGTCAAGTAACCGCCAGCTCACCAGCCCCCCAAGAAACGAACGGACAGATATCTCGTGAGCACGCCCGACCACATCACCTGGCCAGACGGCTTCCTGTGGGGCGCCGCGACCGCGGCCGCCCAGATCGAGGGCGCGGCGCACGAAGACGGCAAGACCGACTCCATCTGGGACCACTTCGCCCGCATCCCGGATGCCGTGCAGAACGGCGACACCCCCGAGCTCGCGGACGACCACTACCACCGCATGCCCGCCGACGTCGCCCTGATGAAGCAGCTCGGCCTGCAGTCCTACCGGTTCTCGACCAGCTGGGCGCGCATCAAGCCGGACGACGGACCGGTCAACCAGCAAGGCGCTCGACTTCTACTCGTCGCTCGTCGACGAGCTGCTCGGCGCCGGCATCCTGCCCTGGCTGACCCTCTACCACTGGGACCTGCCGCAGGCCGTCGAAGAGAACGGCGGATGGCCGAACCGCGACACCGCCTACCGCTACCTCGACTACGCGAACGTCGTCTACGAGGCACTCGGCGACCGGGTGTCGCACTGGACCACCTTCAACGAGCCGCTGTGCTCCTCGCTCATCGGCTACGCCGCCGGCGACCACGCGCCCGGGACGCCAGGAGCCCGCCGCGGCGCTCGCGGCCCTGCACCACCAGCACCTCGGGCACGGACTCGTCGGTGCGCTCGCTGCGCGAAACGAGCGAGGCGGCCGGCAGGCCCGATCCAGCTCGGCATCACGCTCAACCTGACCAACGCGATCCCGGCACAACGCGAACGACCCGGTCGACGTCGACGCCGCGCGTCGCGTCGACGCCCTCTGGAACCGCGCATTCCTCGAACCCCATCCTCGAGGGCTCCTACCCGGACGACCTGCTGCAGGATGTCGCGGACTTCGGTCTCGCGGAGGTCATCCAGCCCGGCGACCTCGAGACCATCAATGCGCCCATCGACTTCCTGGGCGTCAACCACTACCACGACGACGCCGTGAGCGGGCATCCGACCACCGTCGCCGACGAGCGCGAGTTCAAGCCGACCAGCCGACCGACCAGTTCGTCGCTGGTCGGAAGCGAGTTCGTGACGTTCCCGCTGCGCGGGCTGCCGCGCACGTCGATGGGCTGGGAGGTCAACCCGGCCGGACTCCACACGCTGCTCGTCCGCCTCGGCCACGAATACCCGAACCTGCCGCCGCTCTACATCACCGAGAACGGCGCCGCGTACGAGGACACCGTGTCGAGCGACGGCGCGGTGCACGACACCGAGCGCGAGTCGTACATCGTGCAGCACATCGGCGCCGTCGGCGACGCGATCGCGGACGGCGCGGACGTTCGCGGCTACTTCGTCTGGTCGCTGCTCGACAACTTCGAGTGGGCGTGGGGCTACGGCAAGCGCTTCGGCGTCGTGCGCGTCGACTACGACACCCAGGAACGCATCATCAAGGACAGCGGGCTGCAGTATGCGCGCATCATCGCGCGGGCGACCGCGCAGGCCGTGCTGACCGTGCAGGGCGGCCGCGCTGCGGCCGTCTAAACCGGTGGCCCGCTAGCATGGAGGCCTGATGAAGGGCGTGTGTGATGACGTCTGAGTATTGACGCCGACCCGACCGTGCCCACCCTCGAGATGGTCGCCGCGCGCGCCGGGGTGTCGCGGTCGACGGTGTCGCGCGTCGTCAACGGCTCAACCAGCGTCACCGCCGACGTGCTCGTCGGCCGTCGCAGGCCGCGATCGAGGAACTCAACTACGTTCCCAACCGGGCCGCGCGCTCGCTCGCGTCCCGTCGCACGCAGGTGATCGCCCTGGTCATCCCCGAGTCGACAGCCATGGTCTTCGGCGACCCGTTCTTCGCCTCCATCGTGCAGGGCGTCGCGATGTACCTCGCCAACACCGAGTACACCCTCAACATGATGATCGCGGTCGAGTCGCGGCCCGACAAGACGCGGCGCTACCTCATGGGCGGCAACGTCGACGGCGCCCTCATCGTCTCGCACCACAGCGGCGACCACTCCTACGCGCACCTCGAGCGCACGCCTGCCCGTGGTCTACGCGGGCCGTCCGCTGCAGGCCGAGACGCGGCGGCGAGCAGCTACTTCGTCGGCGTCGACGACATCGCCGGCGAGCGCGGCGCGATCGACCACCTGATCGAGCGCGGGCGCAAGTCGATCGGCGTCATCGCCGGCCCGCAGGACATGCCGCCCGGGCTCGACCGTCTCGAGGGCTGGCGCCAGGCGGTGCGCCGCTACGGGATGGAGAACACCGACCTCGTCGAGTACGGCGACTTCACGCCGGAATCCGGTGCGGAGGCCATGCGCAGGCTGCTCTCACGCGGGGTTCCCATCGACGCGATCGTCGCCGCCAACGACCAGATGGCGGTGGGGGCGTACACGGCCATCCGCGAGCACGGGCTCACCGTTCCGGATGACATCGCCGTCGTCGGCTTCGACGACAACTACTTCGGGCTGACCGCGACGCCGCCGCTCACCACCGTGCACCAGCCATCCGTCGAGCTCGGCGCGACCATGGCCGAGGTGCTGGTGAAGCTCATCCAGCACGAACCCGTGCAGCAGGTCACGATCCTGCCGACGAGCCTGATCGTGCGCCAGTCGTCCTAGGGTGGACGCATGTCGGATGTCGTTCAGAACCAGGAACTCGATCGCTTCGAACTCGTGATCGACGGTGAGCTCGCCGGGTACTCGGCCTACGAACTGACCGACCACGAGATCATCTTCACCCACACCGAAATCCTCAGCGACCAGCGCGAGCACGGCCTCGGCGGCAGGCTGGTGCGGGAAGCTCTCGACCAGGTCCGCACCCACACCGACTACCGCGTCGTCGCGCAGTGCCCGTTCGTGAGCCGATGGGTTTCTGAGCATCCCGACTACCAGGACCTGCTCACGCGCTGACAGTCAGGGCACGCGGTAGAGCCACTCCTCGGTGCCGAACTTCTCGGTGACGAGCTGCTCGGCCTTCGCGCGCTCGTCGGCCGTGATCTCGCCGCGGTGTCGAACCGTACAGCTTCGTGAAGGTCGCGATCAGCGCGTCGATGATCTCGGCGCGCGACAGCCCGGTCTGGCTGCGCAGCGGGTCGACGCGCTTGTTGGCGCTGCGGGTGCCCTTGTCGCTCATCTTCTCGCGGCCGATGCGCAGCACCTCGACCATCTTGTCGCCGTCCATGTCGTAGCTCATGGTGACGTGGTGCAGCACGGCGCCGGTGCCGAGGCGCTTCTGCGCGGCGCCGCCGATCTTGCCCTTGGGGCTCGTGATGTCGTTGAGCGGCTGGTAGAACGCGTCGATGCCGAGCGACTTCAGCGCGACGATGACCCACTCGTCGAGGAACGCGTAGGAGTCGGCGAAGCTCATGCCCTGCACCAGGTCGGCCGGAGCGTAGATCGAGTACGTGATGACCGAACCGGCCTCCATGAACATGGCGCCGCCCCCGCTGATGCGGCGAACGACCTGGAAGCCGTACTTCTCGGCGTTCTCGAGGTCGACCTCGTTGCGCACCGACTGGAAGCTGCCGATCACGACGGCGGGCTGGTCCCACTCCCAGATGCGCAGCGTCGGGCCGCGCCGACCCTCACCCACCTCCTCGGCCAGCACCTGGTCGAGCGCCATCTGCAGCTGCGGCCGCTCGGACTTGCCGTGGATGATCTCCCACTGGTAGTCGGTGAAACTGGTGGCCTGGGCCAGCGCCCGGCGGATGGTCGTCGCGACCGACTCCGCGGTGAAGCCGAGCAGCACGGCGTCCTTCGGCAGCGCCGACCGCGATCGCTCTCGGTGAGGTGCTTGGCGTCGGAGTCGGCGGGCAGGCCGTTGACCGCCGCGTCGATCGCCTCGAGCGCGCTGTCGGGCTCGAGGAAGAAGTCGCCGGCGAGATGGAAATCGCGGATGACGCCGTCGATCACCTCGAGATCGACGACGACGAGCTTGCCGCCAGGAACCTTGAATTCACCGTGCATGGTTCCAGCGTAATCTCGCCCGGCGCCCCTCACCCGGTCAGGACTTTGCGAGGCGCTCGTCGAGCCAGGCGACGAGGTCGGCGGTCACCTCGGCGCGGTTGGTCTCGTTGAAGATCTCGTGGCGGGCGCCGTCGTAGACGATCACCTCGACATCGGTCAGCCTCGAGCGGGAGATGTACTTCTCGGCCAGGGTGCGCACGCTCTTCTCGCCACCCAGCGAGTCGTCGCTGCCGATGGCGATCAGCAGCGGCAGGTCCTTGCCGATGTGCTTCGTCGGGACGCCGAACAGCCGCAGTCCGTCGACGAGCCCGAAGAGCTTGAGGGTGTCCGCATAGAAGGTGAGCGGGTCATCCAGGAACGCCTGCGAGACCGCGGGGTCGCGGCTGAGCCACTCGAACCCGGTCGTTCCGAGGTGCTTGTGCCTCGCGTTCAGCTGGCCGGCGTTCATGCTGCCCGGCCGGCGGTAGGCGGTGCCGGTGAGCACGGCGGCGTCGTAGTCGTCCGCGTGGTGGTTGAGGATCGTCTGCGCCATGAGCGAGCCCCAGCTGTGCCCGAGCAGGGCGACCGGAGCACCCGGGTTCTCGGCGCGCACGATGCGCGGTCAGCTGGCGCACCTCCTCGATGGTCGCTCGCAGGCCGCCCGGGCCCGAGGCGTCCCATGCTGCTTCATGTCGCCCCGGTACTGCTCGACGCCCGTCCGGCCGTGGCCGCGGTGGTCGTCCGCGTAGACGGAGTAGCCGGCGGCGACGAGGGCCTGGGCGAGCTGCTCGTAGCGGGTCGGCGTACTCGCCGAGCCCGTGGGCGATCTGCACGACGCCCTTCGGCTTCGGCGCCGACCAGACGTAGTAGTGGATCGTCACGCCCTGGGCGTCGACGAACGTGCGGTCGGTCTCGCTGAACTGCTGTCGTGGCCATCCGGAGCCTCCTCGCCTGGCACCATGGTATTGCGAGTCGGTGCCCGCGTACGAGGGAATACTTAGCGTAGCTAATTTGCTATGCTAAGTAATGATGACTGACACCGGCACAGAACCGCGACGATCAGGAGCTCCGGCTCACGATCCAGCGACTCGCCCGCCGCATCCGTTCCATGCAGAGCGACGAATCCGTCACCGAAGGCCAGCGCGCCGTGCTGTTCGCGCTCAACAACGACGGGCCGCAGACACTCGGCGTCGCTCAGCGAGCACGAACGAGTCACGCCTCCCAGCATGAACCGCACCATCAACGCGCTCGTGACAGCGGGGCTGGTCACCCGGGTCAGCGCCGAGGATGACGGCCGCAAAGTATCGATCGACCTCTCGCCCGCCGGTCGAACCTTCATCGCCGAAACGCAACGCAAGCGCGACGCCTGGTTCACCCAGCAGCTCGCCGGCCTCACCGCCGAGCAACGCATCGATCGTCGACCAGTCGCTCGCAATCCTGCGAGAAGATCGCCGACTCGTGATCCGCACGTTCCGCTCTCTCGGCATCTACAACTTCCGGCTCTTCTTCATCGGCGCGTTCGTGTCGAACGTCGGGCACGTGGATGCAGCGCACCGCCCAGGACTGGATCGTCCTCACCAAGCTCACCCACAACGACGCCGCGGCCGTCGGAGTCACGCTCGCCCTGCAGTTCGGCCCGGTGCTGCTCATGATGCCCATCGCCGGGCTCATCGCCGACCGCGTCAACCGACGGCACATGCTGTTCTTCACGCAGCTCGCCATGGGCATCCTCGGCCTCGGGTCTCGGCCTGCTCGTCGTGACCAACTCGGCGACACTGTGGGAGGTCTACGCGTTCGCCTTCGCCCTGGGCGTCGTCTCAGCGATCGACATGCCCGTGCGACAGACCTTCATCTCCGAGATCGTCGACGAGAAGCAGATCCCCAACGCGGTCGCACTGAACTCGGCATCCTTCAACGGCGCCCGGCTCATCGGGCCCGGAGTCGCGGGCATCCTCATCGCGGTGATCGGCTCCGGCTGGGTGTTCCTGATCAACGCGGCCAGCTTCGGCGCGACCATCGCCGCGCTCGCCCTGATGCACGTCGCCGAGCTGCGGCCATCCAGTCGCGCCGCCCCGCAAGCGCGGCCAGATCCGGGAGGGCTGGCGCTACGTCGGCTCGACGGCCCGACATCGTCATCGTGCTCGTCATGATGTCGCTGGTCGGAACATTCGGCGTCAACTTTCCCATCTTCACCTCGACCATGGCCCTCGCGTTCCACCAGGGCGCCAACGGGTACGGCCTGCTGTCGTCGGTCATGGCCATCGGCTCGGTGCTCGGTGCGCTGATGGCCGCGCGGCGCGAGAAGCCGCGGGTCGTCGTCATCGGGCTCGCCTCGCTCGGCTTCGGGCTCTCCATGCTCGCGTCCGCGCTCATGCCCACCTACTGGAGCGTTCGCGCTCGTGCTCATCGTCGTCGGCCTGAGCGCGCTGACCATGATGACGAGCGCCAACGCGTACGTGCAGACCACCACCGCGCCGGACATGCGCGGTCGCGTCATGGCGCTCTACATGGCGATCTTCGCCGGCACGACACCCCTCGGCGCACCGCTCGTGGGCTGGGTGGCCAACCTCGCGGGTCCGCGCTGGGCGATCGTCGTCGGCGCGGCATCCGGCTTCGCGGCGGCCGGCGTCGCGCTCGGCCTGGATGATCGTGACCAACCGCCTGCGCATCCACCGCGACGCACACGGCGCGGTTCGGGCTCGCATTCAGCTACAACCACGACACCCGCGTGCGATCCCGCAAGCGCCTCGCGGAAGACCTCACCACCACCGAGATCGCGATTCAACGCGGGTATAACCCCTCGCTTATTGCGTTCACAGGTAGTGGAATGGAGCAAAGCGATACGGTTTCACGAAGAGCGCTCGCAACCCGTCTGTCAAAGGAGATAGCCGCAATGACCCGAAGCACGTTCCCCGACGTCGAGATCCCGAACCTCAGCATTTACGACTTCCTGTTCGGTTCGCTCGAACCCGAGGAGCTCGAGGTCTCCGCGCTCGTCGACGGCACCAGCGGGGCGAAGACCACTACGGCCAGCTGGTCGCCCAGATCAATGCCGTGGCGGGCGCTCTCGCCGCGCGCGGCGTGAACACCGAGACCACGATCGGCCTGCTGTGCCCGAACGCTCCCGCCTTCGCGGTCGTGTTCCACGGCATCCTGCGGGCCGGCGCCGTCGTCACGACCATCAACTCGCTCTACACGGCCGAGGAGATCGCCAACCAGCTGAAGGATGCCGGCGCGACCTGGCTGTTCACCGTGTCTGCCGCTGCTGCCCGGCGCGAAGGCCGCCGCAGCCGAGGTCGGCATCGCCGACGACCACCTCATCGTGATGGACGGCGCCGACGGCCACCCGTCGCTCACGAGACCTGATCATGGAGCAGGCCACCCCGCCCGAGGTCTCGTTCGACCCGGCGACGCACCTGGCCGTGCTGCCCTACTCGTCGGGCACCACCGGCCGCCCGAAGGGTGTCATGCTCACCCACCGCAACCTCGTCGCCAACGTCGCCCAGAGCGAGCCCAACATCGGCGTGCGAGACGGGCGATGTCGTGCTCGCGGTGCTGCCGTTTTACCACATCTACGGCCTGACGGTGCTGCTCAACTTCGCCCTCAAGACGCGGTCGACACTCGTCACGATGCCGCGCTTCGACCTGCCCGAGTTCCTGCGCATCATCCAGGAGCAGAAGTGCACCTGGCTGTTCATCGCCCCGCCCATCGCGGTCGCGCTGGCCAAGCATCCGATCGTCGACCAGTACGACCTCTCGTCGGTCAAGGCGATCTTCTCGGGCGCCGCCGCGCTCGACGAGAACCTCGCCGGCGCGGTCGCCAAGCGCCTCGAACACCACGGTGCGCCAGGGCTACGGCATGACCGAGACCAGCCCCGTCTCGCACACCATCCCGCTCGACCGCGACGACATCTCGCTGTCGTCGATCGGCCTGGCCATCCCGAACCTCGAGTCGAAGCTCGTCGACCCGGAGACGGGCGAAGAGATCCCGCAGCCGGAGTCCGGCGTCAGCGAACCCGGCGAGCTGATGTGCAAGGGCCCCAACATCATGATGGGCTACCTCAACAACGAGGAGGCCACCAGGGCCACCCTCGACCGAAGACGGCTGGCTGCACACCGGCGACATCGCGACCGTCGACTCGAACGGCATCTACCGCATCGTCGACCGGCTCAAGGAGCTCATCAAGTACAAGGGCTACCAGGTCGCCCCGGCCGTCCTCGAGTCGCTGCTGCTCACGCAACCCGAAGATCGCGGACGCCGCCGTCATCGGCGTGCTCGACGACGACGGCCAGGAGATCCCGAAGGCGTTCGTCGTCATCCAGCAGGGCGAGGAGCTCACCGAGACCGAGGTCATGGACTTCGTCACGGCGAAGGTGGCCCCGCACGAGAAGGTGCGCCGGGTCGAGTTCATCGACGTCATCCCGAAGTCGACCGCGGGCAAGATCCTGCGCAAAGACCTGCGATCGCGCGAGACCGCCCGCGCCTGATCATCCACCTAACGGTTGTGCAGGAGTCGTCACTCGAATCCGCGTTTCTTCCAGAAGAAATGTGATTTGGGGCGGGTAACTCCTGCACAACCGTTAGGGGGCGGCGGGGAGGTCAGGCCTCGCGGGTGATCTCGACGGTGACGAACAGCGACGAGCTGGACGGGCCGGCGTAGACGCCGCGCAGCGGCGCCACGTCGTTGTAGTCGCGCCCGTGGCCGACCGTGACGTGCCGGTCGCCGATGTCGATCAGGTTGGTGGGGTCGAAGCCGCGCCACGAGCCGCAGAACCACTCGACCCAGGCGTGCGACTCGCCCGCGACGGTCTCGCCGATCGCGGCATCCGGCTTCGGGTGCAGGTAGCCCGACACGTAGCGCGCCGGGATGCCGACCGACCGCAGCGCGCCGAGCGCGAGGTGCGCGATGTCCTGGCAGACGCCGCGGCGGCCGGCCCAGGCCTCAGCGGCCGTCGTGTGCACGCCCGTCACGCCCTGCATGTACTCGACCGAGTCGCCGATCATCGTGCAGATGCGCGAGCGCCGCATCGCACGGGTCGTCGGACGTCGGCGAGGATGCCCGCCGCCAGTTGCGCGACCTCGGCCGGCGGCTCGGTGCGCCGGGTCTGCTTCGAGCTGCTCGACGTACTCGGTCGCGGCGGCGGCCGCATCGGCGAGGTCATCCCAGCCGAGCCGGTGCTCCGGATGCTCGCGCGGACGCACCTCGACGAGGCTCGTCGCCGTCAGCGCGAGCTCCTTGTGCGGGGTGAGGATCTCGAACGACGAGACCCGCGTGCCCCAGTAGTCGACGTAGGAGTGCTGGCTCGAGATCGGCAGGATGTCGAGGTTGGAGAACAGCACGAGCTGGCCCTCCGTCGATGCGGGCAGCATCCGGGCTTCGTTGTACGACGCCGTGACGTCGCCTTTGTAGTGGAAGCCCGTCATGTGCTTGATGCGCAGACGGTTCACGAATTCTCCCGCACCCAGTTCGGCGCAGCGTTGGTCGGGAAGTAGCGCTGGCGGATCGCCTCTGAGGCGGCGCTGGTCGCGAGTTGCACGTTGTCCATGTGGCGGGTCAGGTCGTCGAGGATCTCGGCGATCGGGCCGGAACTCGAGCTCGCTGCGGATCTGGCCGAGAAGGCGCAGCGCCTGGTCGCTGACCCCGACCCGGTCGGTGCGGGGCTCGATGTCGCGCATGCACTGCTCGGCGCGGGTCACGGAGAAGAGAATACTCCGCGGGAACAGCCGATCGAGCAGCAGGAACTCGGCCGCGTTTCGCGCGCTCGGCACACCGCGGTAGGTGCGCAGGTAGGCCTCGTACGCGCCGACGCTGCGCAGGATGGTCGTCCACGACGGCCCGCTCGCCTCGGTCAGCGAGCGGGTGGCCAGCAGTCGCGCGGTCATGTCCGCGCGCTCGATGCTGCGGCCGAGCGTGAAGAACAGCCACGCCTCATCCCGGCTCGTCGCCGACTCGATGATGCCGACGGCGAGCGCCGAGCGCTCGCGCACCCAGCCGAAGAACTCGTGCACCTTGTCGCTCGACACCTTGCGCGGCATCCGCGCGCGCGTGGTGTTGAGCACCTCCCACAGCTCGGTCGAGATGACCTCGCGGGCGCGGCGGGCGTTCTCGCGGGCGGCGTTGAGCGAGTAGGCGATGGATGCCGGCTGCGTGCGATCGACGGCGAGGATCGCGAGCACGTCGGCGCGGGTGAGCGCGCGCGTCCTCGGGCGGCATCTCGGCGCCCATCACGCTGAGCAGCGAGCGGCAGGCGAGGTCCTCTTCGATCCACGGGTCCTCGAGCAGCAGCTGCAGGTGCACGTCGAGGATGCGCGCGGTGCCGTCGGTGCGCTCGATGTAGCGCCCGATCCAGAACAGGCTCTCGGCGATGCGGCTCAGCATGGCGTCTCCCCGCCGCTCGAGGCGCGTCGATCGGTTCCAGTCCGGCTCGCGAGGCGACTGACCGCCGGTGCTGTGCGAGCCTGTTGCTGCTGCTGCTCCTGGTCGTTGCGCGGGCGAATCCAGCGGCGAGTGGTCCTGCACGTGGTCGCCCGGTGAGGATGATCGAGATCGAGCTGGTGGCGGCGGCCTGGTCGGCGACGAGGCCCTGGATGTTGTGCCGCGTGGTCAGCAGCGGGTCCTGCCCGACGACCCAGGTGTCTTTCGATCCGCCGCCCTGCGAGCTGTTGACGACGAGCTCGCCCTCGGGCAGCGCGACCCGGGTCAGGCCGCCCGGCAGCACCCAGACATCCTTGCCGTCGTTGACGGCGAACGGGCGCAGGTCGGCGTGACGCGGGCGCATGCCCGCATCGACGAGGGTCGGGATGGTCGACAGCTGCACGACGGGCTGCGCGATCCATCCGCGCGGGTCGGCGATGAGCCGCGCGCGCAGTTCGTCGAGCTCCTTCTTGCGAGGCGGCCGGCCCGACGACGAGACCCTTGCCGCCCGAGCCGTCGACCGGCTTGACGACGAGTTCGTCGAGTCGGTCGAGCACCTCCTCGAGCGCACCCGGATCCTCGAGGCGCCAGGTGTCGACGTTCGGGATCAGCGGATCCTCGGCGAGGTAGTACCGGATGAGGTCGGGCAGGTAGGTGTAGACCAGCTTGTCGTCGGCGACGCCGTTGCCGACCGCGTTCGCGATGGTGACGTTGCCGAGGCGGGCCGCGAGCAGCAGTCCCGGGCTGCCGAGCATCGAGTCTGCGCGGAACTGCAGCGGGTCGAGGAATTCGTCGTCGACCCGGCGGTAGATGACGTCGACGCGGGTCGGGCCGGCGGTGGTGCGCATCCACACGCGTCCGCCGGAGCAGAACAGGTCGCGCCCCTCGACGAGCTCGACGCCCATCAGGCGCGCGAGCAGCGTGTGCTCGTAGTAGGCCGAGTTGAAGACGCCCGGGCGTGAGCACGACGACGGTGGGGTCCTCGACGCCTTCGGGCGCCGAGGCCTGCAGCGCCTGCGAAGCAGCTTGTTGGGGTAGTCGCCGACCGGCCGCACCTTCATGCTCACGAACAGCTCGGGCAGGGTCTGCGCCATGACGCGGCGGTTGGAGATGACGTAGCTGACGCCGCTCGGCACGCGCACGTTGTCTTCGAGCACCCGCCAGGTGCCGGCCTCGTCGCGGATGAGGTCGATGCCGCAGACCTGGATGCGCACGCCGTTGGCGCCGACGATGCCCGCGGCCTCGCGGTGGAAGTGGCTCGACGAGGTGACGAGCGCGGCCGGGATGACGCCGTCCCGCACCGCGAGCTGCGGCGCCGTAGATGTCGGCGAGGAATCGCTCGAGCGCTCGCACGCGCTGGGCGATTCCCGCCTCGACGCTGGTCCACTCGGCCTGGTCGATGACGCGCGGAACAGCGTCGAGCGGGAACGGTCGCTCCTCGCCGGCGAAGTCGAACGTGACGCCCTGCGCGAGGTAGCTGGCGCCGAGGGCGTCGGTGCGGCCGCGCAGTTCTTCCTGCGTCATCCGCGCGAGCGCCGCGTAGATCTCTTTGTACGACTTGCGCGCTACGGCCTTCGACTCGAACATCTCGTCGAACGCCGGCGCAGCCTTGCTTCGCGTCGCCGTGCTGCGCGTGGCGACGCTGCCGTAGCCGTCGAACAGGTCACCCATAGCCAGAGCCTAGCCTCGCGGTGTTGCGGCGATGTTTCGATCGTTTCTCGCGCGCGTGTCGGCGGGCTCGGCGAAGGGGCTCCTGACTCGGGTGCCGAACGGCCGGCGCAGGCGTCGGAAGCGCACTCGATCGTCAGGGGTGCGGTTGCGGGGATGGGACGGTGCTGTCGCGAATCACGAGTTCGGGCTGGAACACGATTTGCACGGCCGCTCAGGTCGGGGTCGTCGGCCTCCTCGAGCAGGATGTCGACGGCCGTCGCGCCGATGAGGGCGCTCGGCTGCCGAATCGACGACAACGGCACGACGGAGGCCTGGGCGAAACTGATGTCGTCGTACCCGATGAGGGCGATCTCGTCGGGCACGACGCACCGATCCCTGCATGTAGAGGGCCTGCAGCAGGCCGACCGCGATGAGGTCGTTCGCCGCGAATATCGCGTCGGGTCGTTCGTGCGCGAGGGCGCTCGAGGATTGCGGCCGCCGACAGCACTGGCCCTCCGCAACGCTCAGGGCTGCCGGTCTCGAGAACTTCGAGCGAGATGCCGGGGTGCGCCGCCGTAGCCCTGCGAGAACCCTCGAGGCGGTCGGTGACCTGGCGGATCTCCATCGGCCCTCCCACGAATGCGATTCGGCGACGGCCGATGGCGATGAGGTGCTCGACCGCGAGCCGGCCGCCGGCAATGTCATCGACCGAGACCGAGCTGAACGACGAGTCGGGCGACGTGCGGTCGACGAGCACGGCGGGGATTCCGCGCTCGCGAAGTCGCCGCAGCCGCCCCGTGACCTCGCCGAACGGTGAGATCAGCACACCGTGCATCCGCTGTTCCTCGAACAGGTCGAGATAGCGCGACTCGCGATCCGCCTTCTCGTCGCTGTTGCCCAGGATGATCGAGAAACCGGCCCGCGCGGCCTGGTCTTCGGCACCGCGCGCGAGCTCGGCGAAGAACGGGTTGCCGACATCGAGGATGACCAGGCCGACCGCACGGCTTCGGCCGGCGCGAAGCTGCCGCGCCGCGTCATTTCGCACGAACCCCAGTTCGGAGATGGCGCGTTTCACGCTTTCGATGGTCGCCGGGGACACCTTGTCCGGCCGGTTCATGACGTTGGAGACGGTGCCGACTGACACACCCGCGCGCTGGGCGACATCCCGTACGCTCACCGCAGCCATGGGCCGTTCCTTCGCTGTGTCTGGTCGATCGTCATTGAACTGTTCAATAATGCCATCTCGCCGACCTGACCGTTGAATCGTTACAAAAATCTGCCGCGGTCCTCTTGACTCTGCGTTTGCGATTCTCATAGAGTGCATCCGACCGTTCGTATTAAAACGATTCAATCACTCAGCGTCGAGCATAGGTAAAGCAATGTCGAATCCCCCCGGCACCGATAGGACTGCGGTCCTCGAACTGCGGACCGTCGCCAAGTCATTCGGCTCAGTCGTCGCCCTCGCCGACGGAAGCGTCGATATTCGCAGCGGCGAGATCCACGCACTGGTCGGGGAGAACGGCGCGGGAAAGTCCACGATGGTCAAGATCATCGCCGGCATCTACCAGCCTGATTCAGGGCAGATCCTGCTCCGCGGGCGAACCGACCCGCTTCAGGGATGCAGCTGCTGCGAAGTCCGCGGGGATCTCGGTGATCTATCAGGAACCCACCCTGTTCCCCGACCTCACCGTCGCCGAGAACATCTTCATCGGGCGGCAGCCACGAAATCGCCTCGGGCTCGTCGATCGCCAGAAGATGCGCTCAGATGCCAGCGACCTGTTCGCTCGGCTGGGCGTGCCGATCGACCCCGATCGGGTCGCCGAAGGTCTCTCGATCGCCGACCAGCAGATCATCGAGATCGCGAAAGCGATCTCTCTCGACGCGAAGATCCTGGTCATGGACGAGCCGACGGCGGCACTGAGCGGTGCAGAGGTGGATCGGCTGTTCGAGGTCGCACGAGGCCTTCGGGACGGCGGCGCCGGCATCCTGTTCATCTCCCATCGTTTCGACGAGATCTTCAGCCTTTGCGATCGAATCACGGTGATGCGCGACGGCGCTTTCGTCGCGACTGCACGACGTAACTCAGATCGCACGTGGACGGGCTCGTTCGCGGAAATGGTCGGCCGCGACATCAAGTACTCTCTTCCCGAAGAAGGAGGCGGAGATCGGCGACGTGGTCGTGTCGGTTCGCGACCTGAGCAGCGTCGGCGTCTTCGACGGACATCAGCTTCGACGTGCATGCCGGTGAGATCGTCGGCCTCTCCGGCCTGGTCGGCGCCGGGCGCACCGAGGTCGCCCGCGCGGTCTTCGGCATCGATCCCTACGACGCAGGCACCGTGACGATCTCGGGAAAGCCCTGCACAAGCATTCACCCCGGGCAGCGATCGCTGCCGGGATGGGCTTCGTGCCAGAGGATCGACGCAAGCAGGGCCTCGTCATGGACCTCTCGGTCTCGCAAGAACGCGACCCTGACCCTGCGCAAGCAGCTCGCGCGGTTCGGCATCATCAGCGCACGCGCGGAACAGGCCATGGCAGACAAGTGGACGAAGCAGCTCCAGGTCAAGACAGGGTCTCTCGACCTCGCGGTCTCCACTCTCTCCGGCGGTAACCAGCAAAAGGTCGTGCTCGCGAAATGGCTGGCGACCAACCCGCGTTTTCTGATCGTCGATGAACCCACTCGGGGCATTGACGTGGGCACCAAGGCAGAGGTGCATCGGCTCATGTCGGAGCTGGCGGGGCGGGGGATCGCCATCCTGATGATCTCGTCGGAACTGCCCGAGGTACTCGGAATGGCCGACACCATCCTCGTCATGCACGAGGGCCGAATCACCGCGACCCTGCCCCGGTCGGAGGCCACCGCCGAATCGGTCATGTACGCGGCAAGCACGAACGTCGGAGGTGTGAAATGAGTGTGGCGACCAGACCACCGACAGGCACCGCTGGTGCTGCGGGGCGCGCGACGCATCCTCGTTTCGCGCGAGTTCTCGGTGTTCGCCGCGCTCGCGCTCCTGATCATCGTGACCACCTCGATCAACCCGCGATTTCTGTCCGCACAGGGGATCAACGACATCCTGCTCAACTCGAGCATTTTCGTCGTGATGGCAGTCGGCGAGGCGATGGTCATCATCACTCGCAACGTCGACCTGTCGGTCGGGTCGACGCTCGGCCTGACGGCATACTCCACCGGCGCCGTCTACGCCGCATTCCCTCACGTACCGATCGTCGTGGTGTTCGTCATCGGCATCGTGTTCGGCGGAATCCTCGGCGCCATCAACGGACTCGTGGTCGGGGCCGCGAAGGTGCCCGCCCTGGTCATCACCCTCGGCACGCTGTACATCTACCGCGGGGCCAACAACGCGTGGGCGGGGAGCAACCAGTACTTCGTCGGCAACGATCCGGCCGAGTTCGGCAACCTCTCCGTACAGACCTTCTATGGGGTGCCAGTGCTGGCGATCATCGCGCTCGCCGCAGCAGTGGTCTTCGGAATCTACATGTACGGCGCGCGGTCCGGTCGCGACCTGTACGCGATCGGGTCCGATCCCGCCGCCGCGCGAGTGTTCGGCATCCCCGTCGATGTTCGAGTCATCGGAGCGTTCGTCGCGTGCGGTGCGCTCACCGGGCTGGCCGGAGTGCTGTATGCCTCGCGCTTCAGTTCCGTCGGGCAGACACGGGCACGGGCTACGAGCTCCAGATCGTGGCCGCGGTCGTCGTCGGCGGCGTCGCCATCTTCGGTGGCAGCGGAACGGTGGTCGGTGCCGCAATCGGCGCCGTGCTGCTGACAACAATGACCGGAGCCCTCGCCTCGCTGAACGTCAGCAAGTTCTGGCAGCAGGCCGTCGTCGGCGTACTGATCATCGCGGCGATCCTGATCACCCGGCTGCTCGCTCTGCGAACTACCCGCAAGCTCGAGTGAGCGAGGCCCGCGATGTCTGAGAATTCAACCGCCCCGCTGTCGTCGACCCCGCCGCGGGTCCGCGAGCTGCGGACGCCGGGTGCTGGCTGGGCGCGACGCCGACATGATCTACGCGGTCGTGCTCGTCGTGATCGTTGGCGAGCATCTTCGTGCCCGTACTTCTTCTCGGTGACGACCGTCAATTTCCTGCTGATCGATGCGGTGCCGATCCTGCTGATGGCGATGCCGATGGCGCTCATCATCATCACGGGCGAGATCGATCTCTCCGTCGCCAGCACCGCCGGGCTGTCCGCCGCGGTGCTGGGCGTGCTGTGGGAGAACGCGCACGGGCACGGCAACATCTGGGTCATGTTCGTGGTCTGCGTGGTGATCGGGGCCGCGTGCGGCGCGTTCAACGGCTTCCTCATCACGGTCGTCGGGCTGCCCTCGCTCGCGGTCACCATCGGCACCCTGGCCCTGTTCCGCGGTCTCGCGCTCGTCGTCATCGGCGACGATGCTGTGGCGGATTTCCCGACCGCGGCGACCACCTTCGTCACGTCGACGGTGCCCGGGATCGGCGTCCCGGTCTTCATGGTCTTCGTTCTGGTCGTCGTCGCCATCTTCGCGCGTCGTGTTGCACTTCACCCCGTTCGGCCGCGCGCTGTACGCCCTGGGCTTCAGCAAGGAGGCCGCGGGCTTCGTCGGCATTCGCGTCGGTCGCTCGAAGTTCGTGGCTCTTCGTGATCAGCGGTGTGATCTCCAGCATCGCCGGCATCTTCTGGGTGCTGCGCTACTCGAGCGCGCAAAGCGACAGCGTGCAGGGTCTGGAGCTCAGCGTCGTTGCCGCCGTCGTGCTCGGCGGCGTCTCGATCTTCGGCGGATCCGGCGGAATCGTCGGCGTCGTGCGGTGGGGTGCTGCATCATCCGCACCGTCAACTACTCACTCGAACTCGGCGGCCTTCCCGACACCGTGCTGACCATCGTCACCGGTGGCCTGCTCGTCGTCTCCGTCGTCGCTCCGAGCGTGTCGGCGCGGGTTCGACCTCGGCGCTCGATCGCCGCGCGAGCTGCCGAATCATCGGGCGAGGCGCCAAACCCTAAGAATTTCGACTCCACCCACCCGGCGTCGATTCACCAGAGAGGAAAAACAATGAAGTTGTCTCGTATCACAGAGGCCCGACCGCTGCGCAGGTCGCATCGGGTTCTCGCTCTTCTCCGCGGCTCGCAACCGCTGTCGTCTTCGCGCTCGCCGGCTGTGCCAGCAGCGGAGCGACCGGAACTTCGACGTCCGCGGCAAAGAAGTCGTTCAGCATCGCTTTCGTGCCCAAGCAGCTCAACAACCCGTACACCAACGTCGAGCTGAGCGGCGGCCAGAAGGCGGCCGCCGCCCTCGGCGACAAGTACTCGGTCGTCGGGCCCGAACACGGCGAGCGCATCATCGCAGGTGAGCTACATCAACACGCTGACCCAGAAGCACATCGATGTGATCGCCATCGCTGCCAACGACCCGAACGCGGTGTGCTCGTCGCTGAACCAGGCGAAGGCCGGCGGAGCGAAGATCATCACGTTCGACTCCGACACCGACAAGTCGTGCCGCAGCCTGTTCATCAACCAGGTCAACACGCAGTCGGTTGCTGAGTCGAGATGCAAGCAGACGGCGGAGCAGATCGGCGACGAGGGACAGATCGCGATCCTCTCGGCAACGGCCAACGCGACGAACCAGAACGCCTGGATCGCCGACATGAAGAAGGATCTCGCCACCAACCCGAAGTACTCGAAGATCAAGCTCGTCACGACGGTCTACGGCAACGACGACGACACGACATCGTTCCAGGTCGCCCAGGGTCTGCTGCAGTCCTACCCGAACCTGAAGGCGATCATCTCGCCCACGACGGTCGGCATCGCGGCTACTGCTCGTTACCTCTCGACCTCGTCGTACAAGGGCAAGGTCGTGCTGACCGGGCTCGGCCTGCCGAACCAGATGCGCCAGTACGTCAAGGACGGCACCGTCAAGGAGTTCGCACTGTGGGACCCGGCAAAGATCGGCCAGGCCGCGGTCTACGCGGCCAAGGCGCTCGAGGCCGGCACCATCACCGGCAAGGAGGGCGACACGTTCACGGCCGGATCCCTGGGAACCCTGAAGGTCGGAGCGGACAACACGGTCATCGTGGGCGGCCGCCGACCGAATTCAACGCAGCCAACATCGACAAGTACAACTTCTAATCAATCGGGCGTGGCGCGGGATCCGGTCAACGATCCCGCCCATCTCGAAACCTTCTGAGGACCTCCCCATGCAACGCGTTTGTTTCCTCCTCAAGGTGCGACCAGAGCTTCGCGAGGAGTATGTCAAACGCCACGAAGCCGTATGGCCGGACATGCTCGAAGCCCTCGCGCAGTCCGGCTGGAACAACTACTCACTCTTTCTCGACAGCACTGGCCTGCTCGTCGGGTACCTCGAAACCGACGATTTCGAAGCCGCACAGGCAGCCATGGCGGCGACGGACGTCAACCGCCGCTGGCAGGAGACCATGGCGCCCTTCTTTGAGGGGCTCGATGGCGGCGGTCCTGACGAGAGCATGCGTGCCCTCCCCCTCATCTTCCAGCTGGAGACCCAGTTGGCCTCCGCGCACGGTTCGTGAACCACCACTCGCGATCGTGCCACCGCTATACCGCCGCCAAGAAAGGCATCTAGTTCCATGACAGAGTTTTCGCAGATTGCCAGTCCGCCTGGGCGAGCAGACGATCGAGTTGCCGTCGTGGGCGTTCGGCAATTCGGGTACCCGGTTCAAGGTGTTCGGCACGCCCGGGTACACCGCGCACGCCGCAGGAGAAGATCGCGGATGCCGCCCAGGTCAACAAGTACACGGCCCTGTCCCCGACCGTCGCCCTGCACATCCCGTGGGACAAGGTCGACGACTACGCGGCGCTCGGCGCGTTCGCGAAGGACCACGGCGTCGCGCTCGGCACGGTGAACTCGAACACGTTCCAGGACGACGACTACAAGTTCGGCAGCCTCACCCACATCGACCCGAAGATCCGCCAGAAGGCCATCGACCACCACTTCGAGTGCATCGACATCATGACCGAGATCGGCTCCCGCGACCTGAAGATCTGGCTCGCCGACGGCACCAACTACCCCGGCCAGGGCGACATCCGCGGCCGCCAGGACCGGCTCGCGGACTCGCTCGCCAGCATCTACGCGCGCATCGGCGAGGAGCAGCGCCTGGTGCTCGAGTACAAGTTCTTCGAGCCCGCGTTCTACCACACCGATGTTCCCGACTGGGGAACCAGCTACGTGCAGGTCGCCGCTCTCGGCGACCGCGCGATGGTGTGCCTGGACACCGGTCACCACGCGCCCGGCACCAACATCGAGTTCATCGTCGCGCAACTGCTGCGCCTCGGAAAGCTGGGCAGCTTCGACTTCAACTCCCGGTTCTACGCCGACGACGACCTGATCGTCGGGGCAGCGGACCCGTTCCAGCTGTTCCGCATCCTCTACGAGGTCATCCGCGGCGGCGGCTACGGCACCGAGGGCGACGTGGCATTCATGCTCGACCAGTGCCACAACGTCGAAGACAAGATCCCCGGGCAGATCCGTTCGGTTCTGAACGTGCAGGAGATGACGGCGAGGGCGCTGCTCGTGGATGGGGACGCCCTCGCCGCCGCGCAGCTCGCCGGCGACGTGCTCGGCGCCAACAACATCCTGATGGACGCCTTCTACACCGACGTTCGCGCCGACCTCGCCGACTGGCGCGAGTCCCGCGGGCTTCCCCGCGACCCGTTCGCGGCGTACCTCGCATCCGGATACCAGCAGCAGATCGCCGAGGACCGCGTCGGCGGCACCCAGGCCGGCTGGGGAGCATAGGAAAATTCGGTATGACCTCGAACACCATTAGTGAACTCCTGCCACCGAAGCAGCGCCGCAGGACACGCATCGGCCTCGTCGCCGGCGGCCTCGGCACCTATTGGCCCCAGTTTCCGGGGCTGCTGCCCCAACTCCAGGAGTCGGCCCGATACGTGTCGGAACGGTTCGAGGCCATGGATGCCGAGGTGACGGACGTCGGGTTCATCTCCGACGCGCAGGAGGGTGTCGTTGCGGCCGAGAAGCTGCGAGTGGCCGACTGCGACCTGATCGTCATGTTCCTCACGACCTACCTCACCTCGTCGATGGTGCTGCCGATCGCCCAGCGGTCGAACACGCCGGTCCTCGTGATCGACCTGCAGCCGACGGAGAAGATGGATCACGCCAACTTCGACACGGGAATGTGGCTCGCGTACTGCGGCCAGTGCCCGGTGCCCGAGGTGGGCAATGTGTTCCGTCGCGCCGGGATCCCGTTCCGCTCCGTATCGGGCTGGCTGCGTCAGGAGTCGGCGTGGGAGCGCATCGGCCGGTGGATCCGCGCCGCCCATATCCGCGCTGCGCTTCGGCATGCCCGGCACGGCCTGATGGGCCACGTCTACCCGGGCATGCTGGATGTCTCGACCGACCTGACACTGCTGCCGACCACGTTCGGTTCCCACGTCGAGGTGCTCGAGTTCGATGACCTGAGGCAGCGCGTCGAGCAGGTCACCGACGCAGAGACGGCGGCCCGCATGGACCTCGCCCGGCAGGTCTTCACCCTCGATGACACGGTCAGGGAAGAGGACTTCGCCTGGGGTGCGACGGTCAGCGTGGCTTTGGATCGACTGGTCGACGACTTCGACCTCGACTCGCTGGCCTACTACCACCGTGGCCTCGATGGCGAGCAGCACGAGCGGCTGGGTGCGGGCATGATTCTCGGTGCCTCGCTTCTGACGGCTCGCGGCATCCCCGCGACCGGCGAGTACGAACTCCGCACCACCGTCGCCCAGCTCGCCACCCAGGTGATCGGCGCCGGCGGCTCGTTCACCGAGATCCAGGCCCTGAACTTCGAGGACAACGTGGTCGAGATGGGTCATGACGGGCCCGCGCACCTCGCCGTGTCAGCTCGCGTGACCCACTGCTTCGCGGGCTCGGCATCTACCACGGCAAGCGCGGCTGGGGCGTCAGCGTCGAGTTCGACGTGCAGCCCGGCCCGGTCACGCTCCTCGGCCTGGGCCAGGACCGCGATGGTGCTCTCGCGTTCGTCGCGTCCGAGGGCACCGTGGTTCCCGGCCCGCTGCTCGCGATCGGCAACACGACCTCGCGCGTCGACTTCGGTCGCGACCCCGGAGTGTGGGTGGATGACTGGTCGGCGACGGGCATCGGCCACCACTGGTCGCTCTCGCTCGGTCACCGCGCCGCCGACTACAAGGCCGCAGCAAGCCTGCTCGGCATCGACTTCCGGCAGGTGTGAGCGTGCCGGTCACCGTCGTCGCGCTCCTGACCGCGAAGCAGGGGCTCGCCCCGCGCGTCATCGATTCCTTTCGGGAGGTCTCGCCACTCGTGCACCAGGAACCGGGTTGCGAGCTCTACGCCGCCCACACCGATGGCACCGTCGTCATCATGGTGGAGCGCTGGGCCAGCCGCGCCGATCTCGACGCACACGCCGCGGGTGCGCCGCTCGCCCGATTGAACGAGCTCAACACGGACCTGCTCGTGAGACCTTACGACGTCTGGTTTCTCGACCCCGTACCGCTGGGTGACCCCGCCAAGGGCGTAATCCCGACCACCAAGGATGAACAGCATGACTAACACCACTGCGGCCGAGCTGCTCGCCCGCTCGAACCGACTGGGGTCCGACCCCAAGGTCACGAACTATGCGGGCGGCAACACGTCCGCGAAGGGCACCGAGACCGACCCGGTAACCGGCGAGCCGGTGGAGCTGCTGTGGGTCAAGGGCTCGGGCGGTGACCTGGGCACGCTGACGGAGTCCGGTCTCGCCGTGCTGCGGCTGGACGCCCTGCGCGCGCTCGCGAACGTCTACCCGGGCGTCGACCGCGAGGACGAGATGGTCGCCGCGTTCGACTACACCCTGTTCGGCAAGGGCGGCGCGGCGCCGTCGATCGACACCGCCATGCACGGACTGGTGGATGCGGCGCACGTCGACCACCTGCATCCGGATGCCGGCATCGCGTTCGCGACCGCGGCGGACGGCGAGGAACTCACGGCGAAGGCGTTCGGCGGCAAGGTCGCCTGGGTGCCGTGGCGGCGCCCCGGGTTCCAGCTCGGACTCGACATCGCGGCCATCAAGGCGGCGAACCCGGATGCGATCGGCTGCATCCTGGGCGGCCACGGCATCACCGCGTGGGGCGACACGAGCGACGAGTCCGAGAAGAACAGCCTCTGGATCATCGACACCGCGCAGAAGTACATCGACGCCCACGGGCGCAAGGAGCCCTTTGGAACCGCCTTGGCGGGTTACGGCGCCTTGCCCGCAGCGGAGCGTCGCGCCAAGGCGGCGGCACTGGCCGCGCATCTGCGGTCGATCGCGTCGGAGGACAAGCCGCAGGTCGGCTCGTTCACCGATGCGGACGTCGTGCTCGACTTCCTGGCGTCCGCGAACACCCGCGGCTGGCGGCGCTGGGCACGAGCTGCCCCGACCACTTCCTGCGCACCAAGGTCAAGCCCATGCTGCTGGACCTGCCCGCGGACGCCTCGGTCGAGGAATCCATCGCCCGGCTCGACGAACTGCACGTGCAGTACCGCGCCGACTACCAGGCGTACTACGACGCCCACGCGACGGCCGACTCCCCCGCGATCCGCGGCGCCGACCCGCTGATCATGCTCATCCCGGGCGTCGGCATGTTCAGCTACGGCGCGAACAAGCAGACCGCCCGCGTCGCCGGCGAGTTCTACATCAACGCGATCAACGTCATGCGCGGCGCCGAGGCCCTCTCGACCTACGCGCCGATCTCGGATGAGGAGAAGTTCCGCATCGAGTACTGGGCGCTCGAAGAGGCCAAGCTGCAGCGGATGCCGAAGCCCAAGTCCCTCGCGGGGCGCGTCGCGCTCGTGACCGGGGCCGCATCCGGGATCGGCAAAGCCATCGCCACCCGGCTCGCCGCGGAGGGCGCCTGCGTCGTCATCGCCGACCTCGACCTGGCGAAGGCGCAGGAGGCCGCCGCCGAACTGGGCAACAGCGATGTCGCGATCGGAATCGTCGCGAACGTCACCGACGAGGACCAGGTGCAGGCCGCCATCGACGCCGCCCTGCTCGCCTTCGGGGGACTC
>CAVTXB010000017.1:0-4981 GCA_963738535.1 uncultured Actinomycetota bacterium
ACACCTAGTCCGCGGAGTAGGTCCACACCTCGTGGATCCGGTCGTGCTCGACCCGCACGATCCACACCCAGTTTTGGATGTCGTCACCCGTTTCGATTCGCCCATTGACCGTGACGAGGCCACCGTCTCCGATGATGGCGTCAACCAGTACCCGAGTGTCGGGCTGCTCAGCGCGCGCCGAGATCATCGCCCTTTCAACGTCGGCCGGCGTACGCCACTCGGTGTGAGCGTGGTCGACCCAGTCGGGAGCGATCAGCTCCCCGACCCCGGAGGGGTCGCCGTCGTTCCACATTCGGAAATACCGGGCGACCACTCCGCGGGTTGAATCGGATGAAGCATCGCTCACCCCTGGTCAGTCCTTTGCGGGGATGTCGCCACCCCATCCGCTCCCGTCGGCGTTGCCGCCCTCGACATAGTCCTTGAAGTGGCGGAGCTGGTTCTTGATGGCACGGTTGTCGACGCCCAGGGCGGCACCCAGGTGTTCGAGCAGCCCCGTCGCCTCCCAGTCCAGCTGCACCGTGAGGCGTGTGCGGTCGTCGTCGAGGCGATGGAAGGTGATGACGCCGGCATGGTCGACCTGGCCACCGGTGCTGTTCCAGGCCACCCGCTCGTCGGGGTGCTGCTCGGTGATCTGTGCCTCGAATTCGCGCTCGACGCCTCCGATCTTCACCTTCCATTCGGTGAGATTGTCGGTCGCCTGCGTGACCGACTCCACGTCGCTGAGGAACTTCGGGAAGTCCTCGAACCGGGTCCATGTCTTGTAGGCGATGTCGACGGGGACCTCGACGTCGACGGTTTCGATTGCCTGGGGCATTGTTTTCGTTTCTCCTTAGTTGCCCAGCGGGCTCGCTGGTAGTTCGAGATCGGTGGCGTCAATGGCCGAGTAGTCGGCCGTCTCCTCCGGCACCGCGGGGCCACCGGTGAGTCGCGAGGCGGCGGAGGTGAGGCTGTCGACCACGTCGGGGTCTTCCAGTTCCGGGTCTGCCGTCTCGTACGTTTCTGCGACCAGCTGGCTTGCCGGGCCGATCAGAATCTCGGCGTTCGCAACGGACCCATCCGGATGCATGATCGGGATGGTGACGGTGGCCGAGTCCGAATGGGCAGCGAGCACCTGGGCGTAGGCGAGGAGCGCGTGCGCGATCGACGAACCCGTGACCAGGCTGTTGCCCGCGTAGTGAATTCGATGCATTCTTCGTTCCTTATTGTGCGTGCCGGAGGTTGTGCCGGTGGGGGCTCCACTCGGTCGATCTCCCTCTTCACTTTTCGTGTTCTGCGCCGGCATTGATAGCGGTTGACTTCCGGCCGATTACCTGTAAACGGACGATGCGCAGCGCGCGCGCACCGCCGCACGGCCCCCCATGGGGACGCCGAGGGCGCTTGTCAACCCCGCCTCGAAATTCGGCGGATGATTGCCCTTCTCCTACTGTCGGATCATGACCTCAGCCCGATCCCTGCCCTACCCCCTCGGTGTTTCCCTTGTCGACGGGCGCGCGAATGTCGCCGTCTATTCGGAGACGGCGGACGGTGTCGACGTCTGCCTGTTCGACGATGACGGCACCGAGACCCGCGTTCCCCTCGAGCACCGCACAGGCCACGTGTTCCATGGTTTCGTCGATGGAGCCACGGTCGGCTCCCGCTACGGCCTGCGGGTCTCGGGGCCGTGGGATCCGGCGAACGGTCTGCGCCACAACCCGAACAAGCTTCTGCTCGACCCGCACGCCCGAGCGATCGAGGGCGGCTACGACTGGGGCCAGCCGGTATTCGGGCACGACATGGATGACCCGAACCGCATGGACGAGTCGGACTCGGCGGCGTTCGTGCCCCGGTGCATTGTGACCGACAGCGGTTTCGACTGGGACGCCGACGGCGCCGACGTCGCTCCTCGCACCCCTCTCGCGGAGACGATCGTCTACGAGGTGCACGTCAAGGGCTTCACCCGGCTGCATCCCGATGTCCCCGAGCACATTCGAGGCTCGTACGCGGGGCTCGCGCATCCGGCGGCGATCAAACACCTGGTCGACCTCGGGGTCACGGCTGTCGAGCTCATGCCGGTGCAGCAGTTCGTGCAGGACAGCCACCTGGTCGAGAAGGGCCTGCGCAACTACTGGGGCTACAACACGATCGGCTTCTTCGCCCCGCACAACGAATACAGCTCAGCAGGGCATGCCGGCGGCCAGGTCGACGAATTCAAGGCGATGGTGAAGGCTCTGCACTCCGCAGGACTCGAGGTCATCCTGGATGTCGTCTACAACCACACTGCAGAGGGGAACCACCTGGGCCCGACCCTGTCGTTCAAGGGCATCGACAATGCCGCTTACTACCGTCTCGTGGAGGGCGAGGAGTCGGCGTACTTCGACACCACAGGCACCGGAAACAGCCTGAACGTGAGTCATCCGGCGGCGCTCGGGCTCATCATGGATTCCCTTCGCTACTGGGTGACCGAGATGCATGTCGACGGCTTCCGGTTCGACCTGGCGACGACCCTCACCCGGCAGGGCGGCGACGCCGAAATCCACAGCGCGTTCCTCGACCTGATCGCGCAGGATCCGACGCTGGCGCCCATCAAGATGATCGCCGAACCGTGGGACACCGCCGGCTACCAGGTGGGAGGGTTTCCCGCCGACTGGTCGGAGTGGAACGGCAAATTCCGTGACGACGTGCGCGACTTCTGGCAGGGGGAGACCCAGGTGCTGGGCACCGTCTCCCAGCGCATCCTCGGCAGTCCCGACGTGTATGAGGCGTCGCGGCGTGCGCCCGTCTCGAGCGTCAACTTCGTGACCGCGCACGACGGCTTCACCCTCGCCGACCTCACCGCCTACAACGAGAAGCACAACGAGGCCAATGGCGAAGACAACAACGACGGGGAGAGCGACAACCGCTCCTCGAACGGCGGAGCCGAGGGCCCGACCGACGACCAGGCGATCCTGGCGTTCCGTGCCCGGCAGCGCAAGAACTTCCTCGCGACGGTGTTGCTGTCTGCCGGGGTTCCCATGATCCTGGGCGGCGACGAGCTCGGTCGCACCCAGGGCGGTAACAACAACGCGTATGCCCAGGACAACGAGATCTCCTGGTTCGACTGGGCTGCCGCGGATGACGAGCTGCGCTCGTTCACGGCCGCGCTGGTCGCCCTGCGTCGCGAGAACCCGGCACTACGACCGGAGTGGTTCCGCTCGGCACCTGAGGTGGATGGCACGGATACGGTCGTGCTGCAGCGCTCCGACGGCGCCGCGTTCGCGGACGACGACTGGGATGACCCGGAGGCCCGATCCATTACGTTCGTCTTCAGCCACAGCGACAGTGCCAGCTTCGCGCTGCTGCTGAATTCGGCCGCCAACGGTGTGGAGTTCACCCTGCCCGACGCCCCCCAGGGGTCGTGGGAGCTGGCGCTCTCGAGTGATCCCGACCAGTCGATCGCCACCGGAGCGCAGTCAGCGATCGTCGCCGATCACTCGTTCACCCTGCTGCGGTCGGGCGCCGAGTCGTAACACCCCGCTAGGTCGTGGCGCGCTGGCGGCTCGCATGGCGTGCAACCCGCTGGCGGTTGCCGCACCCGGCTGCGGTGCACCACTGGCGCTTGGCATTGGTGGCCACGAACAGCATGCTGCAGTCATCCGCCGCGCACGTGTGAAGCCGCGCGCTCTGCGGGCCGGTGAAGAGATCGATGGCAGATCGTGCCACGGCACCGAGTATCGCGTCGGCGTCGCTCGAGTGCCACTCGATTGCGGTCGTCCAGTCGCCGCTGAGCCGGGGATTCGATGGCGCGGCCGATGCAGATCCGTTGATGACATCGATCGCCCACCGCTCGCCCGCGCGCGCGGCGAGACGCGACTCCGCGAGGGAACGGATTGCCGACCGAAGCGGCCGCACCCGCTCGAGGCCGGGCGCCGCTGAGTACGCGGGCAGGCGATGCCTCTGAAGCTCCCAGAACGCGAGGTTCGCCTCCTCGTCGGCGAGCAGCTCACTGGGGGGTGTGTGCGCCAGCTTCTCGGTGTTGACGAGGTCGATCGCCAGGGGCTCACCTATGAGGGTGAACCTGTGCTGCAGTGCCGCCTGCGGGTGCATCGTCGTTTCGCTCACCGGTCGAACGTATCACGCTAATGGACAATCCTAAAATAAAGCATTAGTCTTTCGCCATGGTCTCGCAGCCCGTACCCCGCATCCCGCTCAATACTTTCGCGATCCCACTCGGACTTACGGGGCTCGCGGAGACCTGGTCAGACGCCGGCTCCGCCCTCCACCTGCCCATCGCGGTGACCGAACCCTTCTGGGGCGTCGCCGCGATCGCCACGATCTGGATGATCGTCGCGCACGTCGTTCGTGGCGCCCGAAGCGAGGCGACGTTCGCGTCGCAGCTGCATCATCCGGCGCAGGGTCCGATCGCAGCCATCATGCCGATCATCGGCATGCTGGTCGGCATCAACCTGCACGCGCTCTGGCCTCTCGGCGGCGCCATCCTGATCATTATTTCGATCGTGGCCGCGGCGCTGTTCGCGGGTTGGATCCTCAGCTTCTGGCTGCGAGGTGAGTTGACCCTCGATTCTGTGCACGGCGGTTACTTCCTGCCCAGCGTCGCGGCCAGCTTCGTCGCCGGAGGTGCGGCGAGCGTGATCGGCGCCCACGTACTCGCCACGGGAGCCTTCGCGGTGGGCACGTTCTTCTGGGTCGTGATGTTCGTGCTCGTGACTGCGCGCCTTGCCTTCCGGGCGCCGCTGCCGGCGCCGCTGGCGCCGACCATGGCCATCCTGATGGCCCCGCCCGCGGTGGGGGGCCTCGCCTGGTTCGCCTACAACGGCGGCGCACTCGATGCGGTCGAGCAGGGCCTCCTGGGCATCGCCGTCATTTTCGTGCTGATGCAGCTGATGTTTCTTCGCCGGTACGTGCACCTCTCGTTCTCGCTCGGATTCTGGTCGTTCGCGTTCCCGAGCGCATTCATGGGTGCGTTCCAGCAATACGAGAATGGAACCAGTAAGTTGGAAGCAGC
>CAVTXB010000018.1:0-260297 GCA_963738535.1 uncultured Actinomycetota bacterium
CAGCAAAGTCAACAATTGATATTGCATCGGAGGGTCGTTCGCCGTCGAGGATTGTAGACAAGAGGGTCCGAAGGATGCTCGCAATCTCGCGTTCGACCCAAAGTGGATCCGGCACCAACTCGGGCTGAACGCCGGTGGAAGTCGCTAGCGCCATCTCAAGTTGCGTCTGATTTAGTGTCAGCCAATTCGAGTGATTTGGAACACGGGCCCACCAGCCGCTGTCCGTCGGGATGGCGTTTTTCAATTCGCTGTAGCCTCGCCATATGATCAACAACTGGCGCGCCAGCGCGTTCGGCGCGATCGGGTCGTGGGTTGGTCTTTCGACGGTGAGTTGCGCCAGCCGCTTGTACAAACGCAGCGCTCCCGCAGCTTTCACGCTCGCCAAGGTCTGTCGTCCCGGATCAGACCGCGTCTTCCGTCCGCTTGCTCGCCCTGCCGCCTCTGCGAACCTCTGAGGGAGCGGACGACTAAGTGACGATGGGTCGAAGAAATTAAAGAGTCTGCCGCCCAGAAGCATGAGTCGAAGAACGGCATTCGCGGATAGAACAGCGAGAACCGCGAACTACTCAGCCCTCGAGGCTGGTACCCGAGGCCGCCGAGCAGAAGCAGCGAGAGACCGACGATGAGCGCGCGCACCACACCGCGGACATAAATCGCGCTGGTGCGCTCCTCGACGAACAGACGCCGAATCTCTCCAGGCACCGATCGATAAGCCGTTGATGCGACGACTCCGACAGTCGTGTAGAACAAGCCCAAGAAGGTAGCCACAGCGCCAACCGCCGCGCCCGCAAGGACATCAAAATTATCGTTCACGAGTCGCTGGGTGATCAGGTCCAGCGCGCCGAGCCGCGCTAGTGAGATCCACCAACCGATCAACTCGGCAACAGCAACGATTACAAGACCCGATGCTGCAGCCGGAAGTGACTGGACAGCTAACTCGAGGACGATCCCAATCGCCTCGCGCCGCTCCGACGCCCACGCTCCACGTGCGTCGCGCCAACTGGCGCGACGTTGTTTCCGGCGGTCAGTTTTCCATCGTCCGACCCAGTATGAATTCCTGCCGAGGCGGGCGAGACTCGAACGGGCGCTCATCGAACCACTTCCGTAAGACGTGCATCCGACGATTTTGCGCTTTGGACGCCACGGCACACAGGCGACCGCTCTGTCAGTGGAGCCACCGGGAGGTATCGCACGGACTCATCGTGGCACTCACTCCCGACTCCGCGACACGGCGACACAAGACGTTTCGATGGAATATTTATTTCGCCCCGGGGCTAGGGATCCCTCGCGCCGCTTCATTTAGGGAAACCGCAACTCCGTCCAGATCTTCGTCGAATAGGTCTGCATAGACGTCCAGCGTGATCGCGGCGGATGCGTGGCCGAGCATCTTCTGCAGCGCCTTCACGTTCGCGCCGACGGAGACCGCAAGGCTCGCGCAAGTGTGCCGAAGCTCGTGTGGAGTGAGTCCCGGAATGCCGATCTCGGCTGCCGCGTCGTTGAACCAGTAGCGGCGGAACGACTGGTTGCGGATTGGCATTTGCGTTCGCGCGCTCACGAACACTCGATCATCCGACTTCTTGCCTTCGACGTGCATGGCCAGCTGACTCATGATGAACTCCGGCACAGGGATGGATCGCTCCTCGTAGTCCTTCGGGGCGGATTCCTCGAAGTAGCCGCCGACCTCGACCATGGTCTCGCGAACGTTGAGCCGACGACGCTTGAAGTCGAGGTCGCGAACGCGCAGGCCGGCGAGCTCGCCCCACCGAAGACCGGTGTAAGCGAGCACGTAGATCAGCAGTCCGAACCCCTCGCCTTTCGCTCGGGAGTCGACCGCGGCGGCGAGGGCCGCGACCTGCTGGTGTGTGAGGAACTTCTTGCGTCTCTTCATCTGCCGCGGGAGCTTAAGTCGCGCGGCGGGATTGCCAGGCAGCCTGCCGTCGTCGACGGCAAGCTGCATCGCACCAGAGAGCACGGTTGCGGCTTTGTGCACCGAACCCGGCTTGTGGGTCGCGTTCAGTTGGGAGACGAACTGCTGGCATCGCAACCTTGTTAGTTCAGCCAACGGAATGGCACCGAGTGCGGGGTTTATCTGAAGTCTCGTCACCCCTTCCATTCGACTCAAGCTCGAACGGCGCAAGTCCGCTCGTGTCGAAATGTAGATCGCCATCCACTCGGCGACGGTGACTCGCGCACGAGTCGGATCGATGTAGCGACCGCTTGCCTTAGCCACCTCAACTGATGCAAGGAACAGCTCGGCTTCGTGCTTGGTCTTGAACCCGCGCTTGTCGGTTTGCGATCGATCGGGCTTGCGATACCGAACCCTGTAGCGGCGGCCGGCGGATGTCGAGTATGCGGTGATGCTTCCCATGACCGCACCTAGAAAAGCCGGTTGGCGGGGACGAGGCGGTTGCCCGTCGATGGACCGCGCTCGGATGATCCGCGTCTCGAGGAACTCGTTCGGGTCGGCGCCTCGACCCGGTCGACATCCACTCGGTCGGGAAACGTCCCGAGTCGTCGATCCAGGTCCCGCGTTTGTCGAACGCGGTAATCGTGACGAGCCGCTGCCGCGGTCGTCTCGGAGAGATTCCGGTCGGCTTCGCGGCGAACCATCCGAGTTGCGTCCGCAGTGCAGAGATAGACGACACGGGTGATGCCTTCGTTGGACATCCGCCACGAGTGGCTGGTGCAGATCGGGCCGTAGCGTTCGATCGCTTTCGGAGTGAGCTCGACCTCGACTAGCTCGGTCTCATCACCTCGGGTTGCGATGCCGTCGGCCTGGTGGTCGTGGTAGCTCGATGCCTTCCGATCACGGGCCCACGACCATCCATTGAAGAGATAACGTGCTGACGCTGAGGCGACGGCAACTTCGTGCCGGAATGTCTGGCCAAGAAGATTCAGCGGACGCGTCCCAGTTGCCTTCTGAGTAGCCCAGATCGCCGAGCCGTCTTGCAGCGTGAGACGTGCTCTATCGATAAGGCCGGTCTCCATCATGCGGGCCACCCACTGCTGTGCCCGGCGAAGAGTGACTGGTCGCGTGGCATCAGCGAAGGCCGCTAGTGCGAACCTAATGGACTCCATGTCCGCTGACTCGAATGACCCGGAGCCACTCGACCATTTCCTCATCTCGAGCCGTTATCAAAACCATGTCTGCTCATCTCCTGATCGCCTTTTGCTCGCCGTCCGTCCGGCCACGAATCTGTCTTCTTGTGTTTTGTCTTTATCCCTGTCCCACCGCTGCTGCTTTACTTCCCAACCCCTCGTTAGTCTGCTTGTAGAGAGCGAGGGGTTGGGAAGCGCGCGCCGCGCGGCAGCAGCGGTGGGACAGGGATAAAGGCCCCTCAACCCTTCGTTCACCCCTTCGCGCCCGACGAACGAGCTGGCGAAGTACCAAAATGCTGGCTCTCATGATTTGGAGAGTAGCGCGTTTTTAACAGCATCTAAGTGTCTTATTTCCGTGTGTTTTAACACACTTAATGTTCAATGCCGACATGCAAACACGAGCACGGCGATACTCTGTCGGGATGGCAGACTTCAAAACCGCCACGACGCGTGGGAGCGCGAATCGCGGCGCTCAGAAAAGCGCGCGGATTCAACAGCGCCAAAGCCCTTGCGGACGCGATCCCCGGCGATTCGATAACAGACTCGATCCTTCAGAACATCGAAGCCGGCCGGAAGAACGACCTCGCCGTGGCACAGCTTCTGAACATCGCATGCAGCGCTTCGGGTTTCACCGCTGTTCATCCTCGCGCCGCTGGGATCCCCCGCACGAGCACCTCGATTTACCCAACATCATTCCCGATGTCCAGAAGCTAACAACAGGTGAGTTCGACGCATGGGTCTCAGGAGACCTGTCCGGCATCTACCGACCGGTCATCGCCGCAGAGATGAACGAGCGAACTCAACTCGAAGCACTGCACGAGTTGCTCCGCACCAAACAAGAAGCCCATCGAGTGGCGGCCGTTATCCGACTCGAAGCTGAGCTCACCGATCGTCCCGTACCCGACAACACAGCCGACCGTTGGGGCAATCCCGGACAACAACTCATCGACGCGCAACGCCGAATTGCTGAACTCGAGACACTGCTGAAGTCGGGTGGATGGCACATATCACCCATTAACAATTCTTCTTCATCGGCCAATGAGTGACGCGAACCAGGCCGGCGAGACCGAGGAGCATCGGCCGATCATTTTTCTGTCTTGGGGCGGAAGGAGCAGCAAAGAGATCGCGCGCACGATCAAGCCGATGTTCGAATCGCGGTTTCCAACCTTCGAAGTGTTCTTCTCTGAAATGAGTATCGATCCCGGCGACGATCCTTCCAGACGAATGCTGGAGGAGGGATTGCTCAAGTCGAGAGTGCTTGTCGCACTTCTCACAGCGGAGGCCGCTGATCGTGCTTGGGTGATTTGGGAGACTGCCGCGGCTTGGGCACGCGGACAACTTGTGCTGCCCGTCTTCGTGGATGTAGAACCGTCCGACGTGCCGGGCCCGCTGGTCTCCAAAGCTCAGGGCGTGCATATCGCCAACCGGGATGAGATGGATCGACTATTTGCAACAGTGGCCCGTAGGAGCCTGCTCGCGGCCCCGACGATACTCAGCGACAGCGAATTCGAAGCCCTATCCGTTGTGGCCGCAAAAACTGTCATCCCGACGACAGTTGCTACGCCATCGGTGGTCGCTTGGGAGGACACAGCCGACAACCAGGACCCGAACCTGATCTCAGACGACGCACGACCCGGTCCATTTCGCATGGCGGGCAACGTGCCCGTCGTTATCGTCAAGAACAATGAGTCGTACCCCCTGACCAACGTCAATGTCGGATGGGGGCCGATCACTGGCGGTGTCGCGGTCGTAACGGCCAACATTCCGAATCTCGGTCCCAGCCAACAACGCGCTATCGCACGACCCCAATCTCTCCGCGGCTGGCCACCCGCGGCCATTTCCTTGACCTTCAGTACGAGGTCGGGAGAGGTGTGGGAAATCGATCCGAACGGAGTCGGTCGTCGACTGGAATAAGACCTGGTGCGTCGGCTGCGTCGTCACAGCACGCGATGCAGAGGCGCTCGCTCATTCCACACGCTCGCCGTTTGAACGGCGGACTTTCCGAGCATCCGTTGTCACCGACTGGATGTCTTCCTGGACGTCGAGTTGCTTCTCGCGATATTGCACGCTCAGGTACATGATTCTCCGCGCGCTTATCGACATGGCCGCCTGACCTTCGATAACGCTCGTCTTCTTTGCGTTTGGGGCGCGGAATCGAAGAGGCTCCCGGATCGTTAGTTCGCGGTCCGGGCCGTCATCGGAGTCCCGACTCCAACTGAAGAGGGTTCCAGAGACCCACGTTCCATCCTCGAGCGTGATGCTTACGATCTTGTCGTCGTTCAGGTGTTGCTCGAACAGGACCCACCAGGCAGAACTTGTCGGGTCAAACGCCTCGCTCTTAGTTACGAATCGTAGGAACCGTCGGAACAACGCAGTGCCGAAGATCCACGAGAGGCTCGTCGCTACAACCAGATAGCCGAGCAGGACCCCGACCTCCAGTTCGACGTCGTCAGCGATGAACTTAGTGGGATCGGTGATCGCGTTAACCAAAAGCGAGTGAGTAGCGCCGGTCAGCAATTGGCTCAGGTAGAGGACGCTGACTGCGGCGACTGCCCAAATGGAGCTCACCAGAACAGCGACCGCCGTCTCCCTAAAAGCCGACAATCTTCGGGAGGGACGATGACGTTCGCGTGCGAGTGCATAGGCGACGCCAGGCATCAGAAAGACTAAAAAAAGGATGACACCGTTCAGTGTTGAAGGAACCACGAATACTGCCTTCCGTCAGAACGAGTCGAGCGCGCTGGTAGGCGTCAACAGTACTGCGCTCGGCTCACTGTGCAGGAGTAACGTGACGAACATCACGGCAGGAGAGACTCATGGCAAAGAAGAACGGGCAAGTACCGCCCCCGCCCCAGAAGACCCATCATCTCAGGGAGGGACAGCAGGTAGTCCCTAAGTCAAAGGCCCTCCCAAAAATGGCGCAAAACGCGCCCCTCCCCAAAGCGCCCCCAACGAAATGAGCTAACAATGCCTAACAACGAGTCCCACGATTCGGCCAACTCAGTCGCGCCACTGATCAAGAGCCAAACTGTAGTCCCCGGTGCAACTCCCCTGCCGACGGTCGCCTCCACCGCTCCCGCTCCTAAAGCTCCGAAGCGGTAGAGATAGCGATGTCCGATTCAACCGACGACAACGAATCGTCAGAGTTGGCCCACAGTCAGACAACAGTCCCCAACTCGAAGCCGCTGCCTGCCGTGTCTACCGATGCGCCACCCCCAAAGGCACCGCCCACCCGTTAGACAGAATGTCACTCATCGGATGCTCGTCGCCCGGTCGCGTCCCACGCCCCGAACAAAGATCAGCTGTGATTTGCGTACAATCTCGGCCGCGCTGCCTCGCCGCGATCCACACTGCAGCGACTCCGACGCTCGCACTCCTTACGCTAGCGATCGCCGCAAGGACATCTCCCCTGGTCCGGAGCTCACTTTGTCCGTTTTTCGGTCGATCCTCGGTTTGGGGTCGTGGCGAGCCGGACGATTAACGCGCCCACAATGTGAATCATCAACCATGCATCATCCTTCTCAGCCGTCGAGTGATGATGTGCGTCGCCAGAGACACTTCGATTGGCGCTCGCCCAGTTGAGGAACTTCTCTATGCCTTCCGTCAAGTTGGCGTCCGGGCCTGCGAAGAGCCCACTCCTTTTCGCGTCGGCGATGAGAGGACCGAGTGCGTTTCCTTTCAGACCCAGCGCGGTAAGGGTCTCCTGCAGCGCAGTTCCTGCATCAGTAATCGCGTCACCGGCCTTGCCCGCGGTGACTTCCTTGAGAGCTTCCATATATGCGCCGTGCGCCGCCGCATATTTCTTCCCGACAAGGAGCCTGAGCGCGGGCTCGATCACAGCCCGTTGTAATTCGTCGGATGAACGCTCAACAATCTGTCCCTCGATGACCCGGTAGGCGATGCGGTGCTCGTCGAAGATGCGATTCAACTCCGCTGCAGCCTCCTCACGATCCATCGCTTGGGACACGCCGTGGATCGAGTGCAGGGGGAAGGGAGATCCTGGGCCTAGCGCGTTTGAAGTGCGCCCAGCTCTGTAGGGCTCGGGTAGCACTGTAAGCATCGCGTCGACGACATCCTGAACGGGCACTCCGTTGGCGACAAGCCAGCCGACGGAGCCGGGTTTCAGGTACGAATTGCGTGGCCCGAGGTCGTAGCCTCCTTCATCACGCAGAAGGCGGGTGACCTCAGCATTCCTTTCGTCGTGCTCATCGATGGCCCGGATCCAAACACCGTCAAGCCGGTTGAGTACGCGAGCGTCCAACTTTGTCGTCCACAACAGCTCCCCGAGCGCCTCGCGCTCGCGGTTTGATTTCTCTAACTGGCGCTGGCTCCAGAGCTTCAATTTGTACACTCCGTCATAGCCAGACCCTATCTGTCTCGAACGACCTTGCGAGTCAGCGAAAGTGAAGCTCGAGCGTACATGCCAGTGATTCGAGTGGATCGCGCCCTCGTCGGCGCCGGTCGGTCAATAGCTCGGTCCGACTTTGACGCAGCCGGGTAGCGACGGCCTTAGCCCGGATTATGAGCGACCTGAGCCTCGACCGCCATCAAGCAGCCGTATCTTGTCTCGCCTACTGCGGTTGACCGAAGAGCGGCACCTCTCACGCGACGATCTTCGAACCCTTAGATCGGTTGCACCGCCAGCAGAGCGTCTGCAGGTTATCGGGCGTGCTGAGACCGCCTTTGGATACCGGCATGACGTGGTCTACCTCCAGCAGAAGGTGCGGCTCGGCTGCCACCGAGATGCCACATTGCAGGCAAGAGTAGCCGTCACGCGCCTTTATCTGATTTCTCAATAGCGGCGGTCATCAGCGCGCGCTGACCCAATGCGGATTTCGTCCAGCGGATTTTCTCTGCGAGCGTCGCGGAGAGCGCCTCGAGCGTGGGGGTGTTTAGCTGGATGCCGGAAACCTGACTGCTATTGCCACCGGCGGAGACGTACTGGAACTTGTACTGCGGGTACGGCACCGTGATAGGCGAAAGCTGTACGCCGATCTGCTTCCAGAATTCAGCGGCATAACGCTTCAAGATGAACGCTGGCGGCTTGATTTGAGCAGTGATCGCCGACTCACGGATCTTGAGGTTGGAGACGGCCTCCTCGAGCCGCGAGATGTCTTCGGCAACACTCTGGACGTCCGCCAACGTCTCTTGGTCGGCCTTGATCGAAAAATACTTCATTAGGTATTTGATGGGGTCCTGGCTAGCACTGCGGACGATCTGCAGCGATGCGTTATGAACTTGGGGCGCGTACTCGGCGACATTGCGATCGCGACGGTAATTCCATGCCGATTGATTCTCGAACGTCGCCAAGTGTGCGTTCTGAGCGACTGTTGACTGTCCGAGTCCGAAAGAACCCCGCTGCTCGGATCTCAGCCACGTAGCTGACCATCTCGTTGTGCTCCGCGACGACAGAGACGATCTCCGTCCGCAACACTTGAAACTGTTCTGAGCCAAAATACCGATTCTTACGAACGGCTCCAAATGATCGGATTCGCGATGAGGATCACCGCAAGCACCACCAACGCGACGAGCACGTTTCTTGAGACTGCACCCAGAACAACGGGCGCCGCGATGAGTAGCGTGATGAAGAGTGGCTTGGGCATGGGTTGGTCTTTCGGATTCGGTTTGAGATCGACAACGCAATTATGGCTTGATGAGTCGCGCTCGGATTTTGTTTGCGAGGTCGCGGCCCCTGAACGCCGGCCCATCGATGCATGTGATCTCCGGCGTGCGCCACCTCGCCGACGTCAGTTCAAGGAACTAAAGAAGTCCTCTGCTGCGGCTCGCGCTCATTTTGCTTCCTTGTCCACAGATAGTGCT
Source organism: uncultured Actinomycetota bacterium (assembly GCA_963738535.1). Classification (GTDB taxonomy): domain Bacteria; phylum Actinomycetota; class Actinomycetes; order Actinomycetales; family Microbacteriaceae; genus Galbitalea. The sequence goes on from CAVTXB010000018.1 coordinate 8,920, forward strand.
TGCGTAACGCCCCTTGAACAGCGGCGGTGATCACTGCGTAAAGGAAGAGTCCATTGAGGAGAAGCGCTAGTACCCCCAACACGATCGGTATGGCGAATGCGCTGTAGTCGTTTGAGAATTGCGTTCACCGGTAAAGCGTGACTGATATTCGATATTTTGTGCGAGCCCCATTTCGCGTGGCGTTCACTAGATCATGCAGTTGACAGCTCGACCACTCTTGTGCAAGCGAAGCCAAGGCCGCTCGCGCGTTAGGAGACGGGTCACTCGCGAGAAACTGCGGCGGGAAAGCATTTGAGGCGCTCGACGCTCTGGTCGTAGTAGACTCGTATACGTGAGTGAGGTTCCCGACTGGTTGCATCGCCGCGAGCACATCGAACGGCGATCGCAACGGAAGGGCGAGACCGAGCAGAACATCCTCGTCGAGTGGGCGGACGAGGCGTACCTGGACGAGTCGGCGGTGACGTTCGACCCGGACTACGCCTCAGACACCGGCCTCTCGGCACGGACGATCGGCTGGTCGGACTCGGCCGGATTCCTCATCACCGTGATCACCGTCCGCGATGAGGATGACCACCTGTGGGGCGCAACCGCGTTCCGCGCCAACAGCACGGATGAACGTCACTACCTAGGTTCGTAAGGAGCAGCAATGAGCATCGAAGAGACCCTCGCCGCCGAAGCGGCTCACGCCGAAGCCAACCGCGACGCGACACCAGGACCGGGTGTGCGAGCCCAGCGCCGTTCCGGTGCCGGCAATCCCGCGGTACTGTCCGTGCGTCTTACGAAGGAGCAGTACGACCAACTGTCCGAGCGAGCCGCGCGAGCTGGCATTCCCACCTCGGCACTCGCACGCGAGGTCATCCTCGCCTCCCTTGGTGACGCGGACGGCGATCGGGTCGCCGCGAAACTGGAAGAAGTTCTGCGCCGCACGCTCTCGCCCGACCTGCTCGCGAGCTAGTTGGAATCGACCCCTACTCATGGGAAGAGCCCCGGCGGTTTCGCCGAGGCTCCCCAAGTGGATGACGGGGATCGAACCCGTGACCTCCCGGCCCTCAGCCGGGCGCTCTGACCAACTGAGCTACATCCAGTCCATGCGTGGCTTTCGCCAGTGATCAGAGTGTAGACGGATCATGAGCCCGGGCGAAAGCGGCCGATAAGGACTGCCCGTAGAACGAGAGCGAAGCGCCCAATCTATGATGGCTGGCCCTCGGGTGCCGTGTCTGGCTCGATCCTGTACGTCTCGCGAATATCCGACTCAAGCTTCGCGATCTTGGGCAGCTCGATCTGTGCTGTAGCTATTCTCCAGATGCTTACGGCGATCAACAATGCCGCGAGTATCACCGGACCGATCCAATTGCGGTTGCCGATGCTGAACAGCGGGATGATGGCAGCAAGAACCAACAGGACGATGCAGATCCGACGCAGGCTCCGGTCGGCCGCGGCACGGGCCTTCAGGGCGGCGAGCCAGGGCTCCGGGTTGATCAACCCAGGAAGGTTGCCCTCGCGAAGGGCAACGCCGAGCGGCACCGCAGCTCGGCTCGTCGGGTTTGCGCGACGACGCCGCAGCATTGTGAAGGGTGTCATCAGCGCAGAGAACAAGACTCCGGCAAGTAGCGACGGCATGAGGCCAGCCGCCGAGGCCGGTTGGCCGCTACCAATTCCGGTGATCCAGAAGATGAGACCGAACGCCAAGGCAAAATAAAGAAAGACGCCTGGCCACGAAAGGCTCGCGAACCAATCCCTCATTGCCGGTCGCCTCCTAGTTGAGGCAACATTAGCAAAGCATCAACTCTTCAAAGGACAACGTCGAGGCCTTCGTTCCGCGCAGGGGTTGCCCAGACAAAGTTCCCGCTTTTTGCCCACAATCCCAGCTCATCGAGATCGATTCAATGAGATCACCTTGATCTCTAATACGCCTTTGATCAGCTATTAAGCGAAACCAGCCGCGCCAATTCAGGCCTCTTTTTGATCTTGTAAAGCGAAGGTCGTCGGTTCAAATCCGACAGGGGGCTCTTCTCGAATCCGGGCCAATGCGGCCAAAAGGGGCATCCGCGGCCGCCCGGATTGGCCGCACTCGCCCCTGTCCCGCATTATTTGCTGGAGCAGCAATGAGCATCGAAGAGACCCTCGCCGCCGAAGCGACTCACGCCGAAGTCAACCGCGACGCGACACCAGCACCTGGCGTTCGAGCCCATCGCCGTTCCGGTGCCGGCAATCCCGCGGTACTGTCCGTGCGTCTTACGAAGGAGCAGTACGACCAACTGTCCGAGCGTGCCGCGCGGGCTGGGATTCCCACCTCAGCACTCGCGCGTAAAGTCATCCTCGCCTCGTTGGGCGATGCGGACGGCGATCGTGTTGCCGCGAAATTGGAAGAAGATCTGCGCCGCACACTCCCGCCCGACCTGCTCGCGAGCTGAGAAAGCCGGCGCAGCGACCACAGGTAGGCACTATGTCTCGCGTCGACGGACACCCGTTCAACATCGGTGATCTATTGCCGGTCGATTACGCCTCGGCCGTTGTTGTTGTTGGCGTCGGGGCCGCCGAACGTCTGAAATGGATCGCGGGAAACTCGTGGTGCCCAATTTTCCAGGTCGATCGACGGTGAAACGTCGGCGAGCACGGCGACGAACCCTATTATCGGTCCCCGATCGCGGATCCTTACAGTGCGGCCATCTCGGAAGTGGATCGAAGTACGTGTTAGTCGCCACTGGGAAAAGTCAGCCTCGGTCCATAGGGAGACAATGTCAGCGACTTCCGCTTGGCCCTTGAGGCGCCGAAAGGGCAAGAACCAATAGAGCGTCCCATCGCTAATTTCGAGTCGAGAGATGCGTCGAAAAAATGCGAAATAGCAGAAGACGAGCCCAAGGATGGGAAAAGCGACGAACGGGATGGGCGACGGCGGGGCGGGCGACTGACCAGGTAGCTGGACGGCCGGATGTAGGAATGCAATCTCAAGGAAGAAGAAGCCACCGAAAAGAACGAACCATGGGCCGAGTAGCCACTCGACGTTTTTGGAGAATCCCGAGGAATAGCTCGCGTCAGGTTTGGGCAACCGGGAGCGAAGTCTCGCCCTAGCCATAAAAGATCCGATGCCGCACACCGTGGAATTCGCTCGAGCAATACCTCGTCACCAGCGAACGGTAGCACCTGCTAGCTCGATCGATGTGACACTACCGTCGCTTTCAATTGACGGTGGGATCAGCCCACGATCGTGCGGACAACTGCTCCGTTCATGCCGTCGATTTGCCAGCCAAGGTCGTCGGCCGCGTCATTTCGCAACCAGAAGGTGCAGGCTTGCGGGTTGTTGAGGTGTTTCTTGTTCATCCCGGTGATGCTGACGAAGATCTCGCCCCGGCCGTGTGCGGCGGCAATGCCGATCGTGCGATTTTTCGACGAGATCACCGAACAGTCGTCCCAGGCATAGTTAGAGAAGTTGTCGTGGTCAAACAGGTTGATGTAATCGACTGATTCATTTCGGTCGAAGGTCGACACGATCGGCTTGATCAGCGACTCCTCCCATTTGTTGGGCTTCGTTTGCACGAATGACTGCCCGCCGAAGGAGCTCGGCACTTTCACGGCGAGCGTTAGCGCGTCAGCTTTCCAGCCACGTTGATAGTCCCAGTAGACCCACACGGTGCAGGACTGAACTTTGGACGGATCGTCCTTACTTGTACCCGTCAGGGTGGCAATGTATTCGTGGTCCGGGGCATGGCTGTCATCGAAGCGAGATTTGCGTCCGGTCGAGCTGATGCTTGAACAGTCGTCCCAGGCCCGCACGGACCCTTGATCATCCGAAAGGCCGCGGTTGAATGCCCGGCGGTTGCTCGCGTCGAAGTCGTGAAGCAGCCCGGGGATCGGAGATCCGAGCGGCGGATTTCGCTGGATCGGGTGGGGGCTAGCTACATTGAACGCAGCTACCGCGATAACGCCGACAACCACAATGATTACGGTTCCCCGCGGGTACCATTTTTCTATTCGCCGGCGCCATGCTGGTGAGTTGTTCGTCCCCGAAGACGTCATTCGCTAAGCGTAGGGGTGCGCGGATGACTGGTTCGGGTGCAATAGGTTGCGCGGGTTCGCGCCGTGCTGGCGGTCCCTGAATCAGGATTCAATTCCCAGCGGCTCGCGATTGACCACAGGTTTCCTCTTTTTGCCCACGATCCCGTCTCATCGAGATCGATCCAATGAAACCACCTTGATCTCTGGCAAGCCTTTGATCAGCTAACGCGCGAAACCACCCGCGCCAATTCGGGGTTCCTTCGATCGTGTCGATCGTTCGCGGTCGTCGCGGCCGCCAAAGTTTGACACCCACAAATCACACTCACACGGCGGACCAACCATCGCCTCACCCGAGATTGCCGAGATCGCATCACGGTCCTTCCGATCGCCGCCGTTAGTCTGTCAACTTGTGAAAACGATTGGCTCCGCGAGGCGGCAGGTCATTGGCTGGCTACTGGCTGTGGCGGGCGCTCTCGTGGTGATTTCGCAGTACGACCCGCTGACTTTTTATTACTGGTTTCCGATGGACTCTTATCGGTTCGCGCCGTTCGCCGAATTTCTCCTGCAACTCGACCGCACGCCCCTTTTTTTCACGGTGACGAGAATGGTCCTGGCGATCGGGCTGATACTTATCGCCCTGTGGGTTACAACTCTGAAGTCGGCGCGTCGAGCCCTGCTCGCGGTCGCGGTTATTCTCGCCGTCGAGGCACTCGGCCTTCCATGGGTTCCCATTGGCGAGCCGCGCGACTATTCATACCAACTCGCGTACGTGTTGCTGGCCGTAGGCTTCCTCACCAGCGGAGTGCTCGCTCTGAACGGACGAATCTTCCTTCCCCCCGCGAACTTGCTCTTCTCTGTCGCCCTGGTCCTCTTCGCGCTCGTTTTCGCCATATTCCTTGCAGGGGACATTTACAGCGCCGTCCACGGTTACCCGCTCGGTGTACTCGACAAGTCGGGGGAAGTTATCGGATTTGACCTTGGCTCGTTTAGGAGCCAGGTCCTAGTCGTCATGGAGCTCCTCATTGGTGCGATGCTTCTCGGGGCGGGAGTCTTGGAGATTCGAACCGGGATTGTTGACGCTCGTCAACGACGCGAAACTGCCAACCCGCACTACTCGCGCGTCCTCGAATGATCTGCGAGGACTCGGCAGGCATGTTCCCGCTTTTTGCCCACAACCTCTTTGAGCCGAAAGGTTTGCTGTGATCCCAATGGGCTCAAATAGGCCATAAGGGCGGGGGTGCCGCGATACCCCGCGCAATATCTCGGTGTCTTTTCGGTCTTGCACGGCGAAGGTCGTCGGTTCAATCCCGACAGGGGACTCGTCACGAAATGGGGCCAATGCGGCCAAAAGGGGCGTCCGCGGACGCCCCGATTGGCCGCACTCGCCCGCGTCGCGACTCGCGCGATCAGGGTCGAGGCGACCGTTATAGTCATGCCATGAGTTCGACAGAGGTCACGCCACAGTTGCTGCCGGGCGTCAGCGCGAGCACATGGCGGACGGTCCTGCAGATCGTGAGTTGGGTCTCCGCTGCGGCTATTCTTGTGCCGTTCGGGGCGACCATCTTCCGCGTCATCCATGGCTCAGTCTTTAACTGGTTCTATCCCGCGTTCGGCGCGATCGCGCTCAACTACGTCGTGATTTTCATCGCGGGCACGCGGTCAAAGAAAGAGGTCGCCGCCGGCTACACGACGCTGTGGCGATCGCATCCCACATTGCCCCAATTGGATCGGACCACTGGAGCTCTGATTCGCCAGGCCGGCCAGCCGTACATGAAGAAGGCGGACTGGAAGGATGGCGGCGGGGCGACCAACGAAATGGGATGGTCTGAGACCACTAAACCGACTTTGTGGCAAAGACTGCTTCCGGCGCTGCCAGGTTGGATCGGCATCGTTGCGCTAATCCTCGCGAGCGGGACGTTCGGGCGGCTCGCACAAGGCGTAGGTCAAGTCGTTGGCATAACCCTCTCGGTGAGTCTCTTATCGCTGGCGGTGCTGGCGAACGTGGTCGCAGCCCTCGTCGCGCGGGAGCGGTTAGCGCGGATGCGTGCGGCCGCGCCCGCCGACTTCGTCTTCCTCTTCGCATCGTCGAAGCAGTTTCGGGCCGAAACTGCTGCCCTGGGATGGAAGGGCGAAGCGCAGGGCGCACTGAAGCCGCGCGGAGTTTCGGCAAACACGGTCGGGCTCACGTTCTGGCAGGGAAAGCCATTCGAGCAGGCCGCAACGCTCCCGTGGGGGCGAATAGTCAGCGTGCAGGACGACCGACTTCAAAACGGAAATAGCTGGCAGCCTGCAGTGCTGATCAGTTTCAAGGACGAAGCAGACGACCTCCGGTCGTTCCCGCTGGCGAACGCCAATGCAGACCTCGCGCCGATTCGGAGCATGCCAGAAGTGCGCTGGATCGCGAGCAAACTCAACAGCTTCCGCACGTCTAGTTCGACGGCACGAGTCATCTGACTTCCGTACCGACGAGACCGCCTAGAAACCTCGCGAGAACTCGGTTACCAGCGTCGGCACATCGTTACTGAACCCGGCGATGTCGAGCATCCCTGGATCCGTCGGATCCGCGATGGAGAACTTGGTCGGAGTTACCGCGAGCACGACGAGCTTTGCGTCTATCCCCATCTTTTGGCGATATTCGACCAGCGCCTGATGCGGATGGATGCCGCCGAACCAGGTCTCGTTGTCGGTGATGATCACGAAAGTGTCGACCTTCCAGCGCATCTCGAGCGCCGTAACCATGGGCAGAGCGCAGTCGGTTCGCCCGAACGGAAGGTTGCTCGTCTTCCGAACGACATCGTCAAGGCGCTGCTTGCTGGAAATGTGAAGAGGCGAGAATGCGTCTGCAGTTCGATAGGTCGCCCCCGCGGCGGTGAAGCCATAAACCTCGGCACCTGGCTCCGTGGCGGTGATGACCAATGAGAAAGCCGCACCGATTTCACGCGCGGTGAGGATATTACGACGTCAGACGTTCCGGCTCCGGGTCTGGAGCAATCCCGTAGGTCGTGCGAATGTCCGCCTCGAGTTTTGCAATCCGTGGCAGCTCGATCTGTGCTGTAACTATTCGCCAGACGCTTACGGCGATCAACAATGCCGCGAGTATCACTGGGCCGATCCAGCTGCGATTTCCGATGCTGAACAACGGGATGATCGCAGCAAGAACCAGCATCACGATGCAGATCCGACGCAGACTCTGGTTGGACGCGGCACGTGCCTTCAGGGCCGTGAGCCAGGGTTCCGGGTTGATCAACCCGGGAAGTTTGCCCTCGCGAAGGGCGGCGCCGAGCGGCACCGCAGCTCGTCTCGTGGGGTTGGCGCGACGACGCCGCAACATGGTGAAGGGTGTCATCAGCGCGGAGAATACGACTCCGGCCAGTAGCGACGGCATGAGACCGGCCGCCGAAGCCGGTTGGCCGCTACCTATTCCGGTGATCCAGAAGATGAGGCCGAACGCCGAGGCGAAGTAAACGAAGACGCCTGGCCACGAAAGGCTCGCGAACCAATCCTTCATTGTCTGTAGCCTCCTGGTTGAGGCAACAGTAGCAAAACACCTACTCGTCAAAGGACAACGCCGGTGACTTCGAACTCGCGCACGTTGCGCAGACAGTGTTCACGTACTTTGCCCAAGATCCTTGCCAGCCAAGCCCCATCCGAGTCATCCAAATACGCTCAAAACAGGCTCGGATAGACGGGCGGCGGGAATTCGCAGTGCTAGATCGCGGCCCGTCCTCGATCGTGCAAGGCGAAAGTCGTCGGTTCAAATCCGACAGGGGGCTCTTCACGAAACGGGGCCAATGCGGCCAAAAGGGGCGTCCGCGGACGCCCCGATTGGCCGCACTCGACCGTGTTCGAGCCCAGCGCCGTTCCGTCGACGCCGATCACCGACCGCCGGGCTTGGAGAGCGCTCGATCGAACTGCCGCTGCGGCGAGAGCATGACATACGTCCGTGCAGAAAAGGGATGACTATTCGCCCGCTGCGGAGCCCCCATTCGGGACCTTCACAAAACCGTCGGGGCGGGAGACACTGGGCACAGACAACTCTGGGGGGGTTCCGTGATTTCCATCGCGTATGTGAGCGCAGCGACGAGTCCGATGACTGATGAAGACATCGCAGGCATCCTTGTGCACGCCCGCGCAAAGAATGTTCAGCTGGAGCTAACCGGAGCTTTGCTCTATCGCGATGGCCGGTTCATCCAGATTCTGGAGGGTCCGGATGAGAACGTGCTCGCACAGTACGAGATCATCGCGGCAGATGTGCGTCACCGAAGCGTGCACAAGGTCAGCGAAGAGGCGATCAGTACACGCCAGTTCCCCGAGTGGACCATGGGCTTCCGCCCGCTCACCGACGAGGCTGTTCGACAAATGCCCGGGTTCGACGACTATTTCGACGGTCGAGTCGGCAAGGCTCGCCTGGAGCATGCAGAAAACCAGGCGCAGCAATTCTTGGAGTGGCTCGGAGAATACTGGTTCTCCCCCGCCTGAAACTCTCGACAGAGGAGGCCACCGGCAGTCTCACTCTGCAGAAGCAGTCAGCGAGAGGTGCGCCCCGGTTCAGTCCGAACTCGCTGGGCTATACCCGGCTTCGTCCGCTGAGCGCGCGGATGAGGAACGCGATGATGGCAAGGATCAGGAGCACGACACCGACCCACAACAACCAGTGGATCGAGGCGACGAAGCCGCCTGTCAGGAGAAGGACGACGGCGACCACGGCGATGATGACGAAGAGAATGTTCATACGAACAGTCGACCATCCCGCGGCTTCTCGCATCACACCCCTAGGGGTGTATTTTTGCGATCATGCCTGACCCGATCACCGTGGCCCTTGTTGACGATTACGACATCGTGCTGCTCGGCCTCGCGAAGATGTTCGACGGGTACGAGGATCGCGTGCGGGTGGTGGAGATCGATTCGAGAGAGTCCGTCGAAGAGCCGGTCGATGTGGTCATGTATGACTCCTTCGCTCAACCCGAATCCGACCAGGATGAGATCGAGTCGCTCGTGCAGAATCCCCGCGCAGGCAAGGTCGTCGTCTACACCCTGAATTTCCATCCCGCCCTGGTGGCTACCGCAATCAAACGGGGGGTCGACGGCTATCTGTCGAAAGCCATCCGCGCCGATGCCCTGGTCGAATCGATCGAAGCTATCCACGCGGGACAGAAGATCATCAACGATGCGACAAAGCGGGTGAAAAGCGCCGACGCCCTGAACTGGCCCGGCAAGGTCGACGGCATCACCGACCGGGAGTCGGAAATCCTTGCGCTGATCACCCAGGGCAAAAGCAATGCCGACGTTGCCGCGCTCACCTATCTGAGTCCGAACACGGTCAAGTCGTACATCCGCAATATCTACCGCAAGATCGACGTCGATAGCCGCACCAAGGCGGTGCTGTGGGGCGTCAGCCACGGATTCACACCCGACACCCGCCGCATCGAGGACTGGCGGTAAGAGCGACCAGCTCGAATCGCCGCACAGCCGCGGTGACCCTGGCTCACGTGCGGCCACGAGGGTCATGTGAGCAGCCGACGTTCGCTTTGCGAACGAGCAACGTGGGGTGCCGTTGACCAATCGGCCACGGCGGTTGACACTCGCAGTGGGGGTTCGGATGATGCATGCACGTGATCGCGCCAGTGGTGAAACGTCGTGACGCTGGGATGGGTGCTGATGTCGCTGTCACTCGGGGCATTCTGTGGGGTCGCAGCGCTTGGCGTCGCCGTTCGGCGCGTCGTAGGTCGTCGCGTGGTGGGTCGCCTGAAATAGGCCCGGTCCAGTGGGCTAGCCCAGCTTCAGCGCGCCGTCGAGTTCGCTGCGAGTGAGGCCATACGCGGCCATTCGGGCGCGGTGATCGTCGGAACCCAAATACCGACCGAGGGCGCGGTTGACATCGTCGATCAACGCCGTTCGCGTCGGTGCGAACGAAAAGGCGCCCAACGCGCCGGCACCAGCGAAGTCCACCGACTCGAGTTGCGGCCTCGTGGCAACGATGGCGCGGTTGCCGAGAGCGGTCGCGGCGAACGCATCGATCGTGCCGTCGAGAAGAGCATCCACGGCTTCGGGTTGACCGGCGAACTCAACGATCTGGTCACGGCGCACACCGGCGGCTCGGGCAGCATCGACCTGCACCTGGCCGGGGATAACGCCGAGACGGGCCGTGCCGTGCGACGCAACCGAGGCATAGCTCACCAGCTGCTTCGGGTTTGCTGCTCGCACAACCAACCCGTCTCCCAACGACCAGACGGGCACACTGAAGGTCACGCGGCTCGCCCGCTCGGGGGTGACAAAGATGGGAACGTTCATGTCCCAGCGGCCATCGGCCACCCCGACGAGCAACTCATCGAAGGCCACCGTCACGAACTCGATCGAGCTCTCGCCGATCATGGGGAGCACAGTGCGCGCCAGATCGATGTCGGCACCGATGGCCGACCCGTCCGTGGCCGTCCAATAGAAGGGCGGTTCCTCGACGTAGGCGACGCGGATGGTCATGCACCACAGTCTTGCGGCCGTCGCGAGCGCGCGCCGTATCCAATTTCAACTCGCCGGATCGCCGAATCGCCTCAGCATGTCGACCCCGCCGCCTGCCCCGGCTGACGTACCGACCTCATGGGGCGCATGCGCGATGGCCGGCTCGCGCGTGCATCTCGTTAGCCTCGACGTATGCGAGTACTCATTTCGGTTGACCTGGAGGGCATCGCGGGCGTGGTCGACCGCGAGGAGATCGCGCCCGGACATCATGAGTGGGACCTCGCTCGCGAATACATGGCGAACGAGGCGAGCGCCGCGGTTCGCGGCGTTCTCGCGTTCGATCCCGCGGCCGAGGTGCTCGTGTGCGACGCGCACGGCGGATTTCGCAACATCCCGCCGCACCAGCTCGACCGGCGGGCGCGACTCGTGCGCGGCACGCCACGACGCCACGACATGCTCACCGGCATCGACAGCAACGTCGACGCGGTCATTCTCATCGGCTATCACGGTCGAGCCGGCCTCGCAGATTCAGTGCTTGCGCACACCGTCAGCGGCAAGGTGATCGCCTCCGTGCGGTGCAACGGCATCACTCTGGGCGAGATCGGCTTGAACGCTGCGCTGGCCGGCCACTTCGGCGCCACGCCGGTTCTGGTGTCCGGAGACGATTCGGTGAGCGCCGAAGCCGCGGAGGCGGTGCCCGGCATCACCGCGGTGATCGTCAAGTGGGCGCGCGGAAGCCACGCTGCCGAAAACCTGCACCCGGATGCGGCGTGCGATCTCATCGAATCGGCGGTGCCAGCCGCACTCGCCAATCGAGCTCGCGTGCGGACCCCCGTGTTCGCCGGTTCAACGGACCTCGAGGTGGACCTGCGGCGCCCCGAGATGGTCGAGCGGCTCGTCGTGATTCCCGGCATCGAGCGACGCGGACCCGCCATGGTCGGCTTCCCCGATCTCGAGTTCCCCGTCGCCTACGGGCTGATCGGACTGATCGCGGACATCGCCTCGATCGATTAGAGGGTTTGCTCGCGCGGTGGCTTGCACAACGGCGCTTGAAACGTGAGAATGTGTCAGGCGCGCGAATGCGAGCTGCGCGGGGAACGCACCTATCGGGGTGCCTTGTCAGGTTCGATTTCCTGAGTTCTCCACTTCGGTCAGGGCGCGAGCCCGATGAGAGGCATCAGCCAGCGGGCTCCATGCGAGAGTCCGCGGGCCGCCGCCGACCAGTCGTGACTCGCATTGGGCACGAGGTAGACGACGACATTCATCCCCGACTTGCGTGCGGCCTTCGCAACGATGGGAAGCTGTGGCCCGTAGCGGGAGTCGTTGGCCCCGGCGGCGAAAAACGCGTTGGTATGCAGGTATGGACCGTGCTTCTTCATGACATTCTCTGGCACCGCGGCGAGGTAGGCAGCCACGTTTCCGCTGAACCCGCGGCGAATCGTCGACGCGATCGAGCCGAGTTCGGGCGCCCGCTGGCCGGAGACGTCGATGAACGAACCGAATAGCCCAGGGTATTTCGCGGCGAGTTGAACCGAGCAGGTGCCGCCTTCCGAGAAGCCGGCGACGGCCCACGCCGCTGGCCCCGTTTCAACGCGAAAGTGATGGCGCACCCACTGCGGCACGTCGACCGTCAGGTAGGTCGCGCTGTTGCCGAGCGGCCCGTTCACACACATCGGGTTATTGGTCGGCGACTTGAGCTGGTCGGGGATCACGACGATCGGCGCGAGGCCGTGGTGCGCGCGGGCGATGCGATCCATCGTGGTGACGAAGTGTCCGGCGTCCACGACGTTGTAGGGCGCGGCCCCCGGCCCCTGCCCGGACATGACGATCAGCACGGGCAGGGCCGGCGGGTCGCGCACGAGAGCAGCGGGCGGCAGGTAGACGATCGCGGGCCGCGCGGTGAACCCGGACACCACTCCGGGAATGTCGACCGAGCCGTACCTGCCGGTGGCGGGCATCCCCAGCGGTGGCAGCCAGGCACGGTACAGCTCGGGGTTGAAGCGAACGCTGGGCTCGATGGCGGCGGTCGACGACAGGTGCAGGTCGGGCACGCTCGAGACGCCCAATACGTCTGACACACGGGGGAAGAGTCCGCCGTCACGATTGATCGCCAATCCCCCGGCGACCACGACACTCAGAGCGGCGACCACTGCGACGACCCGCATCGGCCAGCGTCGGCGAACGAGAGACACGATCGCGATGCCCAGTCCCGCGAAGGTGGCCACAGCCCACCAGCGGTCGACACCGGTCGGCGGGATGCCGAGAATTCCCTCCTGGTCGCCGAACCACCAGGTGAGACCGACACCGGCTGCCGCGCCGGCGATGGCTGCGATCAGAAGCCAGAGCCAGTCGCGGCGACCCGGCCCAGATCAACCAGCAGACGAACACCGCGCCAACGGCATCGACGGTTGCCAGTGTGGCGAACGACACCAGCGAAAAATGCAGCAGCACCGCTCCCCCGTTGGGCATAGATGAATGTTAGGGGTCATTACTGCCTGCACGACGGAACCCTGCACACGGTGCAACTAGTGTTGCCCTGTGAATTCGTGCGCCGATCGCGACGCGGTACTGGCCGTGCAATGAGCGGGGACGACGAGGCGAACCGGGTCACGCTCGCGGTGATCGCGCGCGAGTGGGGCCGCATCGGCATCACCGGCTTCGGCGGCCCGCCCGCCCACATCGCCCTGCTGCGCCGGTTGTGCGTGGAGCGAAACCAGTGGATCGACGCCGGTGAGTTCGAAGACGGAATCGCCGCGACGAACCTGCTGCCGGGGCCCGCGTCGACGCAGCTTGCGATTTTCTGCGCCTGGCGGTTGCGCGGCCCGGTCGGCGCGATCATCGGCGGCGTGTGTTTCATCGTGCCGGGCCTGATTCTGATCGTGCTGCTGTCGGCCCTGTTCCTGGCGTCGCATCCACCGCGATGGGTCGTCGGCGCCGCAACCGGCGCGGGTGCGGCGGTGCCCGCGATCGCCCTCGCGGCCGGCATTGGGCTCATCCGCGCCAGCTGGAAGCGCGTCGCCGCGTCGCGCTTCGCCCACGCACGGTGGGTCGTGTACCTGGCCATCGGTATCGCGGCCGGAGCCACCGTGGGCGCCTGGCTGGTCATCGTGCTGGTCGCGATCGGCCTGATCGAGGTCGGCTTCGAACGAGACTGGCGATCGACCCCGCCGCGAGCGCTGACCGGAGCGTTCGTGCCACTGCTGCTCCCCGCCACCGCGGTTGCCGGCGGCCTGCTCGCCGTCGCCTGGGTCGCGCTGAAGGTGGGCGCCCTGTCGTACGGCGGCGGTTTCGTGATCATCCCGCTCATGCAGCACGACGCCGTCGTGACCTACCACTGGATGTCGAACTCCCAGTTTCTCGACGCCGTCGCGCTCGGCCAGGTGACGCCCGGCCCGGTCGTGCTGACGGTCGCCGCCGTCGGCTACGCGGCGGCGGGGGTCGGCGGAGCGTTGCTGGCCGCAGCTGTCGCGTTCACTCCGTCGTTCGTGTTCATACTTGCCGGGGCGTCACACTTCGACCGGCTGCGGCGCAACCGCACCATCCAGTCGTTTCTCACCGGCGCCGGCGCCGCGGTCATCGGCGCCATCATCGGCTCGTCGATTCCCCTGGGGCTCAGTCTCACCGAACTCTGGCAGCTCGGAATCGTGGCAGCATCCGTTCTGTGGTTGCTGCTCTTTCGGCGCGGGGTGGTGAGTGCGATCGTGGCCTCGGCGGTCATCGGAGTAGTGCTCGCCCTGGCCGGTGCGCCGCTGCCCCACTAGCAGTCAGTGACGCGGCGCCCTCGGTCGCTCAGGCATCCCCCTGAGTGGCGGGATCGTGGCGCAGGTGCCGAAAGATCGAGCTGCACTCGCGCACGGCATAGAAGACGATGACGTAGGCGGCGAGCGAGTCCGCCCACCACCAGTCGAACAGCCTGTCGAGCAGCACCCCCGCCAGGACCGACGTTGCGAGAATGCCGTCGACGAGAGTCACACGGCCTTCGGTGATGAGCACCGGGTTTCGCAGCGCCCGGCCGACACTCGCCTTGCCCGCGGCGAGCGCGAACATCACGAGAGCCGTGATCGCGACCCACACGATGCCCCCGACGAGCGCTGTCGCACGGTGACCGGCGATCAGCGCGAGTGTCGACTGCACGAGAAGGTAGAGGCCCAGCGCCGCAAAGGCGATGCCGATCAGCATGAGAGCGCGACGCTGACGCCGGATGCCCGTGCCCGACAACTCCCAGAGCACCACGACGCTCGCTCCGATTTCGATGAGGCTGTCGAGCCCGAAGCCGAGCAGCGCGACCGAGCGCGAGTCGAGCACCAGCACTACGAGCACGCCCACACCGACGACATTCCAGAGCAGGGTGGCCCACTCCAGTTGCCGCCCACGACGAAGCAGGCCGCTCTCGCGGTGTTCGCGCACGTCGGGTGCGGTCACGGGCGGGGGGCGGTGACGGCGCGGATGTGCATGTCGTCCACGTTGGGAAGCGCATGCCCCAGCCGGTGTTCGGCGTCGTGCACGATGGCCTCCGACTGCGTCAGGGTCATGTCGGCGATCTGAAGCGATGCCGAACCCTGCAACCGGTGCCCGACCCACCGAAGCTTGATCGATGGCACCGAGATGACACCGGGCGTGTGCTCGAGAGCGTGCTCAGCGCGCTCCACCAGGTCGGGGTCGATGCCGTCCATCAGCCGTCGGCCGATGCTTCGCACGGTTCCCCACAGCAGCACGAGTATCGAGATGGCGATGAGCAGCCCGATGATCGGGTCGGCGAGAGGAAGACCGAGCATCACGCCGACAGCGCCCAGCACCACCGACAGCGAGGTGAATCCGTCGAGCCTCGCGTGAACCCCGTCGGCCACGAGGGCAGCCGAACCGATCTGCCGCCCCACCCGAATGCGGTAGATCGCCACCACTTCGTTGCCGGCGAACCCGATGACGCCGGCGACGACGACCCAGCCGAGGTTGTGCAGGGTCGCCGGGTGGAAGAACCGGTTGATGGCTTCGTAACCGGCGACGATGGATGAGAGGGCGACGACGGCCACGATGAAGAGGCCGGCGAGATCCTCGGCGCGCCCGAAACCGAACGTGTAGCGCCGCGTCGCCGCGCGGCGGGCGAGCACAAAGGCTATCCAGAGGGGCACAGCGGTGAGGGCATCCGCGAAATTGTGGATGGTGTCGGCGAGAAGTGCGACGGAACCACTGATGATGAAGATGACCAGTTGCAGGATGGTCGTGCCGAGGAGCGCAAACAGGCTGATCTTCAGCGCTCGGACACCCGCTGAGCTGGCTTCGAGCGCGTCGTCGATCGAGTCGGCCGCGTCGTGGCTGTGCGGAACGAAGAGACCATAGACGATGCCGCGAACGCCGGTCGGATGCGAGTGGCCGTGGTCGTGGTCGTGCCCATGGTCGTGGTCGTGGTCATGGTCATGGTCATGGTCGTGCCCATGGTCGTGGCTCATTTTCCGGCCTCCTCGTGATGGTGCCGCGGCACGCCGCCGAGGGAGTGCTCGGCCTGGAAGATCGCGTCAGAAACCAGGGTCGAGGCGTGCTCGTTCTCGAGCCGGTAGAACACCCGCTGGGCTTCCTGACGAGTCGTCACGATTCGGGCCAGCCTGAGCTTGGCCAGATGCTGCGACACCGCGGCCGGCGACTTGTCGACGATCTCCGCCAGTCGGTTGACCGAGAGTTCGCCGTCGCGCAGAGCGAGCACGATGCGCACGCGGGTCGCGTCGGCGAGCATCCCGAACACTTCGACGGCGAGTTCGACGAACTGGCTGTCGGGTTCCCGCCCGCACACCTGCTTATCTGCATCCATACGCAGATTCTGTCACGATGACTCCCCGGGACGCCGAACCCACGGATGCGCGCACGTCGATTTGCGTAACCTTCGACGGCCCGGCGCACGGCCCTGCGAGGATTGAACAATGCTGTCGTCGCTTCCGATCCTTGACCTGACCGACCTCGACAAAGGCGACGAGAGCGCCGACGACTTCCGCTCACGGCTGCGCCAGGTCACTCACGATGTGGGCTTCTTCTACCTGGTCGGGCACGGCATCGACCAGTCGCTGGTCGACTCGATCCTGGAGCTGTCGCGACGCTTCTTCGCGTTGCCCGAGCACGACAAACTCGCGATCGAGAACATCCACAGCCCGCAGTTTCGCGGGTACACGCGCGTGGGCAAAGAACTGACCGCAGGCGGCGTGGACTGGCGCGAGCAGATCGACATCGGCGAAGACCGGGATGTCGTCGTGGCCACCCCGGGCTCGCCCGACTACTGGCGGCTCGAGGGGCCGAACCTGTGGCCAGAGGCGCTGCCCGAGCTTCGACCCACGGTCGACCGGTGGTGGCAGCAGCTGAATGCGCTCGCGCTGCGCCTGCTGCGCACCTGGGCGCTCGCGCTCGGCGCGCCGGAAGACGTCTTCGACCCCGCCTTCGCCGACCACCCGTTCTCGCTCATCAAGATCGTGCGCTACCCGGGCGAGAGCGACGTCGAGCCCCGGCAGGGCGTCGGAGCCCACCGGGATGGCGGCGTGCTGACGCTGCTGCTCGTCGAGCCCGACAAGGGCGGCCTGCAGGTCGAACACGACGGCGAATGGATCGACGCACCCTCGATTCCCGGTGCGTTCGTCGTCAACATCGGCGAGATGCTCGAGCTCGCGACCGACGGCTACCTCAAGGCGACCCTTCACCGGGTGGTGTCACCGAAGGTCGGGTCGGACCGCATCTCGATCCCGTTCTTCTTCAACCCCGCGCTGGATGCCACGATGCCCCACCTCGACCTTGACCCGGCACTGCAGTCGGAGACCCGCGGGTTGTCGGTCGATCCGGACAACAGTCCGATCCTCGAAACGTACGGCGAGAACGTGCTGCGCTACCGGCTGCGCGCGCATCCGAACGTCGCCGCACTTCATCACGCCGACCTGCTGCACTAACGCCCCGCACCAGCTGAGGAGTCGGGACTTTCGTCCCTATCGGCCGTATGGCGCCCGATCTACCGTGAGACCAGTTCATCGGAGTTTCACCGGGAAGAATGCGCGAGGTCCGTACGATGCCGACCAACAGGACGACACCATGATTGCCGCGCTCGCGGCCGCCGACACCCCCGGCGTGTTTCTCAGCTGGGGCATTTTCTCCATCCAGCTGGGCAACCTGCTGGTCATCATCGCGATGTTCGCCCTCTTCGCTGTGGCGCTCTTCGTGCCGTTCCCGGGCGGAAGGCGCAAGCGGTGAGTGACATCGACGAGGTCGAGACCGACCACACGTGGACCGGGCGAACGCGGCGCTGGGTGCTGCACCGGCTTCCCCCGGAGAAACTGCTGCCCAACACGCAGCCGAGCTACGTCGCATCCTGGATCTACGTCTTCGGCATGGGTGCCATCGCTTCGCTCGTCTTCATCATCGCGTCGGGGGTGGTGCTGAGCCTCAACGGCCCCATGTGGTACCACCTGAGCTCGCTCGGGCATTTCGTGAACAGCGTGCACCTGTGGAGCGTCGAGTTCTTCTTCTTCTTCATGGTCATCCACCTGTGGGGCAAGTTCTGGATGGCCGCCTGGCGCGGGCACCGCATCCTCACCTGGATCACCGGGGTCGTCTCATTCGGCGTTTCGATCGTGGCGGCGTTCACCGGCTACCTCGTGCAGACCAACTTCGACTCCGAGTGGATCGCCTTCCAGGCGAAGGATGCGATCAACGCAACCGGCATCGGTGCGTGGTTCAACGTCACCAACTTCGGCCAGATGTTCATGTGGCACATCCTGTTGCTGCCGATCGCTGTCGCCGTGGTCGTGGCTCTGCACGTGGTGCTCGTTCGGGTGCACGGTGTGGTGGCGCCGATCGACGCCGACCTGACCGACTCACAGCTCGCAGACTCGGAGGTGGCTCGTGTTGAAGCCCATTGATTCGAAACGCCGCCGTGCGCAGCTCGCGGCCCGGCCGTGGCCCGGCGCGGAACGCGAATACGACCTGTTCAAGGAGCTGACGGTCGGCATCGTCGTCGTGGGGCTTCTCGTGGTGGGCTTCGCCGCCGTGGCGAGTTCGCCGGACGAGCCGGCCGTCGACCTGCAGTCCTGGGCCAACGCCGCCCCCGCCGATTTCGTTGCCACCGCGACGGCGGAGCTGGGCAAGACCTCGGACACCGCCACCTACGGGCCGCCGTATTCGACCACCACGGGGGCGACTCAGACGCATCGGGGCCCTTGACCTCCAGAGCTTCTCGGGCACTCGGATCCCGATCGACACGGCCTCGGATTTCGTCACGACACCGCTGCGCGAACTGCACACCCAGGCCACGGCGCTGGCTGACTGGAGCGGCGCCGGCACGGCGCAACGCACCCGGTGGACCGACGCCTATTCGAAGGCGCTCGCCTCGGCACCCGGCGGCAAGCCGTCGGCCGTGAAAGCCGGCAGCTACGGTCCGGTGCCCGCCCTGACCGGCGGACTGCTGGCCCAGGCGCAGCGCGGCGCTCTCGATGGCGCAATCCTGTCGGAGGGTGGCCTGTTCAACACGGACTACACCCGCAGCATCCTGTTCATGGGAGACGGCAGCTACTTCCCCAATCTCGCCGCCGCGCAGCATCTGACGGGTGACGAGTGGGGCGTCATGAACGAGACCGGCAACTACCCCGGCCAGTCGTGGCTGTGGCTGTTCTCGTTCTGGTACCAGGTTCCCCTGATCGGCAACCTGCCGAACGCCGACCTCGTGGTGGTGGGCCTGATGCTGGCGTTGACAGTGCTGCTGGCGCTCGTGCCCTTCATTCCGGGCCTGCGTTCACTTCCCCGCGTGATCCCGGTGCACAAGCTCATCTGGCGCGACTACTACCGGCGGCGCTGAGCCGGGGCGTCGCGTCAGGCCAGGCCGTTGGCGCGCAGCAGCGTGCCGATTCCGTAGGTCGCCGCGAGAGCGATCGCGCCACCGACGGTCACCCGAACGGCGGCCTGCAGCTTGGGGCTGCCGCCGATGTGGGCGGCGACCGATCCGGTCACCGCCAGGGCAACCAGCACGGCGACGAAGGTCACGGCGACGCGCGCGTTTGCCGGCACGAGCAGCATCGACGCCATGGGCAGCACCGCACCGAGGGTGAACGCTATCGCCGACGCGAGGGCTGCGTGCCAGGGGCTGGCGATGTCGGACTGGTCGAGGTTGAACTCGGCCGACAGGTGGGCCGCGAGCGCATCGTGCTTCGTGAGCTCCGTGGCCACCGTCATCGCCGTGGCCTCGGTCAGCCCCTTGGCCTCGTAGTACGCTGCGAGCTCCTTGAGCTCATCCTCCGGCGACTCGGCCAGCTCCCGTTTCTCGGTGGCGATCGCCGCGCGCTCGCTGTCGCGCTGGCTGCTCACCGAGACGTATTCGCCGAGGGCCATCGAGACGGCACCGCCCACCAGCCCTGCAACGCCGGCGGTGAGAATCGGGGCATTGCTGGATGTCGCTCCCGCGACGCCGACGACGATGGCTGCAACGGAGACGATGCCGTCGTTCGCCCCGAGCACGCCGGCGCGAAGCCAGTTGAGCCTCTGCGCGATGCCCTGGCCCTGGGCGCGGTCGGGATCCGAGTTGCGCTTCGGGTCCGCGGCCGACTCAGCCAACGGCGGGCCGTCCAGATACTCGGCGTGCCCGCTGCGGAGCGATGAAGACCAGCGCGGGGTAGGTGATCACGGCAAGGGCGAAGTGCATGACGACCAGCACCGCGACTCCCTCGGCCGGCTGGCCGAGGTGGAGGATCCAGGCGTCGGGAGCCAGGCTGACCACGGTGACGAGAACGGCGAGCCAGAAGAACAGGCGTCGGGCGCGCGAGGTGACCAGGGTGACGAGCGGCCACGCGACGCTGGCGGCGAGCACCCCCAGCACGGTGAGCTTCGCGTAGTCGGCGAAGGCGAAGTGCCCGTACCCGGCGGTCGACGGAAACAGCACGACGCCGAGATGGGCGAGGCCGTAGCACGCGGCCAGCGAGGCTCCGACCGCTACCAGCGCGGCGACGATCCAGCGCCACAGTGACGGCTGGGCCGCACCCATCGGCAGGTCGAGCCAGAGGAAACGCGGGCCGACCAGGTTGTGAGCACCATCGTCTGCGCTGCCAGTTGAAATATCCACGAACTCCAAGCTACGCAGCGCAGGTCCAAGGTTGACGCATTTCGGCTGAAGGTCTTCACATGTAGCCCCGCTCCTCCCCGCATTACGCGTCATGTCTGAGAGGGTTTAAGCGATGTGAGGAGGGCACAGATGTCCAAACGAGTTCGCGGCAGACGGGTCGTCACCACCGTTACGACGGTCGTGGTGATCGGTTCGGCGGCACTGACCTCCTATGCCACCTCGGTTTTTCTCGGACACACGGTGGCGCGCAAGGCGGCCCTGGCGGCCCTGGCGGCGCAGGCCCCGGCCGCGGCCGCCGCCCCGGTGACGACGCCGACGACGGCCGCTGCCACGGCAACGGCGATACCGGTCCCCACGTCAACGCCGACGGCGACCCCGACGCCGACGCCGAGCGCCGCAGTGGCAGCGCCTGCCCCTGCCCCCGCTCCGGCACCCGCGCCCGCCCCGGTCGTCGTGGCCCCGGCGCCCCAACCACCACCCCCCGTCGCAAAATCGTCGGGCTCCTGAAGCCGCTCTCTATACTTCGGGAGTGGACGAACCGCCGCGCATCCTCGTCGTCGAGGATGACACGCGCCTTCTGGCAATGCTCGAGGCCCTGCTCACGCGCGACGGCTACGAGGTCGTCACGGCCCGCGACGGCCAGCGCGCACTGCACCTGGGCTTGACGCAGAAGTTCGACAACCTGCTGCTCGACCGCGGCCTCCCGGTCATCGAGGGTCTCGACCTGCTCGTCAAACTGCGGCGGGCGGGCATCCAGACCCCGGCGCTGATCCTGTCGGCACTCGGCAACCCGGCGGATCGGGTGGAGGGCCTCGATCGCGGGGCCGAGGACTACCTGGCGAAGCCCTTCGACATCGACGAGTTGCTCGCCCGGCTGCGAGTGCTGCGCCGCCGCGTGTCGGTGATCGTGCCCGTGCTCTTCATCCCCGGCGGGTCGCTGAATGTCGAGTCCCGCACGGTCACGCTCGACGGCAGGGCGCCCATTGCGCTCTCCGAGCGAGAGGGCGACCTGCTCGAGCGCCTCGCCCGCCGTCCCGAACAGGTGTTCACGAGGGACGACCTGCTGGCCGAGGTCTTCGCCGATGCGGACGATTCCGGTGTCGTCGACACCTACGTGCACTACCTGCGCAAGAAGCTGGGCCGCGGAGTCGTGGCCACGGTGCGCGGCGTCGGCTACCAACTGGGACGCGCCTGATGAGCCGGGATGCCACAGACCTGCGGCGAACCTCGATCCGCCTGGCCGTGCAGTTCGGTGCCGTGAGCGTTGTGCTGCTTGCGGCGATCATCGGCATCACGTTTGCGATCGTCGGTGCAAGCCAGTCCGAATCGATCAACGAAACACTGGTCGACGCGAGCCTTGTGCCGGGAGTCGAGGATGCGCCGCACGACGTACTGCTCGCCTTCTCCACGAACGGCACGATCACGGTCTCGCGCGATGCACCGAGCTGGTTCCCCGACAGGGCGCTGCTCGCGCAGGCTGCGAGCGCCAACCACCCGATTGTCGCGACCAGAACCGAGCACGGTCGCACGTACCAGATCCGCACCGATTCCGATCCCGGTCGCCTGGTCGAGGCTGCCGTGGACACCGGCGAGAGCTCCGAGGAACTGGGGCGACTTGGTCTTGCCCTCGGCATTTCGGGCCTGATCGCGGCGGTGGCCGCCGCCGTGCTGGCCGCCCTCATGTCGCGGCGTGCCATGCGTCCCATGGTGGAGGCGCTCGCCCTGCAGCGCCGCTTCGTGATGGATGCCAGCCACGAGCTGCGAACACCACTTACCCTGCTCAGCACCCGCGCCCAGTTGCTGCGACGGGAACTTCGGAGGGCAGCGGCCCGGTCTCGATCTCGGGGGCGGTCGACGACATCCTGCAGGATTCGCGCGAGCTCACCGGCATCCTCGAAGACCTGCTCATCGCCGCCGACCCGCGCGAGACGATGGAGACCGCGCCTCTCGACCTGACGGCGCTGGCACGCGAAGCGGTCACCGCCCTCGACGTGCAGGCATCCGCGGCGGGAATCGCGCTGCGGCTCGAAGACGGGCTCGTCGAGGTGCCGGTCGTCGGATCCCGCAGCTCACTGCTCAGGCTGTTCACCTCGTTGATCTCGAACGCGATCGATCATGCCGACGAGGTGGTCGTCGTCGACGTGCGCACCACCGGTCGCGATGCCGAGATCCGCGTGCGCGACGACGGCCCCGGCTTTCCCGAGGCGATGCGAACGCGGGCGTTCGAGCGGTTCGCCACCTCCCGTCCGGGCTCCGGCACCGCGTCGCAGACCCGGCACTACGGCCTGGGCCTCGCACTGGTTGCCGATGTGGCGGCCCGGCACCACGGCACGGTGATGGTCGAGCCGTCGCGTCCCGGTGTGGGTGCCGTTATTCGGGTGACCATTCCTTCAGGGACTCATAAGGTGCACTCAGGGTTTTCCCAGTCCAGCTAACCAGCCTCAAAGAAACATGCCGAAAAGTAGTCCTCGAAGCCACAACACTTCAGGAGCGAGGCAACACCATGGATATCAGGGAACGCGGACGCAGGATAGCGTCCAACCTGACGGCGACGGTCACGATCGCCAGCCTCGGGCTGGCGGGTATCGCCTCCGTCGTTGTCTGGGGAGCCACCGTCAACAAGAACTCCGCGTCGGCGAGCGTCTCGTCGACGTCAAACTCGTCGTCGAACTCGTCGTCGGATTCGTCGTCGTCGGATGATTCCTCGTCATCGACGGGGAGCTCGGGCCAGACTGGCGTTGTCGGCCCCAGCACGAGCTCCAACACGCAAGCCCAATCGACGGGATCCTGAGATGACCACGCCGACGTCGCGCGACGACTGGAGGGTGTGGAGCTGTGACGCGTCCGTGGTCGTCACCGGCGCGGATGCTCCTCGAGCCGGCGAACTGGTTCGCAGCATCCTGCGCGAGGTCGACGAGGCGTGCAGCCGGTTTCGCCCGGATTCCGAGCTGACGCGACGCGCCGGCGAATTCGCCCACGGTGCCGAGGCCAGCCCGATGCTCGCCTACCTCGTTCGGTGCGCGCTCGATGCAGCCGACCTGACGGACGGCGATGTCGACCCGACCCTGGGCACCGAACTCGCGAATCTCGGCTACGACCGCGACATCTCGGCTCTCGACAACGGCGGGGAGCTCGGCTCTGCGCCGGTGGCCACGACGCTGCTGCAACGATCGAGCCTGTGGCGCGGCATCACCCTCGATGGGGCGCGGCTCACCATCCCCGCCGGCGTGCGGCTCGACCTGGGGGCGAGCGCGAAAGCGGCCGCCGCCGACCTGGCGGCATCGCGGGTCGCCGCCGAACTGGGTGGCGGGGTGCTCGTCTCGATCGGAGGCGACATCTCCACGTCGGGCACCGAGCCCGCCGAGGGCTGGGACGTGCTCGTGCAGGACACCGAGACGGATCCCCGCCAGCAGGTGAGCCTCACCGCGGGCGCGGCGATGGCCACCTCGAGCACCCAGAAGCGTCGCTGGATGTCGGGCGGCTACCTGCGGCACCACATTCTCGATCCCCGCTCGGGGCTTCCCGCTGCGCCGGCCTGGCGAAGTGTCACCGTGGCGGCCGAGAGCTGCCTGCGGGCGAACGCGTTCAGCACGGCGTCCATCGTGCGCGGCTTCCGCGCCGTCGAGTGGCTGGAGTCCCGCAACGTCGGCGCGCGTTTCGTCGACCTGCAGGGGCGAGTCGTCACCACCGACCAGTGGCCGGCCCCGGTCGAGGTTCTGGCGAGCGCGGGTGACGCGCGATGACCGACGCGATGTGGGCCTTCGGCCGGGTCAGCGGGGTGGTCGCCATGGTGCTGCTGACCGTCTCGGTTCTGCTCGGTATCCTCACCCGGTCCGGGCGTCCCCTCCCCGGTCTGCCGCGATTCTCCATCTCACTGATCCACCGCAACCTCGCCCTGCTGGCGAGCGTCTTCCTGGTCTTCCACGTCGGATCGCTGATGCTCGATTCGTACGCGAAACTGAACGTCGTCGACATCCTCGTGCCGTTCCTCGGCTCCTACAAGCCGTTCTGGCAGGGGCTGGGTACCGTCGCCGTCGACCTGCTGATCGCGATCATCATCACGAGCCTGTTCCGTAAACGGCTCGGGGTTCGACTGTTCAAGGCGATCCACTGGCTCACCTATGCGATGTGGCCGATCGCGCTGGTGCATTCGATCGGCAACGGTACGAACGGCACGAGCGGCTGGTTCCTGGCATTCGCGGCGGTAGCCGTGCTAGCCGTGGGGGCCGCGGTGATCTGGCGGGTTTCGTCACGATTTATCGAGACATCGAAAGCCAGAGGGGCGATTTCACGATGACACAGCTACTGGATGAGGGCATGGCGACAGCAATCCGCGCACCCGAGGGCACCAACCGGCTCTTCGCCGCCGGCGAGCGAGCCGGCTACGCCACTCACGTCGCAACCTATGGCGCACTCGACGCCGCGCGGCTCGGGCCCGCGCTCATCCCCGAACTGGATGCCTCGGGGCTGTCGGGTCGCGGCGGCGCGGGGTTCGCCGTTGCACGAAAGTTCGGCGCCATGCCGTCACGGGCGGGACGGCTCTGGCAGTCGAGTGCCGTGGTCATCGCCAACGGCGCCGAAGGAGAGCCGAGAAGCCTCAAAGACGAAGCACTGCTGCGCAATGCGCCGCACCTCGTGATCGATGGACTGCTCGCCGCAGGGGCAGCCGTGCACGCCGCGAAACTCTACATCTACACCACGAGCACATCTCTCGAGCCGGTGCGGCGTGCGATCGCCGAGAGGCGGGATGCCCACCGCATCCACGTGGTGGAGGCGCCCGACACGTTCATCTCGGGTGAGGCAAGCGCCGTGGTCAACGCGATCACGACCGGAACCGCTCTGCCCACCGACCGCACGCAGAGGCTCACGACCTCGGGGCTCCGGCAGCGCCCGACGCTGGTGCACAACGTGGAGACGCTCGCCCATGTCGCGTTGATCGCGCGGTTCGGAAGCGCCTGGTTCCGGTCGCTCGGCAGTTCCCGCGACCCCGGCACGCGACTGGTGACCGTCTCGGGCGCGGTGCCGCGAGACCGGGTGCTCGAGGTCGCCGGCGACACCCGGGTCATCGACATCCTCCGGGCAAGCGACGCCGTCGAGTCGAACATCTCTGCGGTGCTCATCGGCGGGTACCACGGCGCATGGCTGACCAGCGACCACCTGCAGTCCGGCCTTTCGGCGGCGAGTCTTGCGCCATTCGGCGCGAGCCCCGGAGCGGGAATCCTCTACGTTCTCGGCAAGAACAAGTGCGGCCTGCGCTTCTCTGCCGAAGTCGCCCGCTATCTCGCCAACGAGTCGGCCGGCCAGTGCGGTCCGTGCATGTTCGGTCTGCCGGAGATGGCCACCCTGCTGGAGCGCATCGCGTCCGGGGATCGCGATCCGTCGCTGTCCCGCGAGCTCATGCACCTGGGCGAATCCGTCACCGGCCGGGGATCCTGCCACCACCCCAACGGCACCGCACGATTTGTCGCCAGTTCGCTCGCGGCATTCCAGGACGACGTCAGGGCGCACCTCACCGGGCGTTGCCTTCGCGTGGAAACGCACTGGTGACCCCGATGGCGACACCTGCGAACCGGTACCAGCTTCACATCGACTGGACCAAGTGCGACGGCCGGGGGCTGTGCACCGAGCTTCTTCCCAACCTGCTCGGCCGTGACAAATGGGGCTTCCCGGTCGCCAAGAACGACAATCCCGCCGAGCGCTCGAACGTCTCGGTGCCGGGATCGTCGCTCGAGGCCGCGAACGACGCCGTGAGCCTGTGCCCGCTCATCGCGCTGTCGCTTCTTCCGCCCGGCGCATCCCGCTGACCTGGTGCGCCGTGACGGCAGCGGAGCGCTGCTGTCATGATTGGGTGGGAACCGAGCTGCACCAGTCCACGCGCGAGTTAGTCGGAGTCCATGGTCAAGATACTGGTCGTCGAAGACGACAAGACGATGGCCGCGCTGCTCGAGAAAGGCCTCACCGACGAGGGGTACGACGTGGTGCGCGTGGAGAACGGGATGGATGCGCTGATCGCGGTCGCGAACCACTCGTTCTCCGCCGCCGCGATCGATGTGATGCTGCCCGAGATGAGCGGGTACGAGATCTGCCGGCACCTGCGCAACCAGGGCAACCTGCTGCCCGTCCTGCTGCTCACCGCTCGGGACTCCATCGACGATCGCGTGCACGGCCTCGACTCCGGCGCCGACGACTACCTCACGAAGCCGTTCGCGTTCGCCGAACTCAGCGCTCGCATCCGGGCACTGGTGCGGCGTGACGCCGCGGTGCCCAAACCGGTCGTGATGGCCGGTCGGCTGCAGCTCGACATCCAGGCCGTGCGGGCGACCCTCGACGGCAGGATCATCCCGTTCAGCGCGAAGGAGTTCTCGCTGCTCCGGATGCTCGCCACCCGCGATGGTGTGCTCGCAACGCGACCCGAAATTCTGCAGGAGGTGTGGGGCACGGTTCGCCACATCGATCCGACCATCGTCGACCAGTACGTGAGGTACCTGCGCAAGAAGCTCCAGCCCATCGATTCCGGCGTCGAAGTCGAAACGGTCAGGGGCGCCGGCTACCGCCTGCGGGTGTCGGAGGAGACCGGATGAGACGATCGCTCTCCATCCGCACGCGGATAACGCTCGGCAGTGCCGCGGTCGCCATCGTCGTCATCGTCATTGCGATCATCGGCATCCGCGTGAACGCGGCATCGACGCTTCACTCCTCCGACGTCACACTCGCGACGACCGACCTCGCGTCGTTCCAGAAGGACCTCGCGGAGAACGGCGGTGTGCACGTGGATGCCCCCGGCGCCGGGATTCTCGTGCTCATCCGCAGCCCCCAGGGCGAGGTCGTGGTCGATACCCTGCCCGACGAAGTGCGGGAGACCGTGGAGTCGAGGCATCCTCGATTCGTCGACATTCTCGGCCGCCGAGGATGACTCGCCGTACGTCGTCGTGTCGCGAACGGTGACGACGTCGGACGGCACCTGGGGTCTCTGGGCCGCGCGCAGCACTGCCTCGTCGCGGCTCGTTCTCGCGAAACTCGACGCGTCACTCATCATCGGAGGCATACTCGCCCTGCTCGCCTTCACGGCGGCGTCGTGGCTTCTCTCCACCTTCGCCCTGCGGCCCGTCACCGCGATGCGACGCCGGGCCCAAACGCTGAGCGGAACGGGCGAGAACGAACGCCTCCCGGTCGGCACTGCGGACGACGAGCTCACCGCCCTCGCCATCACACTCAACGATTTCCTGGACCGGGTGCACGACGGCACGCTGCGCGAGCGGCGGATGGTCTCGGATGCGGCGCACGAACTGCGAACCCCGCTCGCCGCCCTGCGCACCCAGCTGGAGCTCGCCCACGACGACTTCGGCAACGCCGATGCCCTCGGCTCCGAGATCATCAGCGCCGAGAACTCCGTCAGCCGCCTGACGGCGCTCGCGAACGGGCTGCTCGAACTCTCTCGCCTCGAGGGCGAGCACGCGGAGTCGGGCCCGGCCACCTCGAGTGAGCTTCTGGACGAGGCGATGGGCTCGGTCGACCGGGCGCGGATGCTCGCCCTCGACAAGCAAGTCGATGTCGCGTTCGCGACCAACGACCTCGACGACCACGCCGCGTATCGATCGACCCGAGCGCTTTCGCCCGCCTCCTCGACAACCTTCTGGCCAACGCGATCAACGCCGTCGGCGGCGGCCGGCTCGGTGGAGCTCACTCTGCACGACTCTCGACGGGTCCCTCGAGGTCGCGGTGCGCGACGATGGCCCCGGGGTGCCCGAGGAGTTCCTGCCGAAGGCGTTCGACCGGTTCAGCCGACCCGACGAATCACGCACCGCGATCGAGTGGCGGGAGCGGTCTCGGCCTGGCGCTCGTGCGAACCATCGCCGAATCCGCCGGCGGAACGGCGCAGCTGTCGAACCAGGCGACCGGCGCGGTGGCCCTCGTGGTGCTGCCGAAGATGTAAGGACACACACATGGAACAGCCCGATTCCTCGGCATTCGCATAGGCCCGCGGGCCAGTGTAGAACCTGTACAACCGACACGCCTGACTCGGAAGGGGATGAATTGAGCACGACGACACGGCCGCAACAGCAGTGGGCGCTCACGCCGTCCTGCGCCCGGCCTCGCGGCAGGAACGCTTCCGGCGCCGCATGCGCGGCGCGGACATGCTGACCGCGCTCGCGGTCACGTCGGCCTCCGCCGCCGTGGCGCTGTACCTCGCGTACGGCGGTGCCGGCGACTTCACGACCGTGGGCGGTGTCGTCACGAGCCTCGGAATCGTCGCGGGCCTCATCGGAACCGACCTCATCCTGATCATGCTCGTGCTGGCCGCGCGAATCCCGCTCATCGACCGAATCTTCGGACACGACCGGGCCATGGCGACGCATCGCTCGCTCGGTAAGCCCTCGATCTACCTCATCCTGGCGCACGCGTTCCTGCTGATCGTCGGCTACGGCATCAGCTCGCACATCAACCCGATCGCCGAGACCGTCTCGATGTGGAACCTCCCCGACATGCCACTCGCGTTCGTCGGCACCGGGCTCATGCTCGCCGTCGTCGTCACGTCGCTGGTGGCGGTGAGGCGAAAGTTCAAGTACGAGTTCTGGTACGTACATCCACCTGCTCAGCTACGCCGCAGTGCTGACGGCCCTGCCCCACCAGCTGAGCGTCGGCGGGATGCTCGCTGTTGGCACCGGGCAGCGCATCTACTGGATCGCCCTCTATGTGCTGACGCTCGGCGCGATCGTCGCCTTCCGCATCATCGAGCCCATCGTGAAAAGCGTGCAGCACGACATCCGAGTCACGGCCGTGGAGTCGCTGGGCGGCGGGCGTCGCCTCCATTTATATGAGCGGCCGCAACCTCAGCAAACTCGGTTCGAGCGGCGGGCAGTACTTCATCTGGCGCTTCTGGACGGGCAAGACCTGGTGGCACTCCCACCCCATCTCGCTCTCCGCCGCACCCACCGACACCACCGCGCGGATCACCGTGCGGGCGCTCGGCAACGGAACCACCCGGCTCGGACGCATTCCCCGCGGCACTCGGGTCTCGATCGAGGGACCCTACGGTCTCTTCACCGACGCCGGTCGCACGTCTCCCAAGCTCGCGATCATCGCGGCCGGGATCGGAATAACCCCGGTGCGGGCCCTGCTCGAAGACTCGCGGCTTGCGCCCGGGGAGACCACCATCCTGCTTCGCGGCTCCCACGAGGGCGAGAACTTCCTCTGGAACGAAATGGAGCAGCTCGCCCATGACCGGGGAGCGCACTTCTACAGCTCGGTCGGGCCCCGAGCGCGGAGAGCCCACTCGTGGCTCTCGGCGAGGGATGTCGACCGCAACGTGTCGCTGCGGTCGGTGTTTCCCGACCTGAAACACTCCGACCTTTATATTTGCGGGCCCCAGGCCTGGACGGATGCCGTGCTGGCCGATGCCAGGGCCAGCGGCCTTCCCGCGCACCAAATTCACACGGAAAGGTTTGACTGGTGAGACTTCGCGCAGTACTCGGAAGCATCCTCGGATCGGTCACGGTACTCGTGATCGGATGGCAGGCCGGAGCGGCCGCCGCTCATAACGCCGCAACTGAGGCGGCCACGGGCAGCACCTCCACGAGCACCGCAACCGGCTCGTCGACGGGATCAACAGCCACGTCGACCCCGTCGACGGCCCCGTCGTCCACCGCCACCCCCAGCGCGTCGTCGACGTCGGCGACGACGACGACTTCGGGAACGTCGGGAACCTTCGTGGGGTCCACGAGCGAGACTCCGTTCGGCCCCATGCAGGTCAAAATCGTCGTCTCGGGCGGCAAGATCACCGACGTGAAAACGCTCCAGATCACCAACATGGGCGGCCGGTCGGTCGAGATCAGCAACTACGCCGTGCCGATCCTGCGCAAAGAGGTGCTTGCTGCACAGTCCGCGAAGGTGGACACCGTCGGCGGCGCCACCTACACGAGCGAGGGCTACCTCAGCTCGCTGCAATCGGCTCTCGACAAGGCGAAACTGTGACCTGGCAACGTCACGTCTTCGCCACGATGGGAACGGTCGCCTCGCTGACCTTCGATGCGGTGAGCCCCGACAGCATCGACCTCGCGGCGGTGCACCGCGCGTTCGACCACTTCGACGCCACCTACAGCCTGTACAAGCCCGAGAGCGAACTGTCGAGGATCGCTTCGGGCGAGATCACCCTGATGAACGCGAGCGACGAGCTGCGCGACACCTACGCCACCGCGCTCGAGTGGCGCGAAGCCACCCACGGCAACTTCTCGCCGCACCGACCCGACGGGGTGATCGACCTGTCGGGGGTGGTGAAGGCGCTGGCGATGCAGGCCGCGGCGGCCGTGCTGGTGCGGTGCGGCACATCCGACTGGTGCCTGAACGTCGGCGGCGACGTTCTCGTGTCGGGATCCGACCACGAGTCGCAACCGTGGTCCGTCGGCATCGTCGATCCTGACGACCGGCACGCCCTGCTCACGTCGGCCGACCTGCGGCACCCTCGGCGGGCCTGTGCCACGTCGGGAAGCGCGGAACGCGGAGACCACATCTGGACGACCGGCGCCGTGCCCACGAACTTCGTTCAGGCGACCGTCGTCGCCAACGACATCCTGACCGCCGACGTTCTCGCTACGGCCATCATCGCGGGCGGAGCGCCCGCCCTCGACCTGGCATGCGCCACCTGGGACATCGACGCCATGACGGTCGACCGCGAGGGAAACCTGCGGATGACCCCGGGTTTCACACGGTCGCGGAGCGCAGTCGAACCCGCGCCTTCTAGCCCCGGGTACCGCTAGCCGGGAGAACGACACGAACGAGAGCGCCCCGATCCAGGTTGCGCAACTCGATCGTTCCGCGCGCGCGGTCGACGATCGCCGCCACGATGGCGAGCCCGAGTCCACTGCCGCCGGCGTAGGTCGGGCGGGCGCTGTCCGCCCGACTGAACCGGTCGAACGCCACGGGGATGAACTCCTCCGGTACTCCGGTGCCGTCGTCGCGGACATCCAGCTGAAGCGTCGACCCGCCGCGTACCAGCGAGACGAGCACCGAACCGTGCTCGTCGCTCGCCGCGATCGAATTCGAGACGAGGTTGTCGATGAGCCGACCGAAGTTTCCCGCCGACACGTCGAATACCGCGGCGTCGTCGCCGTCGCCGACCGTGAAGTCCACATCGACGGACCGAGGATGCGCGAGCACCCGCGCCCTGTCGATGGACTGGGAGACCTCCCGAACCAACTGGGCCCAGGTGGCGTGCTCGGGCGCGTCGTTGGCGTCGAGTTTCGACAGTTCCAGCAGGTTCGTCGTGAGGCGCGACAGCCGGGCCGCCGTTCGGGACGCATTGGCGATGGCGACGAGCTGGGCCGCCCGGTCATCGCCGATGTCCGTCGCTTCGTCGAGTTGGGCGACCAGCACAGCGAGTGGGGTACGAAGTTCGTGGCTCGCGTCGGAGACCATCTGCCGTTCGTGGTCGATCGACTGCCGGTTGCGCTCCAGGAATTCGTTGAGCGTCACCGCCAACGCCGCCAGCTCATCGCGTGCGCGACCGACGGGCAGTACTCCGGCGGCGTTCACAGTGCCCAGTCGCTCGGCCTCACGACGCATCCGTGAGACCGGCCGAAGGGCGGCCCCCGACAAGACCCACGACGCGACGCCGAGGCTGGCGAAGAGCACGAGAGCGCCGATCAGCATCGTCAGGCCCAGCTGGCGCAGAACCAGGTCACCGGGTCGAAGGCTCCGGGCGACGATCGCCTTCCACGACCCGTGCGCGGTCGAGATCGACTCGACCATCACGAGATAGGCCTGCCGGCCCGAGCCGACCTGCTGCGGGGTCTCGTGCAGCAGCCTCAGCTCGGAGAAGCGATCCTCGAGGCTGTCGGGAAGGTTCGACACCACGACATGGCCCGACGGGTTGATCAGGGCGGCGAGCTGGTCTTCGCCGGCTCGGATGTCGGGATCGGTGGGAGCGCGCCGGATGGCGGCTTCGAGGGGCGCGAGGTCGCTGTGCAGCAGCTGCACGGTCGAATCGCGAATGATCGACGAGACATCGGCATACAGCAGGATGCCCGCGATCGCCGAGACCACGAGGGCGATCGCCAGCGTGCCCGCCGTGATGCGTGCGCGGATCGTGAACCCGTCGATCCAGCGTCGCATCAGATTTCC
This sequence comes from uncultured Actinomycetota bacterium, assembly GCA_963738535.1. Taxonomy (GTDB): domain Bacteria; phylum Actinomycetota; class Actinomycetes; order Actinomycetales; family Microbacteriaceae; genus Galbitalea. Next base: position 41,564 of record CAVTXB010000018.1, read on the forward strand.
TCGAGGACGAAACCCTGTCGGCGGATGGTCGTGATCTGCACTCCGGCGAGCTCCGGGGCGACCTTGCGCCGCAGGATGCTGATGTACTGGTCGACGATGTTGGGGGCGATGAAATCGACCGAGCCCCACACCTCTTCGAGAATCGTCGAACGGGGCACCAGCGTGCCGACTGCTGCCACGAGCAGCCGGAGCACGATGAATTCCTTGACGCTCAGCGTCAGCTTTTCTCCGCGAACCGTGGCCAGCATCGCCATCGAATCGAGCACGAGGTTGCCCGCGGTGAGCGTCGTCTTCTGGCTGGCATCCCGTCGCAGCAGCGCGCGAATCCGCGCTCCCAGCTCCGCGAAGTCGAACGGTTTGATCAGGTAGTCGTCGGCACCCGAGTCCAGCCCGTACACGCGATCGTTCACCGCGTCGCGCGCGGTGAGCAGGATGATCGGCATGAGGTTGCCGTCGTCACGGATGCGACGGGAGACGTCAAACCCCGACATTCCAGGAAGCATGACGTCGATCGCTGCCGCCGAGAACGCGCCGGTGCGAGCGGCGGCCAGCCCGTCGATGCCGTTGGCGGCGAGCTCGCTCTCGAAGCCCTGCTCGCCGAGCCAGCGCACCAGGAGTCGGCCCATCTCCGGGTCGTCTTCCACGACGAGTATGCGCACTACGGTCTCCTTACGCGCTGCACGTCCACCTTGCTCACTGACAGGTAGGCGACCACGCCGACGATGACGGCCGTGAGAACCAGGGAAACCACACCGTTGCCGATTCCGAGTCCGCCGACCTGCTTCGGCTTGCCGAGCCAGTCTGCCACCGATGCACCAAGCGGGCGGGTGAGAACGTAGGCGAACCAGAACGCGAACACCGCATTGAAGGCGCGCGTCGCATACCCGATTGCCGGAACGGCGATGGCCACCGCGAACACGATCGCCGAGAGAAAGTAGCCGAGGTGCAGGTCGACGGCGGTCAGGTCACCCACGGCCGTTCCCAGCGCGAAGGTCGCGATCACCGCGACCCAGTAGAAGATCTCGCGCCGCACCGAATCGATCGAATGAATCGAGAGGGTGCCCTCGACGCGTCTCCAGACGACGAAGTTGAGCGCGAGCACGACGGCGAAGACCGCGGTGGAGAATTCGTAGGGCACCCCGAAGCCGACGTGCAGAACGTCGGCGACCATGGTGCCGAACACCCCGACCATGACGACAGCCAGCCAGTAGGCCCACGCGACGTAGCGGCGCATCGAGAACTGGATGGCCATCGCGACGGCGAACCCCACGAAGCCGACGAGCACAGCGACCACGGGGTTGATGGTGGTGACCAGGTAGTCGCTCGTGGACTCGCCCATCGCGGTCGAGAGTGCCTTGACGATCCAGAAGTATGCCGTGATCTCTGGGACGCGCAGAAGGTCGTCGGTGCGGTCAGCCGCAGCCGCTCCCGTCATCAGGCCTCCCTCTGTCAACCGTCACGATTCTCACCCGGCACGATATCCGAACGGCGGAGCCGAACCCTGTGACCTCGGCGAACCTGCGAGTTTCTTCATCGAAATGTGGCCGGCATGCCAGCGTCCGCATAAATGAGTCTCGCAGTGTGGAGTGGTGACCCGACTTGAACTGACTGCCGACTCGGCGCTGAAGCGACCGGCATCGGCGGCCCGCACCGGGTCATCGTCGGCGAGGTCGAGTTCGAATGCGGTGCGAGCGCGCGATCGCTCCCGCTGGCTCGACCCGTTGCTGCTCGGCACCCTCGCGACTCTCGTCAGCTCGATCGGGTCATGGATTCCCTCGAAATGGAACGACGAGGCTGCCACTCAGACCGCCGCGACCCGGTCGCTGGCGCAGCTCTGGCAGATGATGCACAAGATCGACGCGGTGCACGGCACCTACTACGCGTTCATGCACTTCTGGATCATGGCATTCGGAACGTCGAACTTCGCCCTTCGCGCTCCGTCGCTGATTGCCGTCGGGGCCGCGTGCGCGGGGGTCGTCGTGCTCGGCAAGCGTCTCGGCACGCGGCGCATCGCCATCTTCTCGGGCATCGTGTTCATGATGCTGCCGCGCGTCACCTGGATGGCGATCGAGGCCCGGTCATACGCGTTCACCGCACTCGTGGCGGTCTGGCTGACCGTTGTGCTGCTGCGGATTGTCGACCGTCAGCGACCGAGGTGGTGGGCGGTCTACGCCCTTCTCGCCGGTGTTGGCGTGATGCTCAATGTGTATCTGGCTCTCCTGGTTTTGGCCCACGGCCTCGCCCTGGTGATCTCGCGCCGCCGTCACGCACGGCCGCTCCGGCTGCTGGTCGGCTGGGGCATAGCAGCGGTCCTAGCCGCTCTGCTCGCGTCACCCATCGTGCGACTCGTCGTGGGCCAATCCGGCCAGCTGCCGTTCGGCCCCCTGCAACTGGGCAGTGTCGCGAACACCTTCCTGTTCCAGCAGTACTTCACCGGCGCAACCCCCACGCTCGGCCGCGCTGTGCCGATTCCCCCGACGACGGTGTGGGCGACCGCGTCGATCGTGCTGGCGTGCTGCGCCTGGGCGCTGATGATCGCGGCCGTCGCATCACGACGAATCCGGTCGACGACCAACCGCAACACCTCGTTGGGGCTGCTGACCGTCACGCTGCCGTGGATGTTCGTGCCGTTCGTGCTGATCATCGCGTACTCGCTGGTCGCCACGCCCATCTACACCGCCCGCTATTTCAGTTTCACCACTCCCGCCGTGGCGCTGCTGATGGGCACCGCGATCGCCGCGTTCTCGACGCAGTGGAAGCGCATCCTCGCCGTCGCCATCGTGGCGGCCATCGCCCTGCCCGTCTTCCTTTCGCAGCGCGGGCCGACGTCGAAGAACGACACCGACTGGCAGCAGGCGGCCGCCGTGCTGCAGGCCCACGCGAAGGCCGGCCAGGACATCTATTACGGGCCGATCGCGACCGGCAGCTCGCTCTCCACCAGCAAAGTGCGCGATGCGTACCCCGCGGTTCTGGACACGCTGCACGACATCACGCTGAAGAAGACCGGAATCCAGAACCACTCCCTGTGGGATTCGCAGTGGCCGCTGACCCACGCACGCAGCACGCTCCAGACGACGTCGACGCTGTGGGTCGTACTCGAGCACTACGGTGTGCCGTCGCCGGCGACCACCGTTCAGGAGAAGTACATCGAGTCCAAGGGCCTTCATCTGACGCAGGCGTGGCGCGGACCGAGCACCGACGTTCTGCTCTTTACGCGGTAGGCGGCTCATACCCTCCTCGGATACCGCTCATAGCGAACGAGGAGGTTGCGGCGAAATCGTCGAAAGAGGCGAGGACGTGAATCGAGGCGCGGGTGACGATGACGGTAGTAGAAGAACGGCGAACTGTTCAGACCCCGGGCGCGGTATCGCCGGGCGCGGTAAGAGCCCAGCCCCTCGATGGGCTTCGCACGGTCGCCATCGCGTTCGTCGTGCTCTTTCACCTGCACGTTCCGCTGTTCAGCGGCGGGTTCATCGGCGTCAACATCTTCTTCGCCCTGTCCGGGTACCTGATCACGTGCATCCTGCTTCGCGAGAGCACGACCACGGGCCGCATCTCGCTGGGCAGGTTCTGGCTGCGGCGCATGATCCGCCTGTATCCGACGCTGCTGGTGGTCGTCGTGGTCGTCGTCTGCCTCTGGGGTGCGATCAGCCTGTACAGCTCGTCGAACGTCGACGCGTGGACGGATGCGCTGCTCGCCCTGAGCTACAGCGGCAACATCGCCCGCTGGATCTGGCATCGGTCGATGGGCCCGCTCGCGCAGACCTGGAGCCTCGCCATGGAGGAACAGTTCTACCTGGTCTGGCCGCCTCTGCTCGCACTGCTGCTCGCCGGGCGGGTGCGCCGCGCCATCCTCGTCTCCGGCCTGGGTGTCGCCATCACGGCCTCGGCGGTGCTGGGCTGGCTGCTTTACCGGGTTCCCGGCGGCGGTGCCACTCCCGATATCTATTTCAGCCCGATCCTCAACGTGGCGCCGCTGCTCAGCGGCGCTCTGCTCGCCGTGCTGTGCCAGTCACCGCGCGTGACGGCGCGACTGGCGGCACGGCTCGGCACGGTGTTCACGCTCATCGGCCTCGGGGCACTCGTCGCCATCGAGGTCAGCCTCACCTCGAACTGGACCAAGCAATCGGCGGTGGTCGGCGTCGTGCTGCCGCTGGTGGGCGTGGCCAGCACACTGCTGATCGCCGGGCTCGCCCACCGCCCCACCCCTGTCGCACGAGTGCTGGCGCTGGGTGCGCTGGCGTGGTTCGGCCGAAACGGCTCGTACGGCCTCTACCTCTGGCACGTCATGGTGATCGCGCTGGTGCTGCCGCTCGTGCCGGGCCCCCTGGGGGTCGTCGCGGCCATCGGCATCTCGGTCGCGGTCGCCATCGGCAGCCACTACGCCATCGAGCGTCCGATGGAGCGGGTCAGAAAACTCGTGACACGGAGGACCGATCGGGCCACCACCCAACCTGAGCGCACATTCAGGCGATTTGCCGCAGATGGGCCGAATCGACAGGCAACCGTTCAGGTGCGACTGCCACGCTGGAACAGTGAAGAACTCGAAGCCGGACGGCCCCGGCGCAGCCCGGCCGTCACAGCGCGAGACATGCCCCGCAATCACCGCGGTCTCAGTGATCGTACCCACATTCAATGAGGCGCCCAACGTTCGCCCGCTCGTAGAGCGACTGACCGCAGCGCTCGACGGTCTCACCGCCGAAATCATCTTCGTCGACGACTCCTCCGACTCCACCCCCGACGTCATCCGGGTGGTCGCCGCAACGTCGGAGGTGCCGGTCGTTCTGCTTCACCGCGACGAGCCGGAGGGCGGCCTCGGCGGCGCCGTCGTCGCCGGCCTCAAAGCTGCCCGCAACGACTGGTGCGTGGTCATGGATGGCGACCTCCAGCACCCGCCGGAGCTCGTGCCCGCACTCCTCGAGTCGGCCGCGTCACAGAACGCCGACGTCGTGGTCGCGTCACGATATGTCAAGGGCGGCTCATCGAGCGGACTCAACGGCGGGATTCGCCACTTCGTCTCGAGCGCATCGACGATTCTGACGCGCGCGATGTTCCCCCGCCGCCTGCGGGACTGCACCGACCCGATGACCGGGTTCTTCGCCATCGACACCACCTCGATCGACGTGGCCGACCTGCGGCCGCGCGGGTTCAAGATCCTGCTCGAGATTCTCGCTCGCAACCCGCTCAGGGTCACCGAAGAGCCGTTCGTGTTCGGCGAACGCAACGCGGGCGAATCCAAGGCCAGCCTTCGCGAGGGCTTCCGGTTCCTGCTGCAGCTCGCAGCCCTGCGCTTCGGTCGCCTCTCGTCGTTCGCGGTCATCGGCGCGCTCGGCGCGGTGGCCAACCTGGCCATCATGGCGGGCCTCCAGGCTGTCGGCGTGTGGTACCTCGCGGCCGCCGCGACCGCGGCCGTGATCACCATCGTCGGCAACTTCCTGCTGCAGGAGCATTTCGTGTTCGGCGACCTGCGCGACCAGAGCGGTGCCGCGTGGAAGCGGTTCGCGCAGTCGATGACCTTCAACCTGACCGAGACCGCGATTCGAACGACGTTGCTCTGGGTCATCGTCGAGACCACGATCGCGCCCAGCCTGCTCGTGCAGGCGGTGCTCATCGCGGTCGGGTTCATCCTGCGCTTCATCTTCCACTCGCGGATCGTCTACAGGATCAATCGCACGACCAGCATCAGCTTCGATCTCGACGGAGTCGAGACCCGAGACGATTCGCTGGTCGCCGGCGCGACAACCCCGGTCGACACCTCGAGCGAGTAACCGGCCATGCGCCAGTCGACCGCCGCACGAACCCCGGTTGCCGACGTCGGCACGGCGAACGGTGCGGCTGCCAGTGCGCACCGGCCCTCCGTCATCGACCGCCTGTACTACATCGGCGTCTCGGTCAAAGGCGTCGACGGCCTGCTCGAGCTGCTGCTCGGGCTGGCCCTGCTGGTGGTGCCGTCACTGCCGCACACCGTGCTCGAGTCGGCCGCCAGCAAGGCGAGTTCGAGTACGGCGCCCATCGGCCAGTTCATCTCGAACTACCTCGAGGGACTCGACGGAACCCTGTCGCACTGGGGCACCGCGCTTGTGATCGCCTACCTGGTCGCCCACGGCGCGATCAAAGTGCTGCTCGTCGTGTGCCTCCTGCTGCGGCTGCACCGGGTCTACCCCGCTGCGATCGCCGTGCTCGCGGCATTCCTGGCCTATGAGGTCTACCTGTTCTGCGCGGGTCCCGGCGTCACCCTGGGTCTTTTCATCGTGCTCGACGCCGTGATCATCTACCTGGTGATTCGCGAGTACCGCGAACTGAAATCGCAGTCCCAGCGCGGCGTCAGCGTCGCCGAGGCAACACCCGCAACCGGATGAGTCGTGCCCGGGCGGTGCTCACGGCGGGCCTCATCGCCGCCATGGTGGTGCTCACCGGCGTCATGGTCGGCAGCTACGGGTACCTGGCGACATCCAATCGATCGACGTTCCAACTCGCTCTTGCGGCACTCTGGGTGCTGTTCGCTGCAACCGTCGTGCTGCTTCACGGCCTGCCCGCGAGGCTCACCATCGTTCTGGTGATCTCGGGCTCCGTGGCGCTCGGCGGTGCCGGGATGATCGGCCCACCCGACACGAGCACCGACGCGGCCCGCTACGCGTGGGACGGAATCGTGCAGGACGCGGGAATCTCCCCCTACCGGTACGTGCCCCGCGCGGATGCCCTCGCCGACCTCCGACCCGCGTGGCTCTTCAGCGCGCCGGTGCCCGACACGGCGGGACTTCGGTGCTCGCCACACACCTACCTGACCACGACGACACCGTCGGGCAGCGCGCTCTGCACGGCGATCAACCGTCCGACGGTTCCCACCATTTATCCCGCCACCAGCGAACTCCTCTTCGCTGCGGTGCGGGGCCTCGTTCCGCCCACCGCCCAGTACTGGCCGCTCCAGCTGGCCGGGTTGCTGATGAGCGTCGGTGTCACCATCCTTCTCATCGTCGGCCTGCGGCGTCGCGGGCTCAATCCGGCGTGGGCCGCGCTCTGGGCCCTCGGGCCGCTGACGGTCTCGGAAGCGGTCACGAATTCCCACATCGACGTGCTGGGCAGCCTGCTCACGCTGTGCGCGGTCTTCGCCATCGCGCAGGGAATGCGGTGGCGGGGCGGAATGCTGCTCGGCGCGGCGATCGCGGCCAAGCTGATCCCGGTGCTCGCGGCGCCCGCAGTGCTGCGACGGCAACCGTGGAAGATCATCCTCGCCGCGGTCGTGACCTTCGCGGTGCTGTACATCCCGTACGTGGCGACGACCGGGTTTGCGGTGATCGGGTACCTGCCCGGGTACCTGAGCGAAGAGGGCTACGACAGCGGTAACCGCTTCGTGCTGCTGCGCGCATTTCTGCCCGCGTTGCCCGCGCTCATCGTCGCAGCAGTGCTGCTGGTGGCACTGGTCGTCGCGACGATCATCCGCAGCGATCCCGCGAAACCGTGGCTCGGTCAGCTCGTCGTGATCGGAGGTGCACTGGTAATCGCGAGTCCGCCGTACCCGTGGTACGCGCTGCTGCTGGTGCCCTTCATCGTCATGAGCGGGCGGTGGGAGTGGATGGCGATCCCCGCGGCGCTCACTGTGCACGGCCTCATCACGTCGACCGCCGCGTTCCGGTTTGCCCTGCTGACGGCGGTCGTGATCATCGCCGCAGGCTGGGTCGTGCGGGCGGTTTCGGCACAGCGCGGTCGGCCCGGCCCGCCGTTGAGCCTCAGACCCGTGGGCTGAGCCGGCGTCGCGCGATCAGAACGACATCCTCGGTGTGGTGGGCGCCGGCACCGGAGGTGAGATCGCGGGGCCGGATCTCATCGACCTCGATGCTCCAGTCGCTTCCCAGCAATGGCCGGATGTTCCAGGGCCCCACGTAGTCGCCCGGGTTGAAGCCATGGTGGGCCGGGTCGTCCTGCTCGAAGTCTGCGTGGTGAACGAAAGCGAGCAACCCGCCCGGCGCCACGCTGTCGATGAGGATGCGCTCCGCGACCGACTGCGGAGTCTTCAGCAGAACCGGGTACTGCGCGGACACGAGATCGAATGATCCCGGGGCCAGGTCGGCGTCGAGCAGGCCGGCGTGCAGCCACTCGACGTCGACGCCCGACTGCGCGGCGCGCCGCGCGGCGCGCTCCAGCGCGACCCGCGACACATCCAGCCCCACGACGTGCCAGCCGTGACCGGCGAGCCACACGGCGTCGGCACCCTCGCCGCATCCGACATCGACGGCACGGCCGGGGTCGTGCCGGCCGGCCGCATCCACGAGTGCCGCGTTCGGTGCACCGCTCCAGAGCTGGTCTGCTGACGCGTAGCGCTCGTCCCAATCGGCCGGTACGCCGAATGCCGCGGACTCGTCCCGCGGGTGCTCGTGGGACTGCGCACCCGCACTCACGATTCGCCCACCGGTGTCGACGCCGCACCGGCGACCTGGTCAGGATCGATGCCGAACAGGCGCATCGCGTTATCGCCGCTGAACTTGCGACGATCCTCATCGCTGTCGAACTCCGCGATGAAGGTGCGGATGTCGTCTCGGTCGGGATGCTGGAACGGATAGTCGGTCGAAAACAACAGGCGGTCGATCGTGGTGGCCGCAAGCGCGTGCCGCAGCAGCGCCGGATTGAACATGCCGGAGCTGGTGATGGACACGTTCGAGCGCACGTATTCCGACACCCTGCGCTGCAGGCCGGCGACGCGGGACAGGCTGTCTGTGCGGTCCTGCCAGAACAGCAGCAGCTCGCCCCAGTGGCCCAGCACGATCTGCAGCTCGGGATGACGGTCGAACGTGCCGCGGGCGATCAGACGAAGGGCGGCGAGCGCCGCTTCGAGGTGCCAGCCCCACGCGAAGGTGGAGAGAGCGAGGTCGGTGACGGGGTCGAACCCCGAATACAACGCCGTGCGCACCGCGTCGGAGGGGATCTGCGGATGGATGAATACCGGCTGGCCGAGGCGCGCGGCGGCGGCGAACAGGTCGTCGTAGCAGGGGTCGTCGAGCGCGGTGTCTGCCGTGCGGCCGTACACCATCGCCCCGACGAAGCCGAGGCTCGCCGCTCGCTCGAGCTCGGCCGCGACCGCGCTGGGCTGCGCCATCGGCAGCGTCGAGAGGGCGCGCAGGCGGGTGGGATGTCGACCCACCGCCTGCGCAGCGGCGTCGTTCAGCTCGCGGCTCAGGGAGACCGCGTCGGCGGGCGAGAGCGGCCCCGTCGCCGGTGGGGCCAGCGAGAGGATGTGCATGTCGACGCCCTGCTCATCCATTGCTGCGATGCGGGCCTCGCCGATGTCTTCGAGCCTCGCGAGATGGTCTCCCAGCTCGTTGAAGGCGAGGCTGGCGTCGCCACGCCCCTGCGGCAACGCCGTGAGCGCTGACGTCAGTGCGGGAGTGGTCCAGTGCTCTTCGATGCCGATGAATGCCATGCACCCATCCTGCGCGCTTTGCTAGCTGACCGTGGTCTGCCCCGAAAGACTGTTGAAGGTCCAGATGTGGCCCGTGCTCGGTGAGAAGTTCTTGTTGTAGGCGCTGATCGTGTACGACTTCTTGTCTGACGCCACCGTCAGCGTCCAGTCGGCGAGCGGGTCATCCACACTGGGAGTGAAGTTGTAGGGCGCGCTGGTGAGGTTCGAGATGGTCATCGAGCCGGTGCTGGTGCCATAGAGGCCCTTGTTGTCGACGTTGTACGACGCTGCATCGACGGCGAACGTGCTGACGTCGCTCTTGGTTTCCGCGTCCCAGGCGGATTGGCGCTGGTACAGGAACTGCGGGATGGCGATCGCCGCGAGAATGCCGATGATGACGACCACGATCATCAGTTCGATGAGAGTGAAGCCCTTCTGACCCTGCGCATCGGGCGTCACGACTCGGCGCATCGCCCGGGCCAGGCGGCTGAATTTCGGTTCCACTGGGTCGACCAGTCCTTGCGTTCGGGATAGTTCGTGGGCTGCGGCAGGGCAAGTTCGCCGCCCTTCAAGTCTGGCGACGGTGCGCCACGCGCGAAACCCCGCACTCAGGGGACGGTCAGGAACAGCAGAATCGGCCGCAGAACGCCGAACTAACGGGCCGGGCCGAGCAGCACGGCGAGCAGTCCGGCCGCGGATCCGACGATGAACAGCAGGGTTCCCAGTTGCATCGTGCGCGTCTTGTTGCGGTCGGCGGTCTTCACGCTCACCTCGAGAATCGGGCAGCCCGACCAGCCGATCAGGCCGATACTGAGCACCACGACACCGAACGCGATCCACCACAGGATGGCGTCACCTCCGGTGAGCACCGCGGGCCTCCAGCCTGACGCCAGCAGTAGTCCGAGCTCGAGGGCGATCGAACCAACGGCAGCGGCGAACCAGATCGTCCCGGTCCACATGATTCTCTGGACGTTGTTTTCGGGGGTCATCAATTCGTCAGTCACGTCATCAGTTTTACTCGACTGGGCAACTTCGTGCACGCGAGTGCACATCCGCGCCGCGCGCACCCGCGACAGCTTGGCTAGAACAGGCGGGATGTGTCGACGAGCGCCGGTTCTTCCAGCGCGAGCAGGAACGCTTTGCGCTCCAGCCCACCGGCGTAGCCGGTCAGGCTGCCGGTCTTGCCCACCACGCGATGGCAGCCGACCACGATGGAGATCGGGTTGTGCCCCACGGCCTGCCCCACCATGCGAGCCAGGCCCCGGTCGCCCAGCTGTTCGGCGATGTCGCCGTAGGTGCGTGTCTCACCGAACGGGATGTCACGAAGGATCGCCCACACCCGCTGCTGGAAATCGTTGCCGGTCAGCGCGATGGCAAAGTCGAAGACCCGGCGCTCGCCGCGAAGGTACTCGCGCAGCTGGCGCTCGGCTTCGGAGAGTACCGCGTCGGTCGCGGCATCCACCGGTTCACCGAACGACGACCAGTCGGGGTTCGTCCAGTGCTGGGGAAAATAGAGGCCGGTGACGGCGTCGTCGGTCGCGACGACGATGACATCGGAGATCTCGGCCGTTGAGAGCGTTGCGTGCCGGACGCGCATTCATCGACCTCCTCGATCGCCTATCGCCTATCGCCTGTCACCTGATGCAATTCTGGACTGCCGCGCGGCCGGATGCCGGCACGGCAATCGCGAGGTCCGAAACCCGCGAGTACGGTGAGCCTGTGGCGCAGCCGAGCAGACCGACCTTCACCCGCACCCAGCTCGCGGCATTCCACGGGGGCACGGTGCCCGACCTGCTCGGCGAGGGCACCCGGCTTCTGTTCGTGGGCATCAACCCGGGCCTGCGCACCGTCGCCGTGCAGGCCCACTTCGGCGGAGGCAGCAACCGGTTCTATCCCGCGCTCTATCGCGCCGGCATCACCGAGTACCTCATCAGTGCATCGGGAGGCATGAAGCCCGAGGACCGCGCCTACCTGCTGCACCGCGGCATCGGCATCACGAACCTGTTCGAGGGCGCCTCGGCCCGTGCCGACGAACTCAGCGTCGCCCAGCTGCGCGCGGGCGCGGACGCCCTGGTTGACCGGGTCGCGTCCATCGCTCCGGCCGTGGTGGCGATGCTCGGAATCACCGCCTACCGTGCAGCGTTCGACCGGCCCCGCGCCACGGTCGGGCTCCAGCCCGAACCCATGGGCGGTGCGCCGCTGTGGGTGGTGCCCAACCCCAGCGGGCTCAACGCCCACGCGCCCCTCGCGGCGCTGGCCAGCGCCTACCGTGAGGTCGCGATTGCGGCCGGGATCGACGTCGTCGACCCGCCCTGACCGCGACCGACCTAACGCGTGGGTGCACCAATGGGCCGGTCGCGCTCACCCTGGTCGGCCGGCAAATCGTCAGATTCTCAGCTCGCGGTTCACGACCCGCCGCGCAACCTCGGAGAGCAGCAGGCGGTTGGCGCGCGCGTAGGAGCGCAGCACCGCGAACGCGTCGTCGGTCGAGATCGAGCGGGTGTGCGAGATGACGCCCTTGGCCTGTTCGATCAGCACCCGCGACTGCAGCGCCTGCGACAGCTGGTCGCGCACGACATTGCTCTCGACGAGGGCTCGTTCGTGCAGGATGCCGATGGTCGCGACATCCGCGAGCGCCTGCGCGATCCGAACATCGCGGGTGGCGAGCGTACCCACCGAGTCCCCGAGCAGGTTGAGCGCGCCGATCGTGGTCTCGCGCAACCGCAACGGGATCGCGTAGACCGACACGAAACCCTGCTCCAATGCGCTGGCGCGGTAGTTGTTCCACTCCGCAGGAGCCTTGCTGATGTCGGGCAGCGAGACGACGTCACCCGACTGGAAACTCACAATGCAGGGGCCCGTCTGAGCGCTCAGCTGCATGAGTTCGACGAGCCGGGCGGCCTCGCTCGTCGACGCGACGACCTCGAGCTCGCCGACGTCGTTCGCCAGCAGGATGCCCGCAGCGGCGATCTCGAGCACCCGCACGCACGCCTCGACCAGGGTCTGCAGCAGGTCGACCACATCGAAGTCCGCGACCATCGTGTCGGCCAGCGTCGCGAAGGTGTTGAAGAGCTCGTCTTCGTCGGAAGTGTCAGTCATCGGAACTCGCAAACCCCGCGCGCTGGTTGCTGAAGTCGAGCTTCCGATCGAGAATCTCCTCGGCGATCTCCCGCATCGGGCGGTTCCTGGCGAACGCGTGGCCCTGGATCAGCAGCCGCGCGTCATCGGCCGAAATGCCCAGCTGGGCCAGCACCATGCCGGTCGCCTGGTGGATGAGCCGGCGCGAGAACTGGTCCTCGGCGAACAGCGCGTCGGACCCGTCGGCGCGACGAATGGCCCGGTCGAGCACAAGCCGGCTGATGACCGAGGCGAGCGCGCCGCTCTGCCTCTCTTCGGTGGAACTGAGTTCGCGCGCGTCTCCGGAATAGAGGTCCATCGCGCCGAGCTGCAGCGGCCCGAACGCCAGCGGGAACGCGAAGATGGCTCCGACGTCGAGCTCGGCGATGGCCCGGGAGAACGCGGGCCATTCCCGATTGGGTCGCGAGCGCAGGTCGGGTTCGAGGATGGGCCGCTCCTCGCGCATCGCATCCCAGCAGGGCCCCTCGCCGAGGTCGAACTGAAGCTCATCCAGCCGGGCGGCGAGTGGTCCACTCGCCGACACCGTCTCGGCACCCAGAAACTCGGCGATGGTCGAAATCGCCGCACCCTCGACGGGGATCACGTCGAGCACAGGTCGCCACAACTCGGACTCCCGCCCGCTCATCGCGGTGAGGGAATCGACGGCGTCGGCGAATGCGCTCGCCACGAGCGGTCAGACCTCCTGTGAGTACATCACGCCCCAATATTAGCGCCGCGCACGAGCGGGCTTGCCGGACTTTCGGTTTGCCTCGACGCTGCGCTTGAGCGCCTCCATCAGGTCGAGCACCTCGCCGCTCCCCGGCGTCGGGTTTCTCGTCGCCGAACGTCTCGCTCGGTCGACACGTCGTCGCCCTTCTTCAGCTTGGCCGCGATGAGTTGCCGCAGCTCGTCCTGGTAGTCGTCGCTGAACTTCTCCGGGCGAGAAATCGGTCGAGTACGACTCCACGAGCTTTTCGCTCATCTTCAGCTCGGCCGCGGTGACCCTGCGGCTTCTCGCTCGAGGCTCGGGAACTTCGCCTCGCGCACCTCGTCGTCCCAGAGCAGCGACTGCAGCACGAGCACGTCGCCGCGCACCCGCAGGGCCCCGAGCCGCGTCTTCTGGCGAAGCGCGAAGTGCACGATCGCGGTGCGGTCGGTCTCCTCGCAGTGTGCGGCGCAGCAGCGCGTACGCCTTCGGCGACTTCGAGTCGGGCTCGAGAAAGTAGCTGCGGTCGAACATGATCGGGTCGAGCTGGTCGGTCGGGCACGAACTCGACGACCTCGATCTCGCGGCTGCGCTCCTCGGGCAGCGTCGAGAGGTCCTTCGTCGGTCAGGATGACCGTGCGGTCGCCGTCATCGAACGCCTTGTCGATGTGCTCGTAGTCGACGATCCGGCCGCAGATCTCGCAGCGGCGCTGGTACTTGATGCGGCCGCCGTCCTTGTCGTGCACCTGGTGCAGCGGACACGTCGTGGTCCTCGGTGGCGCTGTAGACCTTGACCGGCACGTTGACCAGGCCGAACGTGATGGCGCCCTTCCAAATCGATCGCATACCTCCATCGATTCACTCCGCGCGCCGGGCGTCAAGGGGGTGGCGATTTCGGTCGGGTCGTGCCAACGATGGATCATGGCGAAGAGTGACACCGACGACTCCCGGTCCGGCGATGAGCAGCTTGTCTCCGTCGACGGCCACCGGCTCAAACTCACCCACCTCGACAAGGTGATGTACCCGGAAACCGGCACGACCAAGGGCGAGGTGATCGCGTACTACTCCGCGGTGGCCGAGGTCATGCTGCCCCACATCCGCGACCGCGCCGGCGACCCGCAAGCGCTGGGTCAACGGGGTCGGGCACCGACGAAGAAGCCCGGGATGATGTTCTTCCAGAAGGACCTCGACGACTCGACGCCGTCGTGGGTGACGCGGCGCACGATCGAACACAAGGACCACGCCAACGAGTACCCGCTGGTCAACGACCTGGCGACCCTGACCTGGCTGGCGCAGATCGCGGCGCTCGAGATCCACGTGCCGCAGTGGCAGTTCGGGCGCAACGGGCGCGCGACACAATCCGGACCGACTGGTGCTCGACCTCGACCCGGGCCCGGGCGTCGGGCTGGCCGAGTGCGCCGAGGTCGCTCGGCTGGCGCGCGCCATCTTCACCGGGATGGGGCTCGATCCGATGCCGGTGACGAGCGGATCGAAGGGCATCCACCTGTATGCCGCGCTCGACGGCAAGCCAGACGAGCGACCAGGTTTCCGCGGTCGCCCACGAGCTGGCCCGCGTCGCTCGAGGCCGACCATCCCGATCTCGTCGTCAGCGACATGAAGAAGTCGCTGCGGGAGGGCAAGGTGCTCGTCGACTGGAGCCAGAACAACGGCAACAAGACGACGGTCGCCCCGTACTCGCTGCGCGGGCGGATGCGCCCGACGGTGGCGGCGCCCCGCACCTGGCGCGAGCTGCGGTCGGCCGACCTGCGCCAGCTCGAACTCGACGAGGTGATCGACAGCGCGTGGCGAAGCGCGGCGACCTGCTCGGCGACGTCGACCGCCTTGCCACCTACCGCAGCAAGCGGGATGCCGCGAAGACACCCGAGCCCGTGCCCGCACGGCGAGCGAAGGCGGGCAACGGACGAAGTCTTCGTCATCCAGGAGCACCACGCCTCACGGCTGCACTGGGACTTCCGCCTGGAACACGACGGCGTGCTGGTGAGCTGGGCGCTGCCGAAGGGGGTGCCCACCGACTACAAGCAAGAACCACCTCGCGGTGCAGACCGAAGACCACCCGCTCGAGTACGGCGGCGTTCGAGGGCGACATCCCGAAGGGCGAATACGGCGGCGGCCACGTCGACATCTGGGACGAGGGCACCTACGAGCTGGAGAAGTGGCGAGACGGCAAGGAGGTCATCGCCACGCTGCACGGCACCAAGCAGGGCGTGCGCAAGTACGCGCTCATCCGCACGGGCGGTGAGGGCAAGGATGCACAGAACTGGCTCATTCACCTCATGAAGGACCAGCCGTGACCGACCAGCCCATGCTCGCCACGCTCGGCACGTGCTGCCGACATCGATGAGCAATCCGACGACTGGGCCTTCGAGATGAAGTGGGACGGCATCCGCGCGATCGCGACGGTCACGCGCGGGAGCGCGCGGTTCGCCACGCGCAACGGCATCGATGTGACCGCGACCTATCCGGACCTGCAGCAACTGGCCGGCGACATCGCCGGCGACGCCGTGCTCGATGGCGAGATCGTCGCGCTGAACGACCACGGGCGCCCCGATTTCGGCCTCCTGCAGCGACGCATGAAGCTCGTGCGGGCCGTCCGAGGTGACGGCGGCGATCGCGGTCGTGCCCCTCCGGTACATGGTGTTCGACATTCTCGAGCTGCGCGGGCGATCGCTCGTCGACGCGACGTACGACGAGCGCCGTCGAATCCTGCGCGACAACCTGGCGCCGTCGGCCCGCATCCTGATCCCGGACGCGTTCCAGGGCGACCTCGAGGCGGCCATCGAGACGAGCCGCACGCTCGGTCTCGAGGGTGTGATGGCGAAACGGCGCGACAGCACCTACGCCGGTGGCCGGCGATCGCGAGCCTGGATCAAGATCAAGCACCACGCTACCCAGGAGGTCGTGATCGGTGGATGGCGCCCGGGGGCCGGCCGCCGCTCAAACTCCGTCGGCTCACTGCTGATGGGTGTTCCGGGCGAGAACGGCCTGCGATTATGTCGGCCGCGTGGGCACGGGATTCGCCGACCACGAGCTGGTCGAGCTGGCGACGACGCTTGCGTCGGCTCTCCCGAAAAACCAGCCCGTTCGCCGATGTTCCCCGGGATGTCTCGCGGGACGCCGTCTGGGTGACACCCTCACTCGTCGGCGAGGTCGAATTCGCCGAGTGGACCTCCGCCGGCCGCCTGCGCCAACCGAGCTGGCGGGGCTGGCGACCCGACAAAATCGCCGAAGACGTCGTTCGCGAGGGTGCGTAAGGTAGCGCTACTGGAGCGCGAGCGAAAGGCCCTTACGCGAGCGGGGCTGCCGCGTAACGTGAACGAAGGTCCACAAGACATCAACAACTGGGAGTTTGTTAATCATGAATCTTTTGTTCATCATCATCATCATCGTCGCGGTCGTGCTCGCGGTTACGGGCGGCCTCGTGCGTCCGTGAACTTCCTGCTCTGGGTCGGCATCGTGCTGCTCATCCTCGCGGTCATCGCGTTCCTGATTCGTTCGCTGTCCGGACGCTCGCGCGTCTGACGCACCGGCCCGGGCCGAATCAGGCCCACACAAGCGAGAGGCTCGCCCCGTCGGGGCGAGCCTCTCGCTTGTTCTGCGACGTTGTGTCGGCGACCCGGTCAGACCGCGTCTGCCGCCGGCACGCTCGATGAATCGACGGGCTCGGGCACGAGCCGCAGGCCCGCCGGCGAATTGGCGGTCTCCATGAGCAGGTTGAGCCACTCGCGGTTGATGGCCGGGTTGCGACTGCCGACGAACTCGTAGACGAGGGGGATCGCCGGGTGCATCCAGATCGTGGTGCGGCCGCTGCCTTCCGAGGCGTCTTTGACCCAGCTGAAGTTGAACGACTCACCCCGACGGAGTTTGCTGACGATCACAAGCTGAAGGTGCGCGAGCGCGCGGTCGTCGAAGTCGACTTTCGAGACGACGTCGTACGTTAAAGTGCCCATCGATTACGCAGTGTCTCTTCACTCGAGGTCTGGGAGTGAGTTCCGGTTCATCCTGGGTTAAGGATGGCTTAACGCTACAACGGATTCGCCCGATTTCTGGACCGCGTGGCACCGCGTAGTGATTCCGTTAGGAATCCGTCCGCGACCGCGATTGCGTCGCATCCTGTAGCCATGCACACTCCCCAGGTTGTGCGTCGGTCGGCGCAACCCGTTCTGGTCAGCCAGGTCGTCGCCGTCGACCGGCACTCCAGCGGCTATCGCGTGGTGCAGCTGGACTGCCGCCTCGACCGGCTGCCGTTCATCTGGTCGCAGGCGCGACTGATATCGCGCACATCGTACGCGCGAAGCGTGCTCTGGCTGGTGGTGCGGCGGCCCAGCCGCATCGACATGGTCGACACCGACGACGTGCTCGCCATCCGGCTTCCCACGGACCTGCACATGGGCGACCTGCTGGAAATCCCGGGGCGGTCGAGCGTCGCCGCCGAGGATCGGTTGTCCGAACTCAGCTGACGTGAACGGCCGGCCGGCGCTTCGGGTTGGGCTCGGACTCGCGCAGCACTTCGCGCGTCACGGGAGCGATTTCGCCCTTGCCGGTGACCAGGAATCTCAGCATGTTCTGGAGCGGGTTGCCCTCGGTCCACTCGAAGTAGATGTCGGGCACCACTCCCGTGGCATCCCGAATGGCCAGCAGCACGGCGGCCGCGGTGCCGGGAACGTTGCCGCTCTTGACCTGCAGCACGCGATAGCCGAACTGCATCACACCGCGAACCTCGAGCTCCTCCTCGAAGTCGGATGAGTCGCTCTTGTGCACCTCGAGAAAGATGATCGGGGCACGAGTGGGGATGTGGCTGTAGTGGCGCTCGTCACGCGACTTGTTGCGGTACTCCTCCGCCGTGTTCACGTCGGGCTCGTGGGAGATGATTCGCACGGCCCCGTTCTCTTCGGCATCGTGGGAGATGAACTGCATCGCCGCGTCGTCGAAGACGATCGAGTTGGCGCGCAGCTGGAACGATCGGCGCACCCTCGACAGGATCGAGACCAGGATGATCGCGACGATGAACAGGCCCGCGATCTTGAGCCCGTCGGGACGCTCGAACATGTTGACGATCGTCGTGTAGATGAACACCAGGGCGATCACGGCGAAGGCGATCATCTGCTTGTACTGCCGCTTACGCCGGGCAGCGAGCGTGACCGCGACCGCGGCCGAGGTCATGAGCACGAGCACACCGGTGGCATAGGCGCCGGCCTGCTCGTCGACGTTGGCGTGGAAGACCAGCGTGATCAGGAACGCGATGAACGTGAAGACCAGCACGAGCGGCCGAACGGCGCCCGCCCACAGCGGCGCCATGCCGTACCGCGGGAGATACCGCGGCACCAGGTTGAGCAGCCCGGCAAGAGCGCTCGCGCCCGCGAACCACAGGATGGCGATGGTGGAGAAGTCGTAGAGCGACCCGAACCACGGGCCGAGCAGCCCGTGTGCGAGGAACGCCAGCGCCCGCCCGTTCGCCACGCCGTTGAACTGCGCCGGCGTGATCAGGATGGAGGTGATGAAGCTGGTGGCGATCAGGAAGAAGCTCATGATCGTGGCGGCAGCGGTCAGGAGACGGCGCGCACCGCGGATGCGACCGAGCGGCCGGTCCTCGGTGTCGGTCGCGTCGCCCTTGATGTGCGGCATGACCGCGACGCCGGTCTCGAAGCCGGACATTCCCAGCGCCAGCTTCGGGAACGAGATGAGCGCGAAACCGATGGCCAGCAGGATGTTGTTCGGCTGCCCGATGACCTTCTGGTTGCGCGATGTTCGCCCAGAGGCCGTGCGCGCCGGTCACGAGTGCGGGATTCTGCAGGATGTGCATGCCCGAGACCACGACGACGATCAGGTTCAGCGACAGGTAGACGGCGACGAGGCCGACCGCGATGCCGATGGCCTCGCGGAAACCCTTGAGGAAGACGACTCCGAGCGCGGCGATGAGCAGGAAGGTCAGCAGCTCGTTCTGCCCGTGAAGCCATGCCGGCATCAGCGGGTTCTGGGTGAAGTGCTGCGCCGCATCCGCCGCCGACAGGGTGATGGTGATCATGAAGTCGGTGACGGCGAAGCCGAGCAGCACGAGCACGAAGAGCTTGCCGGCCCACCAGGGCAGCAGCCGCTCGAGCATCGCGATGGAACCCGAGCCCCGGAAACTCTCCTGGGCGACCCGGCGATAGACGGGAAGTGCGCCGAGCAGCGTCAGCGCGACCAGCACGATGGTCGCGAGCGGAGAGAGGAACTGGGCCGCAAGAAACGCGATCGCGGGCGCGTACCCCAGCGACGAGAAGTAGTCGACGCCCGTGAGGCACATGACCTTCCACCACGGGTCGGTGCGCTCGCTCACCTTGGCGTGCGGTCCCTGGGACGGGCTATGGGGTGTCGCGAGGTCGCCGAGCAGCCATGCCTCGAAGTGAACGCGGCGGGGCAGTCTTGTCTAACACTCCCAAAGGGTAGGCCACCGGGCTGCGGGGAAGCCGGGAACGGCCGTTAGGATCCCGTTAGGATTTTGCTTCCGCGGTCGCCTCGGCAAGAGCGATCGACAGTCGCCGAAGCATGAACCGGGTGCCCCCGCCGACTGCCTCGAACGTCGTCGTCGTGAGGGTCACGATGCGCACCACATCGTTGAGCCGAAAGGTCGAGGCGGCCGTGATGCGCCGCTGCGGAACGATGTCGAGCAGCCGCGAACGGAGTTCGAGGTGTTCGAGATGGTCGACGTTGTTGAACGTGCTGCGTGTCAGCTCTTCGCCGCCGACCCGGAAGTCCAGGGCGTGGGACCGCGACTCGCGATCCCCGGGAAGCGAGAACCACGTCGCGCGGAACGCCGAATCCGCGAACGCGGACCAGGTGAGCGACAACGGCGCCTCCAGCTCGACCTGCTGGTCGACGGTGCCGTGGATGCCGTCCACCCCGTTAGAGCTGTGCGGGTGCCAGAGCGAAAAGGTCGCCGGAGCCCGCCGTGGCCGCGCCGGAGAGCCCGGAGACCTGCGGAAGCAGCTGTTCGGCGTAGAAGCGGGCCATCACCAGCTGGGTGTCGGCCACCTCGCTGTCGGTCGCGGCAGGTGCAGCGAGTGCGGACCTGGCGAGCAGCCAGCCGCCAACGACGAGCCCCCACATGCGAAGGTACGGGCGTGGAGCCGGCGAGGATGCGCGTTCGGGTCCTGGCGTGCGGTGCGCAGCATCCACTGTGTCGCCGATTCGAGCGCGTCGAGCTGGGTCGCCAGCTCGCTGCGAATCGACTCGAAGTCGTCGCCCGCGGCAGCCAGTTCGGCGTCGATCTCGCGCATCTGGGCGAGGAATTCCAGGAAGGATGCGCCGTCCCGCACGCCGAGCTTGCGTCCGACGAGGTCGGCAGCCTGGATGCCGTTGGTGCCCTCGTAGATGGCGGTGATCCGCACATCGCGGTAGTACTGGGCGACCCCGGTCTCTTCGATGAAGCCCATGCCGCCGTGCACCTGCAGGCCGAGGGACGTCAGCTCGTTGCCGAGGTCGGTGCCGAACGACTTGCAGATCGGCGTGAGCAGCCCCACGATTTCGGCCGCTCGCGCGCGCACCTGCGCGTCGGGGGCGTGCGTGCTGCGTGTCGATCTGCACGGCGTTGAGCAGCATCATGCGGCGCAGCGCCGCGATGTACGCCTTCTGGGTGAGCAGCATGCGGCGAACATCCGGGAACTCGACGATCGGCCGAGTCCTTGCCGGTCGCGCCGATCGCGAGGCCCTGGTGACGCTCGAGCGCGTAGTCGCGAGCGAGTCCTGGTAGGCGCGCTCGCTGAGCGCGAGGCCCTGCGTTCCGACCGAGAGGCGCGCGCTGTTCATCATGACGAACATGATGCGCATGCCGAGGTTCTCCTCGCCGATGAGGTACCCGGTCGCGCCGTCGTACTCCATGACGCAGGTGGGCGACCCGTGGATGCCCAGCTTGTGCTCGATCGACAGGCACGTGCACGCCGTTGCGGTCGCCGAGCGAACCGTCGTCGTTCACCAGGAACTTGGGCACGATGAAGCACGAGATGCCCTTGGTGCCCTCGGGCGCACCGGGAGTGCGAGCGAGCACGAGGTGCACGATCTCGCTCGGCGAGGTCGTGCTCGCCGAAGGTGATGTAGATCTTCTGGCCGGTGATGGCGAACGTGCCGTCGCCGTTGCGGAACCGCGCTTGGTCGTCAGCGCCCCGACATCCGACCCGGCCTGCGGCTCGGTGAGGTTCATCGTGCCGGTCCACTCGCCGCTGATCATCTTCGGCAGGTAGGTGGCCTTCTGCTCGTCGCTGCCGTAGTGCAGCAGGGCGTCGATCGCGCCCTGGGTCAGCAGCGGGCAGAGCGCGAACGCCATGTTCGACGAGCCGAGCATCTCCTGGATGGCGAGCCCGACGGTCCACGGGAACCCGCCGCCGCCGAACTCCTCGGGGAACGGGAACAGAACCCCAGCCGGCCGCGACATAGTCGTTGTAGGCCTGCTTGAACGGAGCGGGCGTCGTCACCGACCCGTCAGGGTGGTGCTTCGCGCCCTCGACATCGCCGATGCGGTTGGTCGGGGCCACCGCGCTCACCATGAACTCGCCGGCCTCCTCGAGCAGCCCGACCACGGTTTCAAGGTCGGCATGCTCGTAGCCCGGAAACTCTGCGACCTCGGGATAGCCCACGACGTGCTCGAGGACGAAGGCGAGATCATTCACTGGTGGTCGATAGTTGCTCACGATCGCCAGCGTAGTTCTCCGGTCTGTGCGTGCACTAGGACTTGTAGCAAGAGTGCACTGCGCCCCGCCGGTTCAGGCGGCCCGACTGAAGAAAAGCTTCAATTACGCCGGTTCGACGGTGGGCTGGGGATGACGGGACCGAAAGATTCCGCCCGCATACCTGCGCCAGATGGCCTCGATCCCGATGAACGCTGCGGCACCGAAGACGAGCGAGGCCAGGGCATCGGTCGGGTAGTGGATGCCCAGGTAGACCCGGGTGGCCGCGGTGATGACGGCGAGCAGGATTGCGAGCACGAGGATGATGGCCCGCACCCGGGTGCGGATAACCAGCACGAAGAATGCAAGGCCGAGGCCCACTGCGAAGCACACGTGGCCGCTCGGGTAGCTGTCGGGATCGGGGTTCGGCACCAGCGTGTCGGCCAGCTTCGCCGTCGGCCGCGGGCGGTGCACCAGCACCTTGATGACCTCGCTGCTGAGCCACGTGCCGAGCACCAGGAGTGCGAAGTGCAGCACCGTGATCCAGCTGCGGGTACGCAGGAAGACCCCGGCCGCCGCGATGACGCCCACGATCACGGCGATGGGTGGGCTGAAGACCCAGTTGAGGGCGAGTGAGACGCTCACCAGCGCGGGCACCCGGCTCGCGGCGATGGAAGCGAGCAGGTGAGTCTCGGCCGCTGTCGCGCTGGCGCTGTGCGTCAGTGCGATGCCCGCAGCGAGCACGAGCAGCACGACGACGATCGCCAGGACAAGAGTGAGCACGAAGCGATTACGGGAAGTCCGCGACGCTTCCGCCCGTGCTTCTGAGCGCGACTGTGTCATCGTCCAAGGCTATCGATGGATGAGTCGAGCGAAGAACCTGCGCAGGCGACTCACGGCCTCGTCGGTCACACCATTAGAAAGCGTAAAGATTTGCGCGCTGACGTCGCTGCCGAACCCACGGGCACGAACGATCTCCTCCGCCTGGAACCGCCGCGCATCCTGGAGCCTCCCGAACCCGAGCCCGAATTCGGCCGCGATCTCCTGCACGAGCGCGATGCGAACGCCATCCGTCGCCGTCTCGCCCGCGGCGAGCGCGCGAACGTTCGACGAGTCGGCGCCGTCGGCCAGCCAGCCGCGGGCGCGCTCGGGCAACTCGTCGACGTCGAGCATGCCGAGCAGTCGCCTGGCCTCCGCACGCCGGATGTCGTGCTCGGCTGCCACGTTTCCGCGACGACGACTCTCCGCGGGCTCGGCAGGCATGGTTCACGATAACCCGGCCGCCAAGGCGCCGTCGCCGCGCGGGTTGGAGCCATCGGAGGCGGTCCACGTGCGCCGTGGCGCGCCACCGGGTAAACCGAGAGGTCTTCCTGTGAGGGTCCGAAGGATACGTGCCGTCAATCCGTGGGTCCACTCTGCATCTGGCGCGATTCGGTGACGGGGGTCCGAACGCTTCCCATAATGAATTTCGAGCTACCGCGACCAGCAATCGCGGCAATCGGAAAGAGGCGTACGACGTGTTCACGGCAATTCTCGACTCGTCACTGACAAAAGGCGCGTTGCCGATCTCGGTGGGGGTTCTGTGTGCGATCGCACTGGCGGTCGTGCTGTGGCGGCGACGCAGCCGGCGATGGATCGTCATCTACCTGGCCGCCGCCGCTGTCGGCGCGGGTCTCGGCTTTGCCATCGCCTGGTACCTGGGTGACGTGAAAAACGACTTCGGCGTCATCCTCGCGTTCGACACCCGGGCATGGTTTGCTCTCGGAGTCGCCGGTGCGGCCGTCGGGCTGGTCAGCCTGTGGCGCGCCCGGCCATGGCGCATCGCCGTGGGCGTCGCCTCCGTGCTGCTGTTCGCCCTCGTCGCCGCGATCGGCATCAACTCGACGATCGGCGAATACCCGACTCTCGCCGACGCTCTCGGCATCTCCAAGGTGCACCCGCTGCACCTCGTCAAGCACCGGCACGTGCAGGCCGACGTGCGCACCGTGCTGCCCCTCTGGCAGCAGTGGCAGCCGCCGGCGACCATGCCGCGGGTGGGCACGGTCGGCACAGCGGTCATCCCGTCGACGCAGTCGCACTTCCTCGCGCGCCCCGCGGTCGTCTACCTGCCGCCGGCGGCGCTCGTCAGGAACGCACCCGCCCTGCCGGTGATGATCTTCCTGGGCGGCCAGCCCGGGTCTCCCCAGACGGTGATCGAATCGGGCCAGATGGCCCAGATCATGAACGCATTCGCGGCCGAGCACAACGGACTCGCGCCCATCGTGGTCATCCCCGACCAACTGGGAGCATCGGCGAACAACCCCATGTGCCTCAATTCGTCGCTCGGGCAGGTGCAGACCTACCTCACAGTGGATGTGCCGAACTGGATCAAGGCCCACCTCAACGTGCTGGGCGGGCGAACGAACTGGGATATCGCCGGGTTCTCGGAGGGCGGCACCTGCGCGCTGCAGCTCGGCACGCGCTTCCGTGACATGTTCGGCAGCATCGTCGACATCTCCGGCCAGGTCGCCCCGTTCAACGGCAGCGTCGCCCGCACCATCCGAGTTGGCTTCGGCGGTTCGGTGGCCGCGTACCGCGCCGACACCGCGGCGTCGCTGCTCGCGGCCGGCGCCCCGTTCTCGACGACCGTCGGCATCTTCGCGGTCGGCCAGTTCGACGGCAAGTACGGCCCCGAAACCGCCATCGTCGAGAAGTATGCCGTGGCCGCCGGAATGGACGTGCACGAGTTCGTCTCGCCCGGCACCGCACACGACTGGTACACCGAGCAGTACGGCGTGCGACAGTCACTGCCGGTGCTCGCGACGCTCTGGGGACTCTCGTCATGATGAACGCCGTGCGGCGGATGCCCGTCACCGTCACCTACCTGGCCATCCTTGTGGTGCTGGGCGCAGGGGCCGCCGCGCAGTTCGCTCCCCTGCTGGCCCTGCAGGCCGCCAGCAGCACCGGCTACGAAGAGGTCGTGCTGGATGCGCGCTGGTGGACACCGATCAGCTCGGTGTTCTTCACCGCGTCGCCGCTGGAACTCATCGTGCTCGTGCCGATCGCCGCGATCGCCCTCGGCCTGGCCGAGCTGCGGATGGGATCCGCCCGGGTGGCGCTCGTGGGTCTCGTCTCCGCGGCATCCGCGGTTCTCGTCGGCATCGGCGTGCAGGAGCTGGGCGTGCTCGGCGGCGAGATGTGGTCGCGCAACGTGCGCGAGTTCGAGGTCACCGACCCGTTCATCGTGGTCGTCGCGGTACTGCTCGCGGCGAGCGCCTGGGTGGGAAGCATCTGGCGCAACCGCATCCGGGTGGTCGTGCTCACGACCTGTGCAATTTTTCTGCTCTATTCCGGCCAGCCATCCGACCTCTACCGGCTGCTGGCGGCGCTCGCCGGACTGGCGCTCGGGCGCCTGCTCTGCCGCGCGCCCGCACCACGCGAGTGGCACCGCAGCACGCACCACGAGCACCGGGTGCTCGCCGCCACCATCGTGGCCATCACCGCGATCGGGCCGGTCATCACCCTGTTCAGCGGCCGACGCTACGGGCTGCTGGCGCCGCTCGGGCTGCTGATGTCGGGGGCGAGCCCGTCGGGTAACCCCCTCTCGACCGAGTGCAACCCGCTCAGCGTCACCCACCAGTGCCTGCGCGACCTGTCGCTGCAGCGCCTCGACTCCGCAGGACCGGTGCTGCTCGCCATCCTGCCGCTGCTCACTCTGCTCGTCGCGGCCTTCGGGCTGGCCCGCGGCCGGCGCCTCGCGGCCTGGCTGACGATCGCCGCCAACGCCGCGCTCGCGGTGCTCGGCATCTACTACTTCGGCTTCCTTCCCCTGTCGGGAACGCACCAGGTGCTCGCGCCCGCGAGCATCCACTACTGGGAGATCACGCTCTCGCTGTGCGCCTCCGTGCTGGTGCCGCTCGCGATCAGCGCGCTCGTGATCCGCAACCTGCGCCACTTCACGGTGCGGGCACGAACGGGCAGCGTGCTGGCCTACCTCCGCGTCGTGGCCATCGCGTTCGTGGCCCTCTGCAGCGCCTACCTGCTGGGAGGCTGGCTGCTGCGCGACCAGTTCACCACGCCCGTCAGCTTCTCCACCCTCCTCGCCGACCTTCCCGAACGATTCGTGCCCGTCAACTTCCTCAGCCACGAACTGGTCGAGTTCGCGCCCACCAGCCCGCTGACCGCCGCCCTCTACAACTGGATCGGCCCCGTGTTCTGGGCGGTCGTGCTCGTCGGTGCACTCTGGACCTACTTCGACCGGGGAGCCCTCAACTACGCGCAGGGCCTGCCCCTCGTGCGTGACCTGCTCCAGCGGGGCGGCGGCGGCTACCTCGGCCAGTGGGCCACCTGGAAAGGCAACTCCTACTGGTTCAGCGACGACGGTCGCGCGAGCGTCGCGTACCGAGTGCTCGCGGGGGTCGCCATCACCACAACCGAACCGATCGGCGACCCGGCGGCCGCCCGGGCGGCCATCGGCGGCTTTGCGCGATTCTGCGACGATCACGGCTGGACACCCGTCTTCTACGCCATCCATCACGGCTTCGTACCCACGGTCAAGGCCATGGGATGGCACACGATGCTGGTCGGCGAGGAGACCGTGCTGCGGCCCGCCGACTGGAGCCTCGCCGGAAAGAAGCGGCAAGACATCCGTTCGTCCATCAACCGCGCCGAGCGGCTGGGGGTGACGGCGGTCTGGACCAGCTACGTCGACCTGTCGGAGGCCTGGCGCCGCGAGATCGAGGCCATCTCCAACCAGTGGGTGGCGCGCAAACGGCTGCCCGAGATGGGCTTCACCCTGGGCAGCATCGATGAGCTGCGCTCCCCCGAGGTGGGCCTGCTGCTCGCGGTGGACGCCGACAACCGCATCATCGGAGTCACCAGCTGGATGCCGTCATACCGCGACGGCGTGATCGTCGGCTGGACCCTCGACTTCATGCGCCGCGCCGCCGAAAGCATGAACGGCACGATGGAGTTCCTCATCGCCATGGCGGCGGAGCGCTTCCGCGGCGAAGGCGCCGAGTTCCTCAGCCTCTCGACCGCGCCGCTGGCAACGGCCGACGCCGACGCGGGAACCAGTGTCACCCTGACCGGGCGCATCCTGGCGCGCGTGGGCGCCACGATGGAACCCGTCTACGGGTTCCGCTCACTGTTCGACTTCAAACGCAAGTTCGACCCGGAGCTGCACCCCATCTACCTCGCCTACCCGGACGCCCTCGGGCTGCCGGCGATCGGCCTGGCGCTGGTCAAGGCGTACCTGCCGATGCTGTCGCTGCGACAGGGCATCCGATTCGTGCTGCCGTCACGCACGCCGGGCTCCGAGCGCCGTGCGCAGGTCGGCGCAGCGCAGCGAGCGAAGGTCGGCGCAAACCAGGGCAGCTAGCCCGCGACGGTAGGGGTCGGGGTGGGCGTCGGGGTCGAACTCGGGGTGCTGCCGTTGAACTGGGCCCCGGCCGTCTGCTCCACGAACGCGGCGAAAGCCGCCGCCGAACCCACATCGCTGCTCGTGATCGGATACTCGACACCGTTCACGATCACCGTCGGCGTACCGAGCACCGACTTCGCCGACGAGTCCGGCAGCGGTCCGTTCTCGGCCCTCGTGGTGGCGGCTCCCACCCACGACTTGAACTTCTGCTTCGTGACGCACGGCCGGATCTGCGCGAGATCGTGCACCCTGGCCGCCGACATCCGGGCCAGGATCTGGGCGTCGGTGAGGCCCACCGTGCCCTCCGTGGGCTGCTTGACGTACATCGCCTGCGTGAACGCCCAGAAGTCATCCGGTGCGTAGTTCGCGACGCAGGCGGCCGCATTCGCCGCCCGGGTCGAGTACTGCGTGCCCAGCGAGCTGCGGTCGAGCAGCGAGATCGGGTGGATCTCGAGCGTCGCCGCACCCTTCTTCAGCCAGCTCGTGAGCTGGGTCTTGTTCGCGGTCTCGAAGGCGTCGCAGACGGGGCAGAAATAGTCGAGGTAGATGCGGATGCTGACCACGGTCGACTTCTTGTCGCGAACGGTCGCGACGGGCTTACCGTTGGCGGCGATCGCCGGGGTGCGCACCGCCTTCAGGTCTTTGCCGATGACGATGCCGTCGCTGCGCATATTGAGCGGGCCCCGTGCCGGCGTCGGAATGCTGGCAACGAGCACCAGCACGACGACCGCGATGATCGCCAGGATCGCCACCCCGATACCGCCCTGCAGCAGCACACGGTTGCGCCGTTCCTGCTTGCGCTGCTGGTCCCGCAGCTCGCGAGCCTTCTCGCGGGCGGCCTCGCGGCGCTGGTTTTTGGTGCCACGATCTTCGGCGCCCGGGTATGTCAAAACGACCTCACTGAAGTTGATGGCTTGTGCCCTCAGGATAGTAGAGACGCTATCTGGGAGAGTCCCAAGCACCCCGGGCGGCAATTCCCGCATTACTCGTTACCCCAGATTGGGTGACATAATGGCGGGTGGCGCACTGGAGCGCCTTAATCCATTCACTAAGGATCGTCCGGCACGTACCTGCCGGTGAAGGAGTAGTAGAACCATGGCATCAGTCACGTTTGACAAAGCAACCCGCCTCTACCCGGGTTCAACCCGCCCCGCGGTCGACGCAATCGACATCAAAGTCGAAGACGGCGAATTCCTCGTACTCGTCGGCCCCTCCGGTTGTGGCAAGTCCACCACCCTGCGCATGCTCGCCGGCCTCGAAGAGATCAACTCGGGCAACGTGTTCATCGGCGACCGCAACGTCACCGACGTTCCGCCGAAAGACCGCGACATCGCGATGGTGTTCCAGAACTACGCGCTGTACCCGCACATGACCGTCGCCGAGAACATGGGCTTCGCGCTCAAGATCGCCGGTGTCAACAAAGACGAGCGCGCGAACCGCGTTCTCGAGGCGGCCAAGCTGCTCGACCTCGAGCCCTACCTCGGCCGCAAGCCCAAGGCCCTCTCGGGTGGCCAGCGCCAGCGCGTCGCCATGGGTCGCGCGATCGTTCGCCAGCCGCAGGTGTTCCTCATGGATGAGCCGCTGTCGAACCTCGACGCCAAGCTGCGCGTGCAGACCCGCACCCAGATCGCATCCCTCCAGCGCCGTCTCGGCGTCACCACGGTCTACGTCACGCACGACCAGACCGAGGCCCTCACCATGGGCGACCGCATCGCCGTGCTCAAAGATGGCGTGCTGCAGCAGATCGGCACCCCGCGCGACCTGTACGAGAACCCGACCAACGTCTTCGTCGCCGGCTTCATCGGCAGCCCGGCCATGAACCTGTTCCCGTCGGACTTCACCGATGAGGGCGTCAGGTTCGGCTCGCACGTCGTCAAGGTCGACCGCGCCACGCTCGGGTCGATCAAGGGCAAGACCGTCACCGTCGGAATCCGCCCGGAGGATGTCACGCTCTCGAACTCGGGTACCGGCCTTCCGGTCGAGGTCGATGTCATCGAGGAGCTCGGCGCAGACGGCAACCTGTTCGGCCACGCCGAGGTCGACGGCCAGCGCGTTGACCTCTGTGTTCGCGTCGACGGCCGCAACCACCCGGTCGCGGGCGACAAGGTGTTCCTCACGCCCAAGGAAGGCCACATCCACCTGTTCGACACCGAGTCGGGCAGCCGCCTTGGCGAGGCAGTGACCGTTCCGGCTGAAGACCTCTCGCGCCTCAAGCGGGGCTAGTCGTTTCTGCGGGCCCGTCATCCGTGAGCTGAGTCTCACGGGTGGCGGGCCCGATCGATTTCACGAGGCAGGTAAGGAATCGGATGGCCGGTTCGCTTAACATCACGTCGGCGATCGCCGACCCGGCACTGCTCGACCTGCCCTGGAACCTGCCGCTCGAGGAGTGGCCCGACGACACCATCGCGGCGCTGCCCAAGGGCATCTCGCGGCACCTGGTGCGCTTCGCCCACCTCGGCGGATACGTCATCGCGATCAAGGAGACGTCGGCGGAGTTCGCGCGGCGCGAGTACGAGATGCTGCGCACGCTGCAGCGCATCGACGTGCCCGTGCGTCGAACCCATCGCCGTCATCACCAACCGAACGGATGTCGACGGCAACGAGCTCGACTCCGTACTGGTCACTCGGCACCTGAAGTTCTCCCTTCCGTACCGTGCGCTCTACTCGCAGTCGCTGCGCCCGGAGACGGCGACCCGGCTCGTCGACGCCCTCGCCGTGCTGCTGGTGCGCCTGCACATCGTCGGCTTCTTCTGGGGCGACGTCTCGCTGTCGAACACGCTGTTCCGGCGCGATGCGGGCGCGTTCGCCGCCTACCTCGTCGACGCCGAGACCGGCCAGCTCTACGACGGGCTGTCGAACGGCCAGCGCGAGAACGACCTCGAGATCGCGCGCGTGAACATCGCGGGCGAGCTGCTCGACCTGCAGTCGGGTGGTCGCCTCGACGAAGACCTCGACCCGATCGACATCAGCAACGGCATCGTCGCCGTCGTACCGCAGCCTCTGGAAGGAACTGACCGGTCCGGAGGAGTTCGACCAGTCGGAGCGCTGGCGCATCAACCGGCGCGTCGAGCGGCTCAACAACCTCGGGTTCGACATCGAGGAACTCGCGATCAAGACCGACGAGAGCGGCACCCAGGTGCGCATCCAGCCCAAGGTGGTGGATGCGGGGCATCACTCGCGCCGGCTGCTTCGCCTCACCGGCCTCGACGCCGGCGAAAACCAGGCGCGCCGCCTGCTCAACGACCTCGACTCCTACCGCGCCACCTTCGGCAAGAAGGACGTCGACGAGGAGATGGTCGCCCACGAGTGGCTCGCGCAGGTGTTCGAGCCGGTCATCCGCGCCATCCCGAAAGACCTGCGCGGCAAGCTCGAGCCCGCCGAGATCTTCCACCAGCTGCTCGATCACCGCTGGTACATGTCGCAGAACGAGGGCCGCGATGTGCCCCTCGCCGAGGCGCTCAACTCGTACGTCGACGAGGTGCTGCGGCACCGTCGCGACGAGGCGACGGTCATCGCCCCCGTGACCGACAACATCACGCTGCCCATCGATATCATCGACGAGGACGACTGGCGCCTGAAGGTCTAACGGAGGTTCGATGGGCGAACGCGAGCACCGCAGCCCACTCGGCCGCGTGGGCACCACCGGCGCCCGGCATCCGCTGCTCTTCCTCGCCGCCTGGCTGGTGATCGTCGCGGCCATACTCGCCACCGCGATCCTCGGCCTCGGGGGCCAGTCGCTGTTCGCTCGGCTCTCGAGCGGGGCCCCGTCGGTGCACGAAGAGAGCTACACAGGACAGCAGCTGCTCACCTCCAGCTCCAAACCACCACCTATTCGCTGCTGATCCACAATGTCGACCTCGCCTCGCCGACCCTCGCGTCCCTTGCCGCGTCCATCGGCGCGCAGGCCGCCCATCTCGGCCATACCCGCTACGTCGACCCGCTCGCCGTTCCGCTGCGCGCCGACGGAACCCGCCAGCCGGCACTCGCCCCGCTGTTCTCGACGGATGGCCGGGGGGTGCTGCTCTCGGTGACGGCGCTCGGCACGGGCCGCTCCGCGCCGTCAGCCACGGCGGAGAAGTCGGTGCGTACCCTGCTCGATACGGCGGCGCGCACCGCGCGCGCCAACTTTCCGCACGCCACCATCGCCGTCGGCGGCGGAAACCTGCTGCTCGACTCCCTGCTCGGCCAGTCGAGCAAAGACCTGGAGAAAGGCGAGACGGTCGCGCTGCCGATCGCCCTCGTGGTCATGCTGGTCGTCTTCGGCGGGTTCATCGCAGCCGGGCTCCCGCTGCTGGGCGCCATCGCATCAATCCTGGGAGCGTTCGGCGCCCTGTTCGTGACCACCTTCATCACCGACGTCGACGCCACCGTCATCAACGTGATCACGGCGGTGGGCCTCGGCCTCTCCATCGACTACGGCCTCCTGCTGGTGAGCCGTTTTCGCGAGGAGTATCGCAGCAGGGGCGGTGGGGTCGGGCTGGACGTCGCCGCCCGCCGGTTGCTTCGCATCGAGGCGATCGGCGCAACGACCGCCAGCGCGGGACGCACGGTGGCCTTCTCCGGCACGACGTTCGCGATTGCGTCTCTCGGACTGCTGGTCTTCGAGCCGGCCGTGGTTCGCGAGATCGGCCTCGCCTCGGTGTTCGTGACCGTGTTCTCGATGCTCTCCGCGCTGACTCTGATGCCCGCACTGCTGAGCGTGTCCGGCGAGCGCCTCGGCCGTCCCGGTGTGCTCACGCGGGTTCCGGGCATCCGCGGGTTCATGGGGCGGTTCGGCGACGTCGCCCCGGACGACGGGTTCTTCTCGCGCCTCACGCGGAGGGTGCAGAAGCATCCGGCCGTGGTCACCCTCGCCTGTGCCATCGTGCTGTTGCTCATCGGGAGTCCGCTGTTTCACTGCAGCTGGCCAACACGAGCGTCGACGCCATCCCGCGAGTCTCGAGCCAGTACACGTTCACGACGACGGTCGTCGACGATTTTCCGGATGCCGCGACGCCGCGCATCGAGCTCGTGACGAAAACCCAGGCGAACGCCGTCTCGTGGGCGACGACCGTGAAGTCGATCGCGGGCGTGAAATCGGTGGGCACCCCGCAGCAGTCCGGCAGCGCGTGGGGCACCGCTGGTGCGCGTCTCCGGCAGCGACGGCGTGACCGTCGTGCGAGCCATCCGCGCGCATCCGCCCGCCTTCGCCCACTGGGTGACCGGCCTCGACGCCAGCACGGCCGACCTCGCCGACTCGCTCGTGCGCGGCGCCCCGCTGGCGCTGCTGATCATCGTGCTCGGAACCGTGGTGCTGCTGTTCCTCATGACCGGTTCGCTGGTCGTGCCACTCAAGGCACTCGTCGCGAGCGCGCTGTCGCTCGGCGCATCCATGGGTGCGCTGGTGTGGGGATTCCAGGACGGCCACTTCGCCGAGCATCCTGAACTTCGACGCGTCGCACGTCTACGGCGTCGACGTCATCGTGCTGCTGCTCACCATCGTCTTCGGTTTCGGGCTCGCGATGGACTACGAGATGTTCCTGCTCAGCCGCATCAAGGAACGACTGGATGCCGGGAACGCCGCCGCGCGAGGCGATCGCGCTCGGCCTGCAGCGCTCCGGGCCGCATCATCACCTCCGCCGCGCTGATCATCATCGTCGTGTTCGCCGGCTTCGCGTCGGGCGACCTGATGATCATCAAGCAGCTCGGAATCGCGCTCGCCGTTGCCGTGTTCTTCGACGCGACCCTCGTGCGCTGCCTGCTCGTGCCCGCCTTCATGACCTGGCAGCAGGGCATCATGTGGTGGGCTCCGCGCTGGGCGAAGCGCCTGCACGCCCGCATCGGTCTCGCCGACTGACCACTCTCCCAATTCAGGAGGGTGGGGTGGGTTTCAGGAGGGATGGAGTGGGGACCGGGCTATCGGCACGAAACATCCACCCCCAAACCTCACCTGTCACAAACCCTCCTGAATTAGGAGAGCTCTTAGGGGAGGGTCAGACGGCGGAGCGACGCTTGGAGATCTCGTAGAGGGCGACGCTGACGGCGATGCCCGCGTTCAGCGACTCCGTCGCCGACGAGATCGGAATCGACACCACGGCATCGCAGGTCTCGGTCACCAGGCGCGACAGCCCCTTACCCTCGCTGCCCACCACCAGCAGCACGGGCTCGTTCGCGAGCTGCAGCTGCGGCAGCTGGATGTCGCCGCCGCCGTCGAGACCGAGCACGAAGACTCCGCGCTCCTTGAACGCCTTGAGCGTCTGGGTCAGGTTGGCAGCCATCGCCACCGGCGTGCGCGCCGCTGCGCCGGCCGACGTCTTCCACGCCGAAGCGGTGAGCCCCACCGAACGTCGCTGCGGAACGATGACACCCTGGCCGCCGAACGCGGCAACCGAGCGGATGATCGCGCCGAGGTTGCGCGGGTCGGTCACGCCGTCGAGCGCGACGAACAGCGGCTTCTTGCCCCGGCTGATCGTGAGCTCGAGCAGGTCGACCGGATGCGCGTACTCGTACGGCGGCACCTTGAGCGCGAGGCCCTGGTGCACCGAGTCGAACCCGGCCAGGCGGTCGAGCTCCGGACGCATGACCTCGAGCACCGGGATGCCGCGATGGTTCGCGAGGTTCAGCACCTCTTTGACGCGATCATCCACCTCGATGCGGGTCGCGACGTAGAGGGCGGTCGCCGGGATCTTCGCCCGCAGCGCCTCGAGCACCGAGTTGCGGCCGGTGACGACCTCGGTCTCGTCCGCCGACTTGTTGCGGCTGCGCGGCCGCGGGTTCTGCGGGGCGCCGCTGCTCGACGCCGTGCGCGGGCGTCCACCGGCCGCCTCGTAGCGCTCGGCCGCCGCCTTGCGCTTTCCCGCGGGATGGTAGGGACGATCCTCGGCCTTGGGCGTCGGCTTCTTGCCCTCGAGCGCCTGCCGGCCCTGGCCACCCGAGCCCACCTGCTTGCCCTTGCTGCCCTGGCGCACGGCGCCCGGACGGCCCTTGCGGGCGCCGTCGGTGTTTTTCATAAGCTCATCTTCACGGTTCGATAGTCCAATGTGTGCCGTTAGGCGAATCTTCAACCGTAATGCCTGCAGCGGCGAGTTCGTCACGGATGCGATCCGCTGCGGCGAAGTCGCGGGCCCCGCGGGCGGTTTCGCGATCCTCGATGAGGCGCTCGACGAGGGCCGCGAGCGCCCTGTCGGTGGGGGCCGAGGTCGTCGAGCGCCACTCCGGGCGAGTGCGGGTTGATGCCGAGCACCTCGGTCATGGCCGTCACCTCGCCGCGGATCTGGGCCGCGAGCGCCAGGTCTTCATCGTCGAGCGCCGCGTTGCCGGCGCGAACCCGGTCGTGCAGAACGGCGAGGGCCTGCGGGATCGCGAGGTCGTCATCCATCGCGTCGGCGAAGGCGGTCGGGCAGCACGGGTGCACCGCTTCCGGCGAAGCGGGTGTCTTCGAGACGGCGGCCCACCCGGTCGAGGAACGTCTCGATACGGTCGAGCGCCGCTTCCGCCTCGACCAGGGCGCCCTCGTGGTAGTCGATGGTCGACCGGTAGTGCGCAGAACCCAGGTAGTAGCGCACCACGAGTGGGCGGGCCTGGTCGAGAAACTCGGATGCGAAAATCGAGTTGCCCAGCGACTTCGACATCTTCTGCCCGTTCACATTCACGAGCCCGTTGTGCACCCAGTAGTTCGCGAAGCCGTCGCCAGCCGCCCTCGACTGGGCGATCTCGTTCTCGTGGTGCGGAAACCGCAGGTCGAGGCCGCCGCCGTGGATGTCGAACTGGGGCCCGAGATAGCGCGACGACATGGCGGAGCACTCGATGTGCCAGCCGGGTCGCCCCGCACCCCACGGGACTCGCCCACGAGGCCGACCTCGGTTCGGTCGGCTTCCAGCCCTTCCAGAGCGCGAAGTCCTGGGGCGCGCGCTTGCCGCGAGGGTCGGCATCCGTCGCCGCCTCCATGTTGGCGGGGCTCTGGTGGGTCAGCTCGCCGTACGACGGCCAGCTGCCGGTGTCGAAGTAGACGTCGCCCGAGTCGTCAGCGGCCGGGTACGCATGACCGGCGTCGATGAGACGCGTGATCAGCGCCTGCATCTCGGTCACGCTCGCGGTCGCACGGGGCTCATAGGTGGGGGCGAGGATGCCGAGCTTCTGGTAGCCCGCGGTGAACTCGAGCTCGTACCGGTAGGCGAGCGCCCACCACTCCTCTTTGTTCCGCGCCTGCGCCGACCCTGCCGACGCGTTCGCCAGGATCTTGTCGTCGATGTCGGTGACGTTGCGCACCAGCGTCACCGTCAGCCCGCGATAGGCCAGCCAGCGGCGCCACAGGTCGTAGACGAGAGCGGAGCGCAGGTGCCCGATGTGCGGAGAGGACTGCACTGTTGGACCGCAGACGTAGATTCCGACCTGGCCGTCGACGAGTGGAACGAAGTCCCTGAGTGCCTGCGCCTTGGTGTCATAGAGCCGGATAGTCACCCAGCGAGTTTATCGACGCACCCCGGTCGCGTTACGACGAGAGCAGCGCGGTCGCGATGGCGGCGACACCCTCACCCGCACCCGTGAAACCGAGCCCGTCGGAGGTGGTGGCGGCGACACTGACCGGCGCGCCGACCACATCGCTCAGGTGCTTCTCCAGTTCGCCGCGACGAGCGGCGAGCCTCGGACGGTTGCCGATGACCTGCACGGCGACGTTCTGGATGCCGAAGCCCGCACCCGCCACCAGCGCGATGGTGGCGCGCAGGAACACCTCACCGCGCGCGTCGGCGAAACGTGGATCGCTCGTTCCGAACCGGCTTCCGAGGTCGCCGAGCCCGGCCGCCGAAAGCAGCGCGTCGCAGATCGCGTGAGACAGGGCGTCCCCGTCGCTGTGCCCCGCCAGTCCGGGCTCGTCGGGCCAGTGCAGCCCGCCCAGCCACAGCGGAAC
The DNA here is from genome assembly GCA_963738535.1 of uncultured Actinomycetota bacterium. Lineage (GTDB taxonomy): Bacteria > Actinomycetota > Actinomycetes > Actinomycetales > Microbacteriaceae > Galbitalea. The sequence continues at coordinate 77,729 of CAVTXB010000018.1, forward strand.
CGACTCGTCGTAGGCGTGGATGTCGATGCCGATTCCCGAGCGGAAGCCAGCGCCCGGCGCCCCGGCCACCAGAGCCTGCGCTCGGCGCAGGTCCCACGGGGTCGTGATCTTGAACGCGAGCGCGTCGCCCTCGATCACCCGAACCGTGTGCCCGGCCGCCGCGAAGACCGCGGCATCGTCGGTGTAGTCCTGCGTTGCGGCGGCGTAGGACTGGGCGAGTTCGATGCGCGGAAAGCCCTGCGGCGTCTGGATCGCGCTCAGCACCGAGCGGTCGACAGTTTCGAGCGCGACATCGTCGTTCATGCGCTTCAGGGTGTCCGCCACCGGCAGCCCCGGGATGACGCCCTGCCCGGATGCGCGGACGCGCGCCACAACCGCCTCGAAGAGCGCGGCGGGCGTAAACGGTCGTGCCGCATCGTGCACCAGCACGACCCCGACATCCGGCCACAGCGCCGCAAGCCCCGCGGCCACCGACGACTGCCGGGTCGACCCGCCGGGAACCACGCTCACGTACTCGATCGCAGCACCGGCGACGATCCGCACCTGGTCCTGGGCCAGCGCCACCTGCTCGCTCGGAGCGACGACCACCACCTGGGCCGGCTCGGACATCCCGAACACGGGCTCGAGCGCGCGCTCGAGAATGCTCATGCCCCCGAGCGCGACGAAAGCCTTGGGCAGTTCGGCACCCAAGCGGGAGCCCGAGCCCGCAGCCACGACGATCACGCCGACCGTCGCGGAAGTGGTCATCGGATGACTAGGAAGCCAGGACTTCATCCAGCACGGTCGAGGCCTTCTCTTCGTCCGTCTTCTCGGCGAGCGCGAGCTCGGAGATCAGGATCTGACGGGCCTTGGCCAGCATGCGCTTCTCGCCCGCAGACAGGCCGCGGTCCTGGTCGCGGCGCCACAGGTCGCGCACGACCTCGGACACCTTGATCACGTCGCCGGATGCCAGCTTCTCGAGGTTCGCCTTGTAGCGACGCGACCAGTTGGTCGGCTCCTCGGTGAACGGCGCACGAAGCACCTCGAACACCTTGTCGAGACCCTCACGGCCAATGACGTCACGAACGCCCACGAGGTCGACATTGTCTGCCGGAACCTCGATGGTGAGATCGCCCTGGGTGACGTTGAGTTTCAGGTAGAGCTTCTCTTCGCCCTTGATGATCCTCTTCTTCACCTCGGTGATAGTTGCTGCGCCGTGGTGCGGATAAACGACTGTCTCGCCGACCTCAAAAAGCATGAATAGGGCTCCGTTCGAAGAGACCTAGTTTATCACAGCGAGGTCTCAGCCCGGCGGGGCCGTCTGAGCGCGCGGGCGGCCACGTCGCTAGGCTAAGCTGGCCACTGGTTTTGTTGCTTCTGGAGGGTTTCGTGAGACGACGCATCGCGGTTGCCGCTGTCCTGGCAGTCGGGTTGGCCCTCGGCACCACCGGGCTGCACTTTCTTCACCCCGCAGGCGACCCTCATCAAGTACAACCCGAGCGACGGCGTGCAGACCGAACCTCGGCAAGCTGCAGGTGCGCAACGCCTTCGCGGTCAGCCCGAAGGGCACAGACGCCAACCTCATCGGCGTCTTCATCAACAGCGGGTCGTCCGAGATGAACCTCACCATCCAGTACACGAGCCACACGGGCGGCACCAGCAGGTCGGTGTCGATCCACGAGAAGCTCAGCGCCGGACAGGTGATCTCGTTCGGCAACCCGGGCGTCAAGCAGGCGGTCTTCCGCGGCGCCGACGTGAAGCCGGGCGCCCTGCTCACGATCTTCCTTCAGTACGGAAGCGTCTCCGGCAAGAACCTGCAGATCCCGGTGCTCAACGCTCAGCTGCAGGCGTACAAGAACCTCGGCCCCTCGCCGCTGCCGACGCACACGCCGACACCGACGCCCACCGCCACGCTTACGCCGACCCCGAGCGCCCACGAACTAGCGACCAGCGCCGCGGGGCCGATCAGGACTCGAACCGGTATCCGAGCCCGCGCACCGTCAGCAGCATCGTCGGCTCCGACGGGTTCGCCTCGATGCGCGACCGGATGCGCTTGATGTGCACGTCGAGGGTCTTCGTGTCGCCGTAGTAGTCGGCACCCCACACGCGGTCGATCAGCTGGCCGCGGGTGAGCACGCGGCCGGCGTTGCGCAGCAGCACCTCGAGCAGCTCGAACTCCTTGAGCGGCATCTTGGTCTCCTTGCCGCGAGACCGACGACCGTGTGGCGCTCGGTGTCCATGCGAACGGTGCCCGCCTCGAGCACCGACTCGCTGTCGACCTCATCCTCGACGCGGCGACGCAGGATCGCCCGGATGCGCGCGAGCAGCTCACGCGACGAGTACGGCTTGGTCACGTAGTCGTCGGCGCCGAGCTCGAGCCCGACGACGATATCGATCTCGCTGTCCTTCGCGGTCAGCATGATGATCGGAACCGACGAGCGGCTGCGGATCTCGCGGCACACCTCGGTGCCCGAGAGTCCCGGCAGCATGAGGTCGAGCAGCACGAGGTCGGTGCCGTTGCGATCGAACTCGGCGACGGCGGTCGAGGCCGTCGGCGCAGATCGTCGGCTCATACCCCTCGCGTTCGAGCAGGAAGGCGAGCGGCTCGGCGAGCGACGGCTCGTCTTCGACGATCAGGATTCTGGTCACTGGGTTGCTCCTAGGCTTGCTGCTGTTGCCGGCGACGCTTCTGGCAGCCGGATGGTGAAGGTCGAGCCCTTGCCGGGCTGCGACCAGACGCGGACGTCGCCGCCGTGGTTCTGCGCGACGTGCTTGACGATGCTGAGGCCGAGGCCCGATCCGCCCGGTGTTGCGGGACCGGGCCGGGTCGCTGCGGTAGAACCGCTCGAAGACGCGATCCTTCTCGTCATCCGGAATCCCGACGCCCTGGTCGGTGACCGCGATCTCGACGATGCCGTCGGTGTTGCTCACGCCGATGCCGATGCGCGAGTTGTCGGGCGAGTACTGGATGGCGTTCGCGACCAGGTTGTGCAGGGCCACCACGAGCAGCGCCTCGTCGCCGTAGACGTAGGCGCTCGTCGCCGCCGCTGACCAGGTGGATGCCGTGCGAGTCCGCCGCGACCCGGTTCTGGTCGACGGCGAGCGCGAGCACGCTGTCGACGTCGATGAGCGACGGGCTTGGTGAGGGCATCCGCCGCCTGCAGGCGCGACAGCTGGATGATCTCCTGCGTGATCTTGGCGAGCCGCTCGGACTCCTTGGTCAGCCGCTTGGCGAACCGCTTGACCTGCTCGGGTTCATCCGAGGCACTGACGAGCGCCTCGGCGAGCAGGCCGACCGCGCCGATCGGGGTCTTGAGCTCGTGGCTGATGTTGGCCACGAAGTCGCGGCGCACCTCCTCGAGCCGGTAGCCCTCGGTGCGGTCCTCGGCGATGAGCAGGACGTAGCGCGCGCCGAGCCGCGCGACCCGCACCCAGAGGTAGATGCTGGCCTCGCCGATCGGCCCGCGGGCGAGGTGCACCTCCTTGGTGATCGGTTCGCCGGTGCGACGCACCTGGTCGACCATGGCGATGAGTTCGGGATGCACGAGCGCCCGGTTCCAGACCAGGCCGAACGCGAGCGCGCCCGGCGATGCCTTCACGACGGTGTTCGACGGGTCGATGACGACGCCCGCGGACTCGAGCGTGTCGAGCACCTGGTCGACGCCATCCGGCACCGCGGTGTTGACCACCTCGGCCGCATCCTGCCCGCGCCGGGCCGCGAAGAAGATGAGGATCGTCACGCCAGCGCCGACGAGCACGCCGAGCGCGAGCGCGAGGGGCACCAGCGTTGCGGGGTCCATAGCGACTAGATTAGTTACTACGTTGGGCCCGGCCGAGAGGCCGGTAGCAAAAGCTCCGCAGCGCTGCGAACAATGTTCAGGGCGCGGCCACCGACCGTTCACTTTGCGCGGGCCAGAGTGGCGCAAGAACTGTGCGGGTTCGACCGTGCCCGCAGCGAAGGGACAATGACGATGCGCGAAGTCTTCCAGCAGGAACTGCGCGAGGTGCAGGAGCGCCTCGTCGAGATCGCTGACTTCGTCGCCGTCTCCATCGACCACGCGACGCGCGCGTTCAACGAATCGAACGTCTCGCTCGCCGAGACCGTCATCGCCGACGACAGCAAGATCGACGTCGCCGCGCTCGAGCTCGACGAGCTGGCCATCAACATCCTGGCCCGCCAGCAGCCGGTCGCGCGCGACCTGCGCATCGTCGTCAGCGCGCTGCGCATCAGCGCGTCGCTCGAGCGCATGGGCGACATGAGCGAGCACATCGCGCAGCTCGCCCGCTACCGCTTCCCCGACAAGGTCGTGCCGAAGAGCCTGCGCCCGACGTTCGCCAGCATGGGCGCAGCTCGATGTCGAGATCGCCCGCAAGCTCGTCGAACTGCTGAAGACCGAGGATGTCGCGATCGCCGAAGACATCCGCAACGAAGACGACAAGGTGGATGCCCTGCACCTGTCGGTCTTCGACAAGGTGCTCGGCGAGACCTGGAAGGGCGAGGCCATCGACACGGTCGACGCCACGCTCGCCTCCCGCTACCACGAGCGCTTCGCCGACCACGCCGTCTCGATCGCCAAGAAGGTGCAGTACCTCGCGACCGGCGACTGGATCCCCGCCGAGGTCTGAGCTCTTCCGCCAGCCGGCCTAGAGAAGATCGCCGGTACGGGCGTCGAGTGAGCCACGGATTTCGGCGCCCACCTCGAGGTTTCCGCCTCGGAAGTAGATTCGATCGCCATCCGATCGTGTGACGTGGATGTCGTACGCGAGATCGGGCTGACGCCACCTGACCCCATCCGCCCCGATGGCCGTGATTCCCGACCAGTCGAGAACCAGCAGCAAACCCTCATCGACGGCACCAGCGACACGCACCGGATAGAGGTCGTCGACGGTCATCTGAACCGCGGGGTCGCGGGCATCCACGAAGGTCACGTGGCTGAACTGCTCGAACACGCACAGGACGTCAGGATCCGCCGTCGCATACAGCGCGCCCAGCAGCGGTGAAGCCGGTAACGAGCAGCCACGGTGTCGCGTCGCGTGGTCGGATCAGGGCCTGCGGACCACCGATCAGCTCACTGCCCGGGCGGTGTATTCGACGTTCCGGATAGTCCCATCCGCCATCGCCCGGAAACTCGAGCTCCGCGTCGACCGCGTAGTTCGTGACGAAGCCCAGATCGTCCCAGAAGACCACCTGGGCCGGCCGCTACTTCTTGCCCTGGTGCGGCGACCGCGGCGGCGCCGGCGGCAGCAGCCTCGGGGTCGAGGTAGGCGCCCGGGCTGGTCGGGCGTGAAGTCGTCGTCGAGCTCGTAGACGAGCGGGATGCCGGTCGGGATGTTGAGCTCGGCGATCTCGGCGTCGCTGATGCCGTCGAGGTGCTTGACGAGCGCGCGCAGCGAGTTGCCGTGCGCGGTGACGAGAACCGTCTTGCCCGCGGCCAGGTCGGCCGTGATGTCGGAGCTGCCAGTACGGCAGCAGCCGGTCGATGACCAGCTTGAGCGACTCGGTGCGCGGCACCTCGCCGTCGATGTGGGCGTAGCGCTCGTCGTGCACCTGGCTGTACTCGGCGTCGTCCGCGAGCAGCGGCGGCGGCACGTCGAAGCTGCGACGCCACTCCTGGAACTTCTCGGGGCCGTACTTCTCGAGCGTCTCCGCCTTGTCGAGGCCCTGCAGCGCGCCGTAGTGGCGCTCGTTGAGGCGCCAGCTGCGCTTGACCGGGATCCAGAGGCGGTCGGCGACCTCGAGCGCGAGGTTCGCGGTCTGGATGGCGCGGGTCAGCAGGCTCGTGTAGAGGATGTCGGCGGTGAGCCCCGACTCGGCGAGCAGCTCGCCGGCGCGCTTGGCCTCGGTCGACGCCCTGGTCGCTGAGCCGAACATCCACCCACCCGGTGAAGAGGTTCTTCTGGTTCCAGTCGGAGTTGCCGTGGCGGAGCAGGATGAGCGTCGAGGTCATGCGTCCAAGCCTATTAGCGCGCCGCCCCTAACGGTTGTGCAGGAACTTCGGCGCAAAAAGGCCATTTCGTCAGTGGTCTTGTTACGAAGGGCACGCAACTCCTGCACAACCGTTAGGGCGGGAGAATGGGGGGATGGCGGAGGGGCGCATCACGCGCGGCACGACGGGCGTGAACCGCCTGCGCCGGGTCGACCGCTGCATCGCGACGCTCCCGGTGCTGCGCCAGCACGGCCGACCCGCTCGTCGTCGACCTCGGCTACGGCGCCAGCGCCACAACGAGCCTCGAGCTGCAGTCACGCCTGGCGCGGGTGCGACCCGACGTCGAGGTGATCGGCATCGAGATCGACCCCGAACGCGTCGCCCGAGCGACCCGGGATGCGCGCCCCGGCGTCAGCTTCCGGCTGGGCGGCTTCGAGGTGCCCCTGCCCGCCGGGCGCACGGCGACGATCATCCGCGCGCTCAACGTGCTGCGGCAGTACGACGAGTCCGAGGTCGGCGCTGCCTGGCACCGGATGCTGGCCCGCCTGCAACCCGGCGGCGTCGCTCATCGAGGGCACGTGCAACGAGGTCGGCCGGGTGTGCAGCTGGGTCACCCTCACCGCCGCGGGGCCGCAGACCTTCACCGTGAGCCTGCGGCTGGACGGCCTGGACAAGCCGTCGATCGTCGCCGAGCGACTCCCCAAGGCGCTCATCCACCGCAATGTCGCCGGGCGAGCGCATCCACGAGTTCCTGGCCGCCCTCGACCGGCACTGGCAGGTGAACGCTCCGCTCTCGGTCTACGGCCCGTCGCAGCGCTTCATCGCGACGGCCGAGGGGATGCGCGCCGACGGCTGGCCGGTCGTCGGCACGAAAGCGCGCTGGCGGCTCGGTGAGCTCACCGTCGCGTGGCACTCGGTCGCGCCGGGCTGACCCCGACCGCTCAGAGCGCCGGCAACAGGGCGCGCGCGTCGTCGATGCTGTAGCCGGTCGCCATCAGCAGGTCGACGACGAGTGGCCGGCACAGCAGCACGAACACGCTCTCGGTCACCGGGGCATGGGGCACGAACTCGTCGGGGTCGAGGCGGGGCGCCAGCTCGCGCAGGGCGGCGGCGGCCTGCTGCGAGTTTGCCGCGGTTCTCGATCGATTCGCCCAGCAGGTCGATGATGGCGGCCAGCTGCGAGAACAGCTCCACGAGTTCGGCACGGCCGCCGCCCTCTTGCAGCAGGAAGTAGATGCGCCGCGCGATCACCCGCAGGTGCCGGGCGGCGAGGTCGAACCCGAGAAGCAGCGCCTGCTGCCGCCGCAGGTCGGGCAGCTGCCGCCGCAGGAAGGGCGAGATCCTGCGCGACGGCGAGTCGCGGAGTCGAGGGACGTCGTCCAGTTGTCGATCAGTACCTGTGTCTTGCGAAGCCGCTCGAACGCGAGGTTGGCGGCGGGCTGGTTCGAATCCATGAGCCCCTCGACCAGCGACGTCATCGACTGCGACAGCGTGGATGCGAGTGCCCGCCCGTCCCGGGTCGCGATGCGCCGGGTGTCCCGCGGGATGAGGGCTGTCAGCAGCAGCGCGACGACGCCGGCGACCAGGCCGTCGAGGCTGCGGCTGAACGGGCCGCCGACGGGCGCGGGCAGGATCATGACCAGCGCGCTCTGCGTCGCCGCCGCGAGGGCGAACGCCGGGTTCGGCGACACGGCCCGCGCGACGAAGATGGTCACGAAGATCACCAGCGCCGAGCTGCCAGATCCCGGTGCCGACGAGGATGCGCAGCAGCTCGCTGAGCACGATGCCGACCAGGATGCCGAAGGTCGACTCGACGACCTTGCGCGGCCGCGCGTCCCGGGCGAAGCCGAGCGTGGAGATCACGACGGTCACCGCGATCAGCGGCGTCGCGTGCCCGAGCACGAAGTGCGCGAACGAGTAGCTGAGCAGCACGCCGAGCACGATCTGGAGCGCGGCCGGGATCGAGCTGACCGCGCGACGCGTCACGACCTTGACGTCGAGGCGCAGCTTCAGGCGACGCTCGAACCGACGAAGCGCGTCGCCGGCTGCTGCATCAGGTCGCGCGGAGCCGGGGGATGCGCGGGATGTCTGCCTCGGCGCCCGCGGACGGCGGCACGATGACCTCCTGCGCGGCGGCGATGTCGGCGTCGTCCGCGCGCACCACCAGGTCGAGTCTCGGGGTCGGTCGACCGCTTGATCACGGCGAGCGCGATCGGCCCGAGCTCGTAGTGCAGCGCCGCCGAGGTGACCTGCCCGACCTCGGTCTCGCCCGCGAGCACCGCGTCGCCGTGCTTCGGCAGCACCCCCTCCGAGCCGTCGAGGTGCAGCAGCACCAGTCGCCGCGGCGGATGACCCGAGGTTGTGCACCTTCGCGACGGTCTCCTGCCCGCGATAGCAGCCCTTGGTCAGGTGCACGGCCGAACGCAGCCAGTCGAGCTCGTGCGGGATCGTGCGTTCATCCGCCTCGGTCGCGAGCCGCGGACGCCAGGCGGCGATGCGCAGCGCCTCGAGCGCGAGCGTTCCGGCGACGGGCAGGCTCGCGACGGCGCGCGAGATCCGGAGCGCGGCGACGAGGAACTCGCTGTACGTCCAGGCGGCGGACGGATGCTCGGTGCGCGAGCGAGTACTGGTGGCCGCCGCGCTGCACCGCGATCCACGGGTCGTGCCAGACGAGTGGAACGCCGTTCGGCGCGGCCGCCACGACCGCGGGCTGACCCGAGCGTGCCGATGGTCGCGAACTCGGCGGAGACGATCCGCGACCTCGACGCGCAGCATGAACACCATGCGGCGCGAGCCACGCGCGCAGCCCCTCGGCCTCTGCGGCTCCGAGCAGAAGCCAGGACGTGACGCCGTCATCGAGCAGGCGGATGTCGTACTCGAGTCGCCCGGTCGGGTCGAGCAGCAGGGTCTCGGCCGACTCGCCCGGCTGCGAGCTTCGCGATCGACTGCGAGGTGAGCGAGTCGAGCCAGGTCAGCCGGTCCTCGCCCGTGACGGTGAGCACCGCGCGGTCGGACAGGTCGACGACGGCCTCACCGGCTGCAAGCCGCTGCTGCTCGCCGAGCGGGTTGCCGTAGTGCTGCGGCGGGGTGCCGACGGCGCCCGCGAGTGACGTCGAAGTGATCGTTACTCAACACGTTCGAGCCTCCCCGATGAGTGCGTGCGCAGGTCCTGCCCGAGCGCGGCGATGTCCCACGCCCAGAGCAGGGCGCCATCCACCAGCCCGTAGATGCGCGTTGCCGCCGCGTACTCCTTGGCGGTCGCCGACCGCATGACGGCATCCGTGGCCAGGTCGATGCGCGGGCCCTTGACCTGGCCGAGGTAGAGCTCGTGCACTCCGCCGGGGTGGATGAGCGACACCTCGATGTCGAAGCCGCCCGCCTCGTTACGCAGCGTCTCGACGGCGTCGGCGGTCTGGAACGGCCGCTCGCCGACGCCGGGCAGCATCGCCGGGCCCGGGATCGCCGTCGGCCCGAGCTTGCGGCTCAGCCGCCAGTATCCGGACTCCGATCGCGAGCGGCGTCAGCGCCTCGTCCAGCAGCCAGGTCTGCGAGGAGTAGTTGAGGTACGGCAGGCCGTCCTGGCTGAACGAGACGCGCTGGCCGAACTCGTGCTCGCGCACCTCGTCGCCGACCGTGTAGTGCACGACGCCGGAGCCCTCCCAGATGCCGAGCAGCCACGAGAGCGGCCGATCTCCGCGGGCAGGGTCGCGTCGAGATCAAACATCGGCGTCAGCGCGCATGATGCAGACGCGCATCAGCGCTGTCCTCGGAAGAGGTTGACCAGCACCGTGAGGGAAACGAACGCGATCGCGATGACGGCGAGCGACGAGCAGACCGACAAAGGTGAGTTCAAGCGCGACGATCATGTCTAGAATCCTACGCGCCCGCGAGCGCGAGTACTGCCCGTGGCGACCGCGAGCAACGATTGCCGCGCCGCCGATGCTGGCCGCCATCCGCAGCACGAGGCCCTCTTTGGTCGGGAGCGCGAGCTGGATGACGAAGGTCAGCAGCACCGTCACGGCGAGCACGATGCGAGAGCCAGCGGTAGATGCCCGAGGGGTCGCGAACACGTCCCACGAGGACGGCGCCGACGATTGCGACCACCCAGACCGGGACAATGCTCGGAAGACGGGAGGTCACATGACCATGGTAAGGCGCTTGTAGACTGTGCAGCACGCACTTTGGAGGTCCCGTGGCGCAGCTGTTGATCCTGACTTCTGCGGTCGACACTGAGGTCCTTCCCGCACTCGGTCTGCTGAGTCATCGCACGCGCCAGATTCCGGCCTCACCCGCATCGCTCATCAGCGCGCCGACCTGCGACCTGATCTTCGTGGATGCCCGCCAGGACCTGGCCAGCGCGAAGTCGCTGTGCAAGATCCTGAACACGACCGGACTCAACGTTCCGCTGATGCTGGTCCTCACCGAGGGCGGCCTCACGGCGGTCAGCCCGGACTGGGGTGTCGACGACGTGCGTGCTCGAGACGGCGGGTCCCGCCGAGGTGGATGCCCGCATCCGGCTGGTCATCGGACGCTCGGTCGAAGACAAGTCGAGCTCGAAGATCCAGGCATCCGGCGTCGTCATCGACGAGGCCAGCTACTCGGCGAAGGTGCACGGCCGCCCGCTCGACCTCACGTTCAAGGAGTTCGAGCTGCTGCGGTTCTTCGCGACGCATCCGTCGCGCGTTTTCACCCGCGAGCAGCTGCTCAGCGAGGTGTGGGGGTACGACTACTTCGGTGGCACGCGCACCGTCGACGTGCACGTGCGACGCCTGCGCGCGAAGCTCGGCGACCTCGAGTCGCTGATCGGAACCGTGCGCAACGTCGGCTACCGCTTCAACGTGTACGAAGAAGAAAATGAGCGACTCACCGCGATCGGTTCCTGACTGGCTCGCGGCACTCATCCTGCGGGCCCATTGGGAGGATGAGTCACCGCCGTTCTCCGACCAGTCGCTGGTCGACTATCGCATGGGCGCGCGCGAACTGGTGCACCTGGGCGAGGTTGCGGCTGCCCTGGTCGCCGCGGTGGATGCGGAGTTCGTCGTGGATCCGGATGCCCGCGGGCAGGGCTTCGGCACCCGGCTTCTCGAGCGTCTGCTCGCTGGCGGCTCGACACGGTTTTGGGCGCACGGCGACGCGCCGGCCGCGCGTGCCCTGGCCCGGTCGCACGGCCTGACCGCGGTGCGCGAGCTGCTGCACCTGTCGGGCGAGGTTCCCGCCGGGGGCCGCTGCACCCATCCCGGACCGCTTCGTGGTGGGCGTCGACGAAGCGGAGTGGGTCGCGCTGAATGCGAAGATCTTCGCGCACCATCCCGAGCAGGGGTCGGTGTCGAGGGCGGATGTCGAGCAGCTCGAGACGGAGCCGTGGTTTCACGCGGACAACTTTCTTGTGCTGCGCGAAGACGGCCGGATGATCGGATACTGCTGGCTCAAGGTTGACGACGACCGGGGTGAGTTCTATGTGGTCGGCGTCGAACCCGACCACCACGGCCAGGGCCTCGGCAGTCTGCTCTTCGACGCCGGTCTCGCCCGACTGCGCCAGTTGGGAATCACGGATGCCCACCTCTATGTCGAGGGCGACAACCTTGACGCCCTGCGCCTCTACCGCTCCCGCGGTTTCACCCAGGACTCGATCGACATCCAGTACGCCGCGCTCCCAATTCAGGAGCCGGCGGGAGAGCTGTCGACTGCAGTGACCTCCGCGCCCCCATCCACCCCACCCTCTCCTGAATAACCCCACCACCTCCTGAAAAAGGAGAGTGATGGAGGGGGTGAGATTGTTGTCAGCGGGCCGCGAGCGCGAGTAGGACCGCCGTCACGAGGATGCCGCAGAGGCACACGACCAACTCGATCGACGAGACGACAATGCTTGAGATCGATGCCCCTCTCGCGCCGAGGGCGTCAGCGTGGCGCAGACCCCTGCGACCGAAGACGATGCCACCGACGTGAATGACCGCAGACACCACGAGCATCCCGAGCACAATCCATGCCCAGACAGCACCAGCGACGAACCGGGCCCCAATGAGACACGCAACAACGACCACCGCAAGGAGCAGGATGCCGGCGACCTGGGTGAAGATTCGCGCCCTGCCCGCATCGCCGTTCGGACCGATCCAGTAGCTGCGCGTGTATCGAGGGTCGATGGTCAGTGGCCCTGGTGTGCGGTGCGTGAAGCTGCTCCATTCGGCACCCGTCCACCAGCGCTCGCGGGCGGGCTGCTGCGGATCGGGATACCAGCCGCGAGGTGCATGCGGAGCGTCCGTAGGCGCAGGAGTGGCATCGGTCACCCCGACATCCTCTCAGGTTCACACGGTCTGGCTGCGGAGATTCTTCCCGCCGATAGTCCTGTCGTTGCGACGGCATTCCGTGTCGCAACGGGAGGTGGAAGAGTGGCGCACATGTCGTTTTTTCCGCAGGTCGAGCCACCCACCAGACCGCCGCGGCTGAAGTCGTCGATTGCTCCGTGGCTGGAGCCGCCATCGGGCGAACTGGCTGTTCCAGTGGCCATCGTGGCGGTGCTGGCCCGACGGCCTGGCGTTGCCGTCTGCCTCCGCCGCATCGACGTGTACCGAGACGGATGGAGATTCGCCCTCTCTGTTCGCGCCAATCGAGTCGAAACCATGACGGACGACGAATGGTTCGATGTGCTCGAACTCGTTCAGCAGCGATCGCCCCGGCGCCGCAACCATGATGCGGACGGACTGCGACTCGGGATCGAGCTTGCGGACGGGTCCAAAATCATTGGAAACACAGGACATCACCCCGCTCACATGAGTGCAGTTGACCCGGGCGCTCCACGGCTCACTGTGCGCCATAGCGGCGGTGGCGGAAACGACGACGAGTACGACCTCGGCATGCACGCCTGGCTGTGGCCGGCCCCCGAAAACGGTCCGTGCCGACTGGTGTGCGACTGGCGCTCGCTCAACATCCCCGAACAGTCACTCACCATCGAGACGGATCAGCTGGTGTCGGCGCGCGCCCGGGTTGTCGACGTGTGGGGCGACTGACGCAGACCGTCGGCGAGCGAATGTGCGTCACAATGGCTGCATGACAAGGCGCGACGAGAGCCAGCCTTTCATTGTCGCGGTGAGCCGGGACACTGAGCATCGATTCAGCAAAACAGTCGTCGACGAGATCTTGCTTATCGCGGGATGGGGTATCGAGGGGGATGCGCACGCTGGCACCACCGTTCAGCATCGCTCGCGCGTTGCGCGCGACCCCTCTCAACCAAATCTGCGACAGGTGCATTTGATCCACGCGGAGCTATTCGACGAGGTCGCGCAGGCCGGCTACAAAGTTGAGCCAGGTGAGCTGGGCGAAAACGTCACGACACGAGGCGTCGACCTGCTCGCCCTGCCCGAGGACACCCTGATGCATCTCGGGGAGAATGCGATCGTGCGGGTGACAGGGCTCCGCAATCCATGCCAGCAAATCAACGGGTTCGAGCCCGGACTGCTGCGCGAAGTTCTGGGTCGGGCAGAGGACGGCTCCGTGCAGCGCAAGGGCGGGGTGATGGCGGTCGTCGTTGTCGGGGGTGTGGTGCGATCCGGCGACGGCATTCGGTTGCAGCTTCCGGCGGGCGAACCTATTCCCCTCTCACCCGTCTGAACAAAACGCGTCGGATGTCCGACCGTGAGCGCCCGCTCGACGGGTCCACCCGGCGACTGGCATACTGGCCGCACCATGAGCGACGTCTGTTGGTCGACCGGCCACGGCTTCACAGCAGAGGGATCCGCCCGATGGATACTCGACGCGGGTCTCTGGATCATCGACGTCGGACCGCTGGTTCTGCTTCAGATCCTGGTACTGAGGTAGCTGGTCGAATCTTCGTCGGCATCCAGCAGATTTCTCAGGGGAAACCGGGGTGGCAGCCTGCCCTGGGCGCTGCCACCTGTCTTTCTCCTGAAAAATCGCGCCCGGGGAGGGTTAAGCACGCGTTAACCGCCTCGGATGCCAGTATTGAACGATGGAGCCTGAGGCCTACGTCGGCGACGCAGCAGTTGGTGCGGACTACGACGACGACTTTGACGATGAATCGTCGTCGGACGACGACGGCTCACTGCCCGCCGACCGCTACCTCGATCGGGAGCTGAGCTGGCTGTCGTTCAACCAGCGGGTTCTCGAGCTTGCCGAAGACGACCAGCTGCCGCTTCTCGAGCGCGTCAACTTTCTGGCGATCTTCGCCAGCAACCTCGACGAATTCTTCATGGTGCGTGTCGCGGGGCTGAAGCGCCGCATCGCCACCGGTCTCGCGGTGCCCACCAACGTCGGCCGCAGCCCGGGCGACGTGCTCAACGACATCGGCGTCGCCGCCCACGACCTGCAGGAGCGCCACGCCCGCGTCTTCTCGGAGACGATCAAGCCGATGCTCGACGAGGAGGGCATCCACATCGAGGTGTGGGCCGACCTCGGCCCCGACGACCGCGCCCAGATCGACGAGATCTTCTCGAACCAGATCTTCCCGGTGCTGATGCCGCTCGCGGTCGACCCCGCGCATCCGTTCCCCTACATCTCCGGCCTCTCGCTCAACCTCTCGGTGCGGGTGCGCAACCCGAAGAGCGGCCGCATCGAGTTCGCTCGCATCAAGGTGCCGCCGCTGCTGCCCCGTTTCGTGCAGCTTCCGGATGACGGCTCCGGCCGCCTGCGGTTCATCCCGCTCGAAGACCTCATCGCCAACCACCTCGGCGACCTGTTCCCGGGCATGGAGATCCTCGAGCACCACGAGTTCCGCGTCACCCGCAACGAGGATGTCGAGATCGAGGAGGACGAGTCCGAGAACCTCATCCAGGCCCTCGAGAAGGGCCTGCTGCAGCGCCGCTTCGGTCCGCCCATCCGTCTCGAGATCTCGAACGACATGGATGACACGACCCTCGAGCTGCTCATGCAGGAGCTCGACGATCACCGCGCAGGAGGTCTACCGCCTGCCCGCCCCGCTCAACCTCGGCGGCCTGTTCGAGATCGCGAAGATCGATCGACCGAAGCTCAAGTATCCGAAGCGCGTCCCGACGACGAGTTCGTCGCTGATGCCGACCGACCCGACCGAGGTGCCCGACATCTTCGAGTCGATCCGCCGACAGGACATCCTGCTGCACCATCCGTACGAGTCGTTTGCGACGAGCGTGCAGACGTTCCTCGAGCAGGCCGCGGCCGACCCGAACGTGCTCGCCATCAAGCAGACGCTCTACCGCACGAGCGGTGACAGCCCGATCGTCGAGGCGCTCATCGACGCGGCCGAGGCCGGCAAGCAGGTGCTGGCCCTGGTCGAGATCAAGGCGCGGTTCGACGAGACCGCCAACATCAACTGGGCCCGCAAGCTCGAGAAGGCCGGCGTGCACGTCGTCTACGGGCTGGTCGGGCTGAAGACCCACTGCAAGCTCGCGCTCGTCATCCGCCAGGAGAACGACAAGACCCTGCAAGCACTACAGCCACATCGGCACGGGCAACTACAACCCGAAGACGAGCCGCATCTACGAGGACCTCGGCCTGCTGACCGACAGCGACACCATCGGCAAAGACCTCACCCGCCTGTTCAACGAGCTGTCCGGCTACGCGATCGAGAAGAAGTTCAAGCGCCTGCTCGTCGCGCCGCTGCACATGCGCCGCGGCCTGCTCAAGCGCATCCGCCAGGAGGCCGAGAACGCGCGAGCGGGCCTGCCGTCCGGCATCCGCATCAAGATCAACGCCATCGTCGACGAGGCCATCATCGACGCGCTCTACCGGGCGAGCAACGCGGGCGTGCCGGTCGACATCGTGGTGCGCGGCATCTGCTCGCTGAAGCCGGGACAGCCGGGGCTGAGCGAGAACATCCGGGTGCGGTCCATCCTCGGCCGCTACCTCGAGCACTCGCGCATCTTCTCGTTCGTGAACGGCGGCGACCCGCAGGTCTACATCGGCAGCGCCGACATGATGCACCGCAACCTCGACCGCCGCGTCGAGGCGCTCGTGCGGCTCACCGAACCGGCCACCTCGCCGAGATCGACCACATCTTCGAGCTCGACCTGGCCGACACGACGGCGTCGTGGTGGCTGGACGCCGATCGGGCTGTGGACGCACCACTCGCGCGATGAGGACGGAACGTCCGCTCGAAGACGGTCAGGATGTTCTTATGCGAGAGATTTCTTCACGTCGGCGAATCGGCATGCTTCGATGACGGACGCTCCCGCCGTACTCGCCGCCGGCGCAGTCTGCTGGCGGATCGTCGGCGGCAAGGTGCGCATCCTCCTGGTGCACCGCACCCAGCACAAGGACATCTCGCTCCCCAAGGGCAAGGTCGACCCCGGCGAGACTGCTGCCGCAGACCGCCGTTCGCGAGATCGCCGAGGAGACCGGGCTCACGGTCGGGCTCGGTGCACCCCTCGGCGAGGTGCGACTACAAGATCCCGAGCGGCCGCGACAAGATCGTGTACTACTGGTCGGCCGAGGTCGATGCGCCACGCCCTCGAGACGGCGCGCTTCCGCCCCAACGACGAGATCGCCGCGCTCGAGTGGGTGTCGATCAGCAAGGCGCGCAACAGTCTCACCTACCCGCACGACGTCGACATCGTCGAACACCTTCGCGGAACGCTGGAAAGCCGGGCGCGCGCGAACGTTCGCGATCATCGTCGTGCGCCACGGCAAGGCCGTTCCCGCCGAGGCGTGGGACGGGCCGGATTCGACGCGGCCGCTGCTGCTGCGCGGCGCCGCCCAGGCCGACCAGCGATCGCGCCGGGCATCGCCGCGTACCGGCCCGAGAAGATCCTCACCAGCACGGCCGTGCGCTGCGTCGCGACGATCACTCCGCTGGCCGACGCTCACCGGAATCGAAGCCGAAGGAGCTCGCCGGGATCAGCCAGGACGCCTTCGAGAGCGACGAGGCGACGATCGCGGAGATCCTGGCAAAGCGCATGAAGTCGAAGACGACTCGGCGGTGCTCTGCAGCCACGGTCCGGTCATCCCGGAGATCGTGCGCGAACTCGCCGACCTCACCCGCACCCCGCACACCTCGGATGTCGGGTCGATGGCGTCGCTCGCAACGGGCGAGTTCTCGGTGCTGCACGTCTCGATCGCAGCATCCGAAGTCGGGCATTGTCGCCATGGAGACGCACAGTCCCGAACCCGAGTAATCGCGCGGTACTACGCCGGATTTCGACTAGATACGCGAACCGGTTACCTCGCGTTAACCTTCCGTTCACCCATTCTGCGGTCGCTGGTAAGGCGCCCAACATACTCTCGGCACTGGGTCGGCACCGACCCACCCCGCTCTGGTGCATCCGCGCGTCTACGCGCAACGGGCACCCCTGCAGAGTCCAAAACCTGAAAGGTACACAGTGAAGCTCAAGAATGTGGCAGCGGTGGGCGCAATCGCCCTCGTAACCGCGATTGCACTCTCGTCCTGCTCCAGCACTCCTCGACCCCGACGCCGACAGCCGACCAAGTCGTCGGCTCCCACGGTCGACCTCAGCACGCTCACCGGCACGATCACCGCCGGTGGCTCCAGCGCACAGGCCAACGCCGAGGCCGCATGGACCGCCGCATTCACCGCTGTCGCAACCGGCGTCACCATCAACTACGACAAGTCGCAGGGCTCCGGCGGTGGCGTCACCAACTGGCTCGGCGGCAGCTACGACTTCGCCGGCACCGACTCGGCGCTCAACCCGACCCAGGTCACCTCGGCCGCGACCACCTGTGGCGCCGGCGGCGGACTCGACCTCCCGGTGTACCTCTCGGGCGTTGCGATCATCTTCAACCTTCCCGGCGTCACGAAGCTGAACCTCGACTCGGCGACCATCGCGAAGATCTTCAACAAGAAGATCACCACCTGGAACGACCCGGCCATCGCCGCGCTGCAACACCGGCGTCACGCTTCCGGCCGACCCGATCACGCCCGTCGTGCGCGCTCGACGGCTCCGGCACGACGGCGAACTTCACCACCTACCTCAGCGAGACGCAGCCGAGCATCTGGACCTACCCGGTTTCGACCGCGTGGCCCGTCACCGGTGAGAGCGCCCAGCAGGGTGGCTCGGGAGTCGTCTCGACCGTCGCCGCCGGCAAGGACACCATCGGCTACGCGGACCAGAGCTCGGTCGGAACCGCGACCCAGGCCTCGATCCAGCAGGGCACGAGCGGCACGACCTTCGTGCAAGTACTCGGCCGCCGGCGCGACCAAGGCGTTCGCTGCGGCCGCGACCACCGCGCCGAACGGCACCACGGGTGACCTGACCCAGAAGATCGACTCACGAAGATCACCGGCGCGGTCTACCCGATCCCGCTGCTCTCCTACGCCGTCGTCTGCACCACGTTCAAGGACGCGACGCAGGCCAAGCTCACGAGCGCGTACATCGGCTTCATCGACAGCGCGAACGGCCAGGCCGTCGCCGCGAAGAACGCTGGTGCAGCTCCGCTGCCAGCCTCTATCCTTGCTGATGTCGCCACGAGCCTGAAGCTGGTCAAGTAAGTACCCCTCGTACCATCCACCGTCTGGCCTGCCGTGTGCAGACAAGCTCAAGAAAGAATGACAGTGAGCGAAACCCCCGCGGTCTCACGGTCCAGACGAGAATGCAGTACCGTGAACCGTCCTGGCGCTCCCCTCGGGAGCGCCAGGATCGGGACGCACCAAGTCCCGCCCGGCCGACGCGATCTTCAAAGGACTGAGCACCGGCGCCGCCGTCCCTGATCATGGTGATCCTGGCCGGCGTCGCACTCTTCCTCATCATCAAGGCCATTCCGGCGATCGCGCGCGAACTGGGCCACCAACCCCGAGCTGTCGACCGGCGTCACGCAGGGCCACAGCTCGTTCTGGAGCTACGTCGCCCCGCTCATCTGGGGCACCGTCTTCGTCTCCGCGATCGGCCTGGTCATCGGCGCTCCGATCGCGATCGGTATCGCGCTCTTCATCTCGCACTACGCGCCGCGCCGGCTCGCCGGCATCCTCAGCTACATCGTCGATCTTCTCGCCGCCGTGCCGTCGATCGTGTTCGGCCTCTGGGGCATCTTCGTCATCCGCCCCTTCCTGCTGCCGCTGACCGAGTGGCTGAACCACAACGCTCGGCTGGATCCCGTTCTTCAGCGGCCAGCCCTCGACGACCGGCTCGACGGTTCTCGCCGGGTCCATCGTGCTCGCGGTCATGGTCATCCCGATCATCACCGCGATCTCGCGCGAGATCTTCCTGCAGACTCCTCGCCTGCACGAGGAGGCCGCGCTCGCGATGGGCGCGACCAAGTGGGAGATGATCCGCCTCGCGGTCTTCCCCTACGCCCGCTCGGGCATGATCAGCGCCATCCTGCTCGGCCTCGGCCGCGCCCTCGGCGAGACGATGGCCATCGCCCTCATCGTGTCACCGTCGCTGATCTTCTCGCTCAAGATCCTCACCGACGGTCAGCAACTCGCAGACGGTCGCCGCCAACATCGCCCTCAACTTCCCTGACGCCAACGACCTGCAGCGCGACGCCCTGATCGGCACGGGCCTGATGCTCTTCGTCATCTCGTTCGCCGTCAACCTGATCGCGCGACTGATCGTGGCCCGCACGGGCCCCGGCGCCAAGAACCAGAAGGCCAAGCGCCAGGTGCGCGCAGCTTCCGCCGTCGGACCCCAGCTCGATCCTCCTTGTGGATGACACGGCCGGTCCGCTGCACGCGCATCCAGCAGAAGGGTCCTCACGCGCATGACCGCATCGTCTGTGCCGCGCACCTCGGTTCCCCGGGGTCCGATCGTCAATTCGCTGAAAACGGGCCAGCTGCCGCGGTTCATCGAGCTGTACGCCGCCATCGTCGCCCTGGCGCTCAGCGGCGGCATCCTGGCCGCGGTGGGCTTCAGCATCGTCGGCTGGCTGGTCGTCAGCCGCCCTCGTCTACCTGGTGGGCATCGGGGTGCTCTCGTCGCTCGTCGAGAACCGGCGCAAGGCGACCGACCGCGTGGTTCGGGGCCTGGTCACGGTGGCCTTCCTCATCGCCATGGCGCCGCTCATCTCGACGCTCTACACGGTGATCATCCGGGGCATCGGTGCCGTCAACTGGAACTTCATCAGCACGACGACGAAGGCCGCCTTCAACCCCAAGACGCTCGCCGTGACGACCAACATCGGCGCCTGGCAGGCGGTCGTCGGCACGCTCATCATCACCGGCATCGCGGCGCTCATCTCGATTCCGATCGGCATCCTGACGGCCATCTACCTCGTCGAGTACTCGCAGCGACCCAACTGGATGTCGCGTGCGGTGACCTTCCTCGTCGACGTGATGACGGGCATCCCCTCGATCGTCGCCGGCCTGTTCGCCTTCTCACTGTTCACGCTGATCGTCGGCCCGAAGGCGTTCAGCGGCTTCTCCGCCTCGATCGCCCTGTCGGTGCTGATGATCCCGATCGTCGTGCGCTCGAGCGAGGAGATGCTCAAGCTGGTCTCGATGGAGCTGCGCGAGGCGTCGTACGCGCTCGGCGTCTCCAAGTTCGCGCACCATCACGAAGATCGTGCTTCCGACCGCCATCGCGGGCCTGGTCACCGGCGTGATGCTGGCGATCGCCCGGGTCATCGGCGAGACCGCGCCGATCTTCATCGCCGCCAGCTTCACGCCCAACCTGAACCTCAACGCGTTCATGGGCGCGATGGAGACGCTGCCGGTCATGGCGTACTCCGAGTACAAGTTTCCCGAGCACCGACATCCCGGCGTCGATCTCCGCGGCCTGGGGTGCGGCGCTGCTGCTCATCATCCTGGTCGTCATCCTCAACCTCATCGCGCGCATCGTTGCCCGGCTATTCTCGCCCAAGGGCCTGCGCTAGCGCGGCGCTTGTCTCACACCCGAACGAATAAGGAAAACCTGTGTCCAAGCGAATCGAAGTCAAGGATCTGAACGTCTACTACGGCGACTTCCTTGCCGTTGAAGACGTCTCGATCACGATCGAGCCCCGCACGGTGACGGCGTTCATCGGCCCGTCGGGCTGCGGCAAGTCGACGTTCCTGCGCACGCTGAACCGCATGCACGAGGTCATCCCCGGCGCCCACGTCAAGGGCGAGGTCTACATCGACGGCAACGACCTCTACGCGCCCGGCGTCGACCCGGTGCTGGTGCGCCGCCAGGTCGGAATGGTGTTCCAGCGGCCGAACCCGTTCCCCACGATGTCGATCCGCGAGAACGTGCTCGCGGGCGTGCGGCTCAACAACCGCCGCATCTCGAAGTCCGACGCCGACGCGCTGGTCGAGAAGTCGCTTGTCGGGCGCCAACCTCTGGAACGAGGTCAAGGATCGCCTGGGCCTGCCCGGCCAGGGCCTCTCGGGTGGGCAGCAGCAGCGTCTGTGCATCGCTCGCGCGATCGCCGTCTCCCCCGACGTCATCCTGATGGACGAGCCGTGCTCGGCGCTCGACCCGATCTCGACCCTCGCGATCGAGGACCTCATCGAGGAGCTCAAGGCCGAGTACACGATCGTGATCGTGACGCACAACATGCAGCAGGCGAGCCGGGTGTCCGACCACACCGCGTTCTTCAACATCGCGGGAACCGGCAAGCCGGGCAAGCTCATCGAATTCAACGACACGAGCACGATCTTCTCGAAGCCCGACCGTGCAGGCCACCGAAGACTACGTCTCCGGCAAGTTCGGATAGATCGCACCCAGCTTCGCCGGTCGAGACCGGTGAATCAGGCGAACGGGGCGGGAAGCTACGCGGACGCGATCGCGACGACAGGCTTGGTCGTCGGAGCCTTCGATCCGCCGGCAGGCTCGACGGTCACGCCCACGGTGTCGCCCCTGCTCATCTGTCCGCTCAGAACCTGCAGCGTGTTCTTGCCGTTCGACTCGAACAGGCCGGCCGATGTCGGCTTTCCGGCGGCGCTGATGTACCAGAGCTCATAGGTCTTGTCTGACGGCAGAACCTTCAGCCCCGTGGCGATGACAGCCGACTTGCGCTGCGTGAGCGACCAGACGAGGGTCACCTTGCCGCCGGTCGACACGGATGCTTCGGCCCGCTGCACATCTGCTGCGGTGTTGATCGACGCGAGGGCGTCGGCCTGCTGGCTGGTCTGGGCGCCCTGAATGGCGACATTCGCGCCGGCGACGCCACCGACGATGAGCAGAACGGCGGCGGCGGCCGCGGTGATCGCGACAGCCGGACGGCGGTACCAGCGCTGCTGCGCCTTCGCGTTCGATTCGCGCACCGGCTGGGCGACGGGCTCGTCGACAATCGATGGCACGGCGCGGAGTGCGCGCACCGGCGCATCCTCACGGTCGAGCTGCGGCGTCTGGCTGAGCCTGCGCCATGATGTTCTGCTTGAGAGCGGGCGACGGGGTCACGGGGTCAGCCGCGAGGCCGAGCAGCACAGCTGTGTCGGTCAATTCGGTCACCTCGTTCCTCAGCTCTTCGGACTCAGCGAGCTGGGTCTCGAAATCTGCGCGTTCCTGTGCATCCATCGCGTCAGGACGTACGAGCCGGAGCCCGCAGAGTTCTTGTCATCGTTCATCATGATGCGACTCCCAATTCGTCGCGAAGGCGGATCATCCCGTCACGCAGTCGAGTCTTGACGGTGCCGATCGGCACCTTCAGCATTTCTGCAACCTCGCTGTGGCTGTACCCGCCGTAGTACGCGAGCGTGACAGCCTGGCGCTGCAATTCTGTTAGTCGCTGCAAAGCCTGTCCCACCCTTTCGTGCTCGACCTTGATCTCGACGGATTCAGAAACGGAGTCGTACTCCGTCTCCATGTCCCTCAAACCTATTTTCGTGTCCCGGTCGCGTGTGGACTGGGATGACCGGATCCGGTCGACGGCCCTGCGGTGGGCCATCGTGAGGATCCAGGTTGTGGCACTGCCTTTTGCGGCGTCGTACCTTTTCGCGTTCTGCCACACCTCCAGGAAGATCTCCTGGGTCACCTCTTCGGACTGTGCATGGTCTTTGAGGAGTCGCCGGACGAGTCCGAGGACACGGGCGGAGGTCTGGTCATACAGCTGGCTGAACGCGGCCTGGTCGCCTTCGGCGACTCGTGCCAGGAGATCGTTGAGACTGGCCGGGATGACATCATCCAGGTTTGTTTCATTTTCGAAATCCGACGTCACAAGCTCAAGCATGACAGTTCCCACCGATTCCTGCGGCGCAACCGGGCTGGCCGGCGAGCATCCGCACTGTGCAAGGTGCGTTCGTGCGGGTGTTTGCCGACATGTAGAGGATTCGGCACCGATGCGGAACCGGTTTGGTGGCTGCGCCAAACACTCAGGTTGGCCGAGCGGAGGGTAACCCGGGCCGCAGAACGCCTCTCGGCGCAAGGCCGCTCGAAGCGGCTATTAGTGGAGCCCGGGGTTACTGCGGCCCGGACTGACCATTTTAGCGGATGACCGGCTATCGGTTCGCTGGAGACGTCGAGCGGTCAGTCGAGTTGCGAACTTCGCTGAAGCCGGGCGCACGCGGCGAACTCCTCGGCGGTGGTCGCGAACCGGTCCGCTCGAGCGGTGAGCTCGGCCGCGCGCTCGTCGGACACGAAGTCGGCGTCGTCGGCGATGCTGGTCGCGCCGGCAGCGCAGACGCGGCAGAACGCGGCCGCGCGGTCGAGCGCGATCGAGAAGTCGCCGACGAACACGCCGCGCAGGATCTCGTCGGCGAGCTCGGTGATCTCGTCGGGACCGGTCGGCATCGGTGCGCCCGCCACGACCGTGTCGATGGTCTCGAGCACCTCGCTTCCGCGCTGGAACAGCAGGCTCGTGCCCGCGGGATCCTGGCGGATCAGCAGTCGCACCAGGTAGATGCGCCACAGCGCCCCCGGAAGGCTGCGGGGGCTCGACCTGCGCCCAGAGCTCAGCGATCGCATCGATGCCGTGATCGTCGGTGTAGGCGATGAGGCGATCGAGCACTTCGGGGTCGTCGTTGTCGCGCGCCCGGTTGACCAGCGCGTGCGCGGTGTCGTGAGCCACTCGCAGGATCTGCGCCGGGTCCTCGCCGCCCTCGTAGGTGTCGAACTTGTCGCCGGAGTACTGGGTCGGTTTGTGAAAGTCGTCGGCCATCGCATCCAGCCTACGGCCGCTCACCGACGACTATCCGAAGGTGAACGAGTACGCGCTGATGCCCGCGCTGGCGGTCACCGTCAGGGTTGCGTTTCGATAGCCCTCGCCGGGCGCGACCAGGTCGTGGATGTTCGGGGTTCCCGATACGGCGATGGTGCGCGTGCCGGCGGAGTCGGTGACCGTGAGGGTTCCCGTTCCGCTGACGTTGAGGTAGACGTGACTCGCCTCGTAGTGCAGCCGGATGGCGGAGCCGGCGCCCGCGGCAGTGATCGACTCCCCGGCGACGGTCCACGGGCCGCTGAACGCGTAGTCGTTCTGCGCGAGCGCGGCGGCCGGGAACGTGTAGGTCGCCGTGCCCGCCTGGTAGCCGGATGGGCTGCTGAAGCTGCCCGCCGTCGCCCGCGCCGAACCGAGGTAGGTCTCGGGAGTGAGCGTCGCGGTGGGTGTCGTGTCGGCGACATCCGTGGCGTGCGGCAGCGTGACTCGAGGGATGGGCGTCGGTCAGCAGCGTGCGGATCAGCTTCTCGGTGGTGCCGTAGTCGCCCTCGCCGAACGCGATGTGGCGCACCTGGCCCTTGGCGTCGATCAGGTATTCGGCGGGCCAGTACTGGTTGTCGTAGGCGGTCCAGGTGTCGAACTCGTTGTCGAGCGCGATCGGGTATTCGATGCCCTGCTGTTTCGCGCTGGCGAGCACGTTCGCCGCAACGTGCTCGAACGCGTACTCGGGGGCGTGCACTCCCACGATCACGAAGCCGTCCTTCTGGTACGACTTGTACCAGGCGTTCAGGTGCGGGGTCGACCGCTGGCAGTTGATGCACGAGTAGGCCCAGAAGTCGATCAGCACGACCTTGCCGCGAAGGCTCTTCAGGGTGATCGGCTTGTCGTTGGCGGTGTTGAACCACTGGTCGATGCCCGTGAATTCGGGCGCGGCACCGCATTCGACGAGGGTGCTCGCCCCCGCAGTGCAGGCCGTGCTGCCGCTCGATGCGGAGGTCGTGCCCGACGTGGTTTTGGCGCTTCCGAATCCGACGCTCGAACCGATTCCGGACGTCGCCGCCTGCAGCTTGCTCGTGTAGTCGGGGATGGCCTGCAGCAGCAGGGTCGGAACGTTGAAGACCGGCACGACCGCGATGGCGAGGGCGATCATCACGATGCCGGCGGTGACGCGAATACCGCGCTGGTGGCGGCGGAATGCCCTCACGCGCTCGGCGAGGCGGCGACCGGCGAGGGCGAAGACCAGCAGCGGCATGGCGACGCCGATGGCGAACGCGAGCGTCTCGAACAGGGTGTCGGCGCTGATCGCGCCCTTGGCGCCCGCAACCGCCACCACGGCGAGCACCGGGCCGGCACACGGCACGAAAACGGCGCCGAGCGCGATCCCGAGCAGAAACCCGCCGTGATCCCCGGATGCCTGGCGCTGCGGGATCCAGGAGAACGGCTTCTCGAGCACGCGCTCGAATCGAGGCACGATCAGGCCGATGCCGATCAGCACCAGGAACACGATCCCAATCCAGATGATCGTGGACTGCGGCAGGTGCAGCAGGCTCAGCAGGAACGACCCGGCGAGGGTGAAGAAGCTGAAGCTCACGACGAGTCCGAGCATAACCAGGTAGGGCCTTCGTCCGCCGATCGGCTTGCCTGCCTCACCGATGGGCCGGGCCGCCTCGGTTCCACCCGAGAAGAAGATCACGGGGAGCACCGGGATGATGCAGGGCGAGATGCCGGTCAGGAGCCCGCCGATGAATCCGACGAGAAGCAGTCCCATCAGCGAAGTCTCCTCGTTGTTTGCCGTGCGAGCAGCCCGCGCCGGACACGATAGATTTGGTGGTGCGGGCCTCTAGCTCAGTTGGTAGAGCATCGGACTTTTAATCCGTTGGTCGTCGGTTCGAGCCCGACGGGGCCCACCGTTCATCCTGTCGTCGGATGCCATGCGTTTGCTGGGATCCGCGGCCGTCATCCTTGATCGTCACCGGTTCGTAAGATGTGACCGAGCATTCGCGGGGGTGATGCTACGACCGAACAGTCACGAACACCTCGTTGTGCCTGAGCGGGCCAGGCATCCATGGCGGATCGAAGCGCGCGTAAGACACGTCGCCGACCGTTTCGATGTCCGCGGCGGCAACCATCCGAAGCAGCTCACTGCCCTTCTTCCGGAACAGTGACTCACTCCAGCCTCCCCGAAAGCGCGCGGCTGCCGCGGTGTGTGCCGCGACGACTGTCGTGGTGACCTGAGAATTGCGCGGGGCCGGAATCGCGGCCCGGTCGGTGCCCTCTGGGAGCACAAAGCTGATGACGTTTCCCTGGTCGGCGGTTTCTTGCTGGATCACGGGAGAGGTCATCGAGAACTTTGCAGCACTGGCGTTATCGCCGGTGATGTAGTTGAAGAGCGGCCGAAAACCTCGGTTGCCGGCACGATTGAATTCGCCATCGACACGAACTTGAACGAACGCACACTCGGGGTATCGCCTCAGTTCGAACCCGTCGAACGTGCGAACGAGACTGTAGTGCTGGTGTTCGGTCATTGGCGTGATCCTCAGCTGCTGACGCGGTTACGGTTTCGCCGGCTCGGTCGTCGCCACGATCGCGTCGACCGCGGCAAGGATTTGCGCCGGCTCGGTTCGAGTCGTGTAATCAGGATGCACGTCGATCCATGCCAGATTACCGCCTGCATCGACGATCGCAGTCGTCGGCATTGGCACATATGTTGTACCGTCCGCGTTCAGCTTCGTGATATCCAAACCGTGGTCGAGTTGCATCGCTCGGGCGTCATCGGATGGTTGGGTGAGGATGCCGAGTGCGCCCGCGATTCGGTTGCCGGGATCGGAAAGAACAGCAAACTCGAGGTTGAGCTTCTGGCGCATTGTCAGTGATCCATCGGCGGCCTGCGGGCTGATCGCCACAAGCCCAACGCCCAGGTCCCGGAGCGGCCCTGTGAGCTGGTCCCGATAGGTTTTCAGGGCGATGTTGCAGTACGGGCACCAGGCGCCCCGGTAGAAAATGATGACGCCCGGGGCCCCGGACAAGACATCCCGCAGCGTCGTTGACTGCCCCTGCGCGTCGGTGAGAGGCCCATCCGGGAACGGCGATCCCAACGCCACCGAGACCTGTGGCGACGTTCTCGCAAGCGCGGCCTGCTCGGCCGCGAACGCAGGATTGGGGGCGCGAGACGCGCGCAATTCACTGACCTGGTCTGCAATGGTTACAGGTTCGCCCACAATGCTCTCCCGGCGGGTAGTCGTGGAATGCCTACAATTTTTCATGCGTCGGTCACCGGCTCGAGGCCGACGGGCGCACTGACTATCTTGTCGTCAGATGCCATGCGTTTGCTGGGATCGGCGGCCTTCGCGGCGCATCGTCACCGGTTCGTAAGATGTGTCGCTCGAGCATCCAGATCGCCGCCCGCATTCCACCGCCGCCGATGCCACCTTGTAAGAACTCACATAATCAACCCCCTCGTACACACAGGCCGCGCACTGCTCCGTCGTGCCGCTACCGGCATTCGACAGCGAGGGGTACCCCAGTATCTCCGGCGTGCCCGACTCCCTGTTCGATTGCGGTCGAACGCCGTCGCCGTCGGCTTCGCGGATGGCTCTTCGACGATCTTTGTGATCCCATGAGTCATGGACATGAAACTTGAGCTCGTGCCGCTGCCCGTCTCGGATGTCGATGGCAGCATCGCGTTCTACCGGGATCGCGTGGGATTCCACCTGGACCACGACGTCGAGCCGGGCAACGGGATGCGGGTGGTGCAGTTCACCCCGCCCGGGTCCGCCTGTTCGATCGTGTTCGGAACCGGGATCACCGACGCCGACTCCCGGCCCGGCTCCGTGCGGGGGCTCCACCTGGTCGTCGCCGACATCGCCGATGCGCGAGCGCAACTGGCGGCCGGCGGAGTCGAGATCAGTGACGTCGTCGACATGGGCGGCGTGAAATTCGCCTTCTTCGCGGACCCGGATGGCAACTCGTGGCAGCTGCAGCAGCTGCTGCCGTGAGACGCCGAGCGATCAGTCCGTGAGGGTCCAGGAATCGACCGCAGCGGGCTTCTGCCCCAGGTAGGTGATGGTTCCGGTACCCGACTGGTCGACGCTCAGCGTCGCGAGGGTGCGCTTGGTGCTCAGTTGGGTGACAGATCCGGTGAGGGCCCTGGTGGTGTTGTCGGTGACGGCGATCGTGAACGAGACGTCGTCCGCGGCGTCGGTGATCGTCCAGCCGGTGGGTGTCGGCGGGAAGAGCACGAACCCGCCCGCCTGGCCCGTGGTCACGGACGACCCGGTCGCGGTGGTGGCCCCGGCGATCGCCAGGTGGGCGCCGTCGGGTGACGTGATGCTCAGCGAGCCCGGCGCGGCGGTCGCGGTGGAGTTGCCAGTGCCCTGGAAGGTGATCGGATCGGACGCATCCGCGCCGACGGTCAGGGTCAGCGGCGTGATCGAGCCCACCGATTTGGTGAGTGTCGGGAAGCTCTGCGCGACTCCGCCCTGGCAGTTGAGCACCGTGTCTGATGCCGCCTGGCAGGCGAGGCCGAGCGACACGGGTGCCGCGGCCGCGCGGGTGAGGGTGCCGGTTCCCTCGAGCACCAGCCCGTTCCCACTGAACGTGGCGCTCGCAGTCGTTACGAGGGTACCGAGAGCGGCGCCCGCGCTTCCCGTGTAGGCGACGCTGGCGGCCAGGTTCTCGGAGTCGCCGGCCTGGGTCGCCGTGGCGCGCGCCGTGAGGTAGGGGTGAGCGCATCCCGTGTCGTAGTAGGTGACGTCGGTGAGTGTTCGTGCCGCGGACGTTCCCGACCAGTCGGTGACCTTCTTCGCACCTCCGCCCGACAGGGCCGTGCAGGCGACGAGTGGCGAGTCGGCGCTGGCGTCCGAGACGAGCTGCAGCTGCGTTTGAAGCACATTGGAGGCGAGCGCGATCGCAAGCCCCTCCTGTGTCACGAGGTGCTCGGCGAGCACCAACGGCGGCGCAACGAGGGGCGGCGCGGGAGAAGGCTTTGCCGACGGATGATGCGTCGGCGTTGCACCCACGGCGCTGCATCCGGCGATGAACGCGGCGACGACGACCAGCGGGGCGAGGTAACGGGCGCGGGGCGGGCGTCGCGTCATATGAGAATGATACGGGCCACCAGGGCCAGACTTGGTCGAGGCGGAGCAGTCGTCGGTGGCGTCGACTGGGAGAGCGAAATGGTGAGCATGCATGTCGGGTGAGACGCGGGTGCAGTGCGTCGCAGGAGAGGCGACCGTCGGATGAGCGCGATCGGAACTGCTCTTCGAATGGTGACGACCAAGGTGCGGTCGCGTGCCCTGACGCGAAAGCTCGCATCGGCGACTGCGCCGCAGACTCCCGTGGCCGTCTACTTCGCCGACGCCCCCTTCGGCCTCTACCAGCTGCGGCGGTGGTACAGAGTGCTCGAGGCACTCGATGCGGTGCATCGCGTCTCCATCGTCACCGCCGATCCCTTCACCTACAACGTGGTTCGTGCGGAGACCTCCGTGGCGGTCGCCTTCGCCGACGGGGCAGCCCCGCTGGGCGAGGTGTTTCGAGCCCGCGGCGTCAGGGTGGTGCTCTACCCGAACAACAACTCCCTCAACTTTCGCGCGCTGCGATTTGCGAGCCGGTGCACGTTTTCATCGGCCACGGGGAGAGCGCGAAGGAGTCGTCGGTCTCTCGACAGCTCAAGGCGTACGACGTGACGTATGTCGCCAGCACGGAAGCCATCGAGCAGCTGCGCAGCATTCGCGGTTTCGACGCGGACGCCTCCACCGTGGTGATCGGGAGTCCGTGGCTGGGATTTCTCGGCGACCCGCCGAGTTCGTGGCACCCCGACGATCGAACTGTGGTGCTTTACGCGCCAACCTGGGAGGGTGACCGGCCGACGATGGCGTACAGCTCGGTCGAGACTCTCGGCCTGCAGCTGGTCGAAGCGCTGCTCGGCATGCCGGGAATCAGGCTGATCTACCGCCCGCATCCGTGGACCGGGCGGGTGCGGTCGGCGAGCGCGGTCGCAGACGCGCGCATCCGCGCCGCCATCCGCACGGCCGGCGATGGCCACGTCGTCGATACGGGAGACTACGGATGGGCGCTCGGCGCCGCCCAACTCTGCATCACGGATGTCTCGTCGGTCGCGTTCGACGCCCGGGCGCTCGGCAAGGCACTCATCATCACAGTGCCGTCGGGCGATTCGACGCCGCCGGTCGATGACGGCGTCTACGCGGGAGCCGTTCGGCTCGAGCAATCGAACGGTGCCGACATCCCGGCGCTCGTGGAGCTGGCGCTGTCCGATGACGCCGGTCGAGGCGAGGGCGAGGCAACGTCGATGGACGGGCTGCTGCGTGCCGTCGGCTCATTGCTCGCCGAGCCTGCCTCGACGACCTTGTAGCCTCCTCAGACGAACACGCCTCACAGTGCAGGCAACGCGCGGGGAGATGGCTCAGGGTAGGAGCGTGTCTCCGACAACGGCTGGGCTCGCGACCGCCGTCGCGTCGAATCCGGCACACGACGAGGTGCGGGGCGGGCCCCTGCGCGTGGCCGTGATCCTGGGAGTGGCGGCCACCGTCATCTCGGCCTGGGGGTCGTGGATCCCCTCGCTCTGGGGCGATGAGGCCGCCAGTGTGTTGTCGGCGCAGCGTCCGCTCTCCACCTTGTTCATGATGCTCACTCATGTCGATGCCGTGCACGGCACGTATTACGTGTTCCTGCATTTTTGGGTCGACGTGTTTGGAGCATCCCCCTTTTCCGTGCGGTTGCCGCCCGCGATCGCCGTCGGATTCGCCGTTGCAGGGGTCGTGTACCTGGTGGCCTGGCTGGGAACGGCGCGACTCGCGCTCTTCGCTGGGATCATCTGCTGCGTGCTGCCGCGGGTCACCTACATGGGTGAAGAGACCAGAACCTACGCGTTCGGTGCTGCGTACGCGGCGTGGGGCACCTGGGTGCTGGTGCGGCTGGTTTCGGATACGAGCCGGTCCCGGCGATGGTGGGTCGCGTATGCGGTGCTCATGACCTTCGGAACGTACGCGTTCCTCTACTTCGGTCTCTTCGTGGTGGTCCACGGCCTGGCGCTCCTGAGCAGCTCGCAGGGTCGTCTGATCATGAGGCGCTGGCTGGTGACTTCTGCGATCGTCGTCGGTGCGGCCTCGCCGCTTCTGGTCGTCGGGTTCCTGCAACGCTCACAGATCGCGTATCTCGCGGGTGAAACCACGGTCACCTTCACCTCGATGACAGTGGGACTCTGGTTTTCGACGCCCACCTTCGCCGTCGTCGCCTGGCTGCTCATCATCATCGGCCTCGCCGGTGCGCTGGTGAGGCGACGGGCATCTCCCCGCCGCGACGGGGTCTCCCTGGTCGTCGTGGCAGTGCTCTGGATGATCGTCCCGGGCCTCATTTTGGTGCTGATCAGCATTCCCGACAACAGCTTCACCGGACGTTACCTCTCGTATTCGGCGCCCGCTGTCGCAATTCTCATGGCGATCGGAATCGAGACCATCGCGCGCGGGGGCCTGCGCCGGATGATCGGCCTCACCGTGATCACCACGGCTTTCGCTGCGCCGGTCTACCTCTCGCAACGCACCCCGTACGCCAAGAACGGCAGCGACTGGGCCGAGATCAGCGCGGCCATCGGAGCACACGCGCACGCCGGGGACGCGATCGTCTTCGATGACGGCGCGAGGCCCTCACGCCGGCCCCGGCTCGCGCTGCACACCTACCCCGCCGGGTTCACGGGCCTCGACGACGTCACGATCATGACCCCGTACCAGCAGTCGACGACCTGGTACGACCGCACCTACACCGTCGCGGGCGCTGAAAAACTCGGACGGTTCGCCAACATCCACACGGTGTGGGTCGTGGAGTACGTGCTCTCGGGAAAAGCTGACAGCTACGGCATCGCCGACCTGGGGCGCATCGGATACCACCGGCTCGAGAGCTTCCGCACCCACTCGAGCCTCATCATCGAGCTGGGCAACGGATAGCGGCCACGGGTTCGAACAGCGCGCCCCTGACGACGCCGCCGTTCTCCGTCGCCGAATAGGATCGGGGAGGTGGGCATTCGCGGGTTACGTAGTCGTGCCAGATCGGTGGTTCGCGCCCTGTGGCGGGAGGCGAACGCCATTCTGCGCACCCTGTGGGCGCGCATGCCGATCCGCCCGCGCTCCGTGCTGTACGAGTCGTACGCGGGCCATGGGGCGTCCTGCAATCCCGAGGCGATCTTCCGGCACCTGCTCGAGTCGGCCGACATGTCGGACCTCCACCACACCTGGGTTCTCGATCGTTCCGGCCCCTTCACCGCCCTGCGCACCGAGTTCGCACGCAACAGCAACGTGCGGTTTGTGCGCCGGGGCACTCCCGCATACTTTCGCGCGCTTGCGACGCGCGGGTTCCTGATCAACAACGCGACGTTTCCCCCCGAGTTCGCCAAGCGCCCGGGCCAGGTCTACCTCAACACCTGGCATGGCACCCCCCTGAAGCGGATGGGCTACGACCTGCCGACCGCGGGTGCCCTCGAAGCCGCGAACACCATGCGCAATTTTCTCTCTGCCGACTACCTGCTGTCGCAGAACGAGTTCATGACGCGGCAGATGTACGAGGAGGCCTATCGCCTGCGCGGAATCTTCACCGGGCGGATCATCGAGGAAGGGTACCCGCGAACCGACCGTCAGCACCTGGGCGTCGACGAGCGCGAGTCGGCTCGCACGATGCTGGTCACAGCGGGGATTCCGCTGGGCGATCGCAAGCTGGTGGTCTACGCCCCCACGTGGCGGGGAGCGGACTTCTGGTCGCCCGAGAACAACGTCGACGAGATCGCCGATGTCGCCGGCCGCCTCGAACAGCTGCTCGGCGCCGACGACTACGTCGTGGTGCTGAAGGCGCACCAGTCGCTTCACCACCTGCTTGCCGACCGTCCCGCGTATCGCACGATTCTCGTGCCCGACGAGCTGCCGACCAACGTCATCCTGGGCATCGCCGACGCGCTGGTGACCGACTATTCGTCGATTTTCATCGACTACCTGCCATCGCCGGGACCGATCGTCTTTTATGCGCAGGACGCGGATGCGTACGTGAAGGAGCGCGGAACCTACTTCGATGCCGACACGCTTCCGGGCCCCTTCCTCACCGACCTCACCGAGGTCGCCAACGTGATTTCGGGACGAACTCCGATGACCGCGGCGATCACGACGAGGCGGGGCGAGTGGCGCGAGCGGTTCACAGGCCGCGACGACGGCAACGCCTCTCGCCGAGTCGCCGACGTCGTGTTCCGGGGTCAGGTCGCGAGCCACAACACGGTCGCCATTTCGGCGAATGCCCGCACGTCGATTCTCATCCACCTCGGCTCCCTGCGCTCCAACGGGGTGACCTCGGCCGCCCTGAATCTGCTGGAGGCGATCGATCCGAGCACGTTCGACGTGTCGGTCGTGTTCTCACGGCCAGCCGAACGCGGTCAGCCCGCCGACAACCAGCGACGAATTCCAGCGCACGTGCGCCAGTTCATCCACTTTCCCGAGGCCGAGGGCAAGCTCGGGCGGATGGCGCGGCGCCTGTCGTTCTTCGTGTCGCAGTCGCCGTCGCGCGCGAAATCCGCTCGAAAAGACCGCGACTGGGATGCGCAGTGGCGGTGGATTTTCGGCACGGCCGCGTTCGACCACAGCGTGGACTTCGACGGCTACGGCCCGTTTTGGGCAAATCTGCTGCTGCGGGGGGCGTCGACAGTGCACTCCATCTGGTTGCACAACGACATGGCTGCGGAACAGCATCGCGTGATCCGCGGCCGACAACGCATCAAACGATCGCTGGGGTCCGTTTTCGCGCTGTACCCGTACTTCGATCACCTCGTGTCCGTTTCGCCGGGCCTCGCGGTTCTCAACGAGCGATCTCTGGCAGCCCGGTTCGGAATCGAGCCGACCGCATTCGTCTCCGCCCGCAACATCATCGACGGCGAACGGGTGCTCGCGCAGTCGCACCCCGCGGCGCAGGAGTCCGGTGCCTCGGCCGAAGCGTCGCTTCCCTGGGTGCGCGAACTGACGGATGCGCGGCGCTCGACGAAATGGCTGGTGACCGTCGGGCGGCTGTCGACGGAAAAGAACCAGGCGCGGCTCATCCGCGCGTTCGCTCTGGCTCAGCAGCGCCGACCCGATGTCAGGCTGTTGATCATCGGCGATGGACCCCTGCGAGACGAGCTCACCGGCCTTGCAGCGCGCAGTGGCGCAGCGGACCACATCATCTTCGCCGGCTATCAGGCCAACCCCTTCCTGGCGATGGCTTCGGCTGACTGTTTCGTCATGTCCAGCGACTACGAGGGACAACCGATGGTCATCCTCGAAGCTGCGATCCTCGGACTGCCGATCGTGACCGCGAACTTCACGACCGCTCACGACGCTATCCCCGACTACCCGATAACGATCGTCGACCAGGACGACGACGCGCTCGCGCGTGGGATGCTGCTGGCCCTCGAGCAGGCGAGGCACGAGAGCACCTTCGATTTCAGGGCCTACAACCGGGCTGCGCTGAACGAGTTCTCGTCGGCGATCGGGTCACCCGCGTCGGCCAAACCGAACCCGGTGCGCAAGTCCGCTGATGCCGCAACCTAGGTGTTGCTGAACCCCATCAACAGTCCGCCCGTCAACCTCGCGTACAACTTGTAGATGATGGCGACGACCACGCCCGCCACCACAACGCCGATGAAGTTGAGCGTTCCCACGATCACCGCGACCGCGAGCATCGTTTTCGTACCGAGAGCGGAGCCGGAGGTCGCCCCCGTGGTTGCGCTCAGCCCGATCAGGCTCTCGACCTGCTGAGGGATGCCGAGCGCCGTCAGTACCAGCCAGAGCACGACGAGCACGAGTCCCGACAGGATCGCGAAGCCGAGACCGATCACGATGCAGACCTTGACCACCGACCACATGCTGACGTGGGCGAGATTGAGTCGCACCTGCTTGCTGGTCGGCGCGGCGGACTTGCGCGCGAGTTTCTCCGCGACACTGCTCATCGACCACCGCTTCCCGACGCGTCTGTTTCGTCAGCGTGGCCAATCAACCACTCGCAGCCGAGAGCACGACGAGAACAAAGCGGTGAACCACGCATCAATCGTGAAGAAACTCATATTCCCGGGTCGGTGCCGCCCGGTCGGTGGCTGTTTCGCTCCGGCGACCGAGCCTCAGCCCGTGCACGCGATATTGGATAGTCCCGACGCAGCGCCGGTGGCCTGGCACGCGACGACCGTTCCGGTGACGCGCGGCCCGACGTTGACGAGGTAACCGGGCACGTTGGACACGGGCGTGTTGCCGCTGAAGACGGTGTCGTTGCCCCACCCGGGAGCCGCCTGGTGTACCTGGAAGGCGTCCGTTCTGGTGCCCGAGCCCGAGTTGCCCGAGACCACGTAGCCGTTGCCCTTGACGTCGACCCAGGAATCG
This sequence comes from uncultured Actinomycetota bacterium, assembly GCA_963738535.1. Classification (GTDB taxonomy): domain Bacteria; phylum Actinomycetota; class Actinomycetes; order Actinomycetales; family Microbacteriaceae; genus Galbitalea. The sequence goes on from CAVTXB010000018.1 coordinate 112,977, forward strand.
CCCGAGTTGGCACCCGAGTACCCCGCGTTGGTGAAGACGTTGTCGACGATGGCCCCACCGGTGGTGCCCTCCTTGACGTCGACGCCTTCGGCCGCCGTGTTGACGATGTGGTTTCCCTCGACCATCACGTAGTCGGTTCGATCCGGCACAGAAGCCGATCCCATGACGCTGGCCCAGTTGCTGACCGCGCTGCCGATGTAGATGCCCTCGCCATAACCGGGTGACTTCAGGCCGGTGTCGTGCACGGTCGAGCCGATGATCGAGCTGTAGGCACTGTCGTGACGGAAGTGCACACCCTCATCGCCGGTGAACCCGACGTCGACGCCGCTCAGTACCGTGTGCTGTGATCCGTCGAGCACGATTCCCTTGCCGGACTCCGTGACCGAGATGCCCTGCACCAGCCAGTAGCTGCCGGTGATGTGCAGGCCGTACCCGGTGGACGGGCCTCCCGCGGACAGCACGGCCGCTCGACTTCCGCGCAGCGTTATCGGTGCGGTCGCACGGCCCGAGGCCGACGCCGTGAACTTGCCGACGTACGTGCCGTCGGCGAGAGCTATCGTCTGGCCGGGCTGCGCTGACGCGAGCGCGGTCACGAGCTGGGCCGACGTCGACACGGGGATGACACCCGAGGGTGGCGGCGAGCTCGGCGCGCTGGGCGAGCTCGGCGCGACGGGCGGTGGGGTCGGCGCGACCGGCGGCGGGGTCGGCGCGACCGGCGGCGGAGTCGGCTTGGTGGGCGGAGGCGTGGAACCCGCGACGGAGAAGGCCGCCGTGATTCGTGCGCTCGACGCCCCATCCCAGTGCACGGCGAGGTGGTGCGCGCCCGGAGCGGCGGTGATCGCGAACTGGAACGGCGCGGCGGTGCTCTGCCCCAGGTAGACCCCGTCGAGAACGAACTTCACGGAAGCGACGCCCGCGGGGGGCGTGATGGTCGCGACGAAGTGGGCCGCCTGCTGCGACCCGTCGAGCGGACTGTCGCCGGCGAGGATCACGGCGCCACCTCCGGTCGAATCGGCCTGGGCGGTCGACGGCACCGCCGCAACGAGAGCCAGCACGACTGCCGCACTTACAATCATGGCCCGCAGGCGTCGGCGCACAGCAATAGAGGTCATTTCGCTCTCCCCCAAGAGTCGACAGGACAGCCGCAGTAACCGACTGCCACCTACGCTAACTGACCCCAGTGCTGGGGTAATGCCCCCAGAACGGGGCGGCGCGAGTCACAGCACCGCCCTGAGGCTCAGCACGCCGTCGCGAACGCGGGTCTTGAGCGCACTCTCGGATGCGCCCAGCACCGCTGTGGCCTGCACGACCGTGCGCCCCTGCAGGTAGGTGGCGGTGATCGCCTCGCGCTGCAGCGGCGTGAGCGAACCCATGGCGATCGCAAGCCGGTCACGCTCGATCCGTGCTTCGACGGCCTCCAGCACCTCGTCGTAGGGCACGCGGTGGTCGCGCCGCGACACGCGGTCTTCCCGGTCCCTGCTCGCCTGCGACGATCGAACCCGGTCGATCGCCCGGCGACGCGCCATTGTGGCGAGCCAGGTCGTCACGCTCCCGCGCCCGGCCTCGTAGCGCGCGGCGGTCTGCCAGACCTCGAGGAACACATCCTGCGTGACCTCCTCCGACTGCGACTCATCGAAGAGCTGCCGACGCACGATGGTGAAGACGAGGTTCCAGGTGGCGCGGTACAGCAGGCGGAACGACGCGTGATCGCCGGCCGCGCAGCCGTCCAGCAACTCGTCGAGGCCAGGAGAGAGCGCCTCCGCGGCCGTCATTGCTGCCCTGCCCGCACGCCGTGTGTCCCCATGAATCGAGGCTAGGAGCGGCGTTCGACCGGCATCCCCGGAATGTCTTACGAAACGGGGACAATCCGGGCCGGGCATCGCCGCCCGGCGTCAGGCGGGCAGCACCAGGTCGAATCGGCAGCCGCCCGGGATGTTGCGCACGGTGGCTTCCCCCGAGTGGGCGTTCACGATGCCTCTCACGATCGCCAGCCCCAGGCCGGCGCCCGCGGTGCGCCCTCCCGCGAGGGGCGAGCGAGCGGAGGCGCCCCGCCAGCCCGGCTCGAAGACTCGGTCGAGGTCGTCCTCGCGAATGCCGCCACCCTGGTCGATCACCGAGATGCTCGGGCGTCCGTCGGTCGACCGGCCCGCGATCACCGTGATGGGTGTTCCCGGGGCGGTGTGCTGCACGGCGTTGAGCAGAAGGTTGTTGATCGCACGGCCCAGTTCGCGGGGATCGGCGCGAACGGTGAGGTCCTCGGTGCGGGACGACTCCACCGCGATGTGACGACCGCCCGCCAGCGGGCCCAGGTCGGCGACCGCGTCGCTGACGATGTCGTACAACGACACCTCGCTCACCGAGAGCTCGAGCATCCCCGCATCGATCTTGGAGAGCTGAAACAGGTCGTCGACCAGTCCCGACAGCTGCTCCACCCTGGCGCGCATCTCGCGCAGGTACCTCTGCTGGTCGTCGACCAGCCCGTCTTCGAGAGCCTCCGACATCGCGCGGATTCCCGCCAGCGGGGTTCGAAGGTCGTGGGAGATGCCCGCGACGAAGTGGCGGCGCGCCGTCTCGAGTTGCAGCTCACGGGCGCGGGACTCGGCCAGTCGCTCGCTGGTCGCCCGCAGCTCGACCGCCAGTTGGCGGAATTCCGCCGTCGCGGCCGTACCCGGCATCGCCTGCACCCGGCCGTTGCCGAGTTCACGGGCCACGAGCCGCAAGTCGCCTCAGGTTTCGCGTGACGAGGGATCCCAGCACCAGGCAGACCGCCAGCGAGACCACGCCGGACACGCAGGCGACGGTCACAGCGACGGTCAGGTCGTGGGCGGAGATGAACATCCAGCGGGCCACGGCGATCATGCTGGCGGCGACCGCAATCACGGCGACGGCGACCATCACACCGAGTTGGATGCGCAGGGACGCGCGCCTCAGCAGCACAAGGGCGACGACTCCCCCGAGCGCGACGAGGAGGGATGCGGCGAGCGCGATCTCGACGAGCGCCGCGAGGTCAGCGGGCGGCATCCTGCGCCCCCGCGTCGAACCGGTAACCGACACCCCACACGGTTGCGACGAACCTCGGGTCGGAGATGTCGTTCTCGATCTTTTCCCGCAGGCGACGCACGTGCACGGTGACAGTAGAGAGGTCGCCGACCGTCCATCCCCAGACCGCCGCCAGCAGCTCGGTGCGACCGAAGGCCTGCCCGGGTCGCTTCATCAGGTACTCGAGCAGGTCGAACTCCCGCACGGTCAGCGCCAGCGGTCGGCCGTCCCGGGTCACCGTCCTGGCGGCCGGATCGAGCAGGAACGGCCCCGCGTGGATGGCGGCTTGCGGGGCATCCACGTTGACCGACCGCCGCAGGATGGACTGCACGCGCAGTACGAGCTCCCGTGGCGAGAACGGTTTCGTGAGGTAGTCGTCGGCGCCGGCCTCGAGCCCGTCGATGCGATCCTCTTCGGAGCCGAGCGCAGTCAGCATGATGATCGGTGTCGCCGTGGCGAGCCGGATGCGACGACACACCTCGAGCCCGTCGATTCCCGGCAGCATCCGGTCGAGCACGATGAGGTCGGGCGAGCCCTGCTCGATGGCCCGCAGCGCGGCGAATCCGTCGCTCGCGAGCGTGACGAGAAGTCCGGCTGCGCGCAGGTACGATGTCGCAACCTCGGCGACCGTGGCGTCATCTTCGACGAGCAGCACGGTGCGATCGACGACCGTGGCCGGATCCGCCTGCAGGGCAGAGTTGCTCATTTGATCACTGTAGGCGTCGGCCCGCCAACCAGGCATGGCGAGGCCTCGATTGTCTCCGGTTCGTAAGGGATGGCGATCGGATTGCCGAAATGCCGACCCAATAGGGGGGACATACAGAGCGTTCTGTCGCTTGTTTCCGCGGTTCTGCCCCGGGTGTCCCCCGAACCGGGGGTGTTGCCGCCGCGCGACTTGCAAAAAGCTACGAGTACAGCACCATCCCGAACGTCACTACCAGCCTCGTACCCGCGAGGCGCCACCTGGCTCGCGCTCACGCGTGAGGCTCCTGTCGTTAGTCGCGTCCGAGAAACTGATGACCGTGCGCGACCCGGAGGCGCCTCGAAATGACTGATCGACCGACACAGCGCGCAGGCTGGTACACCGATCCGCTCGGACAGGCCGACCTGCGCTGGTGGGACAGCAGGGGCTGGACCACCCAGGTCACCAACTCCCACGCGAAGGAATCCCGTCAGGCCGGCACGTCCCGCGGCGCGGCACTGCAGTGGGCCGACGACGAACAGCCCGCTGGCGACTCCGCTGCCGGCAGCCACCGTGACGCACCGCTCGCCGAACAGCCCGCCTCCGCCCCGCCCGCCGCCGAGCCGAAGCTGGCGCTCGAGGGCAAGCCCCGCGAGAACGCGGCGCCCGCCGAATCGTCGTCGAAGGATGCCGCTGACTGGAGCGCGCTCGCGCTCGCCCTGCTGGCTGCCGGCGACAACATCGTGACCGCGACCTCGCCCTCGATGGCGACGATGACGATCGACATGGCGGAACGCACGTTCTGGTGGGAGTCGTCGCTCGACAGCCTTGCGACCAGCCCCACCGACCTCGTGGTCGCGACCGTGCCTCGCGCGGACTCGGCCAGGCCGACCGTCGCGGGTCGCTACATCGAGCCCCTGCTGTGGCGAGTCGGCACCGGCGCGGGCACCCTGTTCACGAACGTGGACGCAGCCCTGCGCTACAAGCTCCGCCGCTGGCCCGACCTGGCGGCCATGCCCCACAGCGCCGACCAGCTTCGCGCCATCACGCTGCTCGCCAACGCGCAGCTCACGACGACCGAAATCTCGACCATCGCGGGTCTCACCGAGGCGGACGTGCGCACCCTCATCGGCACCTTCACCCTGATGGAGCTGCTCGACGCGGTGAAGGACCCCGCAGCCACTCGCTGACCAGTTATCCGAAGCTGTGCGGGCCATTGCGCAACACACGGGCACCTACAGAGACCCGGTTCCCGAGACCGTTTCATCCTTCGATCTCTTCTCGGCACGCCACAGCCCGCGTAGTCGATGACCGTTGCCCGCCCACCACTGAGCACGAATCATGGGTGACAGGTCGACTCGATAAAGTGGTCTGCGACCGCACTGGCCCGCCAGATTCCCGGCACGACGTGGACGGTTGTCGGTGGGCGCCTCGGCATCAGTCGGAAGCCGACACCCCTGGACCTCGACCGGGTCGTGGCCTAAGCCACCAGCAACCGCTCGTCGGCCGCTCGTGGGAGAGTGAGCGGCATGATCGTCGAGCGCATCTACGTGCCGCGCTCTCTGGTTCCGGTGTCGCCGCTACCTGCGGCACGTGCTCGACGAGTGAGTAATGCCGCGATCGTGGTCGAGGCCGCGCGGCCGGATGGCGCGACCGAACTGGTCATCGACGCGCGTCCCGCTCCTCGCGCGAAGGTCAATCTCTGTTCGGGGATGGCAATAGGGCATACCGTCATCATCAGGCGGTGACCCCAGACCCTGGCCACCCGAGACGATCATGGCAACGAACGACCTCGTGCGTCACGTGGATGGCGGTGCGGTGCGGGGAGCCACCCGTGCGAGGATCGATTCCTGGCGCGCTATCCCGTACGCCGCGCCGCCGCTCGGCGAGCTGCGACTTCGAGCGCCGGTGCCGGTATCGCCCTGGGCCGGCGTGCGGGATGCTTCACGGTTCGGAACGATGAGCGCTCAGTTTCACCGCGATCGCCGCAGCGGAGCCCCCACCGTGCGGGGCTCCGGCGAGGACTGCCTCACCGTGAGCGTGAATGCGCCCAGCACTGTCCGTGCGCAGTCGCGGCGGCTGCCCGTGATGGTCTTCATCCACGGCGGGGGGTACAGCACCGGCTCCTCGCGCGAGTTCTCGGAACAGGGTCGCAGCTTCATCGCCGCCGGACCGGTCATCTACGTGAGCTTCAACTATCGGCTCGGGCCACTCGGGTATCTTGATTTCACCCGCTACTCGACGCCTCGGCGCCGGTTCGACAGCAACCTCGGGCTGCGCGACCAGGTCGCAGCCCTGCAGTGGGTGCACCGCAACATCGCGGCCTTCGGCGGCGACGCCTCGAACGTCACCATCTTCGGGGAGTCGGCGGGGGCCAACGCCGTGACCACGCTCATGGCCACACCCTCCGCCGAGCACCTCTTCGTCGGTGCCATCGCCCAGAGCTCCCCCGCCGACGCCGTGTATTACCCCGAGACGACAGCGCAGTGGGCGGGCGATTTCGTCGGGATCCTCGCGAAGCGGGTCGGCGCGGCAGTGGACCGCGATGACGTCACGGCCGCGAGCGACCTGCTCGCTCACGCCGACGTGCGGCAGCTGCTGCAGGCATCGACAATCCTGCAAATGCAGACTCCCGACGCCTACCCGGGCATGTTCTGCCTTGCACCCGTCGTCGACGGAATCTTTCTGCCCGAGCATCCGATCGCGGCATTCCGGTCGGGTCGCGCCCACCGCGTGCCCCTCGTCATCGGCAGCAACGATCGCGAGGGCTCGCTGTTCCGAGGCCGGGTCGATGTCATCCCGCGCACTCCTGCACGCATCCGTGCGCTGTTCCAGAATGCCCCGGAGGCGTCGCGCGACCTCATGCACGCCGCGTACCCGGGCCTGCCGGCGCCGCGAGAGGCCGCGAACTTCGCCGGCGACTATGGTTTCTGGTACCCGTCGACCCGCGTCGCCGACTTCCACTCCCGATTCGCCCCCGTGTGGGCGTACCGTTTCGACTTCGCGCCGCCTGTGCTGAAACTGGTCGGGCTGGATGCCACGCACGGGCTCGAGATGTTCACCCTCTTCGACGAACTGGATGGTGCGGTTCCCCGCATCATCACGTCGCTGGGCGGACGCAGGTCGTACGCGGCGGCGGGCGGTCGGATGCGCGCGAACTGGGTGCGCTTCGCCACCACCGGGCGTCCCGTCGACGAGTGGCCCCAGTACACAGCGCGCGAGCGCGCCACTCTCATCATCGACGAGAGCGACTTCGTGCAGCACGACCCACGGTCGAGCAAGCGACAAGCGTGGGCGGCCTTCCTGCCGCACCTGGCCGACGGCCCAGCAGGGATCGCCCTCGAGAAACTCTGAAAGAGTCTTGCAGGATTACCGGGCATCCCCGTAGAGTCTGAAAGAGTCTTTCAGAAGGAGTCCGGATGCCCGAGGAACGCCGACGCGAGATCAGCGACCCCGAAGCCCTGGAAGCGCTCGCGCATCCGATCCGACTCGACATCCTCGGCTACCTGATCTCGCGCGGCCCGGCAACGGCCTCCGCCTGCGCTCGCGCCGTCGGAGACAACCCCTCGAACTCGAGCTATCACCTGCGCGTGCTCGCCAAACACGGGCTCGTCGAACCCGTCGACTCCGCGGACGGCCGAGAGCGCCCCTGGCGCGCCGTCGTCACGGGGTTGACGGTCGACCCGGCCAACTCCGAAACAAGCGCAGCAGCCAGGGCGTTCACGGGCGCCTCGCTCCAACTCGACTACCAGCTGGCCCGGGAGGCACTCAGTCGCGACGACGGGGATCCGGCCTGGCGCGGAGCCGAGGCATACTCCGCGTATGCGCTCGCGGTCACGCCCGACGAACTGCGCTCCCTCATCGCCGCCGTCGACGCCCTGCTTCGCCCCTACATCGCCGGCACCCGGGAGAACGCGCCCTCCGATGCCGCCATCGCCTACTGTTCGGTGACGGCGTTTCCCCGACCGAGTTTCGGATGACACAGCCATGACCTCGATCGATCCCTCCGTGCGCAGACGCACGCCCAGCGCCTTCGGAGTCAGGGACTTTCGCCTGCTCTGGACGGCCGGGTTCGCGTCGGATGCCGGCGACTGGCTGCTGTTCATCGCGCTTCCACTCGTGGTGTTGCAGCTCACGGGCTCGGCGTTCGGCACCTCCATTGCGCTGCTGCTCGAGCTGGCGCCCGTCGTGCTTCTCTCGCCGCTGATTTCGCGCATCGTCTCGCGATTCGAGGCCAAGCCGCTCATGGTGGTGGTCAACGTGGTGCAGGCGGTCGCGCTGTTGCCGCTCGCGCTCGTGCACTCGGCCGGCCAGCTTCCGATCCTCTACGGCGTCATCGCGGTCGAAGCCGCGCTCAGCGGCGTGTTTGATCCGGCCAAGAATGCGCTCCTGCCGCGACTCGTCGCGGACGACCGGCTGGTGTCGGCCAACGCCCTCGTTGGACTGGGGCAGAACATCGCGAGACTCGTCGGCGGCCCGCTCGGTGGCGTCGTGCTGGCACTGGGCGGCCTGACCGCCGTCGTCGCCGCGGATGCCGCGAGCTATGTCGTCTCGGCCGCGCTGATCATTGCGATGCACGCCCGTGCGGTGACCGAGTCGACCGACGCGGGCGAGGCTCCTCGTGCCGCCGGTGGCACCCTTCTCGCGGCACTGCGGCTGAGAGCCCTGCGCGGGCCCTACCTCGTGGTCTTCCTGACCAGCATCTCGCAGGGCCTCTTCGTCGTGCTGTTCGTGCTGTTCGTGGTTCGCCAGCTGCACGGGGGCGACTCGGAGGTGGGGCTGCTTCGCGGCGTGCAGGCGATCGGGTCCATAGCCGCCGGCCTCGCGCTCGGACTCTTCGCCCGCACGGTGTCGACGCGCATCCTCGTGGGCCTCAGCACGGTCGCGTTCGGGCTGATTTCGCTGGTCGCCTGGAACCTCAGCCTCATCACGACCGAGACGGCGTGGTACGTGGGCCTCTTCATCCTGGTGGGCGCGCCCGGCGTCTTTCTCAGCACCGGCCTCATCACCGCCTTCCAGACCGCGACGCACGATTCGCAACGCGGTGCCGCCTTCACAGCCCTGGGGCTGGTCACCGCCCTCGGCCAGGCGGCGGGCATGATCGCTGCAGGCCTGTTCGGCGGTGGCGGCCTGGTGCCGCTGCTCGAGGTTCAGGGGGCCCTCTATGTCGCCTCGGGACTTGTCGCGCTCGCAGTACTGCACCGGGAGACAATCGCGGGTTGAGCAACCCGAACGACCGGTGCCCCGCCTTCACCCGACGTCGTCGGGCAAACGCACGCCGTCGTAGTCGCCTTACCGCTGGCGTGCGGCGCGAAGCGACAACCCATCGATCTCGACGATGTCGTCGCTCAAATCCGCGATGTCGGTGGGATTGTGGCTGGTGAAAATCATCGTTTTACCCGCTTCCCGCAGTTCGCGCAGGATCGACTTGACAGCCGCAACGCTCGCTGGCGTCCAGGGCATTGAACGGCTCATCGAGCAGCAGAACCTCGGGATTCTCCATCAGTGCCTGAGCCAGTGAGAGCTTCTGCTTCATGCCCAGCGAATAGGTACGCACCTTCTGCTTCGAGTCCGGGTCGAGGTCGAGTCGCTGCATCGTGGCTCGAATCTCGCGGGTCGAGATTGTCTTGCGGATGTTCGCGAGTTCCTGCAGGTTGGCGAGGCCGGTCACGTGGGGCAGGTAGGCGGGCCCATCGATCGCGATGCCGAAGTGCTCGGGAAAGGTCCTGCCCCGCGACAGGAACTCCGGGGCGACACGGATCTCGCCACTCTCCGGAACCAGGAATCCGCAGATGAGCTTCAGCAGCACCGACTTGCCGCTTCCATTTGGACCCACGAGACCGTACGTGTGTCCGCGCTCGAACCCAGCGGATGCAGCGCGAAAAATCGGCCTGCCCGCGAATGAAAAACTCATCTCGCGGACTTCAATCACGGCCATTGGCGCTCCTCATCTCGTGTGTGGTCGGGCTCGTCGAAGCAGCAACACCGTGACGGCATACGTCATCGCAAGGGTGCCCACCAGCACCGCGCTCGCGCACAGCACGACCGGCCAGCCGGAGGAGAACAGCGACAGCCTCGACAACTGCACCGGTGCCAGCCACGCGGGGGGCACCGGAAGCCAGCTGAGCGCGGCCAGGAGTGCCGCGGTTGCAAGCCCGACCAGGTGTGACCCCGTCAGCAGCAGCCCGGCGAAGCTGAGGAAAACGTACACCAGCACCTGCAGCACCCCGTTGACGAGCAACTGGTACGTCCACAGGCCGAGGTCAGTCGATCCGGTGGCGAAGTCCCGACCACCCGCCACGATGTACACGACGACGCTCGCTGCCCCGACGCATCCGACGTACGCGACTATTCGAACAGTCTCCGCTCCCAGCGTTCCACGAATGAAACGCGGCGTGGATCCGTAGCGGATCAGGGCGAGCGGCGCCCAGCCGCCGAGTTCGCGCCCCGCGCGAAGCTGGAACGCGACCGCGTAGCCCGCATAAACAATGACAGAGAGAAGCGCCGTGATCGGTGTGCCCGAACCTGCCGACAGCAGGAACGCGACGGCTTTGGGCGCCGGCTCCGCGGTCGCGCCGGTGGAGGTCATGGCGACCGCCGAGAGGCTGACAAAGCCCAGCGCGCCTGCGATCGCGAGACCGGCGTGGGCTGCTTGCCAGCCGCTCACTCGGTCGCGGGATCGGAGCCAGGCAATACACGCCGATGCCGTGAGCACCTCGAGCGCGAGAACCTCCACCAGCAGGCCAGGAGACCGCCATGCCTCGGCGACATCCAGATATTCGTTCAGGCCGAGAGTCGAATCCACCGGCAGCAACCCCGAAGCGGAGAGCGCACCCCACAGCCAGATGCACGCTGCGAGCGCGACCTTCGGAACGATTCCACATCCGCCCGCGTCGAACGCCTCGAGCACGAGCTCCATGACGGTCAACGCCACGCTCAGTGCGATGAACTCGCACACGAGCATGAGCATGCAGCAACCCCAGCTCACGGTAGGGGCCGTCGAAACGGGGGTCCGCGCACTGGGGGGCGGGTTCGTGCGTGCCGCCAGCAAGAGCGCGGCGACAATCCAGCCCACAACCGCGGCCAGACTTGCCGCGGTCATCGTGGCAAAGCCGTTCCGGCAGTTCGCCGCTGCGGTGCGCCAATGTGATCCCAGCCGAACGCGTCGCGGGTCGCCAAGCGAGTAGTTGGCCCGGCCGACGAGGTAGAGCAGCCAGGCGGGCAGCACCACAAACGCTTCGAACTGCGCGCTCGTCGAGGTGTCTGCAGCGAGTTCCAGAATGCCGTCGATCGAGATCGCAACCCCGGGCCGCGTTCCGAAGTCCGCACCGGTGCCGGATTCCAGCACCACCCCATATGCGGAGCACAGAATGCCGAACACCACTGCACCGGGCGACCGGAGGCTTCGTACAACGCGCGCGATCATGCGAGGTTGGGGAGCGTTCGGGCACCGTAAAAGACGCGGATCCAGAGCGCCGTCGCAACGGCCGCGATCGCTGCAAGGGGTGAGATGGCCTCCCATGGCGGCGCCGCCGCGATCTGGAATGGGAACAGCCCGTACACGAGTCCCCATGCAGGCGGGCCGCCGAGTGCGGCGCCGAGCGACTCCACCAGGTAGACGATGAAGGGGAGCATGATCGCGACGATCCGGTTGCGCAGTACCAGCAGGAGTGCGAGGCCGAAGCTCGCGAACACTGCGCCGGCCGCCGCGACCAGGGCGGAATAGACCAGGCCGAAGACCGGGTCGCCGTACGCCAGCAGCGACGAGAACGTGTAGCGCGAATAGCTGTCAGACCGGGCCTGCGCCGCGCTGAGGTGGTATCCCGCCGGGTCGACACCCGGATTGCCGATCGCCGGCCACAGGCAGAACGCAATCACGAACGGCACGAAGGCGAAGAGGAAGAAGGTGCCGAACGAGAGAGCGAGCGTGCGAGCGAGTTGCAGCACCAGATACCTGCGGATGTCCGATCGCGTGCGCCGGTTGGCGACGAACCGGTTGCCAAGCTCGAGGTAGGTCGAAGTGCAGGTCAGAAAGACAGCGACCAACGGAAATATGAGGTTGATCGGTGTTCCCATGAAGAACCCGTAGATGTCGAGGTCGTCGCGCACGTCTTTGCCAGCGAGCCCGACGCCCGTCCAGACGATCGGGGCCGCGACGATCGCCGCGGCCCCAATCACAGTTGTGCGATTCACCGGCCCTGTTCGACGCCGACGCTACTGCGCTCGCCAGTTTCCGCGCGCGGCAATCGGTACGAGTATCCACGCGGAATTGTGAAGGTTGAGAAAGCCTGTGTTGCCCGCCGCGACAGAGGCGTTCGGCAGGTTTGCCGAGTCTCCGCCCTTGAGGTTGAACTTCTCGGTTCCGCACGACTCGATCTCATTCGGCGGAGCGACGTCAACGCGGCAGAACCGTGCATTGAGTTCGTAGCCGGACGCGACGCTAGTCACGTTGATTTGGGCAGGTGCAGACCTGGTGGTCGTGACCTGGTAGCTGGCGTCAGTGCCTGCCTGCGTTGCAGGAAGGTTGACCGACCAGTTCAGGTGCGTCGACGTCGCAAACGCGCTGGCCGCCGGCACCAGAAGTGCAATGACCAGCGTGGCTACGGCAATGGCTTTGGTGGTCTGTTTCATCTGCGCTCCTGACAACTACGTTCGATCCCCCATCGAGACCCCGTGTTGTCATGATCTTGTCGGCCACGGAGATCGCTCGCGCGAGTTATGCACACCTGCCGGTCAGGATCCGATAACAACTGCGGCGAGCCGCTCGAGGATGTCGCGGTCTGCCTGCGACATCGACCCGAGCAACGTCTCCAGCGCCCCATTCACCGAGGTGGAGATGTGATTTCCGATGGCGAACCCCGCCGGCGTCGCCTCGACGAGCGTGACGCGCGCATCCCTCTCCGAGGTTCGACGCGCCACCAGCCCTCGCCGCTCGGCGCGGTCGATGAGGCCCGAGACCGACGACCGGTCGAGTTCCAGAAAGTCGGCGATGGCCGCCATGGTGGGCGTGCGGTCGCGAAGGATGCCCAGCAGCCGCAGCTGGGTCACCGACAGGTCGTGCTCTGCCGCCACCCGCGTGAGCAGCAGCTGCACCGCGAAGCTGAGTTGCACGAGGGCGTCGACGGTCGTCGAGGTCTGTACGCGCTGCGGGTTCTCGGCCATGACCAAACAATAGTTGATTTAGTTGGTGTCACCAAGTATATACTTCGTATTACCAACTAATTATGAAGGACCAGCCCATGCATGCTGCTGTAGTCACCGAGTTCGGCACACCGCCCCGCTACCAGGAGATCGACGCGCCGACGCCCACGACCGACGGTGACGAGCTCGTCACCGTGCTGGCCTCCGGACTGCACCCGCGGGTGCGCTCCCAGGCCGCCGGATCGCACTACACCTCCACCGACGAACTGCCGCTGATCCCCGGAGTCGACGGCGTCGGCCGGCGTGCCGACGGATCGCTGGTCTACTTCCTGCTGCCCGACACCGTCTACGGTGCCATGGCCGACCAGACCGTCATCGACACCCGCCGAAGCATCCCGCTGCCGGCGGACGCCGACCCGATCCTGCTCGCGGCCGCCATGAACCCCGGCATGTCGTCGTGGATCGCCCTGCACAAGCGGATCGTGTTCCAGGCGGGACAGTCGGTACTGGTGCTCGGCGGCACAGGCTCGGCCGGCCAGCTCGCCATCCAGATCGCCCGGCACCTGGGCGCCGGGCGGGTCGTCGCCGCGGGGCGCGGGGCCGAAAAACTGGCCGCACTGGGCGCGCTCGGCGCCGACGCCACCATCGACCTCGCCGCCGACCCGCACGCGGTCGCCGCCGACCTCGCCGACAAGGCCGGCAACGTGGACGTCGTGATCGACTACCTGTGGGGCAAGCCCGCCGAACTCGCCATCATGCCTCTTCTGGGCGGCAGGGATGACCGCAGTCGCCTGCTCTCGTGGATCCAGATCGGCGCGATCGCCGGAGCCGACATCGCGCTTCCGTCCGCGGCGCTGCGGCAGGCCAACATCCACTTCCTGGGCAGCGGCCAGGGCTCTGTCAGTGCTCGTGGCATCCTCGAGACGCTCCCATCGCTGGTCGACGAAATCGATCGGGGAACATTCGCCCTCGACGCGGTGGCACGGCCCCTCGCCGACGTCGAAACGGTCTGGACCGCATCCGATCGGCCCACCGAGCGGGTCGTCTTCACCCCGTAGCCTTGAACCTGTGAAAAGGCTCAGGTTCATCACTCGAAATCACACTCGAGCGGCATGTAGCGCCACCATTATTGGCGCGTGACCTCGACGATGGCCGAGACGCGCAGCACCCCCGCTCGCACGGCATTTCGGGGCCAGCAATCGTGGGTGATGCCCAGCCTCGCGCTCATCGTCGTGGTCGCACTTACGCTCTACACCTGGAACATCGGCTACAGCGGGCTGTCGACCTACTACGCGTCGGCCGCGAAGAGCATGTCGCAAAACTGGCGAGCTCTGTTCTTCGGTGCACTCAACCCGTCGGCCACGACGACTCTCGACAAGCTGGCGGGGTTCCTGGTGCCGCAGGCGCTCTCGGCGCACATCTTCGGGTTCTCGGCCTGGGCGCTGTCGCTGCCGCAGGCCATCGAGGGCGTCATCACCATCGTCGCGAGCTATGCGATCGGCGCCCGGTGGCGTGACGCCCGGTTCGGCATCGCCCTGGCAGCGCTGATGGCATTTACGCCCATGCTCGCCGCGATGTTCGGGCGCCCGATGGAAGACGGGATGCTCACGATGTGCATGGTGCTCGCGTTCAGCACCATGCAGCGGGCGATCGCTGGCGGCCGCATCCTGTGGGTGATCGTCTCGGTCGCGTGGGTGGCGGTCGGCTTCCAGGCGAAGATGCTGCAGGCGTGGCTCATTCTTCCGGCGCTCGCCATCGCCTGGTTCCTCGGAAGCCCATCCAGCCTCAGGCACCGCATCGTCGGTCTCGCAGCGGGAGCCGTGGCTGTCGTGGCGCTGTCGTTGAGCTGGATGACGGCCATCCAGCTGGTGCCGGCCGGCCAGCGCCCCTACATCGACGGCAGCACGAACAACAACATCTTCTCGATGGTGTTCGGCTACAACGGCGTCGACCGCATCCTGCCGGGGCTGATACCGGGGTCGCTGCCCCAACTCGATTCGGCCGACCCGGGCGTCGTCAACGGTACGGCCACGAGCATGGCGGGCCACAGTCTGATCAAACTCCTTCTGCCGGAGTTCACGACCCAGATCGGATGGCTGCTGCCGCTCGCCCTCGTCGGGCTGGTGCTGGAACTGGTCGTGCTGTGGCGGCGGCGGGCCGATCCCCTCACCGCCTCTGGTCGCGGGGAGCGCGGAATGGTGCTCGGTCTCGCGCTATGGCTCGTGATTCCCGCACTCGTGCTCTCGGTGGCCTTCGTTCCTCACGCGACGTACTTCGCAGAGATCGCTGTGCCGCTCGGCGCCTTCGCGATCTCGGGCGGCATTCGGTGTGTGCAGCTGTTTCGTCGAGAGCAGGGTGCCGCCTGGGTACTGCTGCCGGCGATCATCCTGGTCGAGACAGCGTGGTCGGCCTCCATCAGCCTGGAGGCCCCGGCGATCATGCGCTTCCTGCTCGTGCCGGTCGTGGTGCTGGGGGTTGCGTCAGCGACCCTGCTCGTCGTGCTGCACCTTCGAAGCGCGAGCAGCTTCCCGCGCATCGCTGTGGGGCGGATCGCTGTCGCCGCGGCGGTTGTGGGCGCGGTGTTCGCGCCCGTTGCGTGGTCGCTCTGTGTGCTCGGCCCGGGTGGCGGCGGCAGCGCGAGCGACGCGTTCGCCGGACCGCGCATCGTCGCCGCGAGCGAGAAGCACCTCGCCTCCACGGGCCAGCTGCACGCTCGACCACCCACCCTGCGACCGCCCTTCCGGGTGCCTCCAGCGCCCGCACTGGACCCGGCGCAGTGGCAGCTGCTGCGGTACATCACCGCGCACAACGGCTCCCGTCGCTTCGCATTCGCGACCGACTCGATGCCCATCGCCGTCAACTTTCTGCTCGACAGCAGCGCCGACACGCTGCCGATGGGGGGATTCTCGCGGCGGGCACCCGATCCCGCCGCCGGAACCGTGCAACGCCTCGTGAGCACCGGCGCCCTGCGCTTCGTGCTGCTGAACTCCGACAGCGTGGCCGCCCAGATCGCGAACCCGGATGTCGCCGAAACGCGCACCTGGGTGCACACGCACTGCCGCGCCGTTCTCCACGGCGAATACCATGTCTCGTCGCGGCTGACGCAGGTGCTGTACGACTGCGCTACGCCACGCTCGAGTGGCTAGACGGCTTGAGCCAGGTGGCGCGACGAGCACGGCTGCGCGAGGTGGTGCGTCCGACCACCACGGCACGCTGGTCGAATACCTCTCCCGCGAAGCGCAGGCTGTCGGCGAATCCCGCGAGGGCTTCGTCGAAGGATGCCGCATAGCCCCACCGCATGGGATCGGTCATCCACACCACTTCGTACCGGTCGCCACGCTGGCGCTCGATGTAGCCGAGCAGTCGACCGGCGTCGTTGGCGTCATTGACGCGCCACTCGGCGCGGCCGAGGCGCACGAGCTCGATACCGTCGACGGACTTGGGCTGCTGTGCCTTCATGGGGGGATTCCTGATCGATCGCAGGGACTAACCTGATAGCCCTGATTCGGAGCGCGGGGCGAATTCGTTTGCTCGGCCCGACTCAGGGTCGACCCACTTTCGCGCCCTAGAATCGGGCACTATGAGGTCACTGCGGGCCGGCCGAACGGTCGCCACTCTCGCCGCCGTCGCAATTCTCGTGCTGGGAGCGCCGCTCGCCGCCGACGCGCACGTGAAGATCAGCCCGAACACCGCGGCCGCCGGCGACGACATCGAGGTGACGTTCCGGGTTCCGAACGAGATGGAGAACGCCGGAACCGTGCGGGTCGAGATCGACCTGCCCACGAAGACCCCGTTCGCGGGCGCGGACTACGAACCCGTGCCCGGCTGGACCGCCCACATCGTCGAGGCCAAACTCCCCAAACCGATCGTGAACGACGGCGTGCAGGTGACCCAGGCGCCCGTGAAGGTGATCTATGTCGCCGACGACGGCGTCTCGATCAAGGCGGGGCAGTTCCAGGAGTTTCCGATCGCGCTCGACCTCACTCCCGACACCGGCAGCGTGGAGTTTCCCACCTACCAGACCTACTCGAACGGCCAGGTCGTCGCCTGGAACCAGGCCACACCGAAAGACGGCCAGGAGCCCGACAACCCGGCGCCCGTGCTCTACATCAACGATGCGCCGCCCACCGACACCGAGAGCGGAGTGACGCTGGCGGCGACGGATGCCGCGGCATCCACCGCGTCGACCGCGCTGATCCTCGGCACCGCGGGCCTCGCGCTCGCCGTGATCGCCCTGGTGCTGGGCGCGTTCGCCTTCGTGCGCTCGCGTCGCCCGTAGAAGGCGACGGGCCTAAGACGTCACGGCGTCGAGCAGGGCGAGCAACGCCCGGGCGTACGCATCCTCGGCGAGGTCTGCGGTGAATTCGGCGGTGACGTCGTCGATCTGCGCCCACACCCTGGCCTGTCCGCCAACCACTTCGAGGCGGCGGAAGGAGCCCCCGAGCAGAATGCGAAGCTGGGTCTCGCTCGGCAGCCAGACCGCGTCTTCGATGGCGACGGAGTCGAGGGCCCACTCGGTGGTGCCGTTGAATCCGAGCTCGGTTCCGGTCGTGAGGTCATGCGCCTCGACAGTCATGTCGCTGAGGTAGAAGATCTCGTCGTCGACTTCGACCCGGTCGATGCGAAAGGCGTCGCCCGCGGCGGGATGCCACACCAGGCCGGAGTCGCGCAGGGCGCGAGCCAGGGCCGTCGAGATCATGGCTCAGACGGCCGGGACCGTGTAGCGGATGCCCCAGGCTGCCTGCCAGGTCTCTCCGGGGTTCAGCCAGCGCAGGGACTGCCCCGAGTTGAAGGCGTTGGCCGGGGCGGTCATCGGCTCGATCGCGATCGCCGTGGTCAGCCCGGATCCGCGGGGAAACTTGCGGGTGGTGAACACCTGCACGTACGGAAAGCTCTCGTCCTGCCAGAGGGCGACGGAACGCCCATCCGGGGCGGTCAGCATGGCCGTCACCTGGTTGTCGGGTGTCACGTCGCCGAAGGCGTCGTCGAGGTCGAGCTCGCTGACCTTGCGCCCCGCGCGCAGGTCGTAGTCGGTGCCGTCGACGGGGATCTCGGCCGACGGGTTCAGTCGCTCGTCCACCGGGAACCGCGTGCCCGCATGCACCGTCAGCACCAGGTCGTCGGTCGCGACATCGCCCAGCTGGAAGAAGGGATGCGCGCCGATCGCGACGGGCGCGGGCAGGTCGCTCTCGTTCGTGATGCGGTGGGTGACGGTCATCCCGTCGTCGGTCAGTTCGTGGCGAACGGACGTCTCGAGCAGAAACGGGTAGCCGTGCTGCGGAAAGACCGTCGCCCCGAGGGTGATGTCGCCCTCGCTGCGGTCGAGCACGCGGTACGGGGTGTTGCGCAGCAGGCCGTGGATGGCGTTGTGCTTGTCGGGCTCCGTCAGGTCGAGCTGCTGGGGCTTTCCATCGAGGGTCCACGCGCCATCCTCGACGCGGTTCGGCCACGGCACAAGCACGATGCCGTCACCGAACGGTGGTGTCGAAAACTCGCCGTACGGCTCGGTCAGCTCGACGCCGCCGATCCGGAACTCGCGAATCGATGCGGCGACCTCGACGATCACGGCCTCGGCCAGCCCGTTCGGGGTGCTGCGGGTCAGTCGGAATTGTTCACCGGTAGGGGCACGCATGCGACAAGCCTAGTGATGGAACGCGTGAGGGTGGCCCTCGGTCGGCATGGGCGCTTCGAGGGCCTCCAGGTAGGCCACTTCCGTCTCGATGTCGTCGAGCAGGCTGCTCGCGAGGTCACGGCTGAGGCCATTGCGCACCACGATGCGCTGTACCGTGACAGCGCTCAGGTCGTCGGGCATCGGGTAGGCGGGAACCAGCCAGCCCCGCATCCGAAGCCGGTCCGAGAGGTCGTAGAGGGTCCAGTTGCTGGTGTAGCCCTCCTTCAGCTTCCAGGCGAAGACGGGGATGTCCGACCCGTCGCTCAGCAGCTCGAAGGGCTCCATCGCCCCGATCGCCGAGGAGAGGTAGCGGGCGACGTCCCTGCGACTCCGCCTGCACCGAGCGGTAGCCCTCGAACCCGAGCCGCAGGAACTGGTAGTACTGCAGCAGCACCTGCGCACCCGGGCGTGAGAAGTTCAGCGCGAACGTCGGCATCTCGCCGCCCAGGTAGCTCACCCGGAAGATGAGGTCCTCCGGCAGCAGGTCTTCTGTGCGCCAGACGACCCAGCCGAGCCCCGGGTAGACGAGGCCGTACTTGTGGCCCGAGGTGTTGATCGAGTGCACGCGCTCGAGGCGGAAATCCCAGACCACGTCGGGCTGCAGGAACGGCGCGATCATGGCACCGGATGCGCCATCGACGTGGATCGGGATGTCGAGTCCCGTCTTCTCCTGCAGCGCGTCGAGCGCCGCGGCGATCTCCTCGACCGGTTCGTACACGCCCGTGTAGGTGACGCCCATGATCGCGACCACGCCGATGGTGTTCTCGTCGACGTACTGCTCGAGTTGCGCACCGGACAGCGTCGGGATACTTCGCCGAAACCGGCACGTAGCGCGGCTCGACATCCCAGTAGTTGCAGAACTTCTCCCAGCACACCTGCACGGCCGAACTCATCACCAGGTTCGGCTTCGACGCATCCTTTCCCGCGGCCTTGCGGGCGTGCTGCCAGCGGCGCTTCAGCGCCAGGCCGCCGAGCATGCACGCCTCCGAGGAGCCGATGGTGGAGGTGCCGATGCTCTTCCCGGAGTCGGGCGAGCCCCACAGGTGGGCGAGCATGCGCCAGCAGCGGTCTCGATCGCCGCGGTCTGCGGGTACTCGTCCTTGTCGATCATGTTCTTGTCGGCAGCCTCGGCGTACAGCAGCTTCGACTCGCCGTCCATCCACGTGCCGACGAAGGTGGCGAGGTTCAGGCGCGCGTTGCCATCGAGCATCGACTCGTCGTGCACGATCTGGTACGCCGTCTCGGGCTGGATCGGGCCGTCGGGCAGCACGAAGCGGGGCAGCTCGGTCGCTTCACCCTGCCGGGAGAACAGCGGGTTCAGCTCGATCGAATCCTCGGATTCGCGATGAGTGGTCATATCGCTAATCCTGCCCCCGATTGCTCAGGGCGCGGAAGCGGCCCTCTCGGCCGCGAGCACCACGTTGTTCAGCAGCATCGCCCGGGTCATCGGTCCGACGCCGCCGGGGTTCGGGCGACAGCCACCCCGCGACCTCCGCGACCGCGGGATCGACGTCGCCGGCGAGCTTCGCTTTGCCGCTCTCGGTCATGCCCGACCCGCGTGACGCCGACATCGAGCACGGCCGCCCCCGGCTTGACCCAGTCGGGCTTCACCAGGTGCGGCACGCCGACCGCGGCAACCACGATGTCGGCCCGGCGCACCTCGGCGGCCAGGTCGTCGGTGCGCGAGTGCGTCAGCGTGACGGTCGCGTCGATGCCCTTGCGGGTCAGCAGCAGGCCGAGCGGGCGACCGACGGTGAGGCCACGGCCGATGACGACGACGTTGCGCCCCGAGAACTCGACGCCGTAACGCTGGGCGAGCTCGATCGACACCGGCGGGGGTGCACGGCAGCGGCGACGTCAGGATGCCGTCGACCCCGAGCACGAGGCGGCCGAGGTTCGTCGGGTGCAGCCCGTCGGCGTCCTTCGCCGGGTCGACCAGCTCGAGCATGGCGTGCTCGTCGATGCCCTCGGGCAGCGGAAGCTGCACGATGAACCCGGTCACGCGCGGGTCGGCGTTGAGGTCGGCGATCGCGGCGCGCACATCCGCCTCGCTCGCCGTGCCGGGCAGGTCGACGCGCACCGACTCGATGCCGACCTCGAGCGAGTCGCGGTGCTTGCCGCCGACGTAGCTGAGCGAGCCGGGGTCGTCGCCGACCAGCAGGGTCGCGAGCCCGGGCTTGATGCCCTTGCTCTGCGAGCGCCGCGATCCGCCCCTTCAGCTCGTCCTTGATGGCCGTCGCGGTCGCGACGCCATCGAGTCGCACTGCGGCCACGCTGCTACTTCCAGGTTCCGGGGCTCGTGAGGCCGTCGTAGAGCGGGAAGCCGTCGGTGAGCTTGAGCACGCGCTCGTGCAGGGCGAGCACGTCGGGCTCGGGCTTGAGCGCGGTCGCGATGATGTCGGCGACCTCGGTGAACTCGGCGTCGCCGAATCCGCGCGTTGCGAGCGCGGGCGTTCCGATGCGAACACCGGATGGCGTCATCGGCGGGCGCGGGTCGAACGGCACCGCGTTGCGGTTCACCGTGATGCCCGACCGAGTGCAGGATGTCTTCCGCGTTCTGGCCGTGGATGGCCGACTCGCGCAGGTCGACGAGCACGAGGTGCACGTCGGTTCCGCCCGTGAGCACGTCGACGCCGGCCGCCTTGGTGTCCGCCTGCGGTGAGACGCTCGGCGAGGATCTTCGCGCCGCGGATCGTGCGCTCCTGGCGGTCCTTGAACTCGGGCTCGGCCGCGAGCTTGAACGCTGTCGCCTTGGCGGCGATGACGTGCATGAGCGGTCCGCCCTGCTGGCCGGGGAACACGTTCGAGTTGATCTTCTTCTGCAGCTCGAGGTCGTTGGTCAGGATGAAGCCCGAGCGCGGGCCGCCGATCGTCTTGTGCACGGTGGACGAGGTGACGTGCGCGTGCGGCACCGGCGACGGGTGCAGCCCCGCGGCGACGAGCCCGGCGAAGTGCGCCATGTCGACCCAGAGCAGCGCGCCGACCTCGTCGGCGATCGCGCGGAACGCGGCGAAGTCGAGCTGGCGCGGGTAGGCCGACCAGCCGGCGATGAGCACCTGCGGGCGCACCTCGAGCGCCTTCTCGCGCACCGCATCCATGTCGACGAGGAACGTCGTCGGGTCGACGCCGTAGGCGTGCGCCTCGTAGAGCTTGCCCGAGAAGTTGAGGCGCATGCCGTGGGTCAGGTGGCCGCCGTGGGCGAGCTCGAGGCCGAGGATCTTGTCGCCGGGCTCGCGATCGCGGCGAGCACGGCGGCGTTGGCGGATGCGCCGGAGTGCGGCTGCACGTTCGCGTACGCCGCGCCGAACAGGCTCTTCGCGCGGTCGATGGCGAGCTGCTCCGCGACATCCACGAACTCGCAGCCGCCGTAGTAGCGGCGCCCCGGGTAGCCCTCGGCGTACTTGTTGGTGAGCACCGAGCCCTGCGACTCGAGCACGGCGCGGGGAACGAAGTTCTCGCTCGCGATCATCTCGAGCGTGCCGCGCTGGCGGCCGAGCTCGTTGGCGAGGACGGCCGCGATCTCAGGATCGACCTCGGCCAGCGGAGCATTGAAACGAGTTGACGGGCGGGCGTTGACGAATTCACTGGCGTGCTCCTTATGACATGGCTCGACAAATCACTGGATGTTCGCGGCAGCCCAGGCGTACGGCCACCAACCGTGTCAGTCGCTCCCCGATGGTTGCCCATCTCAACGCCAGTTGCGACAGGGCAAGCGTAGCAACTTCGGCTCGCTGTCGTCAGGCCTCATCGTCGCGGTGTGCGGCCGAGACGAGTTCGAGCACCTCACCGAGCGTCGGCGCTGTCGCCGGTCCGAAGCTGCCCACCGCGATGGCCGCACACGCGTTCGCCCGCACCGCGGCGGCGACGGGCGAGAGGCCCGCGGCCAGGGCCGCGGCGAAAGCTCCGGCGTGCGCGTCCCCCGCGCCGTTGGTGTCGACGACCGTGGCCTCGAAACCGGCGACCGGCCGCACCTCGCCAGCGGTCGCGACCAGGCAGCCGCGTGCGCCGAGGCGCACGAGAACCCCGGGTGACAGGGTCGCCAGCTCCCGGATCGCGGCCGCCGCATCCGCCGCTCCGGTGAGCAGCATCGCCTCGCGCTCGTTGCAGCTCAGCCAGTCGGCGCGGGCGAGAGCCACCGCCCACACGGCCGGATGGATGTCCGCGACGAGGGGCCCGGGATCGAGCAGCACGCGCACCCTCGAGTCGAGCTGGCCGAGCCACTGCGCGAGCACGACGCCGTTCGTCGACTCGAGCAGGCCGTAGCCGGAGACGAGCACCAGGTCGTCTGGCTCGATCGCCACGGTCGCGAGCGCCTCGGCGGAGAGGTGGGCTTCCGCGCCGAACGACGTCACGAAGGTGCGCTCGCCGCCGCCGTCGATGAGCGCCACGTCGTACCCGCTGTCGAGGTCGGCGACCGGCTGAAGCAGCATGTCGATGCCCGCCTCACCAAGGGCTCCCCGCACGAGGTCGCCGAAGAACCCGGTGCCGTGCGCCCCCGCATAGGCTGCCGGCAGGCCCTGTCGCGCGGCCGCCAGCATCGCATTGAAGCTGCCTCCCGCCGCCATGCCCGCGGCCGTGGCGAGCACATCGCCGCCGCGCTGGGGCAGCGCGGGAACCCGCGCGAGGATGTCGACCACCACGTTGCCGACCGAGACGAGCCTCATCGCAGCGCCAGCAGCCCGTCGACCGCTGCCTCGACGTCGAGAGAGTTCACCCGGGCCACAATCCTGCGGGCGGAGGCGGGAAACGCGTCGACGCCGTAGAGCGAACCGCTCATCGCACCCACCATGGCGGCGACGGTATCGCTGTCCCCGCCGAGCGACGCCGCCGCCAGGCACGCCTCCCACGGGTCGCCGGGGTACAGCGCCAGCAGGCCGAAGGCCGCGGGCACCGACTCCTGGCTGGCGAGGCTGGTACCGACCACCTCGTACAGCCGCGTGAGGCTGCCGTCGATGTCGGTCGGGTCGGCACAGTCGACGGCCAGCCGGATGCGCGCGCCGATATCGGCTGCGGCAACCCAGAACCCGCGTTCGGCTCCGATACGCGCGGCGTCGACCGCGAGACCGATCGCCTCCGTGGCATCCGCCCCGTCGATCGCCGCGCTGACGGCGGTCGCGACCGCGGACGCCGCGGAGATGGCGACGCCGGTGTTGTGGCTGACCCGGCTGACCTCCTCGACCCGGTCGACCAGGTCGACCAGATCGGTCGACGCCACCGCGATTCCGACCGGCGTGACCCGCATGGCCGCGCCGTTGGTCGTGCCGTAGCGGCCCGATTCGTCGACTGACTCACCCTCGATCACCGCCTCGACGGCTCGCTTGGTCGACGGACCGAGCAGGTCGAGCGACCCCTTCGCGCGCATGCCGTCCTCCCAGCGCACCAGTTCGCCGGCGAACACACGGCCGTCGATGTGCCCGCCGCCCTCGACCAGCAGGCGCGCGACCAGGAACGCCTGCTCCGTGTCGTCGGTGACGGATGCGGCGGGCATCCCGGCGGCGAGGGGATGATCGGCAGCCGCGGGTTCGAAGGTGCGCAGCATCCCGTAGCGGTCGGCGATCGCCTGGCGCGACATCAGCTGGGTCGGCATTCCGAGCGCGTCGCCGAGCGCGAGCCCGTACAGCGCGCCGAGCGCCGAATCGCGGCCGCTCACGACAGCCCCGACTGGGCGAACTGGAAGTGCAGGCTGAAGTGGGTGGGGTCGAGCAGGCTCTCGACGTTCTCGACCAGCGCTCCGCTCGCATCCCGGGTCACGCAGCGCGACCAGAGGAACGAGTCGCCCGGCCGCCGGCCGAGCACCGCCGCGTCGGCCTCGCCCAGCTGCCGGATCTCGACCCACTGCTCGCCCTGCGCCGCGATGAGCCCGGCGTCGCGCAGCAGGTCGGTGAGCGAGCCGTTCGCGCGACCCTCCGCGACTGCGGCGCGCACGGCGGGTAGAGCCGGGATGCGCGACCGCTCGTACGAGATGCCGGCACCGCCCGCCGACCGCAGCCGGTCGATCACGACGAACCGGTCACTCGCCTCGCCCAGGCCGGCGGCGAGCTCCGGGTCACTCGTCTCGTCGAGCGTGAGCACCTCGACCCGGGTCTCGACGCCCTGCTCCTGCAGTGCGCGCGCCCAGCCGAGTTCGACGTTGAGCGGGTTGCCGTCGTAGGTGACGAACGAGCCTCGACCCGACCGCGTCGCGATGAGGCCCGCCTGCCCGAGCTCGACCAGCGCGGCGCGAACCGTGTTGCGGCTGACAGAAAAGCGTTCGGCGAGCGCCGTCTCGCCCGGGAGCCGCCGCCCGTGCGGCATGCTCCCGCGCCGGATCTCGCCCTCGAGCACGCGGGCGATGGCCTCGTGCTTGAGCGGTGGCACGGATGCGGCAGCCACGGCTACGCCGCCTCCCCGAGCACGCCGACCGAGTCCACGATGTCGATGAGCGGCCCGTAGAGCGCCATCGCGTCGAGCGCCCGCTGGTGGTCGGCCTCGCTGAGCCCTGCGCAGGCGTCCCTCACAACCGAGACATGGATGCCGGCGTCCGCCGCGGCCAGCGCCGTGGAGAGAACGCAGCAGTCGGTCGAGACTCCGACGAGCACCATCTCGGTGCTGTCGCCCAGTGCCGCCGCGAGCTCGGGTCCCCACTTGCCGAAGCGCGTGCTCGTCACGACGACGCGGTCGTCGGCGAGCATCCCCGGCATGAGGTCGTACAGCTCGTCGGTTTCGGGCACGAGCGCGAACGGCCACAGCTCGTAGTACGGGATCCAGGCGCCGGTCGGGCGTCTCGGGCGCGACGAAACGGGTGAAGACGACCCGGTCGCCGAACGCCTCGACCAGGCGCGCAACGGCCGGCTCGATCTGCGGGTATCCGGGGGTGTACCACTGGCTCGACGACCGGCCGAAGATCACCTGCATGTCGATCACCACGAGCACAGGCTCGCCGCCCGACATCGGCACCGCGCCCTACTTCGCCGCGGGAGCGTCGATCGGCTGCTCCTCCTGGCGGCGGATGGCACCGCGACCGAAGACGAGAGTGCCGACGAAGCCGATGAGCAGCGAGACCAGCACGCCGAGGTTGGCGTACGCCCACGCGCCCTTCACCCCGCCGAGGCCCACCGGCCCGAGCAGGTAGCCCTGCCAGTTGAGCCAGGTCGGAACGCCGTAGGTGTTGGTGACGAGGCCCCAGCCGACAGCCGTTCCAATGACGATCAGCAGGATGGCGAGCAGGCGCACGTTGCCATAGCGGCCGCGTCGGGTCGTAGAGGTCGGCCTCGGCGTAGTTCTTCTTTCGCACCAGGATGTCGGCGATGAAGATTCCGGCCCAGGCCGCGACCGGAACGCCCAGCGTCACCAGGAACGCCTCGAACGGCGCGATGAAGCTCGTCGAGAAGAAGGCGACATAGATGGCACCGATGATCATCACAACGCCGTCGATGCCGGCCGCAGCGGGACGCGGGATGCGGATGCCCGCGCTCAGCAGGGCGAGCCCCGACGAGTAGATGTCGAGCACCGCGCCGCCGACGAGGCCCAGAATGGCGACGACGGCGAACGGCACCAGGAACCAGATCGGAAGGATGGTCGTCAGCGCACCGATCGGGTCCGCGCCGATCGCGGAACTCAGCTTGGCCGAGGAACCCGCGAGCAGCAGGCCGACGATCACCAGGAGCACCGGCGCGAGCGCTGCACCGAAGGTGGTCCAGCCGATCACGGAGCGCGCTGGCGTGGCGCGGGGAAGGTACCGCGAGTAGTCCGCGGCCGCGTTGACCCAGCCGAGGCCGAACCCCGTCATGACGAAGACGAGTGCGCCGATGAGCGCCTCACCCGAGCCGCCGGGAATCGCGGCGACCTTGGCGAAGTCGATGTGCGGGATGGCGAGCACGATGTAGACGATGGTCAGGATGCCCGTGATCCAGGTGATCCACACCTGCAGTCGCATGATCAGCGTGAACCCGATCACGCCGGCTCCGACGATGAGGGCGGCGACCACGATGAGCGCCACGATTTTCGTCGCCACACCGCCGTTCCAGCCGAGCCGGTCGAAGACGGTGGAGGTCGCGAGCACCGCAAGCGCGGTCAGCGCCGTCTCCCAGCCCACCGTCAGCACCCACGAGAGCACGGCGGGAACCTTGTTGCCGTTGACGCCGAACATCGAGCGGCTCAGGATCATCGTCGGAGCCGAGCCGCGCTTGCCCGCGAGCGCGATGACGCCGCACAGGAAGAACGAGACCACGATCCCGATCACTCCGACGAGCGTGGCCTGCCAGAACGAGATGCCGAAGCCGAGCACGAACGAGCCGTAGCTCAGCCCGAGCACCGAGACGTTCGCGCCGAACCAGGGCCAGAACAGGCTGCGAGCCTTGCCCTTGCGCTCGTCTCTCATGGATGGTGTTGATGCCGTTGAGTTCGACGCGCGAACGGGCCGGCGCCTCGGTCGTTGGGGTAGCCACGATTGTCCTCTCGGATGGGACAGGTGAGCCGGCCCGCGCATCCTCGTCGTCGAGAATTACTGAACCTGTTCAGACCTGTTCAATTGGTATCGCAAAGCTAGTCCCCCGCGCGCGCGGATGTCAACGGTCGCGACGCCGATACCCTTGACGGGTGAGCACCGAATCGACGCACTGGATCCTGACCCTGGTCTGCCGCGACCAGCCGGGCATCGTGCACGCCATCAGCGGCGCCATCGTTGCGGCGAGCGGCAACATCACGGAGTCGCAGCAGTTCTCGAGCGACGACACCGGCACCTTCTTCATGCGGCTGCAGGTGCGAGTCGTCCATCGACGTGGCCGGGTTCGAGGCGGCCCTCGCGCCCGTCATCGCGAAGTACGGCATGACGTGGCAGCTCGACGTCGTCGGTCGCCCGCTGCGCACGCTCGTGCTCGTCTCGAAGGCCGGGCCACTGCCTCAACGACCTGCTCTACCGCGAGCGCGCCGACCAGCTCTCGATCGACATCCCGCTCGTGCTCGGCAACCACCCCGACCTCGCGAGCCTCGCCGAGTTCTACGGCGTGCCGTTCGAGTCGCACGCGGTCACCAGCCCCGGCCAGAAGCTGGCCTTCGAAGACCGCGTGCTCGACGTGGTCGAGGAATACGACATCGAGCTCGTCGTGCTCGCCCGGTACATGCAGATTCTCTCCGCCGAGCTGTGCGCGACGCTGAGCGGACGCATCATCAACATCCACCACTCGTTCCTGCCGGGCTTCAAGGGCGCCAACCCCTACAAGCAGGCGCACGCTCGCGGAGTCAAACTCATTGGCGCGACCGCCCACTTCGTCACGAGCGACCTCGACGAGGGCCCGATCATCGAACAGAACGTCGTGCGCGTGGATCACAGCCGCACGCCGTCCGAGCTCGTCGCGATCGGCCAGGACGAGGAATCGCGCACCCTGACCCAGGCCGTGAAGTGGTTCGCCGAGCACCGCGTTCTGCTCGACCAGCAGCGAACCATCATCTTCCGGTAGCGGCATCCTCAGGTAGCGCGGCGCCGGGCACGGGATGCCCGCAGGTTGGCGACATTTCCGCAGGTGTGCACGTCGTGCCAGACGCCGCTGTTGTTCTTCGACCGGTCGTAGAACGCCGAACCGCACGCCTCGTTGCGGCACAGCTTCAGGCGCCTCAGCGTGTCGAGCGTCTGAGCCATCAGAACCGCACCCCACACGGCCGACTCCAGCCAGCGGATGCCCGACCCGGTCGGCTGGGTACGCAGCGCTGCCGTCGGGTTCGGCGACGATCGTGATCGGCACATCCAGCTCGGCGCCCTCGCGCTCGCCCGCGATGAAGCGGCGCAGTCGCTGTCGCAGAGCACGCACCGCGAGCACATCGCGGTCGGTCAGGGTGATCTCACGAGGTACCGAGCCGGTGCGCTCGCCCCACTCGGCTAGTCCGGCGGTCAGCCACTGTTGTGCGGTCTCGCGGTCGTCGAGCAGGTCGGCGGCACCGCTGCCGGTCGCCCGCGTATTGAGCAGGCCCTGCGGCAACGCGAGGCCGCCGGGCGCGGTGACGGCGACGTAGCGGGCGAGCGTTTGCGTCGTCGATGCATCTGACATAGGTAAAGTGTATTAGATTATGTCGTCGGCGGGGTCTTCCCGCGCCGACCAGACCAGGCCGAACACACAGGCCGAACAGACCAGTAAGGGCACTCTCATGACCGCAGTACAGATCCCAGGCTCCATCGCGCTCGTAACGGGGGGCCAGCGAGGCATCGGCAAGGCCTTCGCCGACGAACTGCTCGCGCGCGGCGCAGCGAAGGTCTACGTCACGGCGCGCGAACCGAAACCCACCGATGACCCGCGGCTGGTTGCGCTGCCGCTCGAGGTGACCGACGCCGACTCCGTCGCGGCGCTCGTCGCATCCGTCTCCGACGTCTCGATCGTGATCAACAACGCGGGGGCCGGCGGCAGTGGGCCGCTGCTGTCGAGCGACATCGACGGCATCCGTGACCTGTTCGACACCAACGTCATCGGGCCGATCCGCATCGCCCAGGCCTTCGCCCCCCAGCTCGCGGCGAACGGCGGCGGCGCCCTCGTCGACATCCATTCGGCGCTGTCGTGGGCGGCCGGAGCCGGAGCCTACGGCGCCACGAAGGCGGCGTACTGGTCGGTCACCAACACACTGCGCGTAGAGCTTCGCGAGCAGCACACCCTCGTGGTCGGCGTACACCTGGGCTTCACCGACACAGACCTCACCAGGAACATCACGGCACCGAAGATCGCCCCCAGCGTCGTGGCCATCGCCGCGCTCGACGCGGTCGAGGCGGGCGAGACCGAGGTGCTCGTCGACGACGTGAGCCGCCACTTCAAGGGCGCGCTGTCGGGGCCCGTCGAAGGGCTCGAACTCCCCCGCGGCTGAAACATCGGTCAGTAGGCTTGCCCTGTGAGCATCCTGTTTTCTCGAGCACGAAAGCTGGATGCCGCAGGGCAGGTCGACGACTTCTGGATGCTGGTCGACGGCGACACCATCACCGCGACGGGCACGAATGCGCCGCCCATCGCCGACAGCACGGTCGACCTCGCCGGCGCCTGGCTGACTCCCGGCTTTCTCGACCTGCACTCGCACGGGGCCGGCGGGTTCTCCTACGAGGGCGATGCCGACGTCATCCGGGCGGCGCTCGCCGTGCATCGAGCCCACGGCACGACCCGGTCGGTGCTGAGTCTCGTCGCCAACCCGATCGCGTCGCTCGAACGCAGCCTCTCGACCATCGCGGGGCTCGCCGCGACCGACCCGCTCATCCTGGGCTCGCATCTCGAGGGGCCCTACCTCTCGGTCGAGCGCAAGGGCGCGCACGATCCCCGGTTTCTTCACGAGCCGCAGCCTGCCGAGCTCGACCGGTTGCTCGACGCCGCACACGGAACGCTTCGGCAAGTCACCCTTGCGCCGGAGCTGCCGAACGCGCTCGAACTGCTCCAGATCCTGGTCGAGAACGAGGTCGTCGTCGCGATCGGCCATACGCAGGCCGACTTCGAGCTGGCGCGTCGGGCGTTCGACGTCGGGGCGCGGCTGCTGACCCACGCGTTCAATGCGATGCCCGGAATCGGCCATCGTGCGCCGGGGCCGGTCGTGGCAGCCTTCGAAGACGAGCGGGTCACACTCGAACTGGTGCTCGACGGCGAGCACGTGCATCCGGATGTCGCGGCTCTCGCGTTTCGGTCCGCGCCCGGACGCATCGCACTCATCACGGACTCCATGGCGGCGGCAGGCGCACCCGATGGCGACTATCGGCTCGGCACCCTCGCGGTCGAGGTTCGGGGCGGAGTCGCCCACCTTGCCGGCACCGAATCGCTCGCCGGGTCGACTCTCACGCAAGACAGGGCCCTGCGCATCGCGATCGAGCGCGTCGGCGTCGCGCCTGCCGATGCGGTGGCTGCGCTGACCCTCACTCCTGCTCGAGTGCTCGGCCTCGAAGCGCGGCACGGATTGCTGGCACCCGGGTTTGTCGCCGATGCGGTGCAGCTCGATTCGCAGTGGGCCGTCGAGCGCGTATGGGCGAACGGCGTGGCGCTCGGCTGACTCAGGGCGCATCTGGCGGAGTGCTGAGTTGGGTTGTGGGGTTCGGTTCTGGGCTCGGTTGGGGGCTCGGTTCTGGCTCGGTCCTGGGCTCGGTTGTGGGCTCGGTTGTTGGCTCTGGTGCGCTCGGTGCCGGGCTCTTCTCCTTCACATCCGACCGATCGATGGGACCACTCCCCGCCTAGTCGATTCGCGCCCGAAATGTCGGTGGCCTGAGGCAGCATTGATGCATGGGACGTAACGGCATCGGGGTGGCTTTTCCGCCGTCTGACCCGTCGTCCGAGCCCGTGCGTCCACCCGGGTTCTTCGCCGACCGGTTCGACGAGCTGGGGGCGATGGTCGACGATGTCGTCGAGGCCGAACACCGCGTCGCGATCGCGATGGCGCGTCGCACCCGCGCGATCGAACGCGCCCGTGCCTTCAGTGAGGCCATCGCGGGCGACCCACCCTCGGGCACGGCGACCGCGTCGTCCATCGATATGGCCAGGCGCGCTTTCGTGAGCGAGATCGCGGCCGCGCTGCGCCTGCCCGACCGCACCGCCGACCGTCTCATCCGAACCGGCCAGGCCCTGGTCAATACTCTGCCGGCAACCCTGTTGGCTTTGGATGAAGGGCGCCTGTCGTTCCGGCACGCGCAGATCCTTGTCGACCAGTCGTATGGGCTCGAGCCTCAGGCGGTGCGGGAGCTGGAGACCCGCATGCTTCCGGTGGCGGCGAAGAACACGCCGTCCCGGTTCGAGCAGTCGGTGCGTCGCACCCGGGAACGCCTCAACCCCGAGACGATGACCACCCGGCACGTGGCCGCGGTCGAGCAGCGCGGGGTCGAGCTCATGCCCGAGCAGGACGGCATGGTCTTCCTCGGCGCCCACGTCGACGCGGTCGTCGGCGTCGCGATCGACGACCGTCTCACCACCATCGCCCGGTCGCTGCAGTGCGACGGCGAAACCCGCACCCTCACCCAGCTCAAAGCCGACGCGTTCACAGACATTCTGCTCGACAGCATTCTCGTTGACAGCGACGGGCTGTCGCGCACCAGCGCCGGGCGCGGGGATGGAGCCGTGCACCGGTTCGCCGGCATCCGCCCCACCGTGCTCGTCACCGTGCCCGCGCTCACCCTGCTCGATCGCCCTGGCCCGTCGGGCAGCATCGACCCCGGCACCATCGAGGGGTACGGACCCATCGACCCACAGACCGCCCGCCAGATCGCCGCGCAGGCCAAGACCCTCCGCCGGTTGATCACCGACCCGGTCACCGGCGTCGTGCTGACGTTCGATCGGCGGCGGTATCGGGTTCCGAAAGATCTCCGCACGTGGTTGCGCGTGCGCGACGGCACCTGCCGGTTCCCCGGATGCAACCGTCGAGCCGGGCCGGCCGACATCGACCACACCCATGACTGGGCACTGAACGGGCCAACCAACCACAACAACCTCGCCCACCTCTGCCCCGGCCACCACACCCTCAAAGGCGCCGGCGCCTGGAAAGTCACCCAACTCGACGGCGGACACCTCCGCTGGACCTCACCCGGCAAGATCGGGTACGACACCGACCCCCAAACCGAAGCCGACCCGGCCGCCTGATCCGGCGGTCGGGTGGTGGCGGTCGGGCGGACGGGTGGTGTGGCGGACGGACGGGCGGAGGGCTGGTCGGGCGGACGGGCGGCCGGGTGGTGAGTTGGCCGGACGGGCAAACTGCCGGATGCTCGACGAAACGGGCGTTCAGGCAGTCAGATGCTCGGCGAAGCGATTATCAATCGAGCTCGGCGGCGAGCGCCTCGTAGGCCGGGGAGAGCGCTCGCCAGCGCGCTTGCCAACCTGCAGACGCGCGGCCCGCGAGGTACGAGGTGAGATCTTCGAAGTGGGCCTGCCATCCGGCGCCGTGGCCGGGCAGGTCGTCCCGAGAGAAGCCGCTGTCTTCAACCACCAGGCGCGTCTTGTCGCCGTCGGTGGTCAGAAGGGCTTCGAGGGTCATCGGTCGGCCGGAGTCGTCGTCCGGATCGGGGTCGAGCGTCACGAGAAGCCGCTTCGGCGCATCGCACACGTCCACCGTGCCGGAGCCGACCCATCCGCTGGTGAAGGTCGCCTCGAAACGTCCGCCCACGCGCAGGTCGCCCGTGACCTCCGCGATCCACCGCGCCAGGCGAGAGGGGTCGACGATCGCGGACCACAGGTCACCGATGTCAGTGTCGAACGTGTCCTCAATGCGCACAGTGCCGTTGCCGTTCTCGAAGAGCAGTGTGCCGAGCAGTTTCTGGTCGGCGTGTGTCTGGTCGGCGTTGGTTTGGTCAGCGTGTGCCTGGTCAGCGTCGGTTTGGTCAGCGTGTGTCTGGTCGGTCTGTGTCTGGTCGGTCATCATTCACTCCTTCGGTTGCGTTTTCCTCGGGCGACTTCGGTGTGAAGTGCGTCCATGCGCTGCTGCCACAGCTGCCGGTACTGGTCGAGCCAGTCATCGAGCTCGGCAAGCGGCTGCGGCTGCAGGGAGTACACCCGCCGCTGGGCATCCTTGTGCACGGCCACCAGCCCCGCCTCGCGCAGCACCCGCAGGTGCCGGGAAACGCCGGGTCGCGCGATGGGCAGGATGCTCGCCAGTTCGGTGACCGTTGCCGGTCCGCGGCCGAGCTGCCTCGAGCATCGTTCGCCGGCTCTGGTCGGAGAGCGCGAGCATCAGGTTGTCCACGCGGTTGAATGTACCCTATTGGTTACGTACCCGTCAAGGTACATAAGCGTCGACGCCGCAAACCGCTACTTCGTGACGATTCCCGCGAAGAGCAGGTCGAGCATCCTGCCGATCTGCTCGCTGTCGGAAGCATCCGGTGTGGCCAGAAAGATACCGACCAGGGTGGCGACGATGTCGTCGGCGAGCACGTCGGCGCGAAGGCTGCCCGACCGAACGCCGGCCGCGTGCATGCTGCGAACAGCAGCGGTAACGAGCGGGCGCGTCTGGGACGACGAGATCGTGCCGGCCTGGCGAAGGCCGCGCAGGCTTTCGGCCATGCCGCGTTTGGTTGTGACGAACCGGGCATACTCATCCATCCAGAGCCGGAGCGCCTGGGCGGGTTCGTGCGATGCCGCCAGCTCGTCGGCCTTGGCGATCACAGCTTCGAGCTCGGTACGGTACACGGCCTCGACGAGCGCGTCCCGCGTCGGAAAGTGTCGATACAGGGTTCCGATGCCCACACCGGCGTCACGCGCGATCGCCTCGAGCGATACGGCGCCGTCCCCCTCGGCAAGTGCCTGCCGCGCGACTTCGACGAGTCGATCGCGATTTCGTCGAGCGTCGGCTCGACGGGGGGAAGGTGCGGAAGTTGTTGTCATCACGTAGCGGAGGCTCCTCCGTTTCTGCTATCGTCGCGTTAACGGAGGATCCTCCGTTAACGCCGAGTATCTCACAGGGAGTCCGTCATGTCCGAAACAATCCAGCGGCCGGGCGGCGAATGGACCCTGGCCGGAAAGGCGATCGCGCGCATCGGTTTCGGCGCAATGCAGCTGGCCGAGAGACCCGCACGCGAGCCGCTGAGCGTCGACGCCGCGGTGACCCTGCTGCGCCGGGCGGTCGAGCTCGGCATCAATCACTTCGACACTGCGCAGTTCTACGGCGACGGCACATCCAACGACCTCTTGCGCCGGGCGCTCGCCCCCTACCGCGACGACATCGTCATCGTCAGCAAAGTCGGCGCGGATCGCGTCGATGCGCCGATCCCGCTCGCCGCCGCACAGAAACCCCAGCAGCTGCGCGCGTCCGTCGAAGCCAACCTCACCAGCCTTGGCACCGACAGGATCGACGTCGTGAACCTTCGTCGCGCCGACTTCCGGCCGGGCATCCTCGCCGAGGGCGACCAGGTGGTCGACCTCGATGACCAGCTTGCCGAGCTGATCGCAATGCGCGACGAGGGCAAGATCGGCGGCATCGGACTGAGCCACGTGCGCCTCGAGCAGGTGCAGCGCGCGCTCCCTGCGGGAATCGAGTGCGTTCAAAATTCGTACAGCCTGCTGAACCGCTCCGACGAGCCCCTGCTCGCGCTCTGCCTGCAGCACGGAATCGCCTGGGCGCCCTACTTCCCGCTCGGCTCGGCGTTCCCCCAATATCCGAAGGTCACCGACGAGCCCGCTGTCGCAGACGCGGCGGCGACGCACGGCGTGACGCCGGCGCAGGTCGGCTTGGCATGGCTGCTGCAGCACGCCCCCAACATCCTCCTGATTTCCGGCACCAGCAGCGTCCATCACCTGCAGGAGAACGTGGCAACCGGTGACCTCCGCCTGCCCGCGGCGACCGTCACGAGGCTGGAGACCATCGGCTAGGGCGTCTCCCATGGAAGCCGGTTGTTCCAGGCATACCGGTAGTAGTCGGCGTTCTTCAGCTGTGACGCCGCCGCCTCGTCGACGACGACGGTCACGTGAGCATGAAGCTGGATGGCCGACCCCGGCGAACTCGCCGTGAGCGGCCCTTCGACAGCGGCGGCGATTGCGGGCGCTTTCGACGCACCGAACGCGAGAAGGATGAGGTGACGCGCCCGAAGAATCGTGCCAAGTCCCTGGGTCAGACAGTGCCGGGGTACCTCGTCAGGTGTGTCGAAGAACCGGGCGTTGTCGGCACGAGTGCGTTCGGTCAGCGTCTTGATGCGGGTCAGCGATCCGAACGACGATCCCGGCTCGTTGAACCCGATGTGTCCGGTCGCACCGATTCCCAGCAACTGGATGTCGATTCCGCCCGCCGCGACGATATCGGCCTCGTAGCGCTCGCCCGCGCCCTCGAGCGAGCCACCGTCGTCGCCCGGCACGCGCACCAGCTGGGGCGTCATGCCCAGCGGGCCGACGACCTCACGAGTGATGACAGCCCGATAGCTCTGCGGATGCCCGGCCGGGAGCCCCACATACTCGTCAAGCGCGAAACCGCGCACCATGCTGAGGTCGAGCCCGCGGCGGGCGATCGCCGCATAGCTCGAGAGCGGGGTCGAACCCGTCGCGAAGCCCAGCACCGCGTCGCGGCGACGTGCCACCAGTGCTGCGACCGCGTCCGCCGTGATCTCGCCAGCAGCATCCTGCGAGTCGACGATGACTATTTCTGCCACGGTGTTCGTCCCAGCCAGGCCGCGCCGATCGCAGCAGTCGACGAATCGGGCGGAAGGATGCGCACGCGATCCGCCAGCCCGAGCGATGTGATGAACGGTGACGTGGCCTCCCACTCGGCGAAGAGCTGCCGCGTCGGCTCGAGCAGATCATCGCCCATGCGGCTGATGCCTCCACCGATGACGACCACATCGACGTCGAGGGTCAGTACGAGCACGCGAACGGCGGCGGCGACCCCCTCGAACAGCCCGCGCCGAACCTGCATCGCCAGCGGTTCGCCCGCCGCGGCAGCCTCGAGCATGTCGACCACCGAGCCGGCACGCTGCGACGCGATACCCGACCCCGACGCCAGCACCTCGAGAGCTCCCGGCTGGCCGTCGACATCGAGCGGACCGCCCGGGTCGATGAGCACATGACCGATCTCGCCCGCCGCCCCGCGTGACCCGCGCCACAGCTTTCCGCCGAGCACGAGGCCGGCCGCAAGTCCCGTGCCGAGGTTGAGGTAGGCGAGCGAGCGGGTGTCGTCGAGCCCCAGTTGGTGGAACGCGCCGAGCGCCGCCGCGTTCACGTCGTTCTCGACGCGCACAACCGCCCCGAGGTCCCGGGCGAGCAGCGTGCCCAGGTCGAGGCGTGCGACACCGAGGTTGCGGGCGTGGGTCACAGTGCCCCGCTCGGCGTCGACGGCACCCGGGATGCCCACGCCGATGGAGAGAAACGCCGACGGCTCGACACCCACGGCTCCGGCCAGCTGTCGAACGGCGGATGTCGCGGTAGCGAGCACCTCGTCGGGGCCCCAGCCGGTCGGCAGACGCAGCGAGTGGGCGATGGCGCCCGTGTCATCGAGCACGACGGCATCCGTGTTCGTGCCACCGATGTCAACTCCGACTCTCACTGCTCCACTGCTTTCTGAATCACGGGGACTTTCTGGATCGACGGGCGGCGCTGGCACTGCCGCGCCCAGTAAACCAGTTCCCGAAACCGTGCGTGACGGCGGGTCGGGCTACTTGATGGCACCGGCGGTGAGTCCACTGACGACGCGACCCTCGATGAGCGCGAACAGCACGATCACCGGGATCATCGCGATCAGCGACCCGGCGAACAGGTGGCCCCAGTCGATCGAGTACTGGCCGACATAGTTGTTGATCGCGACGGTGAGCGGTCGCGCATTGTCGGGCGCGCTGAGGGTGAGCGTGAGGGCGACGAGGAACTCGTTCCAGGCGCTGATGAACGTGAAGATGAGGGCCGTCACGATACCGGGCATGGCGAGCGGCAGCGTGATGCGCATCATGGCGCCGATTCGCGTACAGCCGTCGACCACGGCCGCCTCCTCGAGTTCCACCGGAATCGACGAGACGAAGGCATTGAGAATCCACACCGCGAACGCCATGTTGAACCCGGCATTGATGAGGATGAGCGAGAGCGTGGGCGACGGCAGGTTGAAACCCAGGAATTCACGCTGGATGCCGACGAGCATCGCCGCGGGCTGGAACATTTGAGTCGCGAGCACGAGCAGCAGAAACAGGGCGCGACCACGGAACTTGCGGCGCGCGGTGTAATAGGCGGCGGGCAGGGCGACGAGCAGCACAACGACGGTCGCTCCTCCGGCGACCTGCAGGCTGGTCGCGAGGTTGCCGCCGAAGCCCGTCGACCAGATGGTCGCGAAGTTCGACCAGTCGAAGTGGCTCGGCAGAAAGGTTGCGGCTGAGCAGCTCCCTGGCCGGGCGCGCCGCAACAATCACCATCTCGATGTACGGGAGCAGGAACAGCAGCGCAACGATGAACGCAGCGAGCGTGAGTACGGTTTTGCGCGTGATGGCGGATGTGCTGCGCCGGGAACGGGGTGCTCGCGAACGGGTCGCGGCGGCAGCCGGCGTGCTGAGTGCGGTCATCAGTCGACCTGCTCTTTCCAGTGGGTTGCGCGCAGGTAGACCAGCACGATGATGATGACCAGCGCGAAGTTGATGACCGACATCGCCGCGGACTCGCCGATGTAGCTCTCTTTCAGCGTGAACATGAACGTCGTCGAGGTGCTGGTGGAGTACCCGGGACCACCACCGGTCATCTCCCAGATGATGGGGAACGAATTGAACACGTTGATCACGTTGATCAGGGTCGCCACGAGGATGGCGGGACGGATCATGGGCAGAGTGATGCCCGTGTAGAGCTTCCAGTGTGACGCGCCATCGATGCGCGCGGCCTCGTAGACCTCTTCCGGAATCGACTGCAGGCCCGACAGCAGCGCGTAGGTCGAGAACGGCAGCGAGACGAAGACCGCGACCACCATCATCCAGACCAGGGCGGCGACGGGACGCCCCAGCCAGTCGGCCTGGTTGGTGTTGAAGGCTTTGAGCAGCCCTGCGTCGTGCAGGATGACGTTGATCACGCCGTTGTTGGAGTCGAGCGCCCAGCGGAAGATGAGAGCCGTCATCATCACGGACGACGCCCACGGAACGATGAGCGCCCAGCGAGCCACACGGCGACCCGGGAAGCGCGCATTGAACAGCTGCGCGAGCCCGAGCGAGATGACCATCGTGACGGCGACGACCCCGACCGTCCAGATCACAGTGCGCAACAGCACGCCACTCAGGGCGGCCTCGCCGAACAGAGTGACGAAGTTGGTGATGCCGGCGGAACCGAGCACGAAGCCGTCGGGGCTGATCTTCTGCAGCGACGACTGGATCATCACGACCACGGGCAGCAGCACGACCACGACGATCAGGATG
This sequence comes from uncultured Actinomycetota bacterium, assembly GCA_963738535.1. Taxonomy (GTDB): domain Bacteria; phylum Actinomycetota; class Actinomycetes; order Actinomycetales; family Microbacteriaceae; genus Galbitalea. The sequence goes on from CAVTXB010000018.1 coordinate 151,275, forward strand.
ATCGCGGGCCCGATCCAGGCCAGCGGGGCGATGCGGCGAGCGAACCCGTGGCGGGATCGGCGCGGCGGAAGCGACCGCTCACCGGTTGCCGCCGTTGCGGCGGACGACAGGGTCGACGTCATGGGTTTCCTGATTTCTGAGGTAGAGGAGCGCCGGGGTGTTCGGGCGGGAGGTCCGCGCCCGAACACCCGGGCACGTGTGTCAGACCCTCGGTCAGCTGGCCGCCGCAGCCTGCTGCAGCTGGCCGAGCACCGTCTTCGGGTCGCTCGTGAGAGCGGTTCCGATGGTCTGCTGGATCTTAGTCTTCACCTGCGGCCACGCCGTGTCGCTGGGGTACTGCACCGAGTTCGGCAGCGCCTTCAGGAACGGGCCGAAGATCGGGTCCGACGCGAGCGCGTTCGCCGCGGTGGTCGTGGCCGGCAGCAGGTCGTACTCCTTGTCGAACTGGATCTGGTACTTGTCCTGGTACGCGAAGTCGAGGAACTTCTTGATCTGGGCCTCGTGACCGTTGGACTTGAACGCCGCGACGTTGTCGCACACGCCCAGCGTCTTCGAAAGAGCGCCGTTCTTGCCGGCGATCGGCACGGACGTCCAGTCGCTGTCGGTGAGCACGCCCGCGGTCTTGATGATGGGAACCAGCGCCGGCGAGGCGTTGATCATGCCGATCTGACCCTGCGCGAACTGCTGCCAGAGCGGCGTGCGGTCTTTGGTCGCCGGGTTCGGCTCGGTGTCACCCGCAGCGACGAGCTTCGTCAGAAACTGGAACGTCTCCACGTTGGCGGCGCTGTCGATGTCGTATTTGCCGGCCGCCGTCTGGTAGTTGCCGCCGTTTCCGAGCATCCACAGCAGCGATTCGGCCTGGGCCTCCTCGGAGCCGAGCGGCAGACCGAATCCGATCTTGCCGAGGGCCGTGATCTTGGCGGCATCGGTCTGAACGTCGGCCCAGGTCGTCGGCGCTGACGAAATCCCGGCCTGCGAGAAGAGCTTCTTGTTGTAGAACAGGGTGCGCGAACTGGTCGTGAACGGCAGGCCGTACTGCGTGCCCTGGTAGCTGCCCTGGTTCTTGAACGCCGGCAGCAGGTTGCCCGGGTTGCTCAGCACGTCCTTGGCCGAGTAGAGCAGGCCCTCCTGCGCGTAGGTCGAGAAGTAGTCGCCCTCGGTGATGTCGGGGTACTGCTTGTTCTGCACCATGGTCTGCACCTGGCTGTCGAACGAATTCCAGTTGATCGCCGTCACCTTCACGGTGATCGACGGGTTCTTCTTGTGGAACGCGTCAGCGATGCCCTGCCAGTAGGTGGCGCTCGTGTTGCTGGGGCCGGTGCCGTAGTCGGCGACGACCAGTTTCAGCGTGACGGGCTTCGACGCATCCGACGACGCTCCGCCCGTGCTGCAGGCAGCGAGAGCAAGTGCGCCGGCAACCGCGACGGCCGCGACGCCCCAAATCCTTCTCTTCATGGTGCTTCCTTTTCGTGTTGTGAGGGATGGACGGTGCGCGCAGAGCACCCCGTCCGCTGCTGTGGGACGCGTCGAGAGACTACGAAACCCCGAGTTGCGCGGAGAGCACCATGACGGCAGCGCCGCGCAAGACGATGTCCTCTCCGAGCGTGGTCATCCGCAGCACGAGCTTCCCGTGGAACTCGGGCATGGTTCGCGCGCGGATGGTCTCGATGGTCGCTTTCGCGAAAGTGCCATCAAGCAGGTCGGTCGGGCCGCTCAGTACGATCTCTGCGAGATCGAGCGTTCCAACCACGGGAGCGAGAGCGATGCCGAGGCGCTCTCCCGCTGCCCAAAGAATGTGCTCCCTGTCGTCGACGGTGGATGCTGCCGCCAGCGCCGCCTCGAGGTGGGGTGTCGAGAGCCAGGTCTCGAGGCATCCCGACTTGCCGCAGACGCAGGGCAGGCCGCCGTCGGTGCCGACCACGACGTGGCCGATCTCGCCCGCCGCGAACCGACTGCCGAAGAGCGGCGTGCCGCCGAGCAGCAGGCCGGAACCGACACCATGGCCGACCTTGACCAGCATCATGTCGCTGGTCGCGCCGCCGAAGCTGTGCTCCGCGAGCGCCGCCGCGTTCGCATCGTTGATCACGACGACCGGGAATGCCGAAGCGCACCGCGAGGTCGCGCTGCAGGTTGCAGGTCGGTCCAGCCGAGGTTGGGCGCGGTGAGCACGACGCCGCCGAGGTCGACGACGCCGGGCGACCCGACGCCGATGCCGAGCAGCGGGCGCGTGGCTGCGCGAGACGAGCGTCTCGATGAGCGTGAAGACCTTGGCCTCGGCCTCCTCGCCGAGTGCTGCCGGCGAGGGGAAGCTCGGCGCGCTCGAGGATCTTGCCGTCGAGGTCGAGGATCGCGCCGCGGAACGTGTCGCGTGTCGCTCAGGTCGACCCCGATGAATCTGGAAGGCGTCACGATTGAGGTCGAGCAGCGTCGCGGGCTTGCCCGGGCGGGCATCCTCGCGCTGTCCGATCTCGATGACGAGGTTCTCGCCGATGAGGTCGGCGACGAGGTCGGACACGGTGACGCGGGTGAGCCCGGTCTCCCGGGCGATGTCGGCCCGGCTGAGCTGGCCGTCGCGGTAGAGCGTCTGCATGACGAGCGAGCGGTTGTGTCCGCGGGCGTGTTCGGGCAGCACCTTCGTGGTCGGCCGCAGCTCGCGCCGGTCGCGAATCCTGGGGTCATGTTTGTTAGTAAAGCTTACGAACAAACTCTTGCGCAAGCCTCAGGGCAAACTTTTTACCGCCTCGAAACATACGAATCGTCGAACCGGCATTGAACCAATGCAGCCGACTCATCGTTGAACACTGTGGAGGCGCAGGTTTTTCACTCGCTCGCGCCTCAGCCAGCACACAGGTATCTCAGAACCGATCCCGTGATGCTTGGCACAGGCAACGTCGCCGGCACACCGAATCCCACAGCCCATCTTCTACCGACGAGGACCCATGACCCACCTTCTGCGCACCAAGACGGCCGTCGCCACCTTCGCGGGGCTTTCCCTCGCCGGCACTCTCGCCGGATGCAGCCGCGACCGCGCCGCGACCTCGGCGGGCTCGAGCGGCGCATCCGGCAGCGGAACCACCACGAGCAGCAACGCCACCTACAAGGACGGCACCTACACGGCCCCGGGCACCTACACGTCGCCCGGTGGCGTCGAGCACATCAGCGTCACCCTGACGCCTCGCGAAGAACATCATCACGGCTATGAAGGTCACCACCGTCAAGGCCGACCCGACCGCCACCGGCTACGAGCAGATGTTCGAGGGCGGCATCGCCGCGGCGACGGTCGGCAAGAACATCAACACCCTCAACATCGGCGTCGTCGCCGGGTCGTCGCTCACCAGCATGGGCTTCAACAAGGCGCTCGCGACCATCAAGGCAGATGCCGCAAGCTGAGCTCGCCTTCGAGGCGATCGGCGCGCCGTGGCGCATCACGACGCCTCGCGAGCTCGACGCCCCGCGTCGTGCAGGCCGTCGCACGAGCGCATCGAGCGATTCGACTCCGTGTACTCGCGGTTCCGCGCCGACTCGCTGGTCACCCGGATCGCCGCCGCGCCCGGCAGTCTGGCACGTTTCCCGCAGATGCGGCGCCCCTGTTCGCCCTCTATCGCACCCTCTACAACGCGACCGAGGGAGCCATGTCACCGCTGGTGGGCGGCCGGCTCGAGAACCTCGGCTACGACCGCGACTACACGCTGCGACCCCGCGACGAAGCGGTCGAGGTGCCGCTCTGGGACGACATCATGCACTGGGACGGCACCCGGCTGACCACCACAGACCGCGTGCTGGTGGATGTGGGCGCCGCCGGCAAGGGCTACCTGGTCGACCTCGTCGCCGCCGTGCTCGAGAACGCCGGGAGTTGACGAGTACCTCATCGACGCGAGCGGTGACCTGCTGCACCGGGGCCCCACGCCCGTGCGGGTCGGCCTCGAGCATCCGTTCGACCACACCCAGGCCATCGGGGTCTGCGAGCTCTCGAATGCCGCGCTCTGCGCGTCGGCGCCGGGCCGACGCAGCTGGGGCGAGGGGCTGCACCACATCCTCGACGCGACCACCGGGCTGCCGACGACGACCGTCGCCGCGACCTGGGCACTCGCGCCATCGGGGCTGCGGGCGGACGGCCTCGCGACCGCCCTGTTCTTCGCGTCGGCGCCCGCGCTCAGCGCCGGATACGAATTCGAGTACGTGCGAATGTTCCCCGACAGCCGCATCGAATACTCGCGCGGGTTTCCGGGCGAGCTGTTCACGGCCGACGAAACCCCCTCCGGCGACTAGAGAAAGGCCACACGCCAATGCAGTGGTTGGACCGCATCACGGGCACCATCACCATGTACCGACTGGTGCTCATCTGCCTGCTGGCACTGGTCGTCGAGACCGTGCTGCTCTCGCTCACGGGCGTGATCTCGCAGTCACCGCTCGCCATCCTGAGCACAGGCGTCGTCGCCGTCGTCTTCGCCACCGCGAGCAACTGGATGTTCGCCAGGCTGTTCCGCGTCAGGCCGCACACCGAGTCGTCCCTCATCACCGGTCTGCTGCTGCTCTTCATCTTCGAGCCCGTCGACCCGCTGCTGGGCGGAAGCCTGCTCAAGTTCGCCGGTATCGCGCTGGCGGGCATCATCGCCTCCGCATCGAAGTACCTGCTCGCCTGGCGTGGACGCCACATCTTCAACCCGGCCGCGGTCGGCGCATTCGTGATCACCCTCGTGACCGCTGTTCGGCGACTTCGCGGCCTGGTGGCTTGCGACGGCGTGGCTGCTGCCCGTCACAGTGGTGCTGGGCTTCGCTGTGCTCTACCGCACGCGGCGCTGGCAGATGGCGATCGTCTTCGTCGTCGCCGTGGTGCTGCTCACGTTCTGGGTTTACGGAGGCAACGGCGCCCCGCTCGCCCAGACGCTGCTGGAGCCCTTCACGACCTTCAGCACGATCTTCTTCGCGGCCTTCATGCTCAGCGAACCGCTGACCATGCCGCCGCACCGCTGGCAGCAGCTCATCGAAGCGCTCCTGGTGGCCGTCGTGTTCACGGTTCCCTTCTCGGTCGGAGCCTTCAGCACGACCACACCCCAGTTCGCGCTGCTGGTGGGCAACCTGTTCGCGTTCGCTTTCGGGCAGCGCCGCGGCATCCGCCTCGACTTCCTGGGCAAGCAGAGACTCACGCCGACCAGCTGGGAGCTGTCGTTCCGGCCGCAGCGGCCGGTGCGTTTCCGCGCGGGGCAGTACATGGAGCTGACCATCCCGCACGCCAAGGCCGACGCGCGAGGGATGCGCCGCATCTTCAGCATCGCCTCCGCACCCGTCGACACCGACGTCATCCGGTTCGGACTCAACACCGCCGAGCCCTCGAGCAGCCTCAAGACCGCGCTGCTGGCCCTGGAACCGGGCGAGATCGTGGCCGGCACGGCGGTCGCCGGTGACTTCGTGCTGCCCAGGGATGTCACGCGGCCGCTGCTGTTCGTCGCGGGCGGCATCGGCATCACACCGTTCATGAGCCACCTCGGGCAGATCGAGGGCGCAGCCGAGACACGGGACGTCGTGGTCGTGTACTCGGCGTCGACGGTCGACGAGCTGGCGTACGCGCCGCGGCTGCACGCGTTCGGGCATCCGGTGTTCGTGCTGTCGCGGAGCGAGCCGACCCAGCTGCCGTCCGGATGGACCTACCTCGGGGCCGGCCCGCTCACGACGGCAATGATCGCCGAGCACATTCCGGACGTCGCGTCGCGTGACGCTCTGGTCTCAGGTCCGCCCAGCTTCGTCAGCTCGGTGCGGTCGACCCTGCGGCGCGCAGGCGCTCACCGGGTGCGCACCGACTACTTCACGGGCTACACGAAACGCGCCCGGGCGCGCTACGCGAGCGCCCCCGTGCCCGCCGAGCCGGCCCAGGTCGGCTGACGGCGGCGGGGTAATGCCGGTGGTCGAGTAGGCGCGTGAGGAACGAACCGCCGTATCGAGACCCGAGGCCTACGACGGCGGCGGGGCAACTCCGGTGGTCGAGTAGGCGCGTGAGGAACGAACCGCCGCATCGAGACCCGAGGCCCACGAGGGCAGCGGGGTAATGCCGGTGGTCGAGTAGCACGACCGAGCTTGCGAGGCCGGGCGTATCGAGACCCGGGGCCTACGAGGGCGGCGGGGCAACTCCGGTGGTCGAGTAGGCGCGTCGAGGAACGAACCGCCGTATCGAGACCCGAGGCCCACGAGGGCACCGGGGCAACTCCGGTGGTCGAGTAGCACGACCGAGCTTGCGAGGCCGGGCGTATCGAGACCCGAGACCCAGGAGGGCACCGGGGCAACTCCGGTGGTCGAGTAGCACGACCGAGCTTGCGAGGCCGGGCGTATCGAGACCCGAGGCCTACGAGGGCGGCGGGGTCTCGATACGCGCGCCAGAGCGCGCTACTCGACCACCGGGGTAACTCCGGTGGTCGAGTAGGCGCGTGAGGAACGAACCGCCGTATCGAGACCCGAGGCCCACGAGGGCGGCGGGGTCTCGATACGCGCGCCAGAGCGCACTACTCGACCACCGCGCGGTGCGCCAGAGCGCGCTACTCGACCACCACGCGGTGCGCCAGAGCGCACTACTCGACCACCGGGGTAGCTCGAGTAACACGAACCGCCGTATCGAGACCCGTGCGCCCTAGCCGAGGCGGGCGGCGAGGTTCTTGTCGAGGGTGTCGAGGAACTCCTCGGTGGTCTCCCACTTCTGGTCCGGTCCGACGAGGGCGGCGAGGTCTTTGGTCATGTGGCCGGCCTCGACCGACTTCACGACGACATCCTCGAGGGTCTCCGCGAACTCGGCGAGCGCTGGGTTGTTGTCGAGCTTCGCGCGGTGCGAGAGCCCACGGGTCCACGCGTAGATCGACGCGATCGGGTTCGTGGAGGTGGGCTTGCCGGCCTGGTGCTGGCGGTAGTGGCGCGTCACCGTGCCGTGCGCCGCCTCGGCCTCCACGACCGCTGCCGTCGGGAACCGAGAGCACGCTGGTCATGAGGCCGAGCGAACCGAAGCCCTGCGCCACGGTGTCGGACTGCACGTCGCCGTCGTAGTTCTTGCAGGCCCAGACGTAGCCGCCCTCCCACTTCATGGCGGAGGCGACCATGTCGTCGATGAGGCGGTGCTCGTAGGTGAGACCGGCGGCCTCGAACTGCTCCTTGAACTCGGCGTCGAAGATCTCCTGGAAGATGTCCTTGAAGCGGCCGTCGTAGGCCTTCAGGATGGTGTTCTTGGTGCTCAGGTATACCGGGTAGTTGCGGCTCAGGCCGTAGTTGAGGCTGGCGCGCGCGAAGTCGCGGATCGACGCATCCTGGTTGTACTGCACCTGGGCGATGCCGTCGTCCGGGGCGTCGTAGACGTCGAACTTGAGCGGCTCGCTGCCGTCGTCGGGCGTGAACTGCACGGTGAGCTTGCCCGCTGCCCTTGAAGACGAAGTCGGTGGCGCGGTACTGGTCGCCGAACGCGTGGCGGCCGATGATGATGGGCTTGTTCCAGCCGGGCACCAGGCGCGGGATGTTCGAGATGATGATGGGCTCGCGGAAGATCACACCGCCGAGGATGTTGCGGATGGTGCCGTTCGGCGACTTCCACATCTTCTTGAGGCCGAACTCCTCGACGCGCGCCTCGTCGGGGGTGATGGTGGCGCACTTCACGCCGACGCCGTACTTCTGGATGGCGTGGGCCGCGTCGATCGTGACCTGGTCGTCGGTGGCGTCCCGGTTTTCGATGCCGAGGTCGTAGTAGTCGAGGTTGATGTCGAGGTAGGGGTGGATCAGGGTGTCCTTGATCTTCTGCCAGATGATGCGGGTCATCTCGTCGCCATCGAGCTCGACGACTGTTCCTTCAACCTTGATCTTTGCCACGGTGGTAGTTCCTCTCGTTGGCCTCGCGCGGCCTCAATCGGGCCGTAACCAGCTTACCCGTTTTCCAAAGTATCTCGACATCAAGATACTTTTTCCGCCTGCGGGGGCGCCAATCTGTTCTCCGGAGTGGGGCCAGACAGCCGATTCACGCCCCTCACGGGGAGGATGGGTAACGTGAACAGCATGCTGCAGACCCCGATCACCGTTCGCTGGGGCGACATGGACTCGTACGGCCACGTCAACAACGTGTTCTTCATCCGCTACCTCGAGGACACCCGGTTCGCGCTGTTCACGCCGCCGCTCGGCGAGAGGGCTCCGGCGGATGTTCCGGGCGAGCTCTCGGTGTTCGACCTGTTCCCGGACGGGTCGAACGGCCTGATGGCCGGGCACCGAATCGAGTACCGGGCGCCGCTCGGCTACGAGGACGGCCCGATCACCTCGCGGCTCTGGATCACGCGGATCGGCACCACGAGCTTCGACATCGGCTACGAGCTCGGCTCCGCGGACCGCGCGACCGTCTACGCGATCGCGAGCACGACGCTCGTGCTCGTCAACACCGAGTCGGGTCGACCGGTCGAACTCCCCCAGCGACTGCGCGACACGCTCGCCCAGTGGCTCGGCGACCCGGTGCCGTTCCGGGCCTGAGTCGGGTCGACGAGCGCTAGATGCGACGGCCGGTGATGGCCGCCAGCAGGATGTCGTGGATGTCGCTCGCCGACGCCTGGCGCGGATTCGAGTACGCGGATGCCGTCGACCAGTCCGACGGCGCGGGCGATGTCGCCCTCGCGAGGCCCGAGTCCCCACAGGTTGGGCGGGGCACCGAGGTCGAGGGCGAGTTGCCGAAGGCCGGCGGCGGGGGCGTCGAAGCCGGTCGCCGCACGCAGCGTCGAGATCACCGCCGGGATGGCGGGCGCGGTGAAGGCCAGCACGTAGGGCAGCAGCACCGTGTGGGTCTCGGAGTGCGGCAGCCCGAACGTGCCGCCGAGCACGTGGCACAGCTTGTGGTGCAGCCCCATGGTCGTCGCACCGAGCACCGAACCGCAGAGCCACGCGCCGTAGAGCGCATCCGACCGCGGCTCGGGGTTCGTCGGGTCTGCGGCGATGCGCGGGCAGGGCGTCGACGAACGATCGGATGCCCTCCTGCGCGGCCAGCGAGATGATGGGCGACGCGTCCGGCGCGTACAGGCCCTCCACGGCGTGCGCGATCGCATTGAACCCGCTCGTCACAGCGAGAGGCACCGGCAGGCTCATGACCAGGGCCGGGTCGTAGATGACGCTCGCCGGAAGCACCTTCGGGTCGCGCCCGGTCGTCTTCTCGCCGTCGGCGGTCTGCCCCCAGACGTCGTCATCTCCGACCCGGCGAACGAGGTCGGGATCGCGATGATCGGAAGGTCGAGCTCACGGGCGATCGCCTTCGCGAGGCCCACCGTCGACCCGCCGCCGATCGCGGCGATGCCGTCGGCGGCACTCGATCGAGCGACTCCGATCGCGGCGGCCGCGGCTTCGACGGGCACGTGCATGCACCGCCTCGGCGTGCACCCCCGCACTCAGTGGACCGATGTCGTCGGAGGCTCGCATCGCGAGCTGCGCCTGGCTCGCGCCGGAGACGATGAGCACGCGCTGGAGGCCCAGTCCGCGGATCTCCGCCCCCAGGTCGCCGAGCGAGCCGGCACCGAAGACCACCCGCATGGGCTGCGCCCGGTAACGGAACTGCCTCATGCGACGCCGTCCGGGAGGGGCTCGAGCACAATGCCGACCGTGGCGTCGGCAAACGGCGTGGGCAGCCCGAACCGCTCGGCCGTTTCACGGTCGTCGTTGGGCAGAAATTCGGTGACCAGGCTCTCCTTCACCGCGAACACGGCGTCGGAGTCGATGTACGGGCTGCCCGCCACGAAGATGTGCGTTGTCAGCTCCGTGAACCCGGCGGCTTTCACGAGAAAGTGGATGTGCGCGGGCCGGTTCGGGTGACGCTTCGTCGCCTCCAGCAGGATGCCGACCGGGCCGTCCGTGGGAATCGGGTAGTAGCTGGGCACCACACTGGTGAATGCGAAGCGGCCTTCGGAGTCGGTCGTGAACAGTCCACGGCCGTTTCCCACGGTCTGCACTCCGGGCTGCTGCACGTCGTAGAACCCCTCGGCGTTCGCCTGCCAGACATCGACTGTGGCGCCGGCGATCGGCTCCCCCGTCGGTGATGAAACGGTGCCGTGGACGAGACACGCCTCTCCCGTGCTCTCGGCCGAGATCTCGGCGCCGAATTCGCGCACCGGTGACTCGACGACATGGAACGGTCCCAGCACCGTGGGGTCGGTGGCATCCGGGGTCTCTTCGTGGTTCAGGGTCTCGACCATCATCGAGATGCCGAGCACGTCGGACAGCAGGATGAACTCCTGCCGCGACTCGTCGCTCTTCTGGCCGGTGGCGGTGAGAAACCCGATCGCGTACTCCCACTCCTCGATGGTGGGATGCACGTCGCGCACGAACGAGTGCAGGTGGGTCGTCAGGCTCGAAAGAACGCGCGCGAGGCGGGGGTCCGGAGTCGCGGCAAAACTCTCGAGTACGGCAGCGGTCAGGGTTTCGGGTCCGAGATCGGTTGCCATGCCTCGAAGCTAACCGATCGCGGCGAAGAATGCGGTCCTATATTGCGCACTTCCATCTGTTATGGGCAATCTCTTTGGGCGTCGTGTGACCTTGAAAACGTGGCACTGGCGCAAGCGAAGCGTCCCGCTGCCGCGAAAGTTCAGACCTCTACCGTTCCCGTCGGCGTCGGCGCTAACCTCACGGCCCGATGATCGATGGTCGCGGTCGAACCGTAGACAGGATGCGGCGACGAACCATGGCGACTCGGTCCTGTTGAATCGCTCCACCATGGAATTCGTCCTGTGGAACGGCGCGCTAACCGATCGCGGCGAAGAATGCGGCCTGGTAGGCGGCGCTGCGCGCCGAGCCGAGCACGTCGCCGTCCATGCGGTTCATCACATAGGCGAAGGTGAAGCCGCGGTCGACGTCGTTCAGGATGATCGATCCGCCCCATCCGCCCCAGTACGCGATACGCCGGTCGGGCAACTGCGACTCCTGCGGGGAGGGCAGCCCGTAGCCGATGCCGAACCGCAGGGGCTGGAAGAGCACCAGGTCGACACCGTCGGACTGCACCTCGAAGATGCGATCGATGGTCTTCTCGTGCAGAAGGCGAACGCCGTCGACCTCGCCCCCGTTGGTGATCACCGACTGGATGCGAGCGACCGAGCGCGCATTGCCGAACCCGTTGGCGGCTCCGATCTCTGCCTCGCGCCACGCATCCGTCTGCGTCACGGTCGCATCCATCGGGATGGGACCGAACGTCTTCAGCGCGGGATGCCCCGGGGGCAGCTGCGACAGGTCCATCGCCGCGGGGGGCGGCGGGATGACATCGCTGACGCGCGACGTAGGCGCTTCGCGGCACCCCGATCGTGAAGTCGGCACCGAGCGGCCCGGCGATCTCCTCGGCCACGAACGACTTCAGGGTCTTGCCCGAGACGCGACGCACGATCTCGCCGACGATGTGCCCGAAGTTGAGCAGCGAGTAGCCGGATGCGGTGCCGGGCTCCCACCACGGGGCCTGCGCGGCGAGGTGCGAGGTCGCTTCCTCGTAGTCGTAGAGCTGCTCGAGGGTGAACGGCATCTCCCATCCGCTGACCCCGCCCGTGTGCGACATCACCTGTTTGACGGTGATGGCGGCCTTGCCGTTCTGGGCGAACTCGGGCCAGTAGGTCGCGACGGGCGCGTCGAGGTCGAGCAGTCCGCGATCGGCGAGCATGAGCGCGGCCAGGGACGTCATGGTCTTGGTGATCGACCAGACGTTGGTGATGGTGTCGCGCTCCCAGGGGGCAGTGCGCGTCTCGATCGGCGAAGCCGCCCCACAGGTCGACGACGGGTTTGCCGTGCTCGACGACGGCGAGCGACGCGCCGACCTCTTCGCCGGAGGCGAGTTGCTCGCCGCAACTGCGTCGCGCAGGCCGTCGAATCGCTGGCATCGGCGAATCCCTCCGACGGCGATGTTCGATTGCGGGGTGCCGACGTTCGACATGAGAAAGCTCCTTCGCTCATCCACAGGTCCTAGGATCGAACATACCAACCGGTCGGAACGCTGCACCATAGCCGACGGCCGACTCAGACGCCAGTCCGCTCAGTGAGGAGCATCCGTGGGTCGATTCGACGGCAAAACCGCACTCGTCACCGGGGCCAGCCGGGGCATCGGCCTCGCGATCGCCCAGCGCCTCGTGGATGACGGCGCCCGCGTCGTGATCACCGCGCGCGGGCAGGAGACACTGGATGCCGCCGTCGAGCAGCTCGGCGGATCCAGCGCACGCCATCGGCATCGCCGGCAAGGCCGACAGCGCCGACCACCGCGCCGAGGTGTTCGCGCGCATCGCGGCCGACTTCGGGCGCGCTCGACTTCCTGGTCAACAACGCCGGCATCAACCCCGCTTACGGCAAGGCCCTGCGACGTCAGCGACGAGGCCGTGCGCAAGATCTTCGAGGTCAACGTGCTCGGCAGCCTGGCCTGGAGCCGGGACGCCGTCGCCGCGGGGCTCATCGACGGCGATCGTCAACATCGCCTCCATCGCCGGCGTCACCGCCGCGCCCGGCATCGCGCTCTACGGCGTCTCCAAGGCGGCCCTCATCAACCTCACCACCCAGCTCGCCTACGAGCTCGCGCCGGGCATCCGCGTCAACGCGGTCGCCCCCGCCGTCATCAAGACCGATTTCGCGAAGGCGCTCTACGAGGGCCGCGAGGAGCAGGTCGCGGCCACCTACCCGCTGAAGCGGCTGGGGGTCGCCGACGGATGTCGCCGGGCCGGTCGCGTTCCTGCTCTCCGACGACGCCGCCTGGATCACCGGCCAGACCCTGGTCATCGACGGCGGCGGCTCGCTCGCGCCCGGTGCTGTGAGGTGACCGATGGCGCAGACCAGCACCGTGCCCGATGCCCGAGCGACTCGATGCGCGTCTCGGTCGAGCTGTTCGCGCAGCACGGCTACGCCCAGACCAGCGTGCAGCAGATCGTGGATGCCGCCGGCGTCACCAAGGGCGCGCTCTACCACTACTTCAAGTCGAAGGACGACCTGCTCTTCGACATCTACGATCGGCTGCTGTCGCTGCAGCGCGAGCACCTCGACGAGATCGTCGCCCGCGGGCCTCGACCGCGCAGCAGACATGCGGCTGGTGTGCGAGGACGTCATCGTGACCTCCATCGACGGGCTTGCCGACGGCGCGGTCTTCTTCCGCTCGCAGCACATGCTGAGCGAGAAGCGGCAGCAGCGAGGTCAAACGCCGCCGCCGCGAATACAACGACGCGTTCGAGGCCATCCTCGAGCGCGGCCGCGAGGCGGGCGTCTTCCGCACCGACATCCCGCCGGCCATCCTGATCGCCCACTTCTTCTCCGACGTGCACTACCTGGCGCAGTGGTATTCGCCGGGCGGCCCGCTGTCGAAGCAGCAGGTCGCCACCGAAATCACCGACCTCTACCTCGCCAGCGTCGTGACACCAGCCAACCAGAACCAGCAGAACCACGAACCAAGGGAGTCCGCAATGAAACTCGACGGAGAAGTGGCGCTGATCTCGGGCGGCGCACGCGGAATGGGCGAGACCCATGCACGCGCGCTGCTCGCGGAGGGCGCGAAGGTCGTGCTCGCCGACATCCTCGACGAACAGGGCGAGGCGCTTGCCGCCGAACTCGGCGACAACGCCGTCTACGTGCACCTCGACGTCACGAAGGAAGACAGCTGGGCGGATGCGATCGCGGCCGCCGAGAAGGCGTTCGGCACTGTGACGATGCTGGTCAACAACGCGGGCATCGCCCACGGTGCACCGTTCGAGCAGTACACGCTCGACATGTGGAACGCCATCATCGCTGTCAACCAGACGGGCGTGTTCCTCGGCATCCGAGCGGTCGTACCGGGCATGAAGAAGGCGAAGCACGGCTCGATCATCAACATCTCGTCGGTCGAGGGCCTGCGCGGCGGCGCGTACCTGCACGGCTACGTGGCCTCGAAGTTCGCGGTACGCGGGCTCACCAAGTCGGCCTCGCAGGAGCTCGGCGGGTTCGGCATCCGCGTCAACTCCGTGCATCCGGGCTACATCGAGACCCCGATGACCGCCGACATCGATTCACGGCAGCTGCAGATCCCCCAGCACCGCCCGGGAAAGCCCGAAGAGGTGTCGAAGATGATCGTCTTCCTGGCCAGCGACGACTCGTCGTACTCGACCGGCGCGGAATTCGTCGTCGACGGTGGCATGACCGCCGGCATCCCGCACCGCACGGGGGCGTAGTGGCCGGCGAGGGTGATGGTGCCATCTGGCCGCGAGGCTACTGGCGCACCTGGCAGCCGATCGTCGGCACCGCGTACGCCACCTCGCTGACGAGGCTTCGCGCCTGGTCGAACGTGGTGACGACCATCCTGTACCTGATCGCCGCGGTGATGCTCGCCTGGTATTTCCTGGTGGCGAAGGCGGGCACGCTGCTCGCCGCAACACTGATCCTGCTGGTGCCCTGGGCGATCGTGGTGGGTCTCATCGAATATCGCCGTCGGGCCCTCGCGAAAACGATGCTTCGAAACCTGGCCGCCCACGGTAAACCCGTGAGCGTGCTGCCGTCGTTCGCCGAACCGCAGTTCATCGCCTGGATGCGCGCGTTCGACGTCACCGCCGACGACCTTCAGGACAGCGCGCCGCTGGTCTGAGTCACCCCGACGGCCTGCCGTTCGCGCTCGAGCCGCCGGATGAGCCGGTACACGACGATGAGCGGGATGATGCCGACCACGCCGAACGACATGTCGATGAACTCCCACCCGAGCGGGATGCCCCGCACCGGTCCCGCGATCGCGGCGAGGGGAATCACGCACGCGCAGGCGATCATGCCGAACTGCACCACCCAGATATTGCGCACCGGATCGCGGAGCGGGCCGATGAACGCGACCGCGATCATCAGGTGCGCGAATGCGAGCCAGTCGGTGCCGTAGAAGATGAACGGATACCGGGCGTTGGTGGCGGCGACGGCCGCGTCCACCCGGTCGATCCACGTCACCAGCCCGGGGAGCACGCGCGCCGCGCCGACGTCGTGCAGCACACCGGACGCCAGCCGCAGCTCGGACACCAGCGGGAACGCGGTGGCGCCGGCGAGCACGAGGCAGACGATGAAGGCCACCAGCCACGCCCGGATGGCCGGCGTGGTCGCCGCTCGACCCGGCCACGTCTCGCTGCTCACACCTCGAGGCTAGCCACCGCCCCCACGGCGGGCGTCGGTCTCAGGGATGATTGAGGCGCTCGGCCTACAATCGACGCATGGCCGAGGAAGTTCCCATCGCATACGAAGCACTGACCAAGGGCACGCCCGTGCTCACCACCACGGGCAGCGTCATCGGGAACGTCGAGCACGTGCTCGCGGACTCCTCGCTCGACCTGTTCGACGGGCTGGTCGTCGCGACACCGGAGGGCCTGCGGTTCGTGACCGCCGACCAGGTGGGTCTGATCACCACGACCGCCGTGCACAGCAAGCTCGCGGAGGCCGACATCCCGAACCTGCAGCTGCCGCACACGGGCGACGCCGTGTTCGAGGCCGATGACCCCGAAGAGTACGACGGCAACGGGCTCAGCAAGTGGTTCGGCAGGATGTTTCTTCGCGAGCACTGGACTCGACCGCGCAACGACAGCTGATCCGGCGAGCCGCTCAGTCGCCCAGCAGGATGCCGACCCGGTCGGCCAGGTAGCGCTCGAGTGGCGCGACGCCGAGGTCTCCGGGGTCGAAGCGCACCACCACCACGCCGTCCCGGAGCGAGAGCGGCCCCGACCCCGCCGCGAGGCTCGCCTCATCGATGGCGATCGGCTGCCAGCCGTGGTTGATGACCTCGCCGCGCGCAAAGTCGCCGCGAGCCGCGATCGCACGGATGGCGCGACGTTCCTCACCCGCCGCCGACCGGTTGACGGCGGCGCGACCGGGCTGAACAGCGCGCGTCACCTCGCCCGTCGAATACAGGAAGCGCCCGCGGTCGAGCAGAAGAACACCGAGCCGCCAGGCCCGTCCGGCCGGCACAAGCGAGTCGGATGCGCCGATGCCGAACACGCCCTTCGAGTGCTTCCACGCGGCGAGCGCCTCGTCGTGCACGCCGGCAGCCTCGAGCTGGGCGACGGTTCGCGCGAGAAGGTCGTCGAGGGTCACGGAGCGTCGAGCACGAACAGGGCGATCGACTCGGCGACCAGTGCCGGCTTCTCGACGCCCTCGATCTCGATGGTGACGGTCGAGCTCACTCGCACACCCTGCGCAACCGGCGTCACCGCGGTGAGCTGCGACATGCGCCCGCACCCGGCTGTTCACGGGCACCACGCCCAGGAACCGCACCCTGTCGAGCCCGTAGTTGATGACCATCGGGCTGCCCTCGACCGTGGTCAGCCCGAACAGCAGGTCGGAGATCAGCGACAGCGTCAGAAACCCGTGGGCGATCGTGGTGCCGAACGGCCCCTGTGCTGCTCGCTCGGGGTCCACGTGGATCCACTGGTGGTCGCCCGTCGCCTCCGCGAACTCGTCGATGCGGTGCCTGGTCGATGGTCATCCAGTCGCTCGACTCGGGAGCGGCGCCGATCGCCGCCTCGAGTTCGGCGATCGAGGCGTAGTGGGTCATGCCTTCGGCCCTCCCGCGACGTAGAGCACCTGGCCGGAGACGAAGGACGCCTCGTCGCTCACGAAGAAGGACGCGGCAGCGGCGATGTCCTCGGGAACTCCCCAGCGCGCCCACCGGGATCTCCTTCGCGGCGGCCGCCATGAAGTCGTCGAACGGAACGTGCATCCGCTCCGCCGTCTGGCGCAGCATGTCGGTCGCGATGAAGCCCGGTGCGATCGCGTTGGCCGTGACGTTGTAGCGGCCGAGCTCGATCGCGAGCGTCTTGGTGAAGCCCTGGATGCCCGCCTTCGCGGCCGAGTAGTTGGCCTGCCCGCGGTTGCCGAGCGCCGACGTGCTCGAGAGGCTCACGATGCGGCCCCAGTTCGCCTCGACCTGGAACTTCTGCACCGCCTTCGTCATCAGGAACGCGCCGCGCAGGTGCACGCCGATCACGGCATCCCAGTCGTCTTCCGTCATCTTGAAGAGCAGGTTGTCGCGCAGGATGCCCGCGTTGTTGATCAGGATGGTCGGCGCGCCGAGCTCGTCGGCGATCTGCGCTCGACCGCGGCCGTGACCTGCCTCGGAGTTGGCGACATCCGCGCCGACACCGACCGCCTCGCCGCCCGCCTCGCGATGATGGCGTCGACCGTGGCCGTGGTGTCGGCCTCACGAAGGTCGATGACGCCGACCCGGTTGCCGTCCTTCGCCAGTCGCAGCGCGATCGCGGCGCCGATGCCGCGGCCCGCGCCGGTCACGATCGCGGTGCGCTTTGTCTGCCATGTGTTCTCCTGCTCGTTGGCGTGGGTGTGTGTTGTCAGCGGTTGCGGAGCTCGGCGCGGCCGAGGGCGTTCAGGTGTACCTCGTCGGGCCCGTCGGCGAGGCGCAGCGCCCGCGCGCCCGCCGCGAACTCGGCGAGCGGGAAGTCGTCGGACATCCCGGCGGCGCCGAAGAGCTGCATCATGCGGTCGAGGATCTTCTCGAGCATCCGCGGCACCGCGATCTTGATGGCCTGGATCTCGGAGTGCGCGGCGCGATTGCCGACCGTGTCCATGAGCCACGCGGTCTTCAGCACGAGCAGGCGGTTCGCCTCGATCTCGACGCGCGCCTCCGCGAACCACTCGCGGATGACGCCCTGGTCGGCGAGCGGGCGACCGAACGCGACCCGGGCGTTCGCGCGCTCGCGACCGAGCTCGAGCGCTCGCTCCGCCATCCCGATGGCGCGCATGCAGTGGTGGATGCGGCCCGGGCCGAGCCGCGCCTGCGCCATCGCGAAACCCTCGCCCTCGCCGCCGAGCACGTTCGACGACCGGGACCCGCACGCCGTCGAAGTCGCACCTCGGCGTGGCCGCCGTGATCGCGGTCGTTGTAGCCGAAGACGGTCAGCGGGTCGAACGATGCGTGACGCCCGGCGTATCGCGCGGCACGAGCACCATGGTCTGCTGGCGATGACGCTCCGCCGTCGGGTCGGTCTTGCCCATCACGATGAGCAGCTTCGCGTCCGGGTTCATCGCACCCGTCGACCACCACTTGCGGCCCGTGATCACGTACTCGTCGCCGTCGCGGTCGATGCGAGTCTGGATGTTGGTCGCGTCGGAGGACGCGACATCCGGCTCCGTCATGCAGAACGATGACCGGATGCTGCCGTCGAGCAGCGGCGCGAGCCACTGCGCCTTCTGCTCGTCGGTGCCGTAGCGCCGACAGCAACTCCATGTTGCCGGTGTCGGGGGCGGAGCAGTTGGTCGCAACGGGGCCGAGCTTCGGGCTTCGGCCGAGCAGTTCGCAGAGCGGTGCGTACTGCAGGTTGGTCAGCCCCGCGCCATCCGCTCCCGGCAGGAAGAGGTTCCAGAGTCCGCGAGCGCGTGCCTCGGCCTGCAGCTCGGCGATCGATCGGGCTGCGGCGCCCAGCCGTCGGGGCTTCGGCGAAGCTGCTCGTCGAGCACGTGTTCGGCCGGGTAGACCCGCTCGTCCATGAAGGCCTGAAGGCGTGCCGAGCAGCTCGGTCGTCGTGCGATCCGAGTGCGAAGTCCATGGCTCACGCCTCCTCAGGTAGGCGCGGCCGGCCCGCGCGAGCGGCGTGACGAGAGCGCCGATCTGGTCGAATCCGGCGCCCACGGTCTGGCCGGCCTGGAACCGGAAATGGATGCCCTCGAGGATGACCGCGAGCTTGAACGCCGCGAGGCCCAGGTACCACGGCAGCTCGGGCACGCGTGACTCCCGCCGTCTCCGAGTACTCGTCGACGAGCTCCTCGAAGGTCGGGTAGCCCGCCGCGATGTCGACGGCGCTCGGCACCGCGCCCTGCAGCTCGCTGTCGAGCGCGTTGATGTTCCAGTACAGGCCGAGCAGGCCGAGGTCGGTGAGCGAGTCGCCGAGGGTCGCCATCTCCCAGTCGAGGATGGCGCTCAGCTGCGGGGCCCCGGCGATGTCGCGCACGAGCGCGTTGTCGAGGCGGTAGTCGCCGTGCAGGATGGACGACCGGCGCGTCTCGGGGATGCCCGCGTGCAGCTCGCGCCTGCAGCGCATCCAGCTCGGGAAGTTCGCGATTGCGCGAGCCGTCGTACTGCTTGCCCCAGCGCTCGACCTGGCGCACGAGGAATCCGTCGGGTCGGCCGAAGTCGCCGAGGCCGACCGTCGTCGGGGTCGATCGAGTGCAGGTGGGCCAGCGTGCGGGCGAGGTCGAGGCTCAGTTCGCGCAGCTGCGCGGGGTTGTACGCCGCGTTGTCGTCGCGGGTGACGATCGGGCGGCCCTTGACGCGCTCCATCAGGTAGAACGGCGCGTCGACGCCGGCGGTCGGGTCATCCACGTACCGCACCGCGCGCGGCACGGGAACGCGGCTGCCGCGCAGCGCCGAGATCACGCGGAACTCGCGAGCCATGTCGTGGGCCGTCGACTGCACGTGGCCGAGCGGCGGTCGCCGAAGCACGAGCGGCTCGGCCGCCCCGCGGATCGCGTAGGTGAGGTTGCTGCGACCGCCCGCGATCAGGCTCGCGCTGAGGGGCACCGCTCCGACGCAGTTCGGGCTGGTTCTGAAGCAGCCAGTCCTGCAGGGCGCGCACGTCGAGACCCGGCAGCGGCCTCGACTGCGTCGCACCACTGCCTGGTGTGTTGGCCGAGGTCGACGTCATGTGCTGGCTCCATTGCCGTGTGCCGGAGGATGCGGTGGCCGGGATGCGCTACCGATTCGATAATACCGACCAGCCGGTATGTTTGGGCCCGCGCGTCAGAACTCGATGATCTGGCGGATCGCGCGGCCATCGGCGAGCTCATCCATGGCCTCGTTGATGTCGTCCAGCCGGATGCGCGACGAGATCAGCTGCTCCACCGGCAGCCGCCCGGCACGCCACAGCTCGACATAGCGCGGGATGTCGCGCTGGGGCACCGCAGACCCGAGGTAACTGCCGACGATCGAGCGCGCCTGCGCAACCAGGGCCAGCGGCGAGATGCTCGGCCATCGGCGGAAGGCGACGGCAACCCGACACGTCACCGTGGTTCCGCCCGGCGACGTGGCGCCGCACCGCGGTCTCGAACGCCCGAGCGTTGCCGGCGGCCTCGACGACCACAGACGCGGTGACACCCGACTCGGCCAGCTCCGCGGGAGTGAAGACCTCGCTCGCCCCCAGCTCGAGCGCCCGCTCGAGCTTCTCGGGCAGCGCGTCGACACCCGACCACCGGATGACCCTCGGCGATTGCCGTGAGCAGTGCGGCCATCCCGACTCCCCCGAGCCCGACGACCATGACCGTCTCGCCGCGCTCGGGCCGGCCGGCGTTGAGCACCGCGCCGCCGCCGGTCAGCACTGCGCAGCCGAGCACCGCCGCGACATCCGCCGGCACGTCCGGATCGACGCGAACGACCGACGACCGGTTGACCACCGCGTGGGTCGCGAACGCCGAGACACCGAGGTGATGGCTCACCGGCTCGCCGTCGCGCCAGAGACGGCGGGCGCCGCCGACGCAGCGTGCCCGCGTTGTTCGCGGCGGTGCCGGCCTCGCACGGCAGTCGACCGTGGGTGGCGCATCCCCGCGCAATGCCCGCAGCGCGGAACGAAGGTCATCACGACTCGATCGCCCACCGCGAGCCGCGAGCGTCCGGTGCCCGCGGCGCCGGGCCCGAGGGCGAGGATCGTGCCGGCGGCTTCATGGCCCAGCAGCATCGGCACCGGCCGCACGCGGTTGCCGTCGACCACCGAGAGGTCGGAGTGGCAGACACCGGCGGCCTCGATCGCACCAGCAGCTCGCCGGGCCCGGGGTCATCCAACTGCAGCGGTCCCACCGTGAGCGGACGAGACCCGGCAAAGGGGCGGTCGCGCCCGACCTCCTCGAGAACGGCACCAGTGATGTTCACTCAACTATCTTCTCGCGATTATTCGCCGCGCATCCACGTGAATGAGATCTCACCGAGTACTGGTGGAAACATTCAGCGGTTACCCTGAGTGCATGGGAGACCTCCGGCTAGAAGAACTCTCGGCCAAGACCATCGTGGCCGCGAACGGCCTGACGCTGCGGCGGGGCCAGGAGCAGTTCGTTACGCCGACGTCGTACGCGATCGCCGACGCCTACATCAACCCCGCGACCTCGTGGCCGCGGGTCGTCATCGACAGCACCGACGGAAAGACGAGGTGGTCGGGTTCATCCGCGGCAACTTCGATCCGGAGGCGCAACAGGATGAATTCCGCAGCTGCATCTGGCGAATCAACGTCGCCGCATCGGCGCAGGGACTCGGCATCGGAAAATTCGCCGCGCACGCCCTCGCCGATGAGGCCCGCAGCCGCGGATTCGACAAGCTCTACGTCATCTGGGAGCCCGGCGAGGACGGCCCCGAGCAGTTCTTCCTGCACATCGGCTTCGTCGTGATCGGGCAGACCCAGTACGGCGAAAACATTGGAGCACTCGAACTGTGAACGAAACCGCTGGCGCCCCGACCACGGACTGCACGATCGAACTGCTGGGGCCCGATGAGGCCGCGCTGCTCGAGTCCGAGATTCTCACCAGCTACCGCACCGCATTCTCGGCGTCGCACTGGGACAAGTCCGAGCTCGGCATCGTGGCGTTCGAGAACGACATCTTCCCGCGCCACCTCAAGCGCGAGGGATTCGCGATGACGGCCGCGCGCAACGGCGCCGGCAAGCTCGTGGGGTTCTGCTACGGCTACATCGGCGAGCACGGCCAGTACTGGACCGACTACGTGGCGGCGCGCATCCACCCCTCCCTCGAGAAGGCCTGGCTGGGTGGCCACTTCGAGGTCGCCGAACTCGCCGTCGAAGAGGAGGAGCGCGGCAAGGGCCTCGGCCGCGCACTGCTCACCACGCTGCTCGACTCCCGCGGCGAGGACCGGGTCGCGCTGCATGACACTCGAGCGGGATTCGCCGGCGCTGCCGCTCTACGAGTCGCTTGGGTTCACGCGCGTTCGGCGAGTTCGAGAACTACGTCGTGCTCGGGCCAGCGACGCGGCCAGCACGGCGCGTGACCGAACCGGGCGAGGACTTCGTTTCTCGCGTACTTGCCGTGGTCGAGCGAGATCCCGGCGGGCAGGGTCATGAGCTACGGCGATGTCGCGGCCGCGATCGGTTCGCGCGCGGCGCGCGGCGTCGGGCAGGTCATGGCCTACTACGGCGGTGATGTGCCGTGGTGGCGCGTGGTGCGCGCGAGCGGGCATCCCGCACTGGATCACGAGTCGCGAGCGCTGGAGTACTACCGCGCCGAATCGACCCCACTCCGGTGGACGTGCGAGCGGAGTGTTCCGGGTCGATCTCGCCGCCGCACGCTGGGTGCCGGGGCGGTGAGGCTCCGCCGGATCGCGGCGGGCGCCCTCGGGGCTGCCGCCGTGGTCGCGCTGACCGCCGGCTGCGCCGCCGCCCCACCGTTTCGTGTGACCGGCTACGCGTCGGCCGGCTCGACCACCGCCGCCCAGCTCGCCGCCAGTCGCAAGGTCATGACAATGGTCGGAGTCGACGGCGTCAGCCTGACCTCGGACGCCGCCGGGGTGAGCCCGGTCGGCTCCGCCAACCTCAGGCTGCTGAGCGAAGCGCACAAGCTGCACAAGACGGCCGAACTGCTGTTCTCGAACTACTCGAACACCCTGGGCGACTTCGATCCCGACCTCGCGAAGACCATGCTCAACTCGGCAGGCCGACCGCAGCACGGTCATCGCCGACCTCGTTGCCGACGTGACGTCACAGGGCTGGAACGGCATCACCATCGACCTCGAGTCGCTCAACAATTTCGGCGCGGCCGGGCACACGCGCGACGACAACGCCGGGCTCGACGCGTTCGCGAAGGAGCTGCGCGCCGCGCTCCCCAAGTCGAGCATCTCGATCTGCCTCATCGCCACCACCGGCAGCTACGCCGACCTCGGCTACGACGTCACCACGCTCGGTGCGAGCGTCGATCACGTGGTGCTGATGGCCTACGACCAGCACGGGCCGACCTGGTCGTCCGCCGGACCGATCGGCGGGTTGCCGTGGGCGAAATCGTCGCTGAAAGCACTCACCCGAGCTCTTCCGGCGGCCGAGATCCAACTCGGGATCGGCGAATACGGGTACTCGTGGCCGAGTGACTCCGTGGGCGGCAGCCCGCGCGGCGGCGGACCGTACACGGTTGCTCAGGCGCGGGCGCTTGTGAAGAAGAACCACGCGACAGCTCGCTGGGATTCGACCCAGCAGGAGTGGCACGCGACATTACCCGACGGAACGACGATCTGGTGGTCGGATGCCCGCTCCTATCGCCGCACGGGAAGCCCTCGCCCGCGCGATGCACCTCGGCGGTGTGGCGGTCTGGAGCCTCGGGCAGGCCGACCCGCTCTAGCCCCGCCACTTCGCCCGTTCGGGACGACATCACCCGCGCGCGCAGGCGATGTCGGCCCGAACGGAGGGACTTACGCCGCGGCCTGACGTGACGCGCGGGGCACAGCCGACGGGCTAGACCAGCGAGTCGCGCCAGGCGGCGTGCAGCTGCGCGAAGCGGCCCGTGCCGGCGATGAGCTCGTTCGGCGGGCCGTCCTCGACGATCACGCCGTGCTCCATCACGAGCACCCGGTCGGCGATCGCGACCGTCGACAGGCGGTGCGCGATGATGATCGCGGTGCGGTCGGCCAGCAGGGTCTGCAGGCCCTCCTGCACGAGCCGCTCGCTCGGGATGTCGAGCGACGCCGTCGCCTCGTCCAGGATGAGCACCACCGGGTCGGCGATGAACGCGCGCGCGAACGAGAGCAGCTGGCGCTGGCCCGCCGACACCCGCCCACCGCGCTTGTTCACGTCGGTGTCGTAGCCGTCGGGCAGCGACTGGATGAACTCGTGCGCGCCGACCGCCTTCGCGGCCGCGACGATCTCGTCGCGCGTCGCATCCGGCTTTCCGAGCGCGATGTTGTCGGCGACGCTCCCGGAGAACAGGTACGCCTCCTGCGTCACCATCACGATGGCGCGCCGAAGGTCCTTCGGATGCAGGCTTGCGCAGGTCGATCCCGTCGAGCTCGACCTCGCCCTCGGTCGGGTCGTAGAACCGCGAGATCAGCTTCGCCAGCGTCGACTTGCCCGCACCCGTCGAGCCGACCAGCGCGATCGTCTGGCCGGCCGGGATGTCCAGGTCGAACGCCGGCAGCACGACGCGATCGTTGTTGTAGGCGAACTCGACGCCGTCGAACGTGACGCGCCCGTTCGCCTTCCACAGGTCGATCGGCTTCACCGGGTCGGGAACGCTCGGCTCCTCCTCGAGCACGCCCGAGATCTTCTCGAGCGCGGCCGACGCCGACTGGTAGCGCGTTGTAGAACATCGCCATCTCCTCGGCCGGCCCGAAGAACTGCCGCGTGTACAGCAGCACCGCGAGCAGGGTGCCGATCTCGACACCACCCGTCGCCACCCGAAGGCCGCCCACCAGCAGGATGGCGGCGAGCGTCAGGTTGCCGATCAGGATGAGCCCGGGATCGAAGATGCCGAACAGCTGGATGGTGCGTGCCGTTCGCCGCCCGGTAGTCCTCGACCAGGCCGGCCGAACTCCGTCTCGTTGCGCTTCTCCTTGCGGAACGCCTTGACCGCGCGGATGCCCGTCATGGTCTCGACGAAGTGCACGATGACCCGGGCCGAGGTGACGCGCGTGAGCCGGAACAGGCTCTGCGAGCGCTTCTGGAACCAGCGCGCCAGGAAGTACAGCGGAATGAGCGCGACGAACAGCACGACCCCGCTCACCCAGTCGAGCGAGAACATGCGCGATCGCGATGAACCCCATGTAGAGCACGCCCTGGATGAGCTGGTTGATGCCCGAGTCGAGCAGCTCGCGGATCGTGTCGAGGTCGCTCGTCTGGCGCGCGATGATGCGGCCGGACGTGTAGGTCTCGTGGAACTCGAGGCTCAGCAGCTGGGTGTGCCGGAAGACCCGCTTGCGCAGGTCGATCAGGATGGCCTGGCTGATGCGCGCGCTCAGCACCGTGTACGACGAGATCAGCCACGCGCCCGACAACCGCCGCGACCAGGTAGGCGATGACGGTCGCGGTCAGCGGCGCCCAGTCGTAGTGCTTGAGCAGCGCGGGCAGGCCGACGTTGATGCCGAACGCGATCAGGGCGGGCCCGGCGATCTGGGCAGCGGTCGAGATGACGACGATCACGAACGTCCAGGCGACCTTGCCGCGCAGCGGGCGCAGCAGCGACCCGAGCAGGCGCACGGAGCGCTGGCGCAGCTGGCGCGACTCCGCCTTGTCGAGGTCGTCGCGCTCTTCTCCTTCAACACCGGTGACGCTCACTTCGCCACCCCCTCTCGATTCGGGTCGGTTCTGTCGTTCTTCTGCCGTTCGCGCTCGGCGGCTTCGCGCGCCTCTTCGTCCTCGAGGCTCGAGATGACGAAGCGGTAGTGCTCGTTGGATGCCAGCAGCTCGGAGTGCCGTGCCGACCGCCGTGATCCGGCCGCCCTGCAGCAGCGCGACCCGGTCGGCGAGCATGACCGTGGATGGCCGGTGCGCGACGATCAGCGCCGTCGTGGATGCGAGCACCCGCCGCAGCGCCGCCTCGACGAGAGCCTCGGTGTCGACATCCAGTGCCGACAGCGGGTCGTCGAGCACGAGCACCTCCGGGCTTCGCCGCGACCGCGCGCGCGAGCGCGAGCCGCTGGCGCTGCCCGCCGGACAGGCTGAGCCCCTCCTCGCCGACCTTGGTGTCGAGCCCGTCGGGCAGCTCGTAGACGAACGCCGACTGTGCGATCTCGAGCGCCTCGGCCAGGTCGGCCTCGCTCGCCTCGGGGCGACCGAGCAGCACGTTGTCGCGCACGGACGCCGAGAACAGCGTCGCATCCTCGAACGCCATCGCGATGTGCTTGCGCAGGTCGTAGCGGGTCAGGTCGCGCATGTCGACGCCGTCGAGGGTGATCGACCCGCCGGTCACGTCGTAGAGGCGCGTGGTCAGCGCGGTCACGGTCGACTTGCCCGATCCGGTCAGGCCGACGAGCGCCATGGTCTCGCCCGGCTCGAGCGTGAGGTCGAGGCCGTCGATCAGGTCGGGGTACTGCGCGGCCGAGTCCTCGTAGCGGAAGTGCACGTCGTTGAAGCTCAGGCGGCCCTGCGGGTTGCGCGATCGTCTTCGGGCTGCTCGGGATCCTGGATCGTGTTGGGCGCATCCATGACCTCGAAGAAGCGGTCGACCGCCGTGCGGGTGTCGAACGTCATCGACAGCAGGAACCCGATCGACTCGACCGGGAAGCGCAGCACCGTCGCGGTCGCGAAGAACGCCACGAGCTCGCCCGCGGTGATCTGGCCGTTCGCCGCGAGCCAGACGCCCGCGAGCAGGCAGATCGCGAACGTGACATCCGGAACCAGCAGCAGCCAGAACCAGATGCCCGCGATCGCCTTCGCCTTCTCGATCTCGGTGCCGCGAAGCTCTTCGGCCTGGCGCGAGAACCGGTCGAGCTGGTGCGGGCCGCGGCCGAACGCCTTCAGCACGCGGATGCCGTGCACCGACTCCTCGACGGCGGTCGCGAGGTCGCCGGCCTGGTCCTGGCTGCGGCGGGCGACCACCGAGTACTTGCTCTCGAACACGTAGCCGTAGATCCACAGCGGGATCGAGCAGACCACGAAGATCACGCCGAGGATCCACGAGATGCTCGACGAGGAACACGAAGCCGACCACGATCGTCAGGATGTTCACGATCAGCAGCACGATGCCGAACGAGATCCAGCGACGGATGAGGCTCAGGTCGCTGATCGCGCGCGACAGCAGCTGGCCGGACGGCCAGCGGTCGTGGAAGCTCACGGGCAGGTCCTGCAGCTGCGCGTAGAGCGAGTTGCGCATGGCCGCCTCGACGCGGGTGCCCGGCTGCAGCACGAAGAACCGGCGCAGCGCGATGAGCATCGCCTCGAGCACGCCGAGCACGAGCACGATGCCGACCGCCGGCCAGATCTGCGCCGAGTCGCCGGTCTTCAGCGGGCCGTCGACCAGCTGTCGCAGCACCTGCGGAATGAGCAGCGCGACGACGCCCGCGAGCAGCGCGGCGACCATCCCGAGCACGATGCGGCGCGAGGCCGATCCGGGCGAACGGATAGATTCGCAGGATCGAGCGGAAGGTTCCGAGGCGAGCGGGAGAGCGACCGCGACGGTCGTTCGACTGAAGACATGAGATTTCCTTGACGGTTAAGGCGCGCGACGACGAAACAGTCGCGAAAGGACTGTGAACTTGAGTCAGGGATGCGGCTCGCCCGAGGGCGCCGCGACGAAGGGCTGCGGGTGCGGCTGCGGCTACTGGCGCGGTCGCAGAGCGGTCGTGGCGAGCACCGACAGTGCTGGCTCCCGCGAAAGTGCGTGCCGTAGCAAATGCTGTCTTCATCATTGACGTCCTCCTGGTATGCGACTTGTAGTAAGCCGCGCGGCGGACCCGACGTTGTACACCGGCGCTCCCCGAGCAGCCTTTCAGACATATAGGCGCGTAGCGGCGTCAAGTGCAAGGTAACTCGACGAACGATTGCGCTCTGTGCGAGTTAGCGGATGCGCACCGACAGGCAGGTGACGCAGCCCTCGAGCTTCTCGAACTCGCTGATGTCGACCGTCGTCACCCGATAGCCGAGGTCTTCGATGAGCGCCGCCGTCTTCGGCGCGGACGGCAGACATGAGCACCGAGTTGTTGGTGAGCACCACGACCGCGACGCCCTCGACCTCGGGAACCTCGAGGTAGCGCGGAAAGATCGACGGGGTTGTCGACGAGCGCCGGATGCCCGATCACCGTGCCATCCGGGAGCGCCGTCACCGCGCTCTTCAGGTGCAGCGCCTTCGTCACCGGAACTGCCGACGACGGTGTAGCCGAGCTCGAGTCGCGATCGCGCGGAACTGGCGGATGCCCTCGGCGTTGGTGCGGCCGCCGCGGCCGACGTAGATGGTCTCGCCGACCTTCAGCACGTCGCCGCCGTCGAGCGTTCCGGGCTGGCGGATGTGGCGCGTGTCGAGACCGAGTTCGCGCGACCGGTCGCCTCGACGGCATCCTCTTCGCCCTGGCGCGGCGTCGGCGCCGGGACTCGTGATCGACCGCGACCTGGCCCGAGCATGACGACCGTGTCTTCGATGAACGACGCAGTCGGGGTGGGCGTCGTCGGCGTCGATCTCCGCGGGTGCTGAAGCCCTCGGCCTCGAGCGCCGCGACATACGCCGTCCCACTGGGTCGAGCGCCTTCGCGCACAGCGAACGGGACGGCGCTTGAGGTGCGTGAGCTGGCCCTTCGACAGGGTCTTGGCGGGCGCGCGCACCAGCGCCACCCGGTGCACCTCGGGCGGCGCCACGATCCGCAGGCCGAACGCCCAGCGATAGGCGCGCACGGCGATGAAGACCGTCGCCAGCACGGTCGCGACGACCAGGCCCAGGTTGCCGAGGATCAGGCTGAGGAAGGCGTTGTCGGATGCGGTCGTGAAGTCGTCCCGCGCACGGAGTCGAGGATGACGACCCCGAAGTACGGCGCGATGAGTGCGCTCGCGACGCCGGTGCCGAACGCGCGGCGCCGGGTGGCCAGACCGCCGAGCAGCGCGCCCGCGGTGAGGACGACGACCAGCACGACACCGGAGAAGAAGAAGTCGTGCGCGATCGACAGGAATGTGCCCGACACCCCCGCGACGATGACCACGAAGTAGACCGCGAGCACGACAGCGGCGGATGCCGCTGCCGCGGTCAGGATCCCGGCCGCGAGTGACGCGAACAGTCGTCGCGCGAACGAGGGCCGGGTCATGGCTCTCAACCTATCGACAGCATCCTATGAACCCCATGAAAATTCAGGAGAAACCGGTACCCCGGTCCGCTATCGGGGCTGGGGTTCGGGTTTCGCCTGAGTTTTCAGTGTGGGGCTAGTGGAGTGGGGCTAGCGGAGCGGGGCTAGTGGAAGAAGTGGCGCTCGCCCGTGAAGTACATCGTGACGCCGGCCGCGTTCGCCGCGTCGATGACCAGCTGGTCGCGGATCGAGCCGCCCGGCTGCACGATGGCGCGCACTCCCGCGTCGATCAGGATCTGCGCGCCGTCCGGGAACGGGAAGAACGCGTCCGACGCCGCGACGCTGCCCGCGGCGCGGTCGCCCGCGCGAGTCGACCGCGAGGTTGCAGGAGTCGACCCGGTTGACCTGGCCCATGCCGACGCCGACGGATGCGCCGTCGTTCGCGAGCAGGATCGCGTTCGACTTGACCGCGCGGCAGGCGCGCCAGGCGAACTCGAGGTCGGCGCGCGGTCGCCGCATCGGCGGCGCTCGCCGGCGACGAGCGTCCACTCGTCGAACGGCGCGAAGTGTGCGTCGGCATCCTGCACGAGGATGCCGCCGGACAGCTGCTTGAACTCGGTCGTCTCGCGGCGCGAAGCCGTCGGGCAGCTGCAGGATGCGCAGGTCCTTCTTGGTCTGCAGCAGCTCGAGCGCGTCGGGCTCGTAGCCGGGCGCGATGACGACCTCGGTGAAGATGGGCTTGATCGACTGGGCCGCCTGGCGAGCGTGATGATGCGGTTCGCCGCGATCACGCCGCCGTAGGCCGACACCGGGTCGCAGGCGTGGGCGCAGGCGTGTGCGCCTCCGCGATGCGCCGGTCGCCTGAGCCCGTCGAAGGGGCGATCGCGATCCCGCACGGGTTGGCGTGCTTGATGATCGCGACCGCGGGCTCCTCGAAGTCGAAGGCGGCGCGCAGCGCGGCATCCGCGTCGACGTAGTTGTTGTACGACATCTCTTTGCCGCCGAGCTGGATGGCCTGGGCGATGCCGTGGCCGCCGCTGCTCGCACGTACAGCGCGGCCGACTGGTGCGAGTTCTCGCCGTAGCGCAGCGTGGCGGCGCAGCGTGCCGCTCACCTCGAACGGTCTCGCCGCCGGTGAACCAGTCGGCGACGGCGCGGTCGTAGGCGGCCGTGTGCTGGAACGCCTCCCGGGCCAGCCGACGGCGCTGCTCGAGCGTGGTGCCGCCGAGCTTCGAGCGCCTTGTAGATCACGGGATAGCTGGCGGTCGACGTGACGATCGCGACGTTGGCGTGGTTCTTGGCCGAGGCCCGCACCATGGCCGGACCGCCGATGTCGATCTGCTCGATGACGGCGTCATCCGCGGCTCCCGAGGCGACCGTCTCGGCGAACGGGTAGAGGTTCGAGACGACGAGCTCGAACGGCTCGATGCCCTGCGCGGCGAGCTCGGTCTCGTGCGACTCGAGGCGCAGGTCGGCGAGCAGGCCCGAGTGGATGGCGGGGTGCAGGGTGCGCACGCGGCCGTCGAGCGACTCCGGGTATCCGGTGACCTCGGCGACCTGGGTGACCGGGATGCCGGCCGCGGCGATCGTGGACGCGGTCGATCCCGGTCGACACGATCTCGACGCCGGCGGCGGCGAGTGCGGTCGCGAGCTCGACGCAGCTCGGTTCTTGTCGCTGACCGAGACGAGCGCGCGACGAATCGGGATGATGTCGCGCGGACGGTAGAGGGAGGGGTCGATGGCTGGGCCGCTCATGGGAGCTCCTTAGGGGTGACAGGGTTGTGCGCGGGGTGTTCGTGCGGCGGCCCAGGCGTACGGCCACCAACCGTGTCAGTCGCTCCCCGATGGTCGCCCATCCAAACGCCAGTCGCGACGCGACCAGTCTACGGTTCAATCGGTGGGGGCGAGTGGCACCGCGGCGAGGTCGAGCCTGCCGTTCGCGATGTCGAGCACGGCCTGGATGAGCAGCTCGCGCTCGACCGGCTTGATGCGCTCGTGCAGGCTCGCCTCGGTGTCGCCTGGCAGCACTTCGACGCGGCGCTGCGACATGATCGGGCCGCTGTCCACGCCGTTGTCGACCACGATGACGCTCGCGCCGGTCTCGGTGACGCCCGCCGTCGATCGCATCCCGAACCGCGTGCGCGCCCGGGAAACTCGGGCAGGTACGCGGGATGCGTGTTGATCAGCCGGGGGCTGAGCGCCTCCACCACCCGCGGCGGCAGCAGCTTCATGAAGCCGCTCAGGATGACCAGGTCGGGCGCCCAGATCTCGATCTCGCTCGAGCAGCGCATCGCCCCAGGCCTCGCGGTCGGGGAAATTCGAGAGCGCGACCGAGAAGGTCGGGATGCCGAACTCCTCGGCGTGCGCGAAACCGTCGGCGTCGCGGTCGGCGCCGATCGCGACCACTCGGGCAGGAAACTCGGCGTCCTCGCGAGGCCTCGAGCAGCGCGCGGAGGTTGGACCCTCCGCCCGAGATGAGCACGACCAGCGACAGCACGCCTGCGAGCCTAACGGCGCGACGCGACCATCCCGACGAACGGTCGAAACGCCCAGCTCGAGGGCAGCCAACAGGCCGACCAGGAGCGGATCCGGTCCGGCGTGCTGCAGGCGCCCGGGTCCGATCGATCCGGCGGATGCCCACGCCAGCAGGCCGAGGATGGCGCCGCCGACGACGCCGGTGCCGAGCCCCGCGCCCGCAATCCAGGTGCCAGTCGCCCCGTCGATCGGATGCGCGCGGCGAGCGGCCCGCTGAGCAGTGCACCGACCAGGAAGCCGGCGAGCACCGGCACCAGCAGCCCGACGAACGCGAACACGTAGTCGCCCTGCGGCAGCGCCCCGAGCACCGGGATCGACGGGATCGGGCCGACGCGTGGTGCCGAGCGGGCTGACGAGTCGATCCGGCGCCGATCGAGAATCCGGGCCCGACCAGCCACGCACGCGGCCCAGATCACCAGGTTGGGCAGGAACAGGATCTGCGCGATCGTCAGCGCGAGACCGCCGAGCGCGCCGGAGTGCAGGTTCTCGTAGAGGGTGATGATCTGCGCGTAGTTGACGAGCAGCAGGGCCACGACCGCGAGCGCTGCCGACCGTCAGCACGGCCGCCGCCGCGGCCGCTCCTCCGCGCAGCGCGGTGCCGACGATCGCGCGAGCATCCGGGCGCCAGCGCGTCCACGCCGGCAGGGCATCCGCGCGCGCGAGCAGGAGTCCGAGCACGAAGACCAGCGTCGGCAGGAGCGTGCCCTGGACGATCGACGGGCGGGCGGCGGCATTCACGGCGCTCATCGACGATCCCGAACGACAGCCGCCGCAAACACGACGATGGCCACGATCTCGCCGAGCAGCCGGTGATCGGTCTCGGCGATGCGGTTGCCCGGCGCGACGAGCGAGCAAGCACAGTGATGAGGGCGAATCCGAGCACGGCGATCGTCAGCGTGAACGGTGCCGCCGCGCCCGCGAGACCGGATGCCTTGACCGTCGCGGTGCCGAGCACAACCCGGATGTCCGTCGCCGTGACCCAGCAGCCAGGCATCCGCCGCAAGGCGCCAGAAGCCGGCCCAGTCCGGCGCGAACCCGTACTGCGCTGCCCACAGGACCGTGAGCGGCGCGAGCGGAATCACCAGTCCCACCGCCACGACGATGACGGCCTCGAGCGCCGAAAACAGCGCTGACAGGGTGCGGTTCATACCGGCTCGACCCTAGCAACTGACCGACAATGGTCAGGATGACCGACTCGACGCCTTTCCGGTCTGTGTACCAGCGCGCGCTCGGCTCCGCGCTTCGACGACCTCGTCCCCGAGCTGCAGCACCTACTTCGCTGGGGACGCCACGGGCGCACCGGGTTCGGCGGGGCATCTTCGAGATTGCGGGGTCGCCGCGTCGGTTCCTGCGACCGGTGCTCGCCTACCTCGCCTGGCGGCGCATCCTGTTTCCCGAGTTCGCGCGCGACGTTCCCTTCGAGATCGTCAATACGCCCGGCACGGATGGCGGCCTGAGCGCCGTCCGGACCTTCCACTTCGCCGGCGGACGAGATCGAGTCCGCTCGAAGACACCATGCGCGTCGTCGACGGTCGCGCTGCACGACTTCCTCGGTCGCCGACGCGGGTTCGAGGTGCGCATGAGCTGACGGTCGAGAACGGTCTCCTTCGGATGCGGTCCGACCGGCTCTGGCTGCGCCTCGCTGGCGCTCGCATCCCGCTGCCGCGATTCGCCACCGTGACGGTCGCGGAGTCGTGGGTCTCGGAGCCTGGCTCAGTGGGGCGCCAGCACGTCGACGTGCGGCTGCGCAGCCCGGTCCTCGGCGAGTGGTTTCGTTACGCCGGGACGTTCAGCTACCGATACGAAGAGCGCTAGCCGCAGCGGCCCGTGCACCCTGGGCGGTGCGTGCGGCACCGCATCCGCGGCGGCCTCGCGGCAGTCGTCGAGGGTGACTCCGGCGAGCAGCTCGCCCACGTGGCCGAGCGCCCGCGGCGACATCGACAGGCTGGATGCCCCGAACCCCACCAGCACCGCGGCGAGCATCGGGTCGGCCGCCGCCTCGCCGCAGACGCTCACCGGCTTGCCCGCGGCGGCGCCGGCCTCGAAGGCGAGCCGCATCATCCGAAGCACGGCCGGCTGCCACGGGTCGTTCAGCAGCGCGAGGTCGCCGACCTCGCGATCGGCCGCCATCGTGTACTGCGACAGGTCGTTGGTGCCGAGGCTCACGAAATCGACGAACGCGAGGATCTCCGGCGCGGTGATCGCGGCCGCCGGGCGTCTCGATCATGACGCCCACCGACGCGATGCCGTGCTGCGCGCAGCGGTGCGCGAAGTCGGCGGCCTCATCGGGCGTGTCGATCATGGGCGCCATGACCTGCACGTGCGCGTCTGCCCTGCTGCGGCGCGCGCGATGGCGTCGAGCTGGTCGTCGAGCAGCTCGGGCCGGCGCCAGGTCGTGCGGTAGCCGCGGATGCCCAGCGCCGGGTTCGCCTCGTTGGGTGTCGTGACGAAGGCGAGCGGCTTGTCGGCTCCGGCATCCAGCGTGCGGACGATGCACCCGCCTGCCCGCGAACGCCTCGAACACCCGGCGATAGGCGTCGACCTGCTCGTCGACGCTCGGCGCCTCCGCGCGATCGAGGAACAGGAACTCGGTGCGGAACAGCCCGACGCCCTCGGCCGACGCGGCGAGCGCCGCGTCGACGCTCGCCGGCGAGCCCACGTTGGCGAGCAGCTGCACGCGGTGGCCGTCGGAGGTCGACGCCCGGTGCCGTCGAAGTCGACGAGCGACGTTCGCCTGCGCCGCGACCTCGGCGACCTGCTCGCTCGGTCGGGTCGATCGTGAGGATGCCCGCCGTGCCGTCGACCAGCACGACCGTGCCCTCGGCTCGAGGTCGAGCGCGTTCTCGACCGAGACGATCGCGGGCAGCCCGAGCGATCGCGAGCAGGATGGCCGTGTGCGAGGTCGGGCCGCCCTCGAGCGTGACGATCGCGACGCACAGGCCGGGATCGAGCAGCGCCGTGTCGGCGGGAGCGAGGTCACGCGCCACGAGAACGAACGGCTCGGCGCGCACCGGAACCCCGGGCGCCTCGCGTCCCAGCAGCTGCGGCGACGAGGCGGTTGCGGATGTCGCGCGAGGTCCGCGACCCGCTCCGCCATGCGGCCGCCCTGCGCCGTGAAAGCGTGCGGCGAGGTCGTCGAGCGCGATCCAGACCGCGAACTCCGGCGACTCGCCGTCGGTCGAGCACGCCGGCCTCGCGCTCCCCGATGGTCGCGGGATCGGTCGCGAGCAGGGCGGCGGCCTCGAGGATCTCGCGGGACTCACCCGTCACGCGGTGCGGCCCGAGCGCGCGAGCGACGCCGCGACCGCCACCGCGGCGCGCATCGATCGCTGGCCGCGGCCTCCGAGCGCTCGGCCTCCGGCAGCGGGGGCGCGCGCAGCCGGTGCATCCAGAGCGGTCGGGCATCCGCACCACGGGGCCGACCGCACGACCGGGGCTGACGCCGAGCGGGCCGCCGCGAGTCGGGCCGCCGGCCGGAAGCGCCGATGCGCGGCTCATCGAGTTCACCGAAACCGTCGGCGACCATCGCGCGCACGCAGGTCGAGCGCGGCCTGCGCCTGCGGCCCGGACGCGGAGACGCGAACGACGTCGCCCTTCTGCGCCGCGAGCGTCAGCAGCTTGGTCGGGCTGTTCGCCAGGCGCGGCCCCGAGCCGGTGCGCAGGTTGGCGATCGTCACCGTCGCATCGAGCGGAGTGAGTGCGAGCACGATCATCGACGCGGGCCGGATGTGCAGGCCGCTCGGATTGCGCAGCCGCAGGTCGAGCGTCAGCTCACCCGACTCGGGCACAGCCTGCGGCGACATCCGCCGGGTCGCCCAACTGACCGCGCTTGCTCTCGAGCGATTCGCGCGCCTCGCGCTCCACCTCATCGAGCGTAGCCCCGGCGGCGGCCCGCACCAGCCCCGCCATGAGCCCCTCGACGAAGGGCGCGCTCGTCACCCGAACCTCGACCCCCGGCAGGTCGATCAGCTCGAGCGCAAGCTCCGCGCTCATGACTGCCGAGCCCGAGGTCGACCAGCACCAGCACACCGTCGGGCGAGGCGACCTCGGCGATCGCCGACGGCGATCGCCGTCGCGTCCGTGCCGAGCGACCCGTCATAGACCCCTGCCGCGATCGCAAGCTTCGGCCCCTCACCCCGCACCATCTGCCGAGCGCGAGCTCGACGGCGGCGCGGGCGAGCTGCGGGCTGTGCGAGACGACCACGATGCCGATCACGCGGAACCCCTAGGCAAGTGCCTCGGCGAGCGCCTCGAACATCAGGGCCGTGGATGCGGCTCCCGGGTCGATGTGGCCGACGCTGCGCTCGCCCAGGTAGCTGGCTCGCCCCTTGCGGGCGACCAGCTCGGCTGTGGCATCCCGCCCCGCCGCCGCCGCCTCGAAAGCCGCGCGCGACGCCGCCGCGACACCCGCACGCGAGGTTCGCGCGAAACGCGGTGACGGCGGGCTCCATCGCGTCGAACATCGTCTTGTCGCCGAGCTGCGGCTTGCCGCGCTCGACCACGCCGGCGAGCCCCGCCTCCAGCGCGTCGGCGAGCTGCTCGCGGTGTGAGCTGCTGGCGGTGGCCGGCGACACCGCCGAAGCGAAGGAAGAACGTGCCATAGAGCGGGCCGCTGGCGCCGCCGACCGAGCTGATGAGGGTCATCCCGACAAGGCGGAAGAGGTCGTCCAGGTATTCGGGCTTGTCGGCATCCACCTTCGACGAGGTCGCCGCTGCCCCGCGCGACAGGTTGGTCCCGTGGTCGCCGTCACCGATCGCCGAATCGAGTTCGGTGAGATAGCCGCGCTGCTCGATCAGGCTCTCATCGATGAGACGCAGCCAGTTCAGCAGCTGCTCGTAGCTCGACGCCCGCCATCTCGGTCGCCATCAGACGCCCCACCGCAGCGCCGGGTGTCGAGACCGGCGCATCCCAGAGGCCCGAGCATCTCGTCGTCGGCCCGAAGCACGGTGACCGAGCAGCCCGCCATGTCGAGCGACGTGATGTAGTTGCCGACCAGGCTGCGCGCGACACGTGACGCCGGCCTTCTCGAGCAGCGCCGAGACCTCGCCGAACATCACATACAGTTCGATCAGCGGCGTCGCACCCATGCCGTTCAGCATAACTATCGCCGGCGCACCGCCGAAGTCGGCATCGGCGAGGATCGGCTCGACGAGCATCTCGGCGATCTCCCTGGCGCCCGCCAGCGGCACACGCCGACGACCCGGCTCGCCGTGGATCCCGACGCCGACCTCCATCTCGGCGTCGCCGAGCTCGAAGTTCGGCTTGCCGGATGCGGGAAGCGTCGCGCTGGTCAGCGCCATCCCCATCGAGCGGCCCGCGCCGGCCACCCGCCGAGCGAGCGCGGCGACCTCGGCGAGGTCGCGGCCCTGCTCGGCCGCCGCGCCCACGATCTTCTCGACCAGCACCGTCACGCCCGGTGCCGCGTCGACCCGCCGTGAAGGTCGAGTCCTCGACCGCGACATCGTCGGCGATGCACGCACGGTCTCGACCGCCGTCGCGCCCGCGAGCTCGGTCGCCATCTCGAAGTTCATCACGTCGCCCGTGTAGTTCTTGACCAGCTGCAGCACGCCCGCGCCCGTGTCGAGCGTCTGGATGGCCGCCAGGATCTGGTCGGGGGTCGGCGAGGTGAAGACCTCGCCGCAGACGGCGGCATCCAGCATCCCGAAGCCGACATAGCCGGCGTGCAGTGGTTCGTGCCCGCTGCCGCCGCCGCTCAGGATGCCGACGGTGCCGTGCGGTTTCGGCTCGGCCCGGTAGACGACGCGGTTTGCGTGGTCAACGCTCAGCTCGGGGTGCGCGGCGGCGAGCCCGACGAGCGACTCTGCGCAGCAGGTGCGCCGGGTCGTTGACGAGCTTCTTCATGCTTCAAGCGTCCCACACCCGCACCGATCTGTCTGGACCGCGAACGGGGCGGGGCGCACGTGGTGCGGATCGCGCGGCGAACAGGCGCGACGCTACAGGCCGCGTCAGCACCTCGCGCATGAGAGCCGCGGTCTCGCTCGGCGTCTTGCCGACCTTGACACCGGCCGCCTCGAGCGCTTCCTTCTTGCCCTGCGCAGTGCCCGCACCCGACGAGACGATCGCGCCCGCGTGGCCCATGGTCTTGCCCTCCGGGGCGGTGAATCCCGCGACATAGGCGACGACGGGCTTGGTGACGTTGGCCTTGATGAAGTCGGCCGCGCGCTCCTCGGCGTCGCCACCGATCTCGCCGATCATGACGATCGCCTTGGTGTCGGGGTCATCCTGGAACGCGGCGAGCGCATCGATGTGGGTGGTGCCGATGATCGGGTCGCCGCCGATGCCGATCGCGGTCGAGAAGCCGAGGTCGCGCAGCTCGAACATCATCTGGTAGGTCAGTGTGCCCGACTTCGAGACGAGCCCGATCGGGCCCGTGCCCGTGATGTTGGCCGGGGTGATGCCGACGAGCGACTCGCCCGGCGTGATGATCCCGGGGCAGTTCGGACCGATGATGCGGGTCAGGTTGCCCTTGGCCTGGGCGAGCGCCCAGAACTCGGCCGAGTCCTGGATCGGGATGCCCTCGGTGATCACGACGACCATCGGGATCTCGGCCTCGATGGCCTCGACCACGGCATCCTTCGCGAAAGCCGGCGGAACGAAGACGATCGAGACGTCCGCGCCGGTCTCGCGGATGGCCTCATCCACCGTTCCGAAGACGGGAAGTGTCACACTCTGCCCGTCGGCACCGGTGTGCGTCACGGTCTCGCCCGCCTTGCGCGCATTGACGCCACCGACGACCTGCGTGCCGGCCTTGAGCATGAGCGCGGTGTGCTTGCTGCCCTCGCCGCCGGTGATGCCCTGGACGATGACCTTGGAGTCCTTGTTGAGGAAGATCGACATTGTTCGTGTTCCTTACGTGTCTAGCGTTAGCCAGTTCGGCGGCCTTGTCGGCGCCTTCGTCCATGGTGAGTGCGAGGGTCACCAGCGGGTGGTTGGCCTCGTTCAGGATGCGGCGGCCCTCATCCACGTTGTTGCCGTCGAGCCGCACGACGAGCGGCTTGGATGCCTCGGCGCCGAGCGTCTGGAGTGCGCCGACGATGCCGTTGGCGACCGCGTCGCACGCGGTGATGCCGCCGAAGACGTTGACGAACACGCTCTTCACCTGCGGGTCACCGAGGATGACGCTGAGGCCGTTGGCCATCACCTCGGCGGATGCGCCACCGCCGATATCGAGGAAGTTGGCCGGCTTCACGCCGCCGTGCTTCTCGCCCGCGTAGGCGACGACATCCAGCGTCGACATCACGAGGCCGGCACCGTTGCCGATGATTCCGACCTCGCCGTCGAGCTTCACGTAGTTGAGGTGCAGCGCCTTGGCCTTCGCCTCGAGCGGGTCGGCGGCTGCCGCATCCTCGAGCTCGGCGTGGTTCGGGTGACGGAAGTCGGCGTTCTCGTCGAGGCTGACCTTGCCGTCGAGCGCGAGGATCGAGCCGTCCTCGGTGAGCACGAGCGGGTTGACCTCGACGAGCGTCGCGTCCTCACCCTTGTAGACCTCGTAGAGCTTCACGATGACGGGCGCGACCTTCTCGACCAGCTCGGGCGGGAAGTGCCCGGCCGTCGCGATCTCCTTGCGCCTTCTCGAGGTCGATGCCGACGCCCGGGATGACCTCGACGCGAGCGAGGGCGTCGGGACGCTCGACGGCGAGCTCCTCGATCTCCATGCCGCCCTCGACGGCGCACAGCGAGAGGTACGAGCGGTTGGCCCGGTCGAGCAGCACCGAGAAGTAGAACTCGCGGTCGATGCGGGCGCCGGCGGTCACCATGACCTTGTGCACGGGCAGGCCCTTGATGGTGAGCTTCAGGATGGCCTCGGCCGCCGTGAACGCGTCATCCGGGTTGTGCACGACCTTGACGCCGCCCGCCTTGCCGCGACCGCCGGCCTTGACCTGCGCCTTCACGACGACGGTGCCGCCCAGCTTCTCGGCGGCGGCCTTCGCCTCCTCCGGGGTATCCGCCACGATGCCCGGCAGTACCGGCACTCCGTAGGATTCGAAAAGATCACGGGCCTGGTACTCGAAAAGATCCACGCTGCTTTGTCCAATCGCGCGTCGGTTTTGTGTTAGTGGCCGGTGACAGTGAATCGACTTATCTCGATGTCGAGATAGCTTGACGTCGAGATACTTTGACCGTAGAGAACTCTACTCGCTTGAGATTGTGCGCTTCGTCAGAGCGTGCCATCCCGTCGGTTAAACTTCGGGAATTCTTATGCCGGGCTGGCACTATTGACCATGCTTTCCGTCAGCGCCCAGCGCTACGCCTCCGACGGCGTGCTCATCGCGGGCGGCGCGCGGGCCATCCTGCTTGCAGGTCGCCGAGCCGGCGGTCGCGGCGG
Source organism: uncultured Actinomycetota bacterium (assembly GCA_963738535.1). GTDB lineage: Bacteria > Actinomycetota > Actinomycetes > Actinomycetales > Microbacteriaceae > Galbitalea. The sequence goes on from CAVTXB010000018.1 coordinate 190,785, forward strand.
GTGTTGCCCGGCACAGCGATTTCGCCCACCGGCCGGTGGAACGGCTGCGCAACACCCTGACTTTCGCGTACGCGGTCGTGCTCGGCACGCCGGATGATGCGGCGCGAGTCGCCGCGCACGTGAACCGGGCGCACGCGCCGGTCGACCGCGCCGACGACGCCGAGCTGCAGCTCTGGGTCGCGGCGACGCTGTACGAGACGGCGGTCACCGTGCACGAACGCGTGTTCGGGCCGACGCCCGACGCCCTGGCCGACGAGCTCTACGCCGCCTACGCCGCGCTCGGCACATCGCTGCAGATGCCGGCCGCGCTGTGGCCGGCCGACCGCGGCGCGTTTCGGCGAGTACTGGGATGCCCGGGTTGCTCGCGCTCGAGGTGACCGACGACGCACGACGCATCGCCCACGACCTGTTCGCCCCGGTGACTGCTCCGGCGTGGCTGCGGGCCGGGCTGCCGCTCGCGCGACATGCTGACGATCGACCTGCTGCCCGCATCCATTCGTGGCGCCTACGGTTTCGACTGGAGCGAGCGAGACGTGCGGCGCGCCGGGCGCGCGTGGGCACTGCTGCGGTTCGTCGCCCGCGTCACCCCGCACCGGCTGCGCGCCTGGCCCAGCCGTCACTACCTGGCTCGCCTTCGAAAAACTCAGGCGAACCCTCGAGCCCAGGCCGAATAGGGCGGCGCCCACCCGGATTGTCCTGAGTTTTCAGCTGAGCTTCTCGATCGGGGCGATCTTGATGAGCAGGCGCTTGCGGCCCGCCGTGTCGAACTGCACCTCGGCGACCGCCTTCGGCGCGACACCGGTCACACGCGGTTACGCGCCCGTCACCGAAGTCGGCGTGACGGATGCGGTCCCCGACCGCCAGCGCGAGGTCGCCGTTGTCACGAACCTTGCCGGTCACCGCGCTCGTCCACTCGCGTCTTCTCGCGCGGCGCCGGCGGCAGCTGGCCGACCGAATCGCGGAAGCTGAAGCCGCCCTCGCGCCGGGCGTTCAGCGCGCGCGGCTGCGTGCCGCCACGGCTCGTCGCGTCGCCCGGGGACTGCTTCCACTCGATGAGCTCGGCCGGGATCTCCTGCAGGTAGCGGCTCGGCATCGCGACACCCACCTCGCCGAACTGCGCGCGGGTCATCGCCAGCGACAGGTACAGCCGTCGACGGGCACGGGTGATGCCGACGTAGAAAAGCCGGCGCTCCTCGGCCGGCCCGCCGATCTCGCCGGCCGACATCTGGTGCGGCAGCAGCCCCTCCTCGACCCCGGTCAGGAACACGGCCTCATACTCGAGGCCCTTCGCGGTGTGCAGGGTCATCAGCGAGACCGTGCCGGACGTGTCATCCAGTTCGTCGGCCGCCGCGACCAGCGAGACCTCGGTCAGGAAGTCGAGCAGCGTTCCGTTCGGGTTGTTCTTCTGGAACTCCTTCGTGACCGAGACCAGTTCCTCGACGTTCTCGGCGCGCGCCTCGTCCTGCGGGTCACCGGTGTTGCGCAGGGCCTCGATGAATCGCGTGCGCTGCAGCAGCGTGACGAGCACATCCGCTGGTCCGGCCGGCCGCGCCTGATCGAGAGATCGCGGTCGCGCCGACCTCGTTCAGGATGTCCGCGAGCTCCAGGATCGCGCCCGTCACCTTCGGGCCGAGTCCCAGCTCGCCCGCGCTCGACATCGCATCCCGCAGCGACAGGCCGTTGGAGTCGGCGAACGACTGCAGCGCCGCCTCGGTCGCCGGGCCGATGCCGCGCTTGGGCACGTTCATGACCCGGCGGAGGGCGAGCGGGTCGGCCGGGTTGGCGACCGTGATCAGGTACGCCATGGCGTCCTTGATCTCGGCCCGCTCGTAGAACTTGGTGCCGCCGAGCACCCGGTACGGCAGCGCCGACCGGATGAAGATCTCTTCGAGCGCACGCGTCTGCGCGTTGGTGCGATAGAACACCGCGATGTCTTTGTAGGCGACGCCCTCGTCGTGCAGCTTGCCGATCTCGTCGGCGACGAACTGCGCCTCGTCGTGGCCCGAGTAGCCCGGTGAATCCGACGATCTTGTCGCCCGCGCCGATGGTGGTGAACAGCTTCTTGTCTTTGCGGTCGAAGTTGTTCGAGATGACCGAGTTCGCGGCGTCGAGGATGTTCTGCGTCGAGCGGTAGTTCTGCTCGAGCAGGATGACCTTCGAGTGCGGGAAGTCGTGCTCGAACTCGACGATGTTGCGGATGTCGGCGCCGCGGAACGCATAGATCGACTGGTCGGAGTCGCCGACCACGGTGAGCGACGCGCCCGGGATCTCGCCGCGGCCGCCGCGGTGCGACTTCGTGAAGCCGTTCTCGGCCTCGAGATCGTTGGCGGTCGCGGCATCCACCTCGCGCGTCAGCTCGCGAATGAGCGAGTACTGCGCGTGGTTGGTGTCCTGGTACTCGTCGACGAGGATGTGCCGGAACCGGCGACGATACAGCGCCGCCACGGCCGGGAACGCCCGGAACAGGTAGACGGTCTGCGCGATCAGGTCGTCGAAGTCGAACGCGTTCGCCTTCGCCAGCGCCTGCGAGTACCGGCGGAAGATCTCGACGAACCCGGCCTCGTTCGGGTCGTTGAAGTTGGCCGAGCGCGCGTAGGACTCGACGTCGGAGAGCTCGTTCTTGGCCTTCGAGATCTTGCCGAGCACACCGCCGACCGTGAAGCCGAGGGTGTCGGCATCCAGCTCCTTGATGATGCGCTTGACGAGGGCGCGCGAGTCGGCCGAGTCGTAGATGGTGAAGCTCTTCGTGAACCCGAAGTTCTCGGCCTCGCGCCGCAGGATGCGCACGCACGCCGAGTGGAACGTCGAGATCCACATGCCCTCCGCCGCCTCGCGGCCGATCAGCGCGCCGACCCGGTCGCGCATCTCGGCCGCCGCCTTGTTCGTGAACGTGATGGCGAGAATCTGGCTCGGCCACGCCTCGTGGGTCTGCAGCAGTCCGGCGATGCGACGAGTGAGCACGCTGGTCTTGCCCGACCCCGCACCCGCCACGATCAGCAGCGACTGGCCGCGGTAGAGCACCGCCTCGCGCTGCTGCGGGTTGAGCCCCTCGAGCAGCTTCTCGTCGGGCTGGGGCGGTGCACTGCGCTCGGACCCGCGCGACCCCGCCTCCACGTGCTGTTCGGACCGTGCGGCCGGGTCGAAACCATCGAGAACAAACGTCATAACGGCCCCAGTCTAGGCGGCGCCGGACGACGCTGGCCCGAGACGTCTACAGGGCCGCGCGGGCCCGAAGCGCGAGATCGGGCTGGTCGGCGAAGACGCCGTCGACGCCGGACCTCATGCAGCAGGTCGAACTCCTGCTGCCAGCGACCGAAGTCGCGCGGCGCGACGCCCGTGGCGGAAGGTCTTCTCGAGAAACCGGTTCTCGGCGCGCAGCGTCCAGGTGTACGTCTCGAGCCCGGCGGACCGCGCCCGCTGGGCCAGATCGGTGCTGCCCGTGACCTCGCCGCGCGGAGTCGCGCGCCAGCAGCAGGGCCTTGTCGACGCTCACCCCGTCGACCTCGGTGGCGAGCCGCGCGAGGCCCGCGTCGGTGAGGTAGTCGGCGTACGGCACGCGCGTCTGCGCCGAATCGCGCGACCTGGTCGGCGGGCGCGCCGGCGGCGTCCGCCAGGAAGGTGACCCGGCCGGGCACGTCGAGCTCCTGCACCTTGCCGAGCACGGTCTGCTCGAACGACTCGACGACGAGGTTGTCGGGCCTCGCCCAGCCCGCGACGTCGGCCGCGAACGGCTCGTGCAGCGGCAGCCCGATCGACTCGAAGTAGGTGGCGTGCTTGAGCTCGGCGACCATGATGGTGCCGGCGGCCGGCAGCGCCGAGCAGCTCGACGAGGTCGGCGAGCCGCAGGATGCGCTCTGCTGCCGTCGAACTTCGCGTTGCCCGGGCGCAGCTCGGGCAGGCGTTCGCGCGCGCGCAGCGTCGACAGCTCGGCCCAGGTGAAGTCTTCGGTGAACCAGCCCGGAGTGCACGGTTCCGTCGACCGTCTTCGTCGTGCGCCGGTGTGCGAATTCCGGATGCGACGCGACATCCGTGGTGCCCGAAATCTCGTTCTCGTGCCGCACCACGAGCACGCCGTCGCGCGTCGAAACCAGGTCGGGCTCGACGGCGTCCGCGCCCTGGCTGATCGCCAGCTCGTAGGCGGCGGCCGTGTGCTCGGGGCGATAACCGCTCGCCCCGCGGTGGGCGATGACGAGCGGGCGCGCGCTCACAGCCAAAAGGTTACGCCCTTACAATCGATGGCTATGGGGACGTTGTGTGGGGTGCGGGGATCCCGTCGCGCCGAGCTGGAAGTTCTGCATCCACTGCGGGCTGGCGATCGAGCGCCCGGTGGTCCCCTCGGCGATCCGACCGGATGTGCCGACGACCGCGCCGAGCGCGTGGTCCTCGAACCGCGCGCTCATCCTCGGTGGCACCGGAATCTTCCTCGTCGGGGTCGCACTGCTCGTCGTGGCGATCGCGTTCTTCGCCCGCGCGATACATTAGCGGCCATGATCGCACGCGGGTTTTCGGAACCGACGCGTCGCATCCCGCTGCGCTGGGGCACCTACGAATCCCGGTACGTCGGCGGCATCCTCTACCTGGTTGCGGGCGTCGCGATTCTGCTCAGCACCAACACGTACACGATCGGGTTCCTGCTGGTGGGCACGGTGGCCCACTGTTTCGGGTGGGCGGTGCTTCCCGCGAGAGGCTCGCGGCGGCTGTGGGCGTTCTGGCCGAGTCTGATCGCAACGTTTTTGATGCTGACCGGTCCGCAGATCCTGTTCGTGATGGCGTTGACGCTGCTGGGCTGGCTGCTGGTGCGCGAGCGACCGCTGCGCAGCTTCGTGGTGCTCGTCTTCCCCGTCGCGAGCGGAGTGATCATGGCGTACTCGTTCCACAGCAACCACGACATGCCGTTGGGCCTCGCGGTCGAGACGGCCGTCACGGTGGCCTCCGCGTGGCTGGCGCGGTACCTCGCCGCCACCCGCCCACGCCAGGCTGCTGAAAACTCAGGGGAACCGTGGGGTACGACGCCGGATGGCCGCCGAGGTGGCACTTCTTCCTGAGTTTTCAGGTTGGGCTATTCCCACTCGATAGTGCCCGGGGGCTTGGAGGTGACGTCGAGCACGACGCGGTTCACACCGGGCACCTCGTTGGTGATGCGATTCGAGATGCGGGCCAGCACGTCATAGGGCAGGCGCGTCCAGTCGGCGGTCATCGCATCCTCGGATGACACGGGCCGCAGCACGATCGGATGGCCGTAGGTGCGACCGTCACCCTGCACGCCCACCGAGCGAACGTCCGCCAGCAGCACGACCGGGCACTGCCAGATCTCGAGGTCGAGACCCGCCGCCGTCAGCTCGGCGCGAACGATCGCGTCCGCGGCACGCAGCAGCTCGAGCCGCTCGCGCGTGACCTCGCCGACGATGCGGATGCCGAGGCCCGGCCCCGGGAACGGCTGCCGAGAGACGATGACCTCGGGCAGGCCGAGCTCCCGGCCGATCGCGCGCACCTCGTCCTTGAACAGCGTGCGCAGCGGCTCGACCAGCGTGAACTGCAGGTCTTCGGGAAGGCCGCCGACGTTGTGGTGGCTCTTGATGTTCGCCGTGCCGGTGCCGCCGCCCGACTCGACGACGTCGGGGTAGAGCGTGCCCTGCACCAGGAAGTCGATGGATGCCCCACCCGACGCCGCATCCGCCCTCGCCTCGAGCACGAGCGCCTCGGCCGCGCCCTCGAACGAGCGGATGAACTCGCGGCCGATGATCTTGCGCTTCTGCTCCGGGTCGGTGACGCCGGCGAGCGCATCGAGGAACTGGTCGACGGCATCCACCGTGACCAGGCGAACCCCCGTGGACGCGACGTAGTCCTCTTCGACCTGGCGGCGCTCATCCTGGCGCAGCAGCCCGTGGTCGACGAAGATGCAGGTGAGCTGGTCGCCGATCGCCCGGTGCACGATCGCGGCAGCGACCGCCGAATCGACCCCGCCGGACAGCCCGCAGATGACGCGCGACGACCCGACCTGCTGCCGGATGCGCGCGACCTGCTCGTCGATGACGTTGCGCGCTGTTCCAGTCGGCCGGGATGCCGGCCGCGCGGTGCAGGAAGTTCTCGAGCACGGCCTGGCCGTACTGGGTGTGCTTGACCTCGGGGTGCCACTGCACGCCGTAGAGCCTGCGCGCGTCGGACGCGAACGCGGCGACCGGGGTCGACGCCGACGAGGCGAGCACCTCGAAGCCGTCCGGCGCTTTCGGAGACGGAGTCGCCGTGGCTCATCCACGTGGTCTGGTCTGACGGCTGGTCGCCGAGCAGGGTGCTGCTGCCGGCCGCGAGGTGCACGTCGGTCGCGCCGTACTCGCGGGCTCCGGTCTGGGCGACCTCGCCGCCGAGCTGCTGCGCCATCACCTGGAAGCCGTAGCAAATGCCGAGCACGGGCACGCCGAGGTCGAGGATGCCCGGATCGAGCGTCGGCGAGCCCGGCTCGTAGACGCTGGAGGGCCCGCCGCTGAGAACGATGCCGGTCGGGTTCTTCGCCGACACCTCGGCGGCCGTGATCGTGTGCGGCACGATCTCGCTGTAGACGTTGGCCTCGCGCACCCGGCGCGCGATCAGTTGCGCGTACTGCGCACCGAAATCGACGACGAGGACCGGCCGGGCTGCTGTGCTGTCGTTAATTCGTTGCCTCCACACCGCTCACCTTGACACTGTCCATTGTGGCAGTTGTCGACGGTGACGATGTGGCGGTGCCCTGCAGTTCGGCGAGCTCGCGACGGGCGCGCTTCGCGACGAAGTGCTCCGCGATGAACGACAGGAAGGGCACGACGCCGCCCAGCGCGATCAGGACGAACATGGCGAACGGCCAGCGCATGCGGCTCCACAGCTGTGAAGTCGGCGATCAGGTAGACGACGTAGAACCAGCCGTGCACGATCAGGATGCCGATGCTGAGGTTGACCCCGGTCAGTCCGGGCGACTTGCCCAGGCTGGGGAAGTAGTTCACCAGGCTCACGAGCCCGCTCGGGCCGCCGAGCTCCACCTCGTACGAAAAGACGTACTTGAGCACCATCTCGACGACGAGCAGAAGCAGGAAAATACCGGTGATGTACGCGCACACCTTGTAGAAGCGCAGCGCGACTTGCGAATCAGCGGGATGGTCTCCGCTTTCGGCTTGTACGTGGTCGCGATGAGCGAGGACAGCGAAGGCATGGCGCCAGTGTACGTCCGCTGTTTCCTAGTCCGCTGAGACCGGGGATTCGCTCGCCAGGAGGTCTTCCTGCTCCGCGCTCCCAGGCATCCTTCACCAGGCGGTACCAGAGGTAGATGGCGAAGCCGGCGAACAGCGCCCACTCGACCGCGTAGAACACGTTGAGCCAGTTGAGGGTGACGTCGTTGACGGGTTTGACCGACTGGATCTTCGTCAGCCCGGCGGGCGCGACGTTGTCGACGATGTAGCCGCCGTAGACGGTCGGCGTCACGGTCTTCCACTCGTTGATCAGCCACGGGATCGACACCACGCTCACCACGTTGTGCTCGAAGTCGTCCTGGTCGGGCGGCTCGGTCGGCTGGTAGCGACCGACGACGGTGCGCGGACGGCGCGCCCGCGGAAAGCCGGGCGGCCGCCGCATCCGCCGCCGCCTTCGACTGTCGTCCAGCCGAGCGCGACGGCGACGCTCGCGCCATTCTTCGCGACGACGTGCCCGATGACCCAGTAGCCGGTGACGCCGAAGTTGACCCGGTCGCTCACCACGTAGGTGTCGCCGGCGACGCGGCGGCCCACGACGCTGACGATCTGGCCCGCCGCCCGGTCGGTGACCTCCTTCTGCGGCGTCGCCACCTGCGAGAGCGGGGTGACCTTCTCGTCGGGGACGATCGACCACGGTTCCGGTCTGCACGGCCCGGCCGATCTGCCACTGGCCGAGCGCGGCGAAGCCCGCGGCGATACCGAGGGCCAGAACGAGTGCGGCGATCCAGCGGGGACGTCGGGCCACACTCCACACGGTCAGTACTCCGGATCTCGCTTGCGGGAACTCTGCTGGTCAGATTGTTCCATGGCTTGCTGAATGGTCGGGTCCAGGTCGAAGTCGTCGTCCGCGTGACCGTGGTCGTCGGCGTCGACGGGCACCGGCACCTCGCGGTCGAGCAGCGGGCCGTCATCGTCGTCGTCTGCGCCGTCGTCGGGTTGCCGCTGCCCGCCGATCGCCCCCTCCATGAGAGCAATGGCCTCGCGAGGCGGCGTCGTCGACGGCCGGCGGTGGCGCCTTGCGCGCGGCGTGCCGCGGAACAGCACGTTCGTGATGCGCTCGGAGTTGACGGTGAGCACCGGCCCGATGATCGACATCACCAGCACGTACAGCCCGGCGAACGGAGTCAGGCGAGCATCCAGCCCGGCCGCCGTCGCCAGGGTCGCGAGGATGAGCGCGAACTCGCCGCGGTTCTGCAGGATGAGGCCGATGCCGAGCCCGTAGCGGGCCGGCAGCCGGTTGAGCCAGGCGATCAGCCAGCCCCCCGCCGCGTTGACGACGAGCGTCATCAGCACCGCGCCGCCCACCGGCCAGAGCACCGCGCCGAAGCTGGACGGGTCGAGGGCGAGCCCGAAGTTGAGGAAGAAGAAGGCGCCGAAGACGTCGCGCAGCGGCAGCGCGAATCCCTCGATGCGGGTGCGGAACCGCGTCGCGCCGAGCACCAGCCCGATCAGGAACGCGCCGATCGCATCCGAGACCCCCAGCAGGTCGCCGATGCCGCCGAACGCGACGGCGAGCCCGAAGAACAGGATGGTGAAGAGCTCGTCGTCGCGAGCCCCGAGCACCCGCGACGACGAGCTTGCCGCCCCAGCGGGCCAGCGCGAACATCGCCGACCAGGAAGGCGAACGAGATCGCGAGCTGCAGCACGATCGACCAGATGTTCGTCTGCGCCGCCGATCACCACCGCGACGATCGCGAGGTAGAACGCGATGAAGACATCCTCGACGACGGCGATACCGAGGATGACCGGGGTCTCCGGGTTGGCCAGCCGGCGCAGCTCGATCAGCAGCTTGGTGACGATCGCGCTCGACGACGTCGCCGTCATCCCGGCGATGATGAGCGCCTCGCGGGCGCCCCAGCCGACCCAGGAAGCCGAACGCGATACCGACGCCGAAGTTGATGATGAGGCGCGTGCCGCCCGAGAGCAGCAGGCCGCGGGCGTTGCCGAAGAACTCGTCCTGGTCGAACTCGAGGCCCAGGTTGAACAGCAGGAAGATCAGGCCGAAGACCGCGACGAGCTCGACGTTCGCCGCCTTGAACCCGCCGGGGATCAGGTGCATGTGCGGGCTCGCGAGCAGCCCGACCAGCATGTAGATCGGGATCGACGGCAGCCCGATGAGCTTGCCGAGGCGCCCCAGGACGTAGGCGATGACGAAGAGGATGCCGAGGACGAGAAGCTCGCCGCCCACCGGTCAGTCCCCGGCATGCGCGTCGACGGTGCCTTTCGCTTTGACCTCACCCGTGCGATAGAAGGTGAACGCCTTCGCCACCTTCTCGGGCGAGCCAGCGGCGACGAGGGTGTCGCCGGGGAACACCTTGAAGTGTTCGTCGGGTGCCGGGTTGGCGGATTCGCCGCGCACGACCGCGACGACCGTCACGCCGACCACGCCGATCGCGCCGAGGTCGCCGAGCGCCTGGCCGGCGATGTGGTCGTCGTAGTCGACGTGGAACCAGTCGATCGTGAGACCCGGGAATCGAGTCGAGGTTGGTGAGCGACTCGGTGATGCGCGTGCCGCCGAGCAGCTCGGCGAGGGTGTGGGCCTCGTCGTCGTCGAGGCGCAGCGCGACCTTGGTCGCCTTCGAGCCGTCCTCCGCGTCAGAGAACGTGATGAGGTCGCTCGAGCCCGAGCGATGGGTGATAACGCCGACCTTGCCGCCGCCGTCGGTGACGAAGGTGTGCAGCACGCCCACACCGGGGAGCTTCACCCGCTTTACGTCAACCATTGGTGTTTCTTTCTTTTGCTCAGGTAGCGGTCACGATATCAGGCGCTTCCCGCCGGATGCGATCCGCGGACTCGTCGTCCGGTTCTTCCCGGCTGGCTCGCTCTGCCGCGACCCGCTTCAATGAACGTGTCGCTGTCTTCGGCATCCGCAATTCCCCGTGTGTACAACGCTCGACTGGCACTCTTTATGCCTGGTGGTAGGGGGCGACGACGACCTCGACGCGCTGGAATTCCTTGAGGTCGGAGTAGCCCGTGGTCGCCATCGACCGGCGCAGCGCGCCGATGAGGTTGACCCTGCCATCGGCCACCGTCGACGGGCCGAACAGGATCTGCTCGAGCGTCGCGATGCTGCCGACCTCGACGCGGTTGCCCCGCGGGAAGTTCGCGCGTGGTGCGACTCGGGGCCCCAGTGCCAGCCGCCGCCCGGAGCATCCGTCGCCCGGGCGAGCGTGCTGCCGAGCATCACGGCGTCCGCACCGACCGAGATGGCCTTGACGATGTCGCCGCTCGTGCCGAGGCCGCCGTCGGCGATGACGTGCACGTAGCGGCCGCCGGACTCGTCGAGGTAGTCGCGGCGGGCGCCCGCGACATCCGCCACCGCGGTCGCCATCGGAGCATGGATGCCGAGGCTCGCGCGAGTCGTGGATGCCGCACCGCCGCCGAAACCGACCAGCACGCCCGCCGCGCCCGTGCGCATGAGGTGCAGCGCCGCCGTGTAGGTGGCCGCGCCGCCGACGATGACGGGCACATCGAGCTCGTAGATGAACTTCTTGAGGTTGAGCGGTTCGACCGACTTGCGACACGTGCTCGGCGCTCACGGTCGTGCCGCGGATGACGAACATGTCGACGCCCGCGTCGACGACCGTCTTGTACAGCTCCTGGGTGCGCTGCGGGCTCAGCGCGCCGGCGACGGGCACTCCCGCGGCGCGGATCTCGGCGAGGCGAGCGGTCACGAGCTCGGGCTTGATCGGCTCGGCGTAGATCTGCTGCATGCGCTGCGTGGCGTCGGCCGCTTTCAGGCCCTGGATCTCTGTGAGCAGCGGTTCCGGGTCTTCGTAGCGGGTCCAGACGCCCTCGAGGTCGAGCACGCCGAGGCCGCCCAGCTTGCCGAACGCGATCGCGGTCGCCGGGCTGACGACCGAATCCATGGGCGCCGCGAGCACCGGGATGTCGAACGTGAACGCGTCGATGGTCCAGCTGACCGAGACATCCTGGGGGTCGCGAGTGCGTCGGCTCGGGCACGATCGCAATGTCGTCGAACGCGTAGGCACGACGGGCGCGCTTCGCCCGGCCAATCTCGATGTCACTCACCCGTCAAGACTACTGGCCCGGATGCGGGCGAAATGGGGCGAATGCGGGCACCTGGGGCACCCGGGGAAACGCCTGTTGTCCGAATTCGCCCCGTAGCTCGCACGTCACCTCTTCGGCGTGCGGCGCGAGCTGGGAAGACCGGCGACGGTGAGCGCGTCGAGCAGGCGCTCCGGCGACGACGCGATCGGCCAGTCCCACCGGGTCACGACTGCGCCAGTCGCGCGAAGACGATTTTCGCGATTCTTCTCGACGATGCCGATGAATCCGCGACGATCCCGAAATGGCACCTGCAGCTCCGGTCGCGGCAAGCCCAGTTCGAACATGCACCAACTTCGGTGGCGGCCCGACCGGGGGCACACCCCACAGCACCGCCGAGGAGACGTGGCTCACCGTCGGAGCCGACCGACTGGCTCGGGCCGCTCCGATCACCTGAAGGTGGTACCGCTCTGAGGGGTTCAGCTGCCGCCACTGAACCGCGTCGACGTAGACGCCGCGATGCGGACGATTCATTTCTCCGCGCTCGATCGCGCGCCGGTAGCTGCGCGCATCCACTCCGATCTCCCGCAGGCTGGATGCGAGAATCAGGCGGTCGACAGCCGGAACGCGAAACATTGCAACAGAATCGGGCGGCCAACCGCCGCGGGCCATCACGCGCGACCCGATAGTGGAAAAATCCGGCCCGAGGAGTGTCGTGCGGGACAAGTCCGCGCGCAGCGTTGCCAGCCGGGTTCGGGGCCATGCCGGGGTTGCGTCGGGCGTGGGGCGGGGTTGCGGCGGGCTGAACGGGCGTTTAGTATCCTGAACATGCGTTCAGTTGACCCGGATGATGCCACAACGCGGGCCCGCATCCGGGATGCCGCCATCGCGATGTTCGGGCGCGACGGGTTTCGCGAGACGACCGTGCGCGCCATCGCGCAGGATGTCGGCGTCAGCCCGGCGCTCATCCTGCACCACTTCGGATCGAAGGACGGCCTGCGCGCCGCCTGCGACGAGTACATCCTCGCCGAGGTCATGAAGCCGGGCGAGACGATCGGCAGCGGCGACGATCCCCAGGCGAGCGAGACGATCCGGCACTGGTTGTCGCAGACCGACGAGCACCGCCCCTGGCTGCACTACCTCGCCCGCCTGCTCTCCGACGGCTCGGCGACGGGCGACCGGCTGTTCGACCAGCTCGTGTCGTACACCGAGCGCGTCTTCGCGGAGGGTGTTGCCGACGGTTCCATGCGCGAGTCGAGCGACCCGCACATGCGAGCGGTGACGATGACGGCGTACAGCATGTCGACGCTCATCCTGGAGCGCCAGTTCGCACGGGCCGTCGGCGCGACAGAGCTGACGAACGAGGTGGTCGCCCGCATGGCGATGCCCGCCGTCGAGATCTTCACGCACGGCCTGTACACGACCGACAACCTGCTGCGGGCCACCCGGGATGCCCTCGCCAACCCGGAAGGAGACAGGTCATGACGGCCACGCCCCCCGCGATCGAGGCTCGCGCCCTGAGCAAACGCTACGGCCGCTCGCTCGCCCTCGACGCGGTCGACTTCTCGGTGGCCGCGGGAACGGTGTTCGGGATGATCGGCCCGAACGGAGCGGGCAAGACGACCACGATGCGGCTGCTGCTCGACATCATCCGTCCGTCGTCGGGGTCGGCGACGGTACTGGGAAGCGACCCGCGCACTGGCGGGCCCGCGCTGCGCACACAGATCGGCTACCTGCCCGGCGAACTCCAGCTTGAGGGGCGGGTCACCGGCCGCGCCCTGCTCGGCCACTACGCGCGCATCAGCGGCACGGTCGCGCCGGGCGCGATCGACAGCCTGGCCGATCGCCTCGGGCTCGAGCTCGACCGGCAGGTGCGCACACTCTCGAAGGGCAACAAGCAGAAGCTGGGCCTCGTGCAGGCGTTCATGCACTCGCCGCGGCTGCTCGTGCTCGACGAGCCGACCAGCGGGCTCGACCCCCTCGTGCAGCAGGAGTTCCTCGCCATGGTGCGCGAAGCCCGGGATGCCGGCCAGACCGTGTTTCTCAGTTCGCACGTTCTCAGCGAGATCCAGCAGGCCGCCGACGAGGTCGCCATCCTGCGGCAGGGACGCATCGTGACCGTGAGCTCGGTCGACCAGCTTCGACAGACCGCCGTGCGAAAGGTTCGAGCCGGCTTCATCGGCGTGACCGCGGCCGACCTGAGCGTCGCGCTGTCGCGCATCCCGAACGTCACCGAGCTCGTCGCCACAGACGGTGCCGGCAACGGCCCGGCCGAACTGACGGCGACCGTCAGCGGCGACATCGACGCCTTCGTGAAGGCCATCGCACGGTTCACGATCGCCGATCTGGCCGTCGAAGAACCCGACCTCGAGCAGTCGGTGCTGCGGCTCTACGGCGTGGAGGCGTCACATGAGCAGTAGCGTGCGGGCGAAAAGCAGCGCTCTGCCCCTGTTCCGTCGGTCGCTGGCCGACTCCTGGCGTTCCACCCTCGGCTGGACGATCGGCATCGCCGCCGCGCTGCTGCTCTACCTGCCGTTGTTCCCGTCGCTCGGTGGCACGAATTCGCAGATGGCGAAGCTCATCCACAATCTGCCCCCGCAGCTCGTCAACACTCTCAACTACGGCACCATCACCACGGGTTCCGGGTACACCGAGTCGACGTTCTTCGGCCTCCTGGGTTTCGTGCTGATCGTCGTCGCGTCGACGTCGTGGGGCACGGCGGCGATCGCGGGCGACGAGGAGAACGGCACCCTGGAGCTCACGCTCGCCCACGCGGTGAGTCGGCAGCAGCTCGTGCTCGAGCGCACCCTCGCGGTCGTAGTCCGCCTGCTCTGGCTGGCCCTGGTCAGTGCGCTCCTCGTGCTGGCGCTCAACAAAAGCTCGCAACTCGACCTTCGCACAGCGAACGTGGTCGCGGTCGCGGCCGCCTACCTGGGGCTCGGCCTTCTCTCCGCGACCATCGGTATCGCACTGGGCGCCCTGACGGGCCGCCGCGTCTACGCAACCGCGGGTGCGGCGGGCGTCGCCATCCTCGGTTACGTGCTCAACGCGATCGGCAACCAGAGCAAAGACCTCGACTACCTGCGCGACTACTCACCCTACGGATGGGCGTACCACCACACGCCGCTCACGAGCGGGGCGGACTGGGGCGGCCTCGCCCTGCTCTACGGCTTCTCGCTGCTGTTCGTCGTTGTCGCTGTGGCCGCCCTGCGCCGACGGGACATCGCGGGCTAGTTGTAGTGCCATGCTTGATGGATGACGCAGGTTCACGCGGACTCCCTCGATAACCTGCGAAAACGCACGAGCGAGAAATGGGTCGAGTACCCGTCCGACGTGCTGCCGCTGTTCGTCGCCGAGATGGACTACCCGCTCGCCCCGGTGATCGCGCAGGCCCTCACCGAACGCATCCGACTCTCCGACACGGGCTATGTCGCATCCCCGCTCCCCGTCGGCGAGGCCTTCGCGGGGTTCGCGCAGCGGCGCTGGGGATGGGAGGTCGCGCCCGACGGGGTGCGCACGACCACGGATGTCAGCGTGTGCATCGTGGAGTCGCTTCGCCGCGCGATCGACCCCGGCGACGGCGTCGTCATCAACCCGCCCGTGTACCCGCCGTTCTTCCACCTCGTGCCCGAGGCGGGCGGGAACCACCGTCGAGGTGCCCCTGCTCGACGACGGCGCGACGTACGCGCTCGACCTGCCGGGCATCGAGTCGGCTTTCGCGGCGGGGGCTCGGGCCATCCTGCTCTGCAACCCGCAGAACCCGGTGGGCCTGGTGCACTCCGCCGAGTCACTCGCGGCGCTTGCGGACCTCGCCGCGAAGTACGACGTCACGGTCGTGAGTGACGAGATCCACGCGCCGCTGACACACTCGACGGCGACGGTTCACGCCGTTTCTGGCCGTGTCGGATGCGGCCCGCGAGCACGGCGTCGCGGTGACCTCGGCCAGCAAGGCGTTCAACCTTGCGGGGGCGAAGTGCGCGGTGATGGTGGCCGCGTCGGACCGGTCGCTCGCGCTGCTCGACGGGATGTCGGTCGAGGTCGGCTGGCGCACGAGCATCCTGGGGCTGCACGCCAGCGTCGCCGCCTTCACCCACGGCGATGACTGGTTGGATGGCACGCTCGTCGCGCTCGAGTCGAGCAAGGCGCTGCTGGCCGAGCTGCTCGCTGCGGAATTGCCCGGGGTCGGGTTCCGGCCGCCGGACGCGACCTTCCTGGCCTGGCTCGATTGCCAGCGGACTCGGCTGGGGCGACGACCCGAGCGTGCGCGCACTGGATGCCCGCGTTGCGCTCAATCCGGGGCCGGACTTCGGCACCCAGGGTCGAGGCTTCACCCGCCTGAACTTCGCGTGCTCCCCGGAGGTGCTGGCCGAGGCCATCCATCGCCTCGCCGCCGCCCGCTGACCCCTCGCTCATCCCCTAACGGTTGTGCAGGAGTTACGGGCCCCTCGTAACATTTGTTCTGGCAATAACGCCGTTTTGCGCAGCGACTCCTGCACAACCGTTAGGGATGGGTCAGCGGCGGTAGTTGGGGGCCTCGACGACCATCTGCACGTCGTGGGGGTGCGACTCCTTCAGGCCGGCCGCCGTGATGCGCACGAACTTGCCCTTCTGCTTGAGCTCGGCGACCGTGCGCGCACCCGTGTAGAACATCGACTGCCGCAGGCCGCCCAGCAGCTGGTAGGCCACGGATGCGAGCGGGCCCTTGTACGGAACCTGGCCCTCGATGCCCTCGGCGATGAGCTGCTCGTCGGACGGCACATCGGCCTGGAAGTAGCGGTCACGCGAGTACGACGTCTTCTTGCCGCGGGTCTGCAGCGCGCCGAGCGAACCCATGCCGCGGTAGTTCTTGAACTGCTTGCCGTTGACGAAGACCAGGTCGCCCGGGCTCTCGTCGCATCCCGCGAGCAGCGAGCCGAGCATGACGGTGTCGGCTCCGGCGACGAGGGCCTTCGCGATGTCGCCCGAGTACTGCAGGCCGCCGTCGGCGATGACCGGGATGCCGCTCTCGCGCGCCGCGAGGGACGCCTCGTAGACGGCGGTCACCTGGGGAACGCCGACGCCGGCGACGACGCGGGTGGTGCAGATCGAGCCCGGGCCGACGCCGACCTTGATGGCGTCGGCGCCGGCATCCACGAGCGACTGCGCGCCGGAGCGGGTCGCAACGTTGCCGCCGATGATGTCGATGTGGGAGAACGCCGCGTCGGACTTGAGGCGGCGTGATGATGTCGAGCACGCCGGCGGAGTCGCCGTTGGCGGTGTCGACGACGATGAGGTCGACGCCCGCCTCGTTCAGGGCGACTGCGCGGTCCCAGGCGTCGCCGAAGAAGCCGATGGCGGCACCGACGCGAAGGCGGCCCGACGTCGTCCTTGGTGGCGTTGGGGTACTTCTCGCTCTTGTCGAAGTCCTTGACGGTGATGAGCCCGCGCAGGCGCCCATCCTTGTCGATGAGCGGGAGCTTCTCGATCTTGTGCTGCGCGAAGATCGCGACGGCGGAGTCGGGGTCGACGCCCTCCGGCGCGGTGATGAGCGGCGCCTTGGTCATGACGTCGCGCACGAGCGTGGTGGACTTCTCGAACGGCGAGACGAACCGCATGTCGCGGTTGGTGATGATGCCGACGAGCTTGCCGTCGTCCTCGACGACCGGAAGGCCGGAGACCCGGAACTGGCCGCACAGCGCATCCACCTCGGCGACGGTCGCGTCCGGCGTCGTCGTGACCGGGTTGGTGATCATGCCCGACTCGGAGCGCTTCACCTTGTCGACGTGCGACGGCCTGGTCTTCGATCGACAGGTTGCGATGCAGGATGCCGATGCCGCCGTTGCGCGCCATGGCGATCGCCATGCGCGACTCGGTGACGGTGTCCATCGCCGCGGAGAGCAGCGGCGCCGCAACCGTGATGCGGCGGGTGAGCCGCGAGGTGGTGTCCGCCTCGCTGGGGATGACGTCGGTGTGCCCGGGAAGCAGCATCACGTCGTCGTAGGTGAGTCCGATAAAGCCGAAGGGGTCAGGCTGGTCCATTGGTCCCGTTCACTCGTGGGTCGACGGGCCGCGCGATTCGGCCCTGTGGATGCGTTAACAATATTGGGCCGTATTGATTCCCGCGCACGGGAACGGACTACACCTCGTCGGCGAGGGTCCCGAGGTAGAGCTCGATGACCTTGGGGTCGTCCGCAAGTTCGTGGCCGGTGCCCGTGTACGAGTCCTTGCCCTGGTCGAGCACGTAGCCGCGGTCGCAGATCTGCAGGCAGCGTCGCGCGTTCTGCTCGACCATCACGACGGAGACGCCGGTCGCGTTGATGCGGCGGGTGCGGATGAATGTCTCGTCCTGCCGCACCGGCGAAAGCCCGGCGGATGGCTCGTCGAGCAGCAGCACGGACGGGTCCATCATGAGCGCGCGCGCCATCGCGACCGACTGCCGCTCGCCGCCCGAGAGCCCGCCAGCGCGCTGCGAGCGGCGATCGGCCGAGCACAGGGAACAGCTCGTACATGGCGGCGAGCCGCTCCGAGAGCTTTCGCGGCCGAAGGTAGAGCCCCATCTGCAGGTTCTCTTCGATGGTCAGCGTGGGGAACACGTTGTTGTTCTGCGGCACGAACCCGACGCCCAGCTGCACGAGCTTGTTGGCCTTCGAGTTGGTGATGTTCTCGCCCTTGAGCGTGACGACGCCACCACGAACGGGCACCAGCCCGAACATCGCCTTGAGCAGCGTCGACTTGCCCGCGCCGTTGGGTCCGATGATGCCGATGAGCTCGCCGGGGTAGGCGTGGATGTTGCAGCCGTTCAGGATGTTGATTCCCGGGCAGGTACCCCGCGACGAGGTCTTTCGCCTCGAGCACGGGCGCGCCGTTTCCGGTGTAGACGACCATCAGTTGTCCTTCGTCGTTGGGGCGGCCGTGCCGGTGGTGCCGGGTGTGCCGGATTTCGCTTCGAGTTCGGCGAGCTTCTCCTCGTCGTCCTTTTCGCTCTCTTCGTCGAGCAGCGAGTCGTCGCCGAGGTCGACGTCGTGGTGCGCGCCGAGGTAGGCGTCGATGACGGCCGGGTTCTTCATCACGGTCTTCGGGTTTCCTTCGGCGACGATCGAGCCTTCGGCCATGACCACCACCCAGTCGGAGATGAAGCTCACCACGTGCATGTCGTGCTCGACGAAGAGCACCGTCGTGCCGTCATCCCGCAGCGACTGGATGTGTCCGAGCAGCGACTGCGTGAGCGCCGGGTTGACGCCGGCCATGGGCTCGTCGAGCATGATCATCGCCGGGTCGCTCATGAGGGCGCGCGCCATCTCGAGCAGCTTGCGCTGGCCGCCGGAGAGGCTGCCGGCGTAGTCGTCCTTCTTTTCGAGCAGCTTGAAGCGGCCGAGCAGGTCTTCGGCCTTGGCCCGGATGTCTTTCTCGCGCGCCGCCCACAGCGGCTTGACGAAGGCGGTGAGGAAGTGCTCGCCCGACTGGTCTTTCGCCCCGAGCAGCATGTTGTCCATGACGGTCATGCGCGAGAGCGCCTTGGTCAGCTGGAAGGTGCGCACCATTCCCGCCTGGGCGACCTTGGCGGCACCCGTCGTCTGCAGCGACTTGCCGTTGAAGCTCCAGTCGGCGAATCCGGGCGCCGTTTTCGACGTGAACGCGCCCGCGAGCCGAGCTGGGGCGGTCGAACCCGGTGATCAGGTTGAAGAACGTGGTCTTGCCTGCGCCGTTCGGCCCGATCAGCGCGGTGATCGCCCCGCGCTGCACTTCGAGGTGGTCGACGTCGACGGCCTGGATGCCGCCGAAGTGCCGGGTGATGTTGTCGACCTTGAGGATCGGGTCGGGCTTCGCGACGCCCGGGCACCTCGTCGAGCGTCGCGAGCTTCGCGCGCAGCGCGGCGCGATCGTATTCGTAGGCCGGGGCTGCGCCGGTTTCGACCGTGTTGCTAGTCATCGAAGGCCAGCTCCTTCTTGTTTCCGAGAATGCCCTGCGGTCTGAAGATCACGAGCAGCATCAGGCCGACCCCGACGACGATCCAGGTGAACTGCGGGATCTGCTGCGTGTTCATGATCGAGGCGGGCACGAGGTCGAGATCACGTCGCGCAGGCCGACCAGCACCATGAAGTACAGGAAGCTTCCGAGGATGGGCCCGAAGATGGTCGCCGCACCGCCGAGGATGAGGCAGGTGTAGAGCAGGAAGGTCGTCGTGCGTCCGAACGAGTCCGGCTGCACCGAAGCCGAGAGCGCGTAGATGCCGCCGCCGAGTGCACCGATCACGCCACCGATGATGAGGCTCTGCATCTTGTAGACCTGCACGTTCTTGCCGAGGCTGCGCGCCGCATCCTGGTCTTCGCGGATGCCCCGGATGACGCGACCCCACGGGCTGCGCACCAGCAGGAAGAGCAGCACGGCGATGATGATCACGACGACCCAGCGCCACGATGATCAGCCACCAGCTGCTGCCCGCGCTGTAGGGGTAGGTGTACGGGCCGATGGTGAGCTGGCCGCTCTTGGGGAACGGCGACAGTTGCGGTGAACGCGCCCTGGTACTTCGTGCCGGGGATGCCGGCGACGGCGCCGGTGACGTTGACGAGGCTCTGGTCGCCGCCGACTATTCGCACGATCTCGGCGGCGGCGATCGTCACGATCGCCAGATAGTCGCCGCGGAGCTTGAGCGTCGGCAGGCCGAGTACGAGCGCGAACAGCACGGCGGCGATGATCGCGATGAGCACGCCCAGCCACAGCGGTCCGCCGAACTCGATCGTGATCGCGACGCCGTAGGCGCCGAGCAGCATGAAGCCGGCCTGGCCGATGTTGAGCAGGCCGGTGTAGCCGAACTGGATGTTGACTCCGATGGCGGCCAGCGCGAACGCGGCCGTGACCGGCGAGAGGATCTGGGCACCGAAGTCGGTGAACAGGGAACTGAGAAAGCCCATCTTCTTGCTTTTCCTTCCTACTCTTAGCCGATGCGCTCGCGGCGGCCGAGGATTCCCTGGGGCCGGAAGAGCAGAACGATGATGAGGATGACCAGCGCGGTCGCGTACTTGAGGTTCTGCGACAGCACGAGGCTCGACATCTGCACGACGATGCCGATCACGAGCGAGCCGACGAGAGCGCCGAATGCCGTTCCGAGGCCGCCGAGGGTGACGGCCGAGAAGATGAGCAGCAGCAGCTGCACGCCGGTCGACCACTGGATGCCGCCGTTGACGAGGGCGTAGAGCACACCGGCGAGGCCGGCGAGACCCATCGAAACGGTCCAGACCAGACGGATGATGCGGTCGACGTCGATGCCGGAGGCCGCGGCGAGCGCCCGGTTGTCGCTGACCGCACGGGTCGCACGGCCGATTCGGGTGCGGGTGAGCACGAGGCCGATCAGCACGAGCACCACCACGGAGATCGCCATGGCGATGTAGGCGTTCGGGGTGAGGTCGAGCATGCCGCCCTGCCGCTGCACGGTCTCAGTGACCGGCAACACCTGGGAGCCGAAGAAGTACTGGAAGATGTACTCGAGCGCCAGCGACAGGCCGATCGTGACGACCATCTGCTGGGTCAGGCCGAGGCCTCGTCGACGCAGCGGTTTCCAGATCAGCCAGTCCTGGATGTAGCCGGAGGCCGCACAGATCACGACCGCGATGACCGTCGCGATGATGAAGTTGATGCCCAGCTGGATCGAGAAGACGTAGGCCATCAGGCCACCGAGGGTCACCTGCTCGGCGTGGGCGAAGTTGGAGAGCCCCGTGGTGCCGTAGATGAGCGACAGCCCGATGGAGGCGAGAGCCAGCAGCAGGCCGAGCAGCAGGCCCTGAGACAGCTGGTCCCAGACCTGGAGGCCGAGGCTCGGCGGACCGGTGTTCTGTGAGCACCGAGCCCTTGGTTTTTCCGGTGACGCTGATGACGGCCGGCTGCAGCTGGCCGAGGGTCGCCGTGACCGAGATGGAGGGCGTCGCCGCCTTGATGCCGCTCGGGAGTGTCTTGGTGTCGAGGGTCAGGGTGTACTGGCCGGAGGCCTTCACCTTGAAGATGTAGGTGCCGTTGGAGTTGCTGGTGGTGCTCGCTTTGTCGCCCGACGCGTTGCTGAGGGTCAGCTTCACTTTGGCGACACCGTTGCCGTTGTCATCGCGAAGCGTGCCCTGCACGCACCCGACGGTGTTCGTCGACGAGCAACTGGTGGCGGCCGAGATTGGCCCGCCTGACGAGGATCCGCCCGACGAGGGGGCCGCGAAGGCGGGTCCGGCGAAAAAGAGACCGACAAGAGTGATCGCGATGGCCGCAGCGACAACGGACAATCCGCGAATCAGGGTTGTGCGCACATCGCACCTTTCGTAGGTTCCGAACATTACCCCGTGGCGCCCGCTGCGTCACGTTTCGAGAACGGGGCCGGCCGATTTCTCGACCGGCCCCGCTCTCGGCAGTTCTGACTAGCCCTTGACGGACTCGAGGAACTTGCTGGGTGCCTTACCCACGTACTGGTAGATCGAGATGTATCCGCTCGACGGGTCGTGACCCGCGTTCAACGGACCGATTCCCGACGGGCCTTCGTAGTGAACCTTCGTGCCCTTCTTGATCAGGGCGAGGCAGGCGGTGTACGTCTTGCAGACCGTACCGCCGGCCGAACCCGTGATCGGAAGGATGAGCGGCTGGATGGACGCGGAGTCGGACGACTTCGCCTCATCGGCGGCCAGCGCCATGATGGTCACGGCGTCGTACGACTCAGCGGCGTAGCCGAAGTAGGTCTCCTTGGCTCCGTTCTCGTTCTTTGCGTACCATGCGGCCAGCGTCTTCGTGAAGGCGGGCGTCGGGTTGACACCCTGCGTCGAACCCTGTGCACCGCTCAGGTCGGGGATGCCGGCCGTGGTGGTGTAGTCGTTCAGGTTGCCGTCAACGAAGTACGTGTTCTTCATGTTCCAGCCGGCCGACGCAAGCGCGGGCAGGATCTGGGCGGTCTGGTCGAAGGCGTCGACGACGATGGCGTCGGGCTTCGTGGCCAGCACGGCCGAGACACTCGGAACCGAAGGTGGTCTCCGTTGCCGGGAACTCCTGGCCTGCGCCGGTTGCCCCGTAGACGACCTTGCCGCCCGCGCTCTCGACCGACTTCTGGATCGAGTCGCGGAGGTTGGTGCCGTAGGAGTCGTTGAAGACGAGGATTCCGATGTTCTTGGCACCGTTGGCGACGATCTGCTTGCCGAGGGCGTTTCCTTCGACGCTGTTCGGCGGGGCGTCGCGGAAGTACCACTTGGAGATGCCCGTGAGCGCGTCATCCGTGTTGGCCGGGGAGAACATGACGGTTCCGGAGGCCGTGACGGTCGACAGCACGTTCTCGGTGACCGAGGAGGACTCGGCGCCGAGGATGGCGGAAACCTTGGCGCTCAGCAGCTTCTGGATGCTCTGGTTGCCGACGGTCGGGTTGGTGGTGTCGCTCGAGTCGGTGGAGATGACACAGGCGGCTTGCCGTTGACGCCGCCGGCCGCATTGATCTCGGACAGGGCTTCACCGGCTCCTGCGACAGCTGCCGGGCCGAGCGAGGCGAGGCTGCCGGTGAGCGGCAGGAATGTGCCGAGCTTGAACGTGGTGCTGGGGTCACTGCCGTCGGCGCAGGTGGATGCGGCGGCCAGCGCAGTCGCGGTCGTTGCCGTTGGCTTCGGGGTGCTGCCTGATCCGGCCGTGCTCGAGCACCCGGCCAGGATGACGGCGAGCGCTGTGACGCCGACCACCGCGAGCGAAGCACGCCCGCGTATTGATATAGCCATTGAATTTCCCTTCATAGTCGTTCAAGCCGATGGCACCCAAATGGGAGCCACGTGCGGCTCATGGATGAAAGCTAGGGCGAAATTGTTTCAAACACATTTACTGTGCGCGAAAATGGCACTTCCGTTAGCGAGTTGTAACTATCGGACGCTGGCGCTCCGCACCAGCTTTTCTCTGCCGATATCCGTCGATTGCCAGCAGAATCAGGGCGATCCACACCAGTATGAAGCCCAGCAGGCGTTCGACGGTCAGCGCCTCGTGCAGAAGAAAAACTCCGATCACGAACTGCATGATCGGCGTCAGGTATTGCACCAGCCCGATCGTGGTGAGCGGCAGGCGCCGCGCCGCGCCCGCGAAAAGCAGCAGCGGTACGGCGGTGACGACGCCCGCGCACAGCATCGCGACCGTCTGGAGAGTGCTGACGGTGCCGATGGTGAGTCCGGACGTCAGCGCAACGAACACGAGCTGCCCGATGGCGACGGGGGCGAGCCAGAGGGTTTCGATCGTGAGACCGCTGAGCGCGTCTACCCGGTCGCCCACGCGCTTCTTGATGAGCCCGTACAGGCCGAACGAGAAGGCGAGCGCCAGGGCGATCCACGGGAAGGCCCCGTAGCCGATCGCGATGACGAGCACGGCGATCGCGCTGATGCCGATCGCGACCCACTGCAGCGGCGCGCAGGCGCTCCCGCAGCACGAAGATGCCCAGCAGCACGGTGACGATCGGGTTGGTGAAGTAGCCGAGGGCCGCCTGCACGACGTCGTGGTTGAGGGTGGCGAAGACGTAGACCAGCCAGTTGACGAGGATCAGGATGCCCGCGAGCAGAAGCGTCAGCGATACGCGCCGGTCGCGCAGCAGTTGCCAAAGCCTGCGCCAGGCTTTGGTGAACGTCAGGAGGATCGCGCAGAACACCAGCGAGAGCAGGATGCGCCACGCCACGATCTCGAGCGCGTTCGCGGGCGCGAGCAGCAGGAAGAAGAGCGGGAGAAAACCCCACAGCAGGTACGCGAGGATGGCCAGCAGCAACCCGCGTCCTTCGAGGCGGGGCGACTGGGGCTGGCCTTGTGACATCCCGCCAGCCTAGGACGCGCCGCCGACCGCGTATGTGCTGGCGGTGATCGGCGCGTGCTGGTGATCCGCCAGCGTGCGTCGATGCGGGCTACCGGGAAATAGCCGACGAACGCAGCAATGCCCCGCGACCTGGGTCACGGGGCATTGACGGCTAAGGGTGTTGACGTTAGCGAACGACGACCGCGAGCACGTCGCGAGCGGACAGCACGAGCAGGTCTTCTCCGCCGTACTTGACCTCGGTTCCGCCGTACTTCGAGTAGATGACCTTGTCACCGACTGCGATGTCGAGCGGAACGCGGTTGCCGTTGTCGTCGATGCGACCTGGGCCGACCGCGACGACGTCGCCCTCCTGGGGCTTTTCCTTCGCGGTGTCAGGGATGACGAGGCCCGACGCGGTCGTCGTCTCTGCCTCGACCTGCTTGATGACGATGCGATCCTCGAGCGGCTTGATGGAAACCGACACGGTTCACCTTCACTTTCTTGTAGTCTGACGACTGCTGGTTGGAACAAATCCGTGGTTGGCACACTCCTAGGGAGAGTGCCAACTCAACTATAGAGGGTGGCTGGCACTCGTTCAATCCGAGTGCCAGATTCTGGTCGAGGCCATGGTGCGCAGGATGAGGGCGATGGAGACCCTCGAGCTGATGCGAACTGCTCTCGCCCGAGGGCCTGCGCCTGCTCGACTCGCTCCCGGCGTACTCGTCGACGGATGACGTGGTGCGGTCGGTCGCCGCAGCTGCGCAAAGCGGGCCACGGTCCCGGCCTCGTCGCCGCGGTGCTCAGCCAGTCCCGACTGCGCGCGAAGGCCGCGGCCAAGTTCGGTCCGTTCGCCGACCGGATGCTGTTCACCGAGGCCGGCCTCGAGCAGGCGACCCGCCTTCAGGTTGCGGCCCAGCACGCCGGGCGGTTCCAGCGCGCGGGCGTCGCAGTGGGTCGCCGACCTCGGCTGCGGCATCGGCGCCGACGCGCTGGCCATCGCCGCGCTCGAGATCGAGGTGACGGGCGTCGAGCGTGACGAGGTGACGGCGGCCATCGCCTCGTTCAATCTCGCCCCCTGGTCGAATGCCCGCATCGAGAACGAGGATGTCGACCGAGTTCGACCTCGTCGGGCGTCGACGGCGTCTACCTCGATCCGGCCCGCCGCAACGCCTCGCGGCGGCTCAGCAACCCGGCGGACTGGTCGCCGTCGCTCGATTTCGCGTTCGGTCTCGCGCCAGCGTTTCCCGACCGGCATCAAGCTCGGCCCCGGCATCGACCGCGGCCTGCATTCCCGCGGAGGCGGAGGCCCAGTGGGTGTCGGTCGGCCGCGAGGTGCGTCGAGGTGGGGCTGTGGTTCGGCGCGCTCGCGCGTCCCGGCATCCGTCGGGCCGCGCTCATCGTCGAGCGACCCGGGACCGTCGGAGCTGACCGCCGACGGCGCGACAGCGAGGACGCCGAGGTCGGCGAGCTCGGCGAATACCTGTACGAGCCCGACGGCGCCGTCATCCGCGCCCGGCTGATCGGAGACCTGGTGCGATCGGTCGGCGGCCGGATGCTCGACCAGTCGATCGCCTACTTCACGGCGGCCGACCGCCATCGCGACGCCGTTCGCGACCGGCTTCCGGGTGCGTGGAGACGTTCCCGTTCGACGAGAAGCTGCTCAAGCGGGAGCTCGCGGCGCGCAAGATCGGCACGCTCGAGATCAAGAAGCGCGGTATGGATGTCGACCCGGCGCAGCTGCGCACGAAGCTGTCGCTGAAGGGACCGAATTCGGCGACGCTCATCCTGACCCGCGTCGGGGGGCAAGCGGGTGGCGCTGCTGGCCGACCGGCTCTAGCTGTTCAGGCTGAAGTTGCCCGAGTCGATTCCGGGATGGCTGGCGAAGAAGGCGATGAAAATGATGATGCCGATGATCCAGAGCAGCGAGATTCCAAGGCCGACGTATCCGGTGATGAGTCCAGTGAGCCAGAACCCCCTCGCGTAGGGTTGCCGCTTGCGAGCGAGGTGGCCTGTGATCACCGCGGCGATCGCGGGGAAGAGGCCGAAGCCATAGAACAGCGAGAAGACTGCACCGACGATACCCGTGACCATCGAGGCAATCGAGACGCCCTTGGGAGGCTGCGGGGCACCGTAGTACCCGGCCTGATAGGCGGGCGCATACCCGGCGGGCGCATACCCGGCCGGAGCGTAGGTGGGCGGTACGGGCGGCGGCACGGCCTGCGCATACGGGTCGACGACCGGCGGTGCCGGAGGCATGGGTGGCGGCGGAGTCGGGCCCGCCGCAACGACAGGAGTTGGCTCGATCGGCGGCACCGGGCCAGCGGGTGGTTCAGTGGTCATGTTTCATTTCCCCCTCGTGTGATCACACAACGGCTTCAATCTATCGGGTGGCGCTTAACGACACTGCGGGCCGACGCTCACGCGCCGACCCGCAGGTGAGATGCGGCTTACTGGTTGCAGAGACCGGTGCTGCAGGCGCTGCCGAGGAACAGCAGCGGCACCAGCACGCTGAACAGGATGATGATCACGTAAAGAACCGTGACCACGATGCCGACGATGATGCCACCGATCGCGAGACCGCGTCCGCCCTCTCCGGTCTGCTTGATCTGTCGCAGCGCGATCGGCCGATACCACGATGCCGGCGACGGACACGAAGAACGCGAGGATGAACCCGACGATCGCCAACGTGTTGGTCTTCGGCGCGACGGGTACCGGCTGGTAAACCGGCGCTGCCGGCGGAACTACTGGATCGGTCATGGGGTATTCTCCTTGGGATTTGCTGAAAAGCCGTAGCGGTGCCCATAGTGGCATCCCTCACGGCGGGGTGTCAACGGAGGTTTCCGCAGTAATTCGGGGCTCGGTTCAGGCCTGGATGACCGTCACGGGCAGGGTCGAGTCCGCGCCGAAGTCGAGTGCGGAGGGCGCGGAACCGGCCATGACCAGCTGGGCGCCGAGGGCCGCGATCATGGCGCCGTTGTCGGTGCAGAGGTCGAGCGGGGGCACGCGCAGCTCGATCCCGCGGCCGCCGCACGCTCTGAGGCAAGCTCACGCACGCGCGCGTTCGCGACGACCCCGCCGCCGAGCAGCAGCCGCGGAACCCCGAGATCGACGCACGCCGCCAGCGCCTTCGTGAGCAGGACGTCGGCGACCGCCTCCCGGAAGCTCGCCGCGACGTCCGCCATCGGGCACCTCCGTGCCGGCATCCCGCGCCTGCTCGACCCAGCGCGCGACCGCCGTCTTGAGGCCCGAGAACGAGAAGTCGTAGCGGTGCCGCTCCAGGTCTTTGGGCTGGCGTGAGCCCGCGCGGAAAGCGGATGGCCGACGGGTCGCCGTCGCGCGCCACCCGGTCGATCTGCGGGCCGCCCGGGTAGGGCAGGCCGAGCAGGCGTGCGACCTTGTCGAAGGCTTCGCCGGCGGCGTCGTCGATGGTCTCGCCGAGCAGTTCGACGTCGGAAACGAGGTCGCGCACCAGCAGCAGGGAGGTATGGCCACCCGAGACGAGCAGCGCAATGGTCGGCAGCTCGATCTCCGTGCCGTCATCGCGCAGCACGTCGGCACCGACGTGGCCGACCAGGTGGTTGACGGCGTAGAGCGGCTTGTCGAGCGCGATGCTCAGCGCCTTCGCCGCGCCCACGCCGACCATCAGGGCGCCCGAGAGTCCCGGGCCGGAGGTGACGGCGATCGCGTCGAGGTCGGCGAGGGTCACGCCCGCTTCGGCGAGCGCCGCGCGTCAGGGCCGGGGTCAGCGCCTCGAGGTGCGCGCGGGCGGCGACCTCGGGCACGACTCCGCCGTAGCGGGCGTGCTCCTCCATCGACGACGAGATCACGTTGGCGAGCAGCTGCGTGCCGCGCACGATGCCGATGCCGGTCTCGTCGCAGCTCGTCTCGATGCCCAGCACCAGCGGCCGCGCGTCACAGCCGCACCCGCATGATCTGGGCATCGACGCCGTCGGGCTGGTAGTACTTCGCGCGCACCGCGATCTGCTCGAAGCCGAGCGAGTCGTAAAGGGCTCGCGCATTCGGGTTGTCGGCCCGCACCTCGAGGAACACCTCGTGGGCGCCGCGCGACGCCGCCTCGGCCAGCAGCGCTGTCACCAGGGTGCGCCCGAGGCCGTGTCGTCGCGCCTCCGGCGCCACAGCGAGGGTCTGGATGTCGCCATCGCCGCTGTTCTCGCGGTGCGAGCAGGCCGCCGTAGCCAGCGAGCACGTCGGGCGTGGCCGGATCGAAGGCGAACGAGGTAGACACGTGTGCTCGCTGGCCAGCTCGCTGCTCATCGATTCGCGCGGACCAGGCATCGGAGGCGAAGGTCGACGTCTCGAGCGCCATGATCGCGTCGAGGTCGTCGGGCGTGGCGAGGCGCAGCTCGAATGCCATCAGCTCACCCGCTTCGGGCCGGCCGACAGGGTGACATCCGGCGAGCGCAGGTAGAGCGCCTCGCTGCTCGCGAACGGTCGCTTGTGCAGGTAGAGCAGCTCGGCGACCATCCCGATCGATCCCGCGGGCACCTCGGCCGCGTCGATGCGGCGAAACTCGGCGAAGCCGGGCACAGCCGCGGCGAGCGCATCCGGTGTGCAGAGCCCGGGACCCGCGACCCGCACCGGCAGGCCCTCGTGCGTCCGTTCCCGAGTATGCCGACCAGTAGACCTCGCGGCGGCGCGCATCCGTGACGACCAGCACGGGCTCGGCGTGCCCGAACGCGACGCCGTCGTGGCTCACCACGGGCACCACCGGGCGGCCGATGCCCGAGCGCGAACGCTCGCGCGGCAGCAATGCCGACCCGGAGCCCGGTGAACGGCCCCGGGCCCATCCCGACGGCGACACCGCTCAGGTCGGTTACGGCGACGCCGCGCGTCGTCGAGGGCGTTGCGGATGAGCGTGCCGATGACCTCGGCATGGCGCCGCGTGTCCGACTCGTTCAGCTCGGCGAGGATACCCCGATCCCGATCGACCACCGCGACGCTGGTGCCGGCGGAGGTGTCAATCGCGAGCAGCACCGACCCACCCTAAGTCCTTCCAGCGTTCACCGTGGCCGGTGAACGTCACTCGTGCGCGGTTCGGGCTCGTCGACGAGCTCAGGAGCCGGGCCGGCAGAACCCAGTCGCGAGCCCGCCTCGGGGCGCACGATGTCGAGTTCGAGCCAGTTCTCGGTGATGCCGTCGAGCAGCCCCGCGCCCCACTCCACGACCACGATGGACCGCTCGAAGTCGATGTCGAGGTCGTCCAGTTCGAGGGCGCTGCGCAGCCGGTAGGCGTCGACGTGCACGAGCGGCGCGTCGCCCGCGCGGGGATGCGTTCGGGCCAGCACGAACGTCGGGCTGGTCACCGCGCCCGCGCACCCCGAGTTCGGCGCCGAGACCGCGAGTGAACGTGGTCTTGCCCGCCCCGAGTTCACCGTTGAGCATCACCAGGTCGCCCGCCCGCAGCTGCCGGGCGACGCGCGCGCCCAGCGCCTCCATCGCGTCGGGCGTCTCGATCGTCAGCGTGGTCACAGCGCGACCACGCGGGTCACGCGCGGGCCGATCCGGGTCACGATCTCGTAGTTGATCGTTCCCGCCGCGGCGGCCCACTCGTCTGCCGACGGGACGCCGTCGGTCGGGTCGCCGAACAGGATGGCCCGATCGCCGAGCTTCACCTCGTCGTCGCCCACATCGACCACGAACTGGTCCATCGCCACCCGCCCGCTGATCCGGTAGGTCGTGCCGTTGATCGAGACGGGTGCCGCCGACGAGGCCGACCGCGGAATGCCGTCGGCGTAGCCGAGTGGCACGAGTGCGAGCGTCGTGTCGCCCGAGGTGCGATACGTGTAGCCGTACGAGACGCCGCGACCCGGCCGGCACCCGCTTCACCGAGACGATTTCGGCGGACAGCTGCATGGCGGGGCGCAGCCCGAGGTCTGCCGACGACCGGCCCTCGAGCGGCGAGAGCCCGTAGACGCCAATGCCGAGGCGCACCAGGGTCGAACCGCGACTCCGGTAACGTGAGCGCCCCCGCGGTCGCGGCGAGGTGCAGCAGGTCGGGGCGAAGCCCCGCATCCTGCGCCGCGGCGATCGCGGACTCGAAGCGGCGAAGCTGTTCGCGATCCTCGGTCTCGCCCGCGTTCGCGAGGTGACTCCAGACACCCCGCACCCGCACCGCGCCGGCCCGCTCGCAGCTGCGCCGCGCGCTGGAACAGCGACACCGTCTCGCGCTCCTCGATTCCGTTGCGGGAGAGGCCGGTGTCGACCTTGATCTGGATGGCCGCCCGGCCCGTCGTCTCCGCGGCCCGCTCGAGCCCCGACGGCGTGCTGATGCCGAGGTCGACGTTGGCGTCGACGGCGGCCTGGAAGTCCGGCGTCGTCGCCGTGCAGCCAGGCCAGCATCGGCGTCGTGATACCCGCGTCGCGCAGCGCGAGCGCCTCCGGTATGTCGACGACGCCCAGCCACTCCGTTCCCGCGTCGACAGCCGCGAGCGCCGCCTCGAGCGCGCCGTGGCCGTAGGCGTTCGCCTTGACCACGACCATGGTCTGGGCCGGGGCGACGATGCGCGCGCAGCGCCGCGATGTTGGCCTCGATGCGCACCGAGGTCGATGCGCGCCTCGCGCAGCGGACGGCTCACGCTCGCTCCCCGCTCGACTCGACGATCACGTAGGCGACCGCGATACCGGCGTCGTGCGACATCGACAGGTGGATGCTGTCGATCCCCCGCTCGGCGACGATACCCGCGACAGCGTTGTGCAGCACGAACGACGGGTTGCCCAGGTCGTTGGAGACGACCTCCATGTCGTGCCAGCGCACTCCGGTCGAGTCGCCGATGGCCTTGATCAGCGCCTCCTTGGCCGCGAACCGCCCCGCGAGCGAGTGCAGCGGGAGCGCGTTCGCTCCGCCGCGGTGAACAGTCGCTCGAGCAGCGCCGGCGTGCGCCGCGCCGCGCGCTCGAAGCGGGTCAGGTCGACGACATCGACACCGATGCCCAGGATCATGGAAGCCGCATCATCGTCGGGGCCGGACTACTCGACCGTCACCGATTTGGCCAGGTTGCGCGGCTGGTCGACATCGAGGCCCTTCGCGGTCGCGAGCTCCAGCGCGAAGATGTGCAGCGGCACAACCGCCAGCAGCGGCTCGAAGAACGGCGCCGCAAGCGGAATCGGGATGACCTCGTCGGCGTACGGCAGCACGGCGGCATCGCCCTTCTCGGCGATCGCGATGACCCGCGCACCGCGGGCGCGGATCTCCTGGATGTTCGAGACGACCTTCGAGTGCAGCGACGACGGGTCGCGCGGCGACGGCACGATCACGAACACGATCTGGCCGGGCTCGATCAGCGCGATCGGCCCGTGCTTGAGCTCGCCGGCGGCGAAACCCTCGGCGTGGATGTAGGCCAGCTCCTTGAGCTTGAGCGCGCCCTCGAGCGCGATCGGGAACCCGACGTGGCGACCGAGGAACAGCACCGAGCGGGTGTCCGCCATCCAGCCCGGCCAGCTGGCCGATCCCCTCCGACGCGACCAGCACCTCGGCGATCTTGGCGGGCATAGCCTGCAGTTCGTCGATGTTCTTCGCCAGCTCCGCCGGCGTCAGCGAGCCACGCACGGCGGCGAAGTGCAGGCCGAACAGGTAGAGCGCGGTGATCTGGGCGACGAACGCCTTGGTCGAGGCGACAGCGACCTCGGGGCCGGCATGCGTGTAGATGACGGCATCCGACTCGCGCGGAATGGACGAGCCCTGCGTGTTGCAGATCGACAGGCCCCGCGCGCCCTCGTCCTTCGCGTACTTGACCGCCATGAGCGTGTCGATGGTCTCGCCGGACTGGCTCACCGAGATGACCAGCGTGCGCTCGTCGAGGATCGGGTTGCTGTAGCGGAACTCGTGCGAGAGCGTGACCTCGACGGGCACCCGCGCCCAGGCCTCGATCGCGTACTTTCCGAGCATCCCGGCATACGCGGCCGTGCCACAGGCGATGATGACGATGCGGTCGATGGACCGCAGCACCGTCGTCGTCAAGGGCGCCGAGGTCGGGGAACGCCACCGCGCCGTTCGAGATCCGGCCGAGCAGCGTGTTGTACACGGCATCCGGCTCCTCGCTGATCTCCTTGCGCATGAAGCTCGACCAGCCGCCCTTCTCGGAGGCGGAGGCATCCCAGGCGATCTCGTACTCGCGAGTCTCGACCGGGGTGCCCTCGAAGTCGGTGACCTCGACCGAATCCGGCCGGATCGTGACGATCTGGTCGTCGCCGATCTCGACGGCTCGACGGGTGAACTCGACGAACGCCGCGACATCCGAGCCGAGGAAGTTCTCGCCGTCGCCCAGGCCGATGACGAGCGGCGAGATGCGGCGGGCGCCGACCACCTCGCCCGGGCGGTCCTGGTGCACGATCAGCAGCGTGAACGCGCCCTCGAGGCGGGCGACCACCTGGCGCATCGCGAGGGTCAGGTCGCCGCGTCTCGCGGAAGGCGCGACCGACCAGGATCGCGGCCACCTCGGAGTCGGTGTCGCTCGTGAACGTCTCGCCGGCATCCAGCAGCTCCTGCTTGAGCGGCGCGAAGTTCTCGATGATGCCGTTGTGGATGAGCGCGAGCTTGCCGCCGTCGCCGAGGTGCGGATGCGCGTTCGCATCCGTCGGGCCGCCGTGCGTCGCCCAGCGGGTGTGGCCGATGCCGGTCTGCCCGTCGACCAGCGGAGACGCGTCGACGTCGTCGATGAGCACCTTCAGCTTGCCGGCGTGCTTGCGGGTCTCGAGCTCGCCGTTCGATCCGAGCACGGCGATGCCGGCCGAGTCATAGCCGCGGTACTGCAGACGGCTCAGGCCACCCAGCAACACCGCGACACTGCTATTCGGACCCACGTACCCCACAATTCCGCACATGGGGCAATTCTAGGTTGAGCAGGCCTCGCGAAACCCGGGAGGGCCCGCTGGAGCGGCCCGGGCGGGCAGCGACGGTAGGTTGGAGGCAATGCATGACTCAGCATCGGCCCAGCCGTCTCCCTTCGTGGAGATCGACCGGCGCAGTTGGGCCGCCCTCGCCCCATCCACCCAGCTGCCGCTGACGGAGGCCGAACTCGTGCAGTTGCGCGGCCTCGGCGACCGCCTCGACACGACCGAGGTG
Organism: uncultured Actinomycetota bacterium; assembly: GCA_963738535.1. Classification (GTDB taxonomy): domain Bacteria; phylum Actinomycetota; class Actinomycetes; order Actinomycetales; family Microbacteriaceae; genus Galbitalea. The sequence continues at coordinate 223,842 of CAVTXB010000018.1, forward strand.
AGCGACGTCTACCTGCCGCTCTCGCGGCTGATCAACCTGTACGCCGGTGGCGCGCGCGCCCTGCACCGCTCGACGAGCGAATTTCTGCACGGCACGCACGCCGAGCACCCCGTTCGTGATCGGTGTCGCCGGATCGGTCGCCGTCGGCAAGTCCACCACCGCACGCCTGCTGCGCGAACTGCTGGCCCGCTGGGATGACACACCCCGGGTCGAACTGGTCACGACCGACGGCTTTCTCTACCCCAACGCCGTGCTCGCCGCCCGCGGGCTGATGGAGCGCAAGGGCTTCCCGGAGAGCTACGACCGCCGGGCCCTGCTGCGCTTCGTGACCAACGTGAAGAGCGGTGTCGACCGAGGTGCGCGCTCCCTTCTATTCGCACCTGAGCTACGACATCGTGCCCGACGCCGAGATCGTGGTGCGGCGGCCCGACATCCTGATCGTCGAGGGGCTCAACGTGCTGCAGCCGCCCGACCCAGGGCGGCCGGCTCGCGGTCAGCGACCTGTTCGATTTCACCGTCTACGTGGATGCCCGCACCAGCGACATCGCGAAGTGGTACGTCGAGCGCTTCCTGTCGCTGCAGCGCGGCGCATTCGCGAACCCGAAGTCGTACTTCCACCGCTACGCGAGCCTGAGCGAGGAGCGATGCGATCGAGCGCAGGCCCGCAGCGATCTGGACGTCGATCAACGAGCCCAACCTGCTGCAGAACGTGCTGCCGACCCGGGCGCGGGCGTCGCTGGTGCTGCGCAAGGGCTCGAATCACGCCGTCACCTCGGTGCTGCTGCGCAAGATCTAGAAACTGCCCGCCATGCCGGCCCGCTCATACTCGCTAAACTCCGTTCCTGAGGATCTATTCAGGGAGGCATTGCGTGGCAACCGGTCTCGCGGTCCAGTCACAGTGGCCCCTGACGGGCCGCGACGAACAGCTCGGCCAGATCACCGCGGTTCTGCGCTCCCACTTCGTCTCGATCGTCGTTCTGACCGGCGAATCCGGTGTCGGAAAGTCGCGCCTCGCGTCCGAGTCGGCCGCGACCCTCACCACCGACGGATGGGCGGTCATGCGCGTCGCGGCGACCGCGATGCTCAGCGCCACCCCGCTCGGAGCCCTCATCCCGGCCATCTCTCCCGGCCGCGACGCCATCGACGTCGTCGTGCGCGACTCGCTGGCGATCTTCGACCTCGTGCGGGAGTCGATCAACCGGCTCGCCCAGTGGCAACCGCGTGGTGATGATCGTCGACGACTTCAGCCTGCTCGACCCGCTCTCGATGACCGTCATCATCCAGCTCGTCGCGGCCGACGTGGTGCGCCTCATCGCCACCGTGCCATCGGGTGAGTCGCTCCCCGACGCGTTCGTCTCGATGTGGACGGACGACTCGGCCCTCGTGCTCGACGTGCTGCCACTGAGCATCGCCGCACGTCGAACGCTGCTCGGCTCGGTGCTCGGGGCACGGGTCGCCCACCGCACCGCGGTCGCCTTCCACGAGCGATCCGGGGGAAACGCGCTGTTCCTGCGCGAACTCGTGATCGGGGCGGTGCAGGATGACCAGCTGCAGGAGCACGACGGCGTCTGGCAGCTGCTCGGCAAACCGCTCGGCACCCCGGCGCTTCACGAACTGATCCGCATTCGACTGCAGCACCTGTCGAAGCAGCAGACGGCCCTGGTCGAACGCCTTGCGGTGTGCCATCCGCTGACGGTCGACGACCTGCCTGCCGACGATCGGTCGAGCCTCGTCTCGCTGGAACGCGCGGGCCTCGTGATCGTCGAGGAACGGCGCGGGCGAACCTGGCTGTCGCTGTCGCACCCGCAGTACGCCGACGCCGTCCGCGGGTCGATGTCGCGCCTGGCCGCCAACGACCTGCTCGTCGACGAGGCGGCCCACGTCTCGCAGCGTGAAATGACCCCGGAGGACGAGTTGCGCGTCGCACTCTGGCGATTGGATGCCGGCGTCGAGTCCGACCCGGAGATCCTGTTCCGCGCGACCCACCTCGCCGTACTCGGCGGCGACCACCCGCGAGCGGAGCACCTGGCGGCGGCAGCGATCGACGCGGGTGCACCGCCCGCCGAGATGCTGCTGCTGCAGGGCCAGGCCATGTGGACGCTCGGCCGGATCAGTGAGGCGCTCGCCATCCTCGACCGGGCCGCCATCGAAGACGAGGCGAAACCCACCACGGTGGAGCTCACCGGCAAGATCGCGGCGGCGCGCGCCAGCGCCTTCGCGGGCGAGGTCGACGGCAACGCGCTCGGCCTCGCCGTGATCGACCGCGCGATCGAACGCCACCCGGAGCTCTCGGTGACGCTCGCGTTCCCCAAATCGGTGCTGCTTCTGAACCTCGAGGATGCGGCGCTCTCCGAGCTGGCGCTCGAGGTCGCGACCCCCGACCCCGGCGCCGAGGAGGCCGAGGTCGCCGACTTCGAACTGGCCCAGGCCCTGCCGCTGAGCGCCCTCGGTCAGGTCGACCGGGCGCTGAAGGCCGCCCGAAGCGCCGTTGCGCACAGCACCGAGAGCGTGCAGCCGGCCTTCTCGCTGCGCCGCGCCCAGATGGTGCTCGAGACGGTGCTGCTGCAGGTCGGGTCGCTCGAGGAGGCCCGCGACCTCGCCGCCCGCTCGCTCGAGGCCTGTATCCAGGCCGACGACGAACTCGGCACGCGGTACAACGAGCTGCTGCTCGGCCAGTGCTACCTCGCCATGGGGCACCTGACGACGGCGGCCCGGTGGTTCAGCGACGTGGTCAGCGGGTCGCAGGCGCGCGGGTCGGTGTTCTACCTCGACCAGGCCCGCTCGCTGCTCGCGCTCACCTTTCTCTGGCGCGGCAAGCCGGGCGAGGCCGCGACCATTCTGGCTGACCTCGACCAGCGCGTGGTGGCATCCAGCTCGGTCGCGGCGCTGTCGTGCTTCTGGCTGGATGCCGTTCGTGGCGGCCGCGACCGTGCAGTCGCCGGGATGCTGCGCCGCGCCCGGGCGGCCACCGACCGCGGGCACGTCATCCACGCGGCGAACCTGCTGCACGCCGCGGCCCGGCTCGGCGCCGCAGTGCAGGCGGCACCGCAGTTGTCGGCGCTGGCGTCAGGAACGACGTCTCGGCTGCTCAGGGCGCAGGTCGCGCACGCGTCGGCCGAGGCATCCGCGAACCTGGATGCCCTGGTCGCCGCCGGCGAGACGTGGCAGCAGCTCGGCTACCTGCTGTTCGCGGGCGAGTCGTTCGTGTCGGCCAGCGCCGCGGCCCGTCGCGGTCACAATTCACGCCTGGCCGTCAGCCTGCAGAACCGTGCCGATGAGCTGCTCGCCCGGTGCGAGGAGCCGGCTACCCCGCTGCTGCAGTTCGCTGAACGCGGCGAGCGACTGACCGGCCGCGAGCGCGAGATCGCCGCCCTCGCCGCCCAGGGGCTCAGCAGCCTCGAGATCGCGAGGAGGCTTCAGGTGTCGCCGCGCACGGTCAACAACCACCTGCATGCGGCCTACGCCAAGCTGGGCGTTCGCGGCCGCGCCGAACTCTAGCCCTCCGCCCTCGAGTTGCATGTTTTCGTGGCCTGGGCGCCCTCGAGCCCACGAAAACATGCAACTCGAGGGGGGAAGCTAGAGGGCGAGCTCGGCGAGGACGATGTCGGCGAGCTGGTGAGCCACGCGATCGGCCGTCTCCTGGTCGAGCGCCTCGACCATGACACGCACCATCGGCTCGGTTCCCGACGGGCGCAGCAGCACGCGGCCCGTCTCCCCGAGTTCCGCCTCGGCGGAGGCGACGGCCGCAGCCACCACGGCGTTGCCGGCCAGCGAGTGGTGGTCGACACCGCGCACGTTGACCAGGATCTGCGGGTACACGGTCATCACCGAGGCCAGCTCGGCGAGCGTCTTGCCGGTGCGCGCCACCTCGGCGACCAGGTGGAGCCCGGTCAGGATGCCGTCACCCGTCGTCGCGAACTCGGTCATGATCACATGGCCCGACTGCTCGCCACCCAGCGACAAACCGTGCTCGTTGAGGGCCTCGAGAACGTAACGGTCGCCGACGGCCGTCTCCAGCATCCGGATGCCGTGGTCGGCCATCGCGCGCTTGAGCCCCAGGTTGCTCATCACGGTGGCGACCAGGGTGTGGTCTTTGAGCACCCCGCGCTCGTTCATCGCGACCGCGAGGATGGCCATGATCTGGTCGCCGTCGACGACGTTGCCCTGAGCGTCGACCGCGAGGCAGCGGTCGGCGTCGCCGTCGTGCGCGATGCCGAGGTCGGCACCCGCCTCGACGACCGCCCTCGCGAGGTTGTCGAGGTGGGTCGAACCCACGCCGTCGTTGATGTTGATGCCGTCCGGCTCGGCACCGATGACCGTCACCGTGGCGCCGGCGTCGGCGAAGACCTGCGGCGAGATGCCCGCCGCGGCGCCGTGCGCGCAGTCGAGCACGAGGTGAACGCCGTCGAGCCGGTTGGGAAGCGTGGACAGCAGGTGAACCACGTAGCGGTCCTCGGCATCGGCGAACCGGCGGATGCGGCCGACGTCGCCACCCGTGGGGGCGAGCTTCCAGTCTCGCAGGGCCGCCTCGATGCGGTCCTCGACCTCATCGGGCAGCTTGGTGCCGCCGGTGGCGAAGAACTTGATGCCGTTGTCGGGCGCCGGGTTGTGCGAGGCCGAGATCATGACGCCGAGGTCGGCTTTGAAGTCGCCGACCAGGAACGCGAGCGCCGGCGTCGGAACCACGCCGGCGTCGTAGACGTCGACACCCGAGCTGGCGAGTCCGGCGGACACGGCCGAGCCGAGGAACTCGCCCGAGATCCGCGGGTCGCGGGCGATGACCGCGATCGGGGCGACGACCGGAGGCGCGTCGGCCGTCGGCCACGCGCCCCTTGCCGAGCACAACGGCGGCCGCCTGGGCGAGGCCCGAGGGCAAGCTCGACCGTCAGCGCAGCGTTCGCTTTTCCGCGAACACCGTCCGTACCGAACAACCGTGGCATCGTCGCACCCCCGTACGAGAGCGGATTAGCGCTTGGAGAACTGCGACGCCTTGCGAGCCTTCTTGAGACCGGCCTTCTTGCGCTCGATGACGCGGGCATCCCGAGTGAGGAAGCCGGCCTTCTTGAGCGCCGGACGGTTGTTCTCGCGGTCGATCTCGTTCAGCGAGCGGGCGATGGCGAGACGCAGTGCGCCAGCCTGGCCCGAGGGGCCGCCGCCCGTGATCTTGGCGATCACGCTGTACGAGCCGAGCAGGTCGAGAACCTTGAACGGGTCGTTGATGAGCTGCTGGTGCAGCTTGTTCGGGAAGTACTCCTCGAAGCTGACGCCCGTTGACCGTGAACGTGTCGCCGCCGGGGATGATGCGCACGCGTGCGATCGCCTCCTTGCGACGGCCGACGGCCGCGCCGGGAACGTTCAGGATGGCGCGGGGTGCCTTCGGCGCCTCGCTCGGGGTGCTCTCGGTCGTGAAGCTGGTCGGGCTGTCGCCGGTCTCGGTGGTGTAGCTGCCATTCGACGCTGCGCTCGTGGGAGCCTCGTCGAGGGTGTCTTCGATCTTCGCCATGGTTATCTGAGTCCTATTGTCTGGTTGGCCGGCGCTACTGGGCGACCTGGCTGAGGGTGTACGGCTTCGGCTGCTGGGCAGCGTGCGGGTGCTCGGGGCCTGCGTACACCTTGAGCTTGGTGAGCTGGGCGCGACCGATCGAGTTCTTCGGGAGCATGCCGCGAACGGCCTTCTCGACGGCGCGGGTCGGGTGCTTCTCGAGCATCTCGGCGTAGGTCATCGCCGACAGTCCACCCGGGTAACCCGAGTGGCGGTAGGCGAGCTTCTGCGCGAGCTTGGCCCCGGTGAGGGCGACCTTCTCGGCGTTGATGATGATGACGAAGTCGCCCATGTCCATGTGCGGAGCGAAGGTCGGCTTGTGCTTGCCGCGGAGGAGCGTTGCGGCGTGGCTGGCGAGACGGCCGAGCACGATGTCGGTTGCGTCGATGACAACCCAGTCGCGCTGGACGTCAGCGGGCTTGGGCGAGAACGTACGAGTCACAGCTGTACTGCTTTCTAGTCGAAATGAGGTGATCGAGAATCCCACTCCGTGGAGCGTTCCGCCGCAGATAGCTGCGGAACCCTGCCCGTGGAGGGCTCAAGTTCGAGTGCCAGTTGCTGACACCAAGGGTCTACCTTAGCCCAGGTCGAGGTCCGCGGGCAAACCAGCATCGCGCCTGGCGCGCGTCTGCTCCGCGCGGTCGGCCAGCTCCGCGTCATCCGGGTAGCCGACCTCCATCAGGGTGAGGCCTTTTGCCGGCAGCACCTTGAATTCGGCGGTGCGTTCCCTGGCACGCAGCAGCTCGACGGCACGCCCGGCCGACAGCTTGCCTTCGCCGACGGCGACGGATGCGCCGGCCAGGGCCCGCACCATGCTGTGGCAGAACGCATCCGCTTGCAGCGAGGCGACGAGCAGGCCGTCGTCGGCCCGCTCCCAGCCGAAATGCTGCAGAGTGCGGATGGTCGTCGCGCCCTCGCGCGGTTTGCAGTACGCGGCGAAGTCGTGAAGCCCGAGCAGCCCGCGCGCCGCGATGTTCATGCGCTCGACGTCCAGGTCGGCGGGGTACCAGAGCGTCTGGTTGCGGGTGAGTGGGTCGCGCGGCGCCTGCTGGTCGGCGATGCGGTAGCGGTAGCGGCGCCAGGTCGCCGAGAACCGGGCGTCGAAGCCGGGCGGGGCGATCGAGGTGCTGGTTACGTAGAGGTCGCTCGAGAGTCCCGCGATGCCGTTGAGGCGTTTGGCCAGCCGCGCCGCGCGGGCCGGCGGCGAGGCATCCGGCTTCTGTCCCTTCGCGCGGTGGGAACTGGCGAGGCTCGCGAACTGCTGCTCGCTCAGGTCGACGTGGGCGACCTGGCCGAGGGCATGCACCCCGGCGTCGGTTCTTCCGGCGACGGTCAGGGTCGGCCCCGCGCCGAACCGCGAGAAAACCGTGGCGAGGGCGTTCTCGAGCTCGCCCTGCACCGTGCGCAGCCGCGGCTGGCGTGCCCAGCCCTGGAAACCCGTTCCGTCGTAGGCGATGTCGAGCCGCAGGCGAATGCGCTCATCGGGGCTGTCCACGAGGTATGAGTTTAGGTGCGACTGCGGCAAGATCGGAGTGTGGATGCCCTGATCGAACCCATGCTGGCGAAGCTCACCGACGATGTTCCGTTGCCCGGCCGAGTCGAGGGCGGCCTGCTCTACGAACCCAAGTGGGACGGCTTTCGCGGCATCGTCTACTTCGATGGCACGAATGTCGAGATCGGCAGCCGCGGCTCCAAGCTGCTGACACGGTACTTTCCCGAGCTGGTCGCCATGTTCGCGCAGCAGCTCACCTCGCCGTGCATCCTCGACGGAGAGATCGTGGTGCGCAGCGGCAGGCCCGGCGCGGAACGGCTCGACTGGGAGCTGCTGTCGCAGCGCATCCACCCCGCCGCCTCCCGTGTCGCGAAGCTGGCCGACGAGACCCCGGCGTCGTTCGTCGCTTTCGACCTGCTCTCGATCGATGGCGTGTCTCTGCTCGACACTCCGTTCGGCGAGCGCCGGGCCGCGCTCGAGAAACTGCTGGCAACGGCACGGCCGCCGCTGCACCTCACGCAGACGTCGACCGATCCCGCCGTCGCGAACCGCTGGCTCGAGGAGTTCGAGGGGGCGGGTCTCGACGGCGTCGTCGCCAAGCCACTCGCCGCCGCCTACGGCCCCGGCAAGCGAACGATGTTCAAGACCAAGCACGACCGCACCGCCGATGTGGTGCTGCTCGGGTATCGCATCCACAAGAGCGGGTCGGGGGTGGGATCGCTTCTGCTCGGGCTGTACGGCGAAGACGGCGACCTGAGGAACGTCGGCGGCGCGTCCGCGTTCTCGGATGCCCGCAGGCTGCAACTCGTTGACGAGCTGGCGCCACTCGTGCGGCACGATGAGTCCGGTGACGGTCGTCACGGGTGCCACCGACCGCAGCCGCTTCTCGGGCTACAAGGATGTCTCGTTCGTCGCCCTCGAACCGACCCGCGTGATCGAGGTGAGGTACGACCAGATGGAGGGCGCCCGCTTTCGACACACGGTGCAGTTCGTGCGCTGGCGCCCCGACCGGGATGCCGCAGCTGCACGTTCGACCAGCTCGACCGCCCGATCGCCTACGACCTGGCCGACGTCTTCGCCTAGCCTCCCTTTGCGCGGAGAGGTGTGATCAGGGCTTGCGGGCCTTGGAGGGCTGAACGCGGGGCGGCTCGCCCGGCATCTTGGGGAAGTCGGGCGGGAACGGCAACTCGCCGAGGCCATTCGCCAGGTCGCGCTCCCACCAGTCGAGCAGCGGCTGGATCGAGCCGGGTGACGCCGCGAAGTCGGCCCAGGGGTCTCCGACCGAGGCGAGACGAGCGGGAACGGTCAGGATCGTGAACGCCGTCGGGTCGACGGTCGGCAGCTCGTCCCAGGTGACGGGCGTCGACACGGAGGCGTGCGCCAGCGCCCGTGGACTGTAGGCGCCCGCCATCGTGCGATCGCGGTTGGCCTGGTTGAAGTCGACGAACAGCTTCTCGCCGCGCTCCTCCTTCCACCAGTTGGTGGTGACCCTGTCGGGCATCCGACGCTCCAGTTCGCGGGCCGCGGCGATAACCGCGTGACGCACATCGAGAAACTCGTGCTTCGCGTCGATGGGCGCGAACACATGGATGCCGCGATTGCCCGACGTCTTCACGAAGGCGGTCAGACCGACCTCCTCGAGAACCCGGCGCAGCTCGAGGGCCGCGGGCACCGCATCCGAGAAGTCTGTACCCGGCTGCGGATCGAGGTCGATGCGCAACTGGTCGGGATTGTCGGAATCGCGAGGCGAGCGACGCCCACGGGTGGAAGACGACCGTGTTCATCTGCGCCGCCCACACGGCCGCCGCCGGCTCGTCGATCACGAGCTGCGGATGCGAGCGGCCGCTCGGATAGGTCACCACCACCGAGCGCACGTAGTCGGGGGCACCCTTCGGCGGGTTCTTCGAGAAGAACTGCTCGCCGTCGATGCCGTCCGCGAACCGCTGCAGCGAGATCGGGCGATTGCCGTTCGCGGCGACAAACGGGGCACCCACTGCCACCAGGTATTCGGCGAGCGCGAACTTGGTGATGCCCGCTTCGGGCCACAGCACGCGGTCGGGGCTCGAGATGCGAACCTCGCGGGTTGCCTGACGGTCCCGGCACTTCGATGATGCGCGCTTCGCTCGCCATACTTCAACATAGCGCCGCGCACCAGTGTTGACGATGTCGCACGGGTGGATAAGGCTCGTCTGTGGCACTCATGACTGAAACTCCCACGACGAACACAAAAGCCGCACCTCCCCCGGTCTCCCCCGTCGCGCCGCCACACCTCCGCGGCATCGACGGCCTGCGCGCGCTCGCCGTCGTGCTCGTGGTGCTCTTTCACGTGCTGCCCGGGATCGCGCCCGGCGGCGGCCTCGGGGTCGACATCTTCTTCGTGCTCAGCGGGTTCCTCATCACGGGCCTGCTCCTCGACGAGCGCAGCCGCACGCGGCCGCATCCGGTTCGGGGCGTTCTGGGCTCGACGTGCTCGTCGCCTCATCCCGGCGCTGGTCGTGGTGGTGCTCGCCTGCACCGGGGCCGCGCTCGCGTTGGGCGGCGACGTGCTCGTGGGCATCGGTCGCCAGTTGCTCGGGGCAGGCACCTTCAGCAGCAACTGGCTCGCCATCGCCACGGGGACCAGCTACTTCACCGGCACGACGCCCGACCTCTTCCGCAACCTGTGGTCGCTCGCGGTCGAGGAACAGTTCTACCTCGTCTGGCCCTTCGTGGTGCTGGTGGTCGCGATGCTGCGGTGGCGCTGGGCCCGGTTCGGCGTCTTCGTGCTGATCGCCGCCGCATCCGCTGTTGAGATGGCGCTGCTCTACTCGCCGCGGGTCGACCCCACCCGCGTCTACTACGGCACCGACACGCACAGTTTCGGGCTGGCGCGTCGGAGCCGCGCTGGCCGTTGCGACCGCGGGAATGGCGCCGGCATCCGCTGGAGTGGCGGCGCGGGGTGCGGCGCGCCCTGCAACTCGCGGCGGTCGCCGCGATCGCCGCCCTCGTCGTGATGGCGGCCACGGTGCCGGATGACTCGCCCGTCATGTTCCGCGGCGGGCTTCTGGCGGTCGCCCTTCTCAGCAGCCATCGCCATGCTGGGCGTCATCCTGCCGGGCTCGCTGCTCGGGGACCGTGCTCGATCTCGCGCCGCTGCGCTGGATCGGCGTGCGCTCGTACGGCATCTACCTGTGGCACTGGCCGGTGCTGGTGCTCGTGCAGACGGCGGAGCCGCGGTGGCAGGATGCCGCGTCGACCGGCTGGCTCGTGGGTGCCGTCACGGTCGTGATCACTGTCGGCGCGGCCGCCCTGTCGTACCGGTTGCTCGAGCGGCCGATCCGGCGACTGGGGCTCCGAGCGTGGCTGGCGGGCATGTGGCGTCCGGGCGCGCGTCGCGTCGTGCGCGTCGCGTCGGCGTCGGTGCTCGCTCTGGCTCTGATCGCGGGCGGTCGGCGCGGCGGCACTGGCCGTCGTGCGCGCCCCCGCGACCGGGTCGGCCCAGAGAGACATCACGGCGGGCACCGTGCTGCTCGCGAAGGCGAAGTTCCTGCCGCCGCCACCCCGTGGAGCTCCCGGCAGCGATATCGACGCGGTGGGCGACTCCGTCATGCTGGCCTCCGCCCCCGAGCTGCGCGAGGACTACCCCGGCATGAATATCGACGCCGTCGTTTCACGGCAGATGAGCGCGCTTCCGGCCATCGTGCAGAATCTGCTTTCCACGGGGCAACTGAGGCCCATCCTGGTGGTGGGCCTCGGAACGAACGGACCGATCGCCCGCGCGACGCTCGACCAGGTGCACGAGATCATCGGCCCGAACCGGCAGATGGTCGTCGTCAACGTCGAGGAGCCGCGCAGCTGGGAGAGCGAGGTCAACACGACTCTCGCCGAGTTCGCCAGCGACAACCAGCAGAACGTGGCACTGTCCGACTGGTTCACGGCGATCAGCCCGCACATCTCGATCCTGGCGCGCGACCAGATTCACCCCGGTGGCGCGGGCGGACGCATCTACACGGCGACCCTCACTGCCGCACTGGGCCGACTCGCCGCGCTTCCGCCCTACCCTGATGTGAGCGACTTCTTCTCGACCACACCCGTGTTTCCCACAGAAGTAGGCCCCTCCCACAGAATAGGCCCCCAACGACAACAGGGCCCCGCACGTGGCGGGACCCTGTTTCGATGCGTGGAGAGGACCTACTTGGCGTCGTCCTCGGCCGGAGCGTCGTCGGCGACGATGGCCTCGGCGTCGTCGTCATCAGCGGCATCGGCCTCGGCGGCCTCGGCCTCGGGCGTCTCCGACTCGGGCGCGTCGGCCGTCTCGACCTCGGCCGGAGCCTCGGTGTCGGCGGCCTCGGCTGACTCGACCTCGGCTGACTCGGCCTCTGCGGGCGTCTCCTCGACGACCTCATCGGCGGGCGCCTCGTGGCCGGGTGCGGTCGAGCTGGTCGCGGCAAATGCGGCGGCCGCCTTCTTGGCGCTCTTCGGCTTCGGGTTCACGGGCTCGAGAACGAGCTCGATCTGCACCATCGACGCGTTGTCGCCCTTGCGGAAGCCGAGCTTCGTGATGCGGGTGTAGCCACCCTCACGCAGCTCGACCAGCGGAGCGATCTCGGTGAAGAGCTCGTGCACCACGTTCTTGTCGTGGATGACGGCGAGCACGCGACGACGCGCGTGCAGGTCGCCGCGCTTCGCGAACGTGATGAGGCGCTCGGCAACGGGACGCAGGCGCTTGGCCTTGGTCTCGGTGGTCTTGATGCTCTTGTGCGTGAACAGGGCAGCCGCGAGGTTCGCAAGCAGAGGCGCTCGTGCGCCGGTCCGCCGCCGAGGCGGGGTCCCTTAGTTGGTGCAGCCATTGTCAGGATTCTTTCGTTGTTGAGGTCGTGTTAGCTGAGCGGTCTCGGTACGCGCTTCGCGCTACTCGACCGTGAACCTGCGGGTGATACCGCTACGCGATGTCACCCTTCGGTTCAATTCTCGTCGTCGTCGCCGCCGTAGAAGTGAGCGCCGTCGAACCCGGGAACCGAGTCCTTCAGGCTGAGGCCCATCTCGACGAGCTTGTCCTTGACCTCGTCAACCGACTTCTGGCCGAAGTTGCGGATGTTCATGAGCTGCATCTCGGAGAGGGCGACGAGCTCGCTCACGGTGTTGATGCCCTCACGCTTGAGGCAGTTGTAGCTGCGCACGGACAGGTCGAGGTCTTCGATCGGCATGCTCAGCTCGCTGGAGAGAACCGCGTCGACCGGCGCCGGGCCGATCTCGATGCCCTCTGCGGCGGTGTTGAGCTCGCGCGCAAGACCGAACAGCTCGGTCAGCGTGCGGCCGGCCGAAGCGATCGCGTCACGCGGGGTGATCGCGTACTTGGTCTCGACATCCACGACCAGGCGGTCGAAGTCGGTGCGCTCACCGGCACGAGTCGCCTCGACGCGGTAGGTGACCTTGAGAACGGGCGAGTAGATCGAGTCGACCGGGATCTGGCCGGCCTCGGAGAACTCGCTGCGGTTCTGGGTCGCCGAGACGTATCCGCGGCCGCGCTCGATGGTCAGCTCGAGCTCGAACTTCGCCTTGTCGTTGAGCGTCGCGATGACGAGCTCCGGGTTGTGGATCTCGACGCCGGCCGGAGCGGAGATGTCGGCGGCAGTGACCTGGCCGGCGCCCTGCTTGCGCAGGTAGGCGGTGATCGGCTCGTCGTGCTCGCTCGAGACGACGAGACCCTTGATGTTCAGGATGATCTCGGTGACGTCTTCCTTCACACCGGGAACGGTGCTGAACTCGTGCAGCACACCGTCGATGCGGATGCTGGTGACCGCGGCACCGGGGATGGACGAGAGCAGCGTGCGGCGAAGCGAGTTGCCGAGCGTGTAACCGAAGCCGGGCTCGAGCGGCTCGATGACGAAACGTGAACGGAACTCTGAGAGGTTTTCTTCTGCGAGTGTGGGGCGCTGTGCAATGAGCACGGGTTGTTCCTTTCGGCGAAGTGTCCGCTATATGACACTTATGGGGTGACGGGTGGCTGGCCCGCCTGAAAGCTATTGAGTTGTGATCGGTGGATGTACCGATGGTCGGGCAGGCCGCGACGACTGAGCAGCGTATCGAGACCGGCGGTCTCGATACGCGTCCTCGTTCCTCGGGCGCTACTCGACCACCGAGGGAAATGGACTAGACGCGGCGACGCTTCGGCGGGCGGCATCCGTTGTGCGCCTGCGGCGTCACATCGGTGATGACGCCGACCTCGAGGCCGGCGGCCTGAAGCGAACGGATCGCCGTCTCGCGACCCGAACCCGGTCCCTTGACGAAGACATCGACCTTCTTCACGCCGTGCTCCTGCGCCTGGCGCGCAGCGGACTCGGCGGACAGCTGTGCGGCGAACGGGGTCGACTTGCGCGAACCCTTGAAGCCGACCGTGCCGGACGATGCCCAGCTCAGAACGGCACCGCTCGGGTCGGTGATGGTGACGATGGTGTTGTTGAACGTCGACTTGATGTGGGCCTGGCCCACGGCGACGTTCTTCTTCTCTTTGCGACGCGGCTTACGAACGGCCGACTTTGGTGCTGCCATTTATGAAATCCTCTTGATCCAGCTAAACCGGCGAAGGCCGGCTAGCGAGCCTTCTTCTTGCCTGCAACGGTGCGCTTCGGGCCCTTGCGGGTGCGAGCGTTGGTCTTGGTGCGCTGTCCGTGCACGGGCAGGCCGCGACGGTGGCGGATTCCCTGGTAGCTGCCGATCTCGACCTTGCGGCGGATGTCGGCGGCAACCTCACGGCGGAGGTCACCCTCTACCTTGAAGTTGCCCTCGATGTAGTCGCGAAGGGCGATGAGCTGGTCATCGGTGAGATCCTTGACGCGGATCTCACCGCTGATCTCGGTGTCTGCGAGGGTCTTGAGGGCCCTCGTGCGACCGACACCGTAGATGTAAGTCAGTGCGACCTCAACGCGCTTGTCGCGCGGAATGTCGACGCCGGCTAGACGTGCCATTGTGTTTCTCCTGTGAGAGTCATGTGGAGGTGTTGGACAGTACCGGTGCCGAGGCCTCCAACCCCGGGTGTCCCCTCGAGCTAGCTCGAGGCTGTCTGGTACTGCTCTTATTATCCGGTTGGTCGAGTAGCGCCTCGACGAAGTCGGACGCGTATCGAGACCGGGCGTTACTAGCCCTGACGCTGCTTGTGGCGCGGGTTGCTCTTGCAGATGACCATGACGTTGCCGTGGCGACGAATCACGCGGCACTTCTCACAGATCGGCTTGACGCTGGGGTTGACCTTCATTTGTTTCTCTCTTTCGCTGTCTTCGATACGGTCCGGGTCGCTCGTTCGAACCGGCGAACCTCTCGTTACTTTCCGGCATCTACTTGTAGCGGTAGACGATCCGGCCGCGGGTCAGGTCGTATGGGCTCAGCTCCACGATCACGCGGTCCTCAGGAAGGATTCGGATGTAGTGCTGACGCATCTTCCCCGAGATGTGGGCGAGTACTCTGTGTCCGTTGGTCAACTCAACGCGAAACATTGCGTTGGGCAGAGCTTCGACCACTGCGCCTTCGATCTCGATGACACCGTCTTTTTTGGCCATTGCCTCTTCGTCGCTATAGGTAGATTGCTGGTCATGCGTATTGATTTCGTGCCGAATGGCACTTGTTCCGATCGCTGGCGAGTACCGGAGTCACAGGTCGGGAGAGCGGAACCGACGGCGGTACGCATGCAAAAAGCAGGCGCAACACACCAAAGATCAAGCTTAGGTCATTTCCGCCGATTTCGCCAAGTCGGACGCTATACTCCCCGAGCTGCATGTTTTCGTGACCTGAGGCCGCGCAGAACCACGAACATGCGACTCGGCGAGTCACGCGGTCGGGATGGGGACGGGGTGACGCCGAAGGGCGCGAGACCCGCTGCGCCGCCGTCGTCGCGGTGAGCACCCAGATGCCACCGGCGTGACGGCGACGGAGTGCTCCCAGTGCGCCGCGTCGCTGCCGTCATCCGTCACCTGGGTCCAGCCGTCGGCGAGCTCGTGCGTCTCGATGCCGCCCAGCGTGATCATCGGCTCGATCGCGAGCACCAGGCCGGGCTTCACCGTCGGGCTGCCGCCGCGCACGCGGAAGTTGAAGACCGCGGGGTCCTCGTGCATCGATCGCCCGATGCCGTGACCCGTGAAGTCCTCGATGATGCCGTAGTCGCCGGAGCGTCGATGGATGCCTCGACCGCCGCACCGACCTCGTTCACGTTCGCGGCCGTCGCCAGCGCAGCGATGCCGGCCCAGAGCGAGCGCTCGGTCGCGTCGGCGAGGCGCTCGGCGGCGCGGCGACGAGCTCGGGCCGGGAGTCATCCGGCGACCACGACCGAGAACGCGGCGTCGCCGTTCCAGCCGTCGACCTCCGCGCCGCAGTCGATCGACACGAGGTCGCCGGGCTCGATCGCGTCAACCCGCTCGGCACACCGTGCACGACGGCATCGTTGATCGACGTGCAGAGCGTATGGCGTGTAGCCGGGCTCGAGCTGGAAGTTCGGGATGCCGCCGGCCGCGCGGATGATCGCCTCCGCGATCGCGTCGAGTTCCAGCGTCGAGACGCCCACGGCGATCGCGGCGCGCACCGCGGCCAGGGCGGCAGCCGTGACGAGACCCGGCCGCACCATCGCGCGCAGCTCGGCCGGCGACTTGTACAAGCCGGACCGGCGACTCACTGAGCGGCGGGCACGATCTGGCGAGCGGTCAGCGCCGCCTTGATGCGTTCGCCCACCGCGTCGACGTCGCCGAGCGCGTCGATCTCGACGACCAGTCCGCGCTCCTTGTAGATGGCGATCAGCGGCGCGGTCTCGCGCTGGTACAGCGCCTGGCGGTGCCGGATCGTCTCGGGAGTGTCATCCGTGCGACCCTCCTCGTGCGCCCGCTTCAGCAGGCGGCTGACGATCTCGTCTTCGTCGGCGACCAGCTGGATGACCGCATCGAGCGCCGTGCCCTCCGTCGCGAGCAGGTCGTCGAGGAAGTGCAGCTGCTCGACCGTGCGCGGGTAGCCGTCGAGCAGGAACCCGGTCTGCGCAGTCCTCCTCGCTGAAGGCGGCTGGCGACGAGGTCGTTGGTCAGCGAGTCGGGCACGTAGTCGCCGGCGTCGATGATCGCCTTCACCTCGACGCCGAGCGTCGTGTCTGGTTCTTGATGTTCGCGCGGAAGATGTCGCCCGTTGCGATGGCCGGGATGCCGAAGGCGGTCGGTGAGCCTGACCGACTGCGTTCCCTTACCGGCGCCGGGGGGACCGACGATAAGGAGCCGGGTCAACGGAGCAGGCCCTCGTAGTGCCGTTGCTGCAGCTGGGAGTCGATCTGCTTGACCGTCTCGAGCCCGACGCCGACGATGATCAGGATGCTCGTGCCGCCGAACGGGAAGTTCTGCGCCGCGTTGACCAGCCCGAGGGCGATCAGCGGGATGAGCGCGATGACGCCGAGGTAGAGCGACCCGGGCAGCGTGATGCGCGTCAGCACGTAGTCGAGGTACTCGGCAGTCGGGCGACCGGCGCGAATGCCGGGGATGAAGCCGCCGTACTTCTTCATGTTGTCGGCGACCTCTTCGGGGTTGAAGGTGATCGCGACATAGAAGTAGGTGAACCCGACGATGAGCAGGAAGTACAGCACCATGTAGTACGGGCCGTCGCCCTTGGTGAGGTTGTCCGTGATCCACGTCACCCAGGGCGCGGGGATGGCGGCCTTGCCGGTGGCACCCGACTTCGGCTGGTTGAACTGCGCGATCAGCGCGGGGATGTACAGCAGCGACGAGGCGAAGATGACGGGCACGACGCCAGCCATGTTGACCTTGATCGGGATGTAGGTGTTGTTGCCGCCGTAGGTTCGGCGGCCGACCATCCGTTTGGCGTATTGCACGGGGATTCGCCGCTGCGACTGTTCGACGAAGACGACGAGACCCATGATGACGATGCCGACGCCGATGGTCAGCAGGAAGATCGGGAAGCCCTTGGACTGGAGGATCGTGCCGAGGGCGCCCGGGAAGCGGGCCGCGATCGACGTGAAGATGAGCAGCGACATTCCGTTGCCGATGCCGCGCTCGGTGACGAGCTCGCCCATCCACATGATGATTCCGGTGCCGGCCGTCATGGTGATGACCATGAGCAGGATGCCGTACCAGGTCTGCCCGGCGTCGGTGATGAGCTCGCTGCACTGCGGGGTCGAGGAACTCGTGCCGAACAGGGCGCCGCTGCGCGCGACCGTGATGAGGGTGGTCGACTGGAGCACGCCGAGGCCGATGGTGAGGTAACGCGTGTACTGCGTCAGCTTGGACTGGCCGGTCTGGCCCTCTTTGTAGAGGGTGTCGAAGTGCGGGATGACCACGCGCAGCAGCTGCACGATGATCGATGCCGTGATGTACGGCATGATCCCGAGCGCGAAGACCGAGAGCTGCAGCAGCGCGCCACCGCTGAAGAGGTTGACCAGCTCGTAGAGGCCGGAGGTGTTCGAGTTGGCTGCGAGACAGGTCTGCACGTTCTGGAAGTCGACGAACGGCGCAGGGATGAAGGAACCCAGACGGAAGATCGCCACGATGAGGATCGTGAAGCCGATTTTCCTGCGAAGGTCAGGCGTGCGGAAGATCCGCGCGACAGCTCTGAACACAAGGCCTCCTGCTATTTGTTGCTGACCGTGTCATCTCTCCAGATGCAGGTTGCGGGGCCCGGTAAACGGACCCCGCTTCTCCACAGTCGTGCGACGGAACTTATTTGATGGATCCGCCTGCTGCGACGATCTTCTGCTCGGCTGAGCCGGAGACCTTGTCGACAGCAACGTTCAGCTTAACCGTAATCTCGCCGTTACCCAGAACCTTGACCTTTTCGTTGTTGCGAACGGCACCCTTGGCGACGAGGTCGCTGATCGTGACATCTCCACCCTTCGGGTACAGCTCGGCGAGGCGCTCGAGGTTGACGACCTGGTACTCGACGCGGAACGGGTTCTTGAAGCCGCGAAGCTTCGGGGCGCGCATGATCGAAGTTCAGGTTGCCGCCCTCGAGGCCGGCCTTGACCTGGTAGCGGGCCTTCGTTCCCTTGGTTCCACGGCCCGCGGTCTTACCCTTGGAGCCCTCACCACGGCCGACGCGGGTCTTGGCCTTCTTCGCGCCGGCAGCGGGACGAAGGTGGTGCACCTTCAGGACCTGCGGTGCGAGCGACGTGCTCGTCCTGGGCCTTCTTGGCGATGGGCGCGCGCTTCTCGGCGGACGCGGCGTTGGCCGACGCTGCCTTGGCCGGCGCCTTCGCAGCAGCCTTGGCAGCGGAGCCTTCTCAGTAGCCGCAGCCTTGGCGGCCGCTGGGGCCTTCTCGGCAGCCGGCTTCTTCTCGGTTGTCGCCTTCGGAGCAGTCGCCTTTTCAGCAGTCGCCTTCTCAGCAGCAGCCTTCGGAGCAGCGGCCTTCTCGGCAGCAGGCTTCTTCTCGGCGGCAGCCTTCGGCAGCGGCTTCTTCTCAGCGGCGGCCTTGGGCGCAGCAGCCTTGGGGGCTGCGGCCTTCTTCTCTGCCGGCGCCTTGTCGGCGGCGGCCTTGGCCGGTGCCTTCTTGGGTGTGGTTTCTTCAGCCATTAGTCAATCTCCTCGACCTTGACGAGGTGGGCGACAGTGCGGACGTAGCCACGGTTCTGCTTGTTGTCCTCGCGAACCGTCACGTCACCGATGCGGTGAAGCCCGAGGCTCCGCAGGGTGTCGCGCATGTTCTGCTTTTCACTGATTTTGGACTTGATCTGGGTCACTTTCAGGCGCGCGGCCATCAGACACCTGCCTTTGCTGCGACGAGCGCGGCCGACTGCCTCTGCATCCGCGCGCACCAGGCGGGCGGGCGCGACATCCTCGAAGGGGCGTCCGCGACGTGCTGCCACGGCGCGGGGCTCTTCGAGCTGCTTGAGAGCGGCAACGGTTGCGTGCACGATGTTGATCGTGTTCGACGAGCCGAGCGACTTGCTCAGCACGTCGTGGATGCCGGCGCACTCGAGTACGGCGCGAACCGGGCCCCCGGCGATAACACCGGTTCCCGCAGCAGCGGGGCGCAGCAGCACGACGCCGGCGGCAGCCTCACCCTGGACGGGGTGCGGGATGGTCGCTCCGACGCGGGGAACGCGGAAGAAGTTCTTCTTCGCTTCCTCGACGCCCTTGGAGATGGCGGTCGGAACCTCGCGCGCCTTGCCGTAGCCGACGCCGACGAGTCCGTTGCCGTCGCCGACGATCACCAGGGCGGTGAAGCTGAAGCGACGACCACCCTTGACGACCTTCGAGACGCGGTTGATGGTGACGACGCGCTCCAGGAACTGGCTCTTCTCGGAGTCGCGGCTGCCGCGCTGCTGGTTGGGGTTGCGCTCGCGTCCGCCACGGCGGGCCTCGCGGGGCTCGTTCGTGGCATCGGTTGCGGGTGCGTCGACAACGACCTCGGGGTGTCGACTGACCGGCAGGAACTGCCTCAGGGCTAACTTCAGCCACAGTCGGCTCCTCGTTCGTGTTGGATGTGGTGTCGCTCACAGGTTCAATCCGCCCTCTCGTGCACCATCGGCGATGGCGGCGACGCGCCCCGCGTACTTGCTGCCGCCGCGGTCGAACACGACGGCCTCGATGCCGGCCTTCTTGGCGCGCTCGGCGACGAGCTCGCCGACCTTGTGCGCCTTGGCGGTCTTGTCACCGTCGAACGTGCGCAGGTCGGCCTCGAGGGTCGACGCCGATGCCAGGGTGTGGCCCTTGGCGTCGTCCACGACCTGCACGAAGACGTGGCGGGCCGAGCGGGTGACCACCAGGCGCGGACGCTCCTCGGTGCCGATGACCTTCTTGCGAAGGCGTGCGTGCCTGCGGCCCTTTGCGGCCGACTTGCTCTTGCCTCTTGTTCCGAGACCCATGATTACTTACCTGACTTTCCGGCCTTGCGGCGGACAATTTCGCCGGTGTAGCGAACGCCCTTGCCCTTGTAGGGCTCTGGCTTGCGCAGCTTGCGGAGGTTTGCGGCGACCTCGCCGACGGCCTGCTTGTCGATACCGCTCACGATGACGCGGTTGTTGCCCTCGACCGTGAAGGTGATTCCGGCCGGCGGCTGAACCGTGATCGGGTGCGAGTACCCGAGGGCGAACGTGATGCCCTGGCCCTCGGCGGCGACGCGGTAACCGGTGCCGACGATGTCGAGCCCCTTGGTGTACCCGTCGGTCACGCCGATGATCTGGTTGGCGATGAGGGTGCGGGTGAGTCCGTGCAGCGAGCGCGAGTTGCGCTCGTCGTCCGGGCGGCTGACCAGCAGCTGGCCATCCTCGAGCTTCACCTCGATGGGGCTCGCGACGGTGAGCGCGAGCTCACCCTTCGGTCCCTTGACGGTGACGGCGGAGCCGTCGATCGTGACGTTGACGTTCGCGGGAACGTCGATCGGAAGTCGTCCAATACGCGACATGACTGGTTACCACACGTAGGCGAGGACTTCCCCACCCACGCCCTTCTTCGTTGCCTGGCGGTCCGTGAGGAGGCCAGAGGAGGTCGACAGGATGGCGACGCCGAGTCCGCCGAAGACCTTGGGGATCTCGGTCGACTTTGCGTACACACGAAGTCCGGGCTTCGAGACGCGCTTGATGCCCACGATGGAGCGTTCGCGGTTCGGGCCGTACTTGAGGTCGATGGTGAGCGTCTGGCCGACGCGCGCGTCTTCGACCTTCCAGCCGGCGATGAAGCCCTCGGTCTCGAGGATCTCGGCGATGTGGGTCTTGAGCTTGCTGTTCGGCAGCGACACGGTCTCGTGGTACGCCGAATTCGCGTTGCGCAGTCTGGTCAGCAGGTCTGCGACCGGATCTGTCATTGTCATGCGATTTTTTCCTAATCTCGTTCCGGTTTCGACATCCGCCAGCTCCTCAAGAGCACGACCGGATGTCGACCTGGATCGATCAGTGGTGCTAGTTGGTTGGAGAGTTCTCCGCGGTGCGGAACGGGAAGCCGAGCGCCTTGAGCAGCGCGCGACCCTCGTCGTCGTTCTTGGCCGTGGTCACGACGGTGATGTCGAAACCGCGAACGCGGTCGATCTTGTCCTGGTCGATCTCGTGGAACATGGACTGCTCGTTGAGGCCGAACGTGTAGTTGCCGTTGCCGTCGAACTGCTTGTCCGACAGGCCGCGGAAGTCACGGATGCGCGGAAGCGCGAGCGACAGCAGGCGGTCGAGGAACTCCCAGGCGCGGTCGCCACGAAGCGTGACGTGTGCGCCGATGGGCTGGCCCTCGCGCAGCTTGAACTGGGCGATCGACTTGCGTGCGGCGGTGACCTGCGGCTTCTGGCCGGTGATGGCGGTGAGGTCCTTGACCGCGCCATCGATGATCTTGCCGTCGCGGGCAGCCTCGCCGACGCCGGTGTTCACGACGATCTTGACCAGTCCGGGGATCTGGTGCACGTTCGTGAAACCGAAGTCCTTCTTCAGCTGCGGCGCGATCTCCGCCTGGTACTTCTGCTTCAGGCGCGGCTGCACCTTGACAGCGTCGCTCGCAGTAGTTGTGGTTGCCATTACAGGTCCTTACCTGACTTCTTCGCGTAGCGAACGCGAACGGTCTTGCCGTCCTTCTGCTCGACGCGGAAGCCGACGCGGGTCGGCTTCTTGGTCTCGGGGTCGATCAGGGCAACGTTCGAGACGTGGATCGGTGCCTCGACGGTCTCGATGCCACCGGTCTTGGTGCCGCGGTCGGTCTGGCCGACACGCACGTGCTTCTTCACGAAGTTGATGCCCTCGACGACGACGCGGTTCTTCTCCGCGTCGACGCCGATGACACGACCCTGCTTGCCGCGGTCTCCGCCGCGAGCCTGGCTCGGTCCGCTGATGACCTGAACGAGGTCACCCTTCTTGATGTTCGCCATGACTAAATGACCTCCGGTGCGAGCGAGATGATCTTCATGAACTTCTTGTCGCGAAGCTCGCGACCGACCGGTCCGAAGATGCGGGTTCCACGGGGGTCGCCGTCTGCCTTGAGGATGACGGCGGCGTTCTCGTCGAACTTGATGTACGAGCCGTCGGCACGACGGGTCTCCTTCTTGACGCGAACGATGACGGCCTTGACGACGTCACCCTTCTTCACTGCGCCGCCGGGGATTGCGTCCTTGACCGTCGCGACGATCGTGTCGCCGAGTCCGGCGTAACGACGGCCGGAGCCACCGAGCACGCGGATGGTCAGAATCTCCTTGGCGCCGGTGTTGTCGGCGACCTTGAGTCGGGATTCCTGCTGAATCATTGTGTTTTCCTGTTATCGAAGCAAGCTGCGAGAGCTTACTTGGCCTTTTCGAGGACTTCGACGAGTCGCCAGCGCTTCGTAGCGCTGACAGCGGACGGGTCTCGTTGATGAGCACGAGGTCGCCGACGCCGGCGATGTTGCCCTCGTCGTGCGCCTTGACCTTGGAGGTGCGGCGGATGACCTTGCCGTACAGCGGGTGCTTCACGCGGTCCTCGACCTCGACGACGATGGTCTTCTCCATCTTGTCGCTCGTGACGTAGCCGCGACGCACCTTGCGGTATCCGCGCGCGTCCTCGTCTTTGACGTCGTGGGCGCCATGCTCGTGTCCTGCCGCTTCGACGGTGGTCGCCGGGGCGGCCTTCGCCTTCGCGGGTGCCTTTACTTCAGCCATTACTTGGCCTCCTTAGCCTTTGTTGCCTTCGGAGCCTTCGCAGGCTCGGCCTCGACCGGCGTCTCGTCCGCGTGCATCCGCAGCGGGAGCGTCGTCGACGACCTCGGTCTTGGTGTCGTCCTTCTTCGCACCGCGCTTCGCCTTCGGCGGGCGCCTCGAGCGGAGCGGGCGTGGCACGGATGCCCAGCTCGCGCTCACGGATGACCGTGTAGATGCGCGCGATGTCGCGCTTGACGGCGCGCAGGCGGCCGTGGCTTTCGAGCTGGCCGGTGGCCGACTGGAAGCGCAGGTTGAACAGCTCTTCCTTGGCCTTCTTCAGCTCATCGAGCAGACGCTCGTCTTCATAGGTGTCGAGCTCGATTGGGGTGAGCTCCTTGGATCCGATCGCCATTATGCGTCGCCCTCCTCGCGCTTGATGATGCGTGCCTTGAGGGGCAGCTTGTGAATTGCACGGGTGAGTGCCTCGCGAGCGATGGTCTCGTTGACCCCGCTCAGCTCGAACAGCACGCGACCCGGCTTGATGTTGGCGATCCACCACTCCGGCGAACCCTTACCGGAACCCATGCGGGTTTCGGCCGGCTTCTTGGTGAGCGGACGGTCGGGGAACACGTTGATCCAGACCTTGCCACCACGCTTGATGTGGCGGGTCATGGCGATACGTGCTGCCTCGATCTGGCGGTTGGTGACATACGCGGGCGTGATCGCCTGGATGCCGTACTCGCCGAACGACACAGTCGTGCCACCCGTTGCGTGGCCGGTGCGGCCGGGGTGGTGCTGCTTGCGGTGCTTGACCTTGCGTGGGATAAGCATGATTACGCCTCAACTCCTGCTGGTGCCGCAACGGGCGCCGCATCCGCACGCGGGGCGCGCGGGCGGACGACGGTCGCTGCCACCGTCACGGCCGCCATCGCGGCGCTCCGGACGGGTCGACTTCTGGGTGGCCTGCTCGCGGGCGAGCTCCTTGTTGGTGATGTCGCCCTTGTAGATCCAGACCTTCACGCCGATGCGGCCGAACGTCGTGCGGGCCTCGTAGAAGCCGTAGTCGATGTTCGCGCGCAGCGTGTGCAGCGGAACGCGGCCCTCGCGGTAGAACTCGGAGCGGCTCATTTCTGCGCCACCCAGACGACCGGAGACCTGGATGCGAACACCCTTGACGCTCGCGGTGCGCTGGGCGCCCTGCATGCCCTTGCGCATCGCGCGGCGGAAAGCCACACGGGCGCTGAGCTGCTCGGCGATGCCCTGGGCAACAAGCTGCGCCTCGGCCTCGGGGTTCTTGACCTCGAGGATGTTGAGCTGGATCTGCTTGCCGGTGAGCTTCTCGAGGTCGGTGCGGATGCGCTCCGCCTCCGCTCCACGGCGGCCGATGACGATACCGGGACGCGCGGTGTGGATGTCGACGCGAACGCGGTCACGCGTGCGCTCGATCTCGATGCGCGCAACGCCGGCGCGGTCGAGCGACGTCTTGAGGAGGTTGCGGATCTTGACGTCCTCCGCGACGTAGTCGCTGTACCGCTGGCCGACCTTGGTCGAGTCCGAGAACCAGCGCGACACGTGGTCGGTGGTGATTCCCAGGCGGAACCCGTACGGGTTTACTTTCTGGCCCATTACTTCTTCCCTGCCTTGCACGCCGGCTCGCTGCGAATTCACGACGGGAGTGACCTCGTCGGGCGTCGCGACCTTGATGGTGATGTGGCTGGTGCGCTTCAGAATCTGGAACGCCCGGCCCTGGGCACGCGGCTGGAACCGCTTCAGGGTCGTTCCCTCATCCACGAACGCCTCGGAGATGAACAGGTCCTGCTCATCGAGGTAGCTGTTGCTGGCGTCCGCCTTGACCCGTGCGTTCGCCATCGCGGATGCGACCAGCTTGTACACGGGCTCGCTCGCACCCTGCGGGGCGAACTTGAGGATCGCCAGTGCTTCGGTTGCCTGCTTGCCGCGAATCATGTTGACGACACGACGAGCTTTGGTTGCCGTAACGCGGATGTGCTTGACACTCGCTTGCGCCTGAACCATTTCTCTTCTCCTTACGCCACCGCGTTAGCGGCGACGACCCTTCTTGTCGTCCTTCTCGTGCCCACGGAAGGTGCGAGTGGGCGAGAACTCGCCCAGCTTGTGACCAACCATGGTCTCGGTGATGAACACCGGAATGTGCTTGCGACCGTCGTGCACCGCGATGGTGTGGCCCAGCATCGCCGGGATGATCATCGAGCGGCGCGACCAGGTCTTGATCACGTTCTTGGCTTTGGCCTCGTTGGCGACAACCACCTTGCGCAGCAGGTGCTCGTCGACGAAGGGGCCCTTCTTCAAACTTCTTGGCATCTTCTTCGCTCCTACTTACTTACGCTTCTTGCCGGCGTTACGCCGACGGACAATGAGCTGGTCGCTTTCGAGGTTGCGGTGCCGCGTGCGGCCCTCTTTCTGGCCCCACGGCGTGACGGGGTGACGTCCACCGGAGGTCTTGCCTTCACCACCACCGTGCGGGTGGTCGACCGGGTTCATGGCGACACCACGAACGGTCGGGCGAACGCCCTTCCAGCGCATGCGGCCGGCCTTGCCCCAGTTGATGTTCGACTGCTCGGCGTTGCCGACCTCGCCGATGGTGGCGCGGCAGCGCACATCCACGTTGCGGATCTCGCCGGACGGCAGGCGAAGCTGCGCGTACGGGCCATCCTTGGCGACGAGACGAACGGATGCTCCGGCCGAGCGCGCCATCTTGGCGCCTCCGCCCGGCTTCAGCTCGATCGCGTGGATCACGGTACCGACGGGGATGTTCTTGAGCGGCAGGTTGTTGCCCGGCTTGATGTCGGCGGACGGACCCGACTCGATGATGTCGCCCTGGTTCAGCTTGTTCGGCGCGATGATGTAGCGCTTGGTGCCATCGACGAAGTGCAGCAGCGCGATGCGCGCGGTGCGGTTGGGGTCGTACTCGATCTCGGCGACGCTGGCGTTGACGCCGTCTTTGTCGTTGCGCTTGAAGTCGATCACGCGGTACTGGCGCTTGTGGCCACCACCGATGTGACGCGTCGTGATGCGACCGGCGTTGTTGCGGCCACCGGTCTTGGGCAGCGGACGCAGCAGCGACTTCTCCGGCGTCGAGCGCGTGATCTCGGCGAAGTCTGCCACCGACGAACCGCGACGACCGGGGGTCGTGGGCTTGTACTTACGAATAGCCATGATGTTTTCCCTCGCCCCTAGCCGACAGCCGTGAAGATGTCGATCGAGCCGGACTTGAGCGTGACGATCGCACGCTTGGTGTTCTTGCGGTGGCCGATGCCGAACTTGGTGCGCATGGCCTTGCCGGTGCGGTTGAGCGTGTTGACCGAGTCCACCTTGACGTCGAAGATCTTCTCGATGGCGAGCTTGATCTCGGTCTTGTTGGCGCGCGGGTCGACCACGAACGTGTACTTGCCGTCGTCGATCAGGCTGTAGCTCTTCTCGGAGACGACAGGCGCGAGGATGATGTCGCGCGGGTCTTTGTTGGTCTGGGTCATGCGCTGACCTCTTCCTTCGGCGGTCTTGACGCCGACTTGCGAAGCAACGAATGCCTCGAAGGCCGCCTTGGTGAAGACGATGTCGTCGGTGACGAGAACGTCGTACGCGTTGAGCTGGTCGAAGTCGCAGCACGTGCACGGACTTGAGGTTGCGCACGCTCTTTCGCGAGATCGCGTCGTCGTGCTCGAGCACGACCAGCACGTGCTTGCTCGACGCCACCGAGTCGAGGTAGCCGACGGTCGCCTTGGTCGACGGGGTTCTCGCCCAGGGCGAGGGACTCGACGACGTGCAGGCGGTCGCCGCGAGCGCGGTCGGACAGTGCGCCGAGCAGAGCCGCGGCGATCATCTTCTTGGGGGTGCGCTGCGAGTAGTCGCGCGGGTGTGGTCCGTGCACGATTCCACCGCCGGTCATCTGGGGTGCGCGGATCGAGCCCTGGCGAGCGCGACCGGTTCCCTTCTGCTTGAACGGCTTGCGGCCGGCACCGGAAACTTCGCCGCGGCGAAGCGTGTTGTGCGTGCCCTGGCGGGCGGCAGCGAGCTGCGCGACGACGACCTGGTGGATGAGCGGAACGTTGGTCTGGACGTCGAACAGGTTCTCGGGGAGCTCGACGCTTCCCGACTTCTTGCCCTTGACGTCAAGAACGTCGATTGAAGTCAGCCATGGCGACTAGATCCCCTTCACTGCGTTGCGAACGAAGACGATGCGGCCGCGAGCGCCGGGGACGGCGCCCTTGACGAGCAGCAGGCCCTTCTCGAGGTCGACCGAGTGAACCTTGAGGTTCAGGACGGTGACGCGGTCGCCACCCATGCGGCCGGCCATGCGCATTCCCTTGAAGACGCGGCTGGGCGTCGAGGATGCGCCGATCGAGCCCGGCTTGCGGTGGTTGCGGTGCGAACCGTGCGACGACGAGACGCCCTTGAAGTTGTGGCGCTTCATGACACCGGCGAAGCCCTTGCCCTTGCTGGTGCCGACGACGTCGACGAGCTGGCCGACCGCGAAGCGGTCGACGGCGAGCTCCTGGCCGAGCGAGTACTCGGAGGTGTCATCGGTGCGCAGCTCGGTGAGGTGACGGCGCGGCGTGACGCCCGCCTTGTCGAAGTGGCCGGTGAGCGGCTTGGTGACCTTGCGCGGGTCGATCTGGCCGAAGGCGATCTGCACGGCGGTGTAGCCGTCGACCTCGGGGGTGCGCAGCTGGGTCACGACGTTCGGCGTGATCTCGACGACCGTCACGGGGACGAGCTTGTTGTTCTCGTCCCAGACCTGGGTCATGCCGAGCTTCTTGCCCAGCAGGCCCTTGGTGGATTTGATGGAAGACATGGTGCGGTCCTACAGCTTGATCTCGATGTTGACGTCGGCTGGCAGGTCGAGACGCATGAGCGAGTCGACGGCCTTCGGCGTCGGGTCAATGATGTCGATCAGACGTTTGTGGGTGCGCTTCTCGAAGTGCTCGCGGCTGTCCTTGTACTTGTGAGGAGAGCGGATCACGACGATCACGTTCTTCTCGGTAGGCAGCGGCACCGGACCGACGACGGTCGCGCCCGCGCGGGTCACCGTGTCGACGATCTTGCGCGCCGAGCTGTCGATGACCTCGTGGTCGTACGACTTAAGTCGAATGCGGATCTTTTGTCCCGCCATGTCTGACTCGCTTTCTAGCTAGTTGCGTAACGCTGCTCAGCGCGCCGCACGGCCACTGCTGGCCATTTGGTTACTGACGCACCACTGTTTATCTGTCAAAAATTCGTATTGCGGTCGTGCCCCAAACCCGCGCGCGAACGCGCACAGAACTGAAACTGTTCAGCTCGGATTTGATTGAGTCGTGTTCTGCCACTCGCGGCCCAGATTCGATATCTGTGCACTCGCGGGTCGATATCTGCCGAGACGGAGATCAAACCCACCGAAATGGTGATCCGGGCGCGAAGCACCGGAATGTGGAACTACACGAGTTTGCCACATCCATGGCATTGCTGCAACCCGGGCGTGTCGCGCCGGGGCGCGACGCGTCGACTCGAGCTCGGCGCCAGCTTAGGCGCTGGTCGCGGGCTCCGCGTCACGCATGTGCGTCCGTGACGTCAGCACGAGAGTAGCGAGGCCCGCCAGGTAGAACAGCACGGCGGCAAAGAGGGCGAGGTACCCGGTCGAGTTGAGGATGATGACCGCGCCGATCGCCGCGCCGAGGCCCATCGCGAGTACCGCGAGCAGGCGGGGGGCCCAGTTCTCGTAGCGCGCCGCCAGCGAGGCGACTGTCCCGGGCCAGGTTCGCGAGCGTGTTCGTCACCACGATCGTGGTGACATCGCTGTTGCCGATCGGTTTGACCGCCGACACCTGCGACCCCATCACGCAGGCGAGCAGGAAGGTGAGCACCAGCAGGATGGGCTGGTCGAGGGTGCGCAACAGCGTCCAGGTCGTCGCGATGCCCAGCGCGAGCAGGCCGCCCGCAGCCAGAAGCCACGCCGACACCCGCGGGAATCCCTGGGCGTGCCCGCGCCCGACGATCCGCCCGCCCACGATGCTGCCGACGACGAACCCGAGGAGCGCGAGCGAGTTGTTGACGAACGGGATCGTCTTCACTCCGGCGATCGCGAAACCGATGAAGAGGATGTTTCCGGTCATGTTGCCCGTGAAGACGTGATCAAGGGCGAGATAACTGTCGGCGTCAATCACGCCCGTCGAAAGCGTGAGCAGCAGTAAGCCCGCCGTGTACCTGTGGTAAATCGCTAGCCGGGCCATCAGTCAAAAGGGTAGCCGCTGCACGGCGCTGACCCGCACGACGCAGCCGTCGCGGCAGTTCGACGAACCCCCACACCGTCAGTCGGCCCACCGCCTCGATGACGATGCGCAGGCTCATCGTGGATGTGCCGGAGAGTCGTTCGGCGAAATCGATCGGCACCTCGACGATGCGCAGGTGCGCCTCGCGCGCGCGCCACAGCATCTCGATCTGGAAGCCGTAGCCCTGCGCTTCGACAGTCTGATAACCGAGCGCGGTGAGTGCCGAGGCCCGGAAAACGCGGTATCCGCCCGTGATGTCCCGAAACGGCAGTGCGAGAGCCAGTCGCGCCGACAAGCTGCCGGCGCGTGAGAGCAACCGCCGTGGCGGGGACCAGTTGGGCGCGCTGCCGCCGGCGACCCAGCGCGACCCGAGCACGACGTCGGCATCCCGTGCGGCCTCGAGCAGCGCGGGCAGCTGCTCGGGACGGTGCGACCCGTCGCCATCCATTTCGACGAGAAAGTCGTAGCCGGCGCGCAGGCCCCAGCCGAAGCCCGCACGATAGGCGGTGCCGAGTCCCGACTTGCCGGCACGGTGCAGCACCGAGATGCGGTGAGAGGCTGCGGCGAGGTCGTCTGCCCAGCGCCCGGCGTCGTCCGGCGACGTGTCGTCGACCACGAGGATGTCGACGTCGTCGCACGCGGCGAGAACCCGACGTGTCACCTCGGAGAGATTGTCGACCTCGGTGGAGGTCGGGATCACGACGAGAATGCTGTTGATCCCGCCGTGACTGCTCATGCCTCGATCCTTATCGCGACACATGTGGTGCAGTCGCAAAAGCGGGCGGGAGGCCCTGAGACTTCTCACAGGTGGCGCGGGTGCGCCTCAGGACTCCAGCAGCGGCAGCGTCGCGACGGCGCGCATCCCGCCCTCCGCCCGGGGCTCGAGCCGGGCGTCCCCGCCGCTGCGCGAGACGATGGCCCGCACGATCGCCAGCCCGAGCCCGCTGCCGCCGATGGCGCGCGGCCGGGATGACGTGGGCCGGCTGAACCGGTCGAACGCCACCTGCAGGAACTCGTCGGACATGCCGTGGCCGGAGTCGCACCACGGTGATGACGAGGTTGTCGCTGTCCTGCGAGAGCGTCACCGACACCGCCGAGCCGGGAGGCGACGCGGCGATCGCATTGCTCACGAGGTTGTCCACGAGCCCCGCGAAGTCCACCGGGCGAATGGCGACCCGGATCTTCGGGGCGCACCCGTGCATTCGTGAAATCGACCGACACCGACCGGGTGGAACCCAGGATGATCGCGCGGTCCATACAGCTGAGAAACTCGGCGACCAGCTGGTCGCCGGTCGTCGTGGGCGGAGTCTCCTCAGCCTCGATGCGCGACAGCGTCAGCAGGTTGGTGGTGAGGTTCGACAGGCGGTCGAGCGTGCCCTCCGCTGCCGTGATCTCCTTCTCGAGGGCGCGCGCGTCACCAGTCGAGAGGTGGGCGAGCTGCAGCTGCGTGCGCAGCACCGCGACGGGCGTGCGCAGCTCGTGACTGGCATCCGCGATCATCTGGCGTTCGCGGTCCGCGGATGCCCGCACCGACGTGATGAAGTCGTTGAGGGTCTCGGCAAGCGCCGACAGCTCATCGCGAACCGGACCGACGGGCAGGGTGTCGGCGGTCGACGAATGCGAAAGCCGGCTCGCCTGTTCGCGCATCCGCGTGACCGGCCGCAAGAGCGAGACCGCTGACCAGCCAGGTCGAAACACCGAACCCGATCACGAGCAGCACGACGCCGATCACCAGCACGAGGGTGAGGCCGTTGAGCACCGCCTGCCCCGACTCGCTGTTGCGCGCCTCGATGACGTGCCAGGTGCCCGTCGAGACCGTCACCGGTTCGTTGACCACGTCGTACTGGAGGTTGGCGTGGAACTGCACCGTCTTGAGGCCCTTGTCGAGACGCACGAGGGTGCCGATGCGATCCTCGAGGCTGTCGGGCAGGCTCGACACCATCACCTTGCCCTCGGGATTCACGACCGCCACGAGCTGGTCCTCACCCGGCTTCGAGAAGTTCTCGGTGGTGCCCTGGTGGATGCTGGCCTCGAACTGGGCGCCGTTGGCTCGTCAGCAGCGTGTGGGTCGATGACGCGACGATGGTGTCGACGCGCGGCGCGGAAAGCGAAGCCCGCCGCCGACACCAGCAGCACCGCGATGAACACCGCCCACAGGGTGATGCGTCCCCGGATGGTCTGGCCTCGAAGCCAGCGCACCTAGTCGACCTCGATGAGGTAGCCGCTGCCGCGCACGGTCACGATCCGAATCCCGCACACCTCCGGGTCGAGCTTGTGGCGCAGGTAGCTGATGTACTGGTCGACAATGTTCGTGTCGATGTGCTCGGCGGTGCCCCACACGGTGTCGAGGATGCGCGGCCGGCTCACCGCGGTGCCGGCATCCTGCGCGAGCAGGCGCAGCAGGGCGAACTCCTTCGGGCTGGTCGCGATGACGGCGTCGCCGCAGGTCACCCGCAGCGTCTCCGAGTCGAGCACGAGGTTGCCGACCGCGATGCGCATGCGGTCCACCCCCGAATTGCGGCGCAGCATCGCCCGCATGCGCGCCGACAACTCCGTGAAGTCGAACGGCTTGGTGAGGTAGTCGTCGGCGCCGCTGTCGAGGCCGAACACGCGATCCTGCACGGCATCGCGCGCGGTAAGCAGCAGGATCGGAAACGTCTCGCTCGCTCTCGCGCAGGCGACGGCAGATCTCGAACCCCGACATACCGGGCAGCATCACGTCGACCACGGCGCCGGAGATCGGTCTCGTTGCGGGCGGTGATCAGCGCATCCACGCCGTTGTCGACGCCGCGCACGTCGTAGCCCTCCGACTCGAGGCCGCGCTCGAGCAGCAGGCGCATCTCCGGATCGTCTTCGACGACCAGGATCACCGAGGTTGCACTCACGAGCCCGATACTTGCACGAAATTCTGGCGCCGCACTGAAGATTCGCGGTTTTCGCGCACCTTATTCGGCGAGCATGGCGCGCAATTCGCTCTCCGCCGAGGCGAGGCGCCGGGGATCGATGGTGCGGCCCCTCGAGTACGCGCGCAGCACCCGAGGGTCGACGTAACTGCGCCGCGCGACCGCGGGGGTGTTGCCGAGCACGGCGGCCACGTCGCGCATCGTCTGGCTGATCGCCCTCCGTCGGCCACGCGCGCTCGACTCCGGGCCCAGCCGCGCGAGACTCCGCGCCGCCGCGACCGTGCCGCGGAGGGTACGAAAATCCTTCGCGGTGAACGACCCGCCGGTGCGCTCCCGAACGTAGGAGTTGAGCTCCTCCGCGGTGATCGCACGCCAGGTGCGGCCGTCGCGGTAGCTGAGGAGGTGTGCATCCGGACCGCGCCGAAGAAGGGAACGCACGACGGCAGCGAGGTCGGCGTCGGCGATCTCACTCTGCCAGCGCTGCCTGCTCTTTCCCGGAAACGCCAGCGTTATGACATCCCCCCTCACGGTCGCGTGGCGGCAGAGCAGGGTGGTAAGCCCGACGCTCCCGTTGGCCTCCGCGTACCGCTCCGACCCGACACGCAGGCTGCCGGAGTCGAGCATCCGGAAGCCGGCCGCGAGGATGCGCGTCTTCGACAGCTTCTTCTGCCGCAGGTCCCGCGTCACCGCCGCGCGCGCAGTCGGCAGGGCCTCCGCGAGAGCAAGGGCACGCACGAACTTGGTGCGGTCCTTTCGCTCCCGCCACTGCGGATGGTAGATGTACTGGCGACGCCCGACGGCGTCCTGGCCGGTCGCGAGGATGTGCCCGTTCTCGAAACCCGAGATCCAGACATCCGTCCACGCGGGCGGAATGGCGAGCGAACGGATGCGCTCCAGCTCACGCTCGTCGGTGACCGTGCGGCCGTCGCTGTCGCGGTAGGTGAACCCACGACCGGCACGCACGCGCCGTAAACCGGGTCCGGTGAGGTCACTGCGGCGAAGTCTGGGCACCCTTCCTGCCTATCACGCGGCGCCGCCGATGAGAACCCCGTCGGCGCACGACCTGCGCCGTTCGGGACGACATACGCCGCGCGCCCGGGCGATGTCGACCCGAATGGCGCAGGTCACGGCGCGGTTACCACGGAACACCGACGGGTAGCCCGATTCCCACCAGCCGCTCGCGCAGAAGCCGGGGTGACAACGCAACGGCCCAGGGCCAGCGCGCGACCTGCAGCGAGACGGCGCGCAATCGATCTTCCCGCCGTTTCTCGTCGAGAACGACCTGGTCTGCGGAGCGACCACCCCGGTACTGCGGGTCGAGATACTTCTGGTCGCCGTCGGCTTCGCCGACCGCGCGAAACCCGGGCCACGAGAAGTCGGTGACACCGATCAGCCCGTGTCGGTCGTAGTGCGCAGTTTGCAGCTCGGGGCGTGGCACACCGATGGTACGCATCGTGACGCGGCTGACGGACTCGATCGGTGATTCTGCGCCCGTTTCGGCAAACGCGAGTACGGCTCGGGTGCGGGCTGGTGCTTTCATCGGCTGCGCACGGAGCCACGCAGACTCGAGCGCTTCGCGCGTTGTCAGCGGATTGCGGCGACCGAACCGGTCGATCAGCAGCACGGCGTCGGCAACCGTGACCGCATCGCGAAACGGGCTCGTGGCAGCAATGTCCAGCACTGTGCGGCTGAGCGAGGTCACCGCGATCCCGCCAAAGTCGACGATGTCGTCGTCGAGCAGGCGCGACCGATGCTTCGCAATACCGTTTTTTGATCCGCTGCTGGCCCCTTCCGTCACCGTTAGGTGCACATCGCCGGGCCATGCACCGACCCGCGGAAGGTCATAGAACGCCGCTGCCGACCAGTGTGAGACCACGGGAGCGGTGCGCCGAGTGAGCGCAACGGCGATGACCCGCGATAAGTAGCGCACTCGCGGGCTTGCGTTCTGCCACTCGATTTCGGGGAGATACGCACCGCGCGCGATCCTCCGGGCGATGCCCTTGGTCGCGGCGCGGGAGAGCGATCGCCGTGACGGCCCCAGTCGAGACTCGTCGCGGGAGAAGGAGATGTCATCTGCAGGCTGGTCCACACTGACATGATCGACAACGCCATTGACGTGGCATGACACTCATCCGCCACCTGTGCAGAGCCGACCCCCGCACCAGCTTCGGGAGGAGCAGAACCTCCGCGCGACCTGCACCGTTCGGGGCGACATGCGCCGCGCGCCCGGGCGATGTCGACCCGAATGGCGCAGGTCACGGGGGAACGGAAAACGGGGCCGGCCCAGAAGGGCCGACCCCGTTATGAGTTCCGAAGGGTTACTTCAGGATCTTCGTGACCTTGCCGGCACCAACGGTGCGGCCACCCTCGCGGATGGCGAAGCCGAGGCCCTCCTCCATGGCGATGGGCTGGATCAGCTCAACCGTCATGTCGGTGGTGTCGCCGGGCATGACCATCTCGGTGCCCTCGGGCAGCGTGATGACGCCGGTGACGTCGGTGGTGCGGAAGTAGAACTGCGGACGGTAGTTCGCGTAGAACGGGTTGTGACGGCCACCCTCATCCTTCGACAGGATGTAGGCGGTGCCATCGAACTGGGTGTGCGGCGTAACCGAACCCGGCTTGACGACGACCTGGCCGCGCTCGACGTCCTCGCGCTTGGTGCCACGAAGCAGCAGACCACAGTTCTCGCCGGCCCATGCCTCGTCGAGCTGCTTGTGGAACATCTCGATACCAGTGACCGTGGTCTTCTGCGTCGGGCGGATGCCGACGATCTCGACCTCGGAGTTGATGGCGAGGGTTCCGCGCTCGGCGCGGCCCGTGACGACGGTTCCACGACCGGTGATCGTGAAGACGTCCTCGATGGGCATCAGGAACGGCTTGTCCTTGTCGCGCACCGGGTCGGGAACGCTGTCGTCGACGGCCTCCATGAGGTCGAGAACGGACTGGGTCCACTTCTCGTCGCCCTCGAGCGCCTTGAGGCCCGAGACGCGGACGACGGGAGCGTTGTCGCCGTCGAAGCCCTGGCTCGACAGCAGCTCGCGAACCTCGAGCTCGACGAGCTCCAGGATCTCCTCGTCGTCGACCATGTCGGACTTGTTGAGCGCGACCAGCAGGTACGGAACGCCGACCTGCTTGGCGAGCAGCACGTGCTCGCGCGTCTGCGCCATGGGGCCGTCGGTCGCCGCAACCACGAGGATTGCGCCGTCCATCTGGGCGGCACCCGTGATCATGTTCTTGATGTAGTCAGCGTGGCCCGGGGCGTCAACGTGAGCGTAGTGACGCTTCGGGGTCTCGTACTCGACGTGCGAGATGTTGATCGTGATACCGCGCTGGCGCTCTTCTGGAGCGGAGTCGATCGACGCGAAGTCGCGCGGCTGGTTGACAGCCGACGGGTACTTGTCAGCGAGCACCTTGGAAATGGCCGCCGTGAGGGTGGTCTTTCCGTGGTCGACGTGACCGATCGTTCCGATGTTTACGTGCGGCTTTGTCCGCTCGAACTTGGCCTTAGCCACTGTGGGTCCTCCTCAGGACTCGGTTGCCAGGCATCCGGTGGTTCCGGATGCTTACTGAATTGGTGTGTTGTTATGTTACTCGGCGCCTGATGAGCGCCGTAGGTCAGGGCTCCAGAGCAGCTCGCGCTACTCGCCCTTGTTCTTCTGGACGATCTCGTCGGCAACAGCCTTCGGGACCTCAGCGTAGGACTCGAAGGTCATCGAGTACACCGCGCGACCGGAGGTCTTGGACCTCAGGTCACCGACGTATCCGAACATCTCCGATAGCGGCACGAGTGCGCGAACGACCTTGACGCCGGTCGCATCCTCCATGCTCTGGATCTGACCGCGACGCGAGTTCAGGTCGCCGATGACGTCTCCCATGTATTCCTCTGGGGTACGAACCTCGACGGCCATGAGCGGCTCGAGCAGAACGGGTTGTGCCTTGCGCGCGGCCTCCTTGAAGGCCATCGAGCCGGCAATCTTGAACGCCATCTCCGAGGAGTCGACGTCGTGCGCATGCGCCATCGACGAGGGTGGCCTTGACGCCGACCATCGGGTAGCCGGCGAGGACGCCGACGTGCATGGCGTCCTGGATTCCGGCATCGACCGAAGGGATGTACTCGCGCGGAACGCGACCACCGGTGACGGCGTTGACGAACTCGTAGATCTTCTCGGCCGTGACCTCGAGCGGCTCGAGCGTGATCTGCACCTTCGCGAACTGGCCGGATCCACCGGTCTGCTTCTTGTGGGTGTAGTCGTGCTTCTCGACCGTGCGCTTGATCGTTTCGCGGTAGGCGACCTGCGGCTTGCCGACGTTGGCCTCGACGTTGAACTCGCGCTTCATGCGGTCGACAAGGATGTCGAGGTGAAGCTCGCCCATTCCCTTGATGATGGTCTGGCCGGTCTCCTGGTTGTGCTCGGTGCGGAACGTCGGGTCTTCTTCGGCGAGCTTCTGGATGGCGAGGCCCAGCTTCTCCTGGTCGTCCTTCGTCTTCGGCTCGATCGCGACCTCGATGACCGGCTCCGGGAACGTCATCGACTCGAGAACGACCTGGTTGTTCGGGTCGGACGAGCGTGT
The DNA here is from genome assembly GCA_963738535.1 of uncultured Actinomycetota bacterium. GTDB lineage: Bacteria > Actinomycetota > Actinomycetes > Actinomycetales > Microbacteriaceae > Galbitalea. The sequence continues at coordinate 260,173 of CAVTXB010000018.1, forward strand.
CGCCCGTCGTCGTGTCCTTGAGGCCGATGACCGCGTAGATGTGGCCGGCGGCCATCGGTCGACCGGGTTCTCCTTGTTGGCGTGCATCTGGAAGATCTTGCCGATGCGCTCCTTCTTGCCCTTGG
>CAVTXB010000019.1:0-428675 GCA_963738535.1 uncultured Actinomycetota bacterium
ACGTGGCGTCGTGGTCAGAGCGGCCTAGCACTGTGAACAGTGCTACTCGCCCTTGTTCTTCTGGACGATCTCGTCGGCGACAGCCTTCGGAACCTCCGCATATGACTCGAAGGTCATCGAGTACACCGCGCGACCGGAGGTCTTCGACCTCAGGTCACCGACGTAACCGAACATCTCCGAGAGAGGCACGTGGGCACGAACGACCTTGACGCCGGTCGCATCCTCCATGCTCTGGATCTGACCGCGACGCGAGTTCAGGTCGCCGATGACGTCTCCCATGTATTCCTCAGGGGTACGTACCTCGACGGCCATGAGCGGCTCGAGCAGAACGGGTTGCGCCTTGCGCGCGGCTTCCTTGAAAGCCATCGAGCCGGCGATCTTGAACGCCATTTCCGAGGAGTCGACGTCGTGCGCAGCACCATCGAGAAGAATCGCCTTCACGCCGACCATCGGGTACCCGGCGAGCACGCCGACGTGCAGCGCGTCCTGGATTCCGTGGTCGACCGAGGGGATGTACTCGCGCGGGATGCGACCGCCGGTCACCTTGTTCTCGAATTCGTAGGTCTTCTCTGCCGTCACTTCGAGCGGCTCGAGGGAGATCTGCACCTTCGCGAACTGGCCGGACCCGCCGGTCTGCTTCTTGTGCGTGTAGTCGTGCTTCTCGACGATGCGCTTGATGGTCTCGCGGTACGCGACCTGTGGCTTTCCCACGTTGGCCTCGACGTTGAACTCGCGCTTCATGCGGTCGACAAGGATGTCGAGGTGAAGCTCGCCCATGCCCTTGATGATGGTCTGGCCGGTGTCCTGGTTCTGCTCGGTGCGGAACGTCGGGTCTTCTTCGGCCAGCTTCTGGATCGCGAGACCCAGCTTCTCCTGGTCGGCCTTCGTCTTCGGCTCGATGGCGACCTCGATGACGGGCTCGGGGAAGGTCATCGACTCGAGCACGACCTGCTGCGCCGGGTCGGACAGGGTGTCACCGGTGGTGGTGTCTTTCAGCCCGATGACGGCGTAGATGTGGCCGGCTGTCATCGACTCGACGGGGTTCTCTTTGTTGGCGTGCATCTGGAAGATCTTGCCGATGCGCTCCTTCTTGCCCTTGGTCGAGTTGACGAGCTGCACACCCGAGTCGGCGTGACCGGAGTACACGCGGATGTAGGTGAGGCGCCCGAAGAACGGGTGCGTCATGATCTTGAACGCGAGAGCGGCGAACGGCTCGGTGGAGTCGGGGTGGCGCTCGATGACCTTCTCTTCGTCGCGCACGTCGTGGCCCTCGATGGCGGGCACGTCGAGCGGGCTCGGCAGGTAGTCGACGACCGCGTCGAGCATGGGCTGCACGCCGCGGTTCTTGAACGCGGAGCCGCAGAGCACCGGGTACAGCTGGCTCGAGATCGTGAGCTTGCGGATCGCAGCCTTGATCTCGGCGACGCTGAAGTCGGTGTCGCCGTCGAGGTAGCGCTCGAGGAGCGCGTCGTCGGCTTCGGCGACCGTCTCGATGAGCAGTTCGCGGTACTGCTTCGCCTTGTCGGCGAGGTCGGCCGGGATCTCTTCGATGGCGTACTTCGCGCCCAGCTCGACGTCACCCTTGGAGTCGCCGCGCCAGGTCAGCGCGCGCATCTCGACCAGGTCGACGACACCCTCGAAGGTGTTCTCGAATCCGATCGGAAGCTGGATGACCAGCGGCTTCGCGCCGAGGCGCTTGATGATGGTGTCGACCGTGTAGTAGAAGTCGGCACCGAGCTTGTCCATCTTGTTGACGAAGCAGATGCGCGGCACGTCGTACTTGTCGGCCTGGCGCCAGACGGTCTCGGACTGGGGCTCGACGCCCTCTTTGCCGTCGAACACCGCGACCGCGCCGTCGAGCACGCGGAGGTTGCGCTCCACCTCGACCGTGAAGTCGACGTGCCCGGGGGTGTCGATGATGTTCAGCTGGTACTTGTTCCAGAAACACGTCGTGGCAGCAGACGTGATCGTGATGCCACGCTCCTGCTCCTGCGCCATCCAGTCCATGGTGGCCGCGCCGTCGTGGACTTCGCCGATCTTGTGCGTGATTCCCGTGTAGTACAGGATGCGCTCGGTCGTCGTCGTCTTGCCGGCATCGATGTGCGCCATGATGCCAAAGTTGCGGACCTTGTTGAGGTCGGTGAGCACGTCTTGTGCCACGGGGTGTTGTCCTTACTTGTGGAAGTGAAATGAACGGTGGTCGAGTGGCTTTTGTCACCACCCGACCACCGACTAGCTTGGGTCGATCACCAGCGGTAGTGGGCGAATGCCTTGTTCGACTCGGCCATCTTGTGGGTGTCTTCACGACGCTTCACAGCGGCGCCGAGACCGTTCGATGCGTCGAGGATCTCGTTGGTGAGGCGCTCGGTCATGGTCTTCTCGCGGCGGGCCTTCGCGTAGCTGGTGAGCCAGCGCAGTGCGAGGGTGTTGGCGCGGTGAGGCTTGACCTCGACGGGAACCTGGTAGGTCGAACCGCCGACGCGACGCGACTTGACCTCGAGGGTGGGGCGCACGTTGTCGAGCGCCTTCTTGAGGGTGGCTACCGCATCCTGGCCGTTCTTGGCCGAGACGCCTTCGAGTGCGCCGTAGACGATGCGCTCTGCGAGGCCTTTCTTGCCGTCGAGCAGGATCTTGTTGACGAGCTGGCTGACGATGGGTGCTCCGTAGACCGGGTCCGCGACAACGGGACGCTTCGGTGCTGGTCCTTTACGTGGCATTACTTCTTGTCCATCTTCGCTCCGTAGCGGCTGCGAGCCTGCTTGCGATTCTTAACTGCCTGGGTGTCGAGCGCGCCGCGCACGATCTTGTATCGAACACCGGGAAGGTCTTTGACTCGACCGCCGCGCACCAGCACCATGGAGTGCTCCTGCAGGTTGTGGCCTTCGCCCGGGATGTAGGCGGTGACCTCGGTGCCGTTGGAGAGCTTGACGCGGGCTACCTTGCGAAGCGCCGAGTTCGGCTTCTTCGGGGTGGTCGTGTAGACGCGGGTGCACACGCCGCGCTGCTGTGGGTTGGACTTGAGGGCGGGCGCCTTGGTCTTGACGACCTTTGGGCTGCGGCCCTTCCGGACCAACTGCTGGATGGTTGGCACTACTTGACTCCTTGGATTGACTGCACGGTGACAGCTCTTGCTTTCGCAATTAGCATTCGCGGTTCTGCGCCGTTTCGGACGCGGTGTTGCGAGTTCTTCTGGACCAATCGCGACGCAAGCGAAGGTTCCGGATTTTCATCCGGTTTCGTTTTTGTCTGATTGGTATGCCGTGGGTTGCCCCGGCTTACGGTTGCTGTCGCAACGATGCACCGAGCACAACAAGCGCGCGCGTCAAAGCGCACACCCGGTCAACACTAGCCCTGCGGCGGGGGCGGGTCAAATGGATGGGGCCCGAATTGGGCCCCGTTCGCTGTGGGCAGAGCGCCTACGACGGGGGCGGGGCGACGGCGGGCTCGTCGACCGCAACAGGCTGTACGGGGCCCGTCTCGTCGACCGGCACGCTGGCCCGCGAAGCAACGACCGGTTCGGCGGCTGTGCGAGCGTTGGCGCGCTCGTATTCGGCCCGCTTCTCGGCGATCTCCTGGTCGTAGAGAGCCTTGGCTTCGACATTGCGCGCCCTGACGCGGCGACCACGGGCAGCGATGACGAAGCCCATCCACAGCGACACCTCGCGCGCGAGCAGCGACGCGACGATGACCGCAACGCTGAAGAGCACCCGCTGGAACGTGGAGCCGATCTCGTTCGAGGGGATCTCGGAGGCGTGCAGCAGCAGGTACAGCCCCGTGCCCCCGAAGAAGACGACGAGTCCGACCAGGAGGCTGCCGACCACGTGGGCGGCCCACCCCGCACGATTCACGATGAGCACCAGCAGGATGAACCCGACCGCGAACATGACGACCGGCGCATAGAAGCCCAGGGTCGTCACGAAACTGAAGTCGGCAGACGCGCCGCCCAGGATCTCGGTGATCACGAGGGCGACCGCATACACGCGCGGCGAAGATGATGGTTGACAGCAGCGCGATCAGCACGCCGAACCCGCGGTTGCCCTTGGCGATGAAGGGCCGGGGCGCCTGCACATACACGACCTGCTGGGCGGGGGTCACGGGTGCGACCTGCTGGGCGGGCGCTTCGACGACGGGAGCGGATGCGGGAGGGGCGGCGACCACGGGCGCCGGCTCGACCGCGACCGGTTCGACGACCGGTCTGCTGCCGGTTCGACGAGCGGCTCCGGTTCGACGCGTGCCGACGTCTCGGCGTCGGACGTGATCGAACCAGGTGCCGCGAGGGCGGGAGCGTCGGCCTCGACGACAGGTGCCGCCTCTCCGGAGTCTGCCGCGGTCGGCGTGACTTCGGCGGGCTCTGAAGTGGGACCTTCTGTCGTCATTGCTGGCTCCTCACCACCCTCGCGGGCACCTGGTTCTTTGGTGCCCACTCTACGGTGGAGCCACGCCTGGGAGGTAGTGGGCTCCACCGAAGAGGGGGGGCTATGGGGATCGGCGTGTCCGTCGGAGTCGACGGATCCGTCGGTGCTGTGGTCGGTGCGGCCGCGGTGGTCGTTCCGCCCGTCGTCCCCGTCTTGGCCGCCGCCTTGGTTGCGGTCGGGGTCGGGGTCGGCGTGGGCGTTGCCGTCGGAGTCGCGGTGCTGTAGGTCGGGGCGCTGGTCGTCGCGGTCGCCGGCTGGTCGCTCGATCCCTGCAGCGAGAAGATGTCACCCGTGATGTTGGTGACCATCAGCCCGTTGCCCGACGACATCGACAACGTCGATGAGACGAAGAGCCGGTCGCCGGTCTGGAGTGCTCCGATGAACGCCTGGTCCGCCGCAAGCGTGCCCTGCACGTTGACGGTCACCGGGATGATGACCAGTCCGCCGGTCGTTGGAGTCGGCGTCACCGGCGTGGTCGTCGCCGCGGTGGGCGAGGGAGTCGGGCTCGCGCTCGACCCATCCGTCGTCGTGGCGGTGGCCGCGGGAGCCGTCGGAGCCGTGTAGGTCGTCGCGTTGGCGATGCTCACCGAGTTCACGGTGGCACCGGCAGCCGCCGACAGGGCGTTGACCTCGTCGAGGAACGCCGAGGCCGCCTGCTGCTCCGGGATCGACAGTCGCAGGTTGTCCAGGTTGGCGCGCAGCTTGTCGATGCCGGCGAACCGGGTCCTCAGGCTGGCAAGCTGGGCCTGCGACGACTGGTTGGATGCCTCGATCGTGGTGACCTGCGCGTTCGCGGCATTGATCTGGTCGACGATCGGCGAGATGCCGAGCATCCACCCTCCGATCACGACGACGAGCATTGCGGCGATCATGCCGAACACCCAGATGCGTGTCTTGCTCATTTGTTGGTACCTGCGGCCTTCGCGAAGCGGCCGGAGACGGCCTTGTCATTGATGTGGAGCGTGACGACGACCGTGTAGTAGCCGCCGTGTCGTTGCCGTAACGCTGTCGGGGGTCGCATCCACGAATCCCTTGAGCGTCGGAAGCGTGGTCAGCCACGTCGGAATGTCGGCCTGCAGCATGGCGACCGTCAGGTTGAGGGTCGCAATGCGCGGGCCCTGGAGCGGAACGGTGGTCGTCGCGGTGCTCGCTGCCGGGCTGCCGAACGGGGTGTCGAGCTGGGCCGAGACGGCGGTCACCGTTGCGGTGGCGGGCAGGGTCGCCTCGATGTCGGACAGGTACGGCGCCCACAGGATCTCCTGCGTGGTCGTCGTCTTCTGCGCCTGCAGGATGGCGGCCGCGTCGGAGTTGATCTTGGTCACCTCGCCGTACTTGCGCCTGCTGGGCCAGCAGCTGCGACGTCGTCGCCTGCGCGGCGTTCAACTGTCCCTGTGCCGTCGACAGCTCGAAGCTTGCGAGACCGTATCCGACGGCCGCGATTGCGACCACGACGGCGCCAGCGAACAGCAGGCGACGCTTGAGACGCTTGACCTTCTTGCGCTGCGTTACTTCGAGCGGCAGGAGGTGCACGCGGGGATCGCCGCCGATGGCTGAGCGGTGTGAGGTTCGCCCGCCGGGCGGGCTGCGCCGGCGCGCAGCGTAACGGCACGCACCCGCGGCCGGCACCTGCGGTTTGCGCTGCGGAAGGAACGGCTTCTTTTCTTTCACTGCGGTTGTCATGCTGCACTTCCTAGAGCGAGGCCCAGTGCGACGCACGCCGCGTCACTGGTGCTGCCGGATGCCCTCGCCGCGACCCTGCGATCGACGGACACGAGTCCGAACGGGTCGGCGATGACGATGGGGATGTGGGTTCCGTCCTGGAGCGCCTGCGCGAAGCCGCGAAGCTTCGCGCCGCCACCGGTCAGCACGATCTGGGTGATCGGCTGCTGGTCGTGCACACTGACGAAGTAGTTGAGGGTGTTGCGAAGGCTGTTCAGCAGCTCGCCGGCGACCTTGTAGATGACCTCGACGATCGGCTGCTGCGCCAGCGGCACGCCGACCGTGCTCAGTCCGAGCGTCAGCTTGGTGGCCTCCGCCTGCTCCGACGTGAGCATCGATTCCGACCGGATCGCATCCGTCAGGTCTTTTCCGCCGGCGGAGATGATGCGCACGAATTCGGGCACGCCATCCCGGGCGACGACGACCGTCGAGGTGTTCGAGCCGACATCGATGATCGCGACGACTCCGCGACGTGCGGTGCCCCGAAGAAGCACGCGGCACAGCGCGAAGGGGATGAGATCGACGTCCACCGGGTTCAGCCCGGCGAGCTCGACGGCACGCACGTTGGTGTCGACCGATTCCTTGATGGCCGCGACCAGGAGGCCGTTGACGACGGGACCCGCGTCGGACTGTCCCTCAGAGACAGGGTAGAAGTCGAGAAGCGCCTGCTCAACGGGCACCGGAAGCATCTCCTGCACCTGGAACGGAAGCGACTCGCGGATGTGCTCGATGCTCATGCGCGGCACGGTGAGGTCGCGCGCGAGCACGCGGTGGTTGCCGATGCCGAGCACCACATCCTTGCTGGTGAATCCGCCCGACGTCCACAGCTGCCGAAGCGCTGTGACCACGGTCGCGACCTCCACGACTTCCCCGCGCTGGACTGCGCCTTCGGGAAGCGGGATCGAGTCGTACCGCACAACGGTGGGCCTGGCACCGGTGGCATCGCGCACCTCGACGGCCCGGATCCCCCCGCTGCTTATATCCACCCCTACGATGTTTTTTGCCATTCTGTTTCCCCCCAATTTGACTTACTGGATCAGGCCGCCAGACCGAAGGCGGACAGGTAGTCCGCCCAGATCAGGTTGCCGAACAAGATCCCGACCCACGCCCCCAGGACCATCCACGGTCCGAACGGTATGCCCGATTTTCTTGTCGTCTTGTGCAGCAGGATCAGCACGAGGCCGAAGATCCCGCCGAGTAGAAATGCGCCGATGGAGCCGACCGCGAGGGCGCCCCATCCGGTGTAGCCGAGGTAGAGGCCGAGCACGCCGGCGAGCTTGACGTCGCCGAGGCCCATCGAGCCCTTCCAGAGCAGCGCCAGCGTCAGGTAGGCGAGGCCAAGCGCCGCCATGCCGATGCCGGCGCGCAGCAGCGCGGCGTAGTCGCCGATGAGGATGCATGAGGTCGCCAGCAGGATGATTCCGACCGCGTAGGCCGGCAGCACGATGGCGTTGGGCAGGCGGTGGTGCTCGATGTCGATGAAGCTCAGGGCGATCGAGATGGCCGCGAGATAGAGGAACGCGACGAGGGCGAGGCCCGACGCGATCTCGTTGACGGTCGGCTGCACCCCCGCGAGCTGCGTGGCGATCGGCAGCGAGACCAGGAAGAAGAACACCCCGGTGCCGAGCTCGACCAGCGGATAGCGTGCCGAGATGGGCGCACTGCAGCTGCGGCACCTGCCGCGCAGGGCGAGCCAGGCGACGACCGGCACGTTGTCATAGGCGTGGATGCCCGACCCGCAGTTGGGGCAGGCACTCGCGGGACGCACGACCGACATGCCGATCGGCACGCGGTAGATGACCACGTTGAGGAAGGAGCCGATCAGCAGGCCGAAGACGCCGGCGATCGCTGCGATGAAGAGTGTCATCCGCCCGACACCTCCTTGTAGCCGCCGACGGTCGACGTCGTGTTGGTGGCCGGCGCGTTCCACTTCTGGAAGTCGGTGCCGTTGCAGCTGCGACACGTGAGTAGAAGATCGTGCTCCGCTGAAGCGTGGTACGCCGGCGTTCGACCTGGAGGCAGCGACCGTACTCGTCGGTGATCAGTAGTCGTCACGTAGGGACGTGCCGGAGTCGTAGACGCGGCCCAGGTCTGCTGGCTGACCAGCGGTCCCGGTCGTCGCGCACGGCTGGAAGATGGGAAGTAGGTTCCGACACTCGGTCGAGCGGGGTGGTGAGGCAGTACTTCTGCGAGGTGTCGTCGCTGTGGTAGACGTAGATCTGCTGGACGCGGCCGAGATGGCGTGCCCGTTGGGCAGCGTGCCGTTGCAGGGCGGTGTGCCCGATGTCGGCCGGCTCGCAGTAGTACCACTTCTGGTTCCAGGTGATGTAGTGGTGCCGCCGGTCGGGTCCTGCTTGCAGGGGTAGAGATCATGGTACGTGTTGTTGGGCTGCACCTCGTTGGTGACGTCGGCGCAGCGACCGAACTCCTGGTAGTTGACGAGCTCGTGGGTCGTGTAGTTCGCCGCGCCAGCACCGACCTGCGACCGTCGGCGCCATCGTGCCGATGGCACGCTGGTGGATGACCCGAGGTACTTGCCGATGGCGCTCGTGCCGTCCGGCACGTCGGGCGCGAGCCAGGAGCTGCCGTTCGGGCCGGTGATCGTCGGCGGCTCGCCCTCCCAGGTGTACGAACCCGTCCAGCTCCAGAGCTGGTTCCAGCGGGCCGGGTCGGTGGGCAGTGCGCACGTCTGCAGAAGTGCGTTCTGGGTCGCGCCGCCGGCGGCCACCGGACCGGTGATGCACAGACCCGGGGCGCCGTTTGCGGTCGTGCTCGACAGGGCGATCTGCCAGTTTGTCGTGTAGCTCCACTTCTGCAGCGGCGCGTTTGCGGCGATGCCGCATGTGGAGGCGGCCACGAAGTTGATGACCGAGCCCGGCTGGGCGTTCGCGGCCTGCAGGCAGGATGTGGAGTCGTCGTTGTAGACGATGCCGCCCGGGATGTTGATGTTCGAGATGTCGAAGCTGTAGATGGCGGCGAGCGCGCGGGCGCCGGTCGTGGAGGTGCTGCCGGGAACCGTGGTCGTCTGGCCCGATGCGGTGAGCAGCGCGAACAGCGGTACCGTACCGCTCTGCACCTGTGCGCAGGTGATGAGGTGGCCCGGGTTGAACGTCACGAGGTTTTGGCCTGTCGGGTCCGCGTTGTAGTACGCGATCGTCACCGCGTAGGTCGTCGGGTCGGTGGTCGACCCGTTGACACTCGTCGTCGGAATGGAGCACGGCAGCTTGGTCGGGTCCCCGACCGGGAGCGGTACGCCGTTGACGTTGGTCACCGTCGTCGCGGAGCGCATGATCGCGAGGGCCGACTGCAGGCCGCCCTCCGCGCTGTCGATCGTGGCGGTGCTCTTCTGCGAGACACCCGTCGGCACGTTCTGTGCGACGACCACGCCCAGGATGACCGTGCTGAGTCCCGCCATGATGATCATGAACAGGATCGCCGTGAGCATGGCGACGCCGCGCTCGCCGGCGCTCTCGGCCCGGCGCTGCTGGATCAGCTCGCGGAAACGGATCATTGCGGTTCCCCTCATCATGGTCGTGTGGCTCCCGGGCAGATCGGGCTGTCGCTGACACCGGCCACCTGGACATCCGCATTGCTCGGCGACTGCACGCTGCTGTTGCGCGCGATGAATACGCTCTGGATCGCCGTGCCCCTGACGGCTGTGTTGCCGGAGTCGAGGGTCAGGGTGAGCAGTTGCTTGCCCTGTCCCGTCGCCGGAGTGAGCATGAACGGGTAGGTCGGGCCGCCGTCGTTGTAGACGTTGGTCATCTCGGTGTCCCAGTTGCTGAAGTCGGGGTGGCCGTGTCCGGCCAGGTGCGCGACTGGATCGAGCCCGTCGACTGCACGTAGCGCCACTGCGTGCAGAGCGTCACGTTGTTGACGGTGCTCGAAGCGGGGATGCGGAATTCGATGTACATGTAACCGCTGGTGGCGCCCACGCCCGGAAAGTTGATGGCGTCGGAGTAGCGCACCTCGCGGTCGAGCCGCTGGAAGACCACTAGCTCCTGGCTGGTCGTTCGCGCGGTCGTCTGCACCTTGGTGGAGGCACGCGTGATGCTCACGACTGACGACGTCACGATCGCCAGGAACACCGAGAAGATGAGCATGGCGACCATGAGCTCGACGAGCGAGAATCCGGAGTCGTCGTGGCCGGAGATCCGCTTTCGCAGCGCGCTAACCACCGGTGATCCATTCGGGGTCGGTCTCGGGTGCGAGAAGAGTCGAGATGACATAGTTGCAGCCGCCGGCACCGCTGCACGTTGAGCCGGCGGTCCAGTTGACGATGACGATCGCGCGAATGAGCAGCGTGTACCCCGCGGGCACGGTCGCCGGTGCGGACGCCTGGCCGGTGATTTTGGTGCAGGCGGGGCCCGAGGCCGGCCAGGCCGACTGCAGGCTCGGCTCGTAGCACGGACCGATCAGCGTGGTCACGGTGTAGGCGGTGCCGTTGGTGGTGCTGGCGGCCGGATGGGCGACGATCGGGATGGCGGGGGCGTTGCCCGCGACGAGCAGCGGGTTCGGGTCCCAGGCCGGGTAGGTCTGGGCGACGCCGGGCGAGGTCGCGTTGTTGGTGAAGGCGGTGGTGACGTCGGAGACGTAGCGGCCGAAGTAGAGGCCGCTGACCGAGGGGGTCGTCGTGGTGTTGACGGCGATATTGGCGGCGGCCACGGTTTCCATCGCGCTGTTGGCGATCGTGACGGCGACCTGCTGGCGCTGCTGGCCGGAGCTGGTCTTGATGCCCTGGATGCTGAGACCGGCGGATGCGAGGGCGACGGTCGTGATCACGATGACGGCGGCGACGACTTCGATGAGCGTGAGCCCGGAGTCAGGGGTAGCCGTGAGAGACGAGAGACGTCGACGAAGTCGGGCGATCATTGCGACTTTCTCCCCCCAGAGAATCGAAAAATGTGGAGCCGGTGGTCAAGCGGTGGAACGTGTGGAACCGGCCGGGCAATGCCGCGGCCGTGGAGCTAAAGCCTGAGGCGGGGTGCCGCGTGAGCGACACCCCGCCGTGGGTCTAACTACTTGATCAGCTCGGGCCCGTGATGGTGCCCGTGGTGAGGGTGAAGAGGTGGCCACCCGTGGAGGTCATGCCGCCGCTGCTGTTGTAGCCGGTGATGACGTACGAGGTACCGGTGACGGTGCCGAGCGCGAGAACCACGTTCGGCGACTGGGTCAGGCCGTAGGTGGTCGTCAGCGAGCCGGTGCCGGTGATGGTCATACCGGAGTAGCTACCGTTGTTGGCCGTCGCGTACGACGCTGCCGCGATGGCTGCGTTCGACAGGTCGGACTTCGTGGCGGAGTCCCACGCGCGACTGGCGCTGGTTCAGGAACGCCGGGATGGCGATCGCGGCCAGGATGCCGATGATGATGATGACGACCATGAGCTCGATAAGGGTGAAGCCCTTTTCGTTCTCACCGTCCTCCTTCAGTGCATTGCGACGCTTAGCAAGCGCGTCGTTGATCGTTTTGATCATGTTGTTCCTGTCTTGTTGAAATTAATTGACAGGTGGCCCCCAAAAGTTCGACCCCCTGCGGTACAGCCTGCCGGTGGCCCCCCACTCTGCAAATCCCGTAAACGGGGGGTTTTGCCGATAGACACGCCCCCAGTTCAGGGGCGATTTTCGAGTTCTGTCTAACGCGGCCGGCGAGGTGGACGAACGGAGCTCAGCTGGGCCCGCTCAGGACGCCGTTCGTCATGGTGAAGGTGTGCCCGGTACCGCTGTTGGGATTCTTCTCCACGACCGTGTAGCCGCCCAGGGTCGCCGAAATGGAGACGACCGTGTTGCCGGGCGATGTGGTGAAGCCGGCGCCGTAGAGAGCCGCGGGCGACCCCGTGTCGGGGCCCACGTAGCTGCCGTTGTGCTGCGCCGCATACGCGGATGCCGCGATCGCGGCGCTGGAGAGATCCGCCTTCACGGAGGCGTCGAACGCTGCCGTTCGCTGCGTGAGGAACAACGGGATGGCGATCGCCGCGAGAATCCCGATGATGATGATGACGACCATGAGCTCGATCAGGGTGAACCCGGTGTCGGCCTCACCGTCCAGTGCTTCCTGCCGGCGTCGCCGGAGCGCGCCGTAGCTGTTTGTGAACATGATGAATTGATTCCTGTCTGGAGTGACGCAAATGTAATGGACAGGTGACCCCCCAAAGACTGGCCCCCACGGCACAGCATGCCCCAGTCATGTCCCGTGAACGTGGAGGTGCAAACTCCCGTATACGGGGGGTGCGTCACGCCGCGTCGGACTCGATGGGAGCCGCCGGAGATGTGCCCGTAGATGTCGAAGATCGGCATGTAGAGGGCAACGATCATTCCACCGACGAGAACACCGATGACGGCGATCATGATCGGCTCGATCAGGGCGGTCAGCTGCTCGGTCATCGCCTCGACCTCCTGGTCGTAGAACTCGCTGACCTTCCTCAGCATGACCTCGAGCGCACCGGAGTCTTCACCGACCGCGATCATCTGGGTGACCATCGACGGGAACAGCGGCTCGCTGGCCAGCGGCTCGGCAATCGACTTGCCCTGTCGCACCGACTCGCCGACCTTGGTGAGCGCCTGCTCGACGACCCAGTTATTGGCCACCGCCCCCACGATGGTGAGGGACCGCAGAATGGGACACCGGCGGCCATCATCATCGCGAGGTTGCGAGTGAGGCGGGCGATCGAGACCTTCTTCATGAGCTCGCCGAAGACGGGAATCTTGAGCCTGAGCGGGTCGACCACCTTGCGCACGGCGACCTTGTTCTTGTTTCGATTCCACCAGATGCTGAACGCAATGATCAGCACCACAGTGATCGGGCCGATGTAGACCATGCCCTGTGAGAGCACGACGAGCACCTCGGTGGGCAGCGGAAGCTGGGCGTTGAGCGACTTGAACATCGCCGAGAACACCGGCACGATGAAGATCAGCATGGCGGCGACCGCGACGAGCGCGATGATCAGCACGATGACCGGATAGGTCATCGCCGACTTGATCTTGCCGTTGAGCTTGACCTCGGACTCGTAGTTGGTCGCGATCGATTCGAGCGAGCCCTCGAGGAATCCGCCGATCTCACCGGCGCGAACCAGGTTGAGCATCAGGGGCGGGAAGACATCGGGCTGCTTGGCGATCGAGTCGGAGAACGACGCGCCCACCTCGACGTCCGCGCGGACCTGGCGGAAGGCCTTCGCGAGGCGCTTGTTCTCGGTCTGCTCGGAGATGATCGTCAGCGTGCGCAGCAGCGACAGGCCGGCCGCGATCATGGTCGCGATCTGGCGACTGGCGATCGCGAGATCCTTGGTCTTGACGCGTCGCTGAAAGCCGATGTTGAGGTCGCGGTTGAGTCCGGTGCCCTCCGCCGATTCGGAGATCGCGACCGGCGAGAGTCCCATCGTGCGCATGCGCGCGACGACGGCGGACTCGCTGGTGCCCTCGAGCTTGCCCTTGACGATCTTGCCCGAGGCATCCCTGCCCGTGTAGGCGTACGCGAGAGTTGCCATTACTGGGCCGCCCCCGAGAAGGTGTCGAAGTTGATGTTCGACCCGTTCTGGAAGCCGCGCGCGTCGGCCGCGGCGTCGACACGGTGGATGAGCTGCTTGATGCCCTCGACATCCTGTGCCTTGTCGATGGCCGCGCGCTGCGAGATGATTCCGGCGTTCGCCAGGTCGGCGAGGTGGCGGTCCATGGTGTGCATGCCGAGGTCGCCACCGGCCTGCATGGCCGACGCGATCTGGAAGGTCTTGCCCTCGCGAATCAGGTTGGCGACGGCGGGCGTGGCGATGAGCACCTCTGTTGCGACAACACGTCCCTTGCCGCTGGCCTTCTTCACGAGCGTCTGGCAGACGACACCGCGCAGGGTGGCGGCGAGCTGGGCTCGCACCTGGCCCTGCTGGTGCGGCGGGAAGACGTCGATAATACGGTCGATGGTCTGCGGGGCATCCTGCGTGTGCAGGGTCGCAAACACGAGGTGGCCGGTCTCGGCAGCGGTCAGTGCGACCGAGATGGTCTCGAGGTCTCGAAGCTCACCGATCAGGATCACATCGGGGTCCTGCCGCAGCACGTGCTTGAGAGCGGCGCCGAACGAGTGCGTGTCTTCGCCGACCTCGCGCTGGTTGACCAGCGACTTCTGGTTGCCGTGCAGGAACTCGATCGGGTCTTCGACCGTCATGATGTGGTCGGCGCGGGTCTTGTTCACGAGGTCGATCAGCGCGGCGAGCGTGGTCGACTTTCCCGAACCGGTCGGGCCGGTGACGAGCACCAGGCCGCGAGGCAGGGTCGAGAACTGGCCGATGGTGTCTGGGATGCCGAGGTCTTCGAGCGACTTGATCTCGGTCGGGATGAGACGGAAGGCCGCACCGATGTTGCCGCGCTGCTGGTACATGTTGACGCGGAACCGGGCGTTCGCCGAGATCGTGTACGCGATGTCGAGCTCGAGCTCTTCATCGAAGCGGGCCTTCTGCGAGTCGGTCAGGATGCTGCGCAGCGCGGTCGTGACCTTCTCGCGGTTCCACGGGGTCGTGATGCTGCGCGGCGACAGGCCGCCGTCGACGCGGAACATGGGCGGCGTGTTGACCGCGACGTGAAGGTCGGAGGCGTTGAGGAAGAGCACCTCGGAGAGCGCTGCGATGAGGTCGGGGTCGGCGGTTGCGAGGGTCTCGCTGACGCCGTCCTGGGCGAACATCTGCTCCGCGTAGCTGAGGCTCTCGGCCGTGGGCGGCGGGAACGACAGCCCGGCGACCTCGGCCGGTGCCGGAGGCGCCAGCTGTTCCGCGGGTGGTGCCGGCGCGGCCGCGACCGGAGCCTCGGGCGCCGACTTCGCGGAGGAGAGGGTGGGCGGCGGAAAGTTGACCACGTTGTCGGGCAGCCCGCCGGGCGCCGGCGCGGGCCAGGCGCTGCCCGGCGTCGCGCTGGTGAAGACCTGTGCGGCGGGCTCGGGCGGAAGGGTCAGCCCGGGCATGGGCGCGAGCGGCGGCTCGGCCGAGTGGGCGGACCGGAGAGGACCGGCCGGTTGCGAGCGAGGCAGACGGGAGCGACGCAGACGGAGCGACCGACTTGGGAGCGGCGGGGGTGCTGCAGGCGCCGGTGCTACCGGTGCCGGCGCGATGCGCGGCGACCGGAGCGGGAGGCGCGGGCTGGGCCGACGTCCATCCGCCGTCAGGCGCGATGGTGGGCGGCGGGCTCGTGAACGGCGCCTCGGACGTCGTCGGGTACGTCGGAGCCTGGCCCGAGAGCGACGGCGGCGGCGCGGTCGTCAGGTTGCGCGGGCGTGCGTCGCGTGCCGGCGGCGGAAAGCTCGCCGGAAGTCCGGGCTCGTCCCCCGTGACCGGAATTTCGTAAACTGGCTTGCTCATTAGCTGCCCCTCCCCAGGGAACTAGGCCACCACTCGAAGAATCTCTTCGACTGACGTGTAACCGAGCTGGGCTTTGGCCCAGCCGTCTTCGCGCAGCGTGAGCATCCCCTGCTCGCGAGCAACGCGACCGATCTCCGCACTGGACGCCCGCGCAACGGCGAGGCGCTCGATCTCTTCAGAGACCGACATGACTTCGTGAAGCGCGATGCGCCCGTGGTACCCGGTGTTGGAGCACTGCGAGCAGCCGACGGGCTGGAACAGCGTCGGAACCGGCTGCGACGAGTCGATACCCGATGCGCAGCGCCTCGAGCGAGCGCGGGTCGTGGCTGTAGGGCGTCTTGCACCGGTCGCACAGGCGACGAGCGAGACGCTGGGCGACCACGCAGTCGAGCGCGGACCCGACGAGGAACGGCTCGATGTCCATCTCGGTCAGTCGCGTGATCGCGCTGGGCGCGTCGTTGGTGTGGAGCGTCGACAGCACGAGGTGGCCGGTGAGCGACGCTTCGATGGCGATCTGGGCGGTCTCGTGGTCGCGGATCTCACCGAGGAGCACGACGTCGGGGTCGGAACGCAGGATCGACCGCAGCGCGCTCGCGAAAGTGAGGCCCGCCTTCGGGTTCACCTGCACCTGGTTGATGCCCTTCATGCGGTACTCGACCGGGTCCTCGACCGTGATGACGTTGATCTCGGGCTTCGCCACCGCGTGAAGCGTCGTGTAGAGCGTGGTCGACTTGCCCGAACCGGTCGGCCCGGTGACGAGGATCATGCCGTACGGCTTCTTGTACGACGTCTCGAAGGTCTTGAAGTTGCGCTCGAGCAGGTTGAGGTTCGACAGGTCCATGCTCGACGAGTTGTTGTCGAGGATTCGCATGACGACCTTCTCGCCGTACACGGTGGGAAGGGTCGCCACACGGAGGTCGATCTTGCGGCCACCGTGGCTGACCGACATGCGGCCGTCCTGTGGCTTGCGGCGCTCGGCGATGTCGATGTCCGACATGATCTTGAGGCGCGAGATCACACCGTTCTGGATCGCCTTCGGCGCGGCCTGCATCTCGTGCAGCACGCCGTCGATGCGGTAGCGGACGCCGCAGGTCGTGCTCGCCGGGCTCGATGTGGATGTCGGAGGCCTTGTCCTGGATGCCCTGGCTGATGAGCAGGTTGACGAATCGCACGATGGGCGCGTCGTCTTCGTGCGCCTCGGAGCGATTCGGCGAGCGCGACCTCTTTCGAGCCGCTCTCCTCTTCCATGGCGGTGGTGAGGTCGCTGATCTCGCTGTCGGCGCGAAGGTAGCGGTCGATGGCGGCGCGCAGGTCGCTGCGTTCGGCGACGACGGCGCGGGCCTGCATGCGGGATGCGGCGCGAACGTCGTCGAGGGCGAACACGTCGCCCGGGTCGACCATGGCGACCATGAGGTAGTCGCCGGCGATACCGATCGGAAGCACCTCGTGCCGGCGGCACATGGCGGCGGGAACGAGCGACACGGCGACGCGGTCGACGGGGTACTCGAGAAGTTCGACGTAAGGAAGGCCTGCCTGCGCGGCACGGGCTGACGCGAGCTGCGACTGGGTGACGACACCCTCATCGAGCAGCTGCAGAATCGCCTGGTCGTCTTGTTCGCGCTCGCCAGAAATCGTGTCCAGCTTCTCGATCGGCACAATGCCCCTGAGAATCAAGATCTCGGTTAACGACGCCAAGCCAATTCACCCCCCCATTTTGGATGCCAGCACAGAATTTCGGGTTCGCGCCAGAATGCAAACCTAACCGGGGCGTGTCGCTACCGCCATACCCGCTAACAGGGGGTAAACGGCGCGGAATAAACGAAAGACCCCCACCATGCGGCGGGGGTCTTTCGTTTCGTTCGGTGGCCTAGTTGTAGGTACCTGGCGTGTAGTCATCCGAGCTGAAGCTGTCGAAGTCGACGAAGCTCAGGTCGGACTCGTTGAACACCGACTCATCCGTGAAGATGCGGTTCGGGTAACGCTCCGACTTCGCCTCCTCCGTCGCCTCGACAGAGACGTCGCGGTACTTCGGAAGACCGGTTCCCGCAGGAATCAGCTTTCCGATGATGACGTTCTCCTTCAGGCCCATCAGCGGGTCGGACTTGCCCTCCATGGCGGCCTGCGTGAGAACACGCGTGGTCTCCTGGAACGACGCGGCCGACAGCCACGACTCGGTCGCAAGGGAAGCCTTGGTGATACCCATGACCTCCTGGCGTGCCGATGCCGTCTGCTTGCCCTCGGTGAGCGCAGCGCGGTTGAGCTCGTTGTACTTGAGCCGGTCGACCAGCTCGCCGGGCAGCAGGTCGGTGTCGCCGTGCTCGACGACGGTCACCTTGCGCAGCATCTGGCGAACGATGACCTCGATGTGCTTGTCGTGGATCGGCACACCCTGCGAGCGGTACACGCCCTGCACACCGTCGACGAGGTGCAGCTGCACCGCGCGAACGCCCTTGACTCGAAGAACTTCCTTCGGGTCGAGGTTGCCGATGTGGAGCTGCGTGTCCGAGCTCGACGTGCTGGCCGTCCTCGACGAGGAGGGTTGCGCGACGAAGAACCGGGTACACGTGCGGCTCGTCACCGTTGTCGGGCGTCAGGATGATGCGACGACTGCGGTCGGTGTCTTCGATCGTGATGCGGCCGGCGGCCTCGGCGATCGGGGACGCGCCCTTGGGGGTGCGGGCCTCGAACAGCTCGGTGACACGCGGCAGACCCTGGGTGATGTCGTCAGCGGATGCGACACCACCGGTGTGGAAGGTACGCATCGTCAGCTGGGTTCCGGGCTCACCGATCGACTGGGCCGCGATGATTCCGACGGCCTCGCCGATGTCGACGAGCAGGCCGGTCGCGAGCGAACGGCCGTAGCAGACCGCGCACACACCGACGGCGGACTCGCACGTGAGCACCGAGCGCACCTTGATGTCGTTGACCCCGGCGGCCAGCAGCTGTCTCGAGCAGCACGTCTCCGACGTCCGCTCCAGCCTCGGCGATGACCTTGCCCTTGGCGTCGACCGCGTCAGCCGCGAGGCTGCGGGCGTAGACCGAGTTCTCGACGTTGACGTCGCGAACCCAGCTCGCCTGCGGCGTTCTGGGTGGCGATGGGCATGTCGAGGCCCTTGGTCGTGCCACAGTCGTCCTCGCGGATGATGACATCCTGCGAGACGTCGACGAGTCGACGAGTCAGGTAGCCGGAGTCAGCGGTACGCAGCGCCGTGTCGGCCAGACCCTTGCGGGCACCGTGGGTCGAGATGAAGTACTCGGCCACCGACAGCCCCTCGCGGTAGCTGTTGACGATCGGGCGCGGGATGATCTCACCCTTCGGGTTCGACACCAGGCCACGCATACCGGCGATCTGGCGAACCTGCATCCAGTTACCACGGGCTCCGGACGAGACCATGCGGTTGATGTTGTTCGACTCGGGAAGGTTGTCTTCCATCGCCTTCGCAACCTCGGCGGTGGCGCGGTTCCAGATCTCGATGAGCTCCTGGCGACGCTCCGCCTCGGTGGTCAGACCCTTGTCGAACTGGTCCTGCACCTTGGCGGCCTGCTTCTCGTAGCCCGAGATGATCTCGCGCTTGTTCGGAGGAGTCAGGATGTCGGACAGCGCGACGGTCACACCGGAACGGGTTGCCCAGTGGAAGCCGGCATCCTTGATCCGGTCGAGCGCCGCAGCGACCTCGACCTTCGGGTAACGCTCCGCGAGGTCGTTGACGATCGCAGAGAGCTGGCCCTTGTCGGCGACGGTCTCCATGTACGGGTAGTCCGTCGGCAGCGTCTCGTTGAAGAGCGCGCGACCGAGGGTCGTGTTCATCAGGACCGTGTCGCCCTGCACGAAGCCCTCGGGGGCCTCGCCCTCGGCGAACGCAGACGTGCTCGAGACGGATGCGCACCTTGGCGTTCAGGTCGAGCGTGTGCTGGTCGAGCGCGAGGATCGCCTCGGCGATCGACGAGAACGCGCGGCCCTCACCGGTTGCACCCTCCTTGAGCGTGGTCAGGTGGTGCAGGCCGATGATCATGTCCTGCGTAGGCAGGGTCACCGGACGGCCATCCGACGGCTTCAGGATGTTGTTCGACGCGAGCATCAGGATGCGCGCCTCGGCCTGCGCCTCGACGGACAGCGGCAGGTGCACTGCCATCTGGTCACCGTCGAAGTCGGCGTTGAACGCGGCACACACGAGCGGGTGCAGCTGGATGGCCTTACCCTCGACGAGCTGAGGCTCGAACGCCTGGATGCCCAGGCGGTGCAGGGTGGGTGCACGGTTCAGCAGCACGGGGCGCTCGCGGATGATCTCCTCGAGCACGTCCCACACCTGCGGGCGCGAACGCTCGACCATGCGCTTGGCGCTCTTGATGTTCTGCGCGTGGCTCAGGTCGATGAGGCGCTTGATGACGAACGGCTTGAACAGCTCGAGAGCCATCTGCTTCGGAAGACCGCACTGGTGCAGCTTGAGCTGCGGTCCGACGATGATGACCGAACGACCCGAGTAGTCGACGCGCTTGCCGAGCAGGTTCTGGCGGAAACGACCCTGCTTTCCCTTGAGCATGTCGCTCAGGGACTTCAGGGCGCGGTTGCCGGTACCGGTGACGGGGCGACCACGGCGACCGTTGTCGAACAGTGCGTCGACGGCCTCCTGCAGCATCCGCTTCTCGTTGTTGACGATGATCTCGGGGGCACCGAGGTCGAGCAGGCGACGGAGGCGGTTGTTGCGGTTGATCACACGACGGTAGAGGTCGTTGAGGTCGGAGGTCGCGAAGCGGCCACCGTCGAGCTGCACCATCGGGCGAAGCTCCGGCGGGATGACCGGAACGACCTCGAGCACCATGGCGGCCGGCGAGTTGCCGGTCTGCAGGAAGGAGTTGACGACGCGCAGTCGCTTGATCGCGCGGATCTTCTTCTGTCCCTTGCCGTTGGCGATCTGGTCGTGCAGCAGCTCGGACTCGGCCTCGAGGTCGAAGTCCTGCAGGCGCTTCTGGATCGCCTCGGCGCCCATGAACGCCTCGAAGTACAGGCCGAAACGGTCCTGCAGGTCGTGGAAGACGGCATCCTCGGGCTTGAGGTCGCCGACCTTCAGGGTGCGGAAGTCTTCCCAGACGCGCTCGAGCTGGGCGATCTGCTCGTCGAAGGACTTGCGGGCCTGGCCCATCTCCTTCTCGGCGCCATCGCGCACGCGGCGCTTCTGGTCGCTCTTGGCACCCTCGGCCTCGAGGGCCGCGAGGTCCTCTTCGAGCCGCGTCAGGCGCTCGGCGATGCGGGCATCGCGCTGGCCTTCGAGGGTCTTGATCTCGAGGCGGAGCTCGTTCTCAAGGCCGGGCATGTCTTCGTGACGAGCTGCCTCGTCGACGGAGATGATCATGTACGCGGCGAAGTAGATGACCTTCTCGAGGTCCTTCGGCGCCATGTCGAGCAGGTAGCCGAGACGCGACGGAACACCCTTGAAGTACCAGATGTGCGTCACGGGAGCGGCGAGCTCGATGTGGCCCATGCGCTCGCGACGGACGGAGGACTTGGTGACCTCCACGCCGCAGCGCTCGCACACGATGCCTTTGAAGCGGACTCGCTTGTACTTGCCGCACGAGCACTCCCAGTCGCGGCTCGGTCCGAAGATCTGCTCTCCGAACAGGCCGTCCTTCTCGGGCTTCAGGGTGCGGTAGTTGATCGTCTCGGGCTTCTTGACCTCACCGTGCGACCAGCGACGGATGTCGTCTGCGGTCGCGAGACCGATCTTGATTTCGTCAAACGCGTGAACGTCGAGCAATGTATTTTCTTCTCTCTTAGAAAACGAAAAGCTTGAGTCGTGATGCGCGGGTCGCGACGAAGGGAGCTATGACTAGATCTCGTCGATGGACGAGGACTCGAACCGCGTGGAGATGTTGATGCCCAGCTCCTCCGCAGCGCGGAAGACCTCGTCATCCGTGTCGCGCAGGTTGACCGCCGTGCCGTCGGCCGAGAGCACCTCGACGTTCAGGCACAGCGACTGCATCTCCTTGATCAGCACCTTGAAGCTCTCGGGGATACCGGGCTCCTGGATGTTCTCGCCCTTGACGATGGCCTCGTACACCTTGACGCGACCGAGGATGTCGTCGGACTTGATCGTGAGCAGCTCCTGCAGTGCGTATGCAGCGCCATAGGCCTCGAGGGCCCAGACCTCCATCTCGCCGAAGCGCTGGCCACCGAACTGCGCCTTACCACCGAGCGGCTGCTGGGTGATCATCGAGTACGGGCCAGTGGAGCGTGCGTGGATCTTGTCGTCGACAAGGTGGTGCAGCTTCAGGATGTACATGTAGCCGACCGACACGGGCTCCGGGAACGGCTCGCCGGAGCGGCCGTCGAAGAGGCTGCGTCTTGCCAGTCGAGTCGATCAGGCGGTCGCCGTCGCGCGTGACGTTGGTCGAGTCGAGGAGACCCTCGATCTCGTCCTCGAGCGCACCGTCGAACACCGGGGTCGCGACCTTCGTGCCCGGGAGCTGCGCTGTGCGGGCCTCCTCGGAAGATCGGCCGGCCCACTTCGGGCTGCCCTTGACCTCCCAGCCCTGCTTCGCGACCCAGCCGAGGTGGGTCTCGAGCACCTGGCCGAAGTTCATTCGTCCGGGGATACCGAGCGGGTTCAGGATGATGTCGACCGGAGTTCCGTCGGCGAGGAACGGCATGTCCTCGACCGGCAGGATCTTCGAGATGACGCCCTTGTTGCCGTGACGGCCGGCGAGCTTGTCGCCCTCGGTGATCTTGCGCTTCTGGGCGATGTAGACGACCACGCGCTGGTTGACGCCGGAGCCCAGCTCGTCATCGTTGTCGGCGGAGAACTCCTTGACGGCGATGATCGTGCCGGCCTCACCGTGCGGAACCTTCAGCGAGGTGTCGCGAACCTCGCGGCTCTTCTCGTTGAAGATGGCGCGCAGCAGGCGCTCCTCGGCCGAGAGCTCGGTCTCGCCCTTCGGCGTGACCTTGCCGACCAGGATGTCGCCGGGGCGAACCTCGGCGCCGATGCGGATGATGCCGCGCTCGTCGAGGTCGGCCAGAAGCTCCGGGCTGACGTTCGGCAGGTCGCGGGTGATCTCTTCCTTACCCAGCTTCGTGTCGCGGGCATCCACCTCGTACTCCTCGATGTGAATCGAGGAGAGCACGTCGTCCTTCACCAGGTTCTGGCTCAGGATGATCGCGTCTTCGAAGTTGTGGCCCTCCCACGGCATGAACGCGACGAGGAGGTTCTTGCCGAGCGCGAGCTCGCCGTTCTCCGTCGCCGGGCCGTCGGCGAGGACCTGGCCCTGCTCGATGCGGTCGCCTGCAGAGACGATCACGCGGTTGTTGTACGACGTGCCCTGGTTGGAGCGGTCGAACTTGCGCAGGAAGTAGTCCTGCGTTCCGCCCTCATCGAGCTGGATGGTGACCTGGTCGGCGGAGACCTCGGCGACCACACCGGCCTTGTCGGCGGTGATGACGTCGCCGGCGTCGATGGCCGCGAAGCCCTCCATGCCGGTTCCGACGAGCGGGCTCTCGCTGCGCAGCAGCGGGACAGCCTGGCGCTGCATGTTCGCGCCCATGAGCGCGCGGTTTGCGTCGTCGTGCTCGAGGAACGGGATGAGCGAGGTCGCGACCGACACCATCTGGCGCGGGGAGACATCCATGTAGCCGATGTCTTCCGTCGGGATGAGGTCGACCTCGCCGCCCTTCTTACGTGCGAGCACGCGAGCGTCGGCGAAGTGGGCGTCGGCCTTGAGCGGCGCGTTGGCCTGGGCGACGATGAAGTCGTCCTCCTCGCTCGCGGTCAGGTAGTCGATGGTCGACGGTGACCTTGCCGTTCACAACGCGACGGTACGGCGTCTCGATGAAGCCGAACGCGTTGATGCGGGCGAACGATGCGAGCGAACCGATCAGGCCGATGTTCGGGCCTTCCGGGGTCTCGATCGGGCACATGCGGCCGTAGTGCGACGGGTGAACGTCACGAACCTCGACGCCGGCGCGCTCACGCGACAGACCGCCGGGGCCGAGGGCCGAGAGGCGACGCTTGTGGGTCAGGCCCGCGAGCGGGTTGTTCTGGTCCATGAACTGCGACAGCTGGCGAGTTCCGAAGAACTCCTTGATCGCGGCGACGACGGGGCGCACGTTGATCAGCGTCTGCGGCGTGATGGCCTCGATGTCCTGCGTGGTCATGCGCTCGCGAACGACGCGCTCCATGCGGGACAGGCCGGTGCGCACCTGGTTCTGGATGAGCTCGCCGACCGCGCGGATGCGACGGTTGCCGAAGTGGTCGATGTCGTCGATGTCGAGACGAACATCGACCTTCTTGCCATCGCGGATGCCCTTGATGGTC
Source organism: uncultured Actinomycetota bacterium (assembly GCA_963738535.1). Classification (GTDB taxonomy): domain Bacteria; phylum Actinomycetota; class Actinomycetes; order Actinomycetales; family Microbacteriaceae; genus Galbitalea. Next base: position 23,772 of record CAVTXB010000019.1, read on the forward strand.
GGGAACGAGTTCTCGTGCTGGCTGACCTCGGGCGAGGTCTCGTCGTGCAGCGCGACCAGGTACTTGATGGTCGCGAGGATGTCCTCGACCGTCAGCACCGAGTTGGTCAGCGGCGCGTCGATACCGAGCTTGCGGTTGATCTTGTAGCGACCAACCTTCGCCAGGTCGTAGCGCTTGCCGTTGAAGTAGAAGTTGTCGAGGAGCGCACGGGCGGCCTCGGCGGCAACCTGCTCGCCCGGACGGAGCTTGCGGTAGATGTCCTTGAGCGCCTCTTCCTTGGTGAGGATGGTGTCCTTCTCGAGGGTGAGGGCGATCGACGGGAAGTTCTTGAACTCCTCGAGGATCTGCTCGCTGGTGAGGCCGAGGGCCTTCAGGAAGACGGTGACCGACTGCTTGCGCTTGCGGTCGATGCGAACGCCGACCTGGTCGCGCTTGTCGATCTCGAACTCGAGCCATGCACCACGGCTCGGGATGATGCGAGCCGAGTAGATGTCCTTGTCGGACAGCTTCTCGGGGATGCGGTCGAAGTAGACACCGGGCGAACGCACCAGCTGCGAAACGACGACGCGCTCCGTGCCGTTGATGATGAACGTGCCCTTCTCGGTCATGAGCGGGAAGTCGCCCATGAACACCGTCTGGGTCTTGATCTCACCCGTGAGGTGGTTCATGAACTCGGCGTTCACATAGAGAGGAGCGGCGAACGTCTTGCCGCGCTCCTTGCACTCGTCGATCGAGTACTTGGGCTCTTCGAGCTCGGGACCCGTGAAGGAGAGCTGCATGGTCTCGCCGAGGTCTTCGATCGGAGAGATCTCCTCGAAGATCTCGTCGAGGCCGCTCTGCGACGGAAGGTCGGTGCGGCCCTGGGCCACACCCTCCGCAACCCGCTGCTTCCAGATGTCATTGCCGACGAGCCAGTCAAAGCTCTCGGTCTGCAGCGCGAGCAGATCGGGAACAGTGAGGGTGTCGGTGATCTTTGCGAACGAGAGCCGCGAAGCTGAGCGGCCGTTCTTGGGGGACTTGTTGGTGGTTGCGTTTTTCGCAGCAGCCAAGGAAATAACCTCCGTGGGCCATCAATGGGCCATAACTGTCGGTAATGAAGGAGAGATACGTCCACCAAACCCCGCACCTCTTGTTGAGAGAGATGGAAGGGAAGCCCCGCCGCTATACTCGGGGCGCTGCCGTGCCGTCCGCAATATGACGGCAGGGATTATCTGGGAGCGCAAAGAACAACTATAGGTCGGAACTGTCCACAGGTGCAAGTTATTCCTTGACCGATTTCTGAATTTGGGCTATAAACCCCCCTCACACCCCATTTCCGCCCCCCGGAGTTACAGTTACGGGCATGGCGACGCACGAAGAAGGCCCCACCCGGGCCGAGCTCGAACGGATCGCCTACGGCCGCGCGGCCTCCGACGAGCAGCGTGCCGCCGCGCAGGACGCCCTCGAGCGACTCGTCGAACGGGACGCCGAGGCGACGCAATCGCAGCCGACGACGATTCCACCCGTGCTGCCCGTCGAGCCCACGCCACCCGACAACGATGTCGCGAGCGTCGAGCCCGACGCGACATCCACGAACCAGCCGCCGCGTGCACGGCGCAGCCTGGTGCCTCTCCTGATCGTCGTCGGCCTGTTCGTCGGTGCGGCCGGCGGTGTGCTGCTCGCCCACACCCAGGGCGGCTCCGTCGGTGCCGCCACCGCGGATGCGACGGGGTCCACCCCGACGCCCGCGCCGACGGCCGACGCGGGCGCGGCGCTCAAGTCGATGCTCGTGCCCCAGACGGCAGACGACAAGGGATTTCCCCTGCAGACGGTGTCGTCGACCCTCGACATCCAGCCGGCGTCAATCCATCGCATCCTCACCGCCGCCGACGGCGCCACGCTGTGGACGGGACGCACCGACACCGACATCTGCCTGATGTGGACGGCAGCAGCGGCTCACCAGGGCGACAGCGCGGACGGCGGGATCGGCTGCGCGACGCCCACCGCCTTCGCCAACGGCGGCCTCACGGTCTCCGAGGGACTGGTCAGCTGGACCTGGAACGGCCGCAGCTTCATCACCTCGATCGCCGACTAACGCCGACCGAGCGTCGGGCAACTCGCGATCACCGGTGGTCGAGGAGGCGCGCGAGGAACGAGCCGCCGTATCGAGACCCGACGCTGCCTCGACGTCGGGGTCTCGATACGCGCGCCAGAGCGCGCTACTCGACCACCACGCGCGGGGCAGAGCGCGCTACTCGACCACCACGCGTGGGGCAAAGCGCTACTCGACCACGGGTGACGGGGCCGGATGTGCGGCTACCAGTCCGGCGTCGGGGTCGGTGTCCGGGTCCCAGGAGATGGGCATGCCGATCGGGTTCGGGTAGGGAAAGAGCGAGGTGACGGCCCCGGCGACCGGAACCAGGGCTCGGGCCACGTCGCGCACCGCCGCCTCATCGAGGCCGTCGAGCACCCCGACCGCCAGGCGGTTGGTCAGGTCTTCCGCGCGGTTGAGCAGTTCGGCACCGCCCGGCGTGATTCGGCGGTCGCCGTCGAGCAGGCCGCGAGAGATGAGGCGATCGGTCTCGGCCCCCCACTCCTCGTCGGTCCAGCCGCGAGCCTTCTGCATGGTCGTCGCGTCGAGGTCCACCCCGGCCCGCATCACCAGGGTGGTGAGCCCGCCGATCCCGAGGCTGACCAGGGCGACCACGTGCCCGTCGCCGCGGTGCTCGCGGAGAGTGCCGGCGAGCTGCCAGACCCTCCGGTACGGGTCATCCTCGAGGGGAAGGGCGGCAAAGCCGGCCGCGAGTGGGCGACCGACGATGTCGAGGTTCTCGACCAGCGGCGCGAGGGCCGCGGCGGCCGCCACGACGAGGGCCTCGTCGGGCACGAGCGCTCGCAGTGTCTCCGCAGCGCCGACATATCTGGCCTCGATCACCTGCTCGGGAGTGACCACCGACCAGACCGCCGGAAGCGCCCGGTCGACGAGGAATGGCGCGAAACCGCTGAACATCGCGGTGACGGGTGGTCCGGCCAGCGCGCCCACCGGCGCCGAACGCCCCGCGAAGTACCCGTCCCAGTAGCGCGGCAGGCCGATCGCGGCGAGCGCATCCCGGGCCTGGGGAGAGAAATAGGTGACGGCGTGGATGGGTTCGAACAGCGTCCAGAGCGCGCGTGCCAGATGTTCCCGTGTGACCATCCCCTGAGCCTACGAGTCCTCCCCGAGTTGCACGTTTTCGTTGTCTCCGGGGGCTGACAACCACGAAAACATGCAACTCGGGATTAGGAGGAATGCACCAAAGCGATCGCCTGGGCACGGTCGCGCACACCGAGCTTCGCGAAGATCGCGTTGATGTGGGTCTTCACGGTCGAGACGCCCACGAAGAGTTTCGCCGCGATCTCCGTGTTGCTGAGCCCGTCGCCGATGAGCATCAGCACCTCGTGCTCGCGGGCGGTCAGGCCGAATCGGTCGGCGAGACTCGGACCGCCATGCACAGAGTTGCCCGCAACGAGCTTCTGGCCGACCTCGGCCCCGAGCGTCATGTGCCCCTGCGCGACCGCGCGCACCGCGGCCGCCACCTCGGCCCGGTCGGCGTCCTTGGTGAGGTACCCCTTGGCGCCGGCACGAAGCACGTCCACCACCGACGAGTCGTCGGCGAAGGTGGTCAGCACGAGAATCGCCGACGCTCGGATGCGCCCGCAGGATCTCGCGCGTCGCCTCGAGTCCGCTGAGCACGGGCATCCGCAGGTCCATGAGCACCACGTCGGGCTCGAGCGCGGTCGACCAGCTCGACGGCGGCTCGGCCATCCGCCGCCTCGCCGAGCACCTCGATGTCCGGCAGCAGCGAAAGCACGGTGACGAGCCCCTCACGCACGATGGCCTGGTCGTCGACGACGATGACGCGGATGACCTCGCTCATGCGGTCTGCGCCCGCACTGTGACGACGAAGCTGTCGGAGACCGCCGCGGCCGAGACCGCCCCGCCCGGTAACGCCGCGAACCGCTCGCGCATCCCCACCAGGCCGTGGCCACCGCCGGATGCCGCGACACCGACCCCGACCCCGAGCGGATTCGAGATCTCGAGCTCGACGGTGTCGGGACCCCAGCGAAGGGCGACGGTGACGGGCCTGCCCGGCGCATGCTTGCGAGCGTTGGTGAGCCCCTCCTGCACAGCGCGGCGCAGCGCAATCGCAACGGGGGCGCTCACCGCGGTGCGCGGGCCCGACTGGGTGAGCTTCGCCCGCCCGCCGAGCGATCGGTGCGAGTCGACGAGCGCCGTGACATCCGCCACGACCGACTCGCCCGGCACCGCCTCGTCGACGCCGGCGGGCGGCTCAGACAGCGCCGCCACCGCGCGCCGAGCTTCGCCGAGCCCCTCGGCGGCGAGCGCGCGGGCGTCGCGCACCTTGCCCGCGGCCGCCCTGGCGTCGCCCGACTCGAGCAGGGCGTCCACGGCGTCGAGCTGGATGACGAGGCCGCCCAGGCTGTGGGCGAGCACGTCGTGGATGTCCGACGCGATCTGGGTGCGCGCCGCGAGCACATCCGTGCGTGCCTGCTCTTCGACCAGTTCGCGGCTGCGCACCTCGGACAGCACGTACTGCCGCCGGCTCTGGCCGGCCAGGAACGCCGACCACGATTCCCGCCTCGAGGCCCGCCGCGCCCAGCGGGCCGACCGACACGAGCAGTTCGCCCGCCAGCACCACGATCATGGCGGCAATGCCCACGGCGACACCGCGGCCGATCGGCTGGCGGATATCGCGGGTCACCCAGAGCACGGCCACAGCGGCCGGAACGATGGCGCTCCCTCCGACGGCCGCGGCGCTGATGCCGCCGGCCCCGACCATGACGACCACCAGAACCCACGAGAGCGGAGTGCTCGACGTCGACACCACCATGAGCAGCAGCCACGCCAGGTTCGCGACCAGCACAGCGAGAAAGACCCACAGGGCGATGTCGTGGTGCAGGTAGAGCGCTGTGACCGACCAGGTGATCACCGTGATGCCGAACAGGCTCAGCAGTCTCCTGAGCCAGGTGCTCGACGTGCCGAGCCAATCGATCATGAGACCATCATGCGGTCACGAGGCCCCTGCGCTCCATTCTCACTGTGACGACGAGCGCACGCGCCGCGCGGTTGCCGGCCACCACCAGCAGGATGGTGCCGGTCGATGCGAGCAGCGCCGACGGGAAGTAGTGGGCGGTCAGCAGCTCGATGCCGACGCGCACCGCGATCAGCACGACCCACAGCGCCGCGCCCAGGCCACCGGTGCGCGACTCGGTCACCGTGATCGAAGGGTCGAAGTCGACCGGAACGCCGCTGCGCTGCTTCACATCCGATGCTCGCTGGCCCCGCGTGCGGAACCGGGCGAGCGTGCCCATGACGGCGCCGAGGCCCACCGAGAGCACCAGTTCGCCGGCCAGGATCAGCAGGTCGAGCGGCTGCACCGCCCCGAGCCCCTTGGTCTGGCTCAGCATGACGATCCCGACGATCGCGACGATGGCGGGCATCCGCCAGAGGCTGCGCGGGCTCACCAGCTGCCAGGTGAACTGGCGGTAGATGATCCAGCAGACGACGGCGAGAGCGATGAGGATGTCGACGACAGAAGAGATGTTCATGGTGCAACACTGGCCGGTCCCACCCGGCGTCACGACCTCCCGCGGGTGGACTCCGGGTGGAGATGGCCGTGACGGCGGCCGCGGGCGGATCGTGGCGAGGGCTGGGAGAATCGGAGCATGGCCGAACACCCGCACGTCATCCTGAAACACAGCGGCTACCTCGCCGTGCTCGAGCCGGACCGCTGGGTGCCGGGCGGCGTGGATGCTCGTCGTCGACGGCACGCCGCAGTCGCACGTGAACATCGACGACCCGTCGCAGCTCTCGTTCGAATACGTGGCCCGGATCGGCCACGTCATCGACCAGCTCGGGATGCCCGGCGAACCCATCACCGCCGTGCACCTGGGCGCCGGTGCACTCACGCTGCCCCGCTACATCCACGCGACGCGGCCCGGATCGCGCCAGCAGGTGATCGAACTTGAGCCGGAGCTCGTCGACCTGGTGCGCAGCCGCCTGCCGCTGCCTCGCGACGCGGGCATCCGAATCCGCTACGGCGACGCTCGCGCGGTGCTGGGCCGGTTGCCGTCCGGGCTCGACGGCCAGGCCGACCTCGTGGTCGTGGACATCTTCAGCGGCGCGCGCACTCCAGCGCACGTGACGAGCGTCGAGTTCTACCGCGAGGCGGCGAGGCTGCTCGCGCCGACGGGCGTGATGGCCGTCAACATCGCGGACGGTCCCGGGCTGAGGTTCGCGCGATCGCAGGCCGCGACGCTCGGCGCGGCACTGGAGGACATCGCCGTGCTCGCCGAGACCCAGGTGCTCAAGGGGCGACGGTTCGGCAACGTCGTGCTCATCGGCACCCGCGGCGTGCTGCCGCTCGAGTGGATGCCGCGGCTGCTGGCCGGCGGACCGCATCCTTCGAAGGTCGTGTCCGGGCAGGAACTGCGCGACTGGATCGCGGGCGCCCCGATCACGACCGACGCGACCGCCGTGCAGTCGCCGCCGCCGTCGAAGAGCATCTTCCAGCTGCGGCCCGGCGGCGGACAGGGGCTGAGCTCGACTCCTCCCCAGCCCACCTCATCGTGCGGATGTCCCGATCGCGTGCACGCTGCCGGCGAGAGGCGGGGGCGGGAGTTAGCCTCGATGCGTGGCTGAACTCGACCGGGTGCGAAAGTGGGCGGAGGCTCTCATCGCCCTTCACCTCGATCCTGCGGTGTGGTCGTTCGGCTTCGACAACGCCAAGACGCGGGCTGGGCTGTGCAGCTTCGACAAGCACCGAATCACGGTCTCGCGCTATCTGGCGGGGCGCTACGAGGACGACGAGATCCACCAGGTACTGCTGCACGAGGTCGCGCATGCCCTCGCGGGTCCGCGGGTCGGCCACGGCCCGACCTGGCGGGCGATCGCCAAGGGGCTCGGCTACGAGGGCAAGCGCACTCACGACGGGGCGATCGCGCACGAGTTCGCCCCGTGGGTGGGCACCTGCCCGGCGGGCCACGTGCACTACCGCTACAAGCAGCCGCGGGGCGTGCTCGCGTGCGGGCGCTGCTCGCGCCGGTTCGATCCCTCGAATACGATCGCGTGGCGCCAGCGCAGCGTGACTGCGGCTAGTCGCGCTCGCACCGCGGAAAAAGAGCAGTAACCCCGCGAAGAAAAAGCGGGCGGAGAAAGCGCACGCGAAGAGCAGGCGGAAAAAGCGCAGTAACCGACGATAATGGTTACATGCGCCAGACAGTAGCAACCGGTCAGTTGATCCACCGCGATGGGCAGGACTGGTGGTTCGATGCGGGATCAGTGGCGATCGATTTCGCCTACGCCGGCGGATTCGGCACAGCGCCCGAGTCCCTGACGAGCCCCACCGCGCTCGTCGGGTGGCTGTGGACCCGGTTCCCGTCGGTCGAAGGCAGCGCGACCGACCGCGAACTCGCGGATGCACAGGCCCTGCAGCGCGCACTCGCACGCCTCATCACGGCGACCGCGACCGGTGAGCCACGGCCTCCCGAAGACGTCGACGTCGTCAACCTGTTCGCGGCGACGCCCGACATCCCGCCGTCTCTGCCCGGCGGCACTCGCCAGGCGGGCCGCACGACCGCACGCGTGGGCCAGGCGATGTCAGCCATCACGCGGGAGGCGATCGCGGTGCTCGCGTCATCGAACGCCGATCGCATCCGCAGCTGCGCCGCGCCCGACTGCAACCTCATCTTCTACGACGACTCGCGATCAAACAATCGCCGCTGGTGCTCGATGCAGCGCTGCGGCAACCGTGCCAAGGTGCGGGCGCACCGCGACCGGTCCACCACCCAGAAAACTCAGGGGTAACCGGCACCCCGAGCCGACATACGTCTCGGCGGTCGGGATTCCCCTGAATTTTCAGTTTTGGGACTACTCGGTGACCTGTACTTCTTTCCAGAACGCGACGTAGTTCGAGAAGTCCTTGCCGACGCGCTCGATGCCGGTCGGGTACGGGGTGGGGTAGCTCCAGGCGCGATCCTGCAGCACCTTGTCACCGTCTTTCACCGAGAAGTACTGGCACTCGCCCTTCCACGGGCAGGTGTACGGGGTGGCGCTCTCGACCAGGTATTCGCTCTTCACGCTCGACGGCGGGAAATACCAGTTGCCCTCGATCGAGATCAGGTCGTCCTTCGGCGCCTCCGCGATGACGGTTCCGTCAATTACTGCCTTCATGAGTTGTCCTTCTTCCGTTGATGCCGCGAACGGCTACCAGAGGGAACGCTACGATCCGAACCTGAATTCCCGCAGCACCGGCACGTCGTCGCTGGCGTCGATCTCGGTCGCCCGGTCGAGCGCGGCGCGGTCGCCGCACGACGACAGCGCGACCGCTGGTCGACGCCCCGACCAGGTGGGCTGTGGCGTTCGTCAGCCCCGTGAACGCCGCCGCCGCCGCGGCAGCCTCGGGTGAGCAGTAGTCGATCCCGACGTCGGCGAGCGCGTCGATGATGGCCCCCGCCCCGAGCAGGTCTTCGAGCGCGAAACGGTTGCTGCCGTCGGAGCGCGTCTCGCCGACCGCGATCACGGCAACGGTGAACCGTTCGCCCTTGTCGGCCTGGCGCTCGAGGGCCCAGCGGGCCAGTGCCGCACGATTGCGCAGCGACCCGGCCACGACGACGGAGCCCGCGCGGCCCTCGGCCGGCAGCTCAGCCGACGAAAGCTCGAGCACATCGACCAGCACGATGACGTCGGCGTCGACCCCCACCGCACGGGCTCCGCCGCGCCCCCAGTCGAAACGCACCTGGTACTGGCCCTGTTCGATCGTGCGGTCCACGGCTGTAACGCTACAGAATGGAGTCATGCGGATCCTGCTGAAGTTCGTTCTCGACTGCCCACCGGATGCGGCGTGGTGGGCTCTTCGCAGCCCGGCGGTCTTCCGTGCCGTGGGCCGTCCGTTCCTGAGGTTCGAGTCGCTCGAGAAAGACGGGTTCCCGGAGGTGTGGAGCCCCGGCGTGCATCCGGTTCGCGCGAAGGCGTTCGGTCGCGTCTCGATCGGGGAGCAGCTGATCGACCTCTCGTACCCGCACCGGCGGGACGGCGTGCGGATGGAGGTCGATTCGGGTGGTGCGCTGAACGGCGCGATGAGTGTCATCACGCCGTTGGCAGCACAGCATGGCGGTGTCGCCGACGGGTGATGGCCGCACCCTCTACCGCGATCGCCTGGTCTTCAGTGCCGGTCCGCTGACGCTTCTGGTGTGGCCCGCGCTGTGGGCGTTCTGGCAGTGGCGGGGCCGACGCATTCGCCGGCTGTCCCGCGACTGGCGGTCGTAGGGTTGGCACCATGATCGCTCTCGAGGTCGCCGACTGGCGTCGCCGCGTGTTTCGCCTTGTACGCAGAGGTGCGGGCGGCCACCGACCTTGCCGCGGCGCACGACCTCTGGCGGCGCACGCGCGACGACCTGTTCGCCACGCATCCGGCGACGCCGCTGCTACCCGAGGACCGGGCCGACTTCACCGGCCTCCCTGTGCGACCGTACGATCCGGACTGGCGGTTCGAGGTCGAGGTCACGCCCGACCGAGACGCGGCACATGGAGGTCGAGACCGGAACCGACGGCGTCGTGCCCTTCGACCTGCTCGGGATCGTGGAGGTGCCGGGGGTCGGGCCACTGGATGTCTGGCGACTCTCGCTCGTACGGCGGCGGCATCTTCGTTCCCGATCAAGGACGCGCTGCACGGCAAGCACGGCGGCACCTACGGCGGCGGCCGCTACCTGCTCGACACCATCAAGGGCGCCGACCTCGGGCCAGGGTCAGCGCCGGACTCGCTCGTGCTCGACTTCAACTTCGCCTACAACCCGTCGTGCGCCTACGACCCGGCGTGGGCGTGCCCGCTCGCCCAGCCGGGAAACACGACCGATGGTCGAGATCCCGGTGGGCGAGACGGTACTCCGGCAGCTACTAGTCGCAGTGGCTACTGGGCCGCCGCCTGTGCGACGCTGCGGTTGCGACGGTTTCTCCCGACGATCATCAGCACCAGGCCGGCGAGCAGGGTGAGCAGCGAGCCGCCGCCGAGACCGAGGTAGGGTGTCGTGTCTCCCGTGAATCCGAGCACCATTGTGGTGATTCCGGTGACAACTGTCTCGTTTCCCCCCACGGGCAGGGCCAGGGCTGTGCTCTGGCCGATCGACGAGTGGAACTTCGGCGGGAACGTCGACGGGTCCGCGACGACGGTGTAGCTGCCGGCGGGCATGCTGCTGAGGCTCCACAGGCCGCCGGGTCCGCTCACGGTCGTGACGGTGACGGGCCCGTCGGGTCCGGCCCAGGTCACGTCGATGGTGATGCCCGCGACGCCCGGCTCGCCGGAGCCCTGGCGGCGATTGCCGTTCTTGTCATCGAACACGATGCCGCCGAGCTGCTGGCTGCCGACGACCACGAAGTCGACGTCGGTGCGGTTGTCGCCGGTGGCGAGGGTGATGGTGGTCGTGGTTGCGTCGCCGCCGTCGAGGTCGCTCTTCGCGACATCCCCGGTGGGCAGGCTCGCTGTGCCGTAGCTCACACTGGTCGGACCGGCCGGAAGCCCGGCCACCGTGTAGTGACCGGAGGCGTCGGTCGTCGTGTGGACGACGATGTCATCCGCTGTTCCGAGGGCACCGTCCGTGCCCGCCGATGTCACGGTCACAGGGATTCCTGACACGCCGGGGTCGCCGGCCTGCTGGGTTCCGTCGCCGTTCACATCGAGCCAGATGGTGTCGCCGACGCTCGCGGAGCCCTGGTAGCCGAAGTCCTGGCCCAGGTTGACGAGCGGCAGCACGCCACCGATGGTCACGATCGATGTGCTCGGGGTTCCGCCGTCCGGATCACCGGTGTTGACGAGTGCTGCGGGCACACCGCTCACGACCACGGAGTAGGTTCCCGGCGGGAGTCCGCTCTCGCTCCACGTGCCGTTCGCATCGGTGATGATCGGCGCGTAGGCCAGGTCGTCGCCGCCGCCCGCGACACCGTTCGGACCGTACCAGGTGAGGGTGACCGAGGCGCCCGGGATGCCCGGCTCGGTGGACTGCTGCACGCCGTCGCCGTTCTGGTCGAGGTAGACGGTGTCGCCCAGCTCGCCGTCACCCAGAAGGCCGAAGTCTGCGTCGGTCACGGTCGGCGCGGCCGAGGTGAGCGTCAGGGAGGTCGTGGTGTGGTTTGTCGCCGGGCCCACCCCACCGCTGCTGGAGACTGCCGTGTACCCGGTGGGGACGGCGATTGCGACGGTGTAGTCGGAGTTCGAGGCGGGCAGCCCCGGGAAGGAGTAGGAGCCCGTGCTGGAGGTCGTCGTCGTCAGAACCAGGTCGCTGGCGCCACTGGTGTCCTGCGGGTTGTGCCAGGTCAGCGTTACGGGGACTGCGCCGATGCCGGGTTCGCCAGACGGCGCCTGCAGCCCGTTGGTGTCGCGGTCCAGAAAGACGGTGGTGCCGATGCTGCCGGTGCCGGCGTAGCCGAAGTCCTGCGCGGGCGCGGGCGTCGCTGCGACCGTGACGAGCGTCGTCCCGAGCCCGTCGGCATTCGGGGTGTCGGTGTCCCAGTTCGCCGCGAAGCCTGACGGTGTTCCGCTCACCACGACCCGGTACTTGCCCTGGCTGACGTTCGGCAGGGTCCAGGTTCCGTCGGCCGCGGTCGTGGCCATGTAGACGATGTCATCGCCGCCGCCGGGAGCACCGTCCGCACCGAAATACGTGATGGTGACGGTTGCCCCGGGGATGCCCGGATCCGCCGCGGCGTTGTTGTTGCCGTTGTAGTTCCAGAACACCGTGCCGCCGAGGGCCTGCTGCGCGTTGTATCCGAAATCGACGTCGGTGGGTCCGGCCGTCGACGGCGCGAGAGTGACCGCGGCCTGGTTGGCGGGCTTCGCGCCACCGATTCCGTCGTAGTCGAAGGTCTCGACCGCGCCCGCGGGAAGCCCGGCGCTCGGCGTGACCGTGTAACTGCCGGGAGGCAGGTTGCCGAAGGCGTAGTGCCCGGCCGAGTCGGTCGTGGTCGTGAGAGTCGCACCGGTCGGCGAGCTCAGTGTGACGGTCACGCCGGGGATGCCCGGTTCACTGTTGTCGTCGACGGCATCCGAGTTGCGGTCGAGCCAGATCGTGCCGCTGAAGCCCTGTGAACCGACCAGGCCGAAGTCTTCGGCCGTGTCGTGCTCCCCGGCGCCCAGCGTGTGCGTGGTGATGCCGTCGGGAGTGGTGAAGTGCGTGTCGGGGTCCCATTCGGTGGTGTAGCCGGAGGGTGTCGTCTCGGTGACCGTGTAGCTGCCGGCGGGCAGGTTGGCGAAGGTGTAGCGGCCGATCGTCGCGCTCGCGCTGGTGGTCGTCACCAGGGTCAGCGCAGGAAGTCCGCCGCCCGCAGCGCGCTGAAGCGTGACCGTCACCCCGGGCACGCCCGGCTCGGTGTCACCGGCGGTCAGGTTCTGTACGCCGTCTTTGTTCTGGTCGAGCCACACGGTGTCGCCGAGTGATCCGGTGCCTTTGTACCCGAGGTCGCGGCCGGTGAGCTGCTGTGCGTCGGACAGGCTGGAGGTGACTGTTCCGAGCGTGCCGGCGTCCGCATCCCAGCTCGGTGTGACGCCCAGTGCGGCGAGCGTCGTGTCATCCGGGGCGGGTGCGACGACCCAGGTGCCGGCGGGCAGGTCGGTGAACAGGTAGCTGCCGTCGGCCGCGGTCGTGACCTCGTAGGTCTCGCCCGTCGGCACTCCGCCGGCGCCGAGCAACGTGGCTTTGACTTTCACTCCGCCGATGACGAGGTCGCCGGCACTGAAGGCGCCGTTCGCGTCGGTGTCGAGCGAGAAGGTGCCCGCGAGGCTGGCCCGGTCGACCGTGACGGCCGCGTTCGCGCTCGGGTCGTAGCCGGTGGCCGCGTCATAGACCTGGTATCGCCCGGTGGTGAGGCCGCGCGTCGTCGAATCCTCCCCGAAATACTGCGGAATGTCCGCTGTATTCGTCTCCAGCGACTGGGTCAGGTTCGCATCGGTCGGAACGGCGACCGTGTAGGTCTCGGTCACCGAGGCGCCGGCCGCGAGCGACGCCAGCGTCCATGTGGCGGTGCCCCCGGACGTGGTGGATGCCGGCGTGTCGATGCAGCTGTATCCGGTGTTGGATGCGGGCGTCACCGTCTCGCAGGTGATGTCTTTGGGCAACAGGTCGTTCACGATGATGTCGTACGCGGTCGATGTGCCGGTGTTCGCCGTGGTGACCGTGTACGTGAGAACCGATCCCGGCTTGGCCCGCGGCGGTGTCGCCGTGAAGCCCTCTGTGCCGGTGACCGCTTTGGCGATGGTGAGCAGCGGCTCGACCTCGGTCGTGGCGGCGGTGGCCCGGTTGCTCGAAACCATGCCTGTCGTCGACGGGTAGTTGCCGGGCGACGCCTGGCTGTGCGCCGTGGTGTTCGAGAAGAACTGGATCGCGTTGGTCATCGTGGTGCCGCGGAAGCTGGTGCCTCCGGGCATTCTCACGATGCCGTCGTAGGTGATCGTCACGGTGCGCGCCTGGGGTGCCGACGCGATGTCGCCGAACCAGACTCCGAACGAGGTGCTCGATGACGTTGCCCCGGGGATGAGCGTGGCGGGGATCGCGTCGGCACAGGTGGATGCGCCGCCCTCGGAGCAGCTCACGGTGATGCCGGCCGTGGTGTCGAACTCGACGTCCGCCGGGAGGGTGTCGACGGCAAAGGAGTCGTACGCGACCGTGAATGCCGGCACCGTGACCGTCACCGAGTAGGGCACCTCGTCGCCGATGGTCGCCGTGGCCGGCGCCGCCTTCGTGACGGCGATCGGCGGATTGGGAAGAGTGTCGCTGGTCGTCGCGTAGTAGCCCGCGATACCGGAGGGCGATCCGCTGCGGTTGTTCGGGTTGGTGACATCGGTCTGCGACGTGGTCGTCACCGCAGCGGTGTTCGTGAGGTCGGCCGCGTCGTTGCCGACGAGCGGGTTCGCGATCTGCGCGACATAGGTCAGCGTGGTCGTGGCGTTGGCCGCGACATCCCCGATGCTCCAGGTGATGGTGCGGGCGGACTCCGACCACGTTCCGGTGCCGCCGGTGCCCTGGACGGTGCCATCGGCGACCAGTGGCGCGCCGCCGACCGAATTGAGCGGCGTGATGTCGGCCGGAACCGTGTCGACCACCGTCGTGTTGTGTCCGGTGGAGAGGTCGAGGTCGCCGACCCTGCCGTTGGTCACCGCAAGGGTGTAGGTCACGGTGCCACCGGGGATGATGGGCTGGCTGTGGTCGAGCGAGTCCGACTTCGCGATGGTCATGTCGGGCTCGGTGACGACCGTTGCGACCGACGAACTCGACACCGAGTGGGCGCTGGCCGGGAATTCACCCGTCCAGTTGAGCTTCGCGACGTTCGCCAGCGAATCCGTTCGCAGGTTCGCGCCGACGTTCTTCAGCACGCCGACGATGGTGAGCGACAGGGGAACGCCGCTGCTGCCGCCGGAGATGCTGGTGGTCGGCGAGGAGACGAGCGGAGCGGTGACGGTGTTGCCGCTGATGGTGGTCGCGGGGCCCGGGGCCCCGGCGACCTGCAGGGTCGCCGAACTCACGGAGTAGCCGGACGGAACGACGTCGGAGAGGTTCGGGGTGCCGTACAGCGTGGTGTTCGCCAGCACGCTCGAGGTGATCGTCCACGTGACGGTGTCGCCGATGGCGGCCTTGGCGTGGTCGGTGACTTTGGTCACCGTCGGGGAGGGAACGGTCACCCGCGCGGTGGCCGTCGCCGTCGGCACACCGCCGGTTCCGGGGATGTAGACCTCGCTGCCGCCGGTGTTGGTGGCGCCCGAGTAGGTCGTGACGCTCGCTGTGTTCGTGAAGGAGTCGGCGGACGAAACACTGGTCGGCGCGACCCCGCCGTAGGTGAGGGTGAGCGCACCCGTCGCCGGCACGGTGAGCCCGGTCCACGTGATGACGTTGGTTGCGGAGTTGCAGGTGCCGCCGTTGGTGATCGTGGCCGTGGTGATGTTGGCGCAGCCCCAGCCGTTGGGCAGGGTGTCGGTGACGGTGGTGGCCGTGGCATCCTGCCCGCCGGAGTTGGTCACGCCCACGGTGAAGCCCACGGCCGTTCCGGCGACCGCGGTGGTCGGGCTGGCGGTCTTGGTGATGCCGAGGATGGGCTTGTCGACGGTCGTCGAGGCGAGGTCGCGCGACTGGAAGGCGGAGCCGGCCGAGTTCTGCCAGCGCAGCTTCGCCAGGTTCTGGGTCAGCTGCCCGTTGGTGATCGCGGTCGGGTTCGAGACCACGGTGGTCAGAATGACCTGGAAGGTCTTGATCGGCGTGTTGCGAACGGCGTCGCTGATGACCCACTTGATGCTGGGTGCGGCGGTGTCGGGGGTGGTGCTGAACGACACCGTGTTGGCCGCGGTCGGCGCCCAGCTCACGTAGGTGTAGCCGGCCGGAAGCAGGTCGCTGATGGTCGAATCGAGGGTGTCGAGGCTGTCGAGGAAGGGCACCGTGAGACGCCAGCAGACGGTGTCGCCGGCGTTGTAGTGGCCCGTCGTCGTCGAGGTCCAGCTGAGGCCGCTGTCGGTGGAGCAGTCGGCGCTGGTGGGGGCTGCGGGCGGCTCCGCGACCTCTTTGGTGATCGATACCGTGGTCGATGTCTGGGTGGCCTGCGAGTCGTCGAGCACGTGAACCGGCGCGGCCACCGAGGATCCGCCGTCGTCGTTGTTGTTGCGAAGGATGACGCCGGCGGCATCGGCGTGCACGGTGTTGGTCAGGTCGTCGCCCGCGGACACCGGCCCCTGGCCGAATTTCTGCCGATAGTTCGTCAGCGTGGTGGTCGTGTACAGGATGCTGGTGTCGCCGTCCTGTGCGGTGAAGGCGGGGAGCGTCCAGATGACGGTCTGGGTGCCGTCGGGGTTCGTGGTCACGGTGGGGGCGGGCATTCCGGCGGGTCCCTGGGTCGCACTGTAGGCCAGGCCGTCCGGAATCGTGTCGGTGACTGTGATGGCGCCGGTCTGCGTCGCATACTCCGACGACTCGACGTGAAGCGTCCAGTTGGTGACGGACTGCTGGATGACCGTGCCCTGGCCGGCCGCGAAGGTCTTCTGGATCGCGACGTCCTCCGCCGTGACGGTGTCATACCCGCTCACGTGCACGGTGTTGCCCTCGTAGATGCCCGAGACGTCGGCCCAGTTGGTGAGCGGCTGCTCGTCGGTGGTGAGCGCGCCCGTGTTGTTGTCGAGGTTCGCAATGGGGTTGAACCCGGAGGCCGCCGGCATCACGTTCTCGCGCATGGGCACCGCGGCCGCGTATTCGAGGGTCAGTGACGCACCGGCGGCGAGCGGGCCGAGACCCGCCCACGTGACCTCGGTGTAGACCCCGTTCGGCAGGCTGCCGGACGTGCCGTCTGCGGCGGTCGGAAGAGTGATGGGGCTGGAGGGCGTGGCCGCGATCGTTGTCGCCGTGAGCGTCCCGTCGGTGCAGTTGGTGAGCGTGGCCGGGAACGCTCCGTTGGTGATGTCACCCGAACCCGAGTATTCGGCGGGGACGGCCACCGAGTTGTCGACGTTGGCGCATCCCAGGAATTCGAGTCCGGCGGGCAGGTAGTCGGTGACGGAGTATCCGGTGGTCGCCCGCACGCTGTTGTTGGTGATGGTGATCGTGTAGGTGGTCTTGTGGTCGTGCACGCCGCGCAGGAGTTCGTGCTCGGCATTCGGATCTGTTTTCGTGACCGTGAACGGCACCAGTGTCGTGCTCGATGCCGCAGGGCCGGCGGAGCCGGTCCAGTTCGATACGACGCCGGTGGCGACGGCGAACTGGGGCACCTGGCGCTCATCCGTGTTGACGTATGCGCTGGCGCTGCCCGCGAGCACTTTTCCGGTGTCGAAGCTCGCCGGGTAGGTGTAGCTGTACGAGAACGTGGCCGAGGTGCCGTGCAGGAGGTCAGACTGGTTCGACCAGAACAGTTCTGTCGTGCCGTTGGCGTTCGCGAACGACGAGCTCGGGGCCGGGCTCACGTCGGCCAGCGGGATGCCCGCCGGCAGCACGTCGGTGTAGCTGAGGTTGAACCCGTCGGTCGTGTCGGCGTTCGATGCCGTCAGCGTGACTGCGACCGAGCTGCCGAGGAGTGTCTGGGCGGCGACCGAGCGCGTGAGGCTGATGGTCGGGGTGGACGGGTTCGCCGCGCTCGCCGCCGGAACGACGAGTGGCGCCACCACGAGGGCCGCTGCGACGAGTGCCGTCACAACCACGGCGGCCGCTGCCGCGAGAGCAGAGCGAGAACGCGTGCGGGGTCCCCGACGACCGGTGCCCGATAAACCGAACTCGCTGAACAGCACGACTCTCCCTAGAAACCCGGCGCGGCCGAGACGGGCGGAATGCAGAAGAGTGCTGTGCCTCGGGCTGGCGCAGTTCCGAGGCTACGTGTCCGCCTTTATGCGGACTAAGCCCCAATCCGGGGAGCCCGCGAAGGGGGGCCGCAGCCGTTCGGGAGCGGCTCTGCTATCGTTGGAAGCACTTGCGGACCCATTGTTGGGTTCCCTGCGTCGTTGAACGCTTTCTCTGTGCCTCGGTGCAGGACGTGCTTTTCACAGCCCGGCCTCACCAAACTTCAGACACTTTCTCCGGCGATCGATTGCGACTCCTGTCGCTCTCGCCATCCAATCGGCTCGCTTCCTGCTGCCGATCGAACTCCCGAAAGAATCTCTCTTGACTGAATCACCTTTTGGCGCGCTCGGCGTGCCCGCACCACTCGTCGCCGCACTCGCGGCAGCCGGAATCACCGAACCGTTCCCGATCCAGGTCGACACGCTGCCCGACACGCTGTCGGGTCGCGACGTGCTCGGCCGCGGAAAGACCGGCTCGGGCAAGACGCTCGCGTTCGGCATCCCGCTCGTCGCACGGCTCGGCGGCAAGCTCGCCGGCGGCAACCGCCGACCGGGGCGCCCGCTCGCGCTCATCCTCGCCCCCACCCGCGAGCTGGCCACCCAGATCACCGCCGCCATCCAGCCGCTGGCGGACGTCTACGGGCTCAAATCCACGACGATCTTCGGCGGCGTCTCGCAGCAGCGCCAGGTCGCGGCCCTCAAGGCGGGCGTCGACATCGTCGTCGCCTGCCCCGGTCGCCTCGAAGACCTCATGAAGCAGGGCTTCGTCTCGCTCGACGCCGTCGAGATCTCGATCCTGGACGAGGCCGACCACATGGCCGACCTCGGGTTCCTGCCCGTCGTCACCCGCATCATGGACAAGACACCGCAGAGCGGCCAGCGCATGCTCTTCAGCGCAACCCTCGACAACGGCGTCGACAAGCTCGTGCGCCGCTACCTCCACAACGAGGTGCTGCACTCGGTCGACGAGGCGAACTCGCCCGTCGCGGCAATGACCCACCACGTGTTCGAGGTCTCGGGTGTCGAATCCAAGCGTGCCCTCGTCGAGCGCCTCGCCTCGGGCAGCGGTCGTCGCATCCTGTTCATGCGCACCAAGCACCACGCGAAGAAGCTGGCCCGCCAGCTGACCGACTCCGGCATCCCCGCCGTCGACCTGCACGGCAACCTGTCGCAGGTGCAGCGTGACCGCAACCTCGCCGCGTTCTCCGCCGGCGAGGTGCGCGTGCTCGTCGCAACGGATGTCGCCGCGCGCGGCGTTCACGTCGACGACATCGAACTCGTCATCCACGTCGACCCGCCGGCCGAGCACAAGGCCTACCTGCACCGCTCGGGACGCACGGCGCGCGCCGGCGCCGAGGGCGACGTGGTCACCATCGTCCTGCCCGAGCAGCGCAAAGACACCGCAGCGCTGCTGCGCAAGGCCGGAATCGCCGTCGCTCCCGAGCAGGTGGAGGCCGCATCCGCGCCCGTCACCGCGCTCGTCGGTGACGTCGCCGCCTACGTGAAGCCCGCTCCGCGTGCCGCAGTGCCGGAGCGAGGCCAGTCGCAGGGAGGCCGCTCGCAGGGCGCCAACGCCCAGCGCAAGCGCGCCAACCGCGACGGAGCGCCGCGCAGTGAGCGCGCCAGCCGTCCGGCACAGGCATCCGGGTCGGGCCGCACCGCACAGCCCAAGTCGGGCCAGCGCACGGGCGGCCAGGGCGGCGCGCCTCGCACCGGTGGCCTCAAGGTCGGCGGCCTCGTCGGCATGAGCCAGTCGTCGAACGGTCGTCGTCGCGGTCGCTGATTGGCACCGAGTCCGTAAGTTGCGGTCCTTCCCGGCGTTCGGGAGGGGCCGCAACCCCGTCTGGCGTTAGTCAGACGTCCAGGATCAGCTCACTCGACGTGCCGCGCGAGACGCACGGGTACATGATGCCGAGCTCGTCTTTGACGGCGTCCTCCTGCACCGAGTCCAGGTGCTCGAGCGTGCCCGACACCACCCGCACCTCGCAGCTGCCGCACACGCCCTTGCGGCACGACCCCAGCACGGGCACGCCGTTCTCCTCCATCGCATCCAGGAAATTCGCCCCTGGCTCGACGACGAACTGCTTGCGACTCTTGCGGCAGGTCACATCCACCGGCCTGGCGGACGTCACCGCAAGCCGCTCGATGGGGCGGAACCTCTCGAAGTGCATGCGCTCGTGGGCCACGAGGTCCGACACCGCCTGCATGAGGGATTCCGGTCCGCACGCGTAGACGAGGGGGTCGTTGCCGGCGACGAATCCCGCGAGATTGACCTGGTACTGCTGCTCGTCCCGCGCGTACACGAACACGCGGCCGGGGTAGGCGAGTTCGAGTTCGGTCGCGAATGCCATGGAACGCCGGCTTCGACCCAGGTAGAGCAGTCGCCAGTCGCGGCGGTCGGGCAGGGATTCGATCATCGCGCGGATGGGCGTGATGCCGATTCCGCCCGCGATGAACCGGTACTCGCTCGCAGGCACCAGCTCGAAGTGGTTCGCCGGCCCGGAGACGGGGATCGTCATGCCGGGCATCAGCTGGTCGTGGATCCAGTCGCTGCCACCCGCAGACGTTGGCGACCTCAGCACCGAGATCTCGTAGAACGTTCGGTCGGCGGGATCACCGCAGAGGGAGTACTGCCGCTGCAGCCCACCCGGAAGATGAAGAGTGATGTGCGACCCCGGCGTCCAGACGGGAAGTTCGGCCACCGTGGTCGAGACGAGTCGCAGGCCCACCACGCCGTCGGCGGCGATGCGCCGTGCGGACACGACGAACAGCGCAAACCCCTCGGGCAGGGCCGGTGCTCGCCGCTCGATCGCCGTCGTGGGCACATCCGGCGTGTTACCGGCCGCGGGCGGGTTCGCGACCGCCCGACCCGCAATGATTCGCACGATGATCGCGCCCGACGCGAGCAGGATCAGAACTGACGACAGCACCCGGTACCAGGGCGACCCGACGTCGGTGCCCGTGAGGCCGGCATGGAACGACACGAGGATGAGGCTGACGTAGCTCGAGTAGTGCAGGGCTTTCCAGAACCGGCGGGGCAGCCTGTGCAGCATCATCGATGTGACCTGCACCCCCACCAGCAGGTAGAAGGCCACGATTCCCAACGCCACCGGTGTGTTGCGATAGTGCGCGTCGAACGGCACCAGCACCTCGGCGATCGAGAACTTCAGCCAGCCGTCGAGCATCAGCGACAGCATGTGCAGCAGCACCATGACGACCGCGAGCCCGCTCACATACCCGTGGATGTCGCGAAGCCAGCCCGGGTTGTCCACCCTGCGAAGCAGTCGGGTCGACAGCAGGATGCCCCAGATCACTGACAGTGTCATAAGGCCCCAGGCCACCAGCGCGCTCGCGCGGGTGACGTACCACCACAAATGCGGATCGGTCATCGGTAAATCCCCCAATTCTCTGATGACGTCGTTGTGCCCTGGTCGTCCAAAAGCAGCGCTGCGGCCCCGACGGATGGCACCCAGTCGAGGAATTCGGATGGTTCGCGAAGAAAAGCCGACTTGGCGACCACCTCGGCCCGCGCGCCCGTCGCGGCGATGACGGTGGCGGTGACCACGCTCGACGGGGAACACTCGCCCGTCGCGGGGTCGATGAGGTGGTGTCGGGCCGAACCGTGCCGGGTCCACCGTCGCCTGGCCTGGCTGGAGGTCACGATGGCGCCGCGCGCGAGGCGCATGATCACGGCGGGCTCGCTGCCTTCGCCGGCATTCTCGACGGCGACGCACCAGCCCAGGTCGGTCGGGGCGATTCCCGAAGCGACCACGTCGCCCCCGAATTCGGCGAGCGCCCCCCAGGCACCGTGGGCGAGCGCGAACTCGACCACCAGGTCCGCTGCGAGACCCTTGCCGATGCCTCCCGCGTCGATCGCGACTCCCGCCGGAATCCTGACCTCGTCCCCGGCAAAGGTGACCTCGAGGCGGGGAGCGGTGCGGCATTCGGCCGGCACCGTCGTGATTCGCGAGCCATCCAGCGTCGACGCGGTGTAGCCCGCGGCAAGAAGGTCCGGGAGGATCGTCGGGTTGTAGTCGTGTGCCGTGAGCTCAGCGCCGGCGATCATCGACTCGAGCAGCCTGATGGTCAGCGGGTCGACCTCGATGGGCCGCCCACGCGACCAGTTCAGCCGCGTCACATCGCTGTCGGGCAGAAAGCGGCTCCATGCCGATTCGCAGCGATCCGCCAGGGCGAAGCACTCGGCCAGCAACTCCTCGCCCGCGCCGACCAGCACAATCGCCCCCGTTCCCCCCATCAGACGCTGTCGTCGTTCGACGAACGGCATCCCCGATCCCATGCCGACGTACGCAGCGCGAACCGCGTCGCGGGCGATGGTTGCCCCCGCCACGCGTGCTACCCGCCGGACGGCTTCGTCGTGGCGACCGGTGCCGGGGTCACCGGGGCAGGGGCTGGCGCCGGTGCCGCGGCCACCGGTGCGGGGGCCACCGGTGCCGGGGCGGCCGCTTTCGGCGCCGTCGCGGTCGACTGGGGCGCAGTCGCCGTCGACTGGGGCGCCGTCGCAGCCGCGGTGGGAGCCGGCACAGCAGTCGGAACCGCGGTGGGGGTAGCGACCGCAGTCGGCACGGCAGTCGGTGTCGGCGCCAGGGCCGTGCCGGCAGTTGACAAGGCGGTGGATGGCGCGGCATTCGCGCCGAGCTGGAACGCGGCGACCATGCCGACGAACGATGCGACAGCGACCGTGCCGGTGATGTTCCGGGCGCGCGCGGCCGGACGACCGCTAGTCATCGCTGCCGCTCCCGCCGGATCCGCCGTCGTCGCTGCCGCCGCCGTCGCCGCCACCGTCGTCGCCGTGGTGGTGGGTGTGGGTCGGAGTGGGGGTCGGGGTGGGCACGACGGGATTGGTCGAGTGCGGGGCAACCGGCTGAGTCGGCGCCGCGGTCTCCCCCGGCTCCGGCTGCTCGGTCTCGGTGGGCTCCGGCGTCTCGACCGGGCGGGGGGTGGGCGAGTCGGTCGCGACCGCTGTCGGCTCCAGAACCCGGGTGTCGCCGCTCAGCGTTCCGGTCTGCAGGCTCGAGAGTGCGCCGAGGTTGACCGCCAGCGCAGCGGACCCGATTCCGACCACGCTGACGGCCACAAGGCCAATAACGAATGGGGACTTCATGCACTACAAGCTACGGATCCAACGGTAAACACGGGCCCTGTGCACATCCAAGAACTGTCAAAGATCGCGGCACGCTGTCACGGGACCTTTCACGACCGGCAGGTTGCCCTCCACAATTGGGGCATGCGAGTGCTGGTGGTCGAGGACGACGCCTCCGTGGCGGATGGAATCGTGGACGGCCTCACGTCGTCGGCCATCGAGTCCCGACATGTCGGGTCGGGTGCGCGGGCCATCGCGGAGCTCTCCGACTACCAGCCGGATGTCGTGCTGCTCGACCTCGGGCTGCCCGACATGGACGGAAGCGACGTCTGCCGGGCGATCCGCGCGGCCGGGATGGTTCCGATCATCGTGGTGAGCGCGCGGAACGAGGAAATCGACCGCGTTCTCGCGCTCGAGATGGGCGCTGACGATTTCGTGGTCAAGCCATTCGGGATGCGCGAACTGGTGGCTCGCATCCGCGCCGTGACACGCCGCTTCGACTCCGCGTCGCGCGACGCCGGATCGGGCGAGCGTCGCTTCGGCGACCTCGTCATCGACATCCGGGCCCAGCGCGTGACTCTCGGAGCGCAATCGGTGCATCTCACGGCGAAGGAGTTCGAACTGGTCGAGTACCTGTCGCGCGACCCCGGTGCCGTCTTCAAGCGATCCGAGATCCTTCACGACGTGTGGGACACGAACTGGTACGGCACGACCAAGACCCTGGATGCGCACATCGCCGCCATCCGCAAGAAGCTGGGCAGCAGCGGCTGGATCGAGTCGGTGCGCGGTGTCGGTTTTCGATTCGGTT
This sequence comes from uncultured Actinomycetota bacterium, assembly GCA_963738535.1. Taxonomy (GTDB): domain Bacteria; phylum Actinomycetota; class Actinomycetes; order Actinomycetales; family Microbacteriaceae; genus Galbitalea. Next base: position 47,011 of record CAVTXB010000019.1, read on the forward strand.
CGCCCTCGTGAAATGGCGCGTGATGGCCGCCCTCATGGCCGTCACCCTGCTGGCGCTCCTGGTGCAGGACATCCCGCTCAGCAACTACATGCGCCAGGCCGAGCACGATCGCATCATCACGTCTCTCGAGAGGGACGCCCTGCTGCTCGCCAGCCGGGCGCAGCACTCCCTGCAGTCGGGCACGAAGGCGGACTACGCCGGCATCACCAGCATCGCGAAGGCCTACCACTCCGCGGGCGGTGCTCGCGTGATCATCGTGGATGGGCGCGGCATCGCCGTCTTCACGAGCGACACCGATGACTCCGTGGTGGGCTCGTCGTACCTGTCGCGCCCCGAGATCGCGAAGGCGATGAGCGGCACCATCACCACCGGGACTCGCTATTCGCAGACTCTCAGGGAGGAGCTTCTGTACGTCGCGGTGCCTGTGCTCAGCGGGTCGACGGTCTATGGCGCAGTGCGCCTCACCTATCCGCAGCAGGTCATCACCGACACGGTCAACGCACAGCTCGGGCTGCTCGGGCTCGCCCTGCTCGCGGCGGTCGTGATCGCGGGCTTCGTCGGATACATCCTGTCGACGAGTATCGCCAGGGCCCTGCTTCGGCTGAGATTCGTGACGGAACGGATTGCCGACGGCGCCCTCAGCGACCGGGCGGATGAGCGCCATGGCGCGAGCGAGCTGCGGTCCCTCGCCCGGTCGTTCAACGTCATGGCCGATCGGCTGCACCTGCTGATCGCTCAGCAGAGGGCCTTCGCCTCGGACGCGTCACACCAGCTCCGAACGCCCCTCACCGCCCTCAAGCTTCGCCTCGAACGGGCGCGCGAGCTCGCCTCCGTGGATGCCGAGGCGACCGCCCTTCGGCTGTCGGCCGCGGAGGCCGAGGTCGATCGGCTCGCCGACATCATCGAGGGCCTGTTGCTGCTCAGCCGGATCGAATCGAGCGAGGCGCCGCGCGACGTGGTCGACCTCGCGGCGATCGCGGCCGAGCGCGTGGATTCGTGGCGCCCGCTGGCCGAGGAGTCGGGCGTCGTTGTGCAGCTTCATGCGCCGGCCACCGCGCTCGCCAGCGCGCTCGCAACTGCCCCGGGCCAGATCATCGACAACTACATCGACAACGCCCTGGCAGGGGCCCCTCGCGGGTCGACCATCGACGTGACGGTGGCCGCGGATGCGTCGGCAACAACTGTTTCGGTGCTGGACCAGGGGCCGGGCCTCGCCGAGGCGGACCGGGTGCGCGCGTTCGAACGGTTCTGGCGCGGCGACCAGGCGGGACCGGGGAGCGGGCTCGGCCTCGCGATCGTGGCCGAGCTCGCCCGGGCCAGCGGAGCCGTCGCGACGCTCGAGCATCGCGCGGGGGGCGGAATGGTCGCCAGCGTGCGCTTCGACTCGGCGGCCGTCGCCGACGAGTCCTAGGGTGACGCATCCGACACCCACCCCCATCGAGTTGCATGTTTTCGCGACCTCAGCCACCCGGGGGCCACGAAAACATGCAACTCGTTAGAACAGGCGACCCACGCTGGCCATCGCGGCCCTGAGCAGCGAGCCGCGGCCGCCCTCCATCTCGGAGGCGACGGAGTCGGATGCGGCCTCGATGGGGCTCATCCAGGTGAGCTCGAGCGCATCCTGCCGCGGTTCGCAGGTGCCGGTGACCGGAACGACGTAGGCGAGCGCGACGGCGTGCTGGCGGTCATCCGTGAACTGGGCGCCGGGGAACGGGAAAATACTCGGCCACCGAAAACGGCACGGGCGACGCCGGCAGCAGCGGAAAGGCCATCGGCCCGAGGTCCTTTTCGAGGTGGCGGAACAGCGCCTCGCGCAGGCTCTCGCCGTACAGAACGCGTCCCGACACCAGCGTGCGCGTGATGTCACCGTCGGCGTTGGCACGAAGAAGGATGCCCACCTCGGTGACCTGGCCGATGCCATCCACTCGCACGGGAACCGCCTCGACGTAGAGGAGCGGCAGGCGTCGACGGGCGTTGGCCAGCTCGTCTTCGGATAGCCAGCCTGGATTCGGGTCGGGAGTTCCTACTGAGCTCATGCTCCATTCTTACCCACGCCGGGCCCGTCTCCCCGGCACCGGGTAGCGTGGAACGGATGAATCTCAACCCGGATGCCGTGATCTGGTCTGCTCCTGAACGCGAGCGCGCCGGTCGACCCCTGCTCGTGCTGCTGCACGGCTACGGCTCGCACGAGGGCGACCTGTTCCAGCTGTCGCCGCGACTTCCGCTGGGTCCCGTGATCGCCTCGGTTCGGGCGCCGCTGGCCGAGGGCAACGGCTGGGCGTGGTTTCCCTTCACGTCGCGCGGCGTCGCCGACCCGGTCGCCGAGGATGTGGATGCGGCAACCACTGCGCTCCTGGACTGGCTCGACACACAGCACTTCACCTCGGTGAGCCTGCTCGGTTTCTCGCAGGGGGCCGTGGTGTCGCTGCAGGCGCTGCGGCTCGCCCCCGAGCGGTTCCGCTCGGTCGTGGCGCTCTCGGGTTTCGTCGCGGCGGGCGACCAGGCGGGCGATGAGCGACTCGCCGCCGACCGGCCGCCGGTGTTCTGGGGCCGAGGAACGCTGGATCGCGTCATCCCTGCTGCGGTGGTCGCGCGCACGGAGTCCTGGCTGCCGGGGCACTCGACGGAGACCACCCGCATCTACGAGAACCTGGCCCACTCCATCTCGACCGACGAGCTGGCCGACATCGTCGAATTCCTGAAGACCAATGGCTGACGGCGAGCTGTCGGTCGCGTGGTCACGTGCCGCAACGCCGGGGGATGACCTGCTGCTCCTGCTGCACGGTTTCGAGGGCACCGAACACGACCTCGTGGGCCGCTTTGCCGACCTGCCGCCGTCGGTGGTGACCGCGTCGCTGCGCGCGCCCGTCGAGCAGGACGCCGGCCACGCGTGGTTTCTCGACGACTACGGCGTGCGCGACACCGTCGACGACATCCTCGCCTGGCTCGACGCCCAGCACGGGTTCGCGACCGTGGGCGTGCTGGGCGTGTCGCAGGGCGGCGCGATGGCGCTCGAACTGCTGCGTAAGGCCCCCGAGCGGTTCGCCTACGGTGTTCAGCTGAGCGGCATCCTGCTGGGCCTCGACGCGGCACCGAGCATGGCCGAGCGACGGCCGCCGGTGTTCAGCGGGCACGGGGAACTGGATGAGATCGTGCCGAAGCCGGATGTCGCCGCAACGAACGCGTGGCTCTCCGAGCACGCCGACCTGACCGTGGTGGAGTACGTCGGCATGGGCCACTGGATCTCCGCCGCCGAAGAGGCCGATGTCTGCGCGTTCGTTGCGCGGGTTCTCACTGACGGCGGTTAGCGGCAGGATGCAGGAATGAGTTCCGCCCTCGACCGCTTCTCCCCCGCCACCCGGGAGTGGTTCACGGGCGCGTTCGCCCAGCCCACGACCGCGCAGGCGGGAGCGTGGGATGCGATCAGCTCGGGGTCGCACGCGCTCGTCGTCGCCCCGACCGGCTCCGGCAAGACGCTCGCGGCATTCCTGTGGTCGATCGACCAGCTGCTCTCGGCTCCCGTCGTGGATCCGCGCAGGCGAACGCGGGTGCTCTACATCTCGCCGCTGAAGGCGCTCGGCGTGGACGTCGAACGCAACCTGCGTTCGCCCGCTGGTCGGGGTCACCCAGACCGCGAAGCGGCTCGGCCTGCCCGCGCCCGACGTGACGGTCGGGCGTTCGATCCGGCGACACGACCACCCAGGACCGCCGCCTGCTCGCCCGCACTCCGCCCGACATCCTGATCACGACGCCGGAGTCGCTCTACCTGATGCTGACGTCGGCGGCCCGCGAAACACTGCTCGGCGTCGAGACCGTCATCGTCGACGAGGTGCACGCCGTCGCCGCGACGAAGCGCGGCGCCCACCTCGCGCTCTCGCTCGAGCGACTGGATGACGCTGCTGCCGAAGCCGGCGCAGCGCATCGGGCTGTCGGCGACGGTGCGCCCGCGCGAGGAGGTCGCCCGGTTCCTCGGCGGGATCGCCCCGGTCACGATCGTCGCTCCGCCGTCGACGAAGAAGTTTCGACCTGCGGGTGGTCGTGCCCGTCGACGACATGAGCGAACTCGGCACGGCGGCCCAGCTCGACGGCCCCTCGGCGGGAACCGGCGCGCAGGGCTCGATCTGGCCGCACGTCGAGGAGCGCATCGTCGACCTGATCCTCGAGCACCGGTCGACCATCGTCTTCGTGAACTCGCGCGGCCTGGCCGAGCGGCTCACGGGGCGGCTCAATGAGCTGTACGCCGAGCGGATGTTTCCGGCCGCCGTTCCCGAGCTCGTGCCCGCACAGCCGGCCGCGCATGCCGGGCGCCTCGGGCACGAGCTCGGGCGCGTCGCCGCTGCTGGCCCGCGCCCACCACGGCTCGGTGAGCAAAGACCAGCGCGCGATCATCGAGGACGACCTCAAGTCGGGGCGCCTTCGCTGCGTCGTCGCGACATCGACCCTCGAACTCGGCATCGACATGGGCGAGGTCGACCTGGTCGTGCAGGTCGAGTCGCCGCCATCGGTCGCGAGCGGGCTGCAGCGCATCGGCCGAGCCGGTCACCAGGTGGGCGAGGTTTCGCGCGGCGTGCTGTTCCCGAAGCATCGCGCCGACCTCATCCACGTCGCCGTGGTGAGCGAGCGGATGGTCGAGGGCAAGATCGAGGCGCTGGCGATCCCGCAGAACCCGCTCGACATCCTGGCCCAGCAGACCGTGGCGGCGGTGGCGCTCGAGCCCATCGACATCGAGGAGTGGTGGCAGACGGTTCGCCGCAGCGCGCCCTTCGCGACGCTGCCGCGCAGCGCGTACGAGGCGACACTCGACCTGCTGAGCGGGCTGTACCCGAGCGACGAGTTCGCCGAGCTGCGACCGCGAATCGTCTGGGACCGGGTGAGCGGCTCCATCACGGGTCGTCCCGGCGCCCAGCGGCTCGCCGTGACGAGCGGCGGCACCATCCCCGACCGCGGGACTGTTCGGCGTGTTCATGGTCGGTGCCACGGCGGGCGGCGGCCGTGTCGGCGAGCTCGACGAAGAGATGGTCTACGAGTCGCGCGTCGGCGACGTCATCGCGCTCGGCGCCACCAGCTGGCGCATCGAAGACATCACGCACGACCGCGTGATCGTCGCGCCGGCATTCGGCCAGCCCGGGCGCATCCCCTTCTGGAAGGGCGATGGCCTCGGCCGGCCGGCCGAGCTGGGCGCGGCGGTCGGCGCGTTCATCCGTGAGGTGTCGACGAGCGCCGCGGATGCGGCGCTCGCAGCGGGTTCGCGCGGGCGGCCTCGACGAGCGGGCGGTGACCAACCTGGTGTCGTTCATCGCCGACCAGAAGGCGGCGACCGGGCACGTGCCGACCGATAAGACCATGGTCGTCGAACGTTTCCGCGACGAGCTCGGGGACTGGCGGGTCATCCTGCACTCCCCCTACGGCATGCCGGTGCACTCGCCGTGGGCGCTGGCGGTGACCGCTCGAGTGCGCGAGCGTTACGGCTACGACGGCGCCGCTGTGGCGGCCGACGACGGCATCATCGTGCGGCTTGCCCGACACGGATGCGCAGCCGCCCGGCGCCGAGCTGTTCGTCTTCGAGGCGGCGGAGCTCGAACAGCTCGTCACCGACGAGGTCGGCGGTTCGGCTCTGTTCGCGTCGCGATTCCGCGAGTGCGCCGCGCGCGCACTGCTGCTGCCGCGCTACAACCCGGGCAAACGCTCGCCGCTCTGGCAGCAGCGGCAGCGCGCCTCGCAGCTGCTCGAGGTCGCGCGCAAGTACCCGAGCTTCCCGATCGTGCTCGAGACCGTGCGCGAGGTGCTGCAGGATGTCTACGACCTTCCGTCGCTGATGGCGCTGACCGCGCAGATCGCGGACCGCAGCATCCGCATCGTCGAGGCGGAGACCGAGTCGGCGTCGCCGTTCGCGCGATCGCTGCTGTTCGGATACGTCGCCGCGTTCATGTACGAGGGCGATTCCCCGCTCGCGGAGCGCCGCGCCGCGGCGCTCAGTCTCGACCCGACGCTGCTCGCCGAGCTGCTGGGGCGCGCCGAGCTGCGTGAACTGCTCGACCCGAAGGTGCTCGAGCAGACGGAGCTGGAGCTGCAGCGGCTGGCCCCCGACCGCCAGTGCGCGCGACCTCGAGGGCGTCGTCGACCTGCTTCGCGTGCTGGGGCCGTTGTCGCTCGAGGAGATCGCCCAGCGCACCATTCCCGAAACGAACGCTGAGTCGATTTCGAGCTGGCTCGACGATCTCACGCGCGGTCGGCGGGTGCTGCCCGCCCGGATCGCGGGTGACGATCGCTGGGCGATCATCGAAGACGCCAGCCGGCTTCGCGACGCCCTGGGCGTCGCGCTTCCGATCGGAGTGCCGACAGCGTTCGTCGAACCGGTCGCCGATCCCGTCGGCGATCTCGTCAGCCGATATGCGCGCACCCACGGTCCGTTCACCGCGGGCGCGGTCGCGGCACGGTTCGGGCTCGGCATCGCGGTTGTGCTCGATTCGCTGCGTCGCCTCGGGAGCGATCGCAGGGTCGTCGAGGGCGAGTTCCGTCCCGGAGCGTCGGGCAGCGAGTGGGTGGACTCCGAGATTCTTCGCCGACTCCGCAGCCGGTCGCTGGCGGCCCTTCGCCAGGAGGTCGAGCCGGTCTCGCAAGACACTCTCGGCCGATTCCTGCCGGCCTGGCAGCACATCTCCACCGACGCGAGCCGCGGCTTGCGCGGCGCCGACGGCCTGCTGCAGGTGGTCGAACAGCTCGCGGGGGTGGCACTGCCGGCATCCGCCTGGGAGACCCTGGTGCTGCCCGCCCGACTGCGCGACTATTCGCAGGCCTGGCTCGACGAGCTCACGGTGTCGGGCGAGGTGCTCTGGTCGGGTGCGGGTGCGCTTCCCGGCAGCGACGGCTGGATCAGCCTGCATCTCGCCGAAACCGCGGCCGTCACGCTTCCGCTCCCGGTCGATGTCGAGACGAGCGAGCTGCAGCGGGAGATCCTGGTGGCGCTGGCTGGCGGCGGTGCGTACTTCTTCCGCCAACTCGGGGCTGCCGTGGGGTCGACGGATGACCGCGAGCTCGCGACAGCACTGTGGGACCTCGTCTGGGCGGGGCTCGTGACGAACGACACGTTCGCGCCGCTGAGGTCGTTCCTCGGCGGCAAGGCCGCGCCCCGCCGCGCCCCGCGGGCTCGCGCCTACCGAGGTCGCATGCCGTCGATGCAGGCGATCCAGGCCGGGCCGCCCACTGTCGCCGGGCGATGGTCCCTTCTTCCGCTTGCGGAGGGCGATACCACAGTGCGGGCGAAGGCCACGGCGGAGGCGCTGCTCGACCGGCACGGGATCGTGACCCGCGGAGCGGTAATGAACGAGGGCATCCCGGGCGGGTTCGCGCTCGCCTACAAGGTGCTCTCCACGTTCGAGGAGACGGGCAGGGCGCGTCGCGGATACTTCGTCGACGGGCTCGGCGGCGCCCAGTTCGGCACCGGCGCAACCGTCGACCGGCTGCGCCAGTTCACCCGTGACGACGACGCCCTGCCCGAACTCGCCGCGCTCACGCTGGCCGCGACCGACCCCGCGAACCCGTATGGAGCTGCTCTCGGCTGGCCGGCGACCGAGGGCCACCGTCCTGGCCGCAAGGCCGGCGCGCTCGTCGTGCTGGTGGATGGCCGGCTCGCGGTCTATATCGAGCGCGGCGGCAAGACCGTGCTCACCTTCACGGGCGACCCCGTCGTGCTGGGCGCTGCCGCCGTGTCGCTCGCCGCGACCGTGCGAACCGGGCTCGGTCGCCTGCGCATCGAGCGAGTGGATGGCGAGTTTGCGGTGGGCACTCCGTTCGGGGCTGCGCTGGCGGATGCCGGGTTCGCACCGACTCCGCAGGGGCTGCGCCTGCGCGGCTAACCGAGGGTAGACATCTACCCCTTCAGGGTAGAATTACTCCCATGAGCCTCAACATCAAGAACGAGCGCACGCACGCCCTGGTGCGGGAGCTTGCCACACTCAGTGGCATGAGCCAGACGGAGGCGGTCGAGGATGCGGTGCGTCGGCGACTCGCGGAGTTGCGCCCCGGTGCTCGCGAGGGGCTGAGCGATCGGCTCCTCGATCTCGCCGCGAAAATGGCTGAACGAATGGGGCCGGAACGATTCGAAGACCCGACCGCCTGGCTCTACGACGAGAACGGTTTGCCACAGTGATCGTCGATTCATCCGCCCTCATCGCCATCGCTCGGCGGGAACCAGACGCGCAGCGGTACAGCGTTGCCATCGAGCGGGCGACAGAAGTCTCTATCTCCGCAGCGAACCTGTTGGAGGCGTCGATTGTCGTCGACCACTCGGGCGATCCGCTGGTTTCACGACTTTTCGACCAGTTAGTCAGTGCCTCCGGCATGCTCGTGCAGCCGGTCACCGCCGAACAGGCGCGCATTGCCCGCGACGCATACCGCGATTTCGGCAGGGGCAGCGGGCATCCGGCCGGGCTGAGCTTCGGCGACTGCTTCGCCTACGCGCTGGCGACCGAGCGCAACGAGGCGCTTCTCTACAAGGGAGACGACTTCGGGCATACCGACGTGCGCAGCGCGCTCGACTGACACGCTGCCGGTGGATGCCTGCGAAGCTGGAGGCATGGCATTCACACCGCCCGATGACTTCACCACCCGGCCCACACTGCGCGGCAGCTTCGGCATGGTCGCGACCACCCACTGGCTGGCTTCGCAGTCGGCGATGGCAGTGCTCGAGCGCGGTGGCAACGCCTTCGACGCGGCGGTGGCGGCGGGTTTCGTGCTGCAGATCGTCGAGCCGCACCTGAATGGCCCGGGCGGCGACCTGGTGGGGCTCGTCGCCCCCGCCGGACAGCCGCCCCGCGTGCTCGCGGGACTGGGCGCCGCGCCGCGCGGCGCATCCATCGACGCGTATCGGGCGCTCGGCCTCGACCTGGTCCCAGGCGCGGGCTTTCTCGCCGCTACCGCCCCCGGCGCGTTCGACGCCTGGCTGTTGCTGCTGCGCGACCACGGCACCTGGGAGTTCGGCGACGTCGTCGAGTTCGCGCTCGGCTACGCAGAAGACGGGTATCCCGTACTTCCCGCCGTCGCGCGAACGGTGGCGACGGTGCGCGAGCTGTTCGACGAGGCGTGGCCGACCTCCGCTGCGGCCTGGTCGGGAATCGTCGCCGGCGGCATGGCCACCCGCCCGGAGTGGGCCGCCAGCCTTCGTCGGCTCGTCGAGAGCGGCGCCGGCGCACGTCGAGAAGACCGGATCGACGCGGTGCGCGCCGAGTGGTCGTCGGGGTTCGTCGCACACGACGTCGCCGAATTCGTGCGAACTCCCTTGCGCGACTCGTCGGGCGGCGACCACTCGGGCGTGCTCACCGCCGACGACATCGCGGACTACTCCGCGACGTGGGAGAAGCCCGTCGAGCTCGACTTCCGCGGCTCCCGGGTGCTGAAGGCGGGCGCGTGGACGCAGGGGCCGACCCTGCTGCAGGCACTCGCACTCCTCGACGGGTTCGAGGATGCACGCCTCGACCCCTCGACGGAGCTGGGTGCGCACACCGTGCTCGAGGTGCTGAAGCTCGCGCTGGCCGACCGCGACGCCTGGTACGGCGACGACGGCTCGGTGCCGCTCGACGACCTGCTCTCGGCGGACTATGCCGCGGCCCGACGCGCGCTGGTGGGCGAGATTGCGTCCGCGGCCCAGCGGCCGGGGTCGCCCGGGGGTCGGCAGCCGCGTCTGCCGCGCGATCGCGTGGCAGCGGTCGCTGGCGACGGTCTGGCGGGCACCGGTGAGCCGACCGTGGAGAAGAGCGGTGTGACGCGCGGCGACACCTGCCATCTCGACATCGTCGACCGGTTCGGCAACGTGGCATCGATCACGCCGTCGGGCGGATGGCTGCAGTCGTCCCCGCACATCCCGGGGCTCGGATTCTGCCTCGGCTCTCGCCTGCAGATGAGCTGGCTCGACGAGGGACTTCCGAGCTCCCTGCACCCCGGTCGGCGCCCGCGCACGACGCTCAGCCCCACCCTGGTGATCTCGCCCGACGGCTCAGTGCTCGCGACGGGAACCCCCGGCGGCGACCAGCAGGACCAGTGGCAGCTGACCTTCCTGCTGCGCTACCTGGTCGGCGGCTACGACCTGCAGCAGGCCATCGACGCGCCGAACCTGCACACCACGTCGCAGTTCGACTCCTTCTGGCCGCGCGAGCGCGTGCCCGGTGGTGCCGTGATCGAGGACAGGGTGGGCACCTCGGTCATCGAGGGCCTCCGTGCGCGCGGCCACTCCCTGGCGGTCGCGGGCCCGTGGACGCTCGGGCGCCTGTCGGCGGTGAGCCGCGGCGCTGATGGGCTGCGCGCGGCGGCGAACCCCCGGGGGATGCAGGGATACGCGGTGGGCCGCTAGTGCCCGAGGGCGACACCGTCTACCGATCCGCGCGCGCGATGAATGCCGCGCTGGCGGGCGGCGTTCTCGACCGCTGCGACATCCGGGTTCCCGCTTTCGCGACCGTCGACCTCACGGGCGAGCGGGTGGAGTCCGTGGTGAGCCGCGGCAAACACCTGCTGCACCGCATCGGTGAATTCACGATCCACAGCCACCTCAAGATGGAGGGATCGTGGGACATCTACCGCGACGGGGCACGCTGGCGCAGCCCGGCCTGGCAGGCGCGGGCGGTGCTCGGCGTTCCCGGTGTCGTGGCCGTCGGGTTCCTGCTGGGCGAACTCGAAGTCGTACCCCGCGAGCGGGAGAACGAGGTCGTGGGGTACCTCGGTCCCGACATCCTGGGGCCCGACTGGGACGCGGACGTCGCATCGAGCCAACCTGGCGCGGGACCCCGACCGGGCGATCGGTCTCGCCCTGCTCGACCAGCGGGTCATTGCGGGCCTCGGCAACGTCTACCGCAACGAGCTGTGCTTTCTTCGCGGCGTGCTTCCGACCCGGCCCGCCTCCGAGGTGCCCGACCTGGCGGGCCTCGTCTCGCTGGCGCAGCGCCTGATCGTCACCAATCGCGACCGGGTCGAGCGGGTCACGACGGGTGACCTCCGCCGCGGCCGGCGCACCTGGGTGCACGGCCGCGAGCACCAGCCCTGCCTTCGCTGTGGCACGGCCATCCGCAGGGGAATGCTGGGCGAGAATTCCCTCACAGAGCGTCAGACCTTTTTCTGCCCCGTGTGCCAGCTCTAGGCTCGTCGCGTGGCTACTGGATACTCCGGCACCCCGCAGCTGAAGAAGCTGGGCCTCACGCCCGGCGCGCGCTGGCGGGTGGACCGCGCTCCGGCATCCTGGGCGTTCGAGGTGGCGCCGGATGCTGCGGACGAGGTCGACGACGGTGATCCGGCCGATATCGTGATCGCCTTCGTGACGGCGGCCGAGCAGATCAGCCCGACGTTGGAGCGCCTGGAGCCCGCGATCTTCCCGGCAGGTGCGCTGTGGATCGCCTGGCCCCGGAGGGCCGCGGGCCACACCAGCGACATCACCGACAACGTCGTGCGCGACGCCGCCCTGGCTCGGTCACTCGTCGACACCAAGGTCGCCGCGATCGATGCCGACTGGTCGGGGCTGCGACTCGTCTGGCGCGTGTCGGCTCGCGGTTAGCGGCGGCGCCACCGCGCGGCGAAGACGAAGAGGATGGCGATCGCCGTGGCGCCCCCGAGCAGCGCGATGAACGGGGCCGCGTGGATGGTCGCGTCGAGCGACATGTAGTCACCCTGCGAGCGCACCTGCTTGCCGTTGAAGGCATCGCCGGACTGCACGAACAGCCAGATTCCGGCCACGACGAGACCGACCGCGATGATGCCCAGGAAGAGCAGGAACGGGTTCCTCGACGGGCTGGCGTCGAGTTCGGCGCCCGAGTCGTGCTCGTCTGCGGAGGCGTCGTCGTCGATGGACGTACCCGACGCGACGACCGCCGGCGTGGTCGCCGACGCGGGCACGGGCACGGCAGCGTCGGGAACCAGCGCCACCGGCGCGGGCGCCGCCAGCGGCGCAGTCGCCCTGCGCGGCACGGGCGGCGGCACGTACTCCTCGATCGGGATGCTCGGGTCGAATCCGCGCTGGAACGCAGGGTCGAATCGGGGATCGACTTCTGAATTCTTGTCGTCGCTCACTGGGCTTCCTCGCTTCCGTTCACGAGCCTAGGTCACGGGTGCTCACGAACAAACGCCAAAGCCGCAGCCGACGCTTATGAAGTTCATAGAAACCTCGGGCACTATTCCCCCATGAAATTCTCCCGACCTGTGGTGATCAATACCGTGCTCATCGCGGTGATCGTCATCGCCGCCGCCGGCGCGCTGATCGTCTTCCATCCGTTTGCCGCGACGACCGCTTCCGCGACCACGCAACTCACGGGCACCGTGGAGCAGGGTGCGGTGTCTACCACGATCACAGCGTCGGGCACGATCGCGCCCGTGCAGGAAGTGGAGGCCTCGTTCGGGGCGTCGGGCACGATCGCGACCGTCAACGTCGCGCTGGGGGCCACGGTCACAGCGGGCGAGGTGCTCGGCACTCTGCAGACCGCCGACCTGTCGACGGCCGTAACCAACGCGAAGACGAACCTCAGCCACGACAACACCATCCTGGCCGAGGACCGCACGGCGCTCGCGCAGGCCGCTGCCTCCCCCGGGCAGAGCGTCGTGCAGGCGCAGCAGCAGGTCTTCTCGCAGGAATCGACTGTCGCGACCGCCCAGACCACACTGACCAGTGCCGAAGAGGCGCTCGCGAACGCAACGCTGACGTCGCCCATCGCGGGCCTGGTCGTCGCGGTGAACGGCCAGGTCGGCGAAACCGTGTCGGGCGGCAGCAGTTCGTCGAGCAGCAGTTCGAGCGGCACAGGTTCGACCGGCGGGACGGGCACGGGTGGCACGGGCAGCTCGTCGACGAGTTCGTCGACGTCATCCTCTGCCTTCATGACGATCGCGGACGTTTCGAAGTTCACGGTCACGGCAGCCATCGCCGAGGCGGACATCGCGGACGTCAAGGTCGGCCAGGCCGCGACGGTCACGTTCCCGGCCATCACGGGTGCGTCGTCGAAGGCGACCGTCACTGCGATCGCACCGACCGGCACGTCGAGCAACTCGATCGTCACCTACGCAACCACGATCACCCTGACCACCCCGCCGACCGAGCCTGCGGATCGGCCAGACGGCGGATGTCACCATCACGACCGGCGTCGACGGCCGCAACCAGCCTCTATGTGCCGGCCGCAGCGATCACGACGGCGAACGGCGTCTCGACGGTCAAGGTCGTCAAGAACGGCAAGACCAGCGCGGTCACCGTGACTACGGGCCTGGTCGGTGACGACGGCACACAGATCAAGTCGGGCCTCACCGCCGGCGAGACCATCGTGATCGGCTCGGTCTCGACGGCGACCACCACGACCGGCACGACGGGCACGACAGGCACCGGCACGGGCGGATTCGGCACCGGCACGGGCGGATTCGGCGGCGGCACGGGCGGCGGCACCGGTGGCGGCTTCGGCAACCGTGGTGGATTCGGCGGGGGAAACGGATGACCAACGCTCCTGTCGCCGGCGCGGGCAGTGTGCTCGAGCTGCGCGGCATCCACCAGATCTACGGCACGGGCGATGCGCAGGTGCATGCGCTCCGCGGCATCGACCTGAGCGTCGCTGCGGGAGAGTATCTCGCGATCATGGGACCGTCCGGTTCCGGCAAGTCGACGCTCATGAACCTGCTCGGATGCCTGGATGTCGCGTCGTCGGGCACCTACATGCTCGCCGGCAACGACGTCAACGAACTCGATGAGAAGGAGCTGGCCCGCGTTCGGAATCGCGAGATCGGGTTCATCTTCCAGTCGTTCAACCTCGTGCCGCGAATGACCGCGCTGCAGAATGCGGAGCTTCCGCTCGCCTACGGCGGCGTCAGGTACGCGGAGCGGAAGCGCCGCGCCATGGAGGCGCTCGAGATGGTCAACCTCACCAACCGGGCCGACCATCGACCGCAGCAGCTGTCGGGCGGGCAGCAGCAGCGCGTCGCGATCGCCCGCGCTCTCGTCACTAACCCGACGCTTCTGCTCGCCGATGAGCCGACCGGAAACCTGGACTCGGAGTCCACACACGAGATCCTCGCCATCTTCGACCAGCTCGCGGCCCAGGGCCGCACCATCGTCATCATCACGCACGAAGAGAATGTGGGCGCGCGTGCCCACCGCGTCGTGCACGTCAAAGACGGTCTGATCACGAGCGACCACCTGAACCGCGAGAGGATGCTGGCCCGATGAAGTTCGGCGACATCCTGCTCTCCGCCGTTCGCGGCGTGACAGCCAACAAGCTCCGGTCGATTCTCACGATGCTGGGGGTGCTCATCGGCGTCGGTGCGGTCATCCTGTTGATGGCCGTGGGCAACGGGTCCGCCCAAAGGGTCAACAGTCTGATCACGTCACTCGGCACCAACACCCTGACGATCAGGCCCAGCGGAAACGAGACGGGCTCGTCGGCGATAACGCTGGCGGTCAGCGACGAGTTGAACAAGGCGGGCCTTGGCCACGTCAAGACGGTCGTGCCCGAATCCACCACCTCGCTGACCGTGTCGTCGACCAACGCCTCCGAGAGCAACGTCTCGATCATCGGCACCAGCGCCGACTACTTCACGGTGTCGACATCCACCGTCGCCAGTGGAAGCGCGTTCACCGCGGCTGACGTGGCGGGCGCGGCCAAGGTCGCCGTCATCGGGTCCACTCTCGCGACGGAGCTCTACCCGACCGGGTCGGCGCTCGGCCAGTCGATCACCGTCGATGGCACCCCGTTCACGGTCGTCGGCATCCTTGCGACCCAGAGTTCCACCGGTTTCAATGATCCCAACTCGGTCGTCGTCGCACCGGTCACCCGGGTGCAGCGATCGTTCACCGGCTTCGGCGCGCTGAGTTCGCTGCTCGCCACATCCAAGACCACGGCGGGCGTCGCTGCGGCCCAGGGCGAGCTGGGTGTCGAGTTGAACCAGTTGCTGCACGTGAGCGCGGCCACCGCGGCGAGCGCCGCCAACTCCACGGCGACGACGGGCGCGTCCGGCTTCTTCGGTCGGGCTGCACGCCTGGGTGCGACGTCGGGGGGCGCGGCCTCCAGCGCGAGTTCCTCGCTTCCGTACACGATCACCAACGCCAGCACGCTTCTCTCGACCGCCGAGGCGAGCGCCACCAGCTTCACGGTGCTTCTCGCCGCCGTTGCGGCGATCAGCCTTCTCGTCGGCGGGATCGGCGTCACCAACGTCATGCTGGTGACGGTCACCGAGCGCACCCGGGAGATCGGCATCCGTAAGGCGCTCGGCGCGACGCGTGGCGCGATCCTGGGCCAGTTCCTGGCGGAGGCCGCAATCCTCACCCTGCTGGGAGGCATCCTCGGGGTGGTGGCCGCGGTCTTCGCTGCGCAGTTCCAGATCAATGGAACCCAGCCCGTGCTCATCGGCTACTCGATCCCGCTCGCGCTCGGCGTCTCCGTCGCGATCGGCGTGTTCTTCGGGGTGTACCCGGCGGGACGCGCGGCGGCGATGCGCCCGATCCAGGCCCTGCGTTCCATCTGACCCCTCCGAACCCCGCCGCACCAGACCCAGCCACACCAGACCCAACCACAGGCAATCCCAACCACAGACAAAGGAAAAACCATGAGCAACGAAGCACCGGCCGGAACGCCGGAACCCACCCGGCACCGACCCCGACCCCGACCCCGACCCCGACGACAACGGTCGCCACGAAGCGCGGTGCGTCGCGTATCGTCACGCCCATCCTCGCCCTCGTGGCGGCCCTGGTGATCGGCCTGTTCGCAGGCGTGCTGATCGGCCACGCGACCGCGTCACCGACTGCGGGTGCCCGCACCGGATTCACGCAGGGCGGAGGCTTCGGAAACCGTGGCGCCGAGGGCGGTGCCGCCGGAGGCATCGGAGCCGGTGGCGCCGGAACCGGGGGCACCGGCTTCGGTGGAGGCGCCGGCTTCGGTGGTGGTACGTCGGGCAAGATCACCGCGATCAACGGCGGCACCCTCACGATCACGTCCACTACGGGCGGAACGATCACCGTCGACACGACCGGCTCGACCGTCGTCACCACGACGACGAGCAGCACCTCGGGCAACACGACGACCACCAAGACGACGAAGACCACCGTGTCAGCCCTCAAGGTGGGCGAGACGATTCGCGCGATCGGCACGACCAGCGGAAGCACCGTGACGGCGACCGTGATCACGGAAGGCGCCACAGGATTCGGCGGCTTCGCCCGGCCCGGTGGAGCAGCAGGCGGCGCGGGCGGCGGCAGCAACGGCTAACCACCGACCGAGGGTGTCCCGTGTCGTGCGACGCGGGACACTTCGGCGTTAACTGGGAGTATGCGCGCCATCCAATACTCCGAAACCGGACCGGCAGACGTCCTGAAGCTCGTCGACAAGGTGGCCGGAAGCCCCGGGCCCGACGACGTTCTCGTTCGCATCGCCGTGTCGGGGGTAAACCCCACCGACTGGAAATCCCGCCAGGGGAGCGCGGACGGCACTCGGCTGCCCTCGCCCCAGGTGCCGAACCAGGATGGCGCAGGAGTCGTCGAGAGCCTCGGCAGCGCCGTCACGTCACTCGCCGTCGGCGACCGGGTGTGGGTGTGGGACGCCGCCTACCAGCGCACGGAGGGAACGGCCCAGGAACTCGCCGTCGTGCCCGCCGCACAGGCGGTGCGGCTCGGCGCGGATGTCTCGTTCGACGTCGGCGCCTCGCTCGGCATCCCCGCGCTGACGGCTCACCGGGCGCTCACCTCCCGAGAGGGTGGTCCCACCGAACTGGCCCCCGGCGCACTCTCGGGCACGATCGTGCTGGTCGCGGGCGGCGCGGGTGCGGTCGGCCACGCGGCCATCCAGCTCGCCGCCTGGGCCGGCGCGACCGTGATCACCACGGTGAGCAGCGACACGAAGGCGATGCTTGCGCGCGCCGCCGGCGCCCACCACGTGCTCGACTACACGCGCGAGGACGTGGTGGAGCGCGTGCGCGAGATCGCCGCCGACGGAGTGCAAGTCGTCGTCGAAGTCAACGCGGTCGCCAATATTCGGCTCGACCTCGACGTGCTGGCCCTCGGAGGAACAATCGCCCTGTACGCCGCGAACGGATCCGAGGAGGCGTCGATCCCCGTGCGCGCGGCCATGGGCAAGAACGCCCGGCTGCAGTTTCTGCTGACGTACACGACCTCCGACGAGCAGAAGCGGGCCGCTGTGCGCGCCGTGAGCGCGGCGGCGGACGCCGGTGCGCTCGGTGTCGGCGAGCAGACCGGGTTACCCCTCACCCGATTCGCACTCGAGCAGACCGCGCGGGCCCACCGAGCCGTCGAAGACGGCGCAGTCGGCAAGGTGCTCATCGATGTCGCGACGCTGGAGAAGCGGCCTTCTGATCAGGGCTGATCAGGGCCGCTCGTCGACGACCCCGATGAAGCGGGTTCCGATCGACTCGACCTCGCGGCGGTAAAGGCCCGGCGCGGGGTCGGGGATCTCGTCGGCGCGGTGAAAGTCGCACGTGAGGTAGGTGAAGGCCGGCCACCACTTCTTGGGCCGCGCGGACTCCGAGTATCCACAGATGTCGCAGGTGAGCTGAACCCACACCGACTTGCCGGTGCGGTTGGCCCGGGACTGCTGCAACCAGGCTGGCGGGTTCGCTTCGAGCTCGGCGAACTCACTCTCGCTGATGCGGCCCGGGATACCGTGCCGCACCGCCATCTCCACCGGAATGTCGAGCCGCAGTGCCGCCTCGCGTCGCGTGATCACCGCGAGGTGATCCAGTCCGTCGGGCGGTTCGGAACGTCCGGACTCTTCGAGCCACTGGTCGCCCTGCTGCTGGAGGGCCGCGATCAGCGGAAAAATCTGCTCGGACGGAATGCGAACGCGCGCGCCGACGCGGGTTTCGAGAACGGGTAACTCGGGGTGAGGCTGGCCCACCGCGTCGACCGACGGGTGCTGCGGCGCCTTGACCGCGAGAAAATCGAGCACGAAGGTGGTGGGCGTGTGCCAGACGCTCGCGAAATCGGCGAACACGCCGAGCTCGAGCTCGGGCGGCAGGTTCACCTGGAACTGCAGCTGGTTCGGGTTGTGGTTCGGGGTGGGGTTCTCGTCCATGGCGTTTCTTCTCCTCGTCGCTGTGCAACTCTAAATCCGGCAGCCGCGCTCAGGGATGGACGCGCACCCTGCCGAAGTCGAGAATGAGGGCATGACGATCCGACTCAACCCATACATCGGCTTCCGGGGCAACGCGCGCGAGGCCATCGAGTTCTACCACTCCGTGTTCGGTGGCGACGTGGCCATCAGCACCTTCGCGGACTTCAACGCCAGCCAGGACCCGTCGGAAGACAACCTGGTCATGCACTCCGTGTTGCATGCACCGAATGGCCTCACCCTCATGGTCTCCGACACCCCGGACCGCATGGAGTACACGCCCGGCACCAACATCACGGTCTCGCTCAGCGGCGAGGGCGACGACGAAACCGTGCTCACCGGCTGGTGGGCGAAGCTCATGGACGGCGGCAGCGAGAGCATGCCGTTGTCGAAGGCGATCTGGGGCGACTCGTTCGGAATGGGCACCGACCGGTTCGGAATCGGCTGGCTGGTAAATATCGCTGCTGCGGCAAGCTGAGGGCTGCTATCAGCAATTCGTGTTTAGACTCCTAACTCGTTCCCCACCCCGGGGAAACTGTCGCACGAACGGGTGGTTGCGTGAGTTACGAGCCGAGGTCGAGTCGCCGCGCGCGTAAGCCCGCGCCCGTCGCCCGCCACGGTCGACTGCGCCGGGGAGGGCCGCTTCCGGGCCTGTTCATGTACCTGGGTGTGATCGTGGCCGTGATCGCCGTGAGCGCGGCATCCATCGGCGGCATCGCCGTCTGGCAGACCGTGTCGAGCATTAAGCCGGGCATCCACCTCGAGCACCTTCGTGGCACCAACGAGCCTGTGCCGCAGGTGGGGTCGATCTCGGGCGCCGTCAACCTGCTGCTGACCGGAAGCGACACGCGCGCCGGCCAGGGCGGCGCTTTCAGCGACAAGGCCGACCTGCAGGCGAGTTCGGGCGCGGGCAACAACGACGTCACCATGGTCATGCACATCTCCGCGGACCACCAGCACGCCACCGTCGTCAGTATCCCTCGTGACCTGCTGGTGACCATTCCGGCGTGCCCACGGAGCAACGGCAGTGTCGCTCCGGCGGTCACACTCGCCATGTTCAACACCACGCTCTCGCGCGGGGGCCTGTCGTGCACGGTTCTTGCCGCCGAGAAGCTCACCGGGCTCGACATCCAGTACGCCGCCGAGATCAGCTTCGACGGCGTGATCGAGATGTCGAACGCGGTCGGCGGGGTCGCCGTATGCCTCGCCAACAACATCGATGACCCGTATGTCGGGCTCAACCTGCCGGCCGGCGAGCAGACGATCGAGGGAGCGCAGGCACTCGCCTTCCTTCGAAGCCGGCATGGGGTGGGCGACGGCAGCGACCTCGGCCGCATCAGCGACCAGCAGCTGTTCCTGTCGTCGCTCATGCGCAAGATCAGCAGCGCGGGCGTGCTCAGCAACCCCATCACGCTGTACTCCCTCGCGAACGCCGCCGTGAAGAACATGCAGCTCTCGGACACCCTGACTTCTCCGACGACGATGGTGGCGATCGCCCTCGCGCTCAAGAACATCAGCCTCGCGAACGTCGTCTTCGTCGAGTACCCGACGAAGTCCAACGCCGCCTACCCCGGTCGCGTGGTGGCCGAGCAGCCTGCCGACACCATTCTCGACACCGCGCTCGACAACGACCAGCCGGTGCTTCTCTCGGGCAAGCTGGGCCGCGCCACGATCGCCGGATCGACGAGCACCGTGGCTCCCACCGCGACCCCGACGGCAAACGCGACATCCACACCGACGGCACCGTCGACCCCGGCGGCCAACGCTGTCGCCCTGCCCGCGGATGTCACGGGACAAACCGCCGCCCAGACGACCTGCGCGAAGGCCTACCGGCCCTAAACTCGCGGGCTCGGGCGCACGCTGCTGGAGCCGCCCGCGTGCACTCGTCTGATCGCGTCGGCCAGGGCCTCAGCAGGGGCATCCTTGACCACGAAGCCGGCGTCCGGTAGTGACAGCACCCACCGGTGAGGCGTGACATTTGTCAGAAACTGGTGGGCGTCAGGGGGCGCGGGTAGCGTCTATCGCGTGCCAGCCGATGCCTCGCCACCCCGTCGAATCGTCCTTGAAACGCCCGCGGCGGCCCTCGACGACCTGCGCGCGCGGCTGAGGGCGACGCGCTGGCCTGACACGCCAGAGGATGCCGGCTGGTCGCTGGGCACAGACCTCGCCTACCTGCACGAGCTGGTCGACTACTGGCTCCACGATTTCGACTGGACGGCTCAGCTTCACGCCCTGAACGCGGTGCCACACTTCCTCGTCGACCTCGACGGTTCGCCCGTGCACTTCGTGCACGCGCGCGCCGTGAACCCGACCGGGCCGGTGCTGCCGCTGGTGTTGACGCACGGCTGGCCCGACTCGTTCTGGCGCTACTCGAAGGTTCTGCCGCTTCTGGTCGACCCCGCCTCGCATGGCGGCGACCCGGCCGACGCTTTCGACGTCGTCGTGCCCGACGTTCCCGGCTTCGGCTTCTCGCCCCGCAGCTCCGCGAGCGCACTCGATTCCATAGCGGTCGCGAAACTCTGGGCAGAACTCATGGGGCTGCTCGGCTACGAGCACTTCGTCGCTGCGGGCGGCGATATCGGCAGCCATGTGAGCCGCTATCTCGCGCTGGACTTCGCTGACCGCGTGACCGCCGTGCACAGGATGGATTCCGGATTGGCCGGTTACACTGGCGACCCTGCCGACCTGCACCCGGAGGAGCGCGAATGGATGGCCGCGACCGCGGCCTGGAGTGCGACCGAGGGCGCGTATGCGGCGATACACCGCACGAAGCCGCAGACGGCGTCGTTCGGGCTGACCGATTCACCCGTGGGCCTCGCCGCCTGGATCGTCGAGAAGATGCGCAGCTGGAGCGACAGCGCCGGCGACATCGAGAGCGTGTTCAGCAAAGACGAGATCCTCACCAACGTCACCCTCTACTGGATGACGGGCACGATCGGGTCGTCAATGCGCATGTACAACGCGAACGCCGCGATTCCCTCCGCGCAGCTCGCGCGTCGCGTCGAGGTGCCGTCCGGCTTCTCGATCTTCCGGGGCGACATCGTGCGGCCGCCCCGCGCGTGGCTGGAGCGCAGCGCCAACGCGGTGCGGGTGACCGAACCGTCACAGGGCGGCCATTTCGCGCCATTCGAACAGCCCGAGCTCTATGCCCGGGAGCTGCGCGACTTCTTCCGCCCGTTCCGCCACGGCGCCGAGCAGGCAGCGCAGGCCGGAAGCGAAGCTACCCGATCGCCTTCGTGAGCAGCTTCGCCAGCGCCTTCTGGTCGTCGGCGTCGAGCTTGGTCACCGCGTAGGCGTTGGGCCAGAAATTGCCCTCGTCGAGCTGGGCGTCGGGCTGGAAGCCGATGGTGGCATAGCGCACCTTGAACTTGGCGGCGGCCTGGAAGAACACAATCGTCTTGCCCTCCGCGTTCATGTAGGCCGGCATGCCGTACCAGGTCTTCGCGGTCAGGGGCGTGTTCTTTCTGATGACCGAGTCGAGGATCTCCGCGAGCTGCTTGTCTGTGCCGGTCATCGCGTCGATCGCCGCCCGGCAGGCCGCCTCCTGGTCGGCGCCCTCCTTGGCGGCCTTCGCCTCGGCGGCGGCCGCCTTCATCGCCGCGCGTTCTTCTGCACTGAATGCGGATGCCATGGTGTTCTCCCTCGTCGTGGTTCGCTGTACGGCTCTGACTCTAAGTCGGCGGCGACGAATCCCGCTTCTCCGATCCTGCTCGGTGCAGGATGGCGCGTGCTACGCGACCTCGTACGTGCCGTCGAGCCGCGCGCGGCCGAGGATGTGCCCGGGCATCGCCCGCAGGACCTCGGCGAGACTGAACCCGGCGGGCAGGCCGAGTGGGCGGTCGAGAGCGAACAGCTGGAAGACGTACGAGTGCGGCCCGTGCGAGGGAATCGGCGCCGGCCCTGCCCAGCCCCGCCGACCGAGGGCGCCGCGGCCGTGCACGACGCCCGCGACAGGGCTGGGATTGGCCAGCGCGTTCTCGGGCAGTTCTCGCAGAGTCGGCCCGATGCCGGCACTCAGCGCGTGGGTGGCGGGGTGGCTGCCGGGCACGTCGGGGTCCTGGGCGATCAGCACGAGCTCCACTGTGCCCGACGGCGGGGCGGTCCACTCCAGGGTCGGCGAGATGTTCGGAGCGAACAGGCGACCGCGGTGACGCTCGGGGATCGGCGCCCCGTCAGCGAAGGCCGGACTGGTCAGGGTGAAATTCTCGGGGGCCTGAAACTCGGCGTTCGCCCAGACCAGCGTCTGGTGTCCTGCGCGTCGATTGCGCAGAGCGCGGCCGAGAGGATTGGGCATGGCGTTGGTACCTTCTGTCGATCGGACGGTGCTCAGCCCACTCAACCAGACAACGGAGCCCCGCGCGAAGCGCACGGACGATCATCGCGGCGGGCGTGGGTCAGATCCGTCTCACATGATGGGTCGCACTTCGAGCCGGCGGTTGCACGCGCGCGAACCCTCCTCCGCGAGCTTCAGCGCGACGTCGAGGTCGGGGACTTCCCAGATCCAGAGGCCCGCGATGAACTCCTTGGACTCGATGAACGGGCCATCGGTGACGATGGGGC
This sequence comes from uncultured Actinomycetota bacterium, assembly GCA_963738535.1. Lineage (GTDB taxonomy): Bacteria > Actinomycetota > Actinomycetes > Actinomycetales > Microbacteriaceae > Galbitalea. Next base: position 69,633 of record CAVTXB010000019.1, read on the forward strand.
GCTCGCCCCGGTTGTCGACAACGGTCGCCGAGGTGGGCGCGGCAAGTCCGGCGGCGAACACCCGCTGGCCATCGGCGATCAGCTTTCTGTTGAAAGCGTGGATCGCCTCCATCTCGTCGTCCGTTGCGGACTCTGTCTGGCCGGCGGCCAGTGCCTGGCCATCATCGATCACGGAAACCAGGTATTGCATCTCGATTCAACTCCCCTCGTTGCGCGACGCCCCGTCTGGGCGCCGGCTCACTCCTGCAACGAACAAGCCTGCCCCGATCAGACACCGTTCGCCGAAAAAATTGCCTGTGGACAGCGCCCGGGTGCCGATGATGCCGCTGGTTACGCTGGTCGAATGCAATCTTCTGCCGACGAGACAGTGTCACTCCCGAACGGCGCGATCCTCCGCGCTGCGCGCCCCGGCGACGAAACGGGCATCCTCGAGTGCATACGGATGCTGGCCGAATACGAGCGCGAACCCGACGCCGTGCACACTACGGTCGGGATGCTGCGGGAGACCCTTTTCGGCGAGCATCCCTCGGTCTTTGCACACGTGGTCGAGAAAGACGACGCCATCGTCGGCATCGCGGTGTGGTTTCTCAATTACTCGACCTGGACCGGCACTAACGGCATCTACCTCGAGGACCTCATCGTGCACGAGGCGCACCGCGGAAGCGGCTACGGAAAGGCGCTGCTGCAGCGGCTCGCGGGCATCGCCGTTGCGCGCGGGTACCAGCGCTTCGAGTGGTCGGTGCTGGTGTGGAACGAGCCATCCATTCGGTTCTATCGCAGCATCGGCGCCGTAGGGCTCGAGGAGTGGCGCATCCAGCGGGTCACCGGCGACGCGCTGCGCGCGCTGGCTACGTGAAGTAGTGCCCCTGGTCGATATCCTCGATCAGCCCCGGGTGGGTGGGTCGCCAGCCGAGCAACTGTTGCGTGATCGCACTCGAGGCAGGCATGTCGGTGCTGAGCAGGCGCACCAGCATCCCGGCGAACTCGTCAGCGGGCAGTGAGCGCGCGGGTACGCCCAGCTGTCGGGCGATGGCCTCGGCGATCTCACGAACCGCGACGCCCTCGTCGCCGACGGCATGCAGCACCGAGCCTGCCGGCGCCTTCTCGACGGCGAGCCGATAGAGACGTGCCGCATCCTTCACATGCACGGCCGGCCATCGACTGGCTCCGTCACCGATGTAGCCCGAAACGCCCGCGGCGCGGGCGCGGGCGATGAGCTGCGGGATGAAGCCGTGCCGTTCGCCGTCGCCGTGCACCGATCGAGGCAGCATCACGAGGCTCGAACGCACGTCGAGGTCGGCCGACGCGAGGGCGGCCTTCATCGTGGTGATCCGGGCCGCGATCGGCCCCGCGGCGACGAGCTCGTCGCGTTCCGTAGACACGCGCCCCGGAGCGCTCAGCGTTCCCCCGGAGACGACGAGCGGATACCCGGTTCCCGCGAGCGCGGTGGCGAAGGTCTCGACGGCCCGGGCATCCGCCTCGGTGGCGGCGGGACTCACGCTCGGCACCAGGAAGGCGAGGTGAATGACCCCCTCGCTGTCGAGGGCGGCCCTGCGCAGCACGTCGAGGTCGGTCAGGTCGCCTCGCACGACTTCCGCGCCCGTCGCGGCGATCGCCTGCGCGGATGCATCCGAGCGGGCGAGCCCGACCACATCGTGGCCCGCGGTGAGGAGTTCGGGCAGCACGGCCGACCCGATCCAGCCGGAGGCGCCGGTGACGAAGATGCGCATGGGTGTGTCCTGTTCTCGAGGTGTGATCGACCAACTGATGCGATCCGGTCGCATCAGGATAACAGGTAATGCGACACGGTCGCATCGCTTAGACTGTGACGATGAGCAGATGGGCAGCCGACGCGCGGCAACGCCTCGAGTCCGCTGCGCTCGACCTGTTCGAGCAGAACGGCTACGAACAGACCACCGTCGCGCAGATCGCTGACCATGCCGGTCTCAACCGCGCCACATTCTTTCGGCACTTTTCCGACAAACGCGAGGTACTGTTCGGCGGCGAAGACCGGCTGGCGACACTGTTCTCGGACGGCATCCGCAGTGCGCCGTCGGATGCCAGCATCAGCGAATTGCTGCAGGCCGCCCTGCTCGCCGCCAGTGCGGCGATGACACCCGAACAGCGCGCTCGGGTCGCCCAGCGCATCCTGGTGCTCTCGACCAACACCGAGGTGCAGGAGCGCGGACTGCTCAAACACGCGCGCATCTCGCGATCGATCAGGGCGGCGCTGTCGGAGCGTGGCGCAGACGACGTCGCCGCCCGCCTCGCCGCAGAGGTCGGAATGCTGGCGTTCTCCCTCGCCCTCGAGCGGTGGATGACGACCGATGACCAACCGTTCGCGGCTCACGCGGTCGCGGCTCTGCGTGACGTCGAGGCGAGGGCCGTGCGACTGGACGCGGCGTCTCACCAGTCCGCCTGACCGGTCCCCCTCCGCTCAGGCGGCCAGGTGGAACGTGCTGGCGAACCGGTCGAGCAGGTCGACGCGGCCGCTCAGCACCCGCACCACTCCGGTGGCGATCGCACGATCGGGAGCCAGTGAGCCCGAAATGAGCCGGTGGATGCCGGGTCCCGCCGCGAATGCGAGGTCGACTGGCCCATCGCCACGGGTGACATCGAGCGTGGAGCCGTCGACCCGGATGAGCAGGTCGGCGCCGCCAAGCCGGGCGCCGTAGGCCGTGTTCGGCAGGGTCGCCGCGACCGATGGCTGGAAGGCGGTGCGCAGGTCGATGGTCATCGAGTCGGGCGTGATGACCTGCTCCTCGCGCGGATCGCCCATGGCCTTGAAACCCCACGCGCCGAGCGCGAGCACGACGGGCTCGAGCTCCCGGCCGTAGGGCGTCAGCTCGTAGATGATGACGCGGGAGCGAGGCATCCGGTGGATGATCCCCGCGGCCTGCAGCTCCTTGAGCCGCGCCGCCAGAATATTGGTGGGGATGCGCGGAAGGCCCGCGGCGAGCTCGCCGTAGCGGCGTGGCCCGACCAGCAGGTCACGCACGATGAGCAGGGCCCAGCGTTCGCCCACCAGTTCGAGCGCCCGAGTGATGCCGCCGAACTGCCCGTAGTCTCGAGCGACCATGAACCTCAGGCCTGCTGGTTCGAGTAGGCCTCGGGTCCCTGGGCGGCGGCGACCGGGTCCATATATCCGAACTCGATGAGGTTGCCGTCGGGATCACTCAGCTGCCGCTGGTACATGAACCCGTAGTCGGCAGCGGGCCGTGCCTCGGTTCCGCCCGCGGCGAGTCCCCTGGTGACGGCGAGGTCGACGTCGTCGCGGCTGTCGAGCATGATCGAGGTCGCGACCGCCGGGTTCACGGCGTTGTCGCCGATGGGCAGGTCGGAGAAGGTCTGGAAATAGTCGCGCACAAGGATCATGAAGTAGCAGTGGTCTTCGTCGACGACGACGCAGGCCGCATTGTGGTCGCTGAAGAGCGGGTTGATGGTGAACCCGACTGCCGTGTAGAACGCCTTCGCGCGCTCCAGGTCGGTGACGGGCCAGTTGACGAACATCGAGGGCATGATGGCGGCTTTCCGGTCGCTCCAATAGGTTGGAGTTCATACTTGCAAAAAACAAGTACTGCGTCAATGCCTCAGGACGAAGGCGCGCCCAACTCGGCCAGGCGCGCCACCTGGCGTTCATGCACGCCCGCCACCCAGTCCCATCCGGGAGCCGCGGACGGCCCGATTCGTGGGTCGTCGACATCCCGGCCGTCACGCACGGCCTCGACGTAGGCGCGGTCCTGGTCGATTCGCGCGCGCAGGTCATCGGGCCCGCCAACCGACCCGTGACCGGGGATGACCACACTTACCCCGTGGGCGGCATCCTCGAGCCGGTCGAGCGCCGTGAGGTAGTCGGCGATCGGCTGCGCTGCGCCGTTCAGGTCGAGCATCGGCACCAGCACATCCGACAGCATGTCGCCGGCAACCAGCACGCCGGCCTGCTCGACGATGAGCCCCGCGTGCCCAGGGGCGTGCGCCCGGTGCTCGACGATGCGCACCACCGGGCCGTCCCAGGGCACGTGCGTCGCGCCCGCGGGCAGCGCGGAGATCCTGCCGATCAGGTCGAGCGGCACGTCGTCGGGAATCCCGACCGCTTTGGCGACGGCCTCGATGCCGCGCGCCAGCCGCATCCGCGACGATTCCTCGCACGCCGCCGTCGCATACCGGGGCGGGGAGCCGAGCGGGGCGTGCCAGAGCAGGTGATCCCAGTGCGGATGCGTTGAGAAAGCGGCCACGACGGTGCGTCCCGAGTCGGCCAGGTCCGTCGCGAGGCAGTCGAGCTCGTCGGTGTGGATGCCCGCATCGACCAGCAGCACGCCGTCCACCCCCTCGACGACAACGGCGTTGCTCTGAACGAACCTGCTCTCGTGGACGAAGACACCCTCCGCAACCTGCCTCAGCACGAATCCAAGGTTATCTCAGCGAATTCGAAGGTTTTCAGGTCTTGAAATTTTACGGGGATCGAGGTAAAAAATTGCCATCAAAAAGTTGAGCCAGCGGGGCTCAACCTCCACACGAAAGGGGAATTTTCATCATGGCAATGTCTTTCGATCCTTTCAGCGAGCTCGACCGCCTGACGGGCGCCCTGATGGGTGCGCGACCGGGTGGTCCGAGGTTCATGCCTGTGGATCTCTTCCGGGACCGCGACCAGTACATCCTGACGGCCGACCTGCCAGGCGTCGACCCGGGATCCGTCGATATCGACGTGGACGGTCAACTGCTCACGATCCGCGCTGAGCGTACCGCCGGTACACACGACGGTGTCAAGTGGCTATCGCAGGAGCGTCCGTACGGCGCCTACCTACGCCAGTTCAGCCTCGGCGAGGGCGTCGACCCGGCCTCGATCAGTGCCCATTACGACAACGGCGTTCTCAGCGTCGTGATCCCGATGGGCGAGAAGGCCAAGCCTCGCAAAATCGAAGTCGCCACGTCGCCCGCCTCCACCCAGCAGACAATCGCGAGCTGACGAGCGCGAGTTCGGTTCGATCACGACGGTCAGGTCGTAGCGAGGAGGTGGAGTGAAGAAAACGGCAACACTCGGGGATGGCTCGGTCGATGAGACCTTCCTGCAGATCTGGCTCAGCGATCCCCAGTTGCTCCGTACGGAGTTCGATCAGGTGGTGACCGCCTGAGCCAGAGGGGCCCGGTGAGGTGATGTTTCGCCTCGCCGGGCTTCTCGTGTGTCACCGACCGATCCGATGCCCTTTCAGGCGATCTCCGGGTTGCGCTCACCCATGTTGTGGATCTGGTAGACCGGATCCCGCCAGCCCATCACAGCCTCGAACATCCGCATCGCGTCCACCGACTCGGCGACGTTGTGCATCCGTACGATGCGGGCGCCGAGAGCAACAGCGAGAGTCGCGGCGGCCAGTGACCCCGAGACCCGGTCGCCGCGCTCGCGGTCGAGGGACTCGCCGATGAAATCCTTGTTCGACACCGCGACGAGCGTGGGGTACCCGAGAGCGCACACCTCATCGAGCCGTCGCGTCAGTTCCAGCGACTGCACCGTGTTCTTGTTCAGGTCGTGGCCCGGATCGATGATTATGCGCGACTCCGGGATGCCACGTGACTGCGCGAACTCGGCCCGAGAGAGAAGAAAGGCCGAGATCTCGCCGGCGACATCGTCGTACTGCGGGCTCGGGTACCACTGGCGCGGCGTCGCGAGGCTGTGTGTGACGACGAGCGTGGCATCGCTGTCGGCGACGACGTCGGCCAGCTCCGGGTAGAAGATGCCGGTGGTGTCGTTGACGACAGCAGCGCCCGCGCGGATCGCCGCGGCAGCGACCTCGGGCCGAAAGGTATCGACGGAGATGACGACATCGCTTGCCGCCGCGACGGCTTCGATGACGGGCACCACGCGTTCGATCTCCTCGTCGGCCGGCACCTCGGGGCCCGGACCGAATTTCACTCCGCCGATATCGACCCAGTCGGCCCCGAGGCTCGCCGCGTCGAGGCAGGCCTGGATCGCCGAATCCAGCGCGAAGTTCCTGCCCCGGTCGTAGAACGAGTCCGGTGTGCGGTTGATGACGGCCATCACAGCGATCTGACGGGAGAAGTCGAACGTGCGCGCACCGATGGTGCGAACGGGGATCCTGATGTTCGGGCTGGGCACCGATCCTCCTGGTCTGTCTCCACCTGCGGAGTGGATATCCGTGCAAGCGTATACAGATGCGGTGGTGATTTCGTGACCGTGTCGGATGCCACCCCCGGGTGCTGCATAGGATCAGCACTACCCCCTCACCGACAGCGAAGGCGCGATGGCATGACCGAAACACGAGAAACTGCGCTGGCATCCGCGCGCCAGCAGATGGCCGACGCCGTAAGAAACCTGCTCATCGCGGTTGGCGACGACATCACGCGCGAAGGACTCCAGGCGACGCCGACCCGAGTCGCCGACTCATTCCTGACCTTCTTCGGTGGTGTCAGGCAAGACCCGGCCGCGCCGCTCACCGCCACCTTCGCTGCACAATCCGACGATCTCATCGTCGTTCGCGACATCCCGGTGTCGTCGTTTTGCGAGCATCATCTGCTGCCCTTCACCGGACTCGCCCATATCGCGTACTCGCCCAACCAGCATGTCGCCGGGCTCAGCAAGTTCTCGCAATCCATTCACATCCTCGCGAGCAGGCCCCAAATCCAGGAGAACCTGACCGCGCAGATTGCCGATGTCATTTTCGACACCATTGCCCCGCGAGGGGTCACCGTCAAGATGACCTGCGTGCACACCTGCATGACGATGCGCGGCGGTCACAACCAGGGATCATCCGTCACCACGATCGCGAGCCGGGGAACGTTCCACCAGAGCCCCGAAGGCAACAACGCCATCTTCCAGCTGCCCTGAAAAGAGCCGCCCTGAACCCGGCCGCGTCGCGGTCAGGCGGCGATGCGACTCACGCGCACCAGGATTTCGGCAGCGTTGCCTCCGAGCTCGGCACGCACCGCCGCGGCAACGGCGGCCGCGGTGTCCGGCGCCTGGTTCTGCCCCGTCACGCCGACACTGACCGTCACGGTCAGCGTGTCGCCCGCGCGGCTCACGGCGGTGAGCGGAACGGAATCCGGTCCTGTCGTCAGTTGCTTCGCCGCTCGCAGCAGGGCCGGGTCGGCCGCGAAGAGCGTCGCGACGCCGGGAACGGTCCGCACGACGGCGTCCAGGTTGACAGCGATGGCGCGCAGGTCGTCGCTCATTCTTCTTCCTCGCTGATTCGTGTGGCTACTTCGTGCACGTCGACGACGGTGACATCGATCGCGGCAACACTCAGTTGGGTGTGCCGAAGTAATTCGGAGTGAACCCGCTCCCGGACGTGCTGCGCGAGTTCGACGACCGGTGCGCTCAGCACGACGCTGATGCTGACCCGCACCGTGATCTCTGCTTCGGGGTCGGTGACATCGCCGTCGAGCGCGCAGCTGCCCACCAGCACGCCGTCGACCGAGTCCCCGGCCGCGCGAATGAGCTCCCGGATGGCGCCCTCGGTGATCGCGAAAGTGGTCGCGGGGTCGGACGACGCCAGGGGAACATCCCGGCCCGCCCGCAGCTCGCGGCCGATCGTCGCCACGAGACCCGCGAGCCAACTCTCGTCGAGCGTCGGATTGTCGCGGGCATCCTGCACCACCAGCTCCCGTGAGAGCGAGCCGACACGTTCGAGAGTCGCCAGCATCGCCTGGCACTCGGCATTCGTGTCGATCGCCGGGATAGCGGGCTCTCGCCCACGATCGAGGTAGTCGCTCAGGTCATCGAGCGTGTAGCCGGATCCGCCGATCGATTCGGGGTCTGTCATCGCCACTCCTCCATCTCCCTCACTACGGTCGCGCGGGCACGCGCGAGTTTTCCGCGCACGACCGTGACGCTCACATCCAGCCGGTCGGCGATGTCGTCATAGGAGAGTCCGGCGACCTCCTTCAAGATCCAGCACTCGCGCTGCAGTTCGGGCAACCGCGCGAGAACCGCACCGAGCGCCTGCCGCTGGGATGACGCGACCGCGCTCTGCAATGGCCCCGGATCCTGATCCACCTCGCGTTCGTCGTCGAGATCGACCGTCGGGCGGCGCTGCCGGAGACGATCGGTCGACTTGCGAGACACGATACTGACCAGCCAGGAACGGAGCTTCGACGCGTCATCAAGCTGGGGAAGCTGCTCCCAGGCCGAGATCAGGGCATCCTGCACCGCATCGTCGGCATCCGCGGCCGAGCCCGTCAGTCGAACCGCAAAGGCGCGCAGGTAGGGACCGTGACGGCGAACGATCGTCGCGAATGCGTCTTCGTCACCATCGACCGCGCGCGCAACCAGCAGCGAATCGGAGGCGTCGGAGAGAGCGGTCACGCGCCCTCCGAAATCCTGGGAAAAAAAGTTGGATGACGACCGTGACGTTTTGTCTGCCCGGTGCGTCTGCTTATTAAGAACGATACGTCAGCCGCCACGAGCGGCACGAAGCAAGGAGAACATCGTGGTCGACAAGGCCCCATCAACAACCATCATCAGCACCAGCGTGCTCCCCACCGGCACCGCGTCGGGCAAGACCGTTATCGCTGACCCGGTCGTCGCAAAGATCGCCGGTATTGCGGCGCGCGAGGTGCCGGGTGTCTACGCGCTCGGCGGCGGCGCGGCCCGCGTGGTCGGCGCGATCCGCGACGCCATCGGCACCACCGATCTCGGTCAGGGTGTGAAGGTCGAGGTCGGAGAAACCCAGGTCGCGGCCGACATCACCATCACGGTCGAGTACCCGATGCCCCTGCACGAGGTCTCGAACGCGGTGCGCGTCGCCGTCGCGGATGCGATCGAGCGACTGATCGGCATGGAGGTCGCCGAGATCAATGTCACCGTCAGCGACGTGCACATCCCCGGCGATGACGACGACACGACCAGTGAGGCGCGCGTTTCATGAGCAGCACCGTGGTCGGCGCTGGCGCGGGAGTCATACTTGCATTTGCTGGTTTGACCTTCGGGTTCTGGGGCTTCCTGCTCGTGCTCATCCTGGGTCTCGTCGGCGGTTTCGTGGGCGCGGTCGCGTCCGGCCGCGTCGACATCCACGCGGTGACCGACGCACTGCGCGGACGCCGGAGCGCCTGATGATCCCCGGACTCGATTCTGTGAGCGCCCGTGCGCTGCACCGAGTGGTCACCGCGATCGCTGCCGACGAGTTGGACGTGCGGCCGAAAGAGGTCTCCGTGCACCTGGCCGACGATCGCGGGATGCTCGCAGTGACCGTCACCTCACCGCTCCGAGTCGCCGCTCTCGACGGGCAGCGCGACCAGGCCGGGATGCTGGCTCGGTGCGCGGGGGCACGTGACCGCATCCAGTCACGCACGCGCGACATCGCGGGATCCGACGTGCGCAGCGTCGCGCTTCGGATCAGCCGTGCCGCGATCCGGCCCGAAAGGCGAGTGCGATGACGGAGCAGAAACTGTACCGGCGCATCATCCGGCGCGAGACCCACCAGTCCCGATCTACCGCCAGCGTCGTCGTGCTGGTCGTGGTGGTGCTCGGCGCGGCGTATGTCGGGATCGAGGTTGTGCTTGCCCTGGTGGGGGCACCCGCCCTTCTCGTGTCACCCGCCGCTGCAGTGGCGGCGTATTCGGCGAAGACCCAGTGGCTGCCCTACGCCGGCCTCGGCGCCGCGATCGTCGGTGTAATTCTGGTGATTGTCGCCCTGGTGCCGAGCCGCCGCGCCCGGCATGGCGCACGGCACGACCGGATGGCGATCGTCGTCGACGATCGCGTGCTCGCGGGCTCGGTTTCGAAGACCAGCCGCCTGGTGGCGGGTGTCGGCGAAGGTCGGGTGCGCACGTCGGTTTCGCGGCGTCGGGCACTGGTCAGCCTCACCCCATCGTCAGGGGTTCGCGTCAACGACTCGAAAGCTCAGGAAGCGGCCAACCTCACCCTGTCCGAGCTCGCACTCACTCCGGGTGTGCGCGCCGTCGTGACGGTTTCCCCGCAGGGGGTGGTGGGCTCATGACTCGCAGCAATCGCGTAGGCAACCGGCTGATCATCCTTCTGGTCGGGCTCGTCTCGATCGGCGTCGGCGTCGCCCTCGAACTGCCCCGGTTCGGGTCGACGCTCTCGCTGGCCGCCCCGACGGCGATCACCCTGGCGAGCTCCACCCTGTGGATCGCACTCGCCGTCTGCGTCGGAGTCATCGTGCTCTCCGTGATCTGGATCGTCACTCGTGGCCGGGGACGCACCGCCCATCTGGTCGCCGTCACTGACACGACGGGCTCCACCACCATCGACGCCCGCGTCGTCGCCGACCTGCTCTCGGACGCCCTCACCGGCAACCGTGCCGTCGCCTCGATCGGATCGGGCGCCTGGCGGATGCGGCGACAGACGGTGCTCTCGATTCGCCTCGTCGCCCGCAAAGGGGCCCATGTTCCGGACCTGATCCGGTCTGTCGGCACCGCCGTCGAAGAACTCGACGTGGTACTCGAGCGCAGGATCCCGATCCTGCTCCAAATCGTGTCCGAACCAGGAGTTCGGACCGTTCGCACCCGCTGAACCGTGGGTGTCCACAACAGAAAGGATGCGTCATGAGCGCAGAAGACAAGATCAAGAACGCCGCCGAAGACCTCATCGGCAAGGGCAAAGAGGCGGTCGGCAAGGCGACCGACAACGACAAGCTCGTCGCCGAAGGAAAAGCCGACCAGGCGAAGGCCTCGGTCAAGAAAGCCGGCGAGAACGTCAAGGATGCCTTCAAGGGCTGACGATTCTTCTGCGCCGGCTGCCGCACCCCCAGGGTGCGGCAGCCGGCGCTCGACTGTGCCCCCTCGTCAGAACATCGAGTTCTGGTTCGCGCTCTCAGTCGGCACCTCCTGTATGACGTCCCAGTGTTCGACGATGAGTCCCCCGGCGAGCCGATAGAAGTCGGCCACCGCGAGCAGCGGCCTGCCGACGGGGTGGGCGCGAACGTGCAGCGCCGCCAACGGGCCGTCCACCAGCACGCGCTGCACTTCGAACACCGACTGGGGGTCGGAGTAGAGCTTCGTGAGAAAGGTCGACGCGGCGTCTCTCCCGTCGGGCAGCATCGCGTTGTGCTGCGTGTACTCGACCGAGGCGCACTGCTCCAGCGCGGCTGCGGGATCCCGTTCGACGTACATGAGGCGGGCGAACTCGGTGATGACGCGGCGGTTCGTCTCTGTTTCAGTCTCAGCCATGTGGTCTCTCTTTCTGTGCTTGTGCGGGTGGCACGTTGTGGTTCGCGCGAAACAGGTTCGAGGGATCCCACGTCGCTTTCAGCTCCCGCAGCCTCTGCCAGGTGCGCGGGTTGTACGCCGCCGGAACGTGGTGCGGCTCGTCGTTGAGGTAGTTCACGTAGTACCTGTCGTGCGCGTGGTCCCCGAGCTCCGCAAGGTAGTCGTCCTGCCAGCGCTTCAGGTGGGTGCCATCCTCGGCGGGCGACCATGCCGTCGTCACCGCGTAGTTCCACGGGCTGTCCCGATGGCTCATCGCGGTCGCGTGCTCACCGCTCCGCGCCAGCGCGCCGCCGTTGTAGTGCGTCGACATGAAGCTCGACGGCGAGAGTCCCGGGATGCGCCGCGCACTGACTTCGATGACGTCGTCGGTGAGCCCGTGCACGTAGCGCATCCTCGTGCGCCGGTGAACGTTGGGCGGAAACACGTCGTTACCGGCCGAGAGCGCCGGCCAGGGCAGGCGGCCGACCTCGACCGCGACGGCGGAAGGATGCCCGGTGAGCGCCGACAGGTCGTGCTCGGCCTGCCGGGCGCTTCCCGAATGGCACACCAGAGCGTGAACAGCCGCACGCCCGCGGAGGTGGTCCGGTCCGCTCCAGTGCTGCGGCGGCTGTGCGGCCGAAATGATCGCGGTCAGTTCGTCGGGGGCGTCCACGATCCATTCACGCAGCGTGACCAGCGCCTCTGCCGTCGCGTCCGGATGAAACCAGATGAAGCCGAAGGTCACCTCGTCGAGCGGTATCAGCTGCAGTTCGAGGCCGACGACGACACCGAAGTTGTGTCCGGCGCCACGCATCCCCCAAAACAGGTCGGGTTCGATTTCTTCGCTCGCGTGCACGAGCTCGCCGGTTGCGGTCACGACGTCGACGGAGATGAGGGTGTCGGAGGCCCACCCGAGCCGGGAGCTCAGCCAGCCGTGCCCGCCTCCCAGAGCGTGTCCGGCCACCCCGAGGCGCGGAAACTGGGGGGCCGCCCCCGCGAGACCGAACGGAGCAAGCTCTCGATTGACGTCGCGCCAGAGAGCCCCACCCTCGACGCGAACGCGATGTCGTGCCGGGTCGACGGTTATCCCGTCGAGCCTCCGGAGGTCGAGCAGCACACTGTCACTGTCGGCGCCGATCCAGCCGACGCCGCCACTGCGGAGTGCGACGGAGTGATCGGTGCGCCTGGCGAAGTCGACCGCCGCCATGACGTCGGCGACCCCGGCGGGCTGCACGACGGTGGCGGGCATCCAGGGCACTTCGAGGTTGGGGAACTGCGATGCTGCCGCCGACGGGTAGGCGGCGTCGTCGTGGTGAATCGACTGTGCCGCGCAGCTGTTCTCGCAGTCGCGCGACCGACGTGATGCCCGCGCTCATGGCCGGGCGATTTCGGGGAGCCGGTAGGGATCAGTGGCGAGCACTCCCCCGTCGATCGGAACGATGGCTCCCGTGATCCAGCTGGCCTGCTCGCTGAGCAGGAAGGCGACGAGTGCGGCAACCTCGTCGGGTCGACCGTACCGGCCCTGCGCTCGCCCCAGGGGAGTCGTGCCGTGCAACGCAGCGGACGCCTCGACACCGCCGCCCAGGCGCTCTTCGAGCACGCGCATGAGGGGTGTGTCGATCGATCCCGGAGCGATCCCGTTGACGCGAACTCCCAGTGGGGCGCCCTCCAGCGCAGCGGTTTTCACCATCGCGACGGTTGCGTGCTTGGTTGCGCTGTAGATGGCCAGGTCGGAGCCACTGAGCCCCGCAGTCGAGGTTGTCACGACGACCGACGACGCACGCGACGTCGCGCGCGCCTGTCGAAGCGCGATCCGCAGTCCGAGAAATACTCCGCGCATGTTGACCCCGACGAGTCGGTCGAAGCCGTCGACCGTCTCCTGCTCGATGGATGCCGGTGAGCCGATGCCAGCGTTGAGGAAGAACGCGTCGACGTGCCCGTAGGCGTCGACTGCGGAATCGAACGCCCCTGTCATCGCGGATTCGTCCGCGACATCCGCCACCGCGACGAGCGCCCGCTCACCCAGGCTCTCGGCAAGCCGGCTCGCCGTGTCGACGTCTCGATCGACGAGCACGACGTGGCCGCCCTGTGCGGTGTGGTGACGCGCGAACGCCGCCCCCATTCCGCTGGCGGCACCGGTCACAAGCGCGACAGTCACGGCAGCAACTCGCTGGTCGAACGACGGTGTTGGGAGGCCATTCGGTGAGTTTTGCGCAAACATCCTGCAAAGTCAACGTTTGTAAATTTTAAATCGACAACTGTTGATAAATGGATAAGCTGGGCTCGTGATCGACACTGAAGCCAGCCCACGACGGGCCCACCGCGCCGAGGCGCTGTCAAAGGGCGACCTGCGCGAGCGCGATCTTCTGGATGCCGCCAGCCGACTCCTCGCCAGCGGGGCGTTCGGCGCGGCCTCCATCACCGAAATCGCGCAGGAGGCCGGCCTGTCGCGAGCCAGCTTCTACTTCTACTTCGCGTCGAAGCAGGCACTGCTCGCGTCACTTCTCGACAGCGCGGTGAGCCAGTTCAACGGGCAGATCGCCTCGGTCGTGGACGGTCCGCCGGTCGGCTCGCCCGCCGACGTCGTGCGCTCCACGGTGCAGGCGGCGGCGGAACTGTGGTGGGAGCACGGGGTCGTTCTGAGCGCGAGTGTGGAACTCGGCACGGCGATGCCCGAGGTGTACGAGCGCACCATGGCCAATTTCGCGCGTCGTCGGAGCACCGACGGTCGAACTCCTCCGCCGGTACGGCACGGTGGCCGAGGCGACGGACGCCGACGAGGCCGCCGCACTGGTCTCGGCACTCATGCTGATGTCCGAGCGCAACTTCTTCCACCTGATGCGCAGCAACCCCACGATTGCCCAGAGAAACGCGCTCACGGCCACTCTTCAACGAATTTGGCTGCGCTCGTTCGGGCTCGACGGCTAAGCGAGAGGAGAATCATGCCTGCACTACACGTCCTGATTGCTGGCGGAGGGCTCGGGGGGCTCGCCCTCGCCCAGGGACTCCGTGCCCACGGCCACGAGGTCGACGTCTTCGAGCGCGACGACGACATGAACCGACGGCAGGGGTACTACCTCACCATCAACGGCGACGGCGGCGAAGCACTTCGCCAGGTGCTTGCGCCCGACCTGTTCGAGCTGTACCTGGATACCGCACGGCAGCCCTACCCGACGCAGGCCTCCATCGTGCTCGACACGAGCCTCACCCGTCTCGGCGCTCGGCCCAGCATGGGCCCACCCAACCTGGGCGAGCGCCGGCACACGGGCGTCGACCGCCGCACGCTGAGGACGATCCTTGCCGCTCGGCTGGAGGGCGCCATCCACTGGGGTGAGGCCGCGGTGCGGTACGACGAAGACGCCGATGGCGTGAGCCTCGAGCTCGCCAGCGGGCGGGTTGTTCGAGGGGACATCCTGGTGATCGCGGATGGCATCCGCTCCGAACTGCGCGACCAGCGGCTGCCTGCGACCCGGGTCGTCTCGACGTCGATCAAGGGCATCGACCTGTACGCGAGGGCCCCCTACACGCCGGCGCTGCTCGAGCTGATTCCCGACGAGTTGCACGACAGCATGAACATCGTCGCCGACGGAAAAGGCAACCGGGCGCTGCTGGGTTCGTTCCGACCGCGCACGCCCATCCGTGAGGCGGCAGCGCACGTTGCGGATGTCGACCTGCCCGACATCGGGCCATACATGATGGTCAGCTGTTCCGTGCCCCCGACGACCGTTATCCCGCCCGCCAGCGAGTGGACGGACCAGACGCGCGCCGACATCAAAGCCGGGATGCAGCAGACGGTCGACGGCTGGGCGCCGGCCGTCGAAGCGATCGTCGACGGCATCGATCCGTCGACGATCTTCTCCATCGCCTTCAGCTATCTGGAACCCCAGACCGACTGGGAGCCCTCTCGCGTCACCGTCCTGGGTGACGCCGCACACGGGATGCTGCCCACCGTCGGCATGGGCGCCAACTCAGCCCTGCGCGACGCGGGCGCACTGTCTGAGGCGCTGCAGAGCGTCGGCGACGATCTGGAGTCGATTCGAAACGCCATCGGCACCTACGAAGAGGCGATGAGGCGTTTCGCCTACCCGATCATCCGCATCGCCGCCGATCACGACAACGTCTTCGGCGGCGGCGCACTCACCCGCAGCGAAGCAGGCCGCTGACGCCTCGCCGCCCCTCGCCTTGCCACCAGGCCAGGTGACAGGATGTGTGATGTGCGGCGCGCACCAACCGCCGCAAACGTCGTCCCGGGAGGCCCACGTGACGTACTTTCTGATCTCCTTTCCCAGTGCGGCCATGGATGTCGACGACGCGGAGCTCGCGCAGGCGGGTCGTGACGCCCACGCCGTGATCGCCGAAATGAAGGCGGCGGGCGTCTACCGCTTCGCGGGCGGCATCGATGAGCAGGTGGCCGCCGTGCAGGTGGCCGCCGACGGCGCCGTGACCGAGCGGACCTATTCGCAGAGCCGCGAACTCAACGGCGGAATGACGATCATCGAGGTCGACAGCCGTGAGGAGGCGCTCGAGTGGGCCCGCCGCACCACGGTCGGCTGCCACACGGTGCAGGAGCTGCGACAGTTCATGCACGACCCGGAGCTGTGAGCGCAAGCTAGTTTCGCCCAGGTCGGGTCATCGCCGACGCAGATCGTCGACACCCGGCCCGGTCAGCTCGTCGCAAAACGACGACCTGCCCGCCATGGCCATCACCAATGCCAGCGTGCGCCCCTGCGCCACCGGTCCCGCACCAGCCGTGAAGGGTCCGTCGGTTGCCTCGAGCCGCAGCCCAGTGGCCCGCGTGCGCGACGGAACCGCAAGGTTGCGCCGGGCGTAGAAGTCGGCGACCAGCGTCACCGTTTCGATAGGCACCGCTCGCACGACACCGAGCGGCCGACGGATGTCTTCGCAATGAACCACCACTTCGCCCAGCCACGCAGCGGCGGGGCCGGGTGCGGACGTCGTGCTGGTGACAATGCTGCGAAACTTCGTGAGCGACTCGGCGGGAGTTGACCCGCGATGGTCGACCATCCGCCGCTGGTTGTGAAGGTCGAAGTCAAACCGCGCCCCCGCGACACTGGCCAGCCACCGCAGCGGGCCCAGGCTCGCCGCGGCGGTCAGGTGGGCGACGACATCCTCCACGCTCCACCCGTCGCACAACGACGGAACCGCCCACTGGGCTTCGGTGAGCCTCGCCAGGTCGTCGGCCAACGCGGCGCGCTCCACATGCGCGAACGCCCAGATGGCCTTTCGCCCGTTGGGCACAGGGCTCCTCTCCGACGGCGAGGGAGGCGGCACTGCGTCCATCGAAAGGCTGGTACCTCTACCGCGTTACCAGCGAGCGGAGAGTGGCGCGGAGGCTTTCCGCGGCGCCCTGTCCGATCGGGCTGAGAAATTGGCTCTCCGCCGCGGCGTGGGCTGCCGCCGCGGCAGCGTAGATCTTTCGACCGCTCTCGGTGAGTTCGGTCACGTTCCGTCGCCGATCGGTCGGATGCGGTCGTCGAGTGACGACTCCCTTCTGCTCGAGCGAATCGAGCAGCGCCACCATCGTCGTCCTGTCGATGCCGAGCGAGTTCGCGACCTCGAGCTGAGACATCGGCTCCTGGTTGGCCAACACCCGAAGTGCCCCGAAATCTTTGCTGTCGATGCCGAACGGTTCGAGGGCGGAGTCGGTCATCGTCGTGAGCTGCAGGGCTGCATGTTTCAAGAGGTAGTTGAGTACGTCACGCGGGTCGGCGGCGCCGGTGGACTCGGTAGACATGGGATCAGCCTAGGCCTATGCTGATCGTCAGTGCTACTGACTATCAGTGCTTCACGAAAGGCTTGACATGATCCTCGTTACCGGCGGCTCCGGCTTCATCGGCTCCCACACCGTTCGCGCGCTGCACGACCTCGGCGAGCAAGCTCTCATCGTGCAGCGCCGCTCCGCCGAAGTACCGCCCCACCTGGCAGACGTGCCCGTCGTCGCCGAACAAGGCGATGTCGGGGATATCGACTTCCTGCGCACGCTCGGGTCACGCCACCCGATCGCCGGAATCATCCACCTCGCCGGGTACGACCGTGCTGCGGCCCCGCAGCCCGCAGTAGAGGCAGCCCGCCGGGCACTCGACGGGCTGTTCAACATCGTGCAAGTGGCACAGGACTGGGGTGTCAAACGGGTCGGCATCGCCAGCACCATCGGCGTCTACGGCGGCCTGGCCGCCGAAGGACCGCTGCGCGAAGATATGCCTGTGCTGCTTCGGGCCCCACATCCGATCCCCCGCTACAAGAAGATCAATGAACTGCTGGGTGAACAGCTCGCCGAGACAACCGCCATCGAGATCATCAACCTCCGCATCTCGGGCACGTGGGGACCGCTTGGGCACGAAGATCCCTTCTTCGCGGCTCCAGCGCTGATCCACGCGGCTGCCTCCGGCACTGCACCCGACCTGTCCGCCATCCTGGTACCCGTGCACCGGGAGGATGCGCTCGACCTCACGTATGTGAAAGACACCGGGCGAGCGATTGCACTCCTGCAACTCGCCGATCGGCTCAACCACCGCACCTACAACGTGGGGTCCGGCCGCGCGACCACCAATGCCGAGATCATCGCAGCGATCAGAACGGTCGTGCCCGACGCCGACGTCGACCTGTCGTCAGGCGGCGCGCGCCCCCATAACTATCTCGATATCACGCGCATCCACAGCGACACCGGCTACGAGCCCGAGTACGACACCGAGCGCGCCGCCGCCGATTACCTGGCCTGGCTGCGCGCCGGAAACGTGAGGTAGCGCGCCCGGTCAGCCGACTTCGTCGTTCGCGATCGCTTCGATCCAGTCAATCTGTTCGTCG
Organism: uncultured Actinomycetota bacterium; assembly: GCA_963738535.1. GTDB lineage: Bacteria > Actinomycetota > Actinomycetes > Actinomycetales > Microbacteriaceae > Galbitalea. Next base: position 87,618 of record CAVTXB010000019.1, read on the forward strand.
GTCAACGGCGCTCCCGCCGTCACCACCCCACCAGCCGCGTTGATCGAGGCTGCTACCTCGTCGATCACGTCGTCGCCGTTATTTTCAACAAGCCAGTTGCGTGATTCGGCCCCCAGCAGGGGCCACCACTCTTCGATTGTCATTCACGGAGTCTCGCACGAGCTCCAACAGTCGACACCACAAATTAGGCCACTGCTTAGGCTGCATCAGCCTCACCCGTCGACGGAATCATGGCGCGAGCCAACGTGCGCGGCGCAAAGAAAACCTCAACTTCTATGGCCGAAACTCTCGCACGGGCCTAGAGTTTGCACCGAAGCACGAGTGAGAGGGGGCGTTCACGTGATCACCGACGGATACGAAAAAGGTCGCCGCCGAGGCGAGCAGATCCAGTGGATGCGCGCCTACTACGGGCAACAGCGACGACGACGTCTCTACGACCTCGGCGTCGCGAACATCAAAAGCCTCAACCTGATGTTTCACGCCCGCTCCGAGGAGTACTGGCGAGGATATGCGGATGGGCTGCTGGCGATGTCAGGCGCCGCCCCCACCGCACCGCCAACACCGTAGTCGCGCTGCACGTCCCTTCCTCGAAGCAAACTCAAGGAGTCGGACGGGGAAGCTGGCTTGCGGCGTGCACACAACATGGCGCTGACCAAAACCTTTTGGCGGAACCGGTGGGATTTGAACCCACGGTGGGCTCAACACCCACACAACTTTTCGAGAGTTGCACCTTCGGCCGCTCGGACACGGTTCCGGGGAAGAGTTTAGTACACAGGTTGGGCCTCGCGTCCCCGGGGTGACAGAGGCCCAGCCTAGGCTGGGCGCATGGCACGAACCGCCCCCAACTTTCGCTGCACCGAGTGCGGGTGGACGAGCATCAAATGGGTGGGTCGGTGCGCGGAATGCCAGTCCTGGGGAACAGTCATCGACGACGCCGAGAATGCGCCGTCTCCTCGCGCGGTCATCCCGATCCGTGTGAGCGCCAGCCGTGCGGCTAAGCCGATCACCGAGATCACCTCCGACGATGTGAGCCACTGGCCCAGCGGGATCGCGGAATTCGACCGCGTGCTCGGCGGCGGCATCGTGCCCGGCGCCGCCATCCTGCTCAGCGGCGAACCGGGCGTCGGCAAGTCCACTCTCCTGCTCGAGGTGGCCTCGCGCGCAGCGGCGAACGGCATGCGCGTGCTGTACGTGAGCGCGGAAGAGTCCGTCAACCAGGTGCGCATGCGAGCCACCCGCACCGGTGCCCTCCAGCCCTCGCTCTACCTCGCCGCCGAAACCGACCTCGCCGTGATCCTCGGCCAGATCGAACAGGTCGACCCCCAACTCGTCATCGTCGACTCCGTGCAGACCGTCGCGTCATCGTCGTCCGAGGGTCTCGCTGGCGGCCCGTCACAGGTTCGCGAGGTCGCATCGACGCTAATCCGGGTCTCGAAAGACAGAAACCTGCCCGTGCTGCTGGTCGGGCACGTGACCAAAGACGGAACCATCGCCGGCCCGCGACTGCTCGAACACCTGGTGGATGTCGTGCTGCAGTTCGAAGGCGACCGCCAGACCGCGCTGCGGTTCGTGCGCTCGCAGAAGAACCGGTTCGGGCCGACCGACGAGGTCGGCTGCTTCGAAATGACGGGCGACGGCATCGCCGAAGTCGCCGACCCGAGCGGGCTCTTTCTCTCGCGGGCAAGGCAACCCGTGAGCGGAACGTGCGTCACCATCGCGGTCGAGGGCCGCCGCGCGCTGCCCGTCGAAGTGCAGGCACTGATCGTCAAGTCGTCCGCACCGATGCCCCGCCGGGTCGTCAACGGCGTCGACAGCTCGCGGGTCGCCATGCTCCTTGCGGTGCTCGAGCGCCGATCCAGCATGCAGCTGTCCACCTTCGACGTCTACGTATCGACCGTTGGAGGCATCCGGGTCACGGAGCCCGGCGCCGACCTCGCCATCGCCCTGGCGATCGCGAGCGCGTTCAAGAACAAAGCCCTCGCCGCCACGACCGCGGCCATCGGAGAGATCAGCCTCGCCGGTGAGATCCGACCCGCATCCAACACCAAGCAGCGCGTCGCCGAAGCGAAACGACTCGGCTTCAGCACCGTGCTCGACGCCGGGGCCGAGCACCTGCACGAGGCACTCCGGCTCGCCTTCGCAGGGGCCAAACCAGACCCGGTCGACGTGCCAGACTTCTGAGTTCGCTCGTGTGACCCGGATGGTTGGTTTCACGCGCAGATTCCAACCAGGTGCGTCAGGTCAACCAGGTGCGTCAGGTCAACCAGGTGCGTCAGGCCAACCGAGTGCGTCAGGCCAGACGGCGGGCGTCCGCGCTGGGGATAACCTCAGCGCCGGCTAGCCCCAAGCCACAATCATTGGCGGGTGCGTCGACCATCCCCGCTTCCCGAAGACCTCGACAGCGCGCCGTTCTCAACGAAAACCGCTCGCGATGCCGGCATCAGTCGCCAGCGAACCCGCGCCGCGACGCTGCATTCGCCGTACTTCGGCGTGCGCACTCATCACCCGCCCGCGACCACCCACGATCGAGCTGCTGCCTACGCCCAATGGATGTCCCCGACCCAGTTCTTCAGTCACCTCACGGCCGCGGAGCTGCTCGGCCTTCGACTGCCCGAAGGCTTCCGGCCCGGCGCACTGCACGTGAGTTCGACACCGCCCGCGCGTGCACCACGGTCGCGAGGGGTGATTGGTCACCAGACGCGACTCCTCGGCGCACCCACACTTGTCGACGGCCTGCGGGTCTCGAGTGCGGTCGACACCTGGCTGGCGCTCGGCAGCAGCCTCAGCATCGTCGACCTCATCGTCATGGCCGATGGCCTGCTCAGCCGCGTGCGGCCAGCGACCGATCTGCCAGCCCTGGATGCCGCAGTCACCGGCCGCGCCGGTCGGCCGGGCTTTCATCGCCTGCAGGCCGCCCTGCGCCAGGTTCGCGCAAACACCGATTCCGCTCGTGAGACCATGCTGCGACTGGTCATCCTGCGCGCCGGATTTCCCGAGCCGGAGGTGAACGGTGCCATCGTGAACTCGCTCGGAGCCGTGACCGCGCACGGCGACCTGGTGTTCCGCGAATACCGCACGATTCTCGAGTACGACGGCGGTCACCATCGCACCAGCGACTCACAGTTCACCATCGACGTCGCACGCCTCGACGAGCTGGTGGAGGAGGGATGGCGTGTGATCCGGGTGGACAAGAATCTGATGGCCCGCCACGCGACCCTGATCGGCAAGGTCGAGACTGCTCTCACCCGTCACGGGTGGCAGCGGAAGCGACCGAGGTGACTCGGGTGACGCAAGCGGTTGGAATGCAGGGCGCATACCAACCGTTTGCGTCATCCCACCTGGCGCCCGGCCGCGTATCCGCCCGGAATCAGGTGCGGGGCAGCTCCAGCGCCTCGATAACGTCGGCGGGTGCGGCCTGCATGGCGTGCGGCCCGGCGACATCGAACCAGACCGCCTCGAGCACACCCTCGTTCTGCTTGAGGAAATCGAGAAGCTCGGTCGCCGCGTAGACGGTCGACTCCGGGGCATCCTCGTCCGGAATCATCGCGGCGTAGGTCTCGGGCGACGAGAACAGCAGCAGCATGTACTTGTCGGCATCCCCGCGCCGGAACACCCGCACCTGCGACTCCCCATCAGATGGCAACAGCGGGATGACGACGCCGTCGTTGCGCAGCGCGAGGGCTACGGCGACCGCATCCTGCGCCTCGAGGGCGGCGGCGAGCGAACCGGCCATTACTTCAGGATGAACTGCGGTGAATCGGCCTTGCTCGACGTGATCCCGTTGACAGTCACGGTCAGGTGATAGCTGGCACCCCCGGCAATCACCTGGGGCGCGTTGGTGGCGGTGCAGGCGGCGGGGTTCGAGCGGGTGCGGTTCCACGCGAACGGCGTGCTCTTCACCGGAACGTTCGGCTGCAGCGTGCTCGTGGCTGAGACCGCGCCGGTCTGGCAGTCCTTCGACGACCAGATCGTTTCGGTGCCGCTGGTGATGACGTACTTCTGTTCGTCGCTGCCGTCTTTGAACGTGCAGGGCGAGGAACCGACATTCGTGATGGTCAGCGACAGCTGCGGGTCCACCCCGGCGGCGTAGCTCAGGGCATCCGTGATGGCGACGATTTTGACGTCCGCCGGGTTGCAGGCGGCAGTGGCGGCCGTCGACGCCGTCGTGTGCGCGGTATTCGTCGCTACAGCTTTTGGTTTCGCTCCACCCGGGCGAGCGACGATGAGCACGATGATCAGGATGACCACGAGCACGCCGACCAGTACCAACAGTCGGCGGCGCCAATAAACCTTGCTTGGCTGCGGGCCGACGGGATTCCGAATCGTCGACATACCGCAAGGCTAACTACAACTGTTTAAGCATCCTTGTATTGCCGAGGGTGTTTGGCTTTACTCGACTCAAATCGAGGAACTCGGCGATGCCCTCATCCTGCGACCGAACGAGCTGCGAATAGACGTCGGGCGCCACGATATCCTCGCCGATCGCCTCGAAGCCGTGCCTGGCGAAGAACGCAGTCTCGAAGGTGAGGCAGAACAGGCGGGTGAGGCCGAGGGCCGCCGCCGCCCGCTCGACGTCGGCCAGGATGGCGTGGCCCACCCCGCGGTGCAGCCAGTCGTCGGTCACGGCGAGCGTGCGCACCTCGCCGAGGTCTTCCCACATGACGTGCAGGGCGCCGCATCCGATCAGGGCGCCGGTTTCGTCGTCGGTCGCGACGCGGAATTCCTGCACCGCCTCGTAGTAGACGACGCGCTCCTTGCCGAGAAGGATGCGACGCTGCACGAGCGGTTCGACAAGCGACTGGATGCCGAGCACGTCGGCGGTGCGGGCGGGTCGCACGGTAAAACTCACCCGACCAGTCTACGGAGCCGCGCAAAAACGGTTGTGCAGGAGCCTCTGGCCCAAAGGCTCATTTCGTCAATAGAAATGTGGCCAGAGGGTCAGAACTCCTGCACAACCGTTAGGGGTGGGGCTTAGGCCTCGACGGCGACCGGCTCCGGCTCGATCGCGCCGGGCTGGCGTGAGGTCGTGATCACGAACTCGTTGTCGAGGTAGTCGACGTGCACGTGGTCGCCCGCGTTCAGCTCGCCGTGCAGGATCTTCTCCGACAGGCGGTCCTCGACCTCGTGCTGCACCGCGCGGCGCAGGGGCCGGGCACCGAGTGCCGGGTCGAACCCGATCTCGATGAGCTTCTCCTTGGCCGGCAGCGTGAGCTCGATCGTGAGGTCGCGGTCGAGCAGGCGCACCTTGAGGCGGCTGATGAACAGGTCCACGATCTGCAGCAGCTCTTCCTTGTTGAGCTGCGGGAACACGATCGTCTCGTCGACGCGGTTCAGGAACTCAGGCTTGAAGTGCTTCTTCAGCTCATCGACAACCTTGCCGCGCATGCGGTCGTAGTTGGTCGCGGTGTCGCCATCCAGCTGGAACCCGACCGGGCCACCCGTGATGTCGCGGGTACCGAGGTTGGTGGTCATGATGATGACGGTGTTCTTGAAGTCGACGACCCGACCCTGACCATCCGTCAGTCGTCCCTCTTCCAGGATCTGGAGGAGCGAGTTGAAGATGTCGGGGTGTGCCTTCTCGATCTCGTCGAACAGCACCACCGAGAACGGCTTGCGACGCACCTTCTCGGTGAGCTGGCCGCCCTCCTCGAATCCGACGAATCCGGGAGGGGCACCGAACAGTCGCGAGACCGTGTGCTTCTCGCCGTACTCGCTCATGTCGAGTGAGATGAGGGCGTTCTCGTCGTCGAACAGGAACTCGGCGAGCGCCTTGGCCAGCTCGGTCTTACCGACACCGGTGGGGCCGGCGAAGATGAACGAACCGGATGGACGCTTCGGGTCCTTGAGGCCGGCGCGCGTGCGGCGGATGGTCTTGGCGAGAACGGAGATTGCCTCCTCCTGGCCGATGACACGCTCGTGCAGTGCCTTCTCCATGAAGATGAGCCGGCTGGACTCCTCTTCAGTGAGCTTGAACACCGGGATGCCCGTGGCCGCGGCGAGAACCTCGGCGATGATTCCCTCATCGACGGTTCCACTGGCGCCGACGTCGCCGGACTTCCACTGCTTCTCGAGGCGGAGGCGCTCACCGAGCAGCTTCTTCTCTTCGTCGCGAAGGCTTGCGGCCTTCTCGAAGTCCTGGTCTTCGATGGCGGCTTCCTTCTGGCCACGCACGACGGCGATCTTCTCGTCGAACTCGCGCAGCTCCGGCGGGGCCGACAGGATCGACAGGCGCAGGCGTGCGCCGGCCTCGTCGATCAGGTCGATGGCCTTGTCCGGAAGGAACCGGTCGGCGACGTAGCGGTCGGCCAGGTTCGCGGCGGCGACGATCGCGCCATCCGTGATCGAGACCTTGTGGAACGCCTCGTACTTGTCGCGCAGCCCCTTGAGGATGTTGATGGTGTGGGGCAGCGAGGGCTCGTGCACCTGCACGGGCTGGAAGCGGCGCTCGAGCGCGGCATCCTTCTCGAAGTGCTTGCGGTACTCGTCGAGCGTGGTCGCACCGATGGTCTGCAGCTCACCGCGGGCGAGCAGCGGCTTCAGGATGGATGCGGCGTCGATCGCGCCCTCTGCAGCGCCGGCGCCGACGAGCGTGTGGATCTCGTCGATGAACACGATGATGTCGCCGCGCGTGCGGATCTCTTTCGTGACCTTCTTGAGGCGCTCCTCGAAGTCACCGCGGTAGCGGCTGCCGGCGATGAGCGAACCCAGGTCGAGCGAGTAGAGCTGCTTGTCTTTCAGGGTCTCGGGCACCTCGCCCTTGACGATGGCCTGCGCGAGTCCCTCGACGACGGCGGTCTTGCCGACGCCGGGCTCACCGATCAGAACCGGGTTGTTCTTGGAGCGACGGGAGAGGATCTGCATGACCCGCTCCATCTCTTTCTCGCGCCCGATGACCGGGTCGAGCTTGCCGTCGCGCGCAGCCTGCGTCAGGTTGCGTCCGAACTGGTCGAGAATCTGCGAACCCTTGTCTGGCGTCGCATCGTTGCCGCCCACAGCAACAGCCTCCTTGCCCTGGTATCCGGAAAGCAGCTGGATGACCTGCTGGCGCACCTTGTTGAGGTCTGCGCCGAGCTTCACGAGCACCTGGGCTGCGACGCCCTCACCCTCGCGGATGAGGCCCAGCAGGATGTGCTCGGTACCGATGTAGTTGTGGCCGAGCTGCAGCGCCTCGCGCAGGGACAGCTCGAGAACCTTCTTCGCACGCGGCGTGAAGGGGATGTGGCCGGTCGGCTGCTGCTGGCCCTGGCCGATGATGTCCTGCACCTGCTCGCGAACCGAGTCGAGCGAAATACCGAGCGACTCGAGAGCCTTCGCAGCAACGCCCTCACCCTCGTGGATCAGGCCGAGCAGGATGTGCTCGGTGCCGATGTAGTTGTGGTTGAGCATCTTGGCCTCTTCCTGGGCCAGGACAACGACGCGGCGAGCTCTGTCGGTAAATCTCTCAAACATTCTTTTCTCCTCCGACACCTGAGCCGGAATAGCGGTGCCGTTACAAAGAGACTAACGAGCACACCCCCGGATTCATGTCCCTGTTCGCCGTAGGCGTTACTCGTGTTGACATGCGAATTCCCCACCTGGGCCGCATCGGACTCGCGCTGGCTACGCTGAAGCCGTGCACGGAATTCCGGGTTTCGCAGGCAAGGCAGACGCCGCAGGATGGGAGACCCCGGCGGCCTTCGAGCGGATCACCCCCGACGACGCCCTGGCGATCGGTCGCGACGTATTCGGGCTCGACGTTCGAACCGTCGCCCGGCTGGAGACGGAACGGGATGACACGTTCCGGCTGCGCACCGCCGGACGCGACCTCGTGCTCAAGGTGGCGCATCCCGCCGACAGCGCCGTGTCGATCGACCTGCAGACCCGCGCGCTTCAGTTCGCGCAGGCGCGGGATGCCGAGCTGCCCCTGCAGCGGTTCATCGAGACACCCCAGGGCGAGATCGCGCCGGTGCTGGCCACGCATCACGAGCGCATCGCGCGCGTGCTGACCTGGCTGCCCGGAACCCTGCTCGAGGACGCGACCCCCGACGACGACCAGCTTGCTGCGCTCGGCGAATCGCTGGGCCGGCTGTCGACCGCTCTGCGCGGGTTCGAGCATGCCGCGTCGGACTACCCGATGGCCTGGGATCTCGCCCAGGCGCACAAGCTGCGCGTGGTCGCCGAGCTGTTCCCCGACCCCGTGGTCGCCGAGGCGCTCGATCGCTTCGACCGCCTCGTGCAGCCCATCCGCGACGAACTGCCGCGCCAGGTCATCCACAACGACTTCAACCCGGGCAACGTGGTCGTCGATCCGCACGGGCCGGTCTATGTGACGGGCATCCTGGACTTCGGCGACGTCATCCACTCGCTGCGCATCGCCGACCTCGCGGTGGCGCTCAGCTACCAGCTCTTTCCGCTGGGCCGCTCGTGGGGCGAATGCGCAGCCTTCATCGAGGGGTTCGAGCGCAAGATTCTGCTGCTTCCGATCGAGCGAGCGGTGCTCAAGACGCTGGTGGCCACCCGCTTTGCCCAGCGCATTCTGGTGGGCGACTGGCTCGCCCGGGAGGGTACGGGCCGGCCGACCGCGCGCTACCACCGCGAGGGTGCCCGGGCCGCCCTCGACGAGCTACTCTGAGGCCACCGATGCCAGGACCCACCGCATACTTCGACCCCGCCGACGTGCACCTGCTCGACCCCGCCACGCGTGACCTGGTCGAGCGCAGGATGCGCGTGCTCGGCGACGCCTACCGCCTCTTCTACGACGAGCCGGTGCAGTTCGTGCGCGGCCGGGGCACGAAGCTCTACACCGCGGACGGCACGGAGTACCTGGATGCCTACAACAACGTTCCCTCTGTCGGCCACGCGCACCCCCGGGTGGCGGCCGCGATCGCGGAGCAGGCCGCACGGCTCACGACTCACACCCGCTACCTCGACCGCGCACTCGTCGACTATGCGGAAGACCTGCTGGGCGAGTTTCCCCGGACCCTCGGCAACGTGATGTTCACGTGCACCGGGTCCGAGGCCAACGATCTCGCCCTGCGAATCGTGAAGGCTGCGACCGGGGGCACCGGAGTCATCGTCACCGCGAACGCGTACCACGGCGTCACGACCGAGATCGCGGCGATCTCGCCATCACTCGGTGGGCCTCGATTCGCTCGCGCCATGGGTGCGAGTGGTGCCGGCACCGGGTGACGGCGACTTCGCGCGCGATGTGCGCACGGCGGTCGATGACCTCATCGACGGCGGCATCCAGCCCGCCGCCCTGATCGTCGACACCATCTTCGCGTCCGACGGCGTGCGGCCGGATGTGCCGGGGTTCGCGGACGCGGTCGACGCGGTGCGGGCCGCGGGCGGTCTCTTCATCGCCGACGAGGTGCAGCCGGGATTCGGCCGGCTCGGCACCGGCATGTGGGGTTTCGCGCGACACGACCTGCACCCGGACCTGGTGACGCTCGGCAAGCCGATGGGCAACGGCCACCCGGTGGCGGCGGTCGTCGCGCGGCCCGACCTGGTGACCGCGTTCGGCCGGCAGGCCCGCTACTTCAACACGTTCGGCGGCAGCTCGGTATCGATCGCGGCGGCCCAGGCAACCCTCGACGTGGTGCGCGACGAGAAGCTGGTCGAGAATGCTCGCGTCGTCGGCGCGTACCTCCTGCAGCAGTTGCCGACGATCGGCGGCGTGCTCGAGGTTCGCGGGTCGGGGCTGTTCATCGGGGTGCGGGTGGCCGACGAAAACGTGGCCCTCGGCGCGGTGAACGCTCTGAAGCGACGCCGCATCCTGCTCGGCGAATCCGGGCGCGACAACGATGTGCTGAAGATCCGGCCGCCGCTCGTGTTCGACCGCGCGGACGCCGACCGGCTGCTCGAAGGACTGGAGGCGGTGCTCGCATGAGCAATCTGGAGAAGCATCCCGTGGAGATCGTCGAGAGCCCGGCACCCGATCCTTCGACAGGCTCGGGCACCACGACAGGCGCACGCATCACCGGCGTCGAGATTTTGGAACCCCGCGACGTGCCGCTCGGCGGACCGCGCGCGATGACCGTGCGCCGCACCCTTCCCCAACGCGCCCGCAGCCTCATCGGTGCATGGTGCTTCGTCGACCACTACGGCCCCGACCTGGTGTCGGCGAGCGGCGGGATGGTCGTTCCGCCGCATCCGCACACGGGGCTGCAAACCGTGAGCTGGCTTTTCGCCGGCGAGATCGACCACCGCGACAGCGTCGGGTCGCACGCGGTCGTACGGCCGGGTGAGCTCAACCTGATGACCGCGGGACGCGGCATCCAGCACTCCGAGGTCTCGCTGCCGCAGACGACGATGCTTCACGGCGCCCAGCTCTGGATCGCCCTGCCGGACGCGACTCGCAAGGGGGCGCCCTTCTTCGAACGGTTCGTGCCCACGCCGTTCCGCCACGGCGACGCGATGGTCAGCGTGTTCCTGGGCGAGCTTCTCGGGCGCTCATCCACTGCCCGCACCTTCAGCCCGGTCGTCGGCGCCCAGCTCGACCTGCCGGCCGACTCCGTCGTCGAGCTCGCCATCGAAGCCGGCTTCGAGCACGGGGTGCTGGTCGACGGCGGCACGGCTGTCGTGAACGGAACTGCCGTCGCGCGCTCCGAACTCGCGTACCTCGCGCCCGGTGTCACGACCATCGTCATCGAGAGCGGTGACGAGCCGCTGCGCGCGCTGCTCATCGGCGGCGAGCCGCTCGGCGAACAGATCGTCATGTGGTGGAACTTCATCGGCAGAAGCCACGACGAGATCGTCGAGTTTCGGCGGCAGTGGCAGACGGATGTCATCGCCGATGGTGACGAGGATGGCCCCTTCGGGCGGGTGCACGGCTACGACGGGCGCGCGCTTCCTGCACCCGAACTGCCGAACGTGAGGCTGCGCCCGCGAGACTGACCCGGAGCGCTCGAGACTGACGCGGAGCGTTACAGCGGCCGCGTGGGGCCGGGCTCGAGCTTCGCGCGTTCCTCCGCCTCGATGCGGGCGTACTCCTTGCGCTCCGTGCGGTCGGCTCGCAGGATCGAGCGCATGACGAACCAGAAGATCAGCCCGAGGCAGATCGTCGGGGTCAGGGCGAACACGATTCCGCCCCACACTGTTGTCGGCACGGGGAAATGCTACCGCCCGCGCCTAGCGATGGCCTGTGAGAGTGACGATCGCGATGAGCACGAGAATGCCGATGAGCGCGGCCGCCATCGCGATCCGGGACCAGCGACGGTTCATCGGGCCTTCGTCAGGATTCCCACGATGCCGGTGATGATGAGGTAGATCGCGAAGCCGCCGATGACGATCCAGAGCATGAACCGGTTCTTCGTCCAGCCGGCCTTCTCTTTGCGCAGCTCGAGGGGCAGCTCGGGCTGCGGCTCCTTCGTGAACTTCGGCGGGATGACGGGCTCGGAGTCCTCCGGCGGCTGCGGTTCGAGGGGATCGCTCACGTCAGCACCCTACTTGACCAGCGGGAACAGGATCGTCTCGCGAATCCCGAGGCCCGTGATGGCCATCAGCAGGCGGTCGATCCCCATCCCCATGCCACCCGTGGGCGGCATGCCGAACTCGAGGGCACGCAGAAACTCCTCGTCGAGGCGCATGGCCTCCGGGTCGCCCTTGCTTGCCAGCAGCGCCTGCTCGACGAACCGTTCGCGCTGGATGACCGGGTCGACGAGCTCCGAGTAGCCGGTCGCCAGCTCGAAGCCGCGAACGTAGAGGTCCCACTTCTCGACGACGCCCGGCTTCGAGCGGTGCTCGCGCACGAGCGGGGATGTATCGACGGGAAAGTCCATGACGAAGGTCGGGCCGGTGCAGCGACGGCTTCACGAAGTGCTCCCAGAGCTCCTCGACCAGCTTGCCGTGCGTCGGCAGGCCCACCTCGATGCCGACCGATTCGGCGAGCTTCTGCAGCTCGGCGAGCGTCCAGTGCACGGTCACCTCGACGCCCGCGGCCGCCGACAGCGACTCGTACATGTCGATGCGGTCCCATTCGCCGCCGAAGTCGTACTCAGAGCCATCCGCCCAGGTCACCGTCGTCGACCCGGAAACGGCCGTGGCGGCGTTCTGCACCATCTCCTGCGTCAGGTCGCCGATCTGGTTGTAGTCGCCGTAGGCCTGGTAGGCCTCGAGCATGGCGAACTCGGGCGAGTGGGTCGAGTCTGCACCCTCGTTGCGAAAGTTGCGGTTGATCTCGAAGACGCGGTCGATGCCGCCGACGACCGCGCGCTTCAGGAACAGCTCCGGTGCGATGCGCAGAAAGAGTTCGGTGTCGAACGCATTGCTGTGGGTCGAGAACGGGCGAGCCGCCGCGCCGCCGTGCATGGTCTGCAGCATGGGCGTCTCGACCTCGAGAAAGCCGTGGCTCGAGAAGGTGGAGCGCAGCGACGCGTTGACCGTAGCGCGCGCCCGCACGACGTAGCGCGCACGCTCGCGAACGATCAGGTCGAGGTACCGGCTGCGAACCCGGGACTCCTCGTTGAGCTCGTTGTGCAGGTTGGGCAGCGGCAGGATGGCTTTCGCCGCGATCTGCCATTCGGTCACGAAGATCGACAGCTCGCCTGTGCGGCTTGCAATGATCTCGCCGCGCACGAAGAGGTGGTCGCCCAGGTCGACCAGCTCCTTGAACAGAGCAAGTGACTGCTCGCCGATCTCACCGAGGCTGAACATCGCCTGCAGGCGGTCGCCGTCGCCGGCCTGCAACTGCACGAAGCAGAGCTTGCCGGAGTTGCGCAGGAAGACCACGCGACCGGCGATGGCCGCGATCTCGCCCGACTTCTCATCGGCGGCGAGGTGGTCGAAGCGCGCCCGGATGGAGCCGATGGTGTCGTTGATGGGAACGCTGACCGGGTAGGCGCCGAGCCCCAGCTCGTTGAGCCGGTCGCGCTTCGCCAGGCGCACGGCCTTCTGCTCGAAGACCTCGGTCTCCGAAAGCTCGGTCTCTGCGGATCCCGGCTCGGGCTTGGTGTCACTCACCGTCCAATGCTAGCCGGGGCGCGCGGCCTCACCCGGCGAGCGAGATCCGCTCGTTGTCGATCAGGCGGGTTGTGCCGACGCGCGCCGCGACCAGCACGAGCGCCGCACCGCGGTGATCGTCGTCGACGGGCAGGAAGGTCGCCGGGTTCACGATCTTCAGGTAGTCGAGTTCGACGAGCGGCTCCCCCATGAGGGTTCCCTGCGCCGCGGCCACCACCGAGTCGATGCCGCGATCGGCGGATGACGCCGCCGCCTCCAGTGCGAGCGACAGGGCTCGCGCCGCATGGCGCTCCCTGCCTTCGAGAAAGCGGTTGCGACTCGACAGCGCGAGACCGTCGTCTTCTCGCACGATCTCGATGGCCTCCAGCCGCACGGGAATGTCGAGGTCGCGAATCATCTGGCGCACGAGGAACAGCTGCTGGGCATCCTTCTGTCCGAACGTCACGATGTCGGGCGCGACGATGAGCAGCAGCTTCGCCACCACCGTGAGCACCCCGTCGAAGTGTCCCGGCCTCGAGCGGCCCTCGTACAGCTCGCCGATGCGGCCCGCGCTGACGTGCGTATCCGGCTTACCGGTCGGGTACATTTCGAGCGCACTCGGGGCGAAGACGAACGGAACACCCAGTTCGGCCAGCTGGTCGAGATCGCTGTCGAGTGTGCGCGGGTAACGCGCCAGATCTTCGTTCGGCCCGAACTGCAGCGGGTTGACGAAAATCGAGACGACCCGGGTGTCGACCAGCTCGGCGGCCCGGCGAAGGTGGGCGAGGTGCCCGGCATGCAGAGCGCCGAGCGTGGGCGTCAGCGAGACGCTGCGGCCGAGCGCGCGCTCCGCCGCCATCGCCTCACGCACCTCGGCGATGGTCTCGAGGACGCGTGGCCGCGACACTGCGGTAGTCACGAATCGTCCTCCAACAGGTTGTTCCTCAGCGAGGACAGGTCGATCGTATCGGTCGCCGCGCTTGCGAGCGCGTTCTCGACCGCAGACCGCACGAGCGGGGCCAGGATGCGACCGGCGTTCTCGAGTCCGATCGCTGCGAGCGCATCCGTCGCCTGCGCCACGATCGCGGTCGAAAAGCCGGTGGCGATGGCGATCGCCTCCGCGTACGCCGGTCGGTCGCCGTTCATCCACGATCAGCGGTTCCGCGCCCATCTCGACGACGAGCGCCATACCGATCGGCTGCACTACTGAAGCGGCGGTGACCGCGCAGTAGCTTTCGCGGAGCCGCAGCAGGTCGATGCTCGTGCCCGTGAACGCCATCGCGGGATGAACGGCGAGCGGAATCGCGCCGAGCGCCTGTGCGGGCAGCAGCACCTCTGTTCCGAGTGCGGGCGCCGTGTGCAGCACGAGCTGCCCCGGCTGCCAGGCGCCGACCGCGGCGAGACCGGCGACCAGGGAGGGCAGCTCGGCCTCCGGCACGGCAAGGATGACGAGCTCGCTGCGCTCCAGGATGGCCGGGATGTCGAGGATCGGCACCCCGGGAAGCATCGCCTCGGCGCGATCCCGGCTCTGCTGCGACACCGCGGAGATTCCCACGATGGCGTGGCCGGCGCCGGCGAGCGCAGCGCCGAAGACGGGCCCCACCTTGCCCGCACCGACGATGCCGATACCAAGCCGCCCGGAACGCTCCATCAGGCGGTCGTCCCGTCCGCACGCCAGCGATGCGTGGCATCCGATCGCACGGCGACAACGACCTGCTGGGAGACGGTGCCGAAGAAGGCGGTGGCGACCGAGTGGTCGATGGCGCCGAGTTCGGCCCGCACCGGACCGTTGACCGTGTGCACGTGCACTCGCGCGAGGCCGAGCGCGCGGTAGATCGGCCCCTGGGTGACGGCGATGCTCTGCGCACGCGCCTCGGGCACCATGACGAGGCTGCGCCAGACGGCGCCGCGACGCAGCAGCACGACGCCCGGGATCTCGGCGAAACCGTTGCGACGGAACGAGAACCAGCGGACGATCGCAGCTCGCCGAGGGCGAGTTGATGAACCCGCCCGCGACGCCAGACCCGACGATACCGAGACGAAGCACCGCGGCCGACTCGTCGCTCGTGGCGGGCAGCAGCAGGCCGAGCACGCGGATCACGTCGTCGAGGTTGCCGACCGGCAGGATGGTCGTGTTGCGCTGCGCATCCGCGCCCTTCGCGTTCGACTTCGACGCCCGGTTCACCTTGATCTCCCACCAGCCGGGGAAGCGCCACAGGATGGGCTGTCGAACCTCGATCGAGTGGATGCGCCCCGGCGGCAGCGTCTCGTTGCTCAGGGTCAGCAGCCCGAAACCGACCCGAACGCCATCCGGCGTCGACGCGATCGAGTACCGCAGCGATTTGGTGAAACGACGGAAGAGGAAGCTGCCGAGGCCGAGAACCAGCGGCACCAGGGCGTAGATCGCGAAGAACCGACCCGTCACCGCCGAGCCGACGGCCGCGGCCGCGATCAGCACGAGCAGGGTGAACGTGGTGTCATGCAACAGGATCGAGCCGACCAGCCGCCCGACGTGCACCTTCACGACCGATTCGGGCGGCGCGAGGTTCGGGTCGAGTTCGGGCGCGATGAACTCGGCGACGCGCTGTTCGACGAACCCGCGCGAGTCGGGGGCGGCCAGCGCGGCCTCCCGCTGCCGCGTCCCCGACGCGAGGCGCAGGATGTCGAGCCGCAGGCCGTCGGCGTTCGACGACGACAGGTAGTCGAGCCGCACGTTGGCGTCGTGGCCTGCGACATCGATCTCGAGCCGTGCCGCGCCGACGAGGCGTGCGAAGAACGGTCGCACGATGTTGATGCCCTGGATGCGGTCGAGTCGGCCCTTGCGAAGGCTTCGGCGAATCAGCCCGCTGCGCACCTCGACGACCTCGTCGGTGATGCGGAACGTGTGCACCCGCCACGACAGGTAGAAGATCACGACGATGAGGATCAGCACCCCCGCGATCGCCAGCAGGGCGAGCGGCAGCCGGCCGTTGGCGGTGAGGAACACGAGCGGGTCGCCGTCATCGTGGGCATGCGGGTCGCCGAAGAACAGGTCGATGAGCTGCTGGCGGGCCTGCGAGACGAAGTACCCCGCAATGGCGATGAAGACGATGCCGCCGCGCAGCAGAGGGGTCGCGGGGTGAAGGCGGTGCCATTCCCCGTCCGCGAGGCGGGTCGCGAGCACCGCACCCGGCGGGAGCAGGTCGTCGATGGGGTCGCCGTCGGGCGGCTGGTCGGTCACAGTCCCGCCCGGCGCGTTTCCGCGAGGGCCACGAGCCGGTCGCGCAGCTCCTCGGCATCGGCCACGAGAAGCCCCGGGATGGATACGCTGCTGGATGCCGCGGCCGTGACGAAATGCAGGTCGCTCAGGCCGAGAATCCGCGAGACCGGGCCCCGGGTGATGTCGATGAGCTGCATGCGGCCGTAGGGCACCGACACGAACCTCTGGAACAAAAGGCCGCGCCGGAAGAGCAGGTCGTCGTCCCGCAGCTGGTAGCCGATGGCACGCACTCGACGCGGCACGAAGGCGACAACCACTGCCATGATCACCAGCACCGCGGCAGGGGCGATCCACCAGAGTGATCCCGCATACAGGAACGTCGGGATGCTGCACAGCGCAACCAGGGCGATGGCGACGACGATCGTCGAGACGACGTCGACGTAGACGTACTTCGGCGACACCCGCCGCCAGTCGACGCCCGGCAGGTCGAGACGATCGGTCACACGCACCTCATCCGTCCTGTTTTCGTTTGTCGCGCGCACTAGCGCGGCCTTGCGGTGGCGGGGTCCTTATCGCCCTTGTCTTTGTCGTCGGGCGGGATGCTGCACATGTTCTCGGCGACGAGTCCGCACACCACAAGCACGACGGCACCGGCGATGCACGCGCCAGACGAGAAGATCGAGCCTACCGCCGCGACGACGGCGCGGGTCAGCAGGTACGCGACGATCGACACCGAGGCGCCGAACAGCAGCGATCCCGCGATGCTCGACGCTTTCGCGAGCACGACGACGCGCGTCGCGTAGAACGGGTCGACGGCGTGGTTCTCGCGATCGCGAACCGCACGGCGCACCGGGATCGCGAAGACCAGCACGAGCACCCCGATCACCGCGAGGGACAGGGCGAGGGTGAAGGGGAGCGTGGCGACCGCGGCGCCGGACGCCATCAGCACCACGTCGAGCAGCCAGCCGACCCCCGCGCCGACGATGGCGAAGAGCACCAGCGCGAGCGGTCGCGTGCGTTTCACGAGAGAGCCTCCGCAGGGTAGCGTCGCACAGCCGCGGTCGCCTCCGGAAGGGCATCCACCCGTCCGATTCCCGGCAGGGTCGCATCCGGGTCGAGCTGCAGCCACGGGACGAGCACGAACGCTCGTTCGCTGGCGCGCGGGTGCGGAATCGTGAGCGATTCGTCGTCTTGTCTCAACTCGCCGAACGTGACGATGTCGATGTCGAGGGTGCGGTCGCCCCAGCACCTCGGTGCGCACCCGCCCGTGCCCGGCCTCGATCGAGGACGTGGCCGCGAGAAGGTCGGAGGGCGACAGGGAGGTCTCAACCTGGGCGATGGCGTTCAGGTATGCCGGCGCGGCGACATCCACGCCGGCGGGCTTCACCGCGGCGGTCTCGACGAGCCCCGAGGTCGCAAGCACCCGCACGCCCGGCACCGCCGAGAGGTCGGCGATGGCCTCACGAATTGTGCGCTCGCGGTCGCCCAGGTTGCTGCCCAGCGAGAGGATCGCGACGGCGGATGCGCTCACGCGCGCGTCCGCTCGATGGTGATCGAAACGTCGTCGAACGGAACCTGGATCGGCGCCGAGGGCTTGTGCAGCGTGACGCGCACACGCGACACCGCGTCATGCGCCAGCGCGACCTGGGCGAGGCGCTCGGCGACCGTCTCGATCAGGTCGACCGGGTCGCTCTCGACGGCGGCAACGACCTCGCTCGGCGAGCACCCCGTAGTCCACGGTGCGACCCAGGTCGTCAGAGCTCGCGGCCTCCCGCGAGTCGAACCAGACCGTCAGGTCGACGACGAACTCCTGCCCGTTCAGTCGTTCGTGCTCGAACACCCCGTGGTGCGCGGTGGCACGCAGACCGGTCAGGGTCAGCTGATCGTCAGCCATGCACCCCGCCGGCGTTCCAGGCTGCCCACACATCGAGCGCCTTCGACGTCGTCTCGACATCGTGCACGCGAACACCCCAGACTCCGGCCTGCGCGGCGAGGGCGCTGACGATGGATGTCGCGAAGTCACGCTCCGAGGTCGGGGCGCCCTCCTCGGCGAACGGAGCCAGGAAGCGCTTGCGCGATGCGCCGATGAGCAGCGGGTAGCCGATGGACGCGAGCCGCGGCAGGGCCTTGAGCAGCGCCCAGTTGTGGTCGGCGGTCTTGGCGAAGCCGAGGCCGGGGTCGAGCACGATCTTGTCCGGCGAGATGCCCCAGACGAGCATCTCCGCGATGCGGGCCTTCAGGGAGTCGCGAACCTCGAAGACGACGTTGCGGTAGACGGCCTGGTTGTCCATGTCGTCGCTCGGCCCGCGCCAGTGCGAGGCGATGTAGTGCACACCGGTCTCGGCGACCGTGCGGTACATCTCCGGATCGGCAAGGCCGCCGGAGACGTCGTTGACGACGAGCACTCCGGCGTCGGCGGCGGCCAGAGCGGTCGACGAGTTCATCGTGTCGATGCTGACCGGGATCTCCCGCTCCAGCAGGGCCTTCAGCACGGGCAGCACCCGCTTGCGCTCGGCCTTCGGGTCGAGCCGTTCGGCGCCCGGCCTGGTCGACTCGCCACCGACGTCGATGAAGTCGGCGCCCGCCGCGCGCAGCGTGACCGCGTGCGCGACCGCGGCATCGATGTCGACGAATTTTCCGCCGTCGCTGAACGAGTCAGGCGTCACGTTGAGAACGCCGACGATGACGGGGCGGCTGCGCGCGGGCGCCGTCGGCCGGATTCGTGCCACCGCGTTAGCCACGGATGCCTCCTTCTGCGCTGCCCAGCAGTGCCAGGATGCCCGACTTCTCCACCGGGTCGTTGAGCGAACCACGAGTCGCCAGGGTGACCGTCGTGCTCCTCGACTGCCGCGGACCGCGTGCGGCCACGCAGCTGTGAGACGATCGAGGACGACGAGAACACCGTGCGGCTCGAGGCCGACGTTGAGCGTCTTCGCGATCTCTTCGGTGAGCCGCTCCTGGAGCTGCGGACGAGAGGCAAGAGTTTCCACCACACGAGGTATCTTGCCAAGTCCTACGATTCTGCGCTTGGGAATATATGCGACATGCGCAACTCCGGTGAACGGGAGCAGGTGGTGTTCGCACATCGAACGGAACTCGATGTCGCGGATGAGCACCAGTTCGCCGAGTTGATCCGGGGGCAGGTCCAGGTCGAGCGCACCCGCCAGGTGATCGAGCGGGTCGACATCCAGCCCGGCGAAGAAGTCGGCGAACGACTCGGCGACGCGTGCCGGAGTCGACACCAGGCCGGGGCGCGACGGATCCTCGCCGATAGCGGCGAGGATCTCGGCGACGGCAGCCTCGACGCGCCCGGTGTCGATGGGAGCCACGCGCGTACTAGGCGGTTGCGATGCCGGGAGACTTGCGCGGGCGGGGAGTGCGAGTCGGCTTCGACGGCAGGCCGGACTGCACGCCGCCGTCGACCGCTCCCTCGTCGATCGGCGCCTTGGAGGGCACCTTCACGGCGGGAAGGTTGGACAGCGGGCGCTCCTTGCTCGAGAGCCACTGCGGGCGCTCGGGCAGCTTCTTGACGTCTTTGAAGATCTCGGCCAGCTGCTCGTGGTCGAGCGTCTCCTTCTCGAGAAGCTCGGTCGCGAGGTGGTCGAGGATGTCGCGGTTGTCGTTGATGACCGTCCACGCCTCCGTGTGCGCCTGCTCGATGAGCTGGCGCACCTCGGAGTCCACGGTCTCCGCGATGGTCTCGGAGTAGTCGCGTGCACCGCCGTCGCGGCCCATCATGGGCTCGCCCGCGGCGGTGCCCAGCTTGACCGACCCGATTGCGGCACTCATGCCGTACTCGGTGACCATCCGGCGGGCGGTGGCGGTCGCCTTCTCGATGTCATTGGATGCGCCGCTGGTGGGGTCGTGGAACACGATCTCCTCGGCGACACGGCCGCCCATGGCGTAGGCGAGCTGGTCGAGCAGTTCGTTGCGGGTGACGGAGTACTTGTCCTGCAGCGGAAGAACCATCGTGTACCCGAGGGCGCGGCCGCGCGGCAGGATCGTGATCTTGGTCACCGGGTCGGTGTGGCGCATCGCCGCAGCAGCGAGCGCGTGGCCGCCCTCGTGGTACGCGGTGATGAGCTTCTCTTTGTCGGCCATGATGCGCGAGCGGCGCTGCGGGCCGGCCATCACGCGGTCGACGGCCTCGTCGAGGGCCCGGTTGTCGATCAGCTGGGCGTGCGAGCGAGCGGTCAGCAGGGCTGCCTCGTTGAGCACGTTCGCCAGGTCGGCGCCCGTGAACCCGGGGGTCTTGCGGGCGAGAACCTCGAGGTTGACGCCGGCCGCGAGCGGCTTGCCGCGCCCGTGCACCTCGAGGATGCGCTGGCGACCCTTGAGGTCGGGCGCGTCGACACCGATCTGGCGGTCGAACCGGCCCGGGCGCAGCAGCGCGGGGTCGAGCACGTCGGGGCGGTTGGTCGCCGCGATCAGGATCACGTTGGTCTTGACGTCGAAGCCGTCCATCTCGACGAGCAGCTGGTTGAGTGTCTGCTCGCGCTCGTCGTTGCCGCCGCCGATGCCGGCGCCGCGGTGACGACCGACCGCGTCGATCTCGTCGACGAAGATGATCGACGGCGAGTTCTCCTTGGCCTGCGTGAACAGGTCGCGAACGCGGCTCGCGCCGACACCCACGAACATCTCGACGAAGTCCGAACCGGAGATCGAGTAGAACGGCACTCCGGCCTCGCCGGCGACGGCGCGGGCGAGCAGGGTCTTACCGGTTCCGGGAGGGCCGTACAGCAGCACGCCCTTCGGGATACGGGCACCGACCGCCTGGAAGCGCGCCGGGTCCTTCAGGAAGTCCTTGATCTCTTCGAGCTCCTCGATCGCCTCATCCGCACCCGCGACATCCGCGAACGTGACCTTGGCGGCATCCTTGCCGACCAGTCGGGCCTTCGACTTGCCGAACTGCATGACGCGGTTTCCGCCGCCCTGCATGCCGCGGAACAGGAAGAACACGACAACACCGAACAGCAGCAGCGGCAGGATGAGGCCGCCGATGGTCGACCAGATGCTCGACTGGTCGACGGCGTCGTCGATACGGTCGACGCCCGACTTGTGTGATCGTCGGCGATCACCTCGGGGCCGCGCGGCGCGACGTAGTAGAACTGCACGAGCTTGCTGCCCTTGTAGGGCGTCGACAGCGTGAGGTCGACGTACTGGTCGGGGTCGTGCGTGACCGCCTTGGTGACGGTCTGCCCCTTGAGCAGGTTGAGGCCCTCCTGCGTCGAGATCGCGTGGTAGCCGGGCGCGAGAAGGAATGATGCCGCGATCCACAGCAGGACGCCGACAACGACAATCCACAGGATGCGGGCCGCGGAGCAAGCGCTTAATATCCATGATGATCGGGCTCGAGCGGCCCTTCACCTTCCTTTTCGAGACGTGCTTAGAAGGTTACCCCGCGCTGCCTTGGCGCCTGCTGGATGTTTGCTCCGGGCGTAACCCCAATCCGTGGGGTCCCTCCGACTCTCCTTTTTCAGGAGAATGGGTACCCAGTTCAGGAGTGTGTGCCACGGATGGTTGAGAATCCGGCCCGGCACCCACCTCCCACTTCACAATTTCCCCACACCCTCCTGAAAAAGGAGAGGCGGGTCAGTGCTCGTAGACGTGCGGGGCGAGGATGGCGACATCGCGCAGGTTGCGGTAGGCGTCCGCATAGTCGAGGCCGTAGCCGACCACGAACTCGTTCGGGATGTCGAAACCGAGGTACTTCACATCGACGTCCACCTTTGCGGCATCCGGCTTGCGCAGCAGCGCGCAGATCTCGACGGATTTCGCGCCGCGCAGGGACAGGTTCTCTTTGAGCCACGAGAGCGTCAGCCCGGAGTCGATGATGTCTTCGACGATCAGCACCCGTCGGCCGGTGAGGTCGGTGTCCAGGTCTTTGAGGATGCGCACGACGCCGCTCGACTGCGTGCCCGCCCCATACGAGGAGACGGCCATCCAGTCCATGTCGATGTGGATGCGCAGCTCGCGAGCCAGGTCGGCCATCACCATCACGGCACCCTTGAGCACGCCCACCAGAAGCGGGCGATCGTCGGCATAGTCGACCTCGATGCGGCGGGCCAGGTCGGCCAGCTTGGCGCGGATCTCGCGCCTCTGACACGAGCACGCGGGTGAGATCGGCAGAAACGTCGCTGGCTTCCATTGGCACCTATTCCGTTGCGGTGAAGATGAGCAGGCCGCCCTGCCGTTCAACCCTAACGCCCGGGAGGTCGAGCGGTTTCTGGCCGTGCCAGTCGGTGACCAGCCGCGCGACCTCGAGGGTCTGGGCCCGGCTGAGCGAGACGTGGAACTCGCTGTCGCACGGCCAGCCGGATGAGCCGCTGCCGCAGTGCGGGAGGGTTGGATGCGAGCGCCCGAACGGGCAGCGAGATGCCCGACTCGGCGAGGTCGGCGAGTTCTTCGGCGATCTCCTCGGCGAAGTGGTCGAGGGCGTCGCTGTCTTCACGCAGTTGCTCGGCCGTGCGAGCGAGCGCCTCCGCGATGCCGGGGCCGAGCTCGCGTTCGAGCAGGGGCAGCACCGTTGTGCGCACCCGCACCCGCGCGAACGCCTCGTCGGAGTTCTGCGGGATCGGTCCACGGCTCGAGCCCGCGAGTCGACGCAGAACTGGAGGGTCGTCGCCCGGCGGATGCCCAGCAGCGGCCGGCCGTAGAGGCCGGAGCGTTCGGCCATCCCGTGCAGGCTCGTCGCGCCACTGCCCCGTGCCAGCCCGAGCAGCACCGTCTCGGCCTGGTCGTCGAGCGTGTGCCCGAGCAGCACCAGCGTGGCCCCGGCCTCCGCAGCCGCATCCTCGAGGGCGGCATATCGCGCCGCGCGCGCCGCCGCCTCGGGGCCGCCTTCTGTACCCACGGTCACCGCGCGCACCAGCACCGGGTCGAGCCCGAGCTCGCGCGCCTGCTGTGCCGCGCGTGCCGCGACATCCGCCGAGCCGGGCTGCAGCCCGTGATCGACGATCACCGCGCCGGCGCGCAGTCCCGCCCGCGGCGCCTCGAACGCGGCCGCGGCGGCGAGCGCGAGCGAATCGGGACCGCCGCTCAGCGCGACCAGCACAAGGCCCTCGGCCGGCAGCAGGCCGCGCACCGCGCGCCGCACGTCGGCGATCGCCGGGGTCAGTCGCGGTCGGCGGTGCGAGTCCATCCAGTAACGTTATTGCAGTTCATCCCAGATGCTTGAGGAGCAAGTCATGGCCGCGTACGACGCCATCATCGAAATCCCGAAGGGGAGCCAGAACAAGTACGAGGTCGACCACGAGACGGGCCGCGTCTTTCTCGACCGCGTGCTCTTCACAGGCTTCGTCTACCCGACCGACTACGGCTTCTTCGAGCACACGCTCGGCCTCGACGGCGACCCGGTCGACGTGCTCGTGCTGCTCGACTACCCGCTTTTCCCGGGCGTCGGTGTCTCGGTGCGCCCGGTCGGCGTCTTCAACATGACGGATGACGGCGGCTCGGACGCCAAGGTCATCGCCGTGCAGGCGAAGGACCCGCGCTGGACCTGGATCCAGGATGTCGACGACATTCCCGAGTACACGCGCAAGGAGATCGAGCACTTCTTCGAGCACTACAAGGACCTCGAGCCCGGCAAGTGGGTCAAGACCGAGGGCTGGGGCAACGCGGCGGAGGCCGAGGAGATCATCGCCGCGGGTATCGCCGCCTACAAGCCGTAGTCGAGCAGTAACCGGTCAGCCCGGTTAGTGAATCGGCCCGTCAGCTCGACGGGCGCCCCACCAGAGGTACGAGGTCGCCGAAGCGCACGGCGGCGATCCGCACATTCACGCCCGGGTACGGCGCCTCGATCATCTGGTCGTTGCCGATGTAGATCGCGACGTGGTACTTGCTGGCGCTCGTCGACCCGCCGTCGGAGTAGAAGAGCAGGTCGCCGGGCTGGCGGTACGCGTACGGCACCAGCCGGTTCGACGACGACAGGGTGTTGTACTGGCTGTTCGACCCGTGGGTGCCGATGTAGACGCCCGCGGCGGCGTACGGCCTTCAGCGTGAGGCCTGAGCAGTCCCACCCGTTCGGGCCCGCACCGGCGATGACGTAGGGCTTGCCCAGCTGGGCCTGCGCAAAGGCGATCGCCACGGCGACGGCCGAGCTGTTCGGCGCACCGGGCACCGGACCGGGCGGGGTCACCGCGGGCGGCGGGGTGGTGCCGGCCGCCTGCTTCGCTTCCCAGGCGACGCCGTCGTAGTAGGCCGCCTCGGTCGATGCCGATGTTCCGTTCAGCGACGCGAGTTGCGCAGTGAGCACCGACTGTTGCGCCGTCTGCGAGGTGACCTTGGCGGTTGCGGAGGCGGCCGAAGACTGCGCCGCCGCGAGATCGGTCTTCGCTGTTGCAGCCCTGGTCGAGCGCACCGACTCCGCGAGCGTCGCCTGCGCGGCGAGCGAATCGGCGGTCTTCTGGTCTGACCTCGGCGGTGGCGAAGAGTCGGGCGGATGTCTCGCTTAGCTTGCTCATCGTTGCGAGCACCTCGAGGAAGTTCGACGATCGAGCGCTGGTTGAGCAGCAGGTCGAGCGAGATGTTGCCGTGGCCGGATCGCGCCAGCTGCGCTGCGAGCTGGCCCGCCTCGCGTGACGAAGCAGCAGCCTTCGCCTTGGCGGCCTTCGCCTGCAGCGCGAGCCTGTCGGATGTCGCCGTCGCCGCCGCGAGAGCGTTTTGGGCCTCGAGGTAGGTCTCGCCCGCGACGAGCGCTGCCTTGCCGGCCGCGGCGGCCTGGGCCTGCACTGTGGCGATCAGCCCCCGGATCTTCGCGACCTCGGCGGCTTTCGCGGCGGCGCTGGCCTTCGCCGCCTGCACCTGGGCCCAGGTGGGGAAGGTCGGGTCGTCAGCGGACGCGGCTGTACTGCCGGCGCCGACGAGCATCCCGACGGCGACGACCAGTGACAGCGCCCCGACCAGGCGCCTGTGGCGGCGGCGCATTAGCGCATAGCCTCATTGCTAAGCCTGACCAAGCGCGATGCCCTGCCCTCGCATGAATGGCACCGGATCGACCGGAGTGCCGTTGATGATGACCATGTAGTGCAGGTGGCAGCCGGTGGCGGTGCCGGTCTCGCCGGTGCGAGCGATCAGCTGACCGACCTGGATCTGCTGGCCGTCGTGCACGAGGATCTGCCCGGCGGCGATGTGCCCGTACCCGGTCTCGTACGTGCCGTCGTTCTGGATGCGGATGAACTCGCCGAGCGCGCCGTACCAGCCGGCGTAGTCGACGGTTCCGGCGTGGCCCGCGTAGATCGGCTGGCTGCATCCGTGGGCCATGTCGGTGCCATCGTGCAGCTGGAAGATGCCGTTGAACGGGTTGACGCGCATCCCGAAGCCGGACGAGATGAGCCCCCGGGTGGGCAGAGCCCACCCCGTGTTCGAGATCTCCGTGTCGGGAACACCGTCGATACCGAACTGGGCCTTCAGCCCGGCAATGTACTGCGCCTGGGTCATGGTCGCGTCGGTGGTGAGCGAGGCAAGCTGCGCCTGGAGCTCCGACTTGTGGGCGCTTTGGGCGTCGAGGGCGGCCTGGGCGGCATCCGCCGCTTTCTGCGCGACCTCGTAGGCGGCCTGCGCGACTGCCTTCAGGTTGGCGAGGATGGACTTCGCGACGTTGGCCTGGTCGGTCAGCGCCTGCGCGGTGCGCTGGTCCTGCAGTGCGGTGCGGTAGATCGACTCGGCCCGGGCGGAGACCCGACCGCCGTTGCCGATGCCGTCGAGCACCTTCTGGGCGTCCTTGCCGTTCAGAAAGAGGTTGAGCTGGAAGCCGGTGCTGCCGCTGCGGGCCAGCTGGGCTGCGAGCTGCCCGGCCTGCGCCTCGGACTTCTTGCGCAGCACGTTCGCGGCCTCCGCCTGCTTCTCGAGCGCCTGCTCCTGCACGGCGGCGGAATAGTAGGCGTCCTGCGCGGTGCCGTAGGCGTCGCCCTTGACTTTGGCATCCGCCTGGGTCGACGCGACCTGCGCATCGAGGCTGTTGATGAGGGCCTGCAACTGGGCGATCTCTGCCGTCTTGGCGGCGACATTCGCGTTGGCCTGCTGCACCTGCACCCACGACGGGTAGCTGTCGGCGAACGCGGCGTCCGAGGCTCCTGCGACGACGGAACGCGGTCACCAGCACCCCGAGCACGGTGACGGATGCGACGACCCGCCGCCCGCGAGCGTGCGATCGTGCCCGACGCCGCGCCCCCGCGAAGTGTGTCCAGATCATGAGTCCCCGAATCGTGTCATGGCCGTCTTCGAGTCACGCCAGTAACACTGTTAACATTGATAACAGTAACAACGCAACTCGATTTTGCCCAGTGGTCGTCGGAAGAGACCACTTCGGCGCGATCGCCGGCGAAGTCTCAATGACGAGTTGAACCTATGCGGAGATGCGCCGCATAGCCGGTACCACCGCGGCCTGTCCGTGGAATGCACGCGTTTGGCGTTTGTGTCAGCGCCCCCGTATGCTTGTCCCTCGGTTGCTATGGCGTTCTGAACACCATGGCCCCATCGTTTAGTGGCCTAGGACGGCGCCCTTTCACGGCGTTAACACGGGTTCGAATCCCGTTGGGGTCACGAAACATCAGACGATGTTTGAAGAACTAAATAGCAAGGCCCTGTAGCGCAGTTGGTTAGCGCGCCGCCCTGTCACGGCGGAGGTCGCCGGTTCAAGTCCGGTCAGGGTCGCAAGGCACGGTCTGCTCTCGCCAGCATGGCCGTGCCTTCTGTTCAACTTTTTAGGTTGGCAGGGCTCTGTAGCTCAGTTGGTAGAGCGTTCGACTGAAAATCGAGAGGTCACGGGATCGACGCCCGTCGGAGCCACTGTCCCGTTTCCAGGCTTCTACTGGGAGCGGGACTTCTTTTTGCCGGCTTGCTGGGTCACGGGATTGGACGACTCGTCCTACGCTAAAGCCGCAACCGCGGCGGTAATGCGGGAGCTCATCACGTTGATGCTGGATGAGTCGGCACCATGAGTGAGAGCGTGTCGTGGCAAGGCGGTCAGCTCGAGTTTCAGCCGCTGCAGGAAAGCGTCAGCTACCGACTCTCGCACTCCGAAGAGACTGAGTGAGTCCTTCGCCAATAAAGAGTCCAGGCTCAACTCGCTATTTCCAAAGAGAGCGAGCTGGTGGCGACTACCGTCACCGAGAGGCTCAGGGTTCACATCGAAGGCCGGAGACACGATCCAAGCAGTGCCGCGACGAAGAAAGCCGTGGTTGCGCAGATGGTCATCGAGGTCGCCCACCAGACAGCCGAAGACGGCCCGTCGCCACAGTTCGATTGGGTCGGAGCCGTTTAGACGAGCGAAGTCGACCACGTCAACCCAATCACCTTTGTCGCCGTCGGTGGCTTCGAGTGCAGTCATCGCCGAGATGTAGGGGATGCGGATGCCGTCGTCCGTGCGGTCGAATCGTCTGAGAAAGAGCACTGTGCGTTCGGAGCCGTCGACGGTGAATCGCTTCGTCATATGCTCGGGCGTGTCGATCCCCACCGCGCCCATGGCATCCAGCATCGCTGCCTCCCACGCCATAACGTTCCAGTCGTCGCCAATCGGCTTTGGGAATTTCGCCAGCCAAAGATCAGCCCCGATCTTCACGTTCGCCTTTGGCCGAGCACCGCCCAGTGAGCCGGTCGCCCTGAACAGCCGACGGATCGCGACTTGGTCGATGTCTGGCTCGCCGCGCTCGATCTGATCGGCGACGTGAATGATCTCGGACAAATCCGCTTCGACTGGCACCCCGTGGTCCGCCGATACCGCGACACCGTCAGCCCAGAAACGTGTGGCTCCCTGGCGACCCTCGTCGCTGACCCCAAACATGAGGCTGAGCTCATCAAGCGTGCGGCCAGCCGCGCGGTTCTGCACCGTGCGTCCCCAAGTATCCGGCGCCGAGTCGCTAAACGGGTTTACGGGAGCTAGTGGCTGCGCGCCTGGGAACAGGCCGAGTGCTGGCGAAAGCTCGAATGCTTCTCGCATGCGCAAGTATGCAGTGTCATATTCAAAAGCTCCCGAAGTCCTGGTGCGGTAGATCCTGCCCGCGAGCACCTCTGTGCGGCCCACTACTGTCGTTACTTCGTACGTATCAGTCATGATTACGCACCCTCACGCGCTCGGGGAGCCTCTCGTCCACCATGAGTCGGCCCCGCTCGGTGCCGAACGGATCAGTAGCGGCGACGACGCCATCCATGAGACCGAGGACACGCAGTACACGCAGGGTGATCTCAAGTGTTGTGCCTTCGCCGTTCTCGAGCTTGCTGATCGTCGGCGGTGTGGTTCCTGCTCGTTCCGCGACCATCCGCGCCGTCAGCCCCAATAGCTTTCGCTGGCTGGCGACGTTTTGTCCGATAGCGCGGAGGGATCGCTTGACCGGGATTGGAGTTGTCGACATGGCTTTAGTTTAGACCAACACAGCTTTATGTAAACGCTCTTAGGACTAAGGATCATTAATTTTATTTCAGTGCAACGCCAAATGCGGATCGAATAGCCCCGGTTGGCCCCATGGCTGCGTGCAAAGGTGGCGACGACGAAATTCTCGAAGAAATATCCAACGGGAGTAGGCGGGTCGTACGCGCTCCCGACGCGGTTCGCGCTTATCGAACCTGATCCATGCGCCTGAGCGGCAACCACCACCCGTTTGACCTGCGCATGCCCTGCTTTCAAATACCTAGCCCAGCAGTTCAAGAACGCTTTGGGATAATCAACCAATGAGTCTCGATGATCTCGGTGTGCGTATCTGCATCATGGGGCCGTCGAACAGCGGAAAATCGACCCTCGCGCGCGCGATGGGAGACGCTAAGAGACTTCCGGTAGTTCACCTCGACCAGTACCGCCATGTTCCTGGTTCCCAGTGGCAGCTGCGCCCAGATGACGAGTTCGCAGAATTGCACGACAAAGCAGTCCGGTTGGAGCGATGGGTAATCGAAGGGAACTATTCGAGTTTGTTGCCGCAGCGACTGGCCCGCGCAACCGGGTTCATCCTGCTCGACTCCGCAACTGCCTCTAGCCTCGTGCGCTATCTCCAGCGGACACGCAACCGTCGCGAAAGAATCGGCGGACTGGAAGGAACCGTGGATCGCCTGAACTGGGGAATGATTCAGTACATATTGGGCCCCGGCCGGGTAAATCGGCGACGACACCGCGAGCTCTACGACGGACTCACCCTGCCGAAGGTCTTACTTCCCAGCGGGGCTGCTCTTGGACGCTTTTACCGCGACGAGATCTTCCGAGACGAGTAATCGGCCGGGCAAATATGCGAACCAGCACGTGTGTGATGCCTCAGCGCATCGGTACCGGTTGTGCGTCAATACATCCGTGACACTTCTGCCGCTCGTGGTGGTGCCCGTTTGCCGGCTTCTACTGGGAGCGGGACTTCTTTTTGGGCTGGTGCGTGAGCCACTCGCGGTGGCGTTTGACGACCATTCGACCAGGTATCGACGCGGCGCGGCGTCCTGGGCACCGCGCGGCGGAACATGGTGCTTCAGCCCTGGCGCAGGCGTTACCGAGGCGTTACGCCCCGTCGGTTGAATTCAGGTATGACAAATACCCGCTCCCAGCGACCCCCGATGGCCATTGCAGCCATCACCCTTCTCGCCTCCGCGCTCGTCTTTGGACTCGCGGGATGTTCAGCATCCGGAACCGCCTCTGGCGCCACGTCCGGGGGCTCGAGTGCATCGACGAGCAGCGGTTCGAAGTCGTCGGCGAAGGTCGACCCGTGCGTGCTCACCGCCGCAGAAGTCGGCACGCAAATCAACGAGCCGATCACGTCTGCAAAGCCGGATGCAGCCGAGTGCCGATACAGCGGCGGGGGAAACTTCTTCTCGGTCAACGTCTTTCCGAACTCGACCGCCAGCGACTGGAAGACGCAGTTGACGGTTCTCAACGTCACCGGCAAGTCGACGGCCGTCAGCGGTGTCGGCGACGAGGCGGACGGGCACGGACTGGTTCTCGATGTGAAATCAGGCTCCTACATCGTGAACGTGATCGGCCTCGACGACAGCGGTACGACGACGTGGCCGAAGTCGGTCACGCTAGCCAAGGCGATCCTCGCGAAGCTGCAGTAGCCGAGCGGGCGGCATGTGGACTCTCCGGCGGATGATTCGTTCACCGACTTCGTGGGAGCCACTGCCCGGCAGGCCACGCGGCCCCTCAACAGGGGGATGGCAGCGCCTCAGTTCCTGACTAGCGTTGCCTTGAATTGTGAGCGCCCGGGGGAAGGCAGTTCGATTATGGATGCGCCTACTCAGATCCCGGCGGGGTGGTACCAGGATCCCCACGTCCAGGACGTCTCCCTGCGACGCTGGTGGACGGGCTACGCGTGGTCCGAGAACGTGGCGCAGGTTCCCCTCGACTCTCGACCGGCACCCGCACCCGCACCCGCCGACTCCATTGCCCCCGTCGTCTTCGACAAGAAGGCGCACAACCTTCTGGTGGCGACAGGTGTCTTCGAGACGCTTCTGGGTCTCATCTTCTTGTCATACTTCGTGCTGCACCCACCGGTCTTTTTCGTGCTGTGCGAAATCGCGGTTGCGGTCACCACTCTGATCCTTGAGATCAACGCCGTGCGCCTGCGCAGACGAACGGACTCGATCGGTGCAGGGCAAATCATCCTGCAGCTGCTGATGGGAGTATTGGGCATTCTCTGGTTCGTGCTGCCCGTCGTCGAAACATTCGTTTCGTTCGTCACGCACAACCCTTCTAGGATTTTTGCGTGGTGACCTACTCGAACCCCGGCAGACTCGAGTTCGATGCAACAGTGCAGCGTTCCGACAATGTGGGATCCTCGGCCTTTGTTCCGTTCCCCGGCGACCTGAAGGAGTTGTTCGGAACCAGCGGTCGCGTGCCTGTGCTCGCGACCTTCGACGGCATCGCATACCGCGGATCGATCACACGTATGCGGGAGGACCCGCTGATTCTTGTTCTGCAGGAGACGCTGAGCCGACTGGGCAAAGTCCCCGGCGACACCATCCATGTGACTGTCGAGCTCGATACCAGTGAGCGCACGGTCGAGCTCGACGACGACATCGAGGCGGCGTTGATCGACGCCGGACAGTTCGACGCATTTCGTGCGCTCGCATACAGCCACCAGCGCCAGTTCGTGCTCTGGATCACCGACGCGAAACGGCCGGAGACGCGCGCGACACGAATCTCCAAAACCGCTGAAATGGTCGCAGCCGGACAGACGCGCAACTAGCCCGCTGACTGGCCAGCGCGACCCGCGGGACCGATCGGCGCCCCGTGGCGGCGCGACGTGAGGTACAGCCGATGTGCTGTGATGATGAGCGCCAGCCACGCCCCGCCGAGCGTCCAGCCCGCCAGCACATCGGTGAACCAGTGGTGGCCCAGAAACACGCGGCTGAGTCCGATCGTCAGGGCGAACAACGCCGCGATCGTGATCGTGATCACACGCGCGCGGGTGGACTTCTGCCGCAGGATCAGGATGTAGGCGACGACCCCCGCGATGACGATGGCGTTGAGGGTGTGACCGCTCGGGAACGACGGCGAGTATTCGTAGGGCGGCACCGCGTCGACAAGGGGTGGGCGGTGGCGACCGATGATGTCTTTGCCGGCGATGGTCATGAGCAGCGAACCAGCTCCCGCTGCGACGATGAGAATCGCGGGGGTCCAGGACTTGCGCCACAGCGAGAGCACGAGCGCGGCTGCCACGGCGATGATGGGCATCCCGATCGGCCCGGCGACGTTCGTGTAGGCGGTGACCACGGAGTCGAGAAACGGCGACCTCGCCCGGATGGCGGCCTGCAGTATCGGCTGGTCGAGGCCGGCGACGCCATCCGATTCGGTGACGGCGTCGTACACGCGGGATGCGAGAAAGCTCAGCAGGAGCGCGACCAGCGCACCGACCACAAGGGTGAGTACCAGCGCGGGCCGAGCGCCGACGACCGCGCTCACCCGGCGCGCGACACGGGCCAGCACCCGGCCGATCGGCGTGTACCAGTGCGTGAGGTCGACGGCGCCGAGTTTCAGGTCCTGGCGGAGTTCCTGCGCGTCGCCTTCGCGGGCCGAGTCGCGCAGAGGCCGGTTCGCAGCATCGCGTGGCGGTTGGCTCACGAATCGGCCGGAACGCGAATGACGATCCCGCCGGGTTTCACCACCGACCGGAATCCGGTGGCGACGCCGAAGCCGTCACCATCCAACTCGATCTCCTCCGCCCGGGCGAGCTCGACGGTCAGCTCCGACGCTTTGACGTAGCGCAGGGCACTCACCTCCTTCGTCATCAGGGCACGCCCGGCCCTGGTGCGCCGAAGCACCCCGTTCTCCCACAAGACCTTCACGAAGATCTGAACCCAGCCGACGAAACCCTCGGGCCGCAGAAGCAGCACGTCGAACTGGCCGTCGTCGACGGCCGCGTCCGGCATCAGGGTGATGTTGGCGGGAAGGGCGCCGCAGTTGCCCACGATGATGGTGTGGGCCCGGATCGAACGAGGCTGCCCGGCGTTGAGCCGGTAGCGGAAACGCAGTTCGTTCTTGTCCCGAAGCGTCGTGGTGAGGGCCTTCGCGTATGCCAGCCACCCCGCCTTCTTCTTGAGGTCATCGTCGGTGTTCGCGAGCATTTTGGCGTCGAGGCCGAGACCCGCCATGACGAGGAAGACATGGGTCGATGACGAGGCATCCTCGCGCGTGATGTCGATGAGGCCGATGTCGATCGGGCGATCGGTGCCGCAGAACGCGGTGTGGATCGAGTGATCGAGGTCGTCGAGGGTGAGGTCGAGATTTCGCGCCAGCAGGTTGCCGGTGCCCGACGGAAGCAGCGCCAGCGGAACCGAGTGCTCCCACACGCCTTGCGCGACGGCTCGCACAGTGCCGTCGCCACCGGCCGCGATCACCATCGATGCACCCGAGGCCACGGCACGCGACGCCGCGCCCTGGCCCGGGTCATCCTCGCTCGTCTCAAACCACTGTGTCGGTGCCCACCCGGCCGCTCGCTCCTCGCGCGCGACCACGGCGCGAATCGCATCTAGATCGACCTTGATCGGGTTGTAGACGACGGCGGCCCATCTCCCGTCGCTGCTCTGGGTTGTGTCGTCGGCGTCCGACGAGGGGGCGTCGGCGATCGCGGTCACAGTTGTGCCAACCGGGCGCGCACGAAACTGTACAACCCGTAGGCGATGAGCCCCAGGCCGACGACCACGAGGATGACCACCCCGAACGGCAGCGAGGCCAGTGACTTGAGTGCTCCGTCGAGCCCGTTCGCTTGAGCGGCATCCCCGGTGACTGCAGCAACCACGAACAGGATGCCGACGGCTCCGAGGGCAACCGCCTTGGCCACGTAGCCGACGGTTCCCAGCACCACCGTGACCCGCCCCGCCGTTCCGCGCGGCAGCCGGAGATCGTCAGTGAATTTCTGGCGCACACCCTTCACCAACAGATACAGCCCCACGGCGAAGACACCCACACCGATCACGACCAGGACCACCGCCCCACCCGGCGATGCCAGCAGGTCGCCGCTCGCTGTGCCGGTGCTGCTGGCGCTGCTGGTGCTGCCGCCTCGAGCGAAGGTCAGCGCCGTCAGGCAGAGCACCAGATACACGACGCCCTTCGTGAAGTTGGTCACAAAGTGCGAAACCCGCTGCGTGCGCTCGCCTGCCGGCAGAAGAAACGCGTTCGCGACCAGCCAGAGTCCCAGGGCCCCGAATCCGACCACCAGCACCCACAAGAGCACGCCTCCGCCCGGGCTGCTCGCCAGCTGGCCGAGGGCCCCGCTCTGGTCCGCCTCGGGCGCCCGCGAACCCACGGCGACCTCAATGGCGATCGCCCCAATGAGAATGTGCACGATACCGCTCGCGGCAAAGCCCAGGCGGGCTGCGAATCGTACGACGCTGCCGTCGTGCGCGCGACGGACGACAGCTCGAGATCGGGTGCTGGTCATCGCCAAACCATAACTGCCAACCCCGAACGCAATCACCCTCTTGACAAACCGCCCGGGGGCAGGGTTCGGCCCTTCGGCCCGCGCCGGGCCGAATTGCCCGACGTTAGTGTGAGGACATGGCGCAGACACGTTGCTACAAGAACGGCAAACTCACCGACGAGGACTTCGATCTCGACCAGGTGTCCGAGCATCTCGAAACCAAAGG
Organism: uncultured Actinomycetota bacterium; assembly: GCA_963738535.1. Classification (GTDB taxonomy): domain Bacteria; phylum Actinomycetota; class Actinomycetes; order Actinomycetales; family Microbacteriaceae; genus Galbitalea. The sequence goes on from CAVTXB010000019.1 coordinate 121,786, forward strand.
CAGCGTCGTCTGGATCGACCTGACAGCGCCGAACCGCGACGAACTCGAGTTGCTCGCGGCGGAAATGAAACTCCACGTGCTGGCGGTCGAGGATGCGCTGGAGGTCAGCCAGCGACCGAAGCTCGACCAGTATTCCGACCACCTGTTCCTGTCCGCCTATTACGCCGCGTTCGACGGCGACTCCGCACAGGTCACGGTGCGCGAGATTGCCGCGTTCATCACTGAGAACGCGCTGGTGACGGTGCACCCCGACAAAGACTTCGACTTCACGCCCATCCTCAAACGCTGGGATGAATCGCCCGACCTGGCGAAGTGGGGCGTCTCGTTCCTGGTGCACGGTCTGCTCGACTACCTCGTCGATGGCTACTTCGCGGCCGTGCAGTCGCTCGATGACGAGATCGAAGACCTGGAAGGCGACCTCTTCCAGACGCGGGCCGACCAGTCCACCATCCAGCGTCGCACGTTCGAACTGCGCAAGAGCCTCGTCAACCTGCGCCGGGTGATCCTGCCGATGCGCGAAGTCATCAATACGTTTCTTCGCCGCGACCTGCACCTGCTGCACGAAGAGATGTCGCCCTACTTCCAGGATGTCTACGACCATGTGCTCAGGGCGACGGAATGGACCGAGAGCCTGCGCGACCTCGTCAGCAGCATCCTCGATGCCAACCTCGCCATCCAGGGCAATCGCCTGAACGTGATCACCAAGAAGGTGACGGGGTGGGCGGCGATCATCGCTGTGCCGACGGCGATCACCGGTTTCTATGGGCAGAACGTGCCCTACCCCGGCTTCGGGCATCTCTCCGGCTTGATCACGTCGTCGAGCATCATTCTGGGCGGAGGCGTGTTGCTGTACATCGTCTTCCGCCGCCGGGACTGGATCTGACCGACATCTCTTATCACTAAAGCACTCTCACGCAAGGGGTTCTTTGTGCCGCAGGAACCACCTACTTTCGTTAGGGAGTCTCACCACTCGGGGCACGCGCCGACTGTCGGCGCGAGGCCCGGGGTTTCTGTGCGAAGGGGTAGTCATGGCTGAAACAGATTTTCTGGTCACGCGACGCGCGACGCTCGAAGAGAGATTCCGCTCCGAGGTGTCGTGGCGGGATGCAACCCTGGATGCAGTGCCGGACTGGTTCAACGTGCTGCTGACCGACCTCGTTCTCGCGATCGGCGACGAGGACATTCGATACCTCTCCGCGAAGTTCGTGCCGACGGTGGCCGGCGAGAGCGGATCCATGTCGGTCATCGTGTTCACCGATGAACTCGTCGCCTATGCGTCGCTCGACCCCGACCCGGCGTTGCAGGTGCGCCAGTTCGAAGTGATGGTGACGGCCAGGAAGTCGCTGCGCAGCTTCTCGATCGAGACGATGCCGGGCTACACACCGGGGCCGGATGCTGTCGACGGAATGCAGATCTCGGTCACCTACCCCGACTTCAGCCGTACGCTGCCGCTCGCTGAGTCGGACTGGCCCCACCGCGGAAGCGATACGGCCGCCCTGCTGCAGTGCCTGAGATTCGACGTCGTGAAGTAGCGTTCGACCCGACCACCAGGTGCGCGCCTCGCGTCCCGTCAGTTCAGGTCGAGGGTTTCGGCGACGGCTGGAACGCGATGCGGCGCACGGCGAGCGCCACGAGGCATCCGACGAGCACCCCCAGGGTGTTCTCGATGACGTCGTTGACGTCGGCGGTGCGCCCAATGTCGAGCAGGTATTGCGTCACCTCGATGACAACAGACACACCGAACCCGAACCCGAGCACCGCGCCGAGGCGCCAGCCGAGCGTGGAGACAAGCAGGCCCAGGGGCACGAACAGCAGCACGTTGGCCAGCGGTTCGTACGGCGTCGCGCCCGCGCCGAAGTCGAACGGCACGAGATTCAGGCGCCCCGAGTGGCCCGGCGTGAGGGTCAGCCGCGCGGCCGCCGCACCCCACAGTGCGAGGCCGATGACGAGTGAGGGCGTCGCCGACCGTCGGCCCCGGGCGACACGCACCAGGCCCATCGCCGCGACACCCAGCAGCAGCCCGACGGCGACGGCGGTCAGTGCCGGGGCGACGAGGCCGACGGAGGCGATCGGAGGGGAATGCATTTCGTCAGGTTAGCCAACGGTCGCGCCGGCGGAATCCCTCGTGCGATGTATTGCTCGACCGCTCCGGCGCCCGATTTGCGATGATTCTGGCATGACGAATTCGCCGCTGACCCCCGAACCCAACGACGTTCCTGTGGGACTCGACACCGAGGACGACCTGAGAACCGGCGCTGACAACGGCCCCGACATCCTTCAGGGGATCGCCGAGGACGAACCCGACCTGGAGTCCGTCGTGAAACACGACCCGGTGCCGTTCCGAACCCCCGTAGCGGGACAACGGCTTACCGAGGAGCAGCTCGAGCACGACATCGAGTGAGGCGCGCCCGCCTACCAGACGTGCGGGATGAGGCGCGAGCGGGTAGCGGCGAAGGCACGGTACGGCTCACCGATGACGGTCAGCAGCGCGCGTTCTTCGACGCGGATTCGAACGACTATCGCGATGGTGGGCGGCACCACGGCGACGAGGAGTGCCAGCCAGTTGTCGAGCGCAAGGCCGAACCCCAGCATGACGCCGAGCAGACCGGTGTACGACGGATGCCTCAGCACCCGGTACGGCCCGGTGTCCACCACGGGCTGGTGTTCCCGCACCCGCACGTCGACGGTGAAATACCGGCCGAGCGCGACGACGGCCCAGATTCGCAGCGCCAGGCTGAGCGCAAGCACGACGAGGCCCGCGATGAGAAATGCGAGGCGACCGACGGGGATGGCCGTCGCCGTCACCCGGGTGGCGATGAGCACAGCGCCGACGACGGCGACCAGGTATGAGACGACGATGACGATGAGGCTCGCGCTCTCGTGGCTCTCACTTCCGCGGTTTCGGTACGACCGAATTCGGATGACGAATTCCGTCACCACGAAGGCGAGAAGCAGCGCATCGAAGGCGTATTCCGCACCGGGCTCGGTGAAGGCCAGAGGCTGCATGGCTGAACTCTAACCCCGCCGACCGCGCCCGTTCGAGACCTGTGCGCCGACCGCGCACACACCCGCGTCCCAAACGGACACAGTTGACGCGTGGCCCGACGAGTTCGGTAGCGTGGTGAGCCGTGATCACCACTGTCATCGCCGGCAACCCCAAGGCCGATTCCCGCACCCTCGCCGCCGCGGTGCTTCTGGCCGAGCTCATCACGGGCAGAGCCCCCGACCACGCCATCGATGTGATCGCGCTCGGGCCGGGACTGCTCGGCTGGGGCGACGCCTCCGTCGGCGAGGCGGTCGCCACCGCCAAAGCCAGCGATCTGCTGATCGTGGCATCTCCCACCTACAAGGCCAGCTACACGGGGGTGCTCAAGCTCTTTCTCGACCAGTTCGAGACGGCGACCGGCCTCGCACGCCAGGTTGCCGTGCCGCTCATGCTGGGCGCCGGCCCGGGCCACGCCATGGCGCCCGAGCTGCTGCTGAAGCCCGTGCTGGTCGAACTGGGCGCAACCGTTCCGTGCCAGGGGCTCTACCTGCTCGACGCAACCGCCCAGGATGCCGCTTCCTCGGCGAAGTGGCGAGAACGGTGGGGTGGAGAACTACTTCGATCGACCGCACGAGCGCAGTAGCCGCGGCGCTGTCGTCACCTAGTCGCCCCAGCGTTGACCCGACGCCGAGCGGATGATCTCGAGCAGGGTGTCGCGCAGGCGCTGGGGGTCGCCCAGCTGCGGAAAGAGTTCGGCCTCGAGGCTGCGGGTGCGCACCCAGACGTCGCGCCCGGCGTCTGTGCGCGTCACCACCTGCCGTCGACGGTCGGCAGGGTCGGGTGCTCGGCGCACGAACCCCTCGCGCTGCAGCCGCTCGACGGTTCGTGACATGGTCTGGTTCTCGACCCGTGCTCGCGCTGCGAGCTCCGTCTGGCTGAGGGGGCCCGCATCCAGCAGGTGCAGGGCGATCAGGCCCGCGTGGGTGAGCCCCTGCTTCTCCAGCGCCTCCGCCCACGCGTGCTCGACGAGCCGGGCCGCCGTCGACAGCAGGCGACCGGTCGGCCAGTCGACCATCCGCTGGTCGGCGCCGGGGCCGGCTCCTGAGCCGGCTGCGGCGGGATCGGGTGAAGTCATGATGTGCTCGCGGAATTCTGGTTGGGACTTTCCCGCAGGCTACCCGACTCCGCGCCCACCGCACCTGTTCGCGCGCGACCGCACGCGACTGCGCTAGTTGCTCGGAGTCGGCGCAGGCACGGGGGCTACCGGCACAGGCGCCGGCGGTGCTGCGACACCGCCCGATCCCGACGGCTGCTGGATGTACTTTCCGCCCGTGGAGAAGCTCGGGTCGGCGGCGGCGAAGGGCGGCGCCGGGCCGAGATCCCGGTCGACGACCGTCATGACCGACCGGAATACCGCGTGCCGGAGCAGTGCGGCCTGCGTGCGTCCCACCGTGATCTTGCGCAGCTGCTGGCTGCCCGAGATATTGCCCACCCAGACCGCCGTTGCCGCCTCGGTGGACGACGCGACGATCCAGGTCTGCACGGAGTTGTTCGTCGTGCCCGTCTTGCCCAGGAACGCGGTGCCGTCGTGCGGGTTCGCCGTCGTGCCAGTGCCGGAACCCGTCATTACGCCCTGCAGCGCGAGCGCGGCAGCATTCGCGATGTTGGCCGGGATCGCCTGGTGGCAGTTCGCCGACTGGGCACCAAGGTCCTTGCCGGTCGGCCCGACGATCTTCTGCACCGCCACCGGCGAGCAGTAGTAGCCCTGGTCGGCGATCGCGGCGTAGGCAGCTGCGAGCGTCAGCGGCGCGATCGTGTTGTCGCACCCGCCGATCACGCATGACGGGATATCGTCCAGCGGCTTACCGGTGGCGTTGTGGATGCCGAGCGACTCGGCAACGGTTCGGATGTCGCACAGGTCGAGCTTCGAGGCCATCTGGATGAACACCGAGTTGATGGAGTGAGCGGTCGCCTGCAGGATTGTCGTCGGTCCCTGCTCGTTCTCGTCATTGGTGAACATGTACGGGATTCCGCCGAGCGCCGACCCGCAGGCCGTGAAGTCCGACATGGGGATCGAACGCACGCTCGCGTTGATGACATCGGTGAGCTTGTGCCCCTGCTCGAGCCAGTCGAGCAGGGTGAAGAGCTTGTAGGCCGACCCCGGCTGGAATCCGATCGAGCCGCCGTTGGCCTGGTCGGCGTTGTAGTTCACCGCGGTGGTCGTGTATCCGCCGCCGCGCGAGGGTGTTGTCGTAGGTCTTGTTCTCGGCCATCACGAGGATCTTGCCGGTGCCCGGCTGCACGGTCGTCAGCGCTCCGCCGAGGTTGAAGCGCGGTCTCGGTGGCCGGCACGAGTGCCGCGAGGATGCTCGCTTGCCGCATCCTGCATCGAGGTGTTGAAGGTCGTGTAGACGTCGTATCCGCCGATCGCCCAGTTCGCTTCGCGCGCTGCCTTGGTCGTGCCGAGGGCGGCGAGGTTGTCGACGTCGTTGACGGCGTAGTCGCAGATCCAGCGGTACTGCACCGCGGCCGCGAGGCAGCCGTTCTGCACGACCGACGGATGCACGAAGCTGGCGTCGACGGGCGTCGCGATCGCGGCCTGTCGTACTGCGCCTTCGTGAGGTCGCCCGCGGCGTACATCTGGCCGAGGATGAAGTTGCGGCGGGACTCGTTGGCCTCGTAGTTGGCCTTGTTGCCGAGAGACCTGCGTCGACGGGTCCTGCACGATGGCGATGATGCTCGCCGCCTGCGGCGGGCGTCACCTTGAGCGCCGTGGTCGAGAAGTACGCCTGCGCGGCCGCCTCGACGCCGTAGTTGTTGCCGCCGAAGTTGGCGATGTTGAGGTAGTCGTTCAGGATCTGCTGCTTGGTGAACTCCTTCTCGAGTCCGATCGCGAGCCGCATCTCCTTGAGCTTGCGTGGCAGGGTGTCGGCCGTGGCGGCGTTGTAGGCGGCCTTTTGTTCTGCTGGCGTCTTCAACTGCAGGGCATCCTGGGTCTGCACGTTGCGCACCACCTGCATCGCGATGGTCGAGGCTCCGCTCTGCACTGAACCGGATGACACGTTGCTGGCCGCCGCGCGCGCGAGCGACGCGACATCCACTCCTCCGTGCGAGTAGAAATTCTTGTCTTCGCCGTCGATGGCCGCGTCTTTCAGGTACGGCGAGATCTCGTCCCAGGCGTCCTCCTCGCGGTTCTGGTTGTAGACGGTCGCGATCTGCACGGGGCCGGTGGGGCCGTTGGCGAAGATGCGGTTGCGCTGGGTGAGCTGGCCGATCGCGATCGACGCCCGGCAGGGCCTGGAAGATGCCGACCGTCTGGCTTACGACCAGGCCGGTCATGGCGACGCCGGGCGCCAGCGCGACGGTGAGCAGTACCGCGATGACGACGCTCATGCCGATGAAGCCGACGATCGACCGCCCGAGACCCGGGCGCCGAGCCGTCGACTCGAGTGGATCGTCGCCACTCGCCCGGACCGCGTGGGGCGAGCTCTTCCCAGTTGCCGGCAGGGAACGGCCCATTCTTTGTCACGGGTTCGACGATAATTCCCATTCGACCTTCGCGTTAGGTCTTGAAAATTCAGCCAACTCCGGTTATCGCGCGCGCGGTAGTCCGGTCGTTCTACTCTGCGGCCACCAAGTTCAGCAAAGCCTGGCCGTAGGCGTCCAGCTTCTTCTCGCCGACACCGCTGATCGCGCCCGAGCTCTGCGAGCGTCTGCGGCTTCGACAGCGCGATTCCGCGCAGGGTCGCGTCGCCGAAGATGATGTAGGCGGGCACGGACTGCTCGCGGGCGACACCCGCCCGCCACTCGCGCAGCCTCTCGAACAGCGGCACCGCCTCGATCGGGAAGCGTCGCGGCGACCGCCGACTTCTTCGCCGCCTTCGCCTGACGCTCCGGCTCGCGGCGCAGGTCGCACCCGGCGCGATCCGTCGAGCACGCTGGCGCTGGCGTCGGTGAGCACGAGCGTGCCGTAGCCGTCCGAGTGCACGCCGAGCAGGCCCTGCGCGAGCAGCTGCCGCACGACGCCGCGCCACTCCTGCTCGCCGAGCTCGCCGCCGATGCCGAAGGTCGAGATCGTGTCGTGCCCCTGCTGCTCGATGCGCGCGTTGCGCTTGCCCAGCAGGATGTCGATGATGTGCTGGGCGCCGAACTTCTGGTTGCGTTCGCGCTGCAGCCGCACGACCGTCGAGAGCAGCTTCTGCGCCGGGATGGTGCCGTCCCAGCCCTCGCGGCGGGTTGAGGCAGGTGTCGCAGTTGCCGCAGGCCGTCGACGTCTCGCCGAAGTAGGCGAGCAGCTGCACGCGGCGGCACTCGAGCGTCTCGCACAGCGCGAGCATCGCGTCGAGGTGCTGCGACAGCCGCATGCGGTGGGCCCGATCGCCCTCGGACGAGTCGATCATGCGGCGCTGCTGCACGACATCCTGCAGCCCGTAGGCGAGCCACGCGGTCGACGGCAGGCCGTCGCGGCCGGCGCGACCGGTCTCCTGGTAGTAGCCCTCGACGCTCTTCGGCAGGTCGAGGTGCGCGACGAACCGCACATCCGGCTTGTCGATGCCCATGCCGAACGCGATGGTCGCGACCATGACGACGCCGTCTTCGCGCAGGAACCGCGACTGGTTGCGCTGCGCGCACCGACGCGTCGAGGCCCGCGTGGTAGGGCAGGGCGACGACGCCGTTCTCGACCAGGAACTCGGCGGTCTTCTCGACGGATGCCCGCGAGAGGCAGTAGACGATGCCGGCGTCGCCCGGGTGCTCGGAGCGGATGAGCGCGAGCAGCTGCTGCAGCGGCTGGTTCTTCGGCTCGATGCGGTACTGGATGTTCGGACGGTCGAAGCTCGAGACGAACTGCGCCGACCCGCCGAGGTCGAGCCGGCGCACGATCTCCTGGTGCGTCTGCTCGGTCGCGGTCGCGGTGAGCGCGATGCGGGGAACGGACGGCCAGCGCTCGTGCAGCATCGAAAGCTGCAGGTAGTCGGGCCGGAAGTCGTGACCCCACTGCGACACGCAGTGCGCCTCGTCGATGGCGAACAGGGCGATGTTCGCGCGATCGAGCAGCGCGCCGGTCGACTCCATGCGCAGGCGCTCGGGGGCGAGGTAGAGCAGGTCGAGCTGGCCGGCCGAGGAACGCCGCCTCGACCCGGTTGCGCTCGGCGCCATCCTGGGTGGAGTTGAGGAACGCGGCCCGCACGCCGAGCGCCGAGAGCGCATCCACCTGGTCCTGCATGAGCGCGATCAGCGGCGAGATGACGACGCCGGTGCCGGGACGCACGAGCGCGGGGATCTGGTAGCAGAGCGACTTGCCGCCGCCGGTCGGCATGAGCACGAGGGCGTCGCCGCCGGAGACGACCTGCTGGATGATCTCGGCCTGCTGGCCCCGGAATGAGTCGTACCCGAAGACGCGGTGCAGGATCTCGAGGGCGCTCGCCGAGGTCGTGTCATCGAGGGCCAGCGTCATGCGACAAGGGTAATTGCCACGGCCGACCTGCGACCGTGCTCGCCCACAAACCCGCGCAGGCTCACGAGCCGACGCGGTCGTAGGCCTCGCGCAGCCAGTCGACGAGCTGGTCGTCGAGTTCCGCGCCGTCGAAGAGCTGCACGCGATGCGTGCACATCGCGTTCCAGCTGCCGGATGCAGCCAGCCGATCGGTCGCCGGCTCGCCCTTCAGCTTCAGGCCGACATCCATGCGCGTCGCCGTCGTCGCGACGACGGCGAACTTCTTGCCGGCACGCACGATACCGATGTAGGTGTCGGTCGGCTGCAGCGAGACATCGGCGCCGAACCTCATCACGGTCGCCATGAGCTCGTCCCAGGTCAGTTGCCAGCCGGCCTTCGCCCCGGCGAAGAACTTGTCGATCGCCTCTTCCCGGGTGGGCTGCGGCAGCAGGCTCTCGCCTGAACACGGAGACAAGCGCCATCGAGTGCCCCGGCCCGAGGTCGTAGTCGTCCTTCAGCCACTTCTGGATCGGGCCGGCCTTGATGTCGCCCTCGCAGCAGGCCGCGTCTCGCGCCGCGATCTTCTGGAAGTCGGCCGGAGTCCATCCCGGTCTTCGCTTTGATCGTGTCGAGATACGCCTGAAACGTCATGCAGGCCAAAGGTACTCGCGCCATGGCGGGTCGACTACTTCTTGCTTCAGCGACTTCTCCATGGTGGGCGCGGTGCCGGATGCGCGCTGCTCGCGGTAGTACGCGCGCGCCTCGTCCTGGCGCTCCTGCTCGGCGCCGGTCGCGATCGTCGCGCGCAGGTGCTCCGGGCCGTAGCCGAACGCATCCACCAGGTCCTGCGCGTGCGGGCGAACGCGCGCGATCAGGCGGTCGAGGTACGCGCTCACGGCCTGGGCGCGCTGGGGCGACATCCGGCCGTTGATGAGGTACCAGGCCAGGTGCTTCTCGAGCAGTCCGAGTCCGAAGATGTCGCGCAGCCAGGTGAGCACCTGGCGGGTGCCCGTCATCCTTCACCTTCTCGAGCGCCGCGCGTGAACGCCTCCCACTGGAGCAGCTCGGCGTGGGCGCGAGCCGCCTCGATGAGTTCGTTCTGCTGCGAGTTGAAGAGGGCGGCGGCAGCCTTCTTCGACAGCTTCGATGCCGGACGCAGCCGGGCCGCGAGCTCGGCGACCATGCTCTCGACCCGGTCGGTGAGCAGCTGCGCGCTGGGTCTCGGCGTCGCGCAGCTCGGTGCACGCTGCGCGCGGTCGAGCCGAAGTCGCGAACGCGCTGGCCGAGGGTGCGCAGCCCGGCGCCGTGGTAGGCCTTCGCCGCCGCCTGGGCGACGGCGAAGCGGGCGAGCGCCGCGGCATCCGCGCCCTTGAACTGCTTCGGCGTAGTCGGACGAGCAGGCGCTTGGCGACGAGCTGCAGCAGGATGTTGTTGTCGCCCTCGAACGTCACGTAGATGTCGAGGTCGGCGCGCAGCCCGGTGAGGCGGTTCTCGATCAGGAAGCCGGCGCCGCCGCAGGCCTCGCGAGCCTCCTGCAGGATGTCGAGCGCGGCCCAGGTCGAGAGCGGCTTGAGCGAGGCGGCCAGCGTCTCGAGGTCTTCGCGGTCGGCGTCGGTGTCGTGCTTGCCGCTGAAGACGCCGTCGAACTTCACGAGGAACTCGTCGTGCGCGAAGTTCATCGCGTAGGTCGGTCGCAAGGCGCGGGATGAGGCGGCGCTGGTGGCGCCCGTAGTCGAGGATGCACCTGCTCCTCGTCGCCGGGTCCGGCGAACTGGCGACGCTGGTTGCCGTAGGTGATCGCGATCGTGAGGGCCATGGCCGAGACCGCGGTGGCCGCGCCATCCAGCGAGACGCGGCCCTGCACGAGCGTGCCGACCATGGTGAAGAAGCGGCGACCGGGGCTGTCGATGGCGCGACGTGTAGCGTGCCGTCCTCGGCGACGTCGCCGTACTTGTTGAGCAGGTTGGTGCGCGGCACGCGCACGTCGGTGAAGTGCAGGCGCCCGTTGTCGATGCCGTTCAGGCCGCCCTTGAGGCCGTCGTCCTCGCCGCCGACGCCCGGCAGGAAGTTGCCCGCCTCGTCGCGGATCGGCACGTAGAAGCAGTGCACGCCGTGGTTCACGCCGTTGGTGATGAGCTGCGCGAAAACGGTCGCGGCCGTGCCGTCCTGGCCCGCGTTGCCGAGGTAGTCCTTCCACGCCGCGCGGAACGGGGTGTTGATGACGAACTCCTGCGGCCTCGACGTCGTAGGTCGCCGTCGTGGCGATGGACGCGACATCCGACCCGTGCCCGGTCTCGGTCATCGCGAAAGCGCCCGGCACCTTCAGGCTCATGATGTCGGGCAGGAACTGTGCGGTGGTGATACTCGGTGCCGAGCTGCAGCACGGCCGAGGCGAACAGGCCCCACTGCACGCCCGACTTGATCTGCAGCGACGGGTCGGCCGCCACGAGCTCCTCGAAGCCGGTGATGTTGCCGCCGTTGTCTTCGTCGCCGCCGAGGTACTTCGGGAACGCGCGGTGCACGGCGCCGCGGTCGACCAGCAGCTGCAGCTGGCCGCGAGCGCGGGCGCGCTGCTCGGAGAGCACCAGGCCCGGGATGTTGTGCAGCGCAGGGTCCTTGACCAGTTCCCTGGCGCCGCGACGGATGTCCGCCCACGTTCCCAGCAGCTGCTCGCCCAGGCTCGCCACGTCCACCGACACGTCTGAGCTGCTGCGCGCCAGCTGCGCGTCGACCTCCGCGTCGATGCGGTCGGAATCGACCGAACCGGCGCGCTGTGCGCGCGTGACCTTCTCGCGTGGTGCGACGTCAACCATGGGGAACTCTCCTTTGCAGTGGCCCTGCGACAAGCTCGGGGACCGGAATCAGGCTCGTGGCCCGACTTCTTCACGGTAGGCATCCTCTCGAAGAACGACCAATCCTTGGTCGACGAGCTACAAAACCCGGGAAGAGCGACCCCGGGAGCCCTGTGTGTATCGGCAATCGCGTGACCCAGTACCTTTGTCAGGTGCTCCCCCTCGTCGTCCTCGTCGGGATGTGCAGTGCGCTGGTCTTCGGTTCGGCCGACTTCCTTGGCGGGCTGGCATCCAAACGCATCAGCTCGTTGCGCGTCACGGCGATCGCCGCGGCGACGGGGCTGGTGCTGCTGTTCGCGGCCTACCCGATCTTCGGCGGTGCCTGGTCGTGGTCGGCGGTGCTCTTCGGCGGCCTCTCCGGGGTGAGCGGAGCACTCGCGATCTCCCTTCTGTACGCCTGCCTGGCGATCGGGCCGATGAGCATCCTGTCGCCCGTCACCGCTGTCGTCTCGGCGATCGTGCCTGCGGCGGTCGGTATCTTCGTCGCCCACAACCGGCTCGGAACGCTGGGGTATGTCGCGATCGCCCTCGCCCTCATCGCGGTGGTGCTCGTCGGGTTCGTACGGGACGAGCGCGCGGTGCGCCCCACACTGCGAGGCCTTTCGATGGCCGCACTCAGCGGCATCTTCATCGGCATGTTCCTGGTGCTGATCAACCTCACTCCGAAGAACTCCGGGCTGGTTCCGCTGATCGCAAACCGCGGCGTCAACGCCATCATCATGATGGCCACGGTCGGCATACTCGCCGTTCTCGCGCGTCGCCGCGGGCTGCCCACGGCGGGCGGGTGGCGGCCGGGCCTGCGTCTCGCCATCGCCTGCGGAATCGTGGATGTCGTCGCAAACTGCGGACTCCTCATCGGCATCCGGCTCGGCGAGCTGACCGTCATCGCAGTGCTCACCGCCCTCTATCCGGCCGGCACGATCATCCTCGCGCGCATCGTGCTGAAGGAGCGGATCGCGACGGTGCAGTACATCGGGCTGGCGCTGGCGATCGGGGCCGGCGCGCTTCTGGCCGTCGACTGACCGGGTAGTATAGTTAACACACATCAACTAATTTCTGGCGCCCGATGACGTACGCCTCATCACACTGGAGGCCTCGTTCGTGGCTGAGAAGGCTGCCCGCAAGGGCGCATTCCACAAAGATCACCCCCGCTACAAGTGGATCGCACTGAGCAACACCACGCTCGGCATCCTGATGGCGACCATCAACGGTTCGATCGTTCTGATCTCGCTGCCCTCGATCTTCAAGGGCATCAAGATCAACCCGCTCGACCCGAGCAACACCAGCTACCTGCTGTGGATGCTCATGGGCTACATCCTCGTCACCGCGGTTCTCGTCGTCAGCTTCGGCCGACTCGGCGACATCTACGGCCGAGTGCGCATCTACAACCTCGGCTTCGTGATCTTCACGCTCGCGGCCGTCGCGCTGTCACTCGACCCGTTCACGGCCGGCAGCGGAGCGCTCTGGCTCATCCTCTGGCGAGTCGTGCAGGCCGTCGGCGGGTCGATGCTGTTCGCCAACTCGACCGCCATCCTGACCGACGCGTTCCCGCCGAACCGGCGCGGTTTCGCGCTCGGGCTCAACCAGGTTGCCGCGATCGCCGGCACGTTCCTCGGTCTGATCGTCGGCGGCATCCTCGCCTCGATCGACTGGCACCTCGTCTTCATCGTGAGCGTTCCATTCGGCATCATCGGCACGATCTGGGCCTACGTCTCGCTGCACGAGGTCGGCACCCGCGATCCCGGCGGCAAGGTCGACTGGCCGGGCAACATCGTGTTCGGCGTCGGACTGACGTGCGCTTCTCGCCGGCATCACCTACGGCATCCAGCCCTACGGCAGACAGCACGCCAGGGCTGGGGCAACCCGTGGGTGCTCGTCGGGCATCATCGGCGGCATCGTCCTTCTCGTCGTCTTCGTGTTCCTCGAGCTGCGTGTGAAACAGCCGATGTTCGACATGCACCTGTTCAAGATCCGCGCGTTCGCGTGGGGCAACATCGCCGGCCTGGTCGCATCCGTCGGCCGCGGTGGCCTGCAGTTCATGCTGATCATCTGGCTGCAGGGAATCTGGCTGCCGCTGCACGGCTACTCCTACGAGAGCACGCCGTTCTGGGCGGGCATCTACCTGCTGCCGCTGACCTTCGGGTTCCTCGTCTCCGGGCCCGCTCTCCGGCACGCTGTCCGACCGGTTCGGGCAGCGCACGTTCGCGACGACCGGGCTGCTGCTCGTGGCCGTGACCTTCATCGCGCTGCTGCTCATCCCGGTCAACTTCAACTACTGGGTGTTCGCGATCCTCACCTTCCTGAACGGGATCGGGTCGGGCATGTTCGCCGCCCCCAACCGCACATCGATCATGAACGCTGTGCCGGCGCGAGCCCGAGGGGCGGCATCGGGCATGACCGGCACGTTCCAGAACGCCGGCAACTCGCTCTCGATCGGCATCTTCTTCTCGCTGATGATCGCCGGGCTCGCGACGACACTGCCGACACGCGCTGTTCAAGGGGCTCACCAGCCACGGCGTGGCCTCCGCGTTCGCGACGCAGGCCGCGGCGGCACCCCCCGTCGGCAACCTGTTCGCCGCGTTCCTCGGCTACAACCCGATCGCGAGCATCCTGCAGGCGTATCCGGGAGCCGAGCAGCTGTCGGCGCGCCAACGTCTCGGCCCTGACCGGCAAGACGTTCTTCCCGCAGCTGATCTCGCAGCCGTTCCACTCGGGCCTGCTCATCGTTTTCGTCACGGCGGCCATCCTCTCGGTCATCGGCGCTGTCGCGTCGATCCTGGCGGGCGGCAAGTACATGCACGTCGACACGGCGCGGGTTGCCACCGTCACGAGCGACGAGCCGCTCGACGCCGCGCTGAGCGATGTCTGATACCGACCTGTCACAGGTCAGGCACCAGCTGGTCGCGCCGGACACCGTTCCGGCGCGACTCTCGCTCATCGTCGGCCGGCTCAACCGTCGACTCGCCATGGCTCCCGGCGGACTGAGCCACGGGCTGCTGATGGCGCTCGCGACGATCGCCAAACGCGGGCCGCTGCGCCTGGCCGAACTCGCAGCCATCGAGCAGGTCTCCGCCCCCAGCATGACGCGCACCATCGCCGAGCTCGAGAGCCGCGACCTGGTCGTGCGTGCGGTTGACCCCGACGACGGTCGGGCCATCCGTGTCGAGGCGACATCCGCCGGTCTCGACGCGATCCTCCGCGCGCGGGCGGCGCGAGCCGACGTGATCGCCGACCTGCTGAGCGACCTCGAGCCGGCCGATCTCGCTGCGATCGAGGCAGCCCTGCCCGCGCTCGAGCGGGTGCTCGACCAGGGCTAGCCTCAACGCTCGCGGCTACGACTTCGTCGGCGGGTTGCGAACGATCGTGCCATTCGCAATGGCCGTCTGCGCCTCGAGCAGGCGCTCGTGCAGTTCCTGGGTCAGCCGGTGGATCTCCTTCGTCAGCTCGGTGTTCGTGGCGAGTTCCTTCTCCTGCGACACGAAGTCGTGGTCGGCCTTGGCCTGGGCGAAGCTTGCCTGCCGGTTCTGCCCGATCATGACGAACGTCGACAGGAAGATCGCCTCGAGCGAGACCACCAGCGTGAGCGACGGCCACGGGAACTTCTCGAACCAGATCATCCACACGGCGAAGATGACGACGTGAACGTAGACGAAGCGCATCGATCCCGCGAACGACGTGATCGCATCCGCGATTCGAGCTGCACGCTCGCCGCCCGCCGCTCCGCCTCCTGCATGACCACGGGGGTGTGGCCGCCCTGCACGATGTGTGACGGGCGAATCGAGTGCTTCTTCTTGTCGGTGGGAACGGTGGTCGGTGAACTGGTCATGGTGGCTCCTTAGGTCACAACCATGATGGTGGGATGCGGCTGCGATCCACCGCTGCAGAAGGCCGCGAGTCTCCGCTGCTCAGATGTAGATGCCCGGATCCGCCCACTCGTCGGCCGTCACGGTGGACGAGCCGCGAGGCCGAACCACGGCGGGGATGCCCGTGAGCACCGAATTCGGCGGCGCATCCGTCACGACCACCGCCTGCGCGCCGACCAGCGAGTGCGCGCCGATCGTCACCGGCCCGAGCACCGCAGCGCCGGTACCGACCACCACGTCATCGCCGAGGGTCGGATGCCGCTTCTCGTGCGCTGAGCTCGTCGCCGCCGAGCGTGACGCCGTGGTACAGCATCACGTCGTCGCCGATCTCGGCGGTCTCGCCGATCACGACGCCCATGCCGTGGTCGATGAAGAAGCGCCGCCCGATCGTCGCACCCGGATGAATCTCGACACCCGGTCAGGAAGCGAACGAACTGCGAGTGGATGCGCGCCAGCAGCTTCAGCCGTGCCCGCCACAGCAGGTGCGCCCAGCGGTAGCCCCAGATCGCATGCAGGCCCGGAGTAGGTGAGCCAGATCTCGAACCCGTACCGCGCGCGCAGGGTCACGCAGCTTCGCGGTCGCGATGTCCTCGCGCGTCCGAGCGAACAGGGCCATGTGCGAGCTAGTCGGCGAGGTCTTCGTAGAGCACGGTCGACAGGTAGCGCTCGCCGAAGCTCGCCACGATGACGACGATCGTCTTGCCCGCGTTCTCCGGGCGCTTCGCCAGCTCGACGGCCGCCGTGACCGTCGCACCCGAGGAGATTCCGGCGAGGATGCCCTCCTCGACGGCCAGCCGGCGCGCCATGTCGACCGACTGCGTGATGTTGACGTCGATGACCTCGTCGTAGACCTCGCGGTCGAGGATCTCGGGCACGAAGTTCGCGCCGATGCCCTGGATCTTGTGCGGGCCCGGGGCGCCGCCGTTCAGGATGGGCGACTCCTCGGGCTCGACCGCGACGATCTGCACGCCGGGCTTCTGCTTCTTGAGGTAGTGGCCGGTGCCGGTGATCGTGCCGCCGGTGCCGACGCCCGCGACGAAGATGTCGACCGCGCCGTCGGTGTCGTCCCAGATCTCGGGGCCGGTGGTGGCCTCGTGGATGGCCGGGTTGGCCGCGTTCGCGAACTGCTTCGCGAGGATCGCGCCGGGCGTGTTCGCGACGATCTCCTCGGCCTTGCTCGACCGCGCCCTTCATGCCCTCGCTGCCCGGGCGTGAGCACGAGCTCGGCGCCGTACGCGCGCAGCAGCATCCGGCGCTCCTTGCTCATGGTGTCGGGCATGGTGAGGATCGCCTTGTAGCCCCGGGCCGCCGCAACCATCGCGATCGCGATGCCGGTGTTGCCGCTGGTCGCCTCGACGATGGTGCCGCCTGGCTTGAGCTCGCCCGACTTCTCGGCGGCATCCACGATGGCGATGCCGAGGCGGTCCTTGACGCTCGCGGACGGGTTGTAGAACTCGAGCTTCGCGAGCACGGTGGCGCCCGCGCCATCCGTGACCTTGTTCAGCCGCACGAGCGGCGTCTTGCCGAAGACTCTCGGTGATGTCGTTGTAGATCGAGGCTGGCATGTGAACTCCTGTTGACGACGCTTCGGATGCGAAAACGAGCCTAGTTGGTCGAGGTCTGCGGTAACGATGGGCAGCTCGTCGCGAACTCCCGCGACACCGGGCCGAGCTCGAGTTCGGCCGCCGAGCGGGCCATCACCCGAAGTCCGGCAACTGATCGGGAGTCCGTCGCAACGGTTGCCGGCCAGCTGGCCGACCGGCGCAGCACGACGGCGGCGCTGCTCATGCCGGTGAGGTCGTTCGACACTTCGGCGGACATCCAGTCCTGCATCCACAGGCAGCGGCTGTAGCGCTCGAAGTCGGCCTCGAGACGTACGCGGGTGAGATAGACGGGATGCCGGGGCTGCAGCCGCCGGGCGACCGCGAAACCGAAGGTGCTCCTCGTGTAACCGTCCGGGAGGGTTACCCAGGAGGGAAACCAACTGACCGCCTGCTCCGCGAAGGTGCTGCTCGCGGTAGAGAGGTATTCGGGAGCGCGCGCGGCCTGTCGACTCCCGGCCGCCCAGGCCACCCCGAGGCCGACCACCAGGCCGGCGACCGCGAGCACGGCCGCCGCGAGGGCGGCCCTGCGCGGAACCGACGTCGACGTTCACCGCACCATTGTCTCTCGTCGGAGGCTCGGGTTAGCGTGGAAGACGATCGACGATGAGACGAGGTACGGCATGACCACGCTGAAGAACCGTCCGAATACGGCCCTCATGGTGATCGACGTCCAGGTGGGCGTCGTGGAGGGCAACTACGAGCGAGACGCGGTGGTCGCGAATGTGGCGACGCTGGTCGACAAGGCCCGGAGTGCGAAGGTGCCGGTGGTGTGGGTTCAGCATTCGGATTCGGGACTCGCCATCGACAGTGCCGAGTGGCAGATCGTCGGCGAACTGCAGCCGGCCCCCGGCGAAGCGACCGTGCGCAAGACCTACGGCGACTCGTTCGAAGACACGGATCTCGAGTCGGTGCTTGACGAGCTCGCCGTCGGTCGACTGGTGATCGCCGGGGCCCAGACCGACGAGTGCATCCGTTCCACCCTTCACGGCGCGGTCGCGCGCGGGTACGACGCGACACTGGTCAGCGACGCTCACACGACGGAGGACCACTCCGAGTGGGGCGCCCCGACACCCGACCTGGTCGTCGCGCATACCAACCTCTACTGGCAGTACCACCGTGTTCCCGGTCGGGTCGCCGGCACGGTCGAGACCGCCGACGTGGACTTCGCCGAGCTGCGCCCCGTCTAGGCGCGACGCGGCCCCGGCGCTCCCGGCGCCGCCTGCAGGAGGCGTGGTCAGTCGCCCGGGCGCGCGAAGAGCAGGGTGCGCACCGTGAAGAGCTGGCGAAGCTCGCCGTCGCTGGTCAGGGTCTCGACCCTCAGGATGGTGCTGCCCCGCGTCGGGTCGGACCGCGACGGCGTCACCGACTCGACGGTGATCCTGGCGTGAAGGCGGTCGCCCGGGCGGGTCGGCGAGGGCCAGCTGAGGTCGCCGCCGGCGCCGATCATGCCGCCCGCGAGCTGTGGGCCGCCCGTGACGAGCAGGCGCATGGTGAGAGCGGCCGTGTGCCATCCGCTGGCCGCGAGGCCGCCGAAGAATGTCTCTTTCGCGGCCTCGGGGTCGAGGTGGAACGGCTGCGGGTCGAACTGCGTGGCGAAGGCGATGATGTCGTCGGCGGTGACCGTCACCTCGTCCGACACGAACTCGGCGCCGACGACCACGTCTTCGAGATAGAGGCTCATGCCCCCATGATCCCAGCCCTCGCCCTCCTCGCTCTCGCAATTCAGGAGGTGCTCTCCCAGCTCAGGAGCCGAGACCAAAAAGTGGCGGATGCCGCCCCAAACAATCGGTTGGAACAACATCCGCCACAGACCCTCCTGAATAAGGAGAGGTGATGCTGGGTGGAGGGGCTAGAGGGCGGCGAGGTCCCCGAGGAGGCGCGTCACCGGGAGCGGCCGAAGTCGACCGTCGCGCTGATCTCGGCCCGGTCGAGCAGCTCGTCCATGCGGCGGCGACGCGCCTTCGGGATGAGCGTGACGACGGTGCCCTTCTTGCCGGCGCGGCCCGTGCGGCCCGAGCGGTGCAGGTAGGTCTTGTACTCCTCGGGCGCGTCGGCCTGGATGACCAGCGTGATGTCGTCGACGTGGATGCCGCGAGCCGCGACATCCGTGGCGACGAGCACCTTGACGCGGCCGCTGGTGAGCAGCTGCAGGTTGCGGGTGCGGCGCGACTGGTTGAGGTCGCCGTGCAGGCGACGTCGACGGGATGCCGGCGTCTTCGAGCAGGTCGGACAGCTCCTCGGCGAACGCGCGGGTGCGGGTGAAGACGAGCGTCTTGCCCTCGCCGGACGCGAGCTCCTCGATGATGCGGCGCTTGTCGCGCTGCTCGATGAGCAGCACGCGGTGGTCGATGGTCGACGACGCCTGGTCTTCGCCGGCGACCTCGTGGACGCTCGGGTTGTCGAGGTACTCGTTGACGAGCGTCGCAACACCCTTGTCGAGCGTGGCCGAGAACAGCAGGCGCTGGCCGCCCTCCTTCGTCTCGGTCGAGGATGCGCTGCACGGGCTCGAGGAATCCGAGGTCGCACATGTGGTCGGCCTCGTCGAGCACCGTGATGGTGATCTCGCTGAGGTCGAGCTTGCCCTGCTCGATGAGGTCCTCGATGCGGCCCGGCGTTCCGACGATGATGTCGACGCCGCGCTGCAGCGCGCTGACCTGGCGGTACTGCGGAACTCCGCCGTAGATCTGCGTGGTGAACAGGCCGACGCTGCGGGCGATGGGCTGCACCGTGCGGTCGATCTGCAGGGCGAGCTCGCGGGTCGGAGCGAGGATGAGGGCGCGCGGCTTGCGTCCCATCTGGCGGTTCTTGCCGCCGTTGTTCTCCATCAGGCGCTCGACGAGCGGGGCACCGAAGGCGATGGTCTTGCCGGAGCCGGTCTTGCCGCGTCCGAGCACGTCGCGGCCGGCGAGCACATCCGGGATGGTCGCGGCCTGGATCGGGAACGGCGACTCGGCGCCGAGGGCGGCGAGCTCGCGAACGATGTTGCCGCCGAGACCGAGGTCGGCGAAGGTCACGCCCTCGACATCCTTGGCCTGGATGGCGTCGGCCTCGAGGCGCTCGAGCACGACGTCATCCTGCGGAGTGAAGGCCTTCTGCTCGCGGTTCGGGTAGAAGTCGCTGTCGCGACGGTCGGTGCGTTCCGGACGGTCGTTGTACGACGGACGCTCGGTGCGGGCCGGACGATCGTTGTTGTACGACGGACGCTCAGTGCGAGCCGGACGGTCGTTGTACGACGGACGCTCGGTCCGAGCCGGACGAGTCGTTGTACGACGGACGCTCGGTGCGAGCCGGACGGTCGTTATACGACGGACGCTCAGTCCGGGCCGGACGGTCGTTGTACGACGGACGCTCCGTGCGAGCCGGACGGTCGTTGTACGACGGACGCTCCGTGCGAGCCGGGCGGTCACCGTACGCGGGCGCTCAGTCGCGGCCGGACGATCGTTGTACGACGGACGCTCGGTGCGAGCCGCGCGGTCGCTCGTTGTACGCGGGACGCTCGGTGCGATCGCCGTAGGCCGGACGCGCCGGACGCTCGGTGCGGTCACCGTACGCGGGACGCTCGGTGCGGGCCGGGCGGTCACCATACGCGGGACGCTCGGTGCGGTCGGCGCGGTCACCATAGGCGGGCGCTGCGGTCGGTCACCGTAGGCGGGACGCTCGGGGCGCTCGGTGTTCGGTTCGCGCGGTCGACCGTAGGCGGGGCGCTCGCCGCGCGGCTGGTAGGCCGGCTTCTCGCGCGGCGTCCAGTCGGGGCGGCGGTCGGTCGACGCCGGGCGTCCACCATCGGCGTCGCGGCCGCGGAACGGCTTGCGCTCGCCGGAGCGGCGCTCCCGGACGCGCGCGCTGCACGGTCGGTCGTGGTCCAGCGCTTCTTGGGGCGTCGCCCTCCGCGGGGCGGAACCCGCGGTGGCCCGCCGCCTTGCTGCCGGCCTTGCGATCGCCGGCGGACGTGTTGGCCGCGCGCTTGGGCGCGGACTTGTTGAAGGGAGGCATGGTTCTTTCCAGGATTGTTGCAGTTACGTACATGGCGCATTACTGCGATGCGGCGCACGCGTTCCACAACTGCTGCAAAAGAGGCACAGCCAGAACTAACACCACTGAACCGAGGCAATCCCCCGCGAAGAGGACTCGATGACTCGGGCCGTCACATACATTCGTGTGATTATCACCAACGGATTCGCTGGTAAACCGGCCCGCAAGACTGACAAAACCCTTGCGCGTACTTTCGCGCTGTCTTGAGCCGACTTGGTCTACGTTACCCGATTACCCAGCGGAGCGCACTAATCTGGCGGGCACCATGCGTGTCGCCACGCTTCGCCGTCGCGAGAGTTGCGGCTCTCGCGAGCCTTCTGGTCGCCGCGCTTGCGATCACCGGATGCACCGCCGAGGCGGCCCCGCCGGTCGTGCACACGCGCGGTCGCACGCCCCGTTGTGGATCCCGAGCGCGTGCAGGTCATCCCCGACCTGACCTACGAGGTGGCCGATGGTGTGCCCGTGCGGCTCGACATCTGCCGGCCGGTGGTGCCGTCGACGGTGGCGCTCACGTTTCGTCCTGCGATCGTGGTGATCCACGGCGGCAGCTGGATGGAGGGCGACAAGTCCGAGCCGCAGTGGCGGCGGTGTGCGATTGGCTGGCCGCAGCGGGCTACGTCGCGGCCTCTGTCGACTACCGCCTCGCGCCGAAGTATCGTCTATCCCGACGGAGATCACGGATGTCAGCACGCGGTGCGAGTGGCTGCGCGCCCCGGCACAGGTGAAACGGTTCGGCATCGACCGCACCCTGATCGGCGCGTTCGGCGGGTCGGCCGGCGGCAACCTCGCGGCGCTCCTCGGCACGCTGGGGCACGGTTCGCTGTCCGCCGGATCCCGCGTCGCAGCTGTCGCGGAGCTGAGCGGCCCCGCCGACCTCACCGCGTCGGGCGCCGAGCGCGCCATCCTGCAGCCGCGGGTGCTCGTCGTACCTGGGCTGCCGTTCCCTTGCCGCCTGCCCGCAGGCGGCGGCCGCGTCCCCGATCGACAACGTGGACCCCTCCGATCCGCCGTTCTTCATCGCGCATTCGACCGACGAACTCATTCCGCTGTCGCAGTCCCTCAATTTCGTTGCACGTCTTCGACGCTGCGCACGTACCCGTGACCTTGCAGACGGAGCCGGGCGACCTGCACTCGGTCTCGATGCTCACCGACACCCTTCGCGCCCGGATCGTGGACTTCTTCCACACCGAGCTCGTGCACCGCGCCACGACGAGATCCTGAGTCTCGCCGTCGTCGACTACGAGACGCGCACCGGGGCTTCGGCGCTCTCGCGCTGGGCTCGCCGGTCGTCCCGACGCTCCTTCGCGCCCTCGACCAGGTAGTAGAGCACCGGCAGCACCACGAGCGTCAGCAGCGTCGACGACACCAGCCCGCCGATCACGATGATCGCGAGCGGCTGCGAGATGAAGCTGCCGTGGCCCGACAGGCCGAGCCCCAGCGGGAGCAGCGCGAAGATCGTGGCGAGCGCGGTCATCAGGATCGGGCCGGAGTCGTGCGGCTCGCGCCGTGGATGATCGCGTCGGCCACCTTCATGCCCGCGCGTTCGGTACTGGTTGATGAGGTCGACGAGCACGATCGCGTTGGTCACGACGATGCCGACGAGCATCAGCACGCCGATGATCGATGCGACGCCGAGCGGAACGCCGGAGAGCACCTGCAGCACGATCGCGCCGGTCGCCGCGAACGGGATCGAGACCAGCAGCAGCAGCGGCTGGCGCAGGCTCTTGAACGCGGCCACCATGACCACGTAGACGATCAGGATGGCGGCGAGCAGCGCGAGACCGAGCTGGCTGAACGCGTCGCCCTGCTGCGTGGTGAACCCGCCCAGCGTCGCGGTCGCGCTCGCCGGGAGTCTTGGTCTTGTTGACGGAGGCCTGCACGAGCGCCGAGAGGTTGCCGACGTTCGCGGTGCCGGGCACGACCTCGATGGTCGCGCTCTGCAGCCCCTTGATCGTGGTGACGCTCGACGGGCCCTTGACGGTCTTCACGGTCGCGAGGTCGGAGAGCGGCACCGTCGTGCCGGTCGCGCGTGGTGATCGAGAAGTTCTTCAGCGCGGCTCGATGGTCGTGGGCGCACTCGCGTTGTCGATGTAGATGTCGAGGGTGGTGTCGCCGACGACGATGCTGCCGGTCGACGACGGGTTCATCGCCTGGGCCACCGCGCTGCCGACCTGCAGCTCGGTGAGCCCGTCGTTCGCCGCCGCCTGGCGGTTGACGATCGACTGCCGATGTACGGGAGCGACGCGGAGAGGTTGCTCGTGACGCTCGAGACGCCCGTGGATCTTCTCGGCCTTCGCGATGAGGGCGCTGGATGCCTTGCGCAGGTCGGCGCTGCTTCCCGCCGAGTCACGTCGATCTCGATGTTCGACGAGGTCAGCCCGGATGATGCCGCCGAGACGGCGATCGTGCCCTCGTTCTTGATCGCCTTCATCTTCGAGGTGACGGTGGCGAGCAGCTTGTCCTGGTCGGCCTTCGGCGAAGTCGTGACGCTGTAGGTGGTCGACCCGCCGCCCGAGAACGCCGCGCGAAGCGAGTTGCCGCCGCTGCCGATCGAGACCTCGCACCGTGGTCGACGCCCTTGATGCCGCGCAGCGTCGACTCGACCTTCTTCGACGCGGCATCCTGGGCGGCCAGGCTCGTGGAGGTGGCGAGAGTCTGCGTGACCGAGAGCGTGTTCTGGCCGCTGTTGCCGATGAAGTTGGTCGTGAGGCTCGTGGCTGCGAGCAGCCCGCTGCCGAGCAGGATCACGATCGCGGCAGATCGAGCACGATCGCCGGGAACCTCAGCGTCCAGCGGATGATCGGCAGGTAACCGCGCTGCAGCCGGGTGGGCTTGTCGAGCTCGTCGGCGGTGGCGGGGTCGACCGTGACGGCCGACGCGCTTCGTTTCGGCGAGCGGAGGAACCAGTAGGCAAGCACGGGCACGATCGTCAGCGCGACGAACAGCGACGCAGCAGCGCAATCGTCACGGTGAGCGCGAACGGTTTGAAGAGCTCGCCGGTGAGCCCGCCGACGAGAGCGATCGGCAGGAACACGGCGACCGTCGTGATCGTCGACGCCGTGACCGCGACGGCGACCTCGCGAACGGCCGACAGAATCGCCGGCAGCTTCTCCTCACCGAGGCCGAGATGTCTCTTGATGTTCTCGATCACGACGATCGAGTCGTCGATGACTCGTCCGATGGCGATCGTGACGGCGGCGAGCGTGATGACGTTCAGCGTGTAGCCGAATGCCCACATGCGCGATGAAGGTGATCAGCAACGAGATGGGGATCGAGATCGCGGCGACGATGGTCGAGCGGATCGAGAACAGGAAGACGAAGACGATGATGACGGCGAACAGCGAGGCCGAAGAGGCCCTCCTCGGCGAGGCTGTTGATCGACGTCGTGATCGAGGGCGCCTGGTCCGACGACCACCGTGAATTTGGTGTGGCCGCCGAGCTGCTTCTCGAGCGACGGGATGTCGGCCCGAACCGCCTTCGAGACGGCGACCGTGTTTCCGGCTGCTGTCTTGGTGATCGACACCGTCACGGCCGGCTTGCCGTTGACGCGTGAGTAGCCGGTCACCGGGTCGTCCACGCGGGCGACCGTGGCGACATCCGAGAGGGCGACGACCTTGGGGGCGGCGACGACGGTCGAGTGGCCGGGGATGGCGGAGGGAACGACGCTGGTCGTGGTTCCGATCAGCGGGAGGGCCGCGAGCGCGGCGACGCTGCCGACCTTGCTGCCCGACTGCACGGTCAGCGTCTTCGCCGTTCTCGGTGATCGATCCGCTGGCGAGCAGGGTTCCGTTGGCCGCGAGCGCGCTCTTGATCGACTGGACGGTCAGTCCGTCGGCGGCCAGGGTGGTCGCGTTCGGGCGTGATCGTGATGCGCTGGGTCACCGCGCCGAGCAGGCTGACGTTGCTGACGCCGCTCGAGCTGCTTGAGGTTGGTGAGTGTCAGTGTCGACAGCTTCGACGCGAGCGTGTGCTTGTCGAGGTCGCTCGTGACCGCGAGCGAGATGATCGGCAGGTCGGTGGTCGAGAACGTGATGACCTGCGGGGTCACGCCGGCCGGCAGCGTCGACGAGATGCGGTCGACCGCGACCTGCACCTTCTGCTCTTCGGTCGCGATGTCGGTGCCGTAGTCGAACGACGCGGTGACGGTCGACGAGTTGGTGGTCGAGGTCGCCGTCGTGCTGTCGAGATTCTCGATGCCCTGGAGCGCCGATTCGATGGGCGTGCTGACGTCGTGGCTGACCACCGTCGGCGATGCGCCCGGGTCCGATGTGACGATGAAGACCGATGGCAACTGGATCGACGGGATGAGCTCCTGCTTGAGGCTCAGAAGGCCGACAACCCCGAAGACGGCGACCACGATCGTGATGAGAGCGATGAGGGCCCGGTTGCGCAGGCTGAAGACAGACAGGAGATGCATAGGTCGAGTATCCCAGCGCGCCCGCCGGCGCCACGTACACCCCAGGGAGGAGGTTCCTGAGCGTACGGTGGGGATTCGGCGCTAGACCAGTGCCCCCAGGTAGCCCTGCTCGGGGACGGCGTACCGCCCGACGGTGTGCCAGGAGCGGGCGAGGGCATCCACGGCACGGTCGAGGTCGGCGAGCGGGTGCGAGAACGGGATGCGCAGAAAGCGTTCGAAGGCCCCGTCGATGACCGAAGAGCGGTCCTGCGCCGAGCAGCAGTCCCTCGTTGCGGGCCGCCAGCGTGAGTTGCGAGCTGACCGGCGCGCCCAGGTTGACCCAGAGGGTCAGGCCGCCGGCGGGAACCGGTGCGGTCCACTCGGGAATGCGCTCGGCCAGCGGAACCGACAAGGTGGTCGCGCCCCGCGCGCAGCTGCACTCGTCGCGCGGCCAGGATGTCGTCGTACTCGCGCAGCAGGTCGGCGACGATCAGCTGCTCGAGCAGCGGTGTGCCGAGGTCGCCGGAGGTGCGCGCGCGGGCGAGCCGCTGGATGATCGGGCCGCTCGGCGCGGATCCAGCCGATGCGAAGCCCGCCCCAGAGCGACTTGCCCACCGACCCGACGAGGATGGGCCGCGACCCCGTGGCGCCGTGGGCCGCGAACGGCAGGGCGTGCGCGGGACCGTCGATGGCGAGTTCGCCGATGGTTTCGTCCGCGATGAGCATCGTGCCCGCGGACGCGGCGAGCGCGACGATTCTCTCGCGAACGTCATCGGGCATGGTCTGCCCCGTCGGGATTGTGGAAGTCGGGCATGAGGTACCCGATCGTGGGGCTCGAGCGCCGCAGCACCTGGTCGATCGCGCCCACATCCCAGCCGGCTTCGCTCGAAACACTGACGGGCCGCAGCCGGGCTCCGGCGTCGCGGAGCGCTTCGATGGCGTGCGGATAGCTGGGCGATTCGACGAGCACGTTGTCCCCGCGACCGAGCAGAACGCGCGCCAGGAGCGCGATCGCATGCTGGGCGCCGATGGTCACGAGGATCTCGTCGGGGTCGGTGGGGAGTCCCCGTGCGCTATACCGGTCGGCGATCGCCTCGCGCAGCACCAGCTGGCCGACGGTGTCGAAGCCGCTGTCGCCGAGGTAGGCCGGAAGCAGCTGCGCTGCGCGGAGGGAGGCATCCGCCACACCGCTGTAGGCGGGCAGCGATGCCTTGGTGAGGTCGAGCATGTCGGGCCGCGTCTCTTCGGGAGGCCGCGGCGCCGAGTGGGGCAACCGAGCGACACTGCCGGATCCGCGGATGCTGCTGAGAAAGCCCGCATCGCGCAGCACGGTGTACGCCGCCGTCACCGTGGTGCGACTGACCCCGAGTGCCGCGGCGAGTTCTCGTTCGGCGGGAAGCCGGGTGCCAAGCGCGACGCGGCCGTCGAGCACCAGCAGTCTGACGCGGTCGGCAAGGCTCGAGTACGCCGCCGTCGCTTCCGGGCCGCGCCAATCGGCGAGCAGTTGGGTGAGCGCGCGCGCAGAGAGCACCGTCATGTGGCCACTTTAGCGCAATTGGCACTTTGATAGCAGGCCAATAGTGCAATTGGATATATGCATGACCCCCGCCCTGATCATCGCTCGCCGCATCGCGCAGCTGCTCGTCGGCTTGTTCGCGTACGGCATCGCGATCTCGCTGATGGTGCAGGCGGGCATCGGCGTCGCCCCGTGGGAAGTGCTGACACAGGGACTGTCGAAGCAGACGGGCGTGGAATTCGGCCTGATGACGAACATCATCGGCGCCTGCGTTCTTCTGCTGTGGATCCCGATCCGGCAGCGCCCGGGTCTCGGGACTGTCGCCAACGTGCTGATCATCGGCCCCAGCGCCCAGCTGGGCCTCTGGGTCTTCCCCCGGCAGTCGGTGCTGGGTTTGCAGCTGCTGTTCTTCGCGCTCGGGCTGCTGCTGCTCGCGGTCGCCACCGGCCTCTACATCGGGGCGCGCATGGGACCGGGACCGCGCGACGGCCTCATGACCGGCATCCACGCCCGCACCGGCTGGAGGCTCTGGATGATCAGAACCGCCATCGAGGTGACCGTGTTGTCGGTCGGCTGGGCACTGGGCGGCAACTTCGGCCCGGGCACCGTGGCGTTCGCCCTGCTGATCGGACCGCTCGTTTCGGTGACGATTCCGCGGCTTCGAGTGCCGCTTCCGGCCGCGACCCCGCCGGCCCGGTCGGCCGAGGAGGTCACGGCCGCGTAGTCAGAGCGAGCGGTCGGCGTAGTACCCGAACGCCTCACGCACGAACTCGGCTCCGTCGAGGCCACCGTAGTTCTGCGCAAAGCGCGGGTCGCCGACATACATGTCGCCGTACCTTCGCAGGCGGGTGGCCGTGATCTCGCCGCCGGTCACCTCGGCGGCGAGGTTCAGCCACGCCACGTGTCGGGCGACAATGGCCTGCACCGTGGGGGATTCCGGCGCCTGGCGCGCGTCACGGGCGACCTGGTAGTCGTCGGCGATCGCTTTGTGCTGCTCCTGGTACGCCCGCCGTTCGTCTTTCGACTTCGCGCGCCACCACGCGTCGCTGGCGCGATAGGCCGCCTCGCCCCACGTCGCCTCGACTTCGGCCCGGTACTGCGTGTGGTCGAAACCGTCAAACATCTGCTCTGCCATGAGGGGTTTACCCGCTTTCAGTTCTCGTAGTGTGTTTTCGACGCTGGCGATCTGCCGGTCGAGTCGGTGCTTCTCCTGCTCGAGCCACGCGAGGTGGGCGCCGAGCGCCGCGGAGCTGTCACTCTGCCCGGCCAGCACTTCCCCGATTGCGGGAATGCCGAGGCCGAGTTGCCGGAGCAGAAGAATGCGCTGCAGCCGCAGCAGGGCTCGCTCGTCGTAGTACCGGTAGCCGTTGGCGCCGACCCGGCTCGGTTCGAGCAGACCGACGTCGCCGTAGTGACGAAGCGTTCGGGATGTCGTGCCGGCGAGCCGGGCGATCTCGACGATCGACCATTCCATGGGATGCGCACTTCCTTTCGCAATCGACGATAGGCATTGACGCAACGTCAATGTCAAGACGAATTCCCCGACGTTACTTGCGCTCGATCGATACGCGATATATCGTGAATTTCACAAGACGCGATATATCGCGACTGTACTCGAGCAAAGGATCGACACATGGCCGAAGAAAAATGGCTGCTCGATGGCCCGAAGGTCATCGACCTGGGCGCAGTGCGCAAACTCAAGGTCGCACTGGTGCGCGGACAGGTCGATATCGTCGGCCACGACGAACCCACCACCCGGGTCGAGGTGCACTCCGTGTCAGGAAAAGACCTTCGCGTCTCTCTCACCGACGGCGTGCTCGAGATCGACCACCCCCAGCTGCGCTGGGACAACTTCATCGACGTCTTCCGCAGCTTCCACGGGTCTGCCAAAGCCGACGTGAGCATCCTCGTGCCGCGCGACATCGCACTGACGCTCGGGGTCGTCTCATCGATCGGCCTCGTCAGCGGACTGCGGTCGGATGCCTCGATCAGCACGGTCAACGGCGACCTTGTCATCGACGGCCTCACGGGCGACATCACGCTCAACGCGGTCAACGGCGAACTGGCGGTGCAGAATCACACGGGCAGCATCACCGCCCACACCGTGAACGGCGAGATCACCGCGTCGGGGGCGATCAGCCGCTTCTCGTCAGACTCGCGTCGGCGGCGACGTGTTTCTCGACATCACCGGCAGCCCGGAACAGATCCGGGTCAACACGGTCAATGGCGCGCTCACGGCACGCCTCGAAGACGGCAACGCGGCCGACTACCGCATCAATACGGTGAACGGACGCATCCAGCTCGACGACGTGGTCGTCACCGGCGTACGAGGCGCATACACCGGCAAGTTCGGCGCGCTCGACCGATCGTTCCTCGAGTTCCGGGCCAACACCGTGAGCGGCAACGTGGTGGTGCTGCACACCGGCCCCGGTCACTCCAGCTCGGCGCCATCCGGTTCGTCGGCGGAGCACCAGGGAAGCCAGGCGTGACCCCGGTCTTCGGCCACGGTCACCTGCGCCTCTACCTGCTGAGCCTGCTCGACGAGTCGCCGAAGCACGGCTACGAGCTCATCCAGGCGCTCGGAGAGCGATTCGGCGGCACCTATGTGCCGAGTGCGGGAACGATCTACCCGCGCCTTGCGAAGCTCGAAGAAGAAGGACTGGTCAGCAAGTCGGCCGATGGCCGCAAGACGGTCTACTCGATCACGGACGCCGGTCGAGCCGAACTGCACGAACGGGAGGGCGAACTCGGCGGGATCGAAGACGAGGTCACCGACTCCGTTCGACGCCTCGCCGACGAGGTGCGCACCTCCGTCAACGATGCGATGAAGACTCTCAGGGCCGACCTCGCGGCGGCGGCTCGCGATGCACGGGACGACGCGCGCCCGACCGATCGCACGGCCTCCAGCCGGCCCGACACCGCCCGCACGCAGAGCCGCGGCAACCTGCAGGACGCCGAGGTGCTGATCTCGGACGTTCCGGCACCAGCTGCGCAGCGAACTCCGCGAATGGATGTCGCACTCCGACCTCGCGGCCGACACCATCCAGGTTCTCCGCACCGAGCTCGAGGGTGTGCGCGCCGCCGTCTCGGAGTCACTGCGGAAGGCGAAACGATAACAGAAGGGGCGCTCTGCAGCGATGCAGTTGGAGCGCACTCGCGCTTGGAGTATGCTCGCCCCTCGTGACTAACGAAGCCCGGTCGCCGAAACGGTGGCTGATCGGCGAGCCACTGCCGTCTGACAAACTCGAGGGGCAGCTGCTCCCCAAACACCTCGCGCTCCCCATTTTTGCGAGCGACGCGCTCTCCTCCGTCGCCTACGCGCCGCAGGAAATGCTGCTCATTCTGCTGCTCGGCGGAACAGCCTTCTTGGCCTTCGCGCCCTGGGTCGCGGGAGCCGTCGTCATTCTGCTCACCGTCGTCGTGCTGTCGTACCGCCAACTGGTCAAGGCCTACCCGAGCGGCGGTGGCGACTACGAGGTCGCCCGCAAGAACATCGGCGAAGTCGCCGGCCTGATCGTCGCCTCGGCACTGCTCGTCGACTACGTGCTCACGGTCGCCGTCTCGGTCGCGAGCGGCGTGGACAACATCATCTCGGCGTTCCCGATGCTGAACGCCGTTCCGGGTCGAGCATCGCCGTGCTCTTCCTGCTGCATCCTGATGGCCGTCAACCTGCGCGGGGTGCGCGAGTCGAGCAAGGCCTTCGCGGCCCCGACCTACCTGTTCATCGTCAGCATCGGCGTCATGGTGGTGACCGCCCTCGTCGAGGCGCTCACCGGCCACACCCCGACGCGCCGAGTCCGCGGCCTACCACGTCAAGCCCGAGAGCATCGCGCAGGTCGCGTTCGTGCTACTGCTGCTGCGCGCGTTCTCGAGCGGATGCTCCGCCCTGACCGGTGTCGAGGCAGTATCGAACGGCGTGCAGGCCTTCCGCCGGCCCAAGATCCAGAACGCTCAGAAGACGCTCGTGCTCATGGGCTCGATCGCGATCGTGCTGTTCGTCGGCCTCGTCACCGTCGCGCTGATCAGCAAGGTGCACTACGCGACGTCGGCCTGTGACCTGATCGGCTTCAAGAACTGCCTCGTCGTGCCGCAGCGGTCGCTGATCGCCCAGGTCGCGTCATCCACCTTCGGCAACAACTCCGTCATGTTCTTCGTCGTGCAGGCCACGACCGCGCTCGTGCTGCTGCTCGCCGCCAACAC
Organism: uncultured Actinomycetota bacterium; assembly: GCA_963738535.1. Lineage (GTDB taxonomy): Bacteria > Actinomycetota > Actinomycetes > Actinomycetales > Microbacteriaceae > Galbitalea. Next base: position 152,669 of record CAVTXB010000019.1, read on the forward strand.
CGCCTTCAACGGGTTCCCGCTGCTCGGATCGGTGCTCGCGCAAGACCACTACGCGCCGAAGGCGCTCAGTCACGCGCGGCGACCGCCTCATCTACTCCAACGGCGTCATCATCCTCGCCGCGGCCGCCGGCGTGCTGCTGGTGCTCTTCCAGGCCAACGTCACGTCCCTCATCCAGCTGTACATCATCGGCGTCTTCGTCTCGTTCACCCTCGGGCAGACGGGCATGATCCGGCACTGGATACGACTGCTGCAGGACGAATCCGCCGAACCGGCGCATCCATCCGGGTGAGCCTGACGATCAACTCGATCGGGGCGACCTTCACCGCGAGCGTGCTCATCATCGTCACGGTGTCGAAGTTCCTCAACGGCGCCTACCTCGTCTTCATCATGATGCCGATCCTGTTCCTGCTGATGTTCGGCGTGAACCGGTACTACCGCGACGTCGACAAGGAGATCGAGGCCGACGCCGACCACCGTGTTCGGCGCGCAGCGGCGACCACGCCATCGTGCTGGTCGGCAAGCTGCAGAAGCCGGTGCTCAAGGCGCTCGACTACGCGATCGCGGCCCGCCACGACAGCGTCGAGGCGGTGCACGTCTCGATCGACGAGGCCGAGACCCAGAAGCTCCAGCAGCAGTGGCTCGAGCAGAACATCGAGATACCGCTGCGCGTCATCGAGTCGCCGTATCGCGAGGTCGCGCTTCCGCTCATCAAGTACATCCGCTCCCGTCGCGAAGAACACGGCGCCGAGGTCGTCACGATCTACACGCCCCTCTTCATCGTCGGGCACTGGTGGGAGTCGCTGCTGCACAACCACAAGGGACGCCGCATCCGCAACAAGCTGATGCTCGTGCACGGCGTCGTCATCGCGCTCGTGCCGTGGCTGCTCGACTCCTCCGAGCTCATCTACGGCCGACGGTCGCGCCCGGTGCCCGGCCAGGACCGCCGCGGCGAGCCGACGCGACCCGTGCCGCGTCGCGCGATGCCGTCGGCCAAGGGCGCAGCGCAGGCGCGAGCCAAGGTCGGGCAGGGCGAAGCCAAGCTTTCGAGCGCCCGGCAGTCGGCCAATGCCAAGCGCAACGCCGAGAAACTGGCCGCTGACAAGCGTGAGGCAGAGAAGGCCGCAGAACGCACTCCGGTCGGCACTGCGAAATCCAAGACAAAATAGTCTTCGTGCGCAGTATCTTCGCGGTCTTCGTCGGTGGCACCGTCGGCACTGCATTGCGACTGATCATCGACGCGACGATCGTGCACACCGATGACGGAATTTCCGCTGTCGACGCTGCTGATCAACATCGTCGGATCGCTCGCCCTGGCGATCCTCGTCGCACGGCTGTGGCCGGTAGCTCCCGACTGGCTGCGTGCCGGCCTCGGCCCGGGACTGGTCGGCGGGTTCACGACGTTTTCCGCCGTGATGGTCTCGATGGTCACGCTCGCCGCCAGCAACCAGATCGTGCTCGCACTGGCCTACCTCACCCTCACCATCGTTCTGGGCTTCGGCGCAGCCGCGTTCGGGTTCTGGGTCGGGCGGGGACGCCGCTCGGTGCCGACCATCGAGGTCGACGAGTGACGGGAGTCGGCGAATGATCTGGGCGGCCGCGCTCGTCGGCGGCGCAGCGACAATCGTGCGCTACCTCATCTCGCTCGCCTACGCGCGGCGCAGCGGGCTGCCGTGGGCGGTGTTCACGGTGAACGTCATCGGATCGGCCATCGGAGGCGTCGCGGTCGGCCTGTCCACGACGGGAGCCATCTCGACCGACCTGCGCCTCATCCTGGTGGGCGGCCTGGCGGGCGGCCTGACGACCTTCAGCACGTGGAGCGTCGAGACGATTCAGTTGCTGCTCGAGGACAAGCTGCGTACTGCGCTCGTCAGCGTCATCCTGAACCTCGCCATCGGCCTCGCTGCGGCCACCGGAGGCTACCTGCTCGCGACAGTGCTCACCTAGATCGAAACGGCTACCCGCTCGTTCCCCCGATCCGACGGTGCCGCACCACAAGCCGTGGCTCGACCAGGCGATGCAGTGAGGCGCCCGCGAATCCGGCCGCGGCGGCGGTCGATGCATCGATGAGGTCCAGCACTCCCTCGGCGACCCGGTCCAGAGGCTGCTCGATGCTGGAGAGCCCGACCGCTTCGGCCACCGGGGTGTTGTCGTATCCGATCACCGGAACCTCCGGCCCGACGAGGAGCAGCGCCCCCAACGCGAGGGAATCGCTCGCACACACGATGGCATCGACGGTGACGCCCCGCTCGAGCAGGGTGCGAATCGCTTCGCGCCCCTCTGCCACACCGTCGGTCACCGTCACTTCGAGCCGGTCGAGCTCGGCGGGCGCGAGCCCGCTGGAGGCCTCCATCGTCTCGCGCCAGCCCCGACGACGGTCGTCGCCCGTTCCCGAGGGGCTCGGCCAGCCCAGGTAGGCGATGTGGCGCTCCCCCTCGCCCAGCAGGTGAGCTGTGGCGAGGCGAAGCCCGACGCGGCCGTCGACATCCACCCAGCGGTGGGCCGGGTCGCTCAGGTCGTCGATTCCCCAGGGGCGACCGAAGGTGACGAACGAAATGCCCTGGTCGATGAGCCACTCGGTGCGTGGATCCCCGAACATGGTCGATGTGAGCACAAAGGCGTCAACGTCGGAGCCCTCGTGCATGCGACGGATCTGGCGGATCTCGTCCTGCGGATCGGTGGCGGTGAAGAGCAGGATGCGCAGTCCGCGGGCATCCGCCTGTTCGGTCAGCGCGTGAAGAAACCGGTCGTGGACCGATCCGGAGATCCCGTTCGCCATGGGGTCGAGCCGGATGCCGATCGTCGAGCTACGCCGGGTGCGCAGGCGGCGGGCGGAGGCGTGCGGTCGATAGCCGAGCTCGGCGATCACCGCTTCGACTCGGGCGCGGGTTTCGGGCCGCACGATGGCGGGCGAATTGAGCACGTTCGACACCGTCTGCCGCGAAACACCGGCTACCCGGCCGACGTCGAGCACCGTGGGCGCCCGTGAAACCGGGTCGTATTGCCCTCGCGAACCCGCTTTTACCACGTGATGCCCTTTCTGGCCAGCCCTCATCGGCACCCGTTGACAGGCTGCGAAGTGCGTGCCTATGGTCAATGAGTTTGATCGATCAAATCTACCGGTTCATCGCGGGGTTTGAACGATCAAACCACGAAGGATTCTCGGGCGCATCCGCCCCGGGACCGCACAGGGAGACACAATGCAAAGACGCAATCGCTGGCTCGCCGCCAGCGCCGTTGCCATCGCCGGCGTACTCACGCTGGCCGCCTGCGGCACCGGCTTCAACAGTGGAACAAGCACCAGCTCGAGTTCGAGCGGCAAACTGACCTCGTCGAAAAAGGCGCTCACGGTGCTGATCGGCTCCAGCGGACCGGCGGAGACCGCCGCCGTGACATCGGCGGTGGGCGCCTGGTCCCAATCGTCCGGCACAGGGGCCAAGGTCATCGCCGCCAGCGACCTCGGCCAGCAGCTGGCCCAGGGATTCGCCTCGGGCAGCCCCGCCGACGTCTTCTACCTGTCGAACTCCGACCTCGCCGGGTACGCCTCGGCGAACGACCTGCTCCCCTACGGCAGCATGCTTCCGAACAAGAGCGACTTCTACCCGTCGCTCACCAAGGCGTTCACGTACAACAACGAGCTGTACTGCGCCCCCAAGGACTTCTCGACGCTGCAGCTCGTCATCAATGACTCGCTCTGGCAGAAGGCCGGACTGACCAAGGCCGACATTCCGACCACCTGGAACCAGCTCGAGTCGGTCGCCAAGAAGCTGACCACCGGCGGAGTCGTGGGCCTCAGCATGAACGGCCAGTACGAGCGCATCGGGGCGTTCATGGTGCAGGCCGGCGGCAACCTGATGAACGCCTCCAGCACCAAGGCCACGGCCGACAGCGCAGCGAACGTGACGGCGCTCACCTACGTCAAGAAGCTTCTCAACGAGGGCGTCCTGAAATACGCCAAAGACGTCGGCGAGGGCGACGGCGGGCAGGCGATCGGCGCGGGCAAGGCCGCCATGACGGTCGAGGGCAACTGGGTGACCGGCGAGCTCAAGTCCGACTTCCCGACCGTGAAGTACACGGTCGCACCACTTCCCGCCGGCCCGAAGGGCAAGGGCACGCTCGTCTACACGAACTGCTGGGGCATCGCGAAGGACAGCCCCAACCAGGCCGCCGCGCTCAAGCTCGTCGAGCAACTGACCAGCGAGAAGGACCAGTTGGCGTTCTCGAACGCCTTCGGCGTGCTGCCCTCCATCCAGTCGGCGGCGTCGACGTGGAAGAAGCAGAACCCGACGCTGGTGCCATTCCTGGATGGCGCAACCTACGCCCAGGGAACGCCGGCCTCGAAGAACTCGGCTGCGGTAGTGACCGACTTCGATTCGAAGCTCGACACACTGGCGACGAGCGATCCCAAAACGATCCTCGCAGCCGTACAGACGAATCTTCAAGCCACGGTGAAGTAGCCGCCGATGTCAACGCTCGCGAGCCGGACCCCGCCCCGCCGTCACCGTGACGGACTCACCAAAGGCGAGGCCGGCTCGGGGTGGCTCTTCACCGCGCCCACACTCGTGCTTCTCGGCCTCTTCCTGGTCGTGCCGATCCTGATGGCGCTCTGGGTCAGCATGTCGAACTGGAACGGCAACGGCAGCCCGTTCACAAGCGCGGTCAAGTTCGTCGGCCTGCAGAACTTCGGCTCGGTGCTCGGCGGTGGAGGGCTCACCGAACAGAACTTCGGACAGGCGCTCAAGAACAACGCCTGGTACGTCGTCCTCGTCGTGCCGATCCAGACCGTCGTCGCGCTGTTCCTCGCAGTGATGGTCAACCGGCAGATCCTGAAGGGCCGGGGCATCTTCCGGACGGCGTTCTACTTTCCGTCGGTGACCAGTTCGGTGGCGATCACCGTTCTGTGGCTCTTCCTGTTCAGCCAGTCGGGCGCCATCAACAACGTGCTGTCGTGGGTCGGCATCAACGGACCGAACTGGTTCAACGAGCCGTCGGGGATCATCCAGGATGCACTCGCCGGGCTGGGCATAAAGAGCGGACCACCGGCACTGACCGGCAGCTCCTTCCTCGGCGTCTCGTGGTGGGACTGGATTGGCGGGCCGTCGGTAGCGATGACGGCGTTCATCTTCATGGCCATCTTCACCACGAGCGGCACCTTCATGCTGCTTGTTCCTCGCTGCGCTGCAGAACCTCAGCGGAGAGGTGCAGGAGGCCGCGATGGTGGATGGCGCCAGCGCGTGGCAGCGCTTTCGGTTCGTCACCCTTCCGCAGCTTCGGCCGACCCTGTTCACCGTGCTCACCCTCGGCCTGATCGGCGGCTGGCAGATCTTCGACCAGATCTACACCGGCACCCAGGGCGGCCCGGCCGGCACGACCACCTCTCCGGCGTACCTGTCGTACTCGACGGCATTCCAGAATCAGAACTGGGGACAGGGCGCGGCAATCGGGTTCATCGTGTTCGTCATCATCGTCGTGTTCACCATCCTGCAGCGATTCATCCTGCGCGAGCGCAAGGTGTCCAAGCGCAGGATGCGGCTCTACAACATCCCCACATCGGCACGCGACGGAGACGACACGGGCGGTGACGGTGACCCGGGCCTGGGCGCCGCAGTCGGCATAGCGACGGCATCCCAGGTCGGCCGTGCAGGAGGCACAGTATGAGCGTCGCACTCGACCCACCGGCGACGGCCGCACCCGCGCGGGCGCCGATCCGCTTCCGCGACCGGCTGAGTCCGCGCCAGATGTGGGGCAATGCCGTGGTGTACGCCGTCCTGGTCGTGATCGGCATCCTGTACATCTACCCCTTCCTGATCGAGGTCTTCACCTCGTTCAAGACCGAGGCCGACGCCACGGCGAACCCGATCTCGCTGGTGCCTCCGACCTGGACCACGGCCGCCTATCAGCAGCTGTTCGCGAACTCCGATTTTCCGGTCTGGTTCAAGAACTCCGTCGTCGTGACGGTGTTCGTGACAGCGGGCCGGGTCTTCTTCGACTCGCTCGCCGGCTATGCGCTGGCGCGGCTGCACTTCCGCGGGCGAAACGTCATCTTCGCCGGGCTCATCGCGGTAATGAGCGTGCCCTCGGTGGTGCTGCTCATTCCGAAGTTCCTCGTGCTCAACACGATCGGCCTCTACAACTCGTACGCGGGCATGATCCTTCCGCTTCTGGTCGACGCCGCGGGAGTCTTCATCATGAAGAACTTCTTCGAGTCCATTCCCCAGAGTGTCGAAGAGCAGGCGCGCATCGATGGCGCCGGAACCTTCCGCACGTTCTGGTCGATCGTGCTGCCGATGGCTCGACCCGCCCTCGTGACCATCTTCATCCTTTCGTTCCAGGGCTCGTGGAACGAACTCGCGCAGTTCATCGTGTCGACCAATGATCCGAATCTCACGACCCTGACCAAGGGCGTCGCGTCACTCGCATCCGGCCAGCTCGGTGCGGCGAACCGATATCCGCTCAAACTGGGTGCCGCCCTCATCATGACCATTCCCGTGGCGGTGCTGTTCTTCATCTTCCAGCGCAAGATCCTCAACACGAGCGACGGAGCGGTCAAGGAGTGACCGGCCTTCAGCCGCTTCTCGATGCGGAGACAGTCGTTCTTCGCGCGCCCGCGCAAGCCTGGTCGACGCCGTCCGGGGCGATGGGTGGCCGGCCGATCCACGGCGCCTACATCTCCGACACGCGGTTCCTGTCGCAGCTGGCGGTGCTGTTCGATGGGCGAACCGCAGAAAACATCGCCACCCAGCCGCGGGGGGCCGACACCGTGGACTTCATCGGGGTGCTGCGCCACCTCGACGACGGCACCGCCGACCCACGCGTGGTGGTGCGCCAGCGACGCAGAATCGTCACCGACGGTCTCGAGGAATCCGTCACGATCGAGTCGGGCCTCGCACACTCCATATCGATCGACGTGCGAGTGCACATCGGCGCCGACCTTGCTCAAATGGACGCCATCAAGAGCGGATCACCGAGCGCACCGGTCGACATTCGAATCGTCGACGGGGCCGCGCACTGGGGCAGCGGCGGGGTCACGGTGCAACTCCGCACCGACGGCACGCTGACCACCGGTGACCAGGGACTCGACGTGGCCTGGCGGCTCGACATCCCCGCTCGCGGAGAGCTCACCGTCTCCTGGCGAATCACAGCCCAGGATGCCCTCGCCGTCGTTGGTGCGCCCCTGTCGCCCCCCGACTGGGCATGGCCCCCCGCCACCGGCGACGCAACCCTCGACGCCTGGCTCGACCAGGCAGGCGCCGACCTCACCGCGCTCCGAATGTCGACCGTCGCGCAACCCGGGATGTCGTTCCTCGCGGCGGGGGCGCCATGGTTCTTCACGCTCTTCGGGCGCGACTCGCTCTGGGCTGCGCGCCTCCTCGTTCCCCTGGGTGGTTCGCTGGCCGGCGACACGCTGCGGGTGCTGGCCGCATTGCAGGGCACCGCGGTCGACGAACCATCCGCCGAGCAGCCGGGCAAGATCCTGCACGAGCTGCGCCGGCACAGCCAGCTGCTGGGCCAGGAGGGGCTCACTCTGCCGCCGCTCTACTACGGCACCATCGATGCAACCGCCCTCTGGATCGCCCTGCTCTGCGATGCGGCAGACTTCGGCATGCCCGAGTCGGACGTGCGCGAACTGCTGCCGAACCTCGAGGCCGCGCTTCGCTGGATGAGGGATTACGGCGACGCCGACGGCGACGGCCTGCTCGAGTACGTGAACCTCGACCGCTCGGGGCTGAGCAACCAGGGCTGGAAGGACTCGGGCGACTCCGTGCAGTGGGCGGACGGGTCACTGGCGACCGCGCCCATCGCGCTGTGCGAGGTGCAGGGCTACGCGTACGAGGCCGCGACGCGCGGAGCCGACCTGCTGGAGCGGTTCGGCAGGCCGGGCGACGAGTGGCGCGCCTGGGCCGAGCGCCTTCGCGAGCGGTTCACCGAATCGTTCTGGATCGACGACCCCGCAGGGGCGTACCCCGCGATCGCCCTCGACGCCGACAAGCGCGCGGTCGACTCGCTCACCAGCAATATCGGCCACCTGCTCGGCACCGGACTACTCGACGCCGACCAGAGCGCCCGTGTGGCGTCGCGGCTCGTCTCCCCCGAGCTCTCGTCCGGATTCGGGCTGCGCACGCTGTCGACGATCGTCGGCCGGCTACTGGCCCCTCAGCTACCACGGCGGCAGCGTGTGGGCACACGACACCGCCATTGCCATTCGCGGCCTGGCGCGGTCGGGCTTCGCGGCGGAGGCGCTCCACCTGTGCGACGGGCTTCTCGCCACGGCGGCGACCTTCGACTTCAGGATGCCCGAGCTTTATTCCGGCGACGCCTCGGCGAATACGCGCCACGCGATCTCCTACCCGGCCGCGTGCCGACCACAGGCCTGGTCCGCTGCAGCGGCTGTCGCGGTGTACACGGCGAGACAGGAGCTCGCCGGGTTCACCACCCGCTGACGTCGACGGTCAGGCGCCCTCGAGCTTGCTGATGGTCGCGACGACCTGACGTGCGATCAGCCGGCCCGCGCGGTTCGCCCCGATGGTGCTCGCCTGCGGACCGTAGCCCGCGAAGAACACGCGCGGATCCTTCCAGCTCGATCCCGCCGCGACCACGACACCGCCGGCCTTCTCGCGCAGCTTGAGCGGTGCGAGGTGACGCAACTCCGGCCGGAACCCGGTCGCCCACACGATCGCATCCGCGGGGCGAAATGTGCCGTCCGCCCATCGCACTCCGTCGGGCTCGATGCGCGCGAACATCTGCTTCGGGCTCAGCAGACCGCGGTCGATTCCGGCCTGGATCCTGCGCGTGCGCGGTACCCCCGTGCCGCTGACGATGCTGGGCAGCGCGCGCCCCTCGCGGGCGGCCTCATCCTGCATCGCGACAGCCGCGGTGCCGGCCTCCATGTTCAGTTCGGTGCCCTCCAGAAAGTCGACGTTGCGGCGCGAAACCCACGTGAGCTGGTTCGCGGCCTCCTCCAGCTCCAGCAGGAAACCGACGGCCGAGGTGCCCCCGCCCACAACGATCACGTTCTGGCCGGCGAACTCGCTGGCGTCGATGTAGTCATTGGTGTGCACCTGGCGACCCTTGAAGGTGTCACGCCCGGGATACCAGGGCACGAACGGCGCACCCCAGGTGCCCGTCGCATTGACGACGATGTCGGCCGTCACATCCTGGTAGTCCACGCCGTCGGTGAACGTCACCAGCAGGTTCACGCCGTTGTTCTCCACGGATGTGACGTGCGCGGGACGCACCACCTGCAGCCCGTAATGCTGCTCGTAGCGGCGGTAGTAGTCGGCCACGACATCCTTCGCGGGAATACTGCGGTCGGCGGTGTCGAAACTCAGCCCCATGGCGTCCATGCCAGGCAGGTCGTTGATGCGGTGAGCGGAGCCGAGGCGCAGCGCCTCCCACCGAAACTGCCACGCACCGCCCGTGCCGGGGCCCCGATCGAGCAGCACGAAGTCGTTGTTGGGATCGAGTCCGAGGCGGCGAAGATAGAAGGCAACCGAAAGCCCGGCCTGGCCGGCGCCGATTACGACGACGGAGGTGTCGGTTCCCGCGGTTGCCACGCGTCAACGTTACTTCCCGCGCTTGCGGGTGTGCGACCGCACCCGGAACTGAAGAGCCCAGTCCCGGGGTGATAAAGTGATCGCTAGCTTTTCACCTGTCGAATGAACGCATTTCTAAAGAGGGGGTCTCGCATGGGGCGTGGCCGTCAAAAGGCGAAACACACCAAAGTCGCCCGGGACCTGAAGTACTACAGCCCGGACACAAACTACGGCGCGCTCGCCAACGAGCTTCACACTTCCGGGCCCGTTTCGCCCGAGCTCGACAAGTGGGCCGAATACCTCGACGACGACGCATCCGAAGAGGCCGACGAGTCCCGTACGGCGTGATCTGAGCAGCCCGGGCTCTTCCGGCGCGATGTGACCCACTTGGTTGGTTTGGCAGCGCCATACCCACCATTCGCGTCAGGTCACTCGCGCGGCAGCCCACCCTCCCGGAGCGGGGTGACCCACATGGTTGCAATCCCAGCGCCATACCCACCATTTGCGTCAAATGGCCCGCGCATCAAGCGTCAGCGGCCCAGGACACACTGCTGACGGAGGCCAATTCGAGCCGATCGATTGCCAACGCGAACCACGCCCGACCGACCAATGCGAACCACCTCCGACCGAGGTGACCCACCTGGTTGGTTTGGCAGCGCCATACCCACCATTCGCGTCAGGTCATTCGCGCGGCAGCCCAACCTCCAGAGCGGGGTGACCCACATGGTTGCAATCCCAGCGCCATACCCACCATTTGCGTCAGGTCATTCGCGCGGCAGCCCACCTCCAGAGCGAGGTGACCCACATGGTTGCAATCCCAGCGCCACACCCACCATTGCGTCAGGTCATCGCGCGGCAGCACCCTCCCGAGCGTGTGACCCACATGGTTGCAATCCCAGCGCCATACCCACCATTCGCGTCAGGCGGTCGCGCTGGCTACTAGTGGGAGTAGGCGCCGACGAGTCGAACTGCCCCACCGTTGACACCTTTGGCGCCCTGCTCGAACCCGTCAGTCCCCGAGTTTGTCGAAGGGCCCGAGCCCGTCGAAGGGCGCGCTCCGAAAGAAACGGTGCCGAGCGTCCAAGCCGGAAAGCCGTCGGTCGCCAGCTTCTCGACGACGGCACCCTCGCTGCCTGCCGCGACGACCGCGATCATGCCGATGCCGAGGTTCCAGGTGCCCTCGGTCTCGGTGAGGTGCATGCCGCCCAGATCCGCCAGCACGCGGAACACGGGCGCCGGCGACCACGACGCACGATCGAGTTCGGCCCACGATCCGACGGGAAGCACTCGGGCCAGATTGGCGGCGATCCCGCCGCCCGTGATGTGGCTGAGCGCGTGCACGGATGACCCGATCTGCCGGATCAGAGATCAGGCGCAGCAGCGGCGCCGTGTAGAGCCGCGTCGGCTCGAGCAGCACCTCGCCGACGATGCCGCCGAGCTCCGTCGACGTGTCGGTGTAGCCGATGCCGTTCTTGCGTCAGGATGTGGCGGACGAGCGAGAACCCGTTGGAGTGCAGGCCGGATGACCCGATCGCGACGACCACGTCGCCGTCCTGCACGAGGTGCGGGCCGAGCTGGGCATCCGCCTCGACCGCTCCCACCGCCGCGCCGGCCACGTCGTAGTCGTCGGGGCCGAGCAGTCCCGGATGCTCGGCGGTCTCGCCGCCGACGAGCGCCGTGCGCGTCTCGGCGCAGGCGCGAGCGATGCCGGCCACGATGTCGGCGATGCGCGTCGGGCACCACGCGGCCGCACGCGATGTAGTCGGTCATGAACAGCGGCTTGGCTCCGACGACCACGATGTCGTCGACGACCATGCCGACGAGGTCCTGGCCGATGGTGTCGTGCTTGTCGAGCGCCTGCGCGATCGCGACCTTGGTTCCGACGCCATCCGTCGAGGTTGCCAGCAGCGGCCGGCGGTAAGCCTTCAGGAACGAGACGTCGAAGAGTCCGGCGAAGCCGCCGACGCCGCCGAGAACCTCGGGGCCGTGCGTCTTCTGCACGGCCGACTTCATGAGCTCGACCGCGAGGTCGCCCGCCGCGGTGTCGACTCCGGCCTCGCGGTAGCTGGTGCTCATGGGTCAAGTCTGCCGCACTCAGCGGGCGACCCGGCTGCGCCAATAGACTGGAGGCGACTCTTTTCCTTGAGCGGCAGGAATTATCCCCGCATGTGCGGCATCGTGGGCATCGTCTCATCCCAGCCCGTCAATCAGCAGATTTACGACGCGCTGTCTCTTCTGCAACACCGCGGGCAGGACTCCACCGGCATCGCGACCGCCGAGGGCGACACCTTCCACATGCAACAAGGCCAAGGGCCAGGTGCGCGAGGCGTATCGCACCCGCGACATGCGCTCCCTCATCGGAACCATGGGACTCGGCCACGTGCGCTACGCCACGCGCGGCAACGCCGCCAACGAGGAAGAGGCCCAGCCGTTCTACGTGAACGCGCCCTACGGCATCGTCCTCGTGCACAACGGCAACCTCACCAACACGCGTGAGCTGACCCAGGAGCTCTTCCACGTCGACCGGCGGCACCTCAACACCACCAGCGACACCGAGCTGCTCGTCAACGTGCTCGCCAACGAACTGCAGGAGCAGGTGAGCGGCTCGGAGCTCGACCCCGAGCAGATCTTCACCGCGATCTCCCGCCTGCACGAACGCGTCGAGGGCTCCTACGCCGCCATCGCGCTCATCGCCGGCCACGGCCTGCTCGCGTTCCGCGACCCGTTCGGCATCCGCCCGCTCGTGCTCGGCCGACGCTCAGGCCGGCTTCGTCGGGCGACGACTGGATCGTCGCATCCGAGTCGCTCGTGCTCGAGAGCGCCGGGTACGAGCTCGTTCGCGACCTCGAGCCGGGCGAGGCCGTCTTCATCGCCATGAACGGCGAGATGACGTCGAAGCAGTGCGCGACGAACCCGCGCCTCATCCCGTGCTCGTTCGAGTACGTCTACCTGGCCCGCCCCGACTCGATCATGAACGGCATCTCGGTCTACGAGGCCCGACTGCGCCTCGGCGACCGCCTCGCCGACACGATCGCGAAGTACACGCCGCGCGGCGACATCGACGTCGTGATGCCGATCCCGGACTCGTCGCGGCCGGCCGCCATGCAGGTCGCACAGAAGCTCGGCATCGAATACCGCGAGGGCTTCTACAAGAACCGCTACGTCGGTCGCACCTTCATCATGCCGGGGCAGGCCGAGCGCAAGAAGTCGGTCAAGCAGAAGCTCAACGCCATGGGCACCGAGTTCAAGGGCAAGAACATCCTGATCGTCGACGACTCGATCGTGCGCGGCACGACCTCGAAGGAGATCGTGCAGATGGCCCGCGAGGCCGGCGCGAACAAGGTCACGTTCACCTCGGCGGCGCCGCCCGTGCGCTACCCGCACGTCTACGGCATCAACATGCCGACCCGCCACGAACTCGTCGCACACGGCCGCAAGATCCCCGAGATCAACACCGAACTGGGCAGCGACTACCTGATCTACCAGGAGGTCGAAGACATGCAGGCGGCCATCCTCAGGGCTCATCGGTGACCGCGCTCGAGATGAGCTGCTTCACGGGCGACTACGTCACGGGCACGGTGACGCCCGAGTACCTCGCCTGGGTCGAGGCCAACCAGCTCTCGTAGCTACTTCTTGTCGAACGTGTAGCGCACGCCCGAATCGGGGCGCCCGAGCGTGACGTAGAGCTGCAGCGGATCCGCCGCGGCGACGATCAGGGTGAGGCCCGTGTTGTATCCGACGGTCGGCGGCGACCGGAAGTCGAGCTGCACGCCCGGTGCCCCGCCGACGTCTGTTCCGCCGCTGCCGATCGACCAGGTGCCGGTGACCTTCTCGAGCGTGCCCGTCGGGGACCCGCCGAGCGGCACCGCCGACTGCTCGATCACGCCCTTCGGCATGCCCGAGATGCCGAACGTGCCGTCGGCGTTGATCGTGACGATGTCGGTTGCCGTGACGCCAGGTGCCCACCACATCGGCCGGCGCAGGGGTGGGGATCGGCGTGGTCGGCTCGCATCCCGCCAGCGACAACGTCACGGCCACCAGGATGATGGCCAGGATCGCTTTTCGCATTCGTCCATTGTGGCCCCGTCGGCTGGCCGGAACCCGATTGCGCCTTTTGCTCGCTATCGCGGCAGGGGCGAGATGAATAACGACCAGAGGATGGCCAGGTAGATGACGACGAAGATGGCGGGGGTGACGAACTTCACGATCGTCGCCCAGCGGGCCGTCGCGATGATGCGTCGTGTGACGGCCGAGGGGTTGTCGATGGTGCCCAGGTCGGTGGCGATGGCCTGCGCCTCGCCGGCGGCAGAGAATTGGGCCAGGAAACCGAGGATTCCCGAAGCCAGCAGGATGCCCGCAGACGCGATCCGCGCGGCAACCGGGCCGCCGAACCCGCCTGCGAGCGAGATCGCCGTGATGGTCACGGTCAAGAGGAAGGTGGGGGCCAGCTGGGACAGGATGATGTGCAGTCGCGCCCTCGACCAGAGTTCGAGCAGGTCTTTTTCGTTCACAACTTACGACTATACGTAAGCTCGGAGAATCGACCCCATAACCACGGATGCGCCTGCCCTGCCGACCGCGCGCATCCTCTCCCAACGCTGGAGTCTCGTCTCGTTCCTGCACTGGCGGGTGCCGTCCGAGCGCATCGCACACCTGTTTCCCGCGGGTACGCGGCCTGACGAGTTCGACGGCACATCGTGGGTCGGACTCATCGCCTTCGAACTCTCGGAGTTCGCGATCAGGCCGGGGCCGGTGCTGCCCTTCGTCGGGCGGTTCCCCGAGATCAACGTGCGGCTCTACAGCGTTGATGAGCGTGGCCGGCGCGGCGTGGTGTTCCGGTCGCTCGAGGCCACCCGGGTACTCACGGTTCTCGGGGCCCGCGCAGCACTCGGCGTGCCCTACGAGTGGGCGCGGATGTCGATCAGCCAATCGGATGGCGCGGTCGAGTACCGCTCGCGCCGGCTGACCCACGGACATCCGACCTCTCACATTGTGGTGAAGCCGCTCGACGAACCCGTGAGCAGTGACGCCCTGGCGCACTTTCTGACCGCCCGCTGGGGAATGCACTCGGTTCGTGCACGGGCGCACCCGGTTTGTGCCCAACGAGCACGAGCCATGGCCGCTGCGACGGGCCGAACTGGTCTCGATTGACGATGAGCTGCTCGCCGCCGGCGGTATTCCGGGACTCCGGCTCGATGCGCCCGATTCGGTGCTGTATTCGGACGGCGTGCGCACGCGATTCGGGCTGCCGGTCAGGGACCGACTCAGTCGTCGCGCGACTCCTGGTCGGGCACCTGGAGCCGGTCGACCGTGACCCGCACCGTCTTCGCCCCGCGGCTCAGCACGCGATCGAAGATGAGGGCCACGATGGAGCCGAGCAGGATGCCCCCGACGAAGCCGTAGATCGCGAAGTAGCCGAACGTCGCGCCGAACCCCACGGTCTTGTCGATGGGAAAACTCGCCGTCAGAACCAGCGACACCAGAACCCCGACCAGCGCGCCCAGCACCAGGAAAACGGAGAACTTCGGCGCCCGGCGGATGCGAACCCGCGTCTCGCGGTCGCCGGGATCACTCACAGCACTATTGTCGCATCCGCAGGATGGGCAGATGCTCCGAGAGGTCGGCGCGCGACCCCGACGCCGCGACCCTGCCGGCCGCGAGCGCGGCCGACCAGTGCTCGGCGCCGGTGGCAAGTGCCAGCCAGGTCACCGCATCCGTTTCGATCACGTTGGGCGGGGTTCCGCGCGTGTGCCGCGGACCCTCGATGGCCTGCACCGCACCGAACGGGGGAACACGCACCTCGACCGTATTGCCGGGCGCCTGCTCCGACAGCAGCTGAAGCAGGTAGCGCACCGCCGTGGCGGTGGCGTCGCGCGCCGCCGCCGGCTGCAGCGCGACGCGCACGGCGGCTTCGCCGACCTCATCCGCGATCCGGGCCCGTGCCATACCCCAAATCTATCGATGAGTGCCGGGGCATCGCGGTGCGGTTAGCCTTGACTCGTGCGAATCCTCGTTCTGGGCTCCGGTGCGCGCGAGCACGCCATCGTCAAAGCGTTGCTCGCCGAGCGCGCGGACCACGAGATCACGGCTGCCCCCGGCAATGCCGGTATCGCGCAGCAGGTTCCCGTCGTCGCGCTCGACCCCACCAACGGCGACGTGGTCGACCCAGTACGCACTCGACAACGCGATCGACCTCGTCGTCGTGGGTCCCGAGGCGCCGCTGGTCGCCGGCGTTGCCGACAAGCTGCGCACGCGAGGCATCCCCGTGTTCGGCCCGAGCAAGGCCGCCGCCGCACTCGAGGGCAGCAAGACGTTCGCGAAACGGATCATGGATGAGGCGGGGGTGCCGTCGGGCAAGGCGGTGCGCGCGGGCACCATCGCCGAGGCCGTCGAGGCGATCGACCAGTACGGCGCGCCCTACGTCGTCAAGGCCGACGGCCTCGCCGCGGGCAAAGGGCGTGCTGGTGACCGCCGACCGCGACTGCCGCCGATCGCGCACGCCGACTACTGGCTGCAGCACGGCAGCGTGCTCATCGAGGAGTTCCTGTCCGGCGAAGAGGTCTCGCTGTTCCTGCTGAGCGACGGCCACTCGGTGCTGCCCGCTCTCGCCCGCCCAGGACTACAAGCGCGTCTTCGACCACGATGAGGGCCCCAACACCGGCGGGATGGGCGCATACTCTCCGCTGCCGTGGCTGCCCGCCGGGTTCGTCGACGAGGTCATCGACACCATCGCGCTGCCGACCATCCGCCAGCTTGCCACCGAGCAGAAGCCGTTCATCGGCCTGCTCTACTGCGGGCTGATCCTGACCTCGAAGGGCATTCGGGTCATCGAGTTCAACGCTCGGTTCGGCGATCCGGAGACCCAGGTCGTGCTGCCCCGCCTCGTCACGCCGCTCAGCGGCCTGCTGTTCGCCGCCGCGACCGGGGGCCTGGGCTCGCTTCCGCGACCGGAGTTCTCGGATGAGGTCGCCGTCACGGTCGTGCTCGCGAGCGAGGGCTACCCCGAGGATCCCATCACGGGCCGCCGCATCGCCGGGCTCGACCGACGTGCAGGATGTCACGATCGACCACGCCTCGACCGCGGTGTCCGGCGACGAGCTGCTCGCCACCGGCGGTCGAGTGCTGAGCGTCGTCGCGCTCGGCGACACCTTTGCGGCGGCACGCGCAAAGGCGTACGCCGCGCTCGACCGCATTTCACTGCAGGGCGGCCACTACCGCACCGATATCGCCGAGAAGGTGTCATGAGCGAACTCGCCGGCTGGGACCACATCTATTCGGGAAAGGTGCGCGACCTCTACACGAGCCCCGACCATCCCGACCGCGTGCTCATGGTGGCGAGCGACCGCGTGAGCGCATTCGACCACGTGCTCGAACCGGCGATCCCCGGCAAGGGCGCACTGCTCACCGAACTCAGCCTCTGGTGGTTCGACCAGCTCGACAGCGTGCCGAACCACCTCGCCCCCCAGGACGAGTGGTCGGTCATCCCGGCCGAGGTCGCCGACCGCGCCATGCTCGTCACACGCCTCGAGATGTTCCCCATCGAGTGCGTCGTTCGCGGCTACCTGTCGGGCAGCGGATGGGTCGAGTACCAGCAGACCCAGAGCGTCTGCGGCGTGCCCCTCCCCGCCGGGCTCACCGACGGCGATCGCCTCCCGCAGGCGATCTTCACGCCGGCGTGGAAGGCCCCCGCCGGACAGCACGACGAGAACATCACCCTCGAGCGCGCGGCCGACACTCGTCGGCCTCGACAACGCCAACGCCCTGCGCGACCTCTCGCTCGCGATCTTCGACCGCGCATCCGGTATCGCGGAGTCGAAGGGGATCATCCTCGCCGACACCAAGTTCGAGTTCGGATCGAACGCGGATGGCGAGCTCACCCTCGCCGACGAGGTGCTCACCACCGACAGCAGCCGGTACTGGGATGCCGCGGTGTACGCCTCCGGGCGATCGCACCGCGAGCTTCGACAAGCAGATCGTGCGCAACTGGCTGAAGGCCAACTGGTCGGGCGACGGCACGCCGCCGTCGCTGCCCGAGCAGATCGTCGCGCAGACCGCCGGCCGGTACCGCGAGCTCGTCGACCGGCTCACCTCCTAACCCGAGTTGCATGTTTTCGTGGCCTCACCGCGCGCCGGGCCACGAAAACATGCAACTCGAAGGGGGTGCTGAAGTAGCCTCAGATAAAAGTCGGGTCCGTACCGGGGAGTTCGTTCAATGGCACGTACAGAGTTCGGCGTCGCAATCGGCAGTGTGCTGATCATCGCTGGCGTTCTCGCGATTCCGATCGTGGCGCCAGCCCCGCTCGCGTCGGTGGCGATCCCCCGGGTCGTCGTGCATCCCACACCCAACCCGTCCTCGAGCGGCGCCTCAGCCCTCGTCGGCAACGGATGCGCCGCCTACGAAGCCCAGGAGCCGTCCGGCGCCGGATCCGTCGTCGGGATGTCGCAGTCCCCCGTCGCCGTCGCAGCGTCGAACAACCCCCTGCTGACCACGCTCACCGCCGCGGTCTCCGGCAACCTGAACCCCAAGGTGAACCTCGTCTCGACGCTCGACAGCGCCCAGTTCACCGTTTTCGCTCCGGTCGACTCGGCGTTCGCCAAACTTCCGGCCGCCACCGTCGCGTCGCTCAAACTTCCGGCGAATGCCTCGCAGCTCACCAGCATCCTCGAATACCACGTCGTTCCGGGCGAGCGGCTTCCGGGAAGCATCGACGGCACGCTGAACACCGTCGAGGGTGGAACACTCACCGTCACCGGCTCGGGCGACAACATCACGGTCAACGGCGCAACGGTGCTGTGCGGCGGCATTCAGACCGCCAACGCGACGGTGTACCTGATCGACACCGTGCTCACGCCCCCGGCCAAGTAGCCGGGCGGGCGGCGCCCCAACCCCAGCGCAGCCCGGCGACTACCCGAACGTGAACGAGTAGAGCGTCACGCCGGGGGATACCGTCACATTCACGGTACCCGTCTGGATGCCGACCGTCTTCTGCAACTGGTAGGAATTCGGGAAGCCCCCGATCTGCTGCGTGTAGGTCTTGCCGCCGAACGAGTACTTCACCGTGCCGGTTCCGCCCGCCACGATCCTCACCTCACTGGCGTGGAAGTTCACCCTGACGTGCCCTCCGGTCGGCGCTGTGACACCGTTGAAGGTGAGATGCCAGTCGCCATCGAGAGCGAATGTGTCGGGCGCGAGCGTGGACGGGTAGCTGAAGCTCGTGGTCGTGTTCGTGTACGGCTGGCTGCCGCCGAAGTTCTTGACCTCGCCGAGGCTGAGGTAGGTCTCGCGCGTGATCGAGCCGGCGAGCGGTGTCGTGTCGAGCACGTCGGTCTGCCGTGGAAGGGTCTCGTTCGGATGGGCGTCGAGCAGCAGCTGGCGGATGTGCGACTCGGTCGTCGCGTAACCGCCTTCGCCGAGGGAAATCTGTCGCACGACACCCGTGGAGTCGATCAGGTAGTCGGCCGGCCAGTACTCGTTGCGATAGTTGGTCCAGGTGGCCAGCTTGTTGTCGAGGGCGACCGGGTAGTCGATGCTGAACCGGGCGGCGCCATCCTTCACGTTGGCCGGCACCTTCTCGAACGCGTACTCGGGCGAGTGCACGCCGATGACCTCGAGCCCCAGCGACTTGTACGTGTTGTACCAGTTGACGATGTGCGGCAGCGAACGCTGGCAGTTGATGCAGGAGTAGGCCCAGAAGTCGATCAGGATGACCTTGCCCTTGAGGCCCTTGATGGTCAGCGGCTTGTCGTGCGGCGTGTTGAACCACTGCTGGATGCCCTCGAGCGACGGTGCGGCTCCGCAGCTCTCGAGCACCGGCGAGTCCTCTTTGCACTTGCTGAGGTCTTTGTTTTGCGAGTTGACGAGTCCGGTGAGGTCGAGCTGCTTCGACACCGAGTCGGTGCTCGCGAACGCGCTCTGGATCGACGCCGTGTAGTCGGGGATCAGCCGCTGCACGGCTCCCGGCACGTCGAAGAACAGGCCGACGGCGAGCGCGACCATGACCACACCCCCGATGACGCGGATGGTGCGCTCGTGGCGACGGAACGACTTCACCCTCTCGGCGAGACCGCGACCGGCGAGCGCGAATGCGAGCAGCGGGATGGCGGCACCGATGGAGAACGCGAGTGTGAGCACGATGGTGCCCGGGCCGATCTCGCCCGTTGAGCCGGCCACGGTGATCGCTGCGAGCACCGGTCCTGCGCACGGCACGTACACGGTGCCGAGGGCGATGCCGAGCACGAATCCCCCGCGCTCGGTGCCGACGGCGGTCTGCGGGATGAACGAGAACGGCTTCTCCAGGATGTGCTGCAGCCGCGGGAAGATGAGTCCGAGCCCGATCAGGATGAGCACGACGGTGCCGGCCCAGACCAGGAAGTCCTGCGGCAGGTGGAGGATCGCCAGCAGCAGCGAACCGATGAGCGTGAAGAGGCTGAAGCTCACCACGAGGCCCAGCACCACGAGGTACGGCCGTGACGAGCGAACGCGCACGGGCGCGGCGTCCGGGGCGGGCACGCGCACCTTGCGGGCGCCCTGCACACCTCCGGAGAAGAAGATGACAGGTAGTACCGGGATGATGCAGGGGGAGATTCCGGTGATGAGTCCCCCTGCGATCCCAATGAGAGCAAGCGAAAGCAGCACAACGGCTCCAACTGATCGGGTGTTAATAGATTTTCGTGGCTACCCCGGCAATGGCTTGGACCCCAGTTAGAGGGTCGATGTGCCGCGGAATGCCGGGGACGCGCTGATGGTTGAACAGCAAATGGACCCCGACAACCTGCTCGCCGCAGACACCGCGATGGGCCCCGTCACGCTTCTGGTCGCCGACCTCGACGCGATGACCGCCTATTACCGCGACGCCGTGGCACTCGAGGTGCTCTCCAGCGACGGCGCTCGGGTCACACTGGGACGCCGCGGGGTCCCGGTCATCATCCTCGAGAATTCGCCGGCGCTGAAGCACGCGAGCCCCCGTGACGCGGGACTGTTTCACACGGCCATCCTGTTCGACACGGAGCGCGCACTGGCCGCCGCGGTCTACTCCACGGCTCGCCGGCATCCGGGGTCGTTCACCGGCAGCGCCGACCACCTGGTCTCGAAGGCCTTCTATTTCACCGACCCCGAGGGCAACGGTGTCGAGCTCTACTGGGACCGCGACAGAAGTGAGTGGAGCTGGATCCACGGCACCATCGAGATGGGCACGCTTGCGCTCGATCCGAACGGGTTTCTCGCCGAGCACCTGACCGACGAGGTGATCGAGAATCCGGTCGATGGCGGGGCGACGGTCGGCCACGTGCATCTCTCGGTGGGCGACATCGACAGCGCCCGCGAGTTCTATGTACACCGTCTCGGTTTCGAAACGACCATCGAGATGCCCGGCCAGGCGCTGTTCGTGAGTGCGGGCAAATACCACCACCACATGGCGATGAACACCTGGAACAGTCGCGGCGCCGGGCGCCGGTCGCGCACGCTGGGGCTGGGCGAGGTCGACATCCTCGTTCCGTCGGCGGATGACGTCGGCGCACTGACCGAGCGGATGTCGCATTTCGGTGTCGAGACCCGCGACGACGGTCACACGGTGTCGTTCGACGACCCGTGGGCCAACGTCATCCGGGTCGCCGTGGCATCGTGACGCAGCTGCACTCCGATACCGAGGTCGCGTCGATCGTGGCGGGTGCGATGTCCCCCGATCGCCGGATCGTGGTCGGAATCACGGGTGCGCCCGGGTCGGGCAAGTCCACGCTCGCCGGCCGGCTCGCCGACCACCTGGGCGCGGCCGCGGCCGTGCTGCCCATGGACGGATTCCATCTCAGCCAGGAGCGCCTCGTCGAGCTCGGACGGCGCGATCGGATGGGCGCACCGGACACGTTCGATGTCGATGGCTTTCGCGCCACCCTGGTCTGCCTTCGACGCGGTTTCGGGCCGACGGGCCGGGTTGTCTCGGCCCCCGGATTCGATCGCGAGACGGAGGAGCCGGTGCCCGACGCCATCCGGTTCTCTCCGGAGGTGCGCTGCGTCATCGTCGAAGGCAACTACCTGCTGCTCGCATCGGGCGGCTGGGAGCGCACCGCTCCCCTGCTCGACCTGACCTTCGCGCTCGAAGTGAATCGCGATGTTCGCATCGCGCGTCTCATCGCCAGGCACGAACGGTTCGGCAAGACCCCGGCGGAGGCGCGTTCCTGGGCCCTCGGCCCCGACGAGGCGAACGCACGGCTCATCGACGCCACTGCTGAGCGCGCCGACTACCGGATTGCCCTCCCTTAGACTGGAGCCATGCCCACGATTGTCGTCGAAGTCATGCCGAAGGCCGAACTTCTCGACCCGCAGGGCAAAGCGGTCGCCGGCGCGCTGACGCGGTTGGGTAAGACCGATTTCTCGTCGGTGCGCATCGGCAAGCGGTTCGAAGTCACGGTCGATCGTCCGGTGGATGACGCGCTCCTCGCCGAGGTGCGCGAACTCGCGGTCGACATGTTCTCGAACTCGGTCATCGAAGACGTCGTGAGTGTGACCGTCGCGTGAGACTGGCAGTCCTGTGAGAATCGGCGTCGTCACCTTCCCCGGCTCCCTCGACGACCGCGACGCCCAGCGAGCGGTTCGCATCGCGGGCGCAACGCCTGTGGCGCTCTGGCACGGCGACCACGACCTGCAGGGCGTCGACGCGATCATCCTGCCGGGCGGGTTCAGCTACGGCGACTACCTGCGGGCGGGCGCCATCGCGAGCCACTCGCCGATCATGGCCGAGGTCATCGACGCCGCGGGAAAAGGCATGCCCGTGCTGGGCATCTGCAACGGGTTCCAGACACTCGCCGAGGCACGGCTCGTGCCGGGCGCGCACACCCGCAACGCCCACCAGCAGTTCATCCGCCGCGACCAGAAGCTGCGCGTCGAAAACACCGGCACCGCGTGGACGAACGCGTTCGACACGGGCGCCGAGATCGTCATCCCCATGAAGAACGCCGACGGCCGTTTCGTCGCCGACGCCGAGACGCTCGCCCGCATCGAGGGTGAGGGCCAGGTGGTGTTCCGCTACCTCGACGTCAACCCGAACGGCTCCCTCAACGACATCGCGGGCGTCTCGAACGAACGCGGCAACGTCGTCGGGCTGATGCCGCACCCGAGCACGCAACCGAGCCCGGCTTCGGGCCCGACACCGCCGAGGCGATGAGTTCCGGGCGTCGACGGACTGCTGTTCTTCGCCAGCGCCATCTCGACCCTCGTCGGCTAGTTGCCGGTCGGGGTGTCGCGCACGATCGGTGTGGGCGCGGTGAACTCGCTCGCGCGCTGCTGGCCATCCGCGCCCGTGAAGAGTCCGATCTGGTCGGTCTTCGGCGCATCCTTCTGAGCCGACTTCGACCGGTTCGCGGCCCCCGTGCCGGCGGCGGGCCCGATCTCGTCCCCGCCGATCGTGATGCGCGTTCGCGGCATCGTCTGCGGGTTCTGGCTCTGGATCCAGTCCACCATCGCCTCACGCACGAAGCAGCGCAGGTCGAACAGCGTCGGCGAATCCTTCGCGCTCACCAGGATGCGCACGTGCACGAACCCGCCCACCGCGTCCGTCACCTGGAGCACCTGCGTGCGCCCATCCCAGCTGGCCGTCTGTTTCAGGATCTCGCCCAGCTGGGTCGCGCATCGCAGCCGTGCTCACCCGCCAGTCGAGGTCGAAGTCGACCTCGCCCAGAAGCTGGCTGCTCGTGCGGGTCCAGTTCTCGAACGGGTTGCTGGTGAAGTAGGTGGAGGGCACGACGAGGCGGCGATCGTCCCAGACGTGCACGACGACGTAGGTGAGCGTGATCTCCTCGATGCGGCCCCACTCGGTGTTGACGACGACGACGTCATCCACACGGATGGCGTCGGAGAAGGCCAGCTGCACGCCCGCGAACACGTTGCCGAGGGTCGACTGCGCGGCCAGGCCGGCGACGATGCTGACGACACCGGCGGAGGCCAGCACGCTGGTTCCGAGCGCCTGCACGCCGGGGAACGTGAGCAGCACGGACGCGAGCCCCACCACCACGATGATCACAATGAGCAGGCGCCGCACGATCAGCAGCTGGGTCTGAGCGCGGCGAGCCATCCGGTTGTCCGGGGTGTCGACCGAGTAGCGGCCCACCGCGAGGCTGAGGCCGTACCCGACGAGCGCCGCGACCAGCCAGGTCGAGGCGATGATCGTGAGAATCAGAAATGCGTGGGCGACGCCGCCGTGCCAGGTGGCGGCCTTCACCGTCATCCAGTTCTGGTCCGGCAGGGCGAACGTGACCGCGATCCACACGGCGACGACGACCACCAGGAAGCGGAACGGGTGCCGGGCCTTGGTCAGGATCAGTTGCGCGCCGGTTCGCCGTCGAGAGGCGCCGCGAGCAATGATGGCGACGAACAGGATGACCACGAGCGCCGCGACCACCGCGATGGCGACCGCGATGCCGAGGCCGGTCCACGACTTCCATTCGAACATGCGGGTTCTCCTTCGGTTGCAACCTTCCACGTTAGCGAGAATGCTCGCGAGCCCTAAACCGGGATTGGGCTCACCGGTCAGTCGGAGACGGGGCTCGACACGAACAGCACGTCGTCGCCGGCCACGAGGTCGTCGAGCTCGAGGATGCGTGACAGGTCGTGTCCTGCGGCGAGCGCCGCGGCGGTCTGGTCGGGCGTCTGCGGTGCGAGGCGCGCCTGCATGAAGCCGCCCAGCGCTTTCACCGCACACGCGGCGACGACCCCCTCGGGTGTGCCGCCAACCCCCAGCACGAAGTCGACTTCGCCGGATGCGGCGGCCACGGCGGCCGCGACATCCCCCTCGCCGACCAGCGTCACCCGCGCACCCGCAGCGTGGATGTCTGCCACCAGCTGCACGTGGCGCGGCTTGTCGAGCACCACGACAACCAGGTCGGACACGGGCCGCCCGGTGGCGAGGGCGAATGCGGCCAGGTTGCCGGCGACGGACATCCGGATGTCGACGACCCCGCGACCCGCGCCGGAGCAGACGAGCTTATCCATGTAGAAGACGCCGACCGGGTCGAACATCGATCCCCGGGGCGCGAGCGCGATGACGGCGATCGACCCGGGAAGCCCCTCGGCCACAAGGCGTGTGCCATCGAGGGGGTCGACTGCGATGTCGTACGCGGTGCCACCGCGCCCCAGCCGTTCCCCGTTGGCCAGCATCGGCGCGGCATCCTTCTCGCCCTCACCGATGACCACGGTGCCGTCGAAGGGTGCGTCCACGAGCGCGGTACGCATCGCGGCGACGGCTGCGTCGTCGGCCGCATCCTTGTCGTGCCGCCCGCGCCACGCTCCGGCGGCCCGAGCGGCCCCCTCGGTGGCGCGCACCAGCGCTGCGATGAGCTGGGGCTCATGCCCCTCTGCCCCCAGCACCACGGTCACCCCACGAGGTTATCGCCCGCGAGTCGCCCCAGATCGACCCAATCGGGCGGGGTTGGGTCGATGTGGGGCAACTCGCAGGGGGGTGTGGACGAGGTCGGCGGGAGCATGCGCCGGAGAGGCATCCTCGTGGGATGCCAAGGCGCGTTCCCCTCCCGAAATCACTCGCCCGCGAGGCATTCGGGTACGGCGAAGGCCGGGCGGCGGGCATCGGCGAAGGCAGGCTGAGAGGCCGCGACCTTGAACGCCCGTTCTATGGAGTACGCGCACCCGCCGGCTCCGCGCGCGTCGAACGCTCAGACCTTCGGAAGACGCTGGATGTGTGTGCCCGATTTGCCCCGTTGCTCACACCCGAGCGCTTCTACAGCCACGAGACCGCGGCCAGGCTATGGCACTTTCCCCTGCCCGAGCGCACCGACGGGATCACTGTCACGGTATCGGCGCTGGCGCCGCACAACGCCCCGCGCGGAAGAAACGTGATCGGCCACCGCGCCGACCCAGGTGCGGCTGGTGTCGTCTCTCGCTACGGGTTCCCGGTGAGCGATGCTGAATCGACCTGGCTGGCGATGGCCGCGCTGCTGCCGGTCGATGAACTGGTGGTCTGCGCCGACCACCTCATCCTGGATCCTCACCTCTTCGACCCGCGCGATCCCCGGCCCTATTCCACGATCGATCGACTCCGCGAGCGCGCGTCCGGGTTCACCGGGCGCGGCGCACGCGCCGCACGCAGCGCTCTCGACCTGTCCAGGCCCGGCTCGGAGTCCCGACCGGAATCGCTGCTGCGACTGCTGCTGCACCGTGCGGGACTTCCCGATCCCCGGCTCAATGTCGACATCACGGACTCGCGAGGCAGGTTCCTCGGACGGGGTGACCTGGTCTGGCCCACGTGGCGAGCGGTCGCGGAGTATGACGGTGATCACCACCGCACCGACACGGCCCAGTATGACCACGACATCCTGCGCATCGAGCAGATCGTCGCAGCGGGATGGCGCGTGGTTCGGGTTCGAAGCCGCGGTCTCTTCGTGACCCCGATCGACACGATCGCGCGCGTGCGCGAGGCCCTTGACGCGGGCGGGTGGCATCCAACTCGAACGAGTCGCCCCAGATCGACCTCATCGGGCGGGGTTGGGTCGATGTGGGGCAACTCGCACGGGGGCCGGGTGCGGTGAGAAGCCCGGGTAGAATTGCGGCGACCGGCACGCCCTCGATCCAGGAGCATCTCGCCACGTGACGAACTCCCCCGCCCTTCCTGCCGACACCGCTCCTGTCGCCACCGCACCCGTGGACACCGTGGCGAACGCCGCCGCAACACCGGAGCAGGGAGCAGCCGTACGCGGCCCTCGGCCTCAAGCCCGACGAGTATGCGCGCATCCGCGAGATCCTCGGCCGTCGGCCCACCAGCGGCGAGCTCGCCATGTACTCGGTCATGTGGAGCGAGCACTGCTCCTACAAGTCGTCGAAGCCCTACCTGCGCCAGTTCGGCACGAAGACCACGCCCAAGATGCGCAAGAACCTCATGGTCGGCATGGGCGAGAACGCGGGCGTCGTGGATGTCGGCAACGGCTGGGCCGTCACGTTCAAGATCGAGAGCCACAACCACCCCAGCTACATCGAGCCGTTCCAGGGCGCCGCGACCGGTGTCGGCGGCATCGTGCGCGACATCATCTCGATGGGCGCCCGCCCGGTCGCCGTGATGGATGCGCTGCGCTTCGGCGACATCGACGACCCCGACACGGCTCGCGTCGTTCACGGCGTCGTCTCGGGCATCAGCTTCTACGGCAACTGCCTCGGCCTGCCGAACATCGGCGGCGAGACCTACTTCGATTCCGTCTACCAGGCCAACCCGCTCGTCAATGCGCTCGCGGTGGGTGTGCTCCGCCACGAAGACCTGCACCTCGCCAACGCCCGCGGCGTCGGCAACAAGGTCGTGCTGTTCGGCGCTCGAACCGGCGGTGACGGCATCGGCGGTGCATCCATTCTCGCCAGCGACTCGTTCTCGGCCGGCGGACCCACCAAGCGGCCCGCCGTGCAGGTCGGCGACCCGTTCGCCGAGAAGGTGCTCATCGAGTGCTGCCTCGAGCTGTTCGCCCAGGAACTCGTGGAGGGCATCCAGGATCTGGGCGCTGCCGGCATCAGCTGCGCGACGAGTGAGCTCGCGAGCAACGGCGACGGCGGGATGTTCATCGAGCTCGACAGCGTGCTTCTTCGCGACCCCACTCTCACGGCCGAGGAGATCCTCATGTCGGAGAGCCAGGAACGCATGATGGCGATCGTGAAGCCCGAGAAGCTCGCCGGATTCCTCGACGTCGTCAAGAAGTGGGACGTCGAGACGAGCGTGCTCGGCGAGGTCACCGACACCGGCCGACTCATCATCAACTGGCACGGCGAGCAGATCGTCAATGTCGAGCCCCGCACGGTGGCGGTGGATGGCCCGGTGTACGACCGCCCGGTCGCCTACCCGACATGGATCGACGCCCTCAACGCGAGTACCGCATCATCCCTCGCCCGGCCGACGCAGCCGGGCGAGCTGAGGCAGCAGGTGTTCCGCCTGCTGGGCAGCCCGAACCTCGCCGACAAGCGCTGGATCACCAACCAGTACGACTCGTACGTGCTCGGCAACACCGCGCTCACGTTTCCCGACGACGGCGGCATGGTGCGCGTCGATGAGGAGTCGGGGCTCGGCTTCGCGGTCGCGACGGATGCGAACGGCCGTTTCTGCCAGCTCGACCCGTACCAGGGTGCCCGCCTCGCGCTCGCGGAGGCGTTTCGCAACGTCGCCGTGACGGGCGCCACGCCCGTCGCCGTCAGCGACTGCCTCAACTTCGGCAGCCCGGAGAACCCCGAGGTGATGTGGCAGTTCAGCCGCGCCGTCGAGGGAATCGCCGATGGCTGTATGGAGCTCGAGATTCCGGTCACGGGCGGCAACGTGAGCTTCTACAACCAGACGGGCGATGTGCCCATCCACCCGACTCCCGTCGTCGCGGTGCTCGGCGTCATCGACGACGTCGCCAAGCGCATCCCCTCGGGCTGGCAGGACGAGGGCAACAACATCTACCTGCTCGGCGTCACGCGCGAGGAGCTCGACGGGTCGGCCTGGGCCGAGGTCATCCACGACCACCTGGGCGGGCATCCCCCCGTGGTCGATCTCGCCGAGGAGCAGAAGCTGGCCGACCTGATCCGGTTCGGCAACGAGCAGAACATCATCTCGAGCGCGCACGACCTCGCGGATGGCGGACTCGCGCAGGCTCTCATCGAGAGCGCGCTGCGCTTCGGGGTTGGCGCGCGGGTCTGGCTGGGAGAGGTGCTCGAGCGTGACGGCGTCGACCTCGCGACTGCGCTGTTCAGCGAGTCGACCGGCCGCGTGATCGTGTCTGTGCCTCGGGAAGACGACGTGCGATTCAAGGGCCTGTGCGAGGGCCGCGGCTACCCGGTGCTGCGCATCGGGGTCACCGACTCGCGCGACACCTTCGAACTGCAGGATGTCTTCACCGCAACCCTCGACGAGTTGCGAGAGACGCATCGCTCGCCGCTGACCAGCCGGTTCGGCGCCACCATCGGCGCGTAGCCCGGCGTCAACCCCCCGGCGTGGATTGGACATGCAGACCGACGCGGAGGAGGGTTGAAGGAATGGAATACACGCACCTCGGCCGTTCCGGCCTGACTGTTTCGCGCCTCTGTCTCGGCACCATGAACTTTGGTCCGCAGACCGCCGAGCCCGACGCCATCTCGATCATGGATTCGGCTCACGAGAACGGCATCAACTTCTTCGACACCGCCAACGTCTACGGCCAGGACAAGGGCCGCGGCGCCACAGAGCAGATCCTCGGCCGGTACTTCGCGCAGGGTGGCGGGAGACGCGAGAAGACGGTGCTCGCGACCAAGGTTTATGGCGCGATGACGGATTACCCGCACGAGGGCAAGCTGTCGGCGCTCAACATCCGCCGGGCGCTGGATTCGTCCCTCACCCGCCTGCAGACCGACTACATCGACCTGTACCAGTTTCACCACATCGACCGGGACACCCCGTGGGATGAGATCTGGCAGGCGATCGACGTGGCGATCGCGCAGGGCAAGATCCTGTATGCGGGCAGCAGCAACTTCGCCGGCTGGCACATCGCGACAGCGCAGGAGGCGGCTCGCCGACGCAACTCGGTGGGGCTGGTCAGCGAGCAGTCGCTGTACAACCTCATCACTCGCGACCTCGAGATCGAGGTGATTCCGTCGGCTCAGGCCAACGGGCTCGGCCTCATCCCGTGGTCCCCGCTGTCGGGCGGCCTGCTCGGCGGTGTGTTGAAGAAGTCGACCGAGGGCAAGCGCCGGTACAACGACCAGGTGACCGCTGCGCTCGAGAAGAACCGCGACGCGATCGAGAAGTACGAGGCGCTGGCCGACGAGCTCGGAGTGCAACCCGGTGACCTCGCGCTGGCCTGGTTGCTGCATCAGCCCGCCGTGACCGCCCCGATCGTGGGCCCGCGCACCCAGGACCAGCTCGACTCCGCGCTGCGAGCCGTCGACCTGACGCTGGATGAGTCGACGCTGGCGAAGCTCGATGAGATCTTCCCGCCCAACAAGCCTGCCCCCGAGCAGTACGCCTGGTAGCAGGCCTCAACCCTCCCCACCCATCACCACATCAAACCCAGGAAGAACCATGAAGACACGCACTATCGGCGATGTGACCGTTTCGGCAATCGGATTCGGCGGCATGCCCATCTCGATCGAGGGCCGGCCGGATGAGGCCCAGGCCATCGCGACCATCCACGCCGCCCTCGACGCGGGCATCACGTTCATCGACACGGCGGACGCGTACCGCCTGCCCGGCGAGGGGTTTTCACACAACGAGCAGCTGATCGCGAAGGCCCTCAAGACCTATGGCGGCGACACGTCGAACGTGCTGGTGGCCACGAAGGGCGGGCACCTGCGCGACGAGCCCGTCGAGGGCGCCTGGCAGCTCAACGGGCACCCCGACTACCTGAAGGAGGCCGTGCAGTCGTCGCTGAAGAACCTGGGCGTCGACGCGATCGGGTTGTACCAGTTCCACCGCCCGGACCCGAGCGTCGACTACGCGGACTCGGTGGGCGCGATCCGCGACCTGCTTGACGACGGCGTCATCCGGATGGCCGGCATCTCCAACGCCAACCCGTCGCAGATCCGCCTCGCGCAGGAGATTCTCGGGGGCCGCCTGGTCTCGGTGCAGAACCAGTTCTCGCCGTCGTTCCGCTCCAGTGAGCCGGAGCTCGACCTGTGCGACGAACTCGGCATCGCCTTCCTGCCGTGGAGCCCATTGGGCGGCATCAGCAGCGCGGGCACGCTGGGCGACCGGTTCGCGCCGTTCAAGGCGCTGGCGGATGAGCGCGGCGTGAGTCCCCAGGTCATCTGCCTCGCGTGGGAACTCGCGAAGTCTCCGGTGGTCATCCCGATCCCCGGGTCGTCGCGACCGGCCACCATCATCGACTCGGCCACCGCGGTCGACGTGGTGCTCACCGACGACGAGGTGGCCACGCTCGACGCAGCGTGACCGGCCAATCGCCGATCAGTCGACGAGCGTGAGGGCGACGTCCATGTTGCCGCGCGTCGCGTTCGAGTATGGGCATGCGGCATGGGCGAGCTCGATGACCTGCTGCTTCTGGTCGGCGGGAACATTGGGCATGAAGATGTCGAGTTCGGCCTCAAGCCCGAAAGCGAACTCCGACAGCTTGCCAATGCTCACGCTCGCAGACACCGCGGAATCGGTGCCGTCGAGCCCCAGCCGCCGACAGACACCGAGCAAGGCGTTGAGGAAGCAGGCCGCGTAGCCGGCGGCGAACAGCTGCTCGGGGTTCGTGCCTTCCCCGCTGCCGCCCATCTCCTTCGGCGTTCTGACATCCATGTCGATGCGGTTGTCTTCGCTGAGCACGTGGCCGTTGCGTCCGCCACCCGTGGCGTGTGCGATCGCGGTGTAGAGAGCATCCATTGTTCCAGCCAACCAGAATGGGGCCCCTGGATGCTGGGAGCGACCTACGGCGGATGCGGGGAGCAACCTCCGGTGGATGCTGGGAGCGACCTACGGCGGATGCGGGGAGCGACCTACGGCTCGAACCGGATTCCCGTGGCCGCTTCGGCCTGGCGCCAGAAGTCGGCACCGAACTCGGCGCTCGCGCTGGAGGCCACGGGCTCGATCAGCACGGGTCGCCCACTGACACTTCGACGCGGGCCGTAGAACTCGCCGCCCTTCGCCGCCGGGTCGATGGCCGCCCTGACGACCGGCCACGCTCCGCGGTCTTTGCCCTGCGAGATGATCGCCGACAGCAGGTCGAACGGTTTCAGCCGGTCGTTGATGCCCGGCCGGCGAGCGGAGAGCAGGTCGACTGCGGATCCCGGATGCGCCAGCAGCGACTCGACGGTGCTGCCCGACGCGGACAGCCTGCGCTGAAGCTCGAACGCGAACGCGTGCATGGCGTGCTTCGAGTAGCCGTACGCGCGAAAGAAGTTGTACCGGCCGTGCTCGCTCTGCAGGTTTGCGGCGTCGAGCTTCACGAGTCGGGTCGCCATGCTGCCGAGGCTGACGACGCGGCCGCCGGCACGCAGCGCCGGGAACGCCAGCGCGGTGAGCGCAAACGGGCCGAACGCGTTCGACCCGACAACGAATTCGAGGCCGTCCTCGGTGAGCACCCGGGTGTTCGCTCCGCTCGTCGCGCCCGCGTTGTTGATGAGCACGTCGACGCCGCCCAGCCCGCGGATCTTCTCCGCGGCCTCGCGAATCGCCCCCAGCGACGAAAGGTCCAGCTGCACGAACTCGACGGATGCCCCGGGCACGCGTTCGCGGATGGACGCGGCAGCGACATCCGCCTTCTCCCGCGAGCGCGACGCGAGAACGATGCGCGCGCCCGCGCCCGCCAGCTGCTCGCTCACGAAATAGCCGATACCCGCGTTGCCGCCGGTCACTACGATCGTGCGGCCCGCCTGGGACGGGAGGTTCGCGGGGTCCCAGACCCCGCCGGATGCGTCGCGGGGCGGCACTACGGCTGCTGAGTCTGGGTCGAGATGCTGCCCGTGCGGGCGATCTGTTCGTGGTGGTGAATGACCTCGGCCACCAGAAAGTTCAGGAATTTCTCGGCGAAAGCCGGGTCGAGCTGGGACTCCTCCGCCAGCACCCGCAGTCGCGCGATCTGCACCCGCTCGCGTTCCGGGTCGGAGGGCGGCAGGCCGCCGACCGCCTTGAGCCGGCCCACCTGCTGGGTGAACTTGAAGCGCTCGGCCAGCATGTGCACGATCGCTGCGTCGATGTTGTCGATGCTGAGCCGGATGGCCGTGAGCTCATGCATCACGTCGGGCGCGGAGTGCGCCGTGGTCGGTTCCATGTCTCGAATCTAGTCGGTCGTCAACCTCGCAATCGCACTAGTGCCACGATGGTTGCATGACTAGTGCAACGGACTTTGAGACGGCCGCCCACGCATTCCTCGACCTCGTGGCGGAGGTCAAGGTCTCGCAGTGGAGCGAGCCGGCGCTGGGAGTGTGGGATGTTCGGAGCCTCGTCGGCCACACGGCGCGCGCCATCATCGTGACCGAGCAGTACCTGCTCGCGGATGCCCCGGCCGAGGCCACCGTGCCCGACGCCGAGGGCTACTACACCGCGGTTTTCACCGAATACACCGACAACGACGCGATCGCTGCGCGGGGAGTCGAGGCCGGCAAGAACCTGACCGAGAATTCGGGCGAGGAGTTCGAGGCGACGCTGAACCGTGCCCTCGCTCTCATCGCCGAAAACGGTGCCGACCGCATCGTCGGCATTGGGACGATCGGTATCCGCCTTGGCGAATACCTGCGCACCCGGGTGTTCGAGCTGGTCGTGCACAGCATGGACATCGCCAGAGCGACGGGACTGCCCCACGGAATGCCGACCGACATCATCGCCAACGTGGCCGATCTCGCTGCGCGCGTCTCCGTGCGCAAAGGCGACGGCGAAGACCTGCTGTTCGCGCTCACCGGACGCCGTCCACTGCCGTCGCGCTACAGCATCCTCTAGGCGTCGCCGACAGGACGGATGCGGCCACGGTACCGTTCACCAGGACGAACCGGGCATCCCCGGCCCGGTGATCCTGTTCGCTAGCCGAGCAGGTCGTGACGCACGACGATGGCATCCCGGTCGGCACCGACGCCGATGGCCGAAATGCGTGAGCCGCTGATGGCTTCCATCGCCAAGACGTAGTCCCGCGCGTTCTTCGGGAGGTCGTCGAACGTGCGCGCACCGGAGATGTCGTCAGACCAGCCCGGAAAGTTCTGGTAGATCGGCACAGCATGGTGGAAGTCGCTCTGCGACACCGGGATCTCGTCGAACCGAACCCCGTCGACCTCGTAGGCGATGCAGACCGGGATCTCGTCGAGCCCGGTGAGCACATCGAGCTTCGTCATCACGAAATCGGTGATGCCGTTGATCCGCGCCGCGTACCGGGCGACCGGGGCGTCATACCAGCCGGTGCGACGAGGCCGGCCGGTTGTGGTGCCGAACTCGAAGCCCCTCGCACGCAGCCACTCCCCGGACTCGCCGTGCAGTTCGGTGGGGAACGGCCCGGCGCCGACGCGTGTCGTGTAGGCCTTCACGATGCCGATGACACGCTCGATGCGGCCCGGGCCGATGCCCGATCCGGTGGATGCCCCGCCGGCGGTCGAATTGGATGAGGTGACGAACGGATACGTGCCATGGTCGACATCGAGCATGGTCGCCTGCCCGCCCTCGAACACCACGGTCTTGCCCGCGTCGAGGGCCTGGTTCAGCAGCAGGCCGGTGTCGACAACCATCGGGCGAAGCCGCTCCGCGTACGACAGCAGGTCGTCGACGACTTCATCAACGCTGATTGCGCGACGGTTGTAGATCTTGACCAGCAGGTGGTTCTTCTGGTGCAGCGCACCCTCGACCTTCTGCCGCAGGATGTTCTCGTCGAAGAGGTCTTGAATGCGGATGCCGACGCGGTTGATCTTGTCGGCGTACGACGGCCCGATGCCGCGACCGGTGGTGCCGATCTGTCGTTTGCCGAGAAAACGCTCGGTGACCTTATCGAGCGTGCGGTGGTACTGGGTGATCACGTGCGCATTCGCGCTGACAACCAGCTTCGATGTGTCAACTCCACGGGCGTTCAGCGCATCGAGCTCCTCGAACAGCACCTCGATGTCGATCACGACCCCGTTGGCGATCACCGGGATCACGCCCTCGGTCAGGATTCCGCTCGGAAGCAGGTGCAGCGCGTACTTCTCGTCGCCGACGACGACGGTGTGGCCGGCATTGTTGCCGCCGTTGAACTTGACCACGTAGTCGATGCGACTACCGAGAAGGTCTGTGGCCTTGCCCTTGCCCTCGTCGCCCCATTGGGCGCCGATGATGACGACTGCTGGCATGGACCATCTCCCGTGTCTGTTGGTGGGGATTACACCCCAGTCTATCGATACCTACCGGGCGTGCTGGGTGATCCAGGCGTGCATCGCGATGGCGGCGGCGGCCGACGCGTTGAGGCTTCGGGTTGACCCGTACTGCGTGATCTCGACCACCGCATCGGCGGCCTCGAGCGCCGCCTCACTGAGCCCCGGTCCCTCCTGCCCGAACAGCAGGATGCACGCCTCCGGCAGCGCGAACGATTCGATGGCCACGGAGCCGGGCACGTTGTCGACCGCGATCACCGGCAGCTCCTTCACTGTCGCCCACTGCACGAACTCCTCCACCGTCGCATGGTGGAGCACGTGCTGGTAGCGATCGGTCACCATGGCTCCGCGCTTGTTCCACCGTTTGCGGCCGATGATGTGCACGGTGTCGGCGGCGAACGCGTTCGCGGTGCGAACGATCGAGCCGATGTTCATGTCGTGCTGCCAATTCTCGATCGCGACGGCGAACGGATGCCGGTGCAGGTCCAGGTCGGCGACGATCGCCTCCATGGTCCAGTAACGGTAGTGGTCGGCCACGTTGCGGGAGTCGCCGTGCTCGAGCAGCTCACGGTCGTACCGGGCATCCGTCGGCCATTCGCCGCGCCACGGCCCCACACCGTTCGTCGACAGCTCGTGGCTGGGATTGGGGGTCGAGTCGGTCACCAGACGAGGGTATCGGCTGTTAATCTTGCGACCATGCCGCTGTGGACGCCCGAGAGCGAGAATCTCGTCATCCTGGGCGACAACCTCGACGTCGCGGCCCGGCTGCCCGACGCGTCATTCCGCCTGATCTACCTGGATCCGCCGTTCAATACGGGGCGCAGGCAGGCGCGACAGAGCCTCACGACCACGCGAGCGCCGGGCGGCTCGCGCGTCGGCTTCAAGGGCCAGACCTACGACACCGTGAAAGGCACGCTCTACTCGTACAACGACGAGTTCGCCGACTACTGGGACTTTCTCGAACCCCGGCTCGAACACGCCTGGCGGCTGCTGGATGACCGAGGCACGCTCTACCTGCACCTCGACTACCGCGAGGTGCACTACGCGAAGGTGGCCCTCGACGCCCTCTTCGGCCGCGACGCGTTTCTCAACGAGATCATCTGGGCCTACGACTACGGCGCGAAGTCGTCCGCGCGCTGGCCGGCCAAGCACGACACCATCCTGGTCTACGTCAAGAACCCGGCGACCTACTTCTTCGACAACGCCGCCGTCGATCGCGAGCCCTACATGGCGCCCGGTCTCGTGAGCGCCGAGAAGGTGGCCCGCGGCAAACTGCCGACCGATGTCTGGTGGCACACCATCGTGACCACCAGCGGCAAGGAGCGCACCGGGTACGCCACCCAGAAGCCCGAGGGGGTGCTCCGCAGGATCGTGCAGGCATCGAGCGCGGAGGGCGACTGGGTGCTCGACTTCTTCGCGGGCAGCGGCACCACCGCATCCGTCGCCGCCAAACTGGGTCGACGGTTCGTGGTCGTCGACCAGAATCCCGATGCCGTCGCGATCATGCGCGAACGCCTGGGCGACCAGGCCCGTTACCTGCCTTAGATACCATGGGCGCATGACCGACCGCAGCAGAATCGAGTGCTGGCTGACCGACATGGACGGCGTTCTCGTGCACGAGAACTCGCCCGTACCCGGTGCCGCCGAGCTGCTGCAGCAGTGGCGCGACCAGGACAAGCCGTACCTCGTGCTGACCAACAACTCGATTTTCACCCCCCGCGACCTGAGCGCGCGGCTGCGGGCATCCGGGCTGATCGTGCCCGAGGATCGCATCTGGACCTCTGCCCTCGCGACCGCCGACTTTCTCGCCGACCAGATGCCGGGCGGTTCCGCCTTCGTCATCGGCGAATCCGGGCATGACCACCGCCCTCTACGAAGCCGGCTTCATCATGACCGAGAACGCGCCCGATTACGTGGTCATCGGCGAGACGCGCAACTACTCCTTCGAAGCCATCACCAAGGCCATCCGCCTGATCGTCGACGGCTCCCGGTTCATCGTGACGAACCCGGATGCGACGGGCCCGAGCGCGGACGGACCGATGCCCGCCACCGGCGCCGTCGCCGCGCTCATCAGCAAGGCCACCGGCAAGGAACCGTACGTGGTCGGCAAGCCCAACCCGATGATGTTCCGGTCGGCGATGAACAAGATCGGTGCCCACTCCGAGAACACCGGGATGATCGGCGACCGGATGGACACCGACATTGTCGCGGGCATCGAAGCCGGCCTGCACACCGTGCTCGTTCTTACCGGCATCAGTGACCGCGCCGAGATCGAGCGCTACCCGTTCCGGCCCGACGAGGTGCTGGAGAGTGTCGCCGACCTGCTGGATTCGGCCACGCCCCGGGGCTAAACCCTGCGTCAGTTGCCTGCGGCCGGTTTCGGCACGGCCAGGTCGCCCGGCAGGTTGCCGCCGGAAACCCGGTCTACGAAGCAGTAGTAGGTGCGATCTCCGGCCAGCCATGCGGCGGTGTTCGGCGGATAGCTGAAGCTCACCTGCAAATCGGTAACAGCCGCGGCCGCCGCGTAGTTCACCGCCGTCGGCGCGCTGCACAGGCCGGTCAACTGCTTCTGGAACGAGGTCGCGCTCGGGTAGGGCACGCTCGACGAGTCGGGCAGCTTGCCCTTGAAAATCATTTCGGCGTCGTGGTCGGCCGTGCAGGCCACGACCGTGAAGGTCTGCGCCCACGCCGACGAGAACGGCTGGATGCACTCGCCGCCCTGAAGCGCAGTCCACGGCTGCACCCCCGGCGCCGCCGGGCCGCCGGTTCCCGCGGGAGTTGGGGTGGCCGAACTGCCGGGCTTGGTGGGCTTCGTCTCGGCCGCCTGGGCCGAGCCGACGTGCTCGCCGAGAAAGAATCCGGCGATGAGGATGAGGATTCCGATGAGACCCGCGGCAATGCCCATCAACACCTTCTGCGATGTCGGCAGCGGTGCTCGAGGCTCCTTCTCGAGCGGCGTCGCATCGGAAACGGCAACGGGCTGCAGGGTCTGCAGCACCCCGACGTCCTCGTATTCCTGAAATTTGTGGTCGCCGAACAGCGAGTCGATCGCCGAGGCGGATTCGTTCGTCTCACCGGGATGCTCGACGGGCGGCAAGGGCGCGATCGAGGCCGCCGGCTGCCACGGCTGCACGGTGTATGCCTCGGTCGGCTGGTCGAGCGCCGACGCGTCGGGCACGAGGGGCAGGGTGGGCTCGGGCGGGGGCGCCGTGGTCGACTGCTGCTGGGTTGCCGCGAACTCGTTCCAGCTGAGCGGCCTGGTGGGTTCGGAGACGAACGGTTCGGTCGGGGGCGAGACCGACTGAGGCACGGGGGGAACGACAGGCTCGGGAGACGGGACAGGCTCCGCAGGAGTGACGAGCTGCGGCGGGACGACGAGCTGCGGCGGAGTGACCGGCAGGGGCGGGGCGACAAGCGGCGGCGGCGACGGCGGTGCCACGGCGCTGCTGGGTCGCAGGCCCCAGTTGAATCCGCCCGCCGCTGTGGGCTCCGGCGCGGATGCCGGCGGCAGGGGGGCCGCAGGCGGCAGCACCGAGGCCGGGGGTGGCGGCACGGCGCGGCGTGGCGGCTGGCGGCGCGGGTGCGGTGAACGGCGCGGCGCGGGTGCGGGCGGAATGGCGGCCCGCACTGGTGGCGGAAGCTCAGGTTCCCGCGCCACCGGCGGCGGCTGCTCGGGCACCGCCTCCGTCGCACTGAACTGGCTGGCCAGCCAGTCGCTGTCGTCGTCGGGGTCGTCGCTCACGGGGTCAGTCCGAGGTCGGCAAGTCCGATCGCGTACAGGTATGGATAACCGGCGGCCTCGATGACCTGCTGGGCCCCCGTGTCCCGATCGACGACGACGGCGACGGCGGCGATCTCTGCGCCGACCTTCAGCAGGGCCTCGACAGCCTTCAGAGGTGATCCACCGGTCGTCGAGGTGTCCTCGAGCACGATGACTCGTTTGCCCTCGAGATCGGGACCCTCGACCTGTTTGCCGCGTCCGTGGTCTTTGGGCTCCTTGCGCACCACGAACGCGTGGTACGGCACACCCGCGGCGACGCCCTGGTGCAGCACCGCGGCAGCGATCGGGTCCGCGCCCATCGTGAGACCGCCCACCGCGTAGACGTCGGGAATACCCGAGATCAGGTCGACCATGACCTGTCCGATGAGCGGGGCGACCCGGGCATCCAGGCTCACCTTGCGCAGGTCGATGTAGTAGCTGGCCTTCTTGCCGCTCGTCAGCGTGAAGTCACCGTGAAACACGGCTTGTTGCGAGATGTGCTCGATGAGCTGATCACGGGCCGACGTCACTCCCCAAGAATAGCGTGGGCCGACGCGACCTAATCTTCGGGATTGCTCAGGTGCACGATCTGCACGGAGCTGTGGCTTGGTCGCGGCGTCGCCTGCGGCACGTGATCCGCGGTCACCATCAGGATGGCGCTCGCAATGCCCACGACAATGGCAGCGCTGACGGCGACGACAATCGCAGTGCGATTCTCGCGGCGGTCAGCGGCTTCGGTTCCGGGCTCGTCGAAGTCATCGGGTTTCATTACAGGCCAAACACTATGGGTGGTGGTCGAACAAAGGACACTGCCCAATAGAGGGGGTTAAGCAGTGGTTGAATGTCTGCGAGCGCACACCGGATAGCGTTGTATTCATGCGTGTAGCAACCTGGAACGTGAACTCCATCCGCAGCCGTGTCGGTCGTGTCGTCGACTGGCTGGTGCGCGAAGACGTCGATGTTCTGGGCATGCAGGAGATCAAGTGCAAGCCCGACCAGTTTCCCTACGACGCGTTCACCGAAGCCGGCTACGAGATCGAGCTGCACGGGCTCAACCAGTGGAACGGGGTTGCTTTCGCCAGCCGCCTGCCCATGTCGGAGGTCACCGTCGGATTTCCGAAGGCCCCGGGCTTCGGCAAGGTGGATGACGCGGGCGACCTGCCACAGGAGGCGCGTGCCCTGGGAGTCACCGTCGACGGGGTGCGACTGTGGAGCCTCTACGTGCCGAACGGCCGAGAACTCGACAATCCCGCACTACCCGTACAAGCTGGAGTGGCTCGCCCGGCTGGCGGAGGCCACGACCGGATGGCTGCAGGCAGAACCCGATCTGAAGCTGGCGCTGATGGGTGACTTCAATATCGCGCCCCTCGACACCGACGTCTGGGACATCGCCGCCTTCGAGGGCCGCACCCACGTGAGCCAGCCTGAGCGCGACGCGTTCACGGCCTTCCAGACCGCCGGGCTCACCGATGTTTTGCGCAGCCGCGGCGTCGAGGGCTACACGTACTGGGATTACCAGCAGCTGCGCTTTCCCCGCAACGAGGGCATGCGCATCGACTTCATCCTGGGATCCCGCACCTTCACCGAGCTCGTCACCGACGCGAAGATCGAGCGCAACGAGCGCAAGGGCGATGCGCCCAGCGACCACGTGCCGCTCGTCGTCGACCTCGACATCGCTTCCGACGAGGACGACGACGACCGGCCCATGATCTTCTAGCGGGTGGCCGCCCGGGCGGCCTTCACGAATTCCCTGCCTCGCCTCACGGCGAGGTCGAACTCGATGATGGCGCACTCGGAGACGTGCTTTCCCGTGATCAGCTTCGCGCGCCACAGGTAGTCGGCGAGCGCAGCGATGACGTCGAGCTGCGTCTCGCGCTCGAGCAGCGATTCGAGTGCGTGTACCGGGTGCAGGCACAGCGGCAGCGCGTAGTACAGGTCGTCGGGCCTCATGGTGCGCGCGACGGCACCGACCGGATCGATGCCCGTTTCGACCTCGAGGCGTTCGAGTTGTGGTGTGTTCAGGATGCGCGTTCCTTCGGCCTCGAGCGCCCGCTCCAGTGCCATGCGTGCGGCGTCGATGCGATGCATGACCGCAGCGGATGCGTTCTGCTGGTAGCTGGCGAAGAAGTCATCGAGAACTGCATCGACGGGTGGGGAGATGTGGTGTGTCTTTGTCATGCGTCGAGGTTCACGGCGACCACCGTCGAAACCGACGACGATCGCCCGCAGCTGTGGATTGCTGCGAGCACGTGGTCGAGTGAGGGAGAGGTGGTCCCGGCTAACGCTTGAGCAGCGCCGCCGCCAGGACGAGGATCGGCACCGAGCCGATCGTCGTGATCAGCACGGTGTCCCGGGCCAGGGTCACGCCCCGCTCGTAGCGCTGCGCGTAGTTGAAGATGTTCTGCGCAGTGGGCAGGGCGGCCAGCAGCACAACGCCGAACAGTGCTGTGCCGACCAGGCCGAAGACGCAGGTGCCCGATCGCCCACGCGACCACCGGCATGAACACCAGTTTCAGCGCCGACGCGAGCACGACGTCGCGGCGATCGCTGCCCGCCTCGAGCAGCCTCTGCCCGTGGATCGACATCCCGAAGCTGAGCAGTACGACGGGCACGGCAGCACCGCCCACCAGCACGAACGGCGCAAGCACCGGAGTCGGGAGGTGCACGTGGGCGACGGCGACGATGACTCCGAGCAGCACACCGATGATGAGCGGATTGCGCACGGGCTGCAGCAGGATGCGGCCGATCGAGACCTTGCCGCTGGTCGAGACATCCAGGATCGTCAGAATGATCGGCGCGAGCACGACGACCTGCAGCAGGATCACGGGCGCCGAAAGCGCGGCGTCCCCGAGCACGTACACCGCGACTGGGAGGCCGATGTTGTTCGCATTGATGTACCCGGACGCCGCCGAACCGATGACCGCCTCTGGCAGTGCGCGCCGCCAGAACACCCGGGCGACGACGAAGAAGACGGCGATCGACGCCACGGCGGCGATGGCGGACACGGCGATGACTCGTGAAAACAGCTCGTGCACATTCGCCTTCGCCAGCACCGTGAACAGCAGGCACGGCGAGAGCACGAAGAAGGCGAGCCGGGAGAGCGCGAACTGCACCTGCTCCTGGTTGCTTCCGAGCAGCGACGTGCGCGCGATCACGTATCCGGCGACGATCACGACTCCGATGATCGCGAACCCGATCAGAACACCCAGCATGATGCCATTCTGGTGCCCGCCCCGCTGTTCGGCGGCGTGACGCAGATGGTGGCGACCCGTACGCGCGACCGGCCACTCGTGTCGTCTCAGCTCAGATTCGCCGCCTGCGGGATGGAGGGGCGCGCCGTGCCGAATTCAGGCGATACGCAGTAAAGCAGCGCTGCGGCCGCCTGCTCACACAACTTTCGAGCGAGAGACGCAACCAAACGCTCCGATGCCCCGAATACGCTTGGTGTTGGCGCACGAATGCGCCGCACAGCCAGCGATGGCCCGAATGTTTGGACGGAGGGTAGCCATGTCACAACTGATGTCGAACAACGTCATTGTCGGAGAACCCGAGGTTCTCGAAGACCAGGCTGCCTGGCTGAGCATCAAATCCGCGGTGAGCGAGATCCGCCCGCTGCAGGTGCAGGATGGCAGCATCCCCGACACGAAGTCGCATCCTGCCGCACGCGTACTCGTCGCCGCGATCGCCGACGGGCTGGAGGCGTTCGTGTCGCTCCTGCCGCACGACGCCGCCTACCTGGGCTCGGCGGCGAACGACTTTCGGCGCTGGGCGACAACCGGCTTCGGCGTGCCCGACTTCCTCGACTCGCTGAACGCAGTTCCAGCCCCAGCGAGACCGCATCGACGGCCTGCGTCACCTCGTCGTGTTCCCGATGTACACGCAGAACGGGTCGACCGACCGCCTCGTCGAGGCCGTGCTGTTCGAGGTGCGCTGGCCGCGACTTCGTCGACGAACTCGAGACCGGCGAGTACTCGAACAAACTCTTCGTACCGATCCGTTTTCTCGATTTCACGGACGGCTACGACACGAACTCGGCGGTGCTGTTTCCAGAAACAGTGGCGATGCGCGAAATCCCGACGTTTACCTGGGGAGCTATCTTCGCGGATCGGGAAGCAGCACGGTTCCGTCGAGTTGTGCGTGCGGCGTCTGAGATCACGAAACT
The DNA here is from genome assembly GCA_963738535.1 of uncultured Actinomycetota bacterium. Classification (GTDB taxonomy): domain Bacteria; phylum Actinomycetota; class Actinomycetes; order Actinomycetales; family Microbacteriaceae; genus Galbitalea. The sequence goes on from CAVTXB010000019.1 coordinate 194,873, forward strand.
CGATCTACCCGACAGCGCCGCACGCCTCCTCGACGACCAGGCTCTCGCCGAGGAGACGTTCATCATGTGGGACCTCATCCACGACCGAACGCACATGCGGGGGGACCTGCCGTTCGACCCGTTCATGATCAAGCAGCGCATGCCGTACTTCCTCTACTCCCTCGAGGAATTGCGTTGCGATCTCACGGCGTTCCGTGAGGCGGTGAAGCTGTTCCGAGACGAGCAGACCGATGCGGTCATTCGCGACCACTCCGACCTTGTGCAGTACGCCATCCTGTTCGATCGGCTGTTCCGCTTTCCCCTCACCGGCTCGCGGGTGCGCAACTACGACGGGCTCGGCGGCCAGCTGCTGTTCGCGTGGCTGCACCAGCACCACGTGCTGCACTGGACCGACACCGCGCTCACCATCGACTGGGACGAAGTGCCGGATGTCGTCATCGCCCTCTCAGATGCCATCAATGACCTCTACTGGCACAGCATCGACCGACCGAAGATGGCGCACTGGCTCGCGGCGTACGACCTGGTGTCCCAGACCCTGACTCCGAACCCCGCCTCTCGCTGGGCGGTGCGCGACCTTGCGCTGGAGGGGCCGCCCAGGCTGCTCACCGACGCCGTGCTCGATGACGAGTTCCCCCTCTCGATGTTCTACGAGGCTCTCGCAAAGAAGATGGCGGGCGTGATCGAGTCCACAAGCGGTATCACGGGAACGAGCCGGCTGGGTGAGTAGCACGAGCCCGCAGGCGCCCGGGCGTATCGAAACCCGTCGTCGTGGTCACGGGCGCGACCGGCGAAACCGGGCGCGCCGTGTGCTCGATCCTGCTGCACTCTGGCATGACAGTCGTCGCGGTGGGGTCGGATGCGGGCCGGCTGGAATCGGTGAACGCCTCGGTGCGGTTGGCGTGCGACCTGACCGACGTCGATGCGGTCACCGAGCTGGTCTCGCGGGTGCGCAGCGAGGCCGGCCCTGCTGACGGTGTCGTTCACCTCGTCGGGGGCTGGCGACCCGGCCACGACACCGACGACTGGGACTGGCTCGAGCCGCGCATCCTCACAACCCTGCGCCTGGTCACGCTGGCCTTCCACGACGACCTCACGGCGTCCTCCGCCGGGCGGTTCGTCACGATCGGCTCGACGTCGGCCGCGAACCCCACCTGGAGCGGCGCCAACTACGCCACGCTGAAGACCGCGGCGGACGCGTGGGTCGCGAGCGTCGCATCCGGGTGGCGCAAAGCGGGCACCGCCGCGGCTGTGACGCTGCTCGTGAAGTCGCTGGGCGACGACGGCACCCCGGTGGATGCCGTCGCCGACCGCATCTGCACGCTGTGGGCCGAGCCCGCGCACGCCATCAACGGTGCGCGGATCGCCCTCGCTGGGCAATGATCTATTCGGTAGGGCCGAAGTCGACGGCGGGACCGTCCGCCGTTTCGGTGGTGCGCGTTCGAGGAACATCGGGGTCGACGCGATCGGCCTTGCGCAGTTGCTCGTCCGCCTCCGCGCGGTGGGCGACCGCCTCATCCTGGCGCGCTGCCGCCTCTCGGCGCAGATTCTCCGCGTTCACCTCGGCCTGCTTGGCATCGGCCTGTGCCCTCAGGGCCGCCGCCTCGTGCTCCTGGGCGGCGAGAGCGGTGTCAGCGGCGGTCTGCCGAATCTCGGCCGCGCGACGCCGGTTCGTCTCACGTGCACGACGCCGGCCGAAAATGACACCGACCACAATCAGCACGACGATCACCACGACGACGATCACAATCAGGGCGAGAGTTGCTTGCGAGGTCATTGCTACCTTCTTTCTTTCCGGGCACAGGCATCACTCGGAGTGAAACCGCCCGTATTCGCACGGTAACCGCCCACGGCGGACCGCCTGAAGGGGTGCCCATCCGCGGCCGAAAGGTGTATGGGGCGGTCAGAAAGTTAGGCATCCGTTACTCATAGTGGGTCGCCGGCTGCAGCCCCATGATTTTGGGTGAGCCGTCGACCCGCCCGTGGGGCAGCCGGCTACACCGACACGAAAGGTCGCCCTCATGGGTCTCTTCAAAGATTTCAAAGACATGAAAGACATGGTCGAAGCCGCACCCGGCATGATCGACTCGGCGCAGCAGCTGCAGGCGAACGCCCAGGCGCAGGCCGCCGCCGCACAGGCCCAGTTCGGCGCGGGCGGAACGGGCGCGCAGGCCTACGTCAACAACCTCAACGCCGGAATCAACGGTGAGCCGTCGGCCGAGGCACTCGCGCCCATCAGCGGCGTCTCGCTCGAGACGTACACCGCGATCATCAAGGAACTCGGCGCCCGCGGCAACGACCAGAGCCTGCTGCCCGAGATCGCTCAGTCGAGGGGCGTGACTCCCGGCGACTGGGAGAAGGCCAAGGAGGGGTGGGGCGCGCGAATCAAGGACGACCGCGCGCTCGGCACGAAGTTCAACACCCTCTACACGTCGGCGTAGACCGATGGGCTTCTTCGGCGATCTGAACAGGCTCCGCATCCAGGGAGAGGAGCTGCGCGAGAAGCAGGACGTCAAAGGCGACATGGCGAACGCCAAAGCCAAGATGGACGCGATGAACGCGGCCTACGCGGCATCAGCCCCCAAGCCCGACGACCCGGCCAGCGAGGCCCGTCGAGTCGACGCCACCGCGACAGTGCAGTCCGCACAGCAGACCGGGATGATGGTCAACATGAACCAGGGCGTGCAGGTGAACCTTCTCGTGATGATCGACGGGATACCGATGCCGGTCACGACCATGCTGATGGTGCCCGTGCTCAACATGGTTCGCCTGCAACCGGGTAGCCAGCTGGCAGTCTCGCTCGACCCGGCGAACCCAGCGTCGGTTCGAATCGACTGGACCAGGTAACGGCACCGGCGGAACGCCGCCGTCGAGCCTCGCACTACACGGCTCGACCGCGGCGTTTCGTCGTTGACGGAGTGGCTCGGCGGATGCGGGAGACTGGAACCATGAAGCTGCACGACTCGAACTACCGCGGATTCGCGAGCGACAACTATGCGGGGGCGCACCCGCAGGTGCTCGCGGCGATCGCGGAGGCCAACGGAGGCCACCAGATCGCCTACGGCGAAGACGTCTACACCGCCCAACTGCAGAAGGTGATGAGGTCGCACTTCGGGCAGCAGGCCGAAACCTTTCCCGTATTCAACGGCACCGGTGCGAATGTCACCGCGCTCACGAGCGTCATGCCGCGGTGGGGCGCGGTCATCGCCACCAGCACCGCGCACATCCACACCGACGAGGGCGGCGCGCCCGAGCGCATCAGCGGCCTGAAACTGCTCACGGTGGCGACGCCCGACGGCAAGCTCACCCCCGACCTGATCGAGACCGAAGCATGGGGCTGGGGCGACGAGCACCGCGCCCAGCCCGCCGCAGTGAGCATCACGCAGACGACCGAACTCGGCACCCTGTACTCCGTCGCCGAGGTGCGGGCGATCGCCGACTACGTGCACGCCCGCGGCATGGTGCTGCACATGGATGGTGCGCGCATCTCCAACGCGGCGGCTGCGCTCGGGGTACCGCTGCGTGAGTTCACCGTGGATGCGGGGGTCGACATCCTGAGCTTCGGGGGCACCAAGAACGGCCTGCTGTACGGCGAGGCGATCGTTGCGCTCGACCCATCGAAGAGCGCGGGCCTGGTGTTCCTGCGCAAGCTCAACATGCAGCTCGCGTCGAAGATGCGATTCGTGAGCGCTCAGCTGCTCGCCCTGCTCGAGGACGACCTCTACCTGGAGTCGGCAGCACACGCCAACGCAATGGCGGCGCGACTGCGGTCGAAGCTCGAGGCGGGTATCGCCGACGGTTCGATCGCCGGGCTGTCGTTCAGCCAGCCGACCCAGGCGAACGCGGTGTTCGCCGTGCTCGACAATGCCGCGGCCGATCGCATCCGCGAGCGCGTGCGGTTCTACGACTGGGATCGCGCCGGAGGCGAGGTGCGCTGGATGTGCGCCTTCGACACCACCGAGGCTGACGTCGATAACTTCGTCGCCGTCATCGCCGAGGAACTTGGTAAGCCGGTGGTCGAGTAGCCGCGCGACGAAGGAGCCGGCACGATCGGTGGTCGAGTAGCCGCGCGACGAAGGAGCCGGCGTATCGAGACCCGCGTGTAAAACCTGCGTAAAACCTGAGCGCGGTGGTTACTTTCCGTTAACCTTGCCCACGGGCCCGCCCCTAGGCTCTGGCCATGGCCATTACTGAAGCTCCCCCCACCAGCGCGACTGCTATCGAACCCGGTGGCATCGAAGCTATCCCGTCCTCCAAACGCCACGGTTCGCCGTGGCAGTTGCTCGCTACCTGGAGCGCCCCCAACCTCGAGTTCGCCACCGTCTTCGTCGGCGTCATCGCCGTCGCCTTCTTCGGCCTGGGCTTCTGGCAGGCGATCGCCGCGATCGTTGTCGGAAACGTTCTCGGCGGCGCGACCCAGGGCATCCTTTCGACGTGGGGGCCGCGCGAGGGGCTGGCTCAGCTGGTGCTCAGCCGCACCGCCTTCGGCAGTCGTGGCAACATCCTGCCTGCCGCCATCAACGCGCTCGTGGCGGGGATCGGCTGGTTCGCGGTGAACTCCGTCTCGGGAGCGTTCGCGCTGTCGCTGCTGATTCCGGCGCTGCCGACCTGGGCGTCGCTCATCATCATCGTGATCCTCGAGATCGTGCTCGCCTTCGTGGGCCACGACCTTGTGCAGCTGTTCGAACGGTATGCAAGCATCGTTCTCGGCGTCATTTTCCTGATCGCCGTGATCGCCGTGTTCGCGAGCGCCCACAAGGCGGTCGGCGGCGGCGGATCGCAGGGCTTCAGCTTCGGCGGATTCACGCTGACCGCCGCGGCAGCGTTCGGGTACGCGGCCGGGTGGAACCCGTACGCATCCGACTACAGCCGCTACCTGCCGAAGGCGACGAGCACGCGCAAGATCTTCTGGGCCGCCGGACTCGGCAACTTCGTGTCGTGCACCGTGCTCATGGCGGCGGGTGCGGCGGCAGCCACCCTCGCCGGGTACAACCCCGACAACCCCACCGATTCCTTCGTGGCCGCATCCGTCATGCCGTACTGGGTGCGAGAGATCACGCTCGTCGCAATTGCGGTCGGCGCTATCGCCGCCAACGCGCTGAACGTCTACTCGGGGGCGATGTCGTTCCTCGCGGTCGGAATCAAGATCCCCTTCGGCCTGCGCCGCGCGATCGTCGCGCTCGGCTTCGGTGTCATCGGCTTCTTCGTCGCGCTCTCCGCGCTGAAGGATGCGGGGGCCAGCTACACGAACTTCCTGCTGGTCATCGCCTACTGGATCGCGCCGTGGCTGGGCGTCGTCTTCGCCGACCGCATCATGCGCCGGGGCACCGCGATCACCGATTTCGTGCCCGACAGGGCACGGTACGCGAACTGGGCCGGATTCATCTCGTTCATCGTCGCGACCGTGGTCTCGATCTGGCTGTTCTCCGACCAGACGTTCTACAGCGGCGTCATCGTGAAAGCGACGACACCGAACGAGAAGTTCGCGATCTCCGCCATCGGCGACCTGACAGCGATCGTCGGGTTCCTGCTCGCGGGCATCCTGTACTTCGTGCTGTTCCAGGCGTTCAAACCGAAGCTGGGCGGACCGCTCGCGTCCGAGCCCGACCTCGTGGTTGGTATCGACGCCGCGGAGGCGTCGTAGCCGATGACCGAGGAGACCCTCTACGTCACGGACGAAGAGAAGCTTGCCGTCGCCGTCGGCGAGGCCCTCGCGGGTCTCGCCGAGGGCGGCATCCCGATCGGTGCAGCGCTCTTCGACGAGCACGGTCGACTGCTGGGGAGTGGCCGCAACCAGCGCGTGCAGGGGGATAACCCGGCCCTGCATGGCGAGACAGCTGCGTTCCTCAACGCCGGACGCCAGAGGAGCTACCGCAAGACCACCATGGTGACCACCCTGTCGCCGTGCTGGTATTGCTCCGGGCTCGTGCGACAGTTCGGCATCGGGCGCGTGGTGGTCGGCGACACGGTGAACTTCTTCGGCGGCCAGGACTGGCTCGTCGAGAACGGCACCGAGGTGACCACGCTGAACGACCCGGAGCTGATCAAGGTGATGGGTGACTTCATCGCCGCCAACCCCGTGCTCTGGAACGAGGACATCGGCGAGGAGTAACCCCTCTCCCAATTCAGGAGCTTTCCAACAGGGAGTGCACGTTTCGGGCCGCAACCCGTCACTTCAGTCGACTTTGGTACCCCCAGTCACATCCCCTCCTGAGTTAGGTGAGGGGGCTCCTGAGTTGGGAGAGTGGGTCAGGGGCGGAGGAGAACCTTGATCGCGCGGCGCTCGTCCATGGCGGCGTACGCCTCCGCCACCTCGGCCAGCGGCAGCTCGAGGTCGAAGACGCGTCCGGGGTTGATGCGGTGGTCGAGCACCTCGGGCAGCAGCTCGTGAATGTAGTTGCGCACCGGAGCGACGCCCCCGTTCACGCCGACGTTGCGGCCGAACAGCGTCTGGATCGGCAACTCGGCCCCGCCGTTCGGCACACCGACGTAGCCGACCATGCCGCCGGCGCGCACGGACTTGATGGCCTGGTCCATAGACTCCGCCGTACCCACACACTCGAGCACGATGTCCGGACCAATCCCGTCGAACATGTCGCGAATCTGCTTGATGCCGGCCGGCCCGCGCTCCTCGACGGCGTCCGTCGCACCGAATTCGAATGCGATCGCCTGGCGATCCGCGTGGCGCGACATCGCCACAATGCGGGATGCGCCGAGTCGCTTGCTCGCGAGGATCGCGCACAGGCCGACCGCGCCGTCCCCGACCACGGCGACGGTGCTGCCGTGGGTGACGCCGCCGGACACCGCGGCGTGGTGCCCCGTGCCCATGACGTCGGCCAGCGTGAGCAGGCTCGGGATGAGCGCCGGATCCGGCTGCCCCGGGGTCGCCACGAGCGAACCGTCGGCGTGCGGCACCCGCACCAGTTCGCCCTGGCCACCATCCGCGAAGTGGCCGCTGCGGTCATTCGCACCCCACCAACCGCCGTTGAGGCAGGAGGTGCTGACGCCGTTCTCACAGTTGGTGCAGGTCATGTCGCAGTCGTAGAACGGAGCGATGACAAAGTCGCCCACCCTGACCTTCTGCACTTTGTCGCCGATCTGCTCGACGATTCCGACGAACTCGTGGCCGATCCGGTGCGCGCCCTCGCGCTGCACCACCCCGCGGTAGGGCCACAGGTCGGAGCCGCAGACGCACGCGGCGACCACCCGCACGATCGCGTCGATGCCCGTCGAGAGCACCGGGTCGGCGACCTCTTCGAGCCGGATGTCACGTTCGCCGTAGATCAGGGTTGCACGCATGATTCCAGCCTAGGCGAGCGCGCTCAGGCTCTGCTCGCGAGGAGCGCCCGGAAGAGTTCCGCCGTGCGCCGCATCGACTCGACTGCGCCGTGCTCGCCCGCCCAGCGGAGCGCGTTCGCGCTGTAGCGCCGCACCTTCTCGGCGTCCCCGAGCAGACCCGAAATCGCAAAGGACAGCGCCGGGATGTCGCCGGCGGCGACGAGCTCGCCGGTCACGCCGGGCTCGAGCATGTCGGCCAGTCCGTAGCTGACGTCGTAGGCGACCACCGGGCATCCTCGCGACAGGGCCTCGAGCACGACCAGGGGCTGGCCCTCGTAGTTGCTCGAGACGACGAGGGCGCCGGCGGTGCTGAGCGAGTCGGATGCGGCGGGGTCATACCCGCGGAGAGTCACGGCCGCGCCGATGCCCAACTCGTCGATCTGCGCCTGCAGCCTGGCCCTCAGCGGCCCGTCTCCGTAGATGTCGAGGCGAGCGGATGGGCGCGCCGCAAGCACGGCGGGCCACGCCGCGATCGCGTGGTCGACCCGCTTCTGGTCGACCAGCCGGGTGACCATGACGGCGAGGTCGACGTCGCGCTCGGCGGTTGCCTCGGCCGGCGCGGCGGCGGGATGCGGGATGACGACGGACCGGCTGACGGGCCCGAACCGGCGCTCCGCGTCTGCCCGCTGCGCTTCGGTAAGCCAGACCACGGCGTCGTAGTGGGCGGTCGTCTCGAACCAGCCGAGCCACGACGCATCCATCGGGGAGTCCCAGCGGTGCGGCGCGTTCGTGTGCGCGTTGTGCACCGTGTGCACCAGCAGGTAGGGCCGTGCGGGGTCCTCACCGAGCAGCTCGCCCACCTGGCGCGCCTCGACGACGACGATGGACGGGAGCGGCGGGGATGTTGCAATGACGTGCTCGAGCCACACCCGGTACAGCTCGCCGAAACCGACGAGTTGGCCGAGCAGGGAGCCGTCAGCGCCGAAGACGTCGACGAGGATGTCGGCACGGTGCCAGTCGGCGCGACCCGAGATGTACGGCAGACGAAACAACGGCGAGCCTGTTGCGTCGGCGAAGTCGGTGTGGAGCGTCTCGACGCCACCATCATCGGCAGCGCGCGTGACGACCGTGCGCCACGGGATGCCGGAGGCATCGACGTCGGTCACCGAGGCCAGCTCGCCAGTAGCGACCGGCGCGGAACGGCGCACTCCATTGGCCAACGCCCGGTCGCGCAGCACCGCCGGGGTAGCCCGCAGCTCCGTGAACAGGTTGCGGAGCACAGTGGATGGTGTCGCCAGCCCGAGGTCGACGAACCGGGCCAGCAGCGCGTCGTAGTCGATGCGCAGGTCGAACGTCAGCAGCGTCGGTTGCACGCCGCCGACCGCTGCGAAGTCGAGCGCCCGTCGCAGCACCGACACCGTATAACCACCGTCGAGCCCGGGGATCAGCCGACTCGTGGCCAGAAAGTAGTTCGCCGCCGGAAATTCGACCGCTGGGCTCACCACGGGCACCTGTCAGCGAGCATTACCCCATGATAGGTGCCCGCAAACGAGCCCCTCGGGCTAGATCGCCCTCATCGAATTGTTGCGCGCATCGTGGGTCAGCTCGGCCAGGCCGAGGGCCTCGAGCAGCGGCGGCATGTACATGCCGAACCGGCCGCGGTAGCCCTTGCGGGTGCCGTACCAGCCCCCGACGGGGTTGTTCTCGGAGCGGCCCCACGCCTCCACGGTGCCCTCGGCGGCGGGCTTCAGCTCGTCAGCCGCGCCCAGGGCGACCCAGTCGCCCTGCTCCTTCAGCCAGGCGTGCAGGTCGTCGATCGCTCGCGCCAGGTAGGTGAGCCTGGTCGAACCGACCTGGCACACGATGACGGGCGGATCAGCCGACTCGTCCCTGTACATCGTGTACTCGGAACTCCCGGGCGGTGTGGTCAGCGTCCACGGGTCATCTTTTGTGCCAGCGCTCATGCGCGAATGCTATTCCTCGGGAAGGGGGTTTCGATACGGCTGCTCCTTCGTCGCGGCCTACTCAACCACCGAAAGCTGCTCCTTCGTCGCGGCCTACTCAACCACCAAAAGCTCGCTAGAGGTCCATCCGCGTGACCGTGAGGCCGTCGCCCTCGAAGTCCACCTTCACGGTGTCACCGTCGGCGATGTCGCCGGCCAGCAGTGCCCGGGCCAGCTTGTCGTCGATCTCGTGCTGCATCAGACGTCGCAGGGGGCGGGCACCGTAGATCGGGTCGAAGCCGCGTTCGGCCAGCCAGGCCCGCGCATCCGGCGTCACGGCGAGCTCGAGCCGGCGATCTGCCAGCCTCGCCGCAAGACGGTCGACGTAGAGGGACACGATCTGGCCGAGGTCGTCGGTCGACAGCGGCGCGAACACCACGATGTCGTCGAGGCGGTTGACGAACTCCGGCTTGAACGCCTGCCGTACCAGGTCTTGAACGGCGCTCTCGCGGTCCTCCCAGTCGACGGTCTGGTCGGTCAGAATCTGGCTGCCCAGGTTGCTGGTGAGGATGAGGATCGTGTTGCGGAAGTCGACGGTGCGACCCTGGCCATCGGTGAGCCTGCCGTCGTCGAGCACCTGCAGCAGCACGTCGAACACCTCGGGGTGGGCTTTCTCGATCTCGTCGAGCAGCACCACCGAGTAGGGTCGGCGCCTCACTGCTTCGGTCAGCTGGCCACCCTGTTCGAACCCGATGTATCCGGGAGGGGCCCCGACCAGTCGTGACACGGCGAACTTCTCGCCGTACTCGCTCATGTCGATGCGAACGAGAGCTTTCTCGTCGTCGAACAGGTATTCCGCCAGCGCCTTGGCGAGTTCGGTCTTGCCGACGCCGGTTGGCCCGAGAAACATGAACGAGCCGGTAGGACGCGACGCATCAGAGATTCCGGCGCGTGATCGGCGTACGGCCTCGCTGACGGCGCGCACTGCGGGCTTCTGGCCGATCAGCCGGCGGCCCAGCTCCGATTCGAGCGACAGCAGCTTCTCGGTCTCGCCCTGCTTCAGCCGGGCGACCGGGATGCCCGTCCACGCCGCCACCACGGCCGCGATGTCTTCGTCGGTCACCTGGTCGTTGACCATTCGCGGGCCGAGCTGCTCGACCGATTCGGCGTCGGCGATCGACTTCTCGATCTGCGGGATGGTCTCGTAGTTGAGCTTGGATGCGTCCTGGTAGCGCTGGTCACGCATGGCCTTGTCGAGGTCGATGCGCGCCTCGTTGAGCCGGTTGCGCAGGTCGCCGACGGAGTGCAGCGACTGCTTCTCGGCCTTCCAGCGCATCTCGAGGGCGCCGAGCGCCTCCTCGCGGTCGTGCATGTCGGCGCGCAGCTTCTCGAGGCGCACCTTGGATGCGGCGTCTTTCTCTTTCTTGAGCGCGAGCTCTTCGATGCGCAGCCGGTCGACGGCGCGCTTGAGCTCGTCGATCTCGACGGGCGAGGAGTCGATCTCCATCTTGAGCCGCGACGCCGCCTCGTCGACGAGGTCGATGGCCTTGTCGGGCAGCTGGCGGGCGGAGATGTAACGATTCGAGAGCGATGCCGCCGCGACGAGCGCGGAGTCGGCGATCGTCACCTTGTGGTGGGCCTCGTAGCGCTCCTTCAGCCCGCGCAGGATCGCGATGGTGTCTTCGACGCTGGGTTCGCCGACGTACACCTGCTGGAAGCGTCGCTCGAGCGCCGCATCCTTCTCGATGTATTCGCGGTACTCGTTGAGGGTGGTGGCGCCGATCATGCGAAGCTCGCCGCGGGCGAGCATGGGCTTGAGCATGTTGGCTGCGGCCACGGATCCCTCGCCGCCACCGGCGCCGATGAGGGTGTGCAGCTCGTCGATGAAGGTGATGATGCGACCGTCGGAGTCGTTGATCTCTTTGAGCACGGCCTTCAGCCGCTCCTCGAACTCGCCACGATACTTCGCGCCCGCGACCAGGGCCGCCAGGTCGAGTGAGACGAGCTGCTTGTCTTTGAGTGAGTCGGCGACATCGCCGGCGACGATGCGCTGGGCCAGGCCTTCGACGACGGCGGTCTTGCCGACGCCGGGTTCGCCGATGAGCACGGGGTTGTTCTTGGTGCGCCGCGTGAGCACCTGGCTGACACGGCGGATCTCCGCGTCGCGACCGATGACCGGGTCGAGCTTGCCGCTCTTCGCGATCTCGGTGAGGTTGATGCCGTACTGCTCGAGCGCAGTCTTCTGCTTCTCATCGGAGCTTGTCGGGGCACCCTGCATGTTGGCCATTCGTTCTCCTGAACGCCTAGTTGGTGGCCGAGTTCGGTGGACTCAGTCTGTCTGATCTTGTGGTCGACGCGGTCACGGTGAACTTCGCGTCGCGGGTGATTTGCGTGGTGGGGCCGACCGAACGGTCGAGCTCACCCCGGTAGTCGAGGTGGGAGTTGTAGACGGTCCACAGCTGGCCGCCGGGTTTCAGCACCCTCGCGGCATCCGCGAACATCGCCCGTGCGGTGTCCGTCGAGATGGGGCCGCCGTCGTGGAACGGTGGGTTGAGCACGATCAGGTCGACGGATGCGTCGGCCTGAGACGACAGCAGGTCGTCGCGCACGACCTCGATGTCGAGCTCGTTCGCGGTGGCCGTGTCGTGCGCCGACTCGACGGCAGCAGTCGAGATGTCGGTCGCGATTATTCGCGCGGACGGCCGACGGCGCTTGAGCGCGGCGGCGAGGATGCCCGTTCCGCAACCGAAATCGATCGCGGTCTCGTAGGCCGGCAGCCGGTCGAACGCCGCGAGCAGCGCGCGGGTGCCGATGTCGACGGCCGACCCGGCGAATACGCCGCCGACCGCCCCGACCCAGAGGTCGAGCGTGGCGTCATGACGCCGAGTTGCGCCTGCCGCCGCAGTGGCGAGTGGTTCGCGCGCAATGAGCACGCGGGACTTCTGCCGGGCGTGCGTGACATCCAGTCGACCGAAACTGCGCAGCATCACGTCGTTCATTGCGATCGTCATGTACTTGAGCCGGCCACCGGCGTACACGACGACGTGCGACGGTGCCGAAGAGGCGACCACTGCGGCGAGGCGCTCGAGTGCGGCAAGCGATTTCGGCAGGCGAAGAAGCACGACATCGGCGTCCGAGAACAGGGCCGGCGCGAAGTGTTCGGTGCCGGGATCCGCATCGTCGGAGACCCGCACACTCGAGGCACCGAGGAGCCGGGCCGCGTCAGCGAGTTCGACGGAACCGACCACGACGACGTCCGCGCCGACGATCGAGTTCTGCGACTCGTCGAGCAGCAGCCGGTCGGCCGCATCCAGCGTCGTTTCGAGCCCTGCCTCCCCCGCAGCCACCGCTGTCATCTGCTCTACTCCCTGCCCAACGGGCGCCAGACGACGACCTGGGTGTTGCGCTGGGCGCGCGTGCCGGTGCGCAGCGGAACGACATCGCCCGACCCCGCCGCGGCGAACACACGGCGACCCGGACGATTGAGCAGCTCATCGGCAAGGGCGCCTTCGAGCTCGCGCACCCGCGACTGAAGCGCGGTGACCTGGTTTTCGAGTTCGAGGATGCGGCGGATGCCTTCGAGGTTGAGCCCCTCGGCACCCAGCCGCGCGATCTCGCGCAGCTGCACGACATCCCGCATCGAATACCGCCGGGACTTGCCTGCCGTGCGCGTCGGACTGACCAGGCCGAGGCGGTCGTACTGGCGCAGGGTCTGCGGATGCATCGCGGCCAGTTCGGCGGCGATCGCGATCGCGAAGATCGGGCTCGTCTCATCCATCAGCGCAGTCCTCCCGCCTGCTCAAGCAGCTCGGTGCGCGGGTTCTCGTCGGGCATCGAGGCGGCGAACGCTTCGAGGTGCTTCTTGCGGGCGGCGTCGCTGAGGTGGCTTGGTACGGCGACGTGCACGGAGGCCAGCAGGTCGCCGGTGCCCTTCGGCGTCGTGACGCCGCGGCCCTTGACGCGCAGAACCCGACCGCTCGGCGTGCCCGCGGCGACACGCAGCCGCACCGGGTCGCCGCCGAGGGTCGGCACCTCGACGGTGGCGCCGAGCGTCGCCTCGACGAACGTCACCGGCACGTCGACGCGAAGGTTGAGGCCGTCGCGCTCGAATACCGGATGCTTGCGCACGGTGACGGTGAGCACCAGGTCGCCGTCTTCGCCGCCATCGGGGCTGGGTTCGCCCTTGCCGCGCAGCTTGATCTTCTGGCCGTCGCTGACGCCCGCAGGGATCTTGACCTTGATGGACTTGCCGCCCGAGGGCTGCAGCGTGATGGTCTCGCCGTTGATCGCGGTGAGGAAGTCGAGCGTGGTGCTCGCCGTCAGGTCGCGACCGCGGGTCGGCCCGCCGAAGCCCTGGTAGCCGCCGGAGGTGCGGCCGAAGCCGCCGCCACCGAACATGCCGCCGAGCAGGTCTTCGAAGCCGTTCTGCTGGTACGCCGAGCCGGCGATTGCCTGGCGCTGAACATGCTGCCGAAGACATCCTCGAAGCCGCCCGGCTGCCCGGCAGCGCCCGAGGTGAACCGGGCGCCGGATCCCATGGCGCGCACCTGGTCGTACTCGGTGCGCTGCTCGGGGTCGGAGAGCACCGAGTAGGCCTCGCTGATCTCCTTGAACCGCGCCTCGGCCTTCGCGTCGCCCGGCGTTGGAGTCGGGGTGGTACTGCCGCGCGAGCTTGCGATAGGTCTTCTTCAGTTCGGCGTCGGAGACATCTTTCGTGACGCCGAGCACCGCGTAGAAGTCCTTATCGAACCAGTCCTGGCTTGCCACCGAGACCTCCTACTGGTCTTCGGGCACAGAGACGGCGACCTTGGCCGCGCGCAGCAGCCGGTCGCCGAGCGCGTAGCCGGGCTCGATCACGTCGGCAACCGTGTTCACGGTGACGCCGGCGGCTCGGAAGCTGAACGACAGCCTCGTGGAAGTTGGGGTCGAACGCCTCGCCCTTCTCGCCGACCGTGCGCAGGCCGTAGCGCGCGAACGCGGCGTGGAGCTTCTGCGCGACGAGCTCGAGCGAGCTTCCGGCGAGGTCGCCGTGCGCCTCGGCGCGGTCGAGGTCGTCGACCGCGGGCAGCATCGTGCGAATGACCTCGGCGATGACGGCGTCCCGGTTGGCGGCGCGGTCGCGCTCGACGCGCTTGCGGAAGTTGACCAGCTCCGCCTGCGCGCGAGCGAGATCGTTGCGCATGTCGGCGAGCAGTTCGCGCTCGCCGGCCTCGAGGAACGAGATCTCTTCGGGGGTCAGCGACTCGACGTCGGCGTCCTCGGCCTCGATCAGGTCGGCCGCGTCGACTCGACGTCTGCGGTGTCGCCGTCCTCGGACGACGCGGACGCCGTGGCGTCCGCATCGTCCGGCTCGGGAGCCTGTCGAAGGCTCTTTTTCGGTGCCATCGCCTACTTCTTCGGGTCGGTGGTCGGCTCGTCCTCGACGACCTCGGCGTCGACGATGTCTTCGTCGGATGACGCGGGTGCGTCGGTGGACTCGCTCGGACTCATCGGTCGCGTCTGCGCTCTGCTGAGGCCGAGTAGATCGCCTCACCCAGCTTGCTCTGCGAGAGCACGAGCTTGTCGAAGGCGGTCTTGACCGCGTCTTCGTCGTCGCCCTGCAGCGCCGTCTTGAGCGCGTCGACATCGGCCTGCACCTCGGTCTTGACGTCGTCGGGCAGCTTGTCTTCGTTGTCCTTGATCAGCTTGTCGATCGAGTAGGCGAGCTGCTCGGCGTTGTTGCGGGTCTCGGCGGCGTCACGACGCGCCTTGTCTTCGGCAGCGTGCTCTTCGCCCTCGCGAACCATGCGCTCGATGTCTTCCTTCGCGAGCGACGAACCGCCCGTGATGGTGATCGACTGCTCCTTGCCGGTGCCCTTGTCGCGGGCGTGCACCTGCACGATGCCGTTCGCGTCGATGTCGAAGGTGACCTCGACCTGCGGCACGCCGCGGGGCGCCGGGGCGATGCCCTGCAGCTCGAACGTGCCGAGCGGCTTGTTGTCGCGGGTGAACTCGCGCTCGCCCTGGAAGACCTGGATCGCGACGGACGGCTGGTTGTCGTCGGCGGTCGTGAAGGTCTCACTGCGCTTGGTCGGGATGGCCGTGTTGCGCTCGATGAGCTTGGTCATGATGCCGCCCTTGGTCTCGATGCCGAGGCTCAGCGGGGTGACGTCGATGAGCAGAACGTCTTTGCGCTCGCCCTTCAGCACGCCGGCCTGGAGTGCGGCGCCGACGGCGACGACCTCATCCGGGTTGACGCCCTTGTTGGGCTCCTTGCCGCCGGTGAGCTTCTTGACGAGCTCCTGCACGGCGGGCATACGGGTCGAACCACCGACGAGCACCACGTGGGAGACGTCGGCGACCTTGACGCCGGCCTCCTTGATGACGTCCTGGAACGGCTTGCGGGTGCGCTCGAGCAGGTCTTTCGTCAGGTCTTCGAACTTGGCGCGCGTGATGGTCTCGTCGAGGTTGGCCGGGCCGTTCTCGGTGAGCGACAGGTAGGGAAGCTGGATGCTCGCCGACGTCGACGACGACAGCTCCTTCTTGGCCTGCTCGGCAGCCTCCTTGAGGCGCTGCAGCGCGATCTTGTCTTTGGAGACATCCACGCCGGTCGTCGCCTTGAACTGGGTGACGAGGTGGTCGACGATGCGCTGGTCCCAGTCGTCGCCACCGAGGCGGTTGTCGCCGGCGGTCGAGCGCACCTGGATGGTCGAGAAGTCGTCGTCTTTGCCGACTTCGAGCAGCGAGACGTCGAACGTTCCGCCACCGAGGTCGAAGACCAGGATGAGCTCGTCTTCCTTGCCCTTGTCGAGGCCGTAGGCGAGCGCCGCCGCGGTCGGCTCGTTGATGATGCGCAGCACGTTGAGTCCGGCGATCTCGCCGGCGTCTTTCGTGGCCTGGCGCTCGGCGTCGTTGAAGTAGGCGGGAACGGTGACGACGGCGTCGGTCACGGGCTCGCCCAGGTACTGCTCGGCGTCGCGCTTCAGCTTCGCGAGGATGCGCGCCGAGATCTCCTGCGGCGTGTACTTCTTGCCGTCGATGTCGACGGTCCAGTCGGTGCCCATGTGGCGCTTGACCGACGAGATGGTGCGGTCGACGTTGGTGACGGCCTGGCGCTTCGCGGTCTCGCCGACGAGCGTCTCTCCGTCTTTGGTGAAGGCCACGACGGACGGCGTCGTGCGGAAACCTTCTGCGTTTGCGATGACCGTGGGTTCTCCACCTTCGAGAACGGCGACCACCGAGTTCGTGGTTCCGAGGTCAATTCCTACTGATCGAGCCATATGCTCTGTACTCCTCCACAATGTCTACACGAGAACTTGAGTCTCGCTATGTCAAGTTTGGTAGAGCGGGGGATGCTTGTCAAGCGGAATCGACGAAACTTGAGCCGCCCTGACTCAACTGCAGAAAAGGCCCCGGCGGTTACCCCGCCGTTCGCCCGCGAACACTAGTGTTTCGACCATGACCGACGCGTCCATCCCGAACCCCGCCGTCTCGTCCACAGCCGCGATCCCGAGAGGGCGCGTGGCGGCATGGGCGCTGTGGGATGCCGGATCCGCCGGAATCAACGCGATCACCACCACGTTCGTTTTCAATCGTTACCTGGTGAGCGGCGACTTCGCCGATCCCGCGACCGTTGCAGCGCACGGCAAGGCCGCCGCGCTGGTTACGCTTCAGTCGCAGTTCGGGCTGGCGAGCACACTGGCCGGCCTTGTCGTCTTGCTCATCGCTCCCGTTCTCGGCCAGCAATCGGATGCTCGCGGGAGACGCAAGCTGTGGCTGGGCGTGAATACGGCACTCGTCGTGGCGACCCTGATCGCGCTCTTCTTCGTGCAGGGAAAGCCTTCGTTCCTGCTCATGGGCCTGGTTTTGTTCGGCGTGGGCACGATCTTCTACGAGATCGCCGCCGTCAGTTACAACGCGATGCTCGCCCAGGTTTCCACCCCGAAGAACGTCGGGCGCATCAGCGGCCTGGGCTGGTCATTCGGCTACCTGGGGGGAATCGTTCTGCTGCTTCTCGTCTACGTGGGGCTGGTCAGCGGCTCAGACCCCGATTTCGGCGGGGTTTTGCATGTTCCCACCGCAGACGGATTGAACATCCGCGTCGTCGAACTCGTCGCCGCCGTCTGGACGCTGGGATTTTCGCTTCCCGTGTTCTTCGCTGTTCCCGAACTGCCGAAGCGACCGGCCGTCAAGGCCGTCAGCTTCTTTCGCTCCTACGTGGTTCTTGGACGAGACATCGCGCGGCTCTGGAAGTCGGATCGCAATACCGTGATGTTCCTCATCGCGAGCGCGGTCTTTCGAGACGGCCTGACAGGGATATTCCAGTTCGGTGCGATCCTCGCCGGC
Source organism: uncultured Actinomycetota bacterium (assembly GCA_963738535.1). Classification (GTDB taxonomy): domain Bacteria; phylum Actinomycetota; class Actinomycetes; order Actinomycetales; family Microbacteriaceae; genus Galbitalea. The sequence goes on from CAVTXB010000019.1 coordinate 212,416, forward strand.
ACGGTCTTCGGCTTCAGCGCCGGCGAGGTGCTCATCTTCGGTATCGCCGCCAATGTCGTAGCCGGCGTGAGCACGCTGCTGGTCGGACTGCTCGACGACCGCCTCGGCCCCAGGCGGGTCATCCTGATCTCGCTGATCGGGCTGGTTGTGGCGGGCCTTGCCGTGTTCTTCCTTCACGACGGCGGCCAGTCGGTGTTCTGGGTCGGCGGGCTGATCCTCTGCCTGTTCGTGGGACCGGCCCAGTCGGCCAGCCGCAGTTTTCTCACCCGGGTCACCCCGCAGGACAAGCAGGGAGAAGTGTTCGGGCTCTACGCAACAACCGGCCGCGCCGCCATCTTCATCGCTCCGGCGCTGTTCACCCTGTTTACCGTCGCGTTCGGAGCGGCGTACTGGGGCACACTGGGCATCGTTGTCGTCGTGCTGGCCGGCCTCATCCTGTTTCTCTTCGTCAAGCCGCCGACGCAGATCAGGTTCGCGGAGCCGGTCGACGCCGAGACGGCCGTCGAGAGCCAGCACAGGTGACAGCACCAGGCTCGCCGTCCGGTGGTCGGAGCCGGGGTTCGGGCGTAGCCTGACGCTATGGCTGATCAGCGCCCGATCGGATACTGGCTTCGCCTCGTCGACAGCCTCATCGACGAGCAGTTCGCGAAAACGCTCGACGAGCACGGTGTCACCCGGCTGCAGTGGCAGCTCATGAACGTGCTCGCCCGGGGCCAGGCCACGGTGCAGCAGCTCGACGCCGCGGTCGCTCCGTTTCTCGCCCGCGAGTCCGAGACATCCATCGATCACCTCACCGAGCTCATCGAGAGCGCCTGGGTGGATGCGACGCCCAGCGGCTATGAACTCACCGAACGGGGGCACGGCGCCCTCGATCGGCTCACCGGCGTGGTCGCCACACAGCGGGTCGAGATGGCTGCGGGTGTCACGGAATCGGATTACCTCACCACGACGAGCACTCTCGAGCGGATGGCCGTGAACCTCGGCTGGACCGACGCGGGCTGATTTCGCTGTTTTGCGATTCGGCGGCGCGACGCGCGTCGTGTGAAATTTGTGTTTCGCGCCTATCGCGCCCCATTTGGCGACGAGTACGGTGTTCAGATCCCGTGCAAGGACGCACGGGCCGACCCCGAGGGGACTGAGCATGACGCAAGCAACCCAATCCACTTCCACCGGAAACGCCGACGGGCAGGTGCAACTCAAACGCACGGTCGGGTTCTGGGGGCTCACGTTCGTCTCCCTGGGCTCGATCATCGGGTCTGGCTGGCTGCTCGGGGCTCTCAACGCCGCGACCATCGCGGGCGGCGGCGGATCACTCATCTCCTGGGTTCTTGCGGCGATCATGCTCATGGTGCTGGCGCTCATCCATGCCGACCTCGGCGCCGCCTACCCGGTTGCGGGAGGCACGGCGCGGTATCCGCACTACGCGTTCGGCGGATTCGCCGGGTTCACGGCGGGCTGGGTCACCTACCTGCAGGCCGTCTTCATCGCACCGCTCGAGGTCGAGGCCAGCCTCAGCTATGTCAACTCGGTCGGCAACGTCAGCACCGCCTTCCCGCTCATCCACTCCGACGGCACACTCACCGTTCAGGGCATCATCGTCGGCATCCTCGCGATGTTCCTCTTCACGTTCATCAACCTCGGAGGGGCTCGCTGGCTGTCCGACAGCAACACCGGCATCGTGATCTGGAAGACGGCGGTGCCGCTGCTTACCATCGCAACGCTCATCATCCTCAGCTTCCACGCGGGCAACTTCACCGCGCACGGCGGGTTCGCGCCCTTCGGTTTCCACGGCATCTTCGCCGCGCTTCCCGCCGGTGTCGTCTTCGCCCTGCAGGGCTTCGAACAGGCCTCACAGATGGCCGGTGAAGCGAAGAACCCCAAAAAGGATGTTGCGAAGGCGATCATTCTCGCCATGACGATCGGCGCGATCCTCTACATCCTGCTCGAGGTGGCGTTTGTGGGCTCGCTGGACCCGGCGAAGCTCATCGCCAACGGGTGGGCGCACCCCATCGGCGCCGGTGACTACGGCCCGTACTACACGCTCGCCCTGTCGGCCGGCGCAGGCTGGCTAGCTGCCATCCTGATCATCGATGCGATCGTCTCGCCCGGCGGCACCGGACTCATCTACGTCGGCACGACCGCACGCATCTCGTACGCCCTCGGCCTGCCGAAGGGCCTCACCCGGGTGTCGGCGCGAGGCGTGCCGATCTGGTCGATCCTGCTCGCGGCTGTGCTGGGGATCGCGGCGCTTCTGGTGCCGGGGACCGGGTGGCTGCAGCTTGTCGGCTACATCACCGGCGCGACGGCGATCATGTACGGCTTCGCTCCGATCGCGCTCGCAGCCCTGCGCAAGCACGACACGGGACGCGCGCACCCCTACGCGGCCCCGGTGCCCGCCTTTCTCCTTCCGCTGGGCTTCGTCTTCGCCAACCTGATCATCTACTGGGGCGGATTCGAAGCCACCTGGCACCTGGCGATCGGAGTGTTGATCGGGCAGATCCTCTATGGCCTCTCCGCCCTGCTCAAGGCGAAGAACGTCGACCTGGCCCGCGCGCGGTGGCGTTCGGCCCTGTGGATCTGGCCGTGGCTCGGCGGCATGATCGTGATCGGCCTGTACGGCAACTACGGAACGACGGAACTGAAGGTGCTTCCCCAGTACTGGGACGCCGGCGTGGTCGCCATCTGGAGCCTGATCATCTTCTACTTCGCCGTCAGCCAGGCGCAGAAGACGTCGGACATCAAAGAGATGGTGGCTGCCGACCTCGTCGACGACTCGATCAGCGGTGACACTGTCGACACTGGCGGGGCCGTCGTGCGGTAGCGCGCTGCGGGCTCTCGTGCTCCTGGCTGCTAACGGGCCAGGAGCACGAACCAGATCAGCAGCAGGGTCACGAGAAACCCGCTGACGAAGTTGAGCACCAGAAAGCGCCGCCATGCCCGGTTTGCGGACTCGGCCGCGTCATCCGCGACGTTCCAGTACGGCGCGCAGCTGATCGCGTAGGGCAGGGCGAGGATCGCGGCGAGCGGCCCCGGCCAGGCGGTGAACAACAGCAGGATGCCGGCTGCGACATAGGCGAGCACCGACAGCCTCACGGTGGCGCGCGCCCCGATCACGGTCGCGATCGACGCGATATCGGCTTCACGGTCGGCCACGACATCCTGAACCGCTCCGAACGCGTGCGACGCGATGCCCCACAGAAAGAAGGCGGCGAGCAGCAACCACAGCTGCGGCGTGAACACCGCTCCCGCCAGCACCAGCCCGTAGACCGCCGGCGACACGAAGTGGGTGCTCGAGGTCAGCGAGTCGACGAATGGCCGCTCCTTGAACCTCAGGCCGGGCGCCGAGTAGGCGATGACAGCAAACACGCTGATCGCCAGCACCAGCCACGAGAGCGGCGATCCGACGATCACGAGAAACACGAGGAACGGCACATTGGTCACGGCGGCCGCGATGAGTGTCGGCCGATGCATCCTGCGGTCGAGCAGCGCCCCCTCGACTCCGCCCTTGCGCGGATTGCGCAGGTCGGACTCGTAGTCGAAGACATCGTTGATGCCGTACATGGCGAGGTTGTATGGAATCAGAAAGTAGAGGGTGCCGACCACGAAGACGACGTTCACCGTTCCAGTCGAGATGAGGTACGCCGCGGCGAAGGGAAACGCGGTGTTGATCCAGCTCAGCGGCCGGGATGAGACGAACAACGCCCTAAGCACGGGTGCGCCTTCGTGCGAGCAAAGTCCACAGGCTCGGCAGCAGCACCGCGGCCGCGACCGTGTAGGCGAAGTCCTCGAGTGGCGCTCGACCGATGAACACCCCGCTGATCAGGGCGCGGTCGTAGCCGACCAGCCCGATGCCGATCATGACGTTGTCGAAGATGGCGGTGACCACCAGCAGGATGCCCGCTGCGAGCAGCACCACGAGCCACCGCGGTGCCCGGCGGGAGGCGATCGCGGCGATCGCGACGACCGCGACCACAGCCAGGAAGATCGCGTTCAGGGCCCAGTAGGTCACGTCGTGCTCCGCGAGCGGGTCAGAAAACCATAGAGGTTCATGGCGAGGTAGCAGAGCAGCACGAGAAAGAACGGCTCCTCGAGCGGAAGCTGCGGCGCCCACTGCACCCCGGTCATGAATGAGGTCTCGCCGCGAAAGAAGATGCCGAGGCGGATGCCCTGCAGGTCCCAGACGAGAAAGAACGCCAGCCCCACGATGAGCACGATCGCCGCCCGCCGCGCATCACGCCAGAAGAAGAGGCGGAGGCGCCGGTCGAGCACCACCATCCCGGCCAGCGCGACCAGCAGCGCGGCGAGGTAGAGCAAGCTCACGGGGCACTCGCGGGTGCGCGCGAGCGGTGCGGGCAGGGGTGTGGTCGACGTGTCGCCGTTGATGCGCTTGAGCAGCACCTCGGCGCTGATCAGGCACATCGGCAGACCGACGCCCGGAATCGTCGAGCCGCCGACGAAGTAGAGGTTGCGCACCTTCTTGCTGACGTTGCCGGCTCGGAACAGCGCGCTCTGCTTGAGCGTGTGCGCCGGGCCGAGCGCCGTGCCCCGCCAGGAGTTCAGGTCGCTGGCGAAGTCGCCGGGACCGACGGTGCGGCGCAGCGTGATCCGTTCGGCGAAGTCGGGGATGCCCGTCCAGTCGGCGATCTGCTGGATGACCGCATCCGCGACGGCCTCGACCGTGCGGTCGCCGGTGCCGTCGAGTCCGCCCGAGCCGAGGCTGACGTCGGCGGGTACGGGCACCAGCACGAAGAGGTTCTCGTGGCCGTCCGGGGCCACCTCGGAGTCGATGCCGCTGGGCTTGCAGATGTAGAGCGACGCGGGCGCCGGCACGTGGCTGTCTTCCCCGAAGATGGCGTCGAAGCCGCGTTTCCAGTCCTTCGCGAACAGCAGGGTGTGGTGCTCGAGCTCGGGCAGCTCGCCGCGCACGCCGAGGTAGAGCAGTACGGCGCTCGGACCGGGCGTCGCTTTGTCCCAGTACGACTGCGGGTAGGTCTGCTGCTCGAGTTGCGAGCAGCTGGGTCTCGCTGTGGTGCAGGTCGGCGGCCGAGACGACGATGTCGGCGGACAGCTTCTGGGTGTGCCCGCGCGCATCCACGTATTCGACTCCGGTGGCGGCGCCGTTTTCGACCACGATGCGACGTCGCCGTCGCCGAGCGGATGATCGTCACGCCCTCGACGCGGTCGCGAGGTCCGCGATGCTCTGGATGACCCGGGCGAAGCCGCCCATCGGATAGAGCACGCCGTCGGCGAGGTCGAGGTGGCTCATGAGGTGGTACATGCTGGGCGCGGTGTACGGGGATGCGCCGAGGAAGACGGCCGGGTAGCCGAGGATCTGGCGGAGCCGGGCATCCTTGACGGTGTCGGCGGCCTTTGACGACAGCGGACGCAGCAGCAGGCGCGCCAGGCGCGGCAGGTGGCGAATCACCTCGCGGTTGAACAGCGGGCCGAGCTTCTCGAACGACGTGTAGAGAAAGTAGCGCTTGGCCAGGTCGTAGGTGAGGGCGGCCGAGTCGAGGTACCGCGCGAGTCGGCGGCCGGACTTGGCGCTCGATGCGCTCGAACAGCGCGATGTTCTCGTCGCGGGTGGCCGAGATGTCGAGCGGCTCGGACTGTCCCTCGAAATAGACCCGGTAACCGGGATCGAGGGTTACAAGGTCGAGCTGTTCTGCGGCCGACGTTCCGAGCAGCCGGTAGAAGTGGTCGAAGACTTCCGGCATGAGGTACCACGAAGGCCCCGTGTCGAAGCGGAAGCCGCTCTTCTCCCAGTTGCCGGCACGGCCGCCGAGGGCCTCCCTCGCCTCGAGCAGGGTGACGGTGTGGCCCGACCGGGCGAGCAGGGCGGCAGACGCGAGCCCGCCGATGCCCCCGCCGATGACAATGACAGTGCTCATGCGCGTGGTGTCCGTCCGAGAGCGGCGCCGGTTGCGATGCGCAGCTTGACCGGGTTGGGCACGCGAACGCGGGTGTTCACGAGCTGTCGAGCCGGCGTCGCCCGCAGCCTGCGGGCGAGGTCGGCGAAGAGGGACTGCGCCAGCGAGACCGCGCGTCGCGATCCTGGCGGCAGCTGCGGGATGACCCGAGCCGACGTACGAAGGTCGTCGTCGATGTCGTCGAGCAGGCGAATCTTGTCGGCCTCGCTGAACGAATCGACCTTCACGCCGGGAAAGTAGCTGCGCCCGAGGTCGCGGAAGTCGGCCGAGAGGTCGCGCAGGAAGTTGACCTTCTGGAACGCCGCACCCGAGCGCACGGGCACCCGCCTCAAGCTCCGCCGTCTGCTCGGCCGTGCGAGTCGTGCCCTGCAGGAACGCTCGCAGACACATCAGCCCGACAACCTCCGCCGACCCGTAGACGTAGGCGTCGAAGCTGGCCTGGTCGTGCTCCGTCTCGCTCAGGTCGGAGCGCATGGACTCGAAGAAGGGCCTGGTCAGCGTGCTGTCGAACCCCGTCTCGCGGGCCGTGAGGCGCGAACGCGTGCACGACGAGGTTCGCGCTGTAGCCGCGTTCCATCGCGAACTCGGTCTCGACCTCGAGTTCGTCGAGGATGCGGCCCGCGTCTGCGACGCTGAGGCCCGCCGCGGCCGCCTCGCCGTCGACGATCTCGTCGGCCAGCCGCACGAGCGCGTAGATGTTCTCGATGTGCTGGCGCACCCTCGGCTCGAGCAGTCGCGAGGCCAGCCCGAACGACGTCGAGTAGCGCCCGATGACGATGCTCGCGGTGTCCTCGGCGACCCGGTCGTACAGTTTGGCTCGCGGGGCGGTGGGCGGCGGTCATCGAACCCGCCCGAGCACCGCGTCGGCGACAGGCAGCAGCTCGTCGCGCAGCGCCTTCGGGATGTGCCCCTCGGCCAGGCGCGACATCGCCCGGTTGGCGTAGTAGCGCGCCAGGCCCTCGGCGAATGCGCGCGCGCCCGTCGAGACCAGCAGCTCGCGAACGCGATCGGCTTCCGCCTCGGTGAGGTCGGACTTGCCGATGAGGGGCTCGATCTCCGACCACTCGCGCGTCGTGGTCGCATACGAGATGAGCACGGTGCGTTTGCCCTCGCGCAGGTCGCCGATGGTGGTCTTGCCGGTGTCGGACTGCTGTCCGAAGACGCCGAGCAGGTCGTCCACGATCTGGTAGGCGACGCCGATCTCGCGCCCGAAGTCGGCCAGGGTCGCAACAATCTGCTCCGATGCGCCGGCCAGGATGGCGCCCGCCTGCAGCGGGCACTCGAACGAGTACACCGCCGTCTTCAGGCGCTCCATGGTGAGGATGTCGTCCACTCGCGGCATCGCCGTGAGGTGCGAGAAGTCCACGTCGATGAGCTCGCCGGCCGCGCTCGCGAACAGCGCGTCATCCATCACCTCGACCAGGCGGTCGCGTGTGACGTCGCTGACACCGCTGCGGTCGATGAGGCGGTACGCGTTGAACAGCGCGAGGTCGCCGGCGATGACCGCGGCGGAGATGCCCCGGTGGTCGGCGACGGCTTCACTCGCGCCCCGCGGCGAGCGCCCGGTCGCGGTAGCTGCCCGAAACGTTGGGGATGCCGCGACGAACGAAGTCGTGGTCGATGACGTCGTCGTGCACGATGAGCGCGGTGTGCAGCAGCTCGAACGCGGCTCCCACATACGCCGCCGCCTCGACATCCGTGCCGCCGAGCGACTCGTACGCGCAGAACACCATGCGGGGACGAAACCGCTTTCCGCCCGTCGCGCTCGCCTCCAGCTGCTGCCAGAGCTGCACATATTCTTCACCGAAGGCGCTGGCGCGGTTCTTGGCTAGGCTGAAGAAGCGGTCGAGCACCCCATCGACATGCGCCTGTCTCTGTTGATCGACCCCGAGCAGGCCAGAACCGTCCATTTAGGCAGACTATCGCGACCATGGCACCACTCCCCGAGCAGGTCGTTCTTCTTGACGATGACGGCACCGTGGTTGGCACCGCCGACAAGGCGACCGTTCACACCACCGAGACGCCGCTGCACCTGGCGTTCTCGTGCCACGTCTTCAATGAGGCCGGGCACGTGCTCGTGACGCGCCGAGCGCTGAGCAAGAAAACGTGGGCGGGCGTGTGGACGAATTCGTTCTGCGGACACCCTGCGCCGGGCGAATCGATGGAGCAGGCGATCGCGCGACGGGCATCCGTCGAGCTGGGGATCGCTGTGCGGGAGGTGACCCTGGTGCTGCCGGACTTCCGCTACCGCGCCATCGACGCATCCGGCATCGTCGAGAACGAGATCTGTCCCGTCTTTCGGGCGGTCTCCGACAGTTCGGTGCAGGCCAACCCCGACGAGGTCTCGGAATGGGAGTGGGTCGACCCGCAGTCGCTCACCGCCGCCGCGATTGCCGCGCCCTACGCTTTCAGCCCCTGGCTGGTCTGGCAGCTGCAGCAGCTCGGCCTCTAGGCCGAACCCGGTGATCGAGTAGCGAGCGAGGAACGAGCCCAACCCGGTGATCGAGTAGCGAGCGAGGAACGAGCCCACCCGGTGATCGAGTAGCGAGCGAGGAACGAGCCCGCGTATCGAGATCCCCCGTCCCTCAACCTACGACAGCGGGTCGTCCTTCAGCCGTCCGTCGGTGGCCGGGATGGGCGTCAGGTGAAAATTGAGGTACGACCGTGAGGCCGTCGGGCCGCGCTGGCCCTGGTAGCGCGAGCTGTACTCGGTCGAACCGTAGGGCTTCTCCGCCGGCGACGTCAGGCGGATGAAGCAGAGCTGGCCGATCTTCATCCCCGGCCACAGCTTGATGGGCAGTGTCGCGACGTTGCTGAGCTCGAGCGTGACGTGACCGGAGAACCCGGGGTCCACGAATCCGGCGGTCGAGTGTGTGAGCAGGCCGAGCCGGCCGAGCGAGCTCTTGCCTTCGAGCCGCGCCGCGATGTCGTCGGGCAGTGTGACCAGTTCGTAGGTGGATCCGAGCACGAATTCGCCGGGGTGCAGGATGAACGGCTCGCCCTCCTGGATCTCCACCAGGCGCGTCAACTCCGGCTGGTCTTCGCGCGGATCGATGAACGGGTACTTGTGGTTGTCGAACAGCCGAAAGTACTTGTCGAGTCGCACGTCGATGCTCGACGGCTGGATCATTCCGAGCTCGAGCGGGTCGAGGCCCACGCGGCCGGATTCGAGCTGTTCCCTGATGTCGCGGTCACTCAGAAGCATGGCCACGACACTACCCCGTTAGTGCACCCGACCCGGGTCGAGGCTGACCAGCCACCCGGCGAGGCCGCTGACGATCGTGACCAGCGTCGGAAATACTCCGACGCTGACAACCACCGCGAGCACGTACTTGCCGACCCGCGTCGCCGTGCTGCGTGACTTGTAGAGGGCCGGCCCCAGGGCAGTCCAGATGCCGATCACCAGAAATCCGGCCGCGATCCCGGGAATCGGATACAACTGCTGGTTCGTCGCCACGTCGCCGCGGATCCACATAACGACAAATACGACGAAGAGCACCAGCGCCACGAGGTAGGCGGCCCACCCGACCACCCTCAGCGGAGTGATTCGGCGTGGGGCGGCAGCAACAGCACGTTCATCGGGCATGACCGACAGTGTATTGCGGGCAGTGACCGCGTTCGAGCGTTCAAGTAACATAGGGGAGTTGCCCGTCGGGGTAGCACGCGAGTGTAGTTCAATGGCAGAACTTCAGCTTCCCAAGCTGATAGCGCGGGTTCGATTCCCGTCACTCGCTCACGACAAAGTGTTGATGAGAAGCCATATTGCGGCTCATTGTGTGTAGGCAGGTGGTGTCTCGAACCCCATGCCAGGCCGCATCGGTGGTTCATGCCTCGGCGGGGCGCACTGAAGAAGGTGGCGGTTCGCTTGTCGCGCGACCGGCTCTCGTAGTCAGTTTCGACTCCTCCTCGGCACCAGATACCTCAGACGTCCATCTCTGGGATACTGACCGCATGAAGCTGGGCTTGCCAATCCAACGCCGAATAGGCGGCGTGCTGCTGGTCATTGGCGGCGCGCTCAGTTCGATTGGCGCTTTCATCTTCAATTTTGGGCCTGTGGAAGCGGGTTCCCTGACCACAATTGCGGGATCCCTTTTCGAAGGGACCGCCCTAATGACACTGTCGTTCGCGTTCAGCTCAGGAGACATCCGCCGGTCGGTGCGCGGATCGTTCCTTGTCGCTGGACTCGTCGTCATCCTCCTGTCCGTGCTCACCATCAGTGGGGTACTCGCACAAGGCTTTCCGCCTGTCCTTTCCGCTTTACTTTTTGTAGTCCTTGGCATCGCGCTGCTTGTTGGTGCGATCGGACTGTTTCGATCCTCACCCGCGGGAAACCCAGCCAAATGGGCGCTGCTCCCCGCAGCACTCTTCCAAACCGCGGACCTGGTTCTCCTCTTCAGCGGTCACGGGGGCCAGTGGTGGACGCTAGCAACCCTCGGCGCGCTCTACGTCCTAGCCGGCGTCATTCTCGCAACCTACAACGGGCGCCTACGACAAAATCCGGAAGCCCTAGGCATCACAGACCTCACAAGCTCACCTCAGTAACCGGACCATGAGCGGGACGCGACTATCAACACCCGAGGAACTCGCCGAAATGATCTGCGTTGGCGCGGGCTGGTGACGCCAAGCAGAACCGTATGACGGACGCCATACGAACGCTGAAAGTCGTAGGTGGCGTAGTCGTCGGGATCGCCCCCCTGGACTTCCAACCGAATGTCGCGGCCAGTTCCAACCACTAGAAAGTTCATTCCGGTCGAAAAGCGATTCGCCCTGAAGTTCACTTGAACAAACGGGTCGCCGAGGGCGTCGCGCTTGGCTCCCTCCGCGTTTCCGATCGTCCACTTTCCGGACATTGTTATCGGGTTCGCGCTCGAGAACTTGCCTGCGCGGTTGATGTCGTCGGTCACCACGCTCTCCGGCAGGCCACTGATCGTTGCCGTCATGTCCTTGTGAAACGCGACAGTTGGCCCCCCAGTCGCCGACGAATGATGCCAAGTGCCCACCACATCTGAGTCGGTTGGGATAGGCGGATCTAAAGCCGTGCATGCAGTTGTCGACAACGTGAGCACGACGAGCAATGCCGCGATCCAACCCTTGCGAAACCTACGTTCCATACTTCCCCCATGCACAAGACACGCCAATTCTCACGTACCGAGCGTGCCCGGCGCATCATCCGCAAGAAGGACGCTCAACGGACACCCCGCCCGGACGCTCGGACGCTCGGACTTACAGGTGGTCTTTTCCGCGCCCAGCGAACGGGCGTGCCTACGCGGTCGGGTCTTTTGGAGGGGCGGCCTGCTGGGCTTTCCATCTGGCGCGATTCACTAAGCCGACCGTGAGGAGGGCGATGCCGAGGCCTGTGATGAGCAGGGCATCGGGCCTTGACCGACAAAGGCGAAGATCGAGCCGAAGGTGAGGAAGCCGCCGAGCGCGACCTGGTACAGCGATCGCTCTCGAAGCGTCCACCGCCTGAACATGCAGTGAGCCTATCGGTGCGAAGACAGGTAGTTCCGATATCGGGACCGCTGAGCGGGATGGCTCAAAGTGCCCTGGACTGCCACGCGTTCCCCAGGCACGAAAGTCGACCAAAGTGGAGAACTCAGGAAATCGAACCTGACAAGGCGCCCCAATAGGCGCGTTCCCCGAGCAGCCTGCCGTTGACACGCTTGAATCAAGTTCACGTTATGACCACTGTTGCGCAAGACGGACCTTCAGCGGTGCCGAACTCGCTAGGTTAGCTGAGCTTCGCGTGGGTCGAACCCCACCAGCCGATGCCGTCAGGGTCGACCTCGAGCACCTCGGCATAGCGGCCAAGCGGTTCTGCAACGTAAAAGTCCGCGACCTCCATCCCGAAAGATTCCGCGGTAAGTCTCGCCCCATCTTCTTCATAGATGCCCTGGAAATATTCGAGTTCACCCCGCTGCGCCGTCAGCCCGACCACTGGTCCCCACGTCGATAGGTACACGACCTCGAACCGAGGTGTCATCGGCGATGCGCGGATGCATCCATGAGGGTGTATTCGGTCGGGCCGCCGTCGCGAAGCCTTCGTAAGCAGGCGAGCAGAGCTTGTTCACCCCAAGTGGCTTCGGTCGATGACTCAAGGCTCCAAGGAGCGAGCGGTGCATCTCGGTAACCACAGCTTGATCATTTCAGAAGCCGGGCGGTAATCGGCACGAGGCGTACCGCATTTGTAGCGTGAGCTGAACTTGAACCAGCGGCTACGCGGTTATGAGTCGTGCGCTCTACCGACTGAGCTATCCCGCCGGGGAGTGACAGGTGATCTCGGGCTATCTTCGACCGTTCGGTTGTTACGGACGACGCACGCCGAACTGGACTTACCTCAGACTGTGCAAATGCGTCGCTGTATCAAACGGGATTACTTCATCGGCGTTGGTGTCTCCGACCTTGCGCGCCGTTCGCGCCGATAATTGCGCACCTCAACAAAACCCCAGAACAGAGTTGCCGTCCCGGAGACCGCAAATACGTACTCGAACGGCACGATCTGTTTGAAAAACTCGCCCAAGGAAATGGCCCACTGCACGGTTCCCGCCGTCAGCGCGTAGATCATGCGCAGAGGCGTTGGGTAGTCGGGAAACACCCCGCAATATTAGGCTGTCACCCAACGCGGCGTCAGCAGCCTCGTATCGCGTGTGTGTATCGTCCATCCGGGCCCATCGAGGGACGGCATGCGAAACGTTCAGTCAGCGCTTCGCAGGCCTCGCCTGCGGGGCGGAAACATCGATGAGATCGCGTGCGGTCGCCTCGCGCTGACGTACCCATTTTCCGCTGTATCGTCACGGCCACCATGGGAGTCGCCACCGCAACCACCAGAGGGAAGGGTGGGGGTTCGCAGCGATGTCGAGGCTCACTCTCATTCCGTCGAGTACCGCTCCTTTGCGCGACGGCTCAAACCATTCGATAACGAGCCAGTTGTCGACGAGCGGAGCCTCTGTGATGAATGTGTGAGTAATTTCTTTGCTGCCCACTTGCAGAATCGGGGTCGTGCCTCCGATCGGCCGATTTGAGGCACCTTGTTTGACGAGCGTTAGCTCGACCTCGTAGAGCGCTTCCGGACCAATTGCCGAGATGGCGATTGTGATTTGATGACGGCCATCGGGGAGAGAGTTGATTTGCGGTGGAGAGAAATTGACGGGATCGCCGATGCTGCGCGGTGAGATCCGGCTCGTGGATCTCGATCCTGTGCGAGGAAGCGAGGCCAACAAACGTCGTCCGGCAGTGATCGTGAGCGACGATCGCGCGAACTCGATCGCGACACGGCTTGTCCGCAGCCGGGCTGCCGCAGGACTCCAAGGCCCAGGCCGAGCAGGTGCGCACGATCGCCGTCGAGCGACCGGGCGCGATCCTTGGACATGCCCCCGCAGAGGTCATGGCGCAGCTCGATGACGCATTGCGTCTTCACCTGCAGCTATAGAGACTCTGCTCCGCCACCGCTTGCACATAGGCGCGCCCCCATGGCCCCCGGTAGTCTCGACGCAGGCGCTACCTGTGGCCACCTCTGACCCGAAGGACCACCGTGCACCTGCTGATCGCCCTCGCCTCCGACACGTACGGCCCCAACCAGTCCACCTACAGTTCGGCCGCGACGAGCAGCTTCCTCGTCTACCTTCTTGTAGCCATCGGTATGTGGCCGATGCTCAAGAAAGCCGGGCGTCCCGCGTGGGGTGGCTTCATCCCCATCTACAACATCTACCTGCAGATCAAGCTCGCCGGTCGCACAGGCTTGCTCCTCATCCTGTACATCATCCCGATCGTGAACATCATCACCGCCATCGTCGTCGCGTTAGGAGTCGCTCGCGCGTTCGGCAAAGGTCCGCTGTATGGCTTCTTCCTGCTTTTCCTCTTCCAACCGATCGGGTACCTCGTGCTCGGATTCGGAAGCGCCCAGTACACCGAGATCCGCCGCTGAAGAGTGAACCGCCGTTCGTCTGCACGGCCGGGAAAACAGGCGCCGTAGGCCTCCGAAGGCACGCCACCGACCACTCCTCGCGGACGCTTGCATCAGCAGGGAAGGGAAGCGAGGTCCCGGTGCCTGGGAGCGTGTCCGGGATCCCGCCCATGGCTCTGTCTGACGCGTGGCCCCTAACCGACGCGACGACACCGGGGCTAGGGCGGTATCGCAAGAGCGTAAAGTCACCCTACGCGCACCGGGGAGTGAAACTTCTCGTAGTGAGTTGTCGCCTGGCCGGGATGTAACGCAGAACTCAGTTCACGCCCCGGATGCAGAAAGCTCCGAAGGCCCTGCGTGAGGCGTATCCACTCGAGTCCCCTCGGCTCTGCGCGGTCACAATACGCGGCAGCGCAGCAGAGCCCTATGGACCGTTGGATGATCTAACTGTCTGTTTTTCGAACCGTCTGCTTTTCATAGCAAAAGTTTGCGAACTTCCCAGCTTCTGCCACCGTCGACGGAGGGGGATTCACGCACCGAGACTCGGTCGCCTGTGGATTACTCCTCGCCGGGCGGTCTAGGACACCATCGGTGAATTCAACTGGAGCCTCGCCGATTCGGGTTCGGCGAGTGGCTTCGGCACTCGGGGCGCACTTCACCACGCGCTCCGAGTGCCACTCTTTCGAGGCCATCGAGGCCTGCTCGTTCCTCGCCCGACTGAGTTTTTAGGGAAGGCGAATCCATGGCGAATCACACGTCGCCTCCGCGCACGGCGATTGCACTTGCGGTGACTGCTCTTGGTGCCGGTTTGCTGTTGGGTATGTGCCCCGCCACCGTTGTCTATGCCTCCGCGACGCCTCGGGCATCCGCCGTCAGAGCGTCATTCGAACTGTCCGCGACCGGGCACATCAGCACGGATCGTGCAGTCTCGGTGGTTGCCGAGGCGTTCGACCGTATCGGCTCGGGTGAGCGCGAGTTGCTCGCAAGCAAAGGCAAAGTACCTGACGGCACCTCACGTGCTCGCCTGACACGGGCCCTGCAAGCTGCCGCCAGCGCGACAAGCGCTGCGGTTCAGGAAATCGTGGCTCGGCAGAGAGTCGCCAGTGCTGTCACCGGCAACCCCGCGATGGGAGTCATCTACGTCATTGCGTCGCCGCTGTTCGCCAAAGCGCACCCGGCGCCAGCACCGGGACTGCCCAGCGCAATCCGCTCTGTGGAAGCCGCGCAGAAGGCCACATCCGACGCTGTGCGCGCCTGGCAGATTCAGAACACGATCCGGGTGAATCGACAGAAAGCTCTCGCTGCGGCAGCAGCGGCGGCAGCGGCAGCAGCAGCAGCGGCTCAGCGGGCCGCGGCGAGCCACCCGACGGCTGGGCAGAACTCGGGCGTGTACAGGGAGAACGTATGGGCGTCGGGATTTCAGACCCAACTCGACGCGTGTCGAGGTGCAGTGAATCTGAGCGCGGCGTACGGCGTTGCAACGATTGGTGAGGTCTGGGGCTGCGGTGGCTCCCGATTCCCGAGGGCCGGCGGGGAAGTACAGCTCACCGGCACCATGGGTGGCCTCTACCGCGTCGGACCTGTCGTCGCGGTCCTGAACGCCCACACCGACAGCCCGAGCGATATCCCGCACGGATATTCGCTGCTTTACCAGACGTGCCTCAACGGGAACGCGTCAACCGAAACCTTCACCGAGCTCACCCCCATCGGATAGGGACCTCGAAATGATCGATCTGAGCAGTGATGATGTCATGGCGACCGTGAGCGATATGGTCGGTGACCTGCTCATCGAACTGCATACGACGTTGGCGAGTAACGGCAAGACCGAGACGGTGACCGTGCCAGTGCCGGCCCTGTATTTGAGCGGCACCAACGAGGCGTGCCTTCGTCTTGGCTGTGACGCCACCCTCTCGATCACCTACTGGCTCGGATCGTGGTCGGGCGAGACGGAAACCGAACGACTGTTCATCCGCGGGGTGCTGCGCCGCACAGCGGCAGTCGTACCCTAGGTTGTTCCAGACTTCCCGCACTGCTGGCTGCTGATTGCCGGAGTGCGCGTCGCGCGAGTGGTTACGCGCGGGGAAGGCTCGGCCGTCACCGTAATCCCAGAAATACGGTGGCGGCACAGTACCGCTCCTTCACCGACTCGATCGACTGTGAAACTCCGTCGGTCGCGGTTTACAACTAGTTGGATCGTCAAACGACTATCGTTGCCTTCGCATCACTCTGCCGGAGATTGCCCCCTCCGCTTCCCGCATCCTGCAGGCAGCGGACCACAAACCGGCGCAGAGCATTCATACGGCCCAGAAGGGACGGACACGATGCGCGCACGGCTCAACGGGTCGCACCGACTATCTTCTTCCGGCGGCCGGGTATCGGAAGTCGGTTTTGAGGCGAGCGTCCATGACGCTCCCCCACCGATGCGAGAACTCGCGATCGCCGTGCGCGAACTCTCGATCGCACTGCGTGCGATGCGGGAACGATTCGCCGACCGCCTCGACCTGAGCGCACACGAGTACAGCGCGCTAATGATGGTCAGCCAATGGGGTGTGGTGACCCCCAAAGACCTCGCCACGGAACTGAATATCACCCCCGGCGCCGTCACGACCCTCCTCGACCGGCTCACCCGTATCGAACTCGTCACGCGGCAACCCAATCCGCAAGATCGGCGGAGCCTGCACATCACCCTCGGCGACAAAGCCCTCACCATCAAACATGACGCCTACCGCGACTACTTCAACGCAATTTCACGGGCGGTCTCGGAAAATGCGACCCTCGCATCGCCCGAACTCGTGAGGGCACTCGATACCCTGACGAGGGAAATCAGCGGCGGCGAATAGCGCTCGCAGACTGTGACGCTTCAGTGGGCTTCGCTCACGATGCGGTCAGTCTCCGAGCAGAAACCGTTGGGAATCCGGAGCGTCCTGGCTGCCGCGAAGGGTTGCCAGAAGTGCTTCTCCGTGGCCGTACCCGGTAAAGCGGGTCTGGGTGATCGTCTCAACACCTCCGGCTGAGTCGAGTGCGATTTCAACGACAGAGAAGACCTCCTCGGCCGGTTCGGCGAGGTACGCGATCGTGTACCCACCATCCGCCGCGCGACGGCCAACCGGCTCGGTGGATATGCCAGAGATGAGCAGAGCCGCGTCATCCGCGATGGTGATGACGTCATCGTGGTCTTCCAGCTGAAAAGCACGGCGTTCACCGTCCCAGCTCACGAACACAGCGGTGCCCGGAAGTGCAGCAGTTGGAGCTTCAGCGATCGTGACGTAGGTCATGTGCCCCAGTCTGCGACCCTTCGCGTCGCCGCACCTAGCGATCTCTGCAAATCGTTCGGGGATTATGTCGTTGCGGCGTCGTAGTCGAAATTTTGACCGGTGGGGTCGTTCGTCGGCCGGAGACGGAAGGTTCCGGCGAACTCTCCCATTGACACGGACCTCCCATCGAGTGAGGTCGGCGCTGCACCCTGGGGCGCGATGATGCCGAATGTGCGAACCTCGCCGTCGGCCAGGTGCAGTTTGGCGGTCATGGCTCTGTCTTTCATCATGGCTGGTCGGACCCCGCGGCAGGGGGGCTCTGCCGAGATTCTGCGACGGCCGCCAGGCCCGGCCCGGCCTTCGCCACCGCGGACTCGCGGGCAAGGAAGGCGCCGAGTTCGCCGATGGTGCTCATGAGCGGGGCGGGGAAGACCACGGTGGTGTTCTTGTCGACGCCGATTTCGATGAGGGTCTGAAGGTTGCGCAGTTGCAGCGCGAGGGGGTGGGCCATCATGATGTCGGATGCTTCGCCAAGCGCGGCCGCCGCCAGCGATTCACCTTCCGCGGCGATGATCTTTGCGCGTTTTTCTCGTTCTGCTTCGGCCTGCTTGGCCATGGCCCTTTTCATTGTGTCGGGCAGCTGGATGTCTTTGAGTTCAACGAGAGTGACTTCGACTCCCCAGTCGAGGGTGGCGACATCCAGGATCTTGCGAATGTCCGCGTTGATCACATCGGTCTCGGACAGCATCTCATCGAGGGTGTGCTTGCCCACCACCTTTCGCAAGGTGGTCTGGGCGATCTGGTCGATGGCCGAATACACGTTCTCGATTGCGACAACAGACTTCACCGCATCGACCACCCTGAAGTAGGCGACCGCCGAAATTCCGACGCTGACGTTGTCTTTGGTGATGATCCCCTGCGATTGGATCGGCATCGTGATGATGCGCAGTGTGACCTTCGTGAGCCGATCGGCGACGGGGATGATGAAGGCCAGCCCGGGTGGCTTGGTGCCGACGACGCGACCCCAACGAAACTGAACACCCATCTCATACTGCGCAACCACATGAATCGCCAAGCCAAGTGCAATGAGAACCAGGATGACGATCACGATGATCACGACCACAAGGGCGGTCATGAGAGTGGCCTGTCCCTGCCTGCGCGGATCAGTTGTTGCACCGGGCGAACACTCATCAGTAACTCCTCAGACAGGACGGTCAGAAACCGCTGCCGAAGTCTGGAGCAACACTCCTGACGCTACGCCGCCCCGGTCGAAAAAGTAGGCGACGACCACAAATAATCCTCGAGCGACCTGCACGCGGATATGTCTGACCCCGGGAACGGCGTGCGACGCGCCCCGAGATACGGTTGAGGGGTGAGCATTGTTGATAAAGCTGAAATCCTGCGCGACCTGTATCAGGCACCGCAAATCGTTCGAGTCGTGAATGTGTGGGATGCGATCTCGACGCGAGTGATCGCCGATCTTCCGGAAACGAAGGCGATTGCCACGGCAGGGCATTCGATCGCCGCAAGCCATGGCTACTCCGACGGTGAGATGCCGTTGCAGGTCGCGCTGGATGCTGTCGAAGTGATCGTCAAAGCAACCGAACTTCCCGTCACTGCCGACCTCGACGACGGGTATGAGGAGCCGGGCGAAACGATCCGCCGCGCGATCGCGATCGGCGCGGTGGGGGCAAACGTCGAGGATCGCCTGAAACCGTTCGACGAGTCGGTAGCCCGCGTTCGCGCGATCATCGCCGCCGCGAACGACGAGGGTGTGCCGTTCCAGCTGAACGCCCGCACCGACGCCATCGCGAGGGGAACCGGCCCGCTCGAGGGGCGCCTCACCGAGGCGATCAAGCGTGGCAGAGCGTTTCTCGAGGAGGGCGCGGCGCTGGTGTTCATTCCCGGGCTCACTGACCGCGAATCGGTGCAGCGAGTCGTGGCAGAGCTCGGCCGCAACACGGTGAGCGTTATCGGACTCCCCGGGGCACTGAAGGCCGAAGAGTACGAGCAACTCGGGATCGCCCGAATCTCGTACGGCCCGCTTCCCCAGCGCGCCAGCCTGCTCGCACTGCAGAGCCTCGCCAGTGACCTTTACGGATCCGGGGTGATCCCTTCGGATCTTCCCGCGCTCAACTAACGACTGTCGGCGCGGCGGCACGCGACATCCGGCTGAGGCTAGGGCGTGAGCCTGGCCAGGAACGCGACTGCGAGCGCCGAGATCTGCGCTCGAGCCGCGGCGTGGGAAATAGTCGGCTGGCCGTCACCCGACTGCGTGCCGTAGTCGCCGAAGAAAGCGTGGACCGCGCCGCGAATCTGCACGTATTTGGTTGAGGCTGGCAGCAGATGCCTCGTCGACTGGATCTGACCCGGGGTCGCCAGTCCATCGTCGGATGCAGAGATCGAGAGCACCGGGCACTTCAGCGAGGAGCTGATGTCGGTCGCAGGGTACGACGCGAATAACAGCAACCCGACGACGGGTTCGTCACGGTCGCCGCAGTAGCTGTTCGCGGTTATCGACGCCACCGTGCCGCCGAGCGAGTGGCCTCCGACGACCCACCTCGTGACCGAGGCGAACCGGTGGCGAACGGTGTCGAACGCGCCGACCGAGAAGAAGGCGATGCCGAGCGGTTGCTTGGGGATGACCACAATGTGCCCCGCCGCGGCGACGGGCCGGAGGATCGCGGCGTAGGCGCGGGCATCCACTTTCGCACCGGGCTGAAAGAACAGTGCCGTCGAGTCGATGGATCCCGTGGGGGTCATCACAATCTCCGACGCGTCCTCGGTGACCGTCACCCCTGCGCCGCTCGCCATTGCCGCGACAGCAGTCTGCGATGCGACGGATGGCGCGAACCAGCCGATCAGCACCACCCAGACGATCGCGGCCACGAGGCCGATCGTTCGAGGCGTCTGCCGACGGCGAGGTGTGAATGCGCGCGCGCGCCAGGCGAAAACGGTGCCGAGAACGGCTGCGATGGTCGTCAGAGCCAGGAGCACCACATAGGTCGGCTGGCCGTGCACCAACATCGGAAACGCGGTGATGGCGATCCAAGCGACAACGACGAGAGTGCCGACCGAGATAGCGCGTGCCGACCACGCGAGCACTCGTTCGCGCGGCGCGGAGGGTGCTCTGCGAGCGCGGGTGGCCACGGTCCCAACCTACCCGCGGCGCTGAACCCAGATATGCAGCATCGTGACTATCTCTGTGAGGGTTCTCACCCAGGCGGCTCCGATTCCCAGCCGTGTCGCGCAGGGGCGACCTACGCTGGCGATCGTGAACACTCGGGGACTGCGCATCCGGCACGCGCTGGTGGTCGCGGTCGTCGCCGGCGCGTCGATTGTCGGCTCGGTCGCGGTCGCTGCAGCGGCACCCGCTTTCGCCGCCCCCGCCGCGGCAGAGTCGAGTCCGACCCCGCCACCGAAAGCTCACGCAAACCCCGTGGCGAACCGGATCGTGCTCGAACACTTCCGCCTGCAGGGCTCTGCACTCGCTTCGATCTCGCCGAACGCAGACAACTATGCGGCCCGCACTTCCGCGCACAGCCCCCTGCTGCTCTTCCTCGCGGCGACGGGCCATCATCCCTCGCAGTACCAGGACTTCCTTGCTGTCGCACGCGATCGCGGGTACCACGTTCTCGCGCTCGACTATTGGAACAACGGGATGTCCGTCGAGCGCATGTGCGGCCAGAATGCCGCGTGCTACACGGAGGTGCAACGAAACCGACTCGACGGGTCAGAGCCGTCCCAGTACAGCTCCGTGAATCCGGCCAACTCGATCGTGAACCGGCTGCGTGACAGCCTCATCCACCTTCGCACGGTCGACGCCGGCGGCGACTGGCAGCAGTTTCTCGACGGCACCGCGATCAACTGGTCGAACATCGTCGTCGCGGGCCACTCGCAAGGCGGAGGCGAGGCCGCCTACATCTCGCATCTGCACGAAGTGCGCGCAGTGCTCATGTTCTCGTCGCCCGTCGACAGCGACGGTGGGGTCAACGCATCCTGGATGGCTTCCCGCGGAGCCACGCCGGCGTCACGCATGTACGGTTTCGACAATACGGGCGACATCTTCGCGTCCCGAATCGTCGCGTCATGGAACGCGCTGGGGATGGGCGCCTTCGGTGCACCGACGAACGTCGCCGACGGGATGCCCGCCCACTCGCACGAACTGGTGAGCAGTCTCGCGCTGGGAGACCCGGTTCAATCCCACCTGCGCACCGTCACAGACGCCGTTCCACTGGCGAAAGGCTCACCGGTGTACGCCGGCGTGTGGGACTGGTTGCTGAACCGTGGACTCATAGCCAATCCTTAGGCGGCGTCATCGTCACCCTCCGCGCCAAAACGTAGAGTGGAAAAGTGAACGCCGAACCGCATCAGCTCTCCCTGCGCGATCGCGTCGAGCGCCAGGCGACGAGCACTCCGTCGGCGATCTTCCTCGAGGATGCCCGTTCCGATCGCACCGTCAGTTACTCCGACCTGGCCAGGGCCGTCGATCGCTGGTGCCTGCTCTTCGACACCCTGGCTGTTCGCAGCGGAGCGGCGGTGATCGTCGCCGTCAAGGATCCGTTGGGCTTTGCAGTAGCGCATCTCGCAACGATCGCGAGCGGGCGCCGTTCCGTTCCGATCAATCCCGATCTGTCGGACGGCGAGCCGGCGCGAAGTTCAGCCCTGATCGGCGGGGCCGCCCTGGTCGTCGTCGACGGGCAGGATGCTCACCGCGGGTTGGACGTGCCCGTCGCAACGATCGACGGGCGTTCGTTCGAACCTGGCGCGGTGCCCGAGCCGACCCGTGCGGCAGCCAGCACGGGTTCGGCGTTTGGCACGACGAGGATGACGTCCGAGGGTTCGGCGGTGCTGTTCACGTCCGGGTCCACGGGAACACCCAAGGGCGTCGAGCTGCCTGAGCGGCAGCTCTTGTTCGTCGCCGAAGAGGTGGCCCGCAACAACCAGTTGGTTCCCACCGATCGCGGGTTCAACTCGCTGCCGCTGTTCCATGTCAACGCCGAAGTCGTCGGTCTGCTCTCGGTGCTGGTCACGGGTTCCACCCTTGTGCTGGACTCGTCATTTCACCGCACAGGGTTCTGGCAACTCATCGCGGATCGGCGGATCACGTGGCTCAATGCTGTGCCGGCGATCCTCGCGGTGCTGACCCGCGAGGGTTCGCCGCTGCCGGAGACCGGCCTTCGATTCATCCGCTCCGCCTCCTCGCCGCTGCCCGACGCGGTTCGTTCAGCGCTCGGTTCGATCCCGCTCGTGCTCAGCTGGGGTATGACCGAGGGCGCCAGCCAGATCACGGCCACTCCCCTGGGCGACACCACGCACGTGGGCTCGGTGGGCGTTCCCCTTGGCTCAGAGGTCGCGGTTCGCGATCCGCACGGGAATGCCGTGGCCGCGGGAGAAGTGGGCGCACTGTGGATCAGGGGACCGGGGATCGTGGATCACTACCTGTTCGGACGAAACCCCGAGCGATTCGACGATGCCGGCTGGCTGGACACCGGCGACCTGGGTCGCACCGACGACGATGGCTTCGTCTACCTCGTCGGACGATCGGACGATGTCATCAACCGCGGCGGCGAGAAGGTCTACCCGGCCGAGGTCGAAGAGGTACTGCTGGGTGACCCTCGAGTACTGGAGGCCGTCGTTGTCGCGCGGGAGCACGATGTGCTGGGCCACGTCCCCGTGGCCTACGTGATCGCAACGCTCGGCACCGCGACGGATGACCCGCGGCTGGTCGACGAGCTGAACGAACGGTGCGCGGCCGAGCTTCCCCGCTTCAAGCGCCCGGTCGAAATCTCGGTCGTCTCCGAGCTGCCTCGGGCGGCCACCGGCAAGGTGCAGCGCGCCAAGGTTCGCGAACTGGCCGCGAGCAGCGCGACTTGACCGCACCGGCCGCCGTTGCGCCGCGCCAGCGTCTCTGGGAGATCGACGTCGTGCGCATCCTGACCTTCGTCTGCGTCATCGGCGTTCACACCATCAGCCATACGAGCGCGTCCGACGACGTGCCGCTGTTCCTGCTGCTGGGGCTTGTGCATTTCACGCGGGACGTGTTTTTTGCGCTCACGACCTTTGTGCTCGTCTTCACCTTTTTCCGGAGACCCGTGCGCATGAGCGCGTTCTGGCCCCGACGGTTCCTGCTGGTGGGCGTGCCGTACCTCGTCTGGTCGGTGATCTACTTCTTCGCAAACCTCGCACACACCGGCACGAACAGTTCGCCCGGCACTCTCACCGGTGACCTTCTGCTCGACATCGTGACCGGAAAGGCGTGGTACCACCTGTATTTCCTGCTGGTGACGATGCAGGTCTACCTGCTGATGCCCGCCATCGTCTGGCTGGTTCGCAGAACCCGCGGCCACCACGCCGTCGTGCTTGCGGCCGCAGGCGCGCTGCAGCTCATCATCGCCGCCGCCTACTTCTACTTCCCCTCCCTCGTCTCCGGCCTGACCGCATACAAGGACGAGTATTTCTTCAGTTACATCTTCTTCATCGTTGCCGGGGCGATTGCTGCCGATCATCTCGACGTTCTGTTCGACTGGGTGCGATCGCACCGACCACTGATTGCGGTCGTCACCGCCATCACCGCTGTCGTCACGGTGGGTGTTTTTCTTCTTCAGATGAAGGGCGGCCGGTCGTTCACGACAGCGGTGACGCCGCTTCAGCCCATCGTGATGGTGTGGGGTGTGGCGGTATGTTTCGCGTTCCTGGCGATCGGCACAGTATGGGCCGATCGCCGGGTCGAGGGAGGTCTCGGCACGCGTTTCGTCAGCGTCGCATCCGACCGCTCCTTCGGGATCTTCCTCTCCCATCCCCTGTTCATCTGGTTGCTGCTCTGGGTCGGCGACGACTGGTTCGAGAAGGCGGTGCCCAAGCCGTGGCTGACGCTCGTCATCTACGTGCTTGTCGTGCTCGGCGCGATCGTGCTGACCGAGTTCGCCCGCCGCACACCGCTGAGCCTCGCCCTCACCGGCCGACGCTTCGGCGGTCGGTGGTTCAGGACGACACCTCGTCGGGCACCAGCGGCATCCGAACCGGATCGATCTTCTTCGGTCGCATAACACCGGCGAGCACGGCAGCCGCGACGAGGATTCCGACGGAGATGCCGAACGGGAACGCAAATCCGCCCGTGGAGTCGACGAGGGCACCAACGGCGATCGGCGACACGATTCCCGCGACCGCGAAGCCGGTGTTCATCATTCCGCTGGCCACTCCCGACCACGTCGGGGCAACATCCATCGGGATGGCCCAGAGCTGGGCGTTGGTGAGTTCGAGGAAGAAGAACGAGAACGCCAGTGCCACGACCGCGACGTTGAGGGGCGGAGTGAAGATCAGGGGGGTCAGGCAGAGCAGCGAACCGATGAATCCGATGAGCAGAAGCGTGCGGCGTGCGAAGCGTGCGTTCAATGTGCGGCGCAGAATGCGGTCGCTCGCGAAGCCACCGAGGGTATCGCCGACGACGCCGCCGACCAGGACCAGGGAGGTGAGCAGCCCGTAGTTCGCCACATTCTGGTGATAGGTCGTGGCGAGCAGCGTCGGTATCCACGTGAAGAAGACCCAGGCTACCCAGCCGTACCCGAAGTCCACGAGCGTCACCGGCAGAATCGTCCTGATCAGTTTTCGCCACGGAACCGGCGGCCGGTCAGCGGGCCGGGGGATGTCGGGAACCTCGGCGAGCTCGATTGCCGTTATGCCCTTCGCGTCCTTCGGGCGATCCCGGAACATCACGTACCAGACGACCGCCCAGAGCATGCTCAGCAGGCCGATGTAGATGAACGACGACCGCCATCCGGAGACGACGATCAGGGCGGCGACAACGATCGGGGCGACCGCCGTTCCCAATCGTGAGGCCGAGTGCACCACACCCTGCACGAGCCCGTTGCGATCGGGTGGTACCCACCTGCTCATCGCCTGGGTCGCCGTCGGGAACGTCGCAGACTCGCTGAAGCCGAGCACGGCGCGCGCGATCAGCAGGCTGATCAGCCCCACGGCCAGGCCGGTGAAGAGAGTGGAGAGTCCCCACAGGATCCCCAGGATGAGCAGCCCTCGGCGCGGACCGACCTTCTCGCCGATCCAGCCTCCGAAGATCTGGAGCACCGCGTAAAAGATCGAGAACACGGACGCGGCGAGGCCGAACTGCGTGGCGGTGAGGTGGAATTCCTTGATGATGCTGGGGCCCGCGGTCGCGATGTTGTTTCGGTCGAAGTATGAGATGAAGTACATGACACAGAGCAGAACGACCACGACGCCCCGACGGCGGTGCAGCAGCAGCGGAGCGGGTCTGGCGGGGGCGGAAGGTTCGGTGCGGACTGCGGTCATCTTTCCACGCTACGAGCAGCATCGGAGCACGGGAACCCGTTGCGCCTATGAGGATCATATGAAGCGAGTCCGTCGGGCCGAGCCTTCGCATGCCCTCGGGGAGTGCTTCGCGCGTTCTTCATCGAGGAGCTCAGCCGACCTTCGAATCACTCGAAGTGGTTGTCCTCGACCCTTGGCGTGGCCCTAAGTGCGTTGACAGTGCGATTTGCGATCACTTGCGACTCCGTCCCGGAGTCGAGAATGGTGTTTCGGGATGATCCGCGATCGACCAGCACGGTGGTGACGGGGAATTCATGTGAAGCCTCGGTGGCGAGCAACGCATCGACCTGAGCGGTGAAGGCGGAATCACCCGACTTCGCGGCGACATCCATCGCGACCGTGTGGTTGCTTGCGATGAAATTGCCGATGACCCGCGACGAGTTGCGAATGATCACAGGCTTTGCTCTGGGCGGGGAATGATGCTTCGTGAGTCGATGACCTCTGAGAAGTGATTACCGACGATGGAATTGTTGCTGCCATCGACACGGAGAAGTCCATACAGATCGTCCAGGCCGATTGCCCACTCCAAGGAAGAGAGTCCAGGGCTCATGATCGCGCAGAAAATGATTCGAAGCCACGAGATTCTCCGAACTGTTCGCTGCGAGAACAACCATGCCGGAGTAGAACGAGTGAAAGCGGTTGTTGGTGACGCTTGAGCGTGTGGCACCATCGAGATGGACGCTGCTGGCCGCACGAAGGGAATATGTTGTTGGCAGTGATCAGGAGTCCGCCGTGGTTTTCTGCGTAGATCGAATGACCTTTGAACCCCGCTCCGATCAAATTGTCGGTCACCTTCGACGCCTGCCCCCAGCCTCGAAGCTCGATGCAGCTCCCGCATTCAGCGATGAAGTTGTCGTGTATGGACAGCGCGTCTGCGTTGTAGATGGTCAGGGCGTGCTCGAGGTAGACGAAGCCCATTCCGGTGATGCGGAACGAGTCGTTCGCTCCTGCCGACATAGATCCCCGTCTTTCCATTGACGTAGGTGTTCTCTGGCTGAAGCCCTGAGCCATCGGCGTCGAAGTGCAATCCGTCAATGCAGAAGTTCGAAAACTCGACCGAAGATATCCGCGGACGACCGCTTCGCTCAACGTAGAAGGCTGCGCTCTCGGAGGCCGCTTCTTCCGCCCGGGTGGGAATTTCGACCAGAATCCGACGACCGCCTGGCCACAGCTCATGCAAATTGGGCCACTCGCTTTGTGGAACGTTGAACCGGATGCTCGACGACGTAAATCCATGCCCAGATCCTTCGATCTTGAGGAAGCTGATATCGATCACCACCTGCGTACGGAGGTGATAGTCACCCGGTGGGATGTAGATGACGGCGCCCGGTTTTCCACCCTTGTTCTCGTCGTTGAGCGTCTGTCGGCGCTTGATGTCGGCGATGATGCTGTTGATGACCTCTCCAATATCTTCGCCCGCATTGCCGACCGTCCATGTCGTCACGTCGTAATAGTTAGGGCTAGACATCAGCGCTCCGATTCGAGTGGTGTTGTGAAACCGTGACGAAGGTGATTGTGCTCCCGGCACTATCAGCCCGCGAGGCGGCCGAGCCGAAGGTCCCTGAGATATGGCAGGTCCGCGCCGGGGCGCGACACGGTGATCGCTGCAGCCTGTGCAGCGGCGGAACCGATCATCTCGAGCCGGGCGGTAGATATCGACCTACCCTGCCATCCGTCGGGTTGGAAGACGAGCGCCCAGATCAGGGCAGCCATGAAAGAGTCACCAGCGCCGACCGTGTCGACGACATTAGTCCTGACCGCCGGGATGCTTACACGGTTGCCGCGACTAGCGAGGTAGGCGCCCTCACCGCTGCGGGTGATAACGGCCACGCTCACTCCGCCGTCAACGAGAAGGTCGAGAACCCTGTCGGCACTCCATCCCGGATACAAGTACTGCGCATCCTCATCACTCAGCTTCGTAAGGTCGCTGGAGAAGGCAAGCTCCTCGAAAGCCATTCGAATGCTCGTAGGCTCCTGCATGAGCGAGGGCCGGATGTTTGGATCGAGGCTAATGAGAGCGCCAAGGCGTTGCCGACGGCCGATGACGTCCTTGGTGACCTTCGAGCCAGGTTGGAGGAACGCGCCCAACGAGCCGGCGTGGATGAGTGACGGTGATCCCAGATCGTCGAGATGAGCCGGAGCCCAGTTCAGCGTGAATTGGTAGGTGGCCGACCCGTCCCCCGCGAGTGTAGCCACTGCCCTGGAGGTTGGCGTGCTCGTCACCGAGCGTGCGGTCACGGCGACATTCGACGCACTCAGGTGTCGATAGATTAGCCGTCCGTCTTCATCATTTCCAATGGAGGTGTGCAGAGTCGTTGCGACGTCGAGTCGCGCTAGACCAAGAGCGACGTTCGCGGGCGATCCCCCTGTGTGCCGGCTAACTCGATCGCCGTCTACTACTTCATCGATGAGTGCCTCGCGAATAACCAGCGCATGACCGCTCATTAGCGGATCCGAGCCATCGGTCCGTCGACTCGGTTCAGTGACGGCACCTCGAGCCTTCTCCCGTTCGAACTGATGGGCTCGGGATCGCTGATCTCGCCGACCGAGTTGCCCGCGCCATCGACGTTTCGGAACGCTAAGAGCTGCCACTGACCCGCTCGGTCCTGCACTAGGCGGCCGACATACAACCGCTCATCAGTTATTCGATAGGCATCCTCGATGCGGAAGGGCCCTGCGAAAGAATCAGTCGGGAAGGCCCAGATCCCTCCCATGCTCTCGCGGGCACGCCGGTCGTGAGCACAGCTCGGTGCCGAGGCACGAGAACAGCCCCAGCGGCGAGCCGTCGATCTGAACGGTCTGGATCACTTCAAGGTGCCGAAGCCAGAGTTCGGCTCCGAGAGCGGAGGTTGCACCGTCCACGTGGTGAGATCAGGAGAGGTCGCATGGCCGACGACGCCGCGGTTGTCCGGTTCTCCGTGGTTCGCGCGCGCGGTGATCAGCATGTGCCAGACCTCCCCGTCCCGGAACACCGAGGGGTCACGCCATGCTTGATCCGGCCACTTTCTGGTGGATGCGACCTCGTACCACCGCGCGTCGGGTTCGAGGACCTGACGGCCGGGCTCCCTTCGCCAGGCGAAAAGGTCGTCTGACACAACGGAACTGATTCGCTGATTCAGCCGGCTTTCCGACCGGGAGACCGCGGTATAGAACATCCGCCAGGAACCGTTTTCCTGGCGAACGACCGAGCCGGTCCAGGTCGCAAGGTCATCGAAAGCGGGCGAGTCGTCCGGGATGACCGCGTCGGCATGTTCAGTCCAATTAGTCAGGTCTTTCGACGTGGCATGGCCAACTGTCGCGCGCCAGTGACGTCGATTCGGGTCGAGCAGCGCGCGAGGCGCCTTGAGGAAGAACAAATGGAAAGTGTCGCCGTCGTCGGCGATCCAGAAATCCCACACCCAGGAGGCGGCGAGGCGGAGCATATTTTTACCTTTCAGTTCGCTCGAGGGCGGCCGACGGACGCACGGATGACGAGAGGGCACTCGAGCAGAGTGGGCTTGTCGGCAAGCAGCCGGTATTCGGATTCGCCGTGGAGGAGGTGCACGAGAGTCTCAACCGCCCAAGAGCCCATCTCGTAGTGGGGAAGAGCGACCGTAGTGAGACCAGGAAACAGATTCGCCGCGATCAGTTCTTGGTTGTCGAATCCGACAATTGAGAGATCGCTGGGTATCTCGAGTCCGAGCTCGGTCGCTGCGCGGTAAGCTCCCATCGCCATCCGATCGTTGTAGCAGAAGAGCGCAGTCGGTCGGTCGCTTCTGCCAAGCATCTCGCGCGCGAGCTGGTATCCCGGGAGCGTCTCCGACGTCGCAGATAAGACGAGGCTCGCGTCAAAAGGGATGCGGTGCGTTTGGAGGACTGCTGGTAGCCACTGAATCGAAGGAGCGTCGCGGGAACGTCGTCATCGTTGTTGAGAAACCCGATGCGCGGGTGCCCGGCCTCGACAAGGTGGCTCACCGCTGCGACTGCACCCCCCACTCGTCCGGAACTACGGCAGGAACGATGCCGGCCCGGTCTGTCGAGTCGATCAGGACCGCCGGCAAGGCTTGCAGGTTCGGGGGGAGGGAAACGCGGCGGTGGTACATCGTGGCATACAGGACCGCATCGACCTGGCGGTCCATGAGGGCCTGGACGTCGCCTGGTGAGAGGCGCCGTCGGCCTCCCGCTCCGTGTTGACGATAACGAGGGTGAGATCGTGATCTCGGGCTGCGTCCTGCGCCCCAAGGATGATCCTTCCTGCGTACGGGGTGGTCGCGATCTCCTCGCTCAGAAAGCCGATCAAGCCGGACCGGTTCGTGCGAAGCGCCTGAGCCATCCGATTCGGCCCGTAGCCGAGACTCTTGGCTGCCTGTCGCACGCGCGTTCGCGTATCTTCGGAGACCCGCGTGTGCGGCGTGTCGTTGAACACGTGGGAAACCGTGGTTACTGAGACACCGGCGAGTTCCGCCACAGCCCGGATCCCAGAAGACTTCACAGTCATTCGTCTCTCCAGTTCAACACTCGGGAATGCGGGAGTGGTCCGATGCAAACAGGGTCGACGAAATGTTAGCCGGCCCAGCCAGCGGCCTGTCTAGCTCGCGGATATCCATCGTGAGCGGTCCTTTCTTCGACACCGGCGGTGTCAGCCTTTGACGGCGCTGAGCGTCAACCCTGCAACGATGTGGCGCTGCAGGACGAGCGTCAACAAAATGACGGGAATCGAATAGAGGACCGCGAGGGACGTCATGCTCCCCCAGTCGAGGCCGAACTGGCTTTGGAAATTTGCGATTTCGAGAGGCGTGGTGACGGCCCGGACCGAGGTCAGGAGAAGCGCGAAGATGAAGTCGTTCCACGAAGCCAGGAACGCGAAGATCGCCGCTACAGCGACGCCGCCACGGGTAACGGGGAGGACGACGCGCCAAAGCGCACCGAGCCGGGAACAGCCATCAACGCGCGCCGCCTCTTCAAACTCATCGGGTACTGACTCGAAGAAGCTGGCCATCAACCAAATCGACAACGGCAGCGAGACGGTGGTCTGTGCGATGGCGAGAGCGAGCGACGTGTCGGAGAGCCCGACGGAATGAAATAACGATATGAACGGGGCACCGACGACGATCGCGGGCACCATTCGCATGACGAGAGCGACAAGAATGAACACTCGACCGAGACGGGTGCGGTACCGCGTCACAGCATACGCGGCCGGAATAGCGAGCAGGAGGGAGATGAAGGTGCTAATGATGGCGGTCTGAATGCTGTTGATGAACGAGGGCACGACGCCCTGGGTATTCAAGGCAGTGACGAAGTTCTGTATCGTCCACGTGTTGGGAAGCATAGTGGGTGGAATCGCATTCGTTTCGATCGGAGTCTTGAACGAGGTGAAGAGCATGTACACGAAAGGGAAGGCATAGATGATGAGGAGCACGATCAGAACGACCCATAGGATGGCACGGGATGCCGCGCGGCGCGACTCGAGGCCGTTCATGAGTGTCACTCCGGGTCGCCAGATCGCGAGAACAGCGAAGATGCGATGACCATCATTGCGACGAGATAGATGGTGCCCATGGCGCTGGCGAAACCGGGCTGCCCATCGCTAATTGGGTGTTGTAGACGAGAAGTGACAGGGTTTCGGTGGAGTTCTGCGGCCCACCGTTGGTCTGCACGACGATGACATCGAACGCTCGAGCGGCATCGACGCCGCGCACGATGAGGGCGACGCGATGACGGGGCGGAGGAGCGGGATCACGATGCGAAACAAGAGAGTCGGGTATCGGGCGCCATCGATGCGGGCCGCTTCGATGATGTCGCCGGGGATGTTCTGGAGCCCGGCGAAGAGCACGAGCGAGATGAAGGATGTGGTGAGCCGAATATCGGGCAGCGCGACGGAGAAGAGAGCGATGTTCGGATCGCTGAGCCATTGAATCTGGTCGGGTGTAGAGGTGATGTGAGCTTCGTAAAGCAGCTGGTTGACGATCCCGGAGTTGACGATGAGTAGGAAGCGCCACAGAAGGCAGGCCACAATGGGGGGATCATGAGAGGGTAAAGAAAGATGGTGCGGAAAACGCGAGACGGGTTACCGAGAGCACTGAACAGGAGTGCGATTATCAGCCCGAGCGCAAATTCAAAGAACACAACGATGAGCGTGTACGCGATGTGCTCCACGCCGAGTTGATGAATGCAGGGGAAATGAAAGCTTCGATGTAGTTATGGAACCCAACGATAACGTGTGGCGCTGCCGATGGGCTTATAGGGGAAGAAGCTGTTGGCAACGAATTGGGCCAGCGGCCAAGCGACGAAGACGGCGAGGAACGCGCGACGGGCACCAGCATGAGTGCGGCGAAGCGCGGGTCGAGTGAGCGGAAGCGGGCTTGCGACGGGGAGGTCGAGATAGCCGCGAGCGGCCGGCAGGGTGCCGACCGCTCACTGGTTGTTGATGTCATTGCGAACGATTGATCGATCTGAGTCGCCGCGCTTTCAGGAGCGCGCATTTCTGCACTGCTCTATGGCTTCTGGATCATGGGAATGAGAACATTTTGACGATTTCTGCCATTTCGGGCTCGCGGGCGGGAGATGTGCAGGCGCCGACAGGGTCGCACTATCGGTGCATACGCGTTGTAGCTGGCTTGTTCTGATATTCGCTTCAGTGCTGAGATGCGGCAACCATCGAGCGACGTTTCGCGCTCAGGGCATTGTGCGCGTAGGCGAACTTGACGAACGCGAGGGACGCTCTGGTGGGCACTTTTGGGGATCGAAAGGTATTAGGGCCATGCACACGGCGACTGCGGGACCACGATCATGGGAGCGACATTTTTGCGTACACGGAGAGTTCGTGGTATCTGACGTTAGGCGTGAGTTTTATAAGAGCATCATGGCGGACTTGCTGTTTGTAGAGGTTCTGTGCAGCGTTCCAGTGACCGCATCGGCACGGAGGGACTATACTTTTCGAGGCTCGTGTATTATTTCATCGCTTCAGGCTGGTGGCGTCGCGAGCGTGAGGACGTTCCTGCGCGTTCAGCACTATATTCTTTTCGCGCTGCGACAAGACTGCGAGGAACTGGAATCTTGATCTCCAGGAACGTTGCGCGTAGAGCTGTCTTGGTGAAGAAAAGCATCACATGCATACTGCTGCTAGGTGTGGGCGTTTTCATTGCATAGCGTATTGCGACTGGAACGCGTGTTTCGCGGCGCTGTCGAACATGTGTTCGTTATTAAAGGATTTCGTAATTCGCGAACGCGTGACTTGACGAAGTTGCTGCTCACTTGGTCTCTTGCACAACGGCAGGGAAGTTGTCGTCCTTCACGTGTGCGTGTTAGAAGCTTTTCAGTTTGTCCAGGCTCGCGTCAAACGCGTCATCCACACTGCATCCAGAGCATCAACGTCGAAGGAGACACTACTGTTGACAACTCGCTGTTCACTCTGTTGTAAAGACCGTTGTATGGCATCTCGACGAATTTCACGTATACGCCGTCGTCCTTCTTATAGATGTCGTCGATGGTCTTAATTTCGCTGTGATGTCTTGTTCGACGAGGACGTTGATCGACTTGACCTTGTCGTACGAGGACGTGTACGTCGAGCTCGCTCGCACGCGTTGAGTACTCGATGTCAGACACGTCAACAATCGCCGCCGCAATCACGTGCCGTGACATATGCCGCTGTGCTTTACGTTTGCGTGCCTTCGCTCGTGATATGTGAATCAACATTACTTCGACTTTATTTTCTGTATCTTTTCGCTACAACTTTTATAGATTCTATGACTTTTAAAAACGTTTTCGTAAAACGTTTTGTTATTTAAATTACGTTGTTGTTTTTTGAGTGTTAATGATTTTGAGATGTTAAAATATTTTTTGGTAGTGGTGTTTTGGTTTTGTGTTATGGGATGATGGTTGTATATTGTTTATTGCTTTTGTAGATGTTGATTGATGGGAGAATGTTCGTGCAGAGCCTGCGCCGGGCTAGCGCTCTTCGGCGAATCGCTCCAGCTGCGCCGCCGTCTTGTGCAAAAAGTCGACGATGGTCGCGCGTTCGGCCTCCGAGTATTCGGCTGCGATCGAGTCCAGGTTGCCGACCAGTTCGCGCAGGTTGAGACCCACCTCAGCGATAGCGGAGGCGGTCGGACGCAGGTGTACCCGTCGGCGATCGGCGGTGTCGCGCAAGCGCACAAGGTGTCCGGCGCTTTCGAGACGATCGACCAGTTCGGTGGCGGCCGCGGGAGTTATGCCCAACCGCTGGCTGAGCTCACGCGGGCCGATATCTTCGCGCACCGACGTCAGGATGCTCATCGCGGTCATGTCCATCGACTTCAGCCCCAACCGACGCGACATGCTTCGATCAGAGGCGGTGGCAGCATCGAGGAGGCGGCGAAGCGCGAGGGACGGAGCCGAGGCCGTGAAACCGATCGCGGGTGTGGGCACTCCCGTCGTCTCGGGCTCCGATTCCGATTTCATCGCACAAGTATATTTGCGTTGCCCATTAGGGAACTATATCTTTAGATTTCCTGAAGATATTGGAGACGCAATGACTTCACAGACGGTTCCGTCCGGTCGACCAGTCCCGGCAGCGCAGCAGGCCGGGGGTGGCCGACGCAAGTGGATCGGTCTGGTCGCCATCAGTGTCGCGGTCTCGCTGATCATTGTGGACTCCACCATCGTCAACGTCGCGATCCCCTACATCGTGCGCGACCTGAAGATCGACTCGGTACAGGTGCAATGGGTGCAGGAGATCTACACCCTGGTGTTCGCGGCGACCCTGCTCATCTGGGGCAACCTCGCCGATCGATGGGGGCGCCGCCGAATTCTGCTCGTCGGCGTGGCTCTGTTCGCCGCCGCGTCGCTGGTGGCATCCCTGGCACCGTCCGGCGACCTGCTGATCGCCGCGCGTCTCGTGCAGGGGGTCGGTGGAGCCATCATCCTGCCCACCTCGCTGTCGCTGATCAACGCCACCTTCCAGGGCCGTGACCGTGGGATCGCCTTCGCGATCTGGGGTTCCACGATCGGCGGGATGGCCGCCGTCGGTCCGCTGCTGGGAGGCTGGCTCACCACCGACTTCTCCTGGCGGTGGGCATTCGGAATCAACATCCCCCTGGGTGTCGTGATCATCATCGGCGTGCTGCTCTATGTCGACGAGTCCAAATCCCGACAGACAGGACGCATCGACGCCCTGGGAGCACTTCTTTCGGCGATTGCCTGCGCCGCGCTCGTCTACGGCCTCATCGAGGGCCGGCAGGAAGGATGGTGGAGCACCGCCGCCGGATTCAGCATCGGGTCATGGAAATGGCCACTCGCGGTTTCTCCCATTCCGTTCGACTTCGCGGTTGCCGTCATCGCCGCGGTGCTCTTCATCGTTCACGGTCGCCGGCGACTTCGGCGCGGCGCCCCGACCGTCATCGCTTTCAGCCTTTTTCGCATCCCGTCGTTTCGAAATGGCAACATCGCCGCGATGATCGTCAGCCTCGGTGAATTCGGCATCATCGTCTCGCTGCCCATCTGGCTGCAGAACGTGCTCGGCTACACGGCCCTCCAAACCGGGCTGGTGCTGCTGTCTCTGGCGATCGGCTCGTTCGTCGCAAGCGGGCTCTCCGCCACTGTTGGACAGAGACTGAGGCGCGTGACCATCGTTCGCATCGGCCTCGTCGCCGAGATCGTGGGACTTGCCGGGGCCGGCGCGGTCGTCAGCCCCCAGACATCCTGGCTGCAGCTCGTGCCGTTCCTGTTCGTCTACGGGTTCGGGGTTGGGTTGGCGACCGCTCAACTCACCGGCGTCGTGCTGGGGGATGTCCCGGTCGAGCAGAGTGGCGAAGGATCCGGCACCAGCTCGCTCGCGCGGCAAATCGGTTCCGCGCTCGGCATCGCAATCCTCGGCACCATCCTCTTCACCACCGCCTCGAACCATCTCACCGACGCCCTCACGACCGCCGGAATCGCGCCGTCGCAACGGCAGCAGGTGGTGAGCCTGGTCATCAACTCCGCGGGCGGTGCCATTCCGGCGCTCGAGAAAAACCCCGCCACCCGCGACGCCGCGAAATCCGCCAAGACCGCGTTCTCGGACGGCACGCAATATTCGGCCTACGCTGCAGCAGGGTTCCTGACACTCGGACTCATCGGCACCCTGTCCCTGGGCGGAGCCGCCGGGGGCACACGAAAGTCGCCGACTGACGCGGAGCAACCACGCAGGCCGGAGGCGACCACCGCATGAGCACACCGGCCGAACCCCGATTTCAGGACATCCGTGAATTCCGCGAACTCAACTCCCGGATGACGGCAACCATTCTCGCTGCGCAGCCGGAGCCCTACACGGAGGGAGGTTATGTTCGACGAGTGCTCGAGGTGCGCGGACGACGCACCGGCACTGTGCACGCGGTGCCCCTCGCCGTCATCACACTCTTCGGAGGCAACTACCTCGTCTCACCACGCACCGACCGCAACTGGGTTCGGAATCTCAGTGCGAACCCGCACTGCGTCATCCGTGCTCGTGACGTGAGCGAAGCACGCTACGCGGTCCGAGTGATCGACCGAGCCCGCGCGGTCGACGTCATCGGCACGTACCTCAGGCTCATGAAGTCACCGTGGACTGTCGCGCAGTTCCTCTTCGCGGCTGACGCGACCTCAGACGAGATTTCGAGCGCAGCCGACACGGTGGCCGTCTTCGAATTGACGAAGCCGGAGAACGGGACTGACTGGCAGGCCGGCACGACCTAGTCGAGGTGGAACACCTCCGGGATCGCCTTCCACCACTCGCCCGGGGCGCGATCGGCCAGGGGGCGCTGGAGCGGCTCGCAGACAGCCCACCACTCCTGCGTAGCCTCGTCCGCCGCGATAGCGGCGTTGTCGGCGTCCAGGTCGTCGCCCGTGTATTCGAGGTACGAGAACAGCAACTCGCCGTGCCGGAAGATCGAGTAGTTCGTCATGTTGCTCGCGCGGAGGCGCTCGAGTACGCGGGGCCACACGGCCGCATGAAGGCGCTCGTACTCCTCGGCATTCTCGGCCGGGAGTCCGATCACGGAGGCGAGTCGAATCACGGCTCAGTTTGCTTTCGTACGCGGGCGCACGCGCAGGTTATGCACTCCGCCGTCGACCTCGAGAGCGGTGCCGGTCGTGGACGCAGACAGTGGACTGGCCAGGTACAGGATGGCGCCGGCGACCTCCTCCGGGGTCACCATCCGCCCGGTCGCCTGCCGGGCGTCGAGGGCGGCGCGCTCCGCAACCGGATCATCGAACTTCGCCAGCATCCGGTCGACGAAGGGGGTCGACACTGTGCCCGGGCTCACGCAATTCACCCTGATGCCCTCCCCGACATGGTCGGTCGCCATGGCGAAGGTCAGCGACAGCACCGCACCCTTGGAGGAGTTGTAGATTGCGCGCTGGGGCAGACCGTTGAGTGCCCCTATCGAGCAAAGATTGACGATCGAGGCGCACGATGACTTGCGCAACCACGGCAGCGCCGCCGCCGACACGCGAGCCATGCCGATCACATTGATGTTGAGCACGCGCGCCCACTCGTCGTCATCGTTCTCCTCCACCGTTCCCACCGCGCTGATTCCGGCGTTGTTCACGAGAATATCGATGCCGCCAAAACGCTCCACGACGGCCGCTACCGCAGCATCCACTGATGCGCGGCTGGAAACGTCGGCGACGATTCCGAACAGAGAATCAGGTAAGCCGTGCAGATTCAGGTCGAGAACCGCGACCGAGGAGCCCGCGGCCGCGAGAGCTTTCGCCGTCGCCAAACCGATCCCCGATGCGCCGCCCGTGACGATGGCCACCGTGCCGTCGAATTCACTCATGCCTGCTTCACTTCCTGGCGGGCGCGACCGAGCCCGTCGATTTCGAGGGTGACGATATCGCCTGCGCGAAGGTAGGGTTTCGGATCCGGCTGGCCGAGTGCGACACCCGCGGGCGTGCCCGTGTTGATGATGTCGCCCGGCAGCAGCACCATGAACTGGCTGAGGTACCACACGATGTGGTTGATTCCGAAGATCATATTGGCCGTCGTACCGTGCTGGCGCTGCCTGCCATTGACCCACAGCCGTAGTCCGAGCGACTGCGGATTTTCGACCTCATCCGCGGTCACCAGCACCGGGC
Organism: uncultured Actinomycetota bacterium; assembly: GCA_963738535.1. GTDB lineage: Bacteria > Actinomycetota > Actinomycetes > Actinomycetales > Microbacteriaceae > Galbitalea. The sequence goes on from CAVTXB010000019.1 coordinate 249,900, forward strand.
CGAAGGGGTTGAAGGTTTCACAGCTCTTGCCCTTGTCCCACTGGCCACCACGTTCGAGCTGGAATTCTCGCTCTGATACGTCATGCGACAACGCGTATCCGGCGATAACCGACGGAGCATCGTCGGGGGAATCGAGGTAGCGGGCGGTGGAGCCGACCACCACAGCGAGCTCCACCTCCCAATCCGTCTTCACCGATCGGCGTGGCACAAGCACGTCATCGTTCGGGCCCACGAGGGTTGACGGGTCTTTCATGAACACGACCGGCTCGGCGGGTATGTCCGCGTGTGTCTCTTCGGCGTGGTCACGGTAGTTGAGTCCGATGCAGACGATCTTGGTCGGGCGCGCGACGGGCGGCCCGATGCGCAGGCCCTGTGCATTCTCAAGGATCGGGTAGCGAGCCGGCGTCGTAGGCATCACGAACTCGCTCGAGGCCGGCCGCTGAGAGGAATGCGCCATCGATATCTGCTGTCAGCGCCCGAAGGTCGAACGTGGTGCCGTCCGCCTGCAGCACGGGGATTTCGGCTCCCGTTTCGCCGAGCCGGGCGAGTCTCATGGGTGCTCCTCTCCGGCACTCCCGGGAGCACCATAGGCGGGAACGACACCGCCGAGATCATTCGATTGATAGGCGGCCTCGACCACGGCCATCGTGTCGAACACGTCGTCGACACTCGTCGGCAGGGCGTCGACCGACCCTTCGACGAACCGTTGCAGTGCACCCATGGAGCCCATGAACGCGTCGGGGAACCACGAGCCATCGAACGGGATGGGTCTCCAGCCGGCGTCTCGCTCGTCGCGCAGCACGTAGTCCAGTGCATCCGGACCACCCGCCGGGTAGTCGAGCAGCAGCCCAAGCTGCGCTCGAACAGCACCCTTCGTGCCCTCCCATTTGATGAAGCTCTCTTCGAACCGATCACCGTAGTCGTGGTCGTGATTGGTCGAGATCACCACTCGCAACGGGCGCTCCTGGTAGCGAAAGATGATGACGGACCGCGTGCTGGCCAACTGCTTGAGCGGATGCCCGACCGTCACCGCACTGACGCTGGTGGGGTTTCCCAGAAATGAGCGCACCAGATCCATGTAGTGCACGCTGTGCATGGTGAACTCGAGGCGCTCCATGCCGAACACGAAGGGGAACATCTCCCACGGGGTGTTGACCGAAATTCGGATCTCGAGATCGAAGAGCTCGCCGATCACCCCCGAGGCGATGAGGGAGCGTGCGGCGGCCACCTGCGGCGCAAACCTCAGCTGCGTGTTAACCGCCGCCACGAGCTGCTTGCGATGGCAGATTTCCACCAGCACGCCCGCCTCAGCGAGGGTGTTGCCGAGGGGCTTCTGGATGAGCGCTGCTGCCCCGTCAGGGAGCGCCTCGAGTGCGGCCGGGAACTGGTCGGGCACGAGCGCGATGTCGTAGACCGCGTCGGCGGGTGCCGCGGTGACGGCGTCCGTGATCGACGAGAACACGGCGGGGATGTCGTACTCCGCGGCGAGTGCGCGCGCACGCTCCTGGTTGATGTCGCAGATGCCGGCAACCGTGAATCCGGCCTTCCGATAGGCCGGCAGGTGGGCGTCCCGCACAATCCCACCCGCGCCGAGAATGACGATCGGCCGGGGGCTCTGCGGAAGCGCGTAGGTGTACGCCTCGGCGGGCGCGAATTCGGGAAGAACCACCGCGTCTAGCCCTTGACCGCGCCCACGGTTTGCCCGCGAATGAGAAACCGCTGCGCAACGATGAAGACGATCAGCAACGGGATGGTGCTGATCGCGGTCGCCAGCGCCAGTTCCGGCATGTAGAGCTTCACCGTGAGCCCCGCGGCCGCCGTCGGGTTGAACAGCGGACTCGAGCTGATGAGGCTCTGGATTCCGACGGAGATCGTCTGGGTTCCGAAGCTGGAGGTCAGGAGCGCGAGGGGAAGGAAGAAGTTGGTCCAGTTGGCCACGAACGAGAAGAAAGCCACGAGGGCGATCGCCTGCCGAGAGATGGGGAGAGCGATTCGCACGAAGATGGCGATCTCACCCAGGCCGTCAATGCGCGCTGCCTCGACCAGTTCGTGGGGCATCGCCGTGCGGAAGTGGATGTACGACAGGTACACACCGAAGGGGAAGAATCCCATGATGATCGCCACCGGCCAGAGCTCACCGACCGCGTTGACGGCATTGACTTCGAGGAAGAGCGGAATCACCAGCACGGTGTTCGGCATCACCATCGCCAGGAGGGTCACCACAAGGATGGTGCGCTGGAACCGGAAGCGCAGCCGGGCAAGGGCGTACCCCGAGGGCAGGGCCGCAAGGAGTGCGAGCACGCCGCCGGTCACAGCCACGAAGACCGTGTTGCCGAGCCAGGTCAGGTAGACGTGCGGAGTATCGATACCGCCGTACGCGATGATCTCGTTCCAGCTGTGCTGGATGCCCGCGAACGAGATGCCACCGATTCCGAGGAAGCCACCGGTGCCGGCGGCTACGCCGGCATCGCTGCGAAGGGCCACCGCAAAGAATCCCACGAGGGGGTACAGGAAGACGAGCGCAACGAACGTCATGAATACGACGCGGGCGATTCGCCCCGCATCCCAGCGACGCACGGTTCCGGTGCGAGTGGAGGGGGCCGGGCGTCGAACTGTGGACGTTGTCATCAGTGCTCCTCCACGCTGAACAGTCCGCTTCGGAAGACGACGATGAGCCCGATGGCGAGAGTGATGACCACGATGACGACGCTCATGGCGGCTGCGGCGGGGAAGTCGTTGCCGACGAAGGCGAACCAGTAGCCGAGCTGGGTGGGTGTGTATTCTGCGGGCAGCGCGCCCGACGCGACCTGGTTGAGCAGGTAGGGCTCGAGGAACAGCTGGAATCCGTAGGCGAGATTGAGCAGCGCGGTGTACCCGATCCATTGACGGATCATGGGCAGCTTCACTCGCCAGGCCAGCTGCCACGCGTTCGCGCCGTCGAGGCTTGCCGCCTCGAGGATGTCGTCGGGGATGCTGTTGAGACCACCATTGACGGTGACGACCCACTGGCCGAGGCCCTGCAGCAGCAACATGGCCGACAGGATGACGGGAAGGTCGCCCGCCGTCGCCACCACCTGTTTGATGGTCGTGAAGCCGAGGCTCGAGAGGAATCCCGAGATCGGTGACTGGCCCGGGTTGAGAAGGTAGACCCAGAGCACCAGGTTGGCCACCCCGCCCAGCGCGCCCGGGATGTAGTAGATGAACCTCATGATGCTGCCGAATCGCCCCGGGCTGGCATGCACCAGCAGTGCGAGGCCGACGACGGCCACGATCATGATCGGCATCCAGATGATCAGCACCGAGAAGATGTCTTCGAACGACCGGGCGAACCGGAAGTCAGAGATGGCTTTGACGTACGCCGACAGCCCACCGAACCCGGTCTGGTTCGGGTTCAGCAGCGTCGGACTGACCTGAAAACTGACCCACAGTGCGTACCCGATCGGGATGATGCCCCCGATGAGCAACAGCACCAGGTACGGGAACAGCAGGGTCCACGCGCCGGCGACCTCGCGGCGCCTCATGGGCGGATGAGCGCGGCGTCGGCGGGCCCTGGCCCGGTCGCCTGCTCCCAGAACGGCGGGTGCTGCATTGGTAGTCATTGGAGGATTTCCTGTGTAGAGAGGTCCGAATGGATCGCGAGCGATGAGCTACCGTGCACGCGTCGTTGGGGTGCGAGAGCGAGCGTACTCGTTCGCTTGCTCGCACCCCAACGGCGTTCGGTGCTGGTGAGGATTACTTTGTCGTGACCACGGTGTACCCGGCGGCCTTCGCCTTCGCGGGCAGGTCGGTCGTGAAGTCGGTCCATGCACTGGCGAACGACTGGCCGGCGGCGAGGTCCTTCGCAATCGTGGAGGTCCACTCACCACCCGTGTCGTACAGCAGGTAGCTGTAGTCACCGGGAACCGTGTTGATGGCCGGAGCGAACTGGGCGAGCGTCGACGTGGTGTCGGCGTAGAAGTCGTCGCTCGCCTGCTTGGTCAGCCAGGGCTGCTGCATCGCGGTGAATGCCGGGAGGCCGGTCGTCAGGTCGACCTGCCAGGCCGGGTTGCTGACGACGAACTTCATGAAGGTCTCGGTGTTCGCGAGTTCCTTGCCCTTGATGTGGGACGACATGCCCCACAGTCCGCCGCCTTCGTCACCCATCTGCGCGCTCGAGGATCCGGGCCAGCTCAGCCCGGGGGCCGCCTGCATGGTGCCCTTCGGGAGCTTCCACGTCTGCTCGAAGAGGTAGTTGCCCCACCAGACCGCTCCGGGGCTCATGACCAGCTTCTGACCGGCGTTGGTGGCGTCGGCGTCGAAGATTCCGTCGGTCGAGAGCGCCTTGGCGCCGACCAGTGTCGACAGCAGGTTCTCGGCTCGCGTGCACTTCGGGTCCTGGAAGTTGATCTGCACCGTCGTCGGGTTCACCGAAACGTTGGTCGGGCAGTCGGAAGCCCAGAGGTAGCGGTTCGGTGCGTAGGCGTCACCCGTGAACCCGCTGATGTACCCGGGGTGGTCCTGGGCGATCTTGACGGCGAGTGACTCGTAGTCGGCCCAGGTCGTGGGAACCGTGTAGCCCCACTGCTTGAACAGTGCCGCGTTGTACCAGAACACGTCTGGTGCCGCGTCATTGCGCAGGCACTGGTAGGTGCCGTTGATGTAGCAGGATGCGAGCGCCGTCTTGGTGTAGCCGGCAACGAGACTCGGGGTGTCCTTGCTCATGTTGGCGGTGTACCCGGTCTTCGATGCCCAGGCCACGTCGTCGTTCGACGGGAAGAAGATGGCGTCCGGCCATCCTTTCTTTGCCGCATCGAACTGGGCGAAGTGCTGCTGCGTCGTGGTCGCGCCCACCGTGCTGTCGATCTGCACGATGTTGATCTTGATGTTCGGGTAGGCCTTCTTGAATGCGTCCGCCGCGGGCACCCGCGGTGCGTCGACCCACACGGTGATGGGGCCGCCGGAATCGGTCTGCGTACCGGTGCCTGCGGTGCTCTTCGAGCTGCTGCTACAACCCGATAGGGCAAGGCCGACCATGGCGATGGCCGCCACAGCCGTCGTCACCGACAACAACTTTCTTGTCTTCATTGACACTCCTTGTGATGTTGTGGCGTTTGAGAACACGCCGTCGTGTATCTGCCGCTTGGTGCAATGGGCAGAAGTCCACTCGGATGCTCAAACGTTAGACCAGTTTTCGAGACGGGTCAATCGTTTGAGCATCTCTCTGGAGATGAACTTCAGCTTCGCTCGATCGTACTATAGATCAGATGAATTAGACCCAATAACTTGTCCAGATGCCGAAAATGGGCAATTACTCGGGATATCCGACCCCAGTGATTGGATTATTTGCCATCATTGGCCACTGCGGCCGCGATGCGCGACTCGTCAATCCGATAGAAGTTCGTGGCCGTTCCCCCGAGAATGTCGTCCCTGTCGAGCGCCGGCAATTCGTCGAACAATTCGTGCAGGCCGTCCCAGACCCGGTCATAGCCACCCGACAGCACGGAGATGGGCCAGTCGCCCCCGTACATCAGCCGGGACGCGCCGAAGCATTCGAGAGCACGGTGAAGGAACGGGCGAACCGAGTCGATGGTCCACGAGCCGCTGTCGCCCGACGCGGAATAGAGACCGCTGGCTTTCGCGAAGACGTTCGGACTCTCCGCGGCCCGCGCGATGAGGCTCCACCAGGGCTCGACGTCAGCGAGGCCAATAGGGGGCTTCGCGAGATGATCGATGACAATCCGAAGGTCGGGATGGCGCTCCGTGAGGGTCGGCACCAGCGCGAGATGCTCGGGGAGCACCGCAACGAGGTCGAACGACAGCCCCGCCTCTTCGAGCAGGCCGAGGCCCTCGTCCACGTCCGCTCGCAGCAGCCATCGCGGGTCGGGGATGTTGTGGATCAGGTTGCGAACACCGACTATGAGGCTGTTCCCCGCAAAGGATTCGAGGCGTGATCTCGCGAGCTCCGGATGCGCCAGCGGCGCGTAGGCGACGACCGCGACGACCTCGGGGTTCGCCGCCGCGACCTCGAGCATGAGGGCGGTGTCTTCGTCATTGTCGGCCGACTGCACCAATACGGTCGCGGTGACTCCCGCACGGTCGAGCGACGGCGTGAGCTCGTCGAAGGCGATGGGTCGATCGATCGGGGCGAGCTCGGGCGTCAACCAGTCGTAGCGTGCTCGTCGCGGATCCCATACGTGCTGGTGCGCGTCGATGATGATGCCTGTCATGAGCCGCTTCGCTCCCTGCCGTCGTCGTCTTACAGAATGCCGTGCCGGTCCCATACTGCCCGCAGGGACTCCCCCGCGAGCAGTTCCGTAAGCACTGTCGACTCCTTCGCCGCGCGCTCCCGCGCCAGCGTCAGCACCTCGAGCTCTCGCTCGCGGGGAATCACGACCACGCCGTCGTCGTCGGCCAACACGATGTCGCCGGTGGCGATCCTCACGCCACCCAGCTCGATCGCACCGCCGGTCTCGGTCACGCGCATTCGCGCCCGGTAATCGATGGGTCGGCGGGAACGCGAGAATGCGGGAAAGCCCAGGCCCACGATTTTTTCGGTATCACGCAGGTTGCCGTCGGTCACGACCCCGACCGCACCGGCGCCGATCGCCGCGGCGCTGAACAACTCGCCCCAGAAGGCCGTCTCGTTGCTCTCCTCGGTGCCGATCACGGCAATTTCTCCCGGACGGATGGCGGAGATGTAGTCGATTGCTGCCCCGTAGGGGTCGGCGGGAAAGTCCACGGTCGAGGGCTCGAAGCGCACCGTCCAGGCGCGCCCGAATGCGCGGGACCCCGGGGTCAACGGGGCCAGCCTGCCGTTCGAGCACCTGTGAGCGCAGCCCGGCGGCATCCAGGGAGTCGCTGAGCATGGCCGAGGTGAGCCGCTCGTCCCCCGGCAGCTGGTCGAAGGTCGGGCGGTCAACGGATGACATGACCACCCCCGGCGACGAACGCGTACTTGCGCTCGAGCTCTTCGGTCAGGGCAACACCGAGGCCTGGTGCCGTGGGAGCGCTGAGCACCCCGTCTGCGAATGCCACGGGCTCGACCAACAGTGCATCGCGAAGGGGGTTCGGCAGCGTGCAGTACTCGAAGAGCTCAACCGCCGGCTGGGCCAGTACCGTGTGCAGGTTTGCCGAGAATGTCACTCCGCTGCCCCAGACGTGCGGAACGCAGGCGAGCCCGGCGGCGTTGGCGATCGCCGCGACCTCCGAGAATGCTCTCGGCCCGCCGACGAAGGTCACGTCCGGTTGGGCGACATCGATGCCACCGGATGCGATGAGCTCGGCGAACTCCCGCACGGTTCCGTTCGACTCCACACCGGAGATGGGAACATCCAGCGCGTCGTGCACCCGACGGTACCCCTCGAGGTCGTCGGCGAAACACGGCTCCTCATACCAGCGTGCACCGTGCTCGGCGACCCGCCTGCCGACGCGGATCGCGTCCTCGACGCTCCAGGGTGACGAGGCACATCCCTGCACGGCGTCCAGCACGAAGCGCACTCCCGCCGGCAGCTGCGCGGTGACGTGTTCGAGCAGGCGAAGGGTCGTATCGGGGTCGGTCATGGCGCGGAACTTGACCGTTCGGAAGCCCCTGTCGACCTGGGCGAACATCCACTCCGAGATCTGCTCGAACGTCGTGCCAAGGCCCCCGCTGGCGTAGGTCTCGATACTGGTGCGCTTCGCGCCTCCCAGCAGTTCATACGCGGGCACCCCGTTGCGCTTGGCCACGGCATCGAGACACGCCGTCTCGATCGCTCCCGCGACCCCGTTGAGTATTCCGCCCCGTGACCAGAACGCCGTGTATGCGCGCAGGTGGTCGGCCACGTCGAGTGGATGCGCGAAGTCGGTGTCGAGCAGGTAGGGCTCGTATGCCGTGACGATGCCCGGTACTGCCTGCGCCGCCATGATGCCCGCGCCGGCTTCCCCGAGCCCGGTCGTTCCGTCGGTGAGCGTCACTTCGACAAGCGCGGCATCCCATGACCAGATGACGCCGCCGACCCAGGTCAGTTCTTTGCCCGGTGGGTACGTCGCCGAAAGAAGCACCGCGCGGATACTGCGTACCCGCAGGGTGGTGTCGAAGGCGGGGGAGTCAGGCGACATGTGTTGGCCTCGTCGTTGAGTGGGAAATGTCATCAGATGTTTCGGTCAACATTAGCGTATTTCTGAGCCAGAGTCGCTATCTTGGGGCTATTGATCGGATGAATGTCGATAATTGACCAGTTCCCCCGAAATTGGCACGCGGTCATAGAATGACGCCATGACAACGGCAGCGACAAAGCACGAGTCCCCCGCGCCGTCGGCCAGCAGCCTGTCCCAGACCGATGTCGTGCTGCAGGGCATCAAACACATGATCACCGCCGGCGAGCTGGGCCCGGGCTCGCGACTGCCCATCGAGAAAGACCTGGCCGTCTCGCTGGGGGTTTCGCGTGGTTCGCTGCGCGAGGGAGTCCGAGCACTCTGCATCATGGGCGTTCTCGAGACCCGGCAGGGCGACGGAACCTACGTGACCTCGCTGGACTCGAACCTGCTTCTGGCTCCCATGGGATTCATGGTCGACCTGCAGGCCCCGGAGCATCGCCACGACCTGCACACGGTCAGGCGCATCCTCGAGTCGGAGGCGGCCTCGCGCGCCGCCCTGTACATCACCGACGAGCAACTTGCTGAGGCCGCAGCGATCATGGCGGGCGTCGCCCCGCTCATGGTCACCGACCAGGAGCTCGACCACGAGGCCATCATGGACGCCGACATCGCCTTCCATCACGTCATCGCCCAGGGCGCCAACAACTCGGCGCTGGCCGCCCTGATCGACGCTCTCGCCAACCGCACCCAGCGCGCCCGCCTGTGGCTCGGACTCCACAATCACGGGCAGGTCCTGACATCGCACGGCGAGCACATGGCGATTCTCGGCGCGCTGCAGGCGCACCATCCCGACCGTGCGCGCCTGCTCATGGGGCACCACCTGCTCGTCGTCGAAGACTACGTCCAGGATCAGCCGGTCATCGACGACGACCAGTAGCTACCGGTCGGGAAGGTGTATTCGGCGACCGACTCGTCGAACATCTGCGCGCTGTAGCCGGGCTGCGTTGGCAGTACGTAGGCGCCATTCCTGACGATGCACGGGTCCACGAAGTGCTCGTGCAAGTGGTCGACGTACTCGGTGACGCGGTTCTCGAGGGAGCCCGACACCGCGACATAGTCGAAGATCGACAGGTGCTGTACGAGCTCGCAGAGGCCCGACTCCGCCCGCGTGCGGGCACACCGGAACACCGAACTTCTTCGCCATGAGGTACACGCGAGGATCTCGTTGATGCTGGCCGAGTCGGGCCGAATCGAGCTGGCAGAAGTCGATCGCCTCCGCCTGGAACATCTGCTTGAACAGCACGCGGTTCATGCCGTGCTCGCCCGTGGCGACGCCGATCGGCGAGATCGCTTTGCGGATGGCGGCATGTCCGAGCACGTCGTCGGGGCTCGTCGGCTCCTCGACCCAGTGCGGATTGAACTTCGCGAGGTCGCCGATCCAGTCGATGGCCTCCGGCACATCCCAGACCTGATTGGCGTCGATCATCAGCTTCGCGTCCGGACCGATCACCTCGCGCGCGATCCCGAGTCGGCGGATGTCCTCGTCGCGGTTCGCCCCGACCTTGAGCTTCACGTGGTGGTAGCCCTCGTCGACAGCCTCCTGCAGCAGCCGTCGCAGCTTCTCGTCGCTGTAGCCGAGCCATCCGGCGCTCGTCGTGTAACAGGGGTATCCGGAATCGGCGAGTTCGGCGATGCGCGCTGCGCGTGTGGGCACCAGCTCGGTCAGCAGGTCGATCGCCTCGTCGCCGGGTGATCGCGTCGGAGAGGTACCGCAGGTCGGCGGCATCGACCAGCTGCTCCGGCGTCATGTCCGAGAGCAGCCGCCACAGCGGCTTTCCGGCGACGCGAGCGGCCAGATCCCACATGGCGTTCATGACCGCCGCGAGAGCAAGGTGCTCGACGCCCTTCTCCGGACCGAGCCAGCGCAGTTGGGAGTCGCTCGTTCAGGTCGCGGTAGACCGCTCCGAGGTCGGCGACCGATGCCTGCGACCGAGCGACCGACCAGCGGAAGGCCGCGCTGCCGGGCGGCCTCGACGCACAGGTCGTTGCCGCGACCGATCGTGAAGGTGAAGCCGTAGCCCTTCAGCGAGGGATCATCGGTATGGATGACGACGTACGCGGCCGAGTAGTCGCCGTCCTTGTTCATCGCATCGGAGCCGTCGGCGGTGAGCGACGTGGGAAATCTCACATCGTGAGTGGTGACGGCAGTGATCAGTTGGCATGTCGTAGGTCCCGTCAGGCGCGGTAGGAAGGTCGAATCGGGCAGCAGTGACTCGGCGTGGAGGTCGCTCCACAGCGCCGCGGGAACGGGGGTGGAGTAGCGCTCGACATTGCTCGTCACCTGCGCGCGCGTCGCGCGCTCCGACCACGACCGACACGACGGCGGGATGCAGCAGGGGAAACGCGAGAGCGGCCTCGGGCAGGGTGACGCCGTGGCGTTCGCAGACGTCGGCTATTGCGTTGGCCCGCGCGATGACGTCGACGGGCGCCTGCTCGTAGTCGTACCTGGCGTCGACGGCGGGGCGGGGCGAGCCCAGCAGCCCTGAGTTGTAGACGCCGGCAATCACGACCCCGACTCCGCGCTCGACCGCGAGCGGCAGCAGGTCGGTCGCCGCTCCCTGCTCGAGCAATGTGTAGCGGCCGGCGAGCATGACCAGGTCGACGTCGGCGACGCGAATGAGCGCGGCGAGCGCCTCGGACTGGTTCATGCCCGCGCCGACCGCGCGAACGACCCCCTGGTCTCGCAAGCTCGATGAGAGTCTGGATGCCCTCGCCGAGCGCCTGCTCCAGGTGATCGTCGGGGTCGTGCAGGTAGAGGATGTCGAGATGATCGAGTCCGGTGCGCTCGAGTGAGCTCTCGACCGATCGAAGAATGCCGTCGCGGCTGAAGTCCCACTCGCGACGGAGGGTCGCGGGCACGGCGAAGCCCGCATCGTCGACCCGGTGCGCGGTTTCGGGACTCGGAACGAGCAGGCGCCCCACCTTCGACGACACCACGTACTCGCCTCTGGGGTACTGCCTCAGCAGCGCACCCAGCCTGCGCTCCGAGAGCCCGAGGCCATAGTGCGGGGCGGTATCGAAGTATCGGATGCCGGCGTCCCATGCTGCTGTGACGGCGCTTGCCGCCTGTTCGTCGGTCGTCTCCCGGTAGAGGTTGCCGAACTGGGCTGCCCCCAGTCCGAGTTCCGTCAGGTGGAGACCGCGCCTCGTCGCGCGAGTCCGCATTGCACAATCCCTTCGCTGCCGGGTGTTTTCGCCGTCACGTAAGCATAGGGCAAAGATTAGATGTATTGAGGCTTAATTCGGGTGATGGGGCCGATAATCCGCATATTAGTGCCAATTGGTCAGTTGAATAGCTGGCTATCTGTGCGCTGTCGACTCCCGGACGACCAGGTGCGGCGCAGGGTCGCGAACCACGAAGTCCGCGATCGCGCCGGTACGAATGCGCTCGAAAATCGCCGACATCGAGCTCTTGCCGAGCTCGTACAGCGGCATTCGAACAGTCGTGAGGGGCGGCCAGGCGTTTTCGGCGGTCCAGGCATCGTGGATGGCGACGATCGAGAGGTCGGTCGGTATGCCGATCCCGAAGCTTCGAGCCTCGACCAGCAGGCCGAGCGCAGCGTTGACGTTGGCGACCACGATCGCCGTCGGACGCTCGGCGAGCGCCCCGAGGACGCGCATCGCCGCACGTCCCTGCTGCGGGTCGTAGCCGAGCCAGGTGACGAAGTCCGGGTTGACGGTGAGGCCTGCCGCCGCCATCGCCGTCAGGAAACCCGCGCCGCGCCGCGCCGCGCTGTCGGTTGTCGGGAGCCCGTTCACGAGACCGATCGAGGTATGACCGAGCGAGGCCAGATGGTCGACCGCGACCGCGATGCCCTCCTCGTCAGGCAGTATTACGGACCCGACGTGATCCTCCCGGCGCGAATTGATGAGCACGGCGGGCACGCGGCCGTCGAGAATGCCGGCGAGGTCTTCGGTCGTCGTGCCGTCGCCGACCTGGATGAGAACGCCATCCACCCTGCCCTCCCCGACCAGTCCAGCGAGGGTGTCTGCCGCGGGCTGCACGCTCTCGGCCCGCGCAAGCAACACCATGTACCCGAGCTCGGAGGCGGCCTCCTCGACGCCGCGCATCAGTTCGGTGAAGATCGCGTTGGTCAGGTCGGGAACGACCAGTGCGACGACGTTCGTGCGCGAGAACTTCAGCGCCCGAGCTGCGAAGTTCGGGTGGTAGTCCAGTTCGCGGGCCGCATCTTCGATGCGCTGCCGCGTCGCACTGCTCACGCGCGAACTGGGAGCGTTGCTGAGAACTCGAGAAACCGCGGAGATCGAGACGCCCGCAGGGCTGCGACGTCGCTCAGGGTGGGCACTCGGCCAGTGTAGAACGGGCAGAGCGGCTGCTGAGTCAGCGGGTATTCACGCCGTGCTTGTTCACGAGGTACAGGTGCGTCAGCACCAGAGGCGTTTCGCCGCGTTGGTTGTACGCCGTGACCAGTTCGTGCACATAGCCGAACTCCGCCGGGCGCTTCAGCGTGGTCGGTCTTGCTCGGTGATCTCGGCAGTGACACTGATGGTGTCGCCGATGAACACGGGCTTGATGAACCGGATGCGGTCGTAGCCGTAGCTCATCGCCTGCGGGTTGATGTCGCCCGCGGTCATCCCCACCGCAATCGAGAGAACGAGCGTGCCGTGCGCGATGCGCTGGCCGATGGGCTGCGTTGCCGCCCACTCCGCATCCATGTGGTGCGGGAAGAAGTCGCCCGTCTGTCCTGCGTGCAACACGATGTCGGCCTCGGTGATGGTTCTGCCGACCGTGCGCCTCATCTCGCCGACCTCGATAGTCCTCGAACCAGCGATCGATGGTCTGCATCATGCCCCTCCCAGGTGTGCTTCGGTCATTTCATTGAGCTGACGGACGCAATCCCGGTCTGAGAGTTGCCCAGCCAGCGCGCGAGTCACGAGCGGCGAGAGACGATCCTGCAGCTCGATGTATCCGGCCGCTCGCGGACGCAGGTAGGCGCCCTCGAGCGTCGCTCGCGTGCCTCGGAAGAAGTCGAGCGTGAGCTCGTTGGTGCGATCGTCGTCCCAGGCGACCGCGTTGCCGGGCTGGCCGCCCCCATCGAAGTACACTCCGGCCTGCACGGGCGCGGAAGCGAGCCAGAAGGCGTGCGCGACCGCTTCCTCGCGGGCAGGCGTACGCGAGGAAACCGCGACCCCCGCGCCACCGAGCAGTGACCCCGCGACCCCGCGCACGCCACGCGGGATGTCGATGTACCGGAGCCGATTCGTGCGAAAGCCCGCTCGCGAGTAGTTGGTGTACCCGAAGAGCAGCGGGCAGTAAGCGAACCGGTCGCCGTCCGCAAGCGCATCCGCAACCTGGATCGGATTCCAGGAGAGATTTTCTGCCGGCACGTGCGCCGCCAGTTCGTGCAGCAGGTCGAGTGCGGCCAGGGCATCCTGCTCGACAAGAAACAGCCCGTCCGCGGTCATCGGGTCGGCACCCGAGTTGGAGGCCACCGTGATGAGGCTCGAGAACGCGTCGATCGGTTTTGCCGGCCACAGCACCCTGCCGTCCCGCGCAAGCTCGAGCACCGCGGGCCAGTCGCGCGGCGGATCGTCGATGAGGTCTGGCCGGTAGGCGGCGACCTGCGCTGCGGCATCGGTCGCGAGGCCCCACTGTCGACCGAGATGCGAATAGCTCTCGAACGAGCGACCCACGGACTGGGTTGCCAGGAGCGCCAGTTCTGCGTCGTGGCCCGCGCCGTCGAGCGGTGCAAGCAGCCCATTCTCGGCGGCGACAGGGATGTGCGGGTGATCGATGACGAGAAGGTCGTATTCGTCCACCAGTTGCTCGAGCGGATGATCGGCGAACGCCTGCAGCGAGCGAAACTGCCACGTCACCTCCACGCCGGGTCTCAGCGCGCGGTAGGCCTCTGCCGCGGCGACCACACTGCCGTAGCCGCGCGAATGCTCCCAGGTGATCCCGCGAAGGACGGTCGTCACGGCTCGACTCGCTCCGGGGCCGCGAACTCCGCCCGCACGGCGTCGGTGTGCTGTCCCAGCCGTGGTGCCGGGCCCGACCCGGTGAGCGGTTCGCCGTCGATGCGGAGGGGGCTTCGGGTCGTCGTGATGGTGACCGGCTTCGCGGTGCCGACCGCATCCCGAGCGATCTTCTGGGTCATCCCGATCGCCGCGAACCCCTCATGTGCGACGAGCTGCTCGAGAGTCAGCACCGGTGCGCACCAGACGTCGGCCGGGTCGAGGATGGCGAGCCAGTGCTCCGTCGTCTCGAGCGCGAAGTGCGCTGCCAGCAACTCCGAAATCGCATCCTGCTTCTCCCACCAGCTCTCGGGGTCGCTCATGGCCGCCAGTTCGGCGATGCCGAGGAGTGTGCCGATCCGGTCGACCGGATTCATCGCCAGCGCGAGGTATCCGTCGCTCGTCGGATAGGTTCCGTAGGGCGCCGAGAGAAACGCGTGGGCTGAGTGCTGGCCGCCGCGCACAACAGTCACGCTCGCATCGTTGAGATGGGTCGTCAGCAACTCGAACTGGAGGTCGAGCATCGCCTCGAGCAGGCTGGTTTGAACATGGCCGCCTTCGCCGGTGCGGAACCGCCGAACCAGCAGTGCCGTCACCCCCTGCGCGATGTGGCAGCTCATGAGGTGGTCGGCGATCGAGAGGCCGACGGGTATCGGACCGTCATCTCGCGACCCGCTCAGCCACGGCATGCCCGACACCGATTGCGCCAGCAGGTCTTGCCCGGGCCGGTCCTTCCACGGCCCCGTGTCGCCGTACCCCGTCGCACTCGCGTAGACCAGCGCGGGGTTGAGTTGCCGCACGGATTCGTAGTCGAGCCCGATTCGCTCCATGACGCCCGGTCGAAAGTTCTGGATGAGAACGTCGGCCTGCGTCACCAGATGTTTGACCCAGGCCAGGTCCTCCGGGTGCTTGAGGTCGGCGGCGACACTCTCCTTGTTTCGATTCATCGCATGAAATGACATCGTGTCGCCGTCGGCGGACTTGCCCGCGAACGCCAGCGTGCGGCCGATGTCGCCCACGCCGGGACGCTCGATCTTGATGACTCGTGCCCCGAGATCCGCCAGTCGCATCGCTGCGACCGGTCCGGCCAGGAACTGGCTGAAGTCGAGAACGAGAACTCCCTCGAGTGGTCGTATCTTCTCAGCCGCCACCACGTGCTCCTTCGTCGGATGCCGGTTTCGAGGCCGGGCGGACGCGGAAATTTCGCGAATCCTCGGGCAAACCGGAGTGCTCAATCGTTTGACCAAGGCTATCGACTCTGCTTTGTCCGGTCAAGATCGCGGGCAACACCGCCGGATTGGGTTCGCGCCCTGCATCAGTTCGGGCCAGAATAGGACAGCGCACAAATTCATCAGATCAATTGAGGAGCACCGTCAGTGTTGACAGCCAGCTACGTGGGAGACCGCACGATCACAGTGAACGAGGCCGAGCCGGTCGCTCCGGCACAGGGGCAGGTGCAGATCAAGGTCGCCTACACGGGGCTTTGCGGCACCGACCTGCACATCCTGCACGGCAATATGGATGCGCGCGTCACCACACCGCTCGTCTTCGGCCATGAGATGAGCGGCACCATTGCCGCCCTCGGCGACGGGGTGACGGGCTGGTCGGTCGGCGACGCCGTGACGGTGATGCCGCTCGACTGGGACGGCACCTGCCCGGCCTGTCTCGCCGGCAACCAGCACATCTGCCAGAACCTCAACTTCATCGGGATCGACTCTCCCGGCTCGCTGCAGGGCTACTGGAACGTACCGGCCGACGTTCTCGTCGCTCTTCCCGCAACCCTTCGACTCGATCATGCCGCGCTCGTCGAGCCCACCGCCGTTGCCGTGCACGATGTGCGCCGCGGCAACGTTCAGCCCGGCGACAAGGTGGTCGTGATCGGAGGTGGCCCGATCGGAGTTCTCATCGCCTCCGTCGCGCGTGAGTTCGGCGGGTCGGTGGTCGTCATCGAACTCGACGCCAATCGCCGTGGGCAGATCGCAGAATTGGGATTCGAGACGCTTGACCCCCGCGAGACAGACCAGGTTGAGTGGGTCACGAAGTGGACGGATGGCGCCGGAGCCGACGTCGTGTTCGAAGTCTCGGGCGCCGCCGCCGCAGTGCTGGGCGCAACCGACCTCGCGAAGGTGCGTGGCACCCTGGTCGTCGTTGCGATTCACCCGATCCCGCGGGAGATCAACCTCCAGAGACTGTTCTGGCGGGAACTGACCATCCTCGGGGCCCGGGTCTACCAGCGCGTCGACTTCGAGAAGGCCGTCGAGTTGCTCGATGGTGGCATCATCCCCGCGGACCTGCTCATCACGAAAATCGTTCCCTTGTCCCAGACCCAGGACGCGTTCGCCGACCTCGAGGGCGGCCGGGCGATGAAGATCCTGGTCGACGTCCAGGCCGAATCATGAGCGGGCTGTTCGACCTCACCGGTCGCACCGCGGTCGTGACGGGTGCGAAACGTGGCATCGGGTTCGCAATGGCCGAGGCGCTCGCGCAAGCGGGCGCCGACATCATCGGGGTGAGCGCCACCCTGCAGGCCACCGGCAGCGCCATCGAGGCCGCCGTCGTCGCCCACGGCCGAACCTTCACCGCACTCACTGTCGATTTCGCCGACCGGGACGCGGTGACCGCGTTAGGCGAGCAGCTGGCCGGCGTGGGCGTCGACATCCTCGTGAACAATGCGGGAACGATCGAGCGCGCGCCCGCCGCCGAGCACCCCCTCGAGCTGTGGGACCGCGTCATCGCCGTCGACCTGTCGAGCCAGTTCGTGCTCACGCAGGCGGTCGGCCGGTCGATGATCGCGCGCGGGTACGGCAAGATCATCTTCACCGCATCGCTTCTGAGCTTCCAGGGCGGCATCAACGTGCCCGGCTACACCGCCGCCAAGTCGGGCATCGCGGGGCTGACGAAGGCGCTGTCCAATGAGTGGCTGAGCAAAGGCGTCACGGTCAACGCGATCGCTCCCGGTTACATCGCGACCGACAATACCCAGGCGCTGCAGGATGACCCCGATCGCTCGCGTGCGATCCTCGAACGAATCCCGGCCGGTCGCTGGGGACAGGCGCGAGATCTCGCCGGGGCAACGGTGTTCCTGGCCTCACCCGCGTCGGACTATGTGTCCGGCATCACCCTGCCCGTCGATGGTGGTTGGCTGGGGCGATGACGACGGCAACGGTACTGGAGCAGCTGGCGAGCATCCGGATCATCCCGGTTATCGTGATCGACGACGCCGGGTACGCACCGGAACTCGCGGCAGCGCTCGCGGCCGGCGGTGTCCCCTGCGCCGAGATCACGCTCAGAACCCCGGCCGGGCTGCAGGCCCTTCGAGCGGTGGGTGACCGGCCCGGATTCCTTGCCGGCGCCGGCACAGTGCTGACGGTCGAGCAGGTCGATCGATGCGTGGATGCCGGTGCGCAGTTTCTCGTCAGCCCGGGCTTCGACGACGACGTCGTCGCGCGGGCACAGTTTCACGACGTCGCGATTCTGCCCGGCGTGGCGACGGCAACGGAGATCCAGCGCGCGCTGCGAGCCGGTATCACCGTGCTCAAGTTCTTTCCGGCCGACCGGCTCGGTGGCCTCGACACTATCGCGGCACTCGCGGCACCCTTCGGTGACGTGCGCTTTGTGCCGAGCGGCGGGGTCACCCCGTCCAACGCGGCCGAGTACCTTCGGCATCCGGCCATCTTCGGCGTGAGCGGAAGCTGGATGGCACCGCGCGGCGCCATTGCTGCGGGCGACTTCGAACTGATCGAGCAGCTCAGCCGCGCGTCCGCAGCCCTCGCCGAGGACAACACATGAAGCCCGTGGTCACGTTTGGCGAAACCATGGGCCTGTTCCGGGCGACCTCGGTGGGCTCGCTCGCTCACGTCTCCGACTTCGCGCTCGGCATCGGCGGAGCGGAGAGCAATGTGGCGATCGCCCTGGCTCGGCTCGGTACGCCGGCGCGCTGGGTCGGCAGGGTGGGCTCGGACCCGATCGGACGCCGGATCCTTCGCGAACTTCGCGCGGAAGGACTCGACGTGAGAGGCATCGTCGATGGTTCCGCCCCGACGGGGATCATGATCAAGGAGCAGCGCACCAACGACGCGACACGAGTGCAGTACTACCGCGCCGGGAGCGCGGGAAGCAGGCTCACCGTGGATGACCTGGCCGATGCCGACATCGAGTCTGCGGCGCTGCTGCACGTCACCGGCATCACCGCGGCGTTGTCCGATTCCGCACGCGAGACCGTGCTCACGGCGATCTCGATTGCCCGTGGCGCGGGAGTGCCCGTGTCGTTCGACGTCAATCATCGGGGATCGCTGTGGACGGATGACCCGGCGGCCACCTACCGGGAGATCGCGTCCCAGGCGGACATCGTGTTCGCCGGGGAAGACGAGGGGCGCATCCTGTTTCCCGCCGCCGCGACGCCGCACGAGCTTGCGGCGGCCATCGCAGAACTCGGCCCCACGCAGACAGTCATCAAGCGGGGAGCGGAGGGATGCGTCGCCCTCGTCGACGGCATCATCCACACCCGCGCGGCTATCCCGGTTCGGGTGATCGACACCGTCGGCGCCGGGGATGCCTTCGTCGCCGGCTATCTCGCCGAACTGCTCGCCGGCTGCGCGGTCGTAGACCGTCTGACGACCGCGGTCACCCTGGGAGCATTCGCGTGCGTCAACCCCGGCGACTGGGAAGGGTTTCCCACCCGCGACGAACTGGTGCTGCTGACCGCCTCGGAGCCGGTGCAGCGCTGACCGCTCAGCATCGCGTCCGAACCTGAAGAACGGGCCCGGGGAGACCACCTCTCCCCGGGCCCGATCCGTGCAGCACCGCGAGTGCTAGTTCGCCCAGGTGAGCGTGTTCGACACGGCGATGAGTGTGACCGTGGCCGCCATGATGAAGCCACCGATGTAGGGGTTGTCGGTTGCCCGGTAGATCTTGCGGGTGATGACGGCAGCCACCGGCAGGATCACGATCACCGGGAACAGCCAGATCGAGAAGATGCCGCCGAAGCCCGGAGCCAGGTCACCCGTGATGAAGAAGTGCGTGTACTGGTAGGCGACCAGCACGATGGGCGCGATGCCGTTGAAGAGCGCAAGCGCGGCCGTGTTACCCCACTCCTTTCCGAAGATCAGGAACCGGTTGAACACGTTGATCGCGATCGAGTTGAACACGAAGTACACCGTGAAGTACCCGATCACGAGGAACGCTGGCCAGAGCTTGTCGACCGTGAACGTCGGGATGGCGAGAACCCACAGGCGGAAGTCCGTGTTGAAGAAGTACGCCAGCGTGAACACGATCGCGTAGGCGGCCGCAACGGTGATGATCGCGACCAGGATGCTCTTGCCGAAGTTCTTCCACCCGGGCAGGATTCCGCTTCCGCGAATCGTCATGCCCTGGCTCCGACCGAAGAGCAGGTAGGAGAGGATCATGATGATCAGCGTGGTCACACCGTTGATGCCGGCCCAGAGCGCGATGAACCACACGGCGCCCTGCGGCACCAGGGGCAGCGCCTGCGTGTAGGCGATCGTCGCCACCGCGGTGTTCTCGCTGAGCAGGATGTAGCTGAATCCGGAGATCAGCGCCGAGACCACGAGGGCACCCCAGAACCACAGGTGACCGCGACGGTCCCGTGCGACGACGACGGCAGGCGCCGCCAGTCGCAGCCCGGCGAAGGCGCGCGTTCCGAGCAGTGCCTTGGCGAAGGCGAGCAGGAACATCGCGAAGCCGACGAGGCCGAGCGCGTTGAAGGCTTCCTTGACCTGCCAGATCTGCGATCCGGGTGCGATCGGGTTCGGGGTTCCGAGGGACTTGTTGAAGAACTCGAGCAGAGAGGTGACCTCCTGCTTCGAGGTCGGGCCCCACGGGTGCGTCTGCGCCGGGTTGTTGATCTGACGGATCGCTGTGCGGCCGTCGATCGTCGCGGTGTAGGTCTTGTACGACACGCGCTTCTCGGTCGGGGCCTTACCGAAGTTCAGGAACGACTGCGCCTGCGGTGTGTTGATGTATTCGCGCGGCGTGGTCGTCTCGACCCCGGTCTTGGAGTAGCTGCGGAAGAAGAACTCGTCGTACTGGTCGGCCTGCACGGCGACATCCCGGTTGCCGTAGTAGTTGATCAGCTTGCCCTTGGCGTCGGTGTAGATCGGGTCGTTGTCGACCAGGTACACCGACTTGATGAGCTGTTTGGGCGCGGCATCGTCGATCGGGATGGCCAGGTTGGCCGCGCGAGCGCCGTTGGAGTGGCCGCTGATTCCGATGTCGTCGGTCTTGACGAACGGAAGGCTCGCGATCTCCTCAACGCCGGCGTACATGCCGGTCGCGTGGTTGAGCTCGTGGCCGGGGACCATGTCGGAAGAGCTGCCGTGACCGTACATGTCGATCGAGAGCACCACGTAGCCGCGGCGCGCGAGCTCGACGTAGTTGGAGTCCTGCATCTCCTTGTCGTTCCACCAGCCGTGGGCGAGAACGATTCCGGGCCGCTTGTCAGTGGGGCTGGCCCCATTCGGCACCAGCAGGAGACCGCTCATCGTCTCCCCGTCGCTCGTCTCCCAGCTCATGTTCTTGACGGTGACCGCGCCACCCGCCGATCTGCACGATGGAGGCACCAATGGATGACACCAGCATGACGACGAGCGACAGTACCAACCAGAAGGCGTTCCTTCGCCATAGTTGTGTCTTCATAAATCCCTACTCCTTTGTTGGGTCCCGGATCGCGTGTATCGAGCACTGTGCCCGTCCGCGACGAACTCGGTTTGGCTGCCCATGCAGCCCAGCGTTTCGATTCAATGGGCACCGGAACAGGCGCGCAAGCTGGCTGAACATATGTGCAATTGGGCCTCGTCAGGCAGGCAGGGGGCATCGCAGCGCGGACCCGAATTTGTGGATCGCGTCAACCAATGCACATATTCCCAAGCCCGCCAGACGAAAAATAGCCCAGCCGGCCGGCGCAGCTACCCTCTACTCAACGTCGTCATCGACCCAGTCGAACGTCTTGGTTACAGCCTTTTTCCAGCTTCGGTACAGGCGGTCGGCCTCGGCGGGCTCCATAACGCGCTCCCACCGGCGATCCTCCTGCCAGTTGGCGCGAAGCTCGTCGAGGTTCTTCCAGAATCCCACCGCGAGACCCGCCGCGTAGGCGGCGCCGAGCGCAGTCGTCTCCGTGACCACGGGACGAACGACGGGAACGCCGAGGATATCCGCCTGGAACTGCATGAGCAGCCCATTCGCGACCATTCCGCCGTCCACCTTCAATTCGGCGAGCGGCACGCCCGCGTCTGCGTTTACCGCCTCGAGTACCTCGCGCGTCTGGAACGCCGTCGCCTCCAGCGCCGCACGCGCAATGTGCGCACGATTCACGAACCGTGTGAGGCCGACCAGCGCTCCGCGGGCATCCGATCGCCAGTAGGGCGCGTACAAGCCCGAGAAGGCCGGCACGAGGTAGGCACCGCCGTTGTCGTCGACGGAGGCGGCGAGCGCCTCGATATCCCGGGTCGACTTGATGATCCCCAGATTGTCGCGCAGCCACTGCACGAGCGACCCGGTCACCGCGATCGACCCCTCGAGCGCATAGTGCGCCGGCTCGTCGCCGAGCCGATAACCCACCGTCGTCAGCAGGCCGTTGTTCGAGTGCACGATGTCGGTTCCGGTGTTGAAGATCAGAAAGTTGCCCGTGCCGTAGGTGTTCTTCGCCTCGCCCGCGTCGAATGCCGCCTGCCCGAACGTCGCGGCCTGCTGGTCGCCGAGGATGCCGGCGATCGGCACCTCCCTCAGCAGCGACGACGACTCCGCGTACCCGTAGATCTCCGACGAACTGCGGATCTCCGGCAGCATCGACCTCGGGATGTCGAACTCCGACAGCAGCTCGATCGTCCCACTGCAGGGTCGTCAGCGACATCAGGAGAGTACGCGACGCGTTGGTGACGTCGGTCATGTGCACCCCGCCATCTGTGCCGCCCGTGAGATTCCAGAGCACCCAGCTGTCCGTCGTTCCGAACAGCAGTTCGCCGCGCTCGGCACGCTCGCGTGCGCCGCTCACGTTCTCGAGGATCCACACGATCTTGGTGCCGGCGAAATAGGTCGAGAGGGGCAGTCCGGTGATCGATTTGAAGCGCTCGACCCCCTCGGTGCCGGCCAGCCGATTGACGATCTCCTGGGTGCGCGTGTCCTGCCAGACGATCGCGTTGTAGACGGGCTCCCCGGTCGACCTGTCCCAGACGACGGTGGTCTCACGCTGGTTGGTGATCCCGATACCCACGACATCGTGGCGGGTGATGTCGGCCTTGGAGAGGGCGGCCCCGATGACCTCCTGCACGTTTCGCCAGATCTCGACGCGGATCGTGTTCGACCCAGCCCGCGCGAGGCAGGATCTGCTCGTGCTCCTTCTGACCGACAGACACGATGGTGCCGGAGTGATCGAAAACGATCGCGCGGGAACTCGTCGTGCCCTGGTCGAGCGCGATGACATACTCCGGCATACAGGTAACTCCTTCGTTGACCGTGTCGAGTGATGGTCTGCTAGGCGCTCGCCGACGCGCCCTGCGCCCCGGCGAACCGCATTCCGTGCTCTGCCAGCAATTCGTCGGCCGCATCGCGCACCTCGGCTGCGATGCGCGCGTCGTTCCATTTCAGCACGGCGCCCGACAAGCGCCCGCGAGTTCGCGCAGCAAGTCCATCGAGATATCGCCGGTGAACGCGTGGTTGGTTCGGCGCAGCACGACATCGCGCAGGTGAACGACTGATTCGTGTCGGCGAGGTACCGCACCTCCCCGGTCGAGTAGCGACGGATCGGTCTCGAGCGGGGAATCCTCGCCCGCTGTGATCGCGTCGATCACGTGACGGCACGGGTGCCGTAGCGGGACAGCAGCACGTCGACCCGCGACGCCGGAAGCGTGTCGCGGTTGATCGCTGATCCAGTCTGCGCGCGCTTCGGGCGTGGTCGGGAAGCCGACGCCGCCGCCGATGGCAAGCTGCGTGGTCGAGACCGTGCGCTCGGCGCCGAGGCGCTCGAGCACGGCGTCGGCAAGTCGTTCTCCGAGAGCGCGGAACGTCGTCCACTTGCCTCCGACCAGGCTGAGCACCGCTGTCTCCGATCCGGGCGCGAGCGTGCCGGGCACGATGTTGTAGTCGCGCGACACGAATCCGGGCTTGGTGTCTTCGTGCGTCGGCAGCGGGCGGATGCCCGAGAAGCGGTAGACGATCTGGGGCCGGTCGACCGTGATGTGCGGGAACACGTGCGAGACGAGCTCGAAGAAGTAGTCGACCTCCTCCTCGGTGCAGAGCGCGGGCTCGCGCGGGATCGGCCTCGAGGTCGGTGGTGCCCACCATGACCCGGCCCTTGATCGGCTGGATGAGCACGATGCGGCCGTCGCTGTTCTCGAAGAACAGCTCGCGGCCGGCGCAGGCCGCGAGCAGCTCGTCGTTGTCGAGCACGATGTGCGAGCCCTTGGTGCCGCCCATCAGCGCGGTGGGCTGCCCCATCGCCGCGTTGGTGAGGTCGGTCCACGGCCCGGAGGCGTTGACGACGACGCGCGACGGTGAACACGAATTCGTGCCGGTCTCGGCGATCGCGCAGCCGCACGCCGCCATCTGCCGACGCCGACCGCCTCGACGTAGTTGGCGGCCCTCGCGGTGTTGTCGGCGGCCGGGCGTCCGGTTGCTCGACCGGCGGCAAGTGCGTCGGCGAGCACATCCAGGCCAAGGCGCTCGGGCTCGTGGACGGAGGCGTCGTAGTAGGTCGCCGTGTACTTGACGGTCGGGGTTCAGCTGCGGCAGCGCCGCGAGCGAGCGCTTGCGCCCGTGGAACCGGTGCCGGGGCACCGAGCCGCCGTCGCGGGAGAACGAGTCGTAGAGCACCAGGCCGACCTTGATCAGCAGCGCGCCGCGCTCTTTGGGCCGCCCCTGCTTGTGGGTGAGCAGCCGGAGCGGCGCCGACAGGATGCCCGAAAACGTCGAGTAGATCGGAATCGTGGTCTGCAGCGGCCGAACGTAGTGCGGCGCGTTCTTCAGCAGGCGGTTGCGTTCGTGCACCGATTCGTTGACGAGGCGGAATTCGCCGTTCTCGAGGTAGCGGATGCCGCCGTGGATCATGTGGGACGACGCGCTCGATGCTCCGGAAAGGTAGTCGCCTCGCTCGACGAGTGCGACATCGACTCCCTGCAGTGCGAGGTCGCGGAACGTGGCAATGCCGTTGATTCCGCCGCCGATGATCAGGACGTCGGCGGAGGGTCTCTGGCGCAGCTGGCTGACGTCGGAGCGCTCGTGAGGATCGGTGGTCCGCCTGCGGGTAGTCACGGTGCTGGGTTGCCTTTCGTTTCTGCAGCGGGATCGCGGCGCCGTTTTGCGGTACGGGCGTCCCTATGACAGTGTGTGACCGTGAACACATTCGGTCAATGGCTGCTGAACATATGTGCAGAATGAAGCCATGACGCCCGCCGATAGCCGCTTCGAGCCCGCCGCGAGCGGATCCACCGCCGCACATCCGCCCAAAAATCTGGATGCGCTGCGGGCCGCCCAGCTCTACTACATGCAGGACCAGACGATGGAGGCCATCGCCCACGACCTGCACACCTCACGCTCATCGGTATCGCGGCTGCTGAGCCACGCGCGCGCCACCGGCCTGGTCGAGATCCATGTGCGATCGCCACTCGACCAGTCCAACCGAATCCAGCGGGACCTGTATTCGCGCTACGGAGTCACGTCGCACGTCGTTCCGGTGCCGAACCAGATCACCGATGTCGACCGGCTGGAGCGAGTCGCCATCACCGCCGCCCGGCTGCTCGGCGGATTCGTCGACTCCAACATGACCCTCGGCATCGCCTGGGGTTCGACGATCGGCGCGATCAGCCGCCACCTCGTCGTGAAGGAGACGACGAACGTGCAGATCGTCCAGCTCAACGGTGCCGGCAACACCCAGTCCACGGGGATCGACTATTCGAGCGAGATCCTGCAGCGCTTCGGCGCGGCCTTCGGGGCCACAGTGCAGCAGTTTCCGGTGCCCACCTTCTTCGACCGCAGCGAGACCAAAGACGCGATGTGGCGCGAGCGGTCGATCAAACGCGTGGTCGACCTGCAGCGCAAGATGGATGTCGCACTCTTCGGCCTCGGTTCGCCCTTCGCCTCGGTGCCGAGTCGGGTCTACATCGGCGAATATCTCGAGCCGGCCGACTACAAGTCCCTGAGCGCCTCGAAGGTGGTCGGCGATGTGGCCACGGTCTTCTACCGGGAAGACGGGTCGACCGACGACATCCCGATGAATGACCGCGGTAGTGGCCCGGCGCTGACCATTCTGCGGCGCGTGCCGAGGCGAGTCGTGCGTGGTCTCGGGCGTCACCAAGCTCCCGGCGATCCGCGGTGCACTGGCCGCGGGCATCATCACCGACCTCATCGTCGACGAAACCACAGCTCGCGCGCTGGTCGAGAACCCCACGTAACACCCCCCTCCCCGTGAGGGGCGTCAATCGATGGCCTGGAGACCATCCCATTGACCCGATTGACGCCCCTCACGGGGTGGGGGCTAGGCGGATTCGCGCCAGACGACCTCGGTCTCGAGCATCAGGTTCGCGACCGGCTCTTCACCGCGCAGTTGGCTGAGCACCTGCTCGGCGGCTCGACGCCCGAGTGTCTCGGAGGGCTGGCGCACGGTGGAGAGCCTCGGCGAACACCGGAGTGCCCAGGAGCTGTCGTCGAACCCGACGATGCCGACATCGCGGGGAACACTGCGCCCAGCCTCGCGGAGCACGTCCATCGCCCCCGCGGCGATCGCATCGGACGCAGCGAACACGCCGTCGAGACCGGGCTCACGACGAAGGAGTTCGGTCATCCCCTCTCGTCCCGCGGCGTAGCTGTACAGGGAGTGCCTGCTCACCAGGTTCGGGTCGTACTGGTCGCCCAGGGCCTCGGCGAAGCCCGAAAGCCGGTCCTGGCCGGAGTCGCGGTCGAGGCCCGCGGCGATCATCGCGACGCGGGTTCGGCCGGTGGCGACCAGCCGCTGGGTGATCTGGCGGGCGGCGCCGAAATTGTCGATGCCGATGTAGGGCAGGTCGGGGATGTTGGTCGGGTGACCGACAAACGACGACGGCAGCCTGAGCTCGGCGACGGCGACGGCGATTGGGTCTCCGGCGCGGGCCGAGAGGATGATCGCCCCGTCGACGAACCCTCCGCGAAGGTATTCGGCGACCCGGTCGCTGTCGCGTTTGGAGTCGAGGATGAGGGTGACCATCTGGTAGTCGGCTGACGACAGCACCGCGTTCGTGCCCAGCAGGATGTTGCCGATGTTGGGATCCTCGAGAACCAGGGAATGCGGTTCGTGGACGATCAGCGCGACGGCTCTCGACTGCTGCGTGACCAGGTTTCGCGCTGCCGCATTTCGCACGTATCCGACTTCGGCGACGGCGGCCTCGACGGCCTCCCTGGCCTGTTCGGACACGTAGCGCTGGCCGTTGAGCACACGCGACACGGTGCCGCGGGAGATGCCGGCTACTGCAGCGACATCGTGAATTGTCGCTCGGCGCGGCACGATGTTTTTGCGGCTCACAAGCGCCACTGTAGCGCGCCACTCGCGTCCGTTTGATCGAGGCGCCCGAATTGGCCTTTGACAGGATCGCGCCGCTGTGTTTACTCTGGGAACGTTCACAGAAATCAGCCTTTTACCGTTGTGGCCGATTTCTGTGAACCTTCACAGAGCATCCTCCCGGGCGCGCTGTGAGACCGCGAATCACCAGCACCGTCCGCACGCCAACGAAGTCGAGGCCTCAATGACCACCCCCACCCTGCGAAGCGCCACCGCTCCCGGCAGCGGACTGGGGCTCGACGTCGAGGGGCTCGTTTTCGGGTGCGACTACAACCCGGAACAGTGGGACAGGTCGGTGTGGGTCGACGACATTCGGCTCATGAAGCAGGCGGGCATCAATCTCGTCGCACTCAACGTTTTCGGGTGGTCCCAGGTCGAGCCGGCGGCTGGTGACTTCCGGTTCGACGACCTCGATGAGATCATCGCCCTGCTCACCGAGGCGGGCATCGGCGTCAACCTCGGCACCGGCACCTCGAGCCCTCCGCCCTGGGTCACCACGGCGCACCCCGAGATCCTTCCCATGGTGGCCGACGGCACACTGCGCTGGCCCGGGGGACGACAGGCATGGTGTCCCTCATCTCCCATCTTTCGGCAACTCGCGCTGCGGCTCGTGACCGCCACCGCACAGCGCTACGGGGCGCAGCCGGGCGTGAAACTCTGGCACGTGTCGAATGAGCTCGGCTGCCACAACGCGCACTGCTACTGCGATGTGTCGGCCGCCGCATTCCGGGTTTGGCTGGCCGCGAAATACGGCACCATCGAGGCGCTCAATGTCGCGTGGGCGACGACCTTCTGGAGCCAGCACTACACCGGATTCGAGGAGATCCTTCCACCGCGGCTGACTCTCTCCATTTCCAACCCGGCGCAGACCCTCGATTTCGACCGGTTCAGCTCCGACGAGCTGCTCTCGTACTACGAAGCCGAGGCCGCCGCGATCCGGGAGCACAGCAGCCTTCCCGTCACCACGAACTTCATGGTCACCGCCCACATCAACAGCCAGGACTACTGGCAGTGGGCCCCCCGGATGGACCTGATCGCGAACGATCACTACCTCGACCACCGCCTGCCGACGCCGGAAGGCGAACTGTCTTTCACCGCGGACGTCACGCGAGGCCTCGCCGGTGGGCGTCCCTGGCTGCTCATGGAGAGCTCGACGAGCGCGGTGAACTGGCAGCCGGTGAACCACGCCAAAGCCCCCGGCCAGCTCAAACGCAACTCCCTCACCCACGTCGCCCGCGGGGCGGACGGCATCTGCTTCTTCCAGTGGCGCGCATCCGCCCAGGGGGCCGAGAAATTCCACTCGGCGCTGCTGCCGCACGCGGGCACCGCGAGCCGCATCTGGTCGGAGGTCGTGGAACTCGGATCGATCGTGGGGCGCCTGGCCGAAGTCGCGGGTTCTACGGTTCAGTCCGATATCGCCGTGCTGTTCAGCTGGGAAGCGTGGTGGGCGACCGACCTCGACGCGCATCCGTCGAGCGAGCTGCGCTACATCGAGCAGGTGCACTCTCTCTACGGCGCCCTCCAGGAGATCGGAGCCACCGTCGACATCGTTCGACCGGGTGACGACCTGAGCGCGTACCGGCTGGTCGTCGTGCCGAGCCTCTACCTCGTGTCGGACGAGGCGGCGGCGAGTGTGAACGATTTCGTCGCAGGGGGCGGTCACGTCGTTGTGTCGTTCTTCAGTGGAATCGTGGATGAGAACGACCGCGTTCGTCTCGGCGGGTACCCGGGCGCGTTCCGCGACATGCTGGGCGCCGTGACCGACGAGTTCTATCCGCTCGGTGCGGGCGACTCGCGCGCGCTCAGCGACGGCAGCATCGCGACCCTCTGGAGCGAGAGCCTGCGCGTGACGACGGCGACACCGATCATCCACTACACGTCGGGGGAGCTGCCGGGTGTCCCCGCGGTCACTCGCAACGAGTACGGCGCGGGCGTGGGCTGGTACCTCGCCACCGCGCTGCAGCCGACCTCTCTCGCCGCCCTGTTGCGTCGGATTGTGGATGAGGCCGGAGTGCGCGGAATCGCCGACACCCATTCCGGTGTCGAGATCGTGCGACGCCGCGGCACGGCACGGGACTACATCTTCGTGCTCAACCACACCGACCAGGAGGTCGAGCACTGCTTCGCCGGCCAGGAGTTGCTGTCAGGGACGACAGTGACCACGACGGCGACGATCGAACCCGGCGGGGTTCACGTCATCAGACAGGAACGAGGCAACGAATGACTGCACCAGCCCTGACCACAACGGGCGCTTACCGGCGCCGACGCCCCCGCAACGTGACGGCGATCCTGATCCTCGTCGCCCCGTTCGGAGTGCTCTTTCTCGCGTTCTACATCGTGCCCATCATTTACGCCGTCTGGGAGTCGCTGCAGGCGATCCACCGCGACGGAACGTATGGCGCGCCCACGCTCGTCTTCGGTGGACTCAGCCAGTACGTGCTGGTCTTCCAGAACAGCGAGTTCTGGGCATCCATCGGGCGCGTGCTGCTCTTCGGGGTCATCCAGGTGCCGATCATGCTGGCGCTCGCCCTGGTTTTCGCATTGCTGCTCGACTCTCCACTGCTTCGCGGCAAACGCTTCTTTCGGCTGGCGTTTTTCGCCCCGTACGCCGTTCCCGGCGTCGTCGCCGCGATCATGTGGGGATACCTTTATTCCCCGAGCCTGTCGCCGTTCAAACTCATCACGTCCAGTGTCAACCTGCTGTCGGCCGGCACGGTGCTGTGGGCGATCGCCAACGTCGTCACGTGGGTCTACGTCGGCTACAACATGCTCATCATCTATTCGGCGCTCCTCGCCATCCCCACCGAAATCTACGAGGCCGCCCGCCTGGATGGCGCGGGGCAGTTCCGCATCGCCTGGTCGGTGAAGATCCCCCTGGTCGCACCCGCCATCGTGCTCACCGCAGTCTTCTCGATCATCGGGACTTTGCAGCTGCTCACTGAGCCCGAAGTCTTCCGGCAGTTCACGTCGTCGATTTCGAGCACGTTCACACCGAACCTGCTCGTGTACTCAACGTCGTCGGTACCGAACTTCAACCTCGCGGCGGCGTTCTCGGTCGTTCTGGCGCTCGCGACGTTCATTCTCTCGTTCGCTTTCCTGCGCATCACAAACCGGAAGGCGAACCAGTCATGACTACCACCAATGCCGGGCTGCGACGCGGGGGACCTCGCGAAAGTGTGCTCTCCCGGGGTGCAGCGATGCTCATCATGGGCGTCTTCACCCTCTACTTTCTGTTGCCCATCTTCTGGCTCCTGGTCTCATCCACCAAGACCCTCGGCAACTTCGATTCGACGTTCTCCCTCTGGTTCTCGCCGACCTCGCTGCAGGACTTCGTCTCGAACCTCGGGTCCCTGTTCACCTACGACGGCGGGATCTTCCCCCGCTGGATGCTGAACAGCGTGGTGTACGCCGTCGCCGCCGGCGGAATCGGAACGGTGCTCGCCGGCATGTGCGGCTACGCGCTGGCCAAGTACACGTTCTTCGGCCGCGAGGCGCTCTTCAACGTGGTGCTGGGCGGGGTGCTCGTACCCGCGACAGCGCTCGCCCTGCCCCTGTTCCTCATCTTCAGCCAGGTGCAATTGACCGATACCTTCTGGTCGGTCTTCCTGCCGAGCATCGTGAGCCCGTTCGGTGTGTACCTGAGCCGCATCTACGCCTCCTCGAGCGTGCCGGATGAGCTCATCGAGGCTGCACGAATCGACGGGTCGGGAGAGATCCGAACGTTCTTCACGGTCTCCGTGCGACTCATGTCCCCGGCGCTCGTCACGATCTTCCTGTTCCAGTTCGTCTCGATCTGGAACAACTTCTTCCTGCCGCTGGTGATGCTTCGTGACCAGACCCTCTACCCGGTCACCCTCGGCTTGTACACCTGGAACTCCCAGGTGAGCGAAATCCCCGACATCCGCACCCTCGTCATCGCGGGCGCGTTCGTGTCGATCATTCCTCTCCTCATCGCGTTCCTGTCGCTCCAGCGGTTCTGGAGAAACGGGTTGGGAGCAGGAGGGCTCAAGTAAGGCAAACAACGGCGTTTTGAAGCGGCACGGAATCCCCCTCGCCGCACCTTCACCGATTGGAAAAATCACATGCAACACAAGTATTTGAAACTGGCAGCGGTTGCCGTCGCCGCAACTCTCGCCCTTGCGGGGTGTTCATCAGCGGGCAGCACGTCGACGACGACCTCCGCAAGCTGCGCCCCCTCAAAGGGCAAGGTCACGCTGAACTTCACGACCTGGGTTCCCGGGATGGCCGGCGTCGTCGCCCTCTGGAACAAGGCCAACCCCGACATCCAGGTCAAGGTGCAGACGGTCCCGAACGGCAACTCGGGTACTTACCAGAACTTCTTCAACGAGATCAAGGCGAACAACACCCCGGACCTCGGCCAGGTCGAGTACGACACGCTTCCCGCCTTCCGGGTACAGGACGGACTCGCGAACATCGCGACGTGCGCCGGCGTATCCGCCGCGAAAGCCGACTACTCGTCGGGGCTGTGGAACCAGGTCACCTTCGGATCGTCCGACTCGGTCTACGCGATCCCGCAGGACTCGGGGCCCGAAGCGCTCTACTACCGCAAGGACCTGTTCGCCAAGGCCGGCATCCCGGTTCCGACCACGTGGGACGAGTACGCGGCGGACGCCGCCAAGATCAAGGCCCTCGGCGGCTACATCACGAACTTCCCGAAGGGCGACATCAACGCGTTCGCCGGACTCGTCTCGCAGGCCGGCGGCCAGTGGTTTTCGACCTCGGGAAACAAGTGGACCGTGAACCTCACCGATGCGGCATCCACGAAGGTGGCCAACTACTGGCAGGACCTGATCTCGAAGAATCTGGTCTCGACTCTGCCGAGCTTCACCGACCAGTGGAACAACGCCTACAACACCTCGCAGGACTGGACCTGGGTCTCCGCGGTCTGGGGGGCGAACACGATCTCGAGCGGCGCTCCGACGACCTCGGGTGACTGGGCCGTCGCCCCGATGCCGCAGTGGACAGCCGGCGCATCGGTTGCGTCCGCGTGGGGCGGATCGTCGACCGTCGTCTTCAAAGACAGCAAGCACCCGGCGGAGGCCGCCAAGTTCGCGGTCTGGCTCAACACGAGCTCGCAGGCGCTGAACGCCCTGATCAAGGCGGCAAACCTCTATCCCGCCTCGACCCCGGGTGACAAACTGCCGGCACTGAGCCAGGGGGTCGCGTTCTACGGCAACCAGGCGATCTACAAGGTGTTCGGCACGGCGGGCACCCACATCAGCCCGTTCACGTGGGGCCCGACGATGACGCAGACCTACAGCGATGTGTCTGACGGATTCGCCTCGGCCCTGAGCGGCAGCGGCACCCTGCTCGATGCGTTGAAGGCGGGGCAGACCAAGACGGTCGCCGCGCTCACCGCGCAGGGCATTCCCGTAAAGTAACGAAATCCGCACCGTCATCCATCTCCGCGCCGCGGGCGCCAGTCTCGTACTGGACGCCCGCGGTTCGGGCGTTCCGGTGATCCTGCACTGGGGTCGCGACCTGGGTGAGACCACGAGCGATCAGCTCGAAGCGCTCGCGGATGCCGCGGTACCGGGATTGGCTCACAGCGCCGCCGGCATACCGCTGCGGCTGACGATACTTCCGCTTCTCGACCAGGCCTGGCAGGGGCATCCCGCTTTGGTCGGCACCCCTGCGTCGAAGCCGTTCCGTCTGGTCGGCAGCGACGTGGGTGCACGCTCGATCCGAGTGGCCCTCGAGTCGGATTCGCTGGGCGTCGCCCTCGACTACGAGCTGACCGTCGAGGGCCTTCTTCGCACACGGGCGACAGTGACCAACCTGTCGAACCGAACCGTCGCGATCGACGAACTCAACCTCGTGCTGCCGCTGCCCGGCAATGCGGTGGAAATCCTCGACTTCTCGGGTCGCTGGGGCGCCGAGCGCCAGCCCCGTCGTCGCCGGATTTCAGACGGGTCGTGGAGCCGGGAGGTGCGGCACGGTCGCGGCGGGCACGACGCTCCCTACCTTCTCATCGCCGGTACAGAAGCGTTCTCGTTCCGTGGGGGAGAGGTGTGGGGGCTTCATCTCGGCTGGAGCGGAAACCAGCGGCTCTGGGCTGAGCATCAGAGCACGGGCCTCGCCGCGGCGGGCGCGGGGGAGCTTCTGTCGAGTGGAGAAGTTGAGCTGGCGAGCGGCGATGCCTACTCCACCCCGTGGCTCTACGGAAGCTGGTCCGACCAGGGCCTGGACGGCATGTCCACGCGATTCCACGACTACCTTCGACGCACCGGCGCGCGCGTCGGCCGTTCGCGCGCCCTGATTCTGAACACCTGGGAGGCCGCCTACTTCGATCAGGACGACACGCGGCTACGCCGGCTCGCGGAGCTCGGCGCGACGGTCGGAGTCGAGCGTTTCGTGCTCGACGACGGCTGGATGAGCGGACGAACGGACGACACCGGGGGGCTCGGTGACTGGACGGTCGACCGCGCACGCCGACCCGACGGACTCAGGCCGCTGATCGACTATGTGACCGGCCTCGGCATGGACTTCGGCCTCTGGGTCGAGCCGGAAATGGTCACCCTCGACTCCGAGGTCGCTCGCACCCATCCCGAATGGCTCCTGACCGATACCCCCGGTGACCTGCCGCCCGCCGCCCGGCATCAATTCGCTCTCGACCTGAGCATCCCAGACGCGTTCGCGCATGTGCTCCACCAACTCGACGCCATCCTGACCGAGTATCCGATCGCCTACCTGAAGTGGGATCACAACCGGGACCTGCTCGCCCACCGCGTTCACCGCCACACCCTCGCCGTGTACCGGCTGATGAATGAGCTCCAGTCCCGGCACCCCGGCGTCGAGATCGAAGCCTGCGCGTCCGGTGGTGGCCGAATCGACCTCAGGATGCTCGAGTCCGCGGTTCGCGTGTGGCCCAGCGACAACAACGACTCCCTGGAACGCCAGGCGATCTACCGGTGGACGACGCTGCTCATTCCACCCGAGTTCTTCGGCGCGCACCTGGGAGCCCCGACCTCTCACCTCACCGGTCGCACCCACACCCTCTCGTACAGGCTCGCAACGGCGCTGTTCGGATGGTCGGGGATCGAGTGGGATCTCCTCGAGGCCTCCAACGAAGAGCTTCACGCAATAGGGGACTGGGCGAAGCACTACAAGAGGCTTCGCGGCCTCATCCACACCGGCACGGTTGTTCGCGCGGATCGGCACGACGCGCTCTGGGTGCACGGCATTGTCTCGGCGGATGCCTCCGAGGCCGTCTTCTCGATCAGCGCCGTCGCCCTCACCGCCGACGCGATCCCGTCGCCGGTGCGCTTCCCTGGACTCGACCGTGCGAAGACCTACCGGGTGCGACCGATCACCGTCGGTGCTGCACCCCGCGTCATCGCCCAGACGGTTGCGCCCTGGCTTGAGGCCGGTGGCACGGTGGTCTCCGGCAACCTGCTCGTCGAGATCGGGATCGCCGCTCCGCCCCTCGCGCCTGAACAGAGCCTCGTTCTGCACATCGAAGCGCTGTAGCGAACCCTATCCCTCGGCTGGCGGCGCCACCGGGGTTCCGCAGTTGCCGCAGAACTTCGCCCCCGGTTTGAGTTCGTCGCCGCATTCGGTGCAGTGCTGCACTTTTGCCACGAGAGGCTGACCGCAGTTCGCGCAGAACTTCGACGAGGGGTCGTTCTCCGCATGGCAATTCGCGCACGCCACCGTGTTCGCGGCGGGCGCCGCGGGAGGGCCCCCGGCGAATCCCGTGCCGCCACCGGCAAACCCGCTCGGCGGCGGGGCTGTCACCGGCATCTGGGCGGCCGAACCGGCCACCCCGAGCCCTGCGCCGAGGAATGCCCCGCTCACGGCGCCGCCGCCCTGGCTCATGCCCTCGCCGGCGCCGAGCTGCATTTCGCCGGCCGCGTACTGGTTGAAGCTGCCCGCGAGGCGGGAGTAGCTGGTGTCTTTCGCGAGCTTCTTGATCTGTTCCGTGTCCTCGGGCGAAAGGTTGATGTCGAAGTTGCCCATGCGGGTGATCGCGACGCCGTAGGGTTCGAGCTGTTCGTTGCCTTTCTCGATCACGAGCGGCTCGATCTCGGTCGTGTAGGCGGAGAGTCCCAGGATGGGCCATCCATTGCGCACGATCTGCGACGTGATCGCGGTTCGCATGACCTTCAGCAACTGGTCGCTCACCCACGCGGAGATTTTGGTGTTGTCGCTGACGTCGACGGTGCCCACCAGGTTCGTCACCGTCTTGACCGCATCCACGACTCGCACTGCGTAGTCACCGAACACGCGCAGCGTCACGATCAGCCCGGTCTGCGGGTCCTGGACATCGTCGATCCGGCCGCCGAAGGTGAAGCCGGTGAACTCGCGCGTACCGACGAAGTACAGCTCGGCGCGGTAGGCACGCCCCGCCGTCGCCGCGTCGATGAGAATGCCGAGACCCGGAATCTCGTCGGCGTCGACCTGGTGCCGCCCGGGGCCCATATCCGCAGCGATGACACCCGTATTAATGAAGAAGGCGTGCTCGTCGGCGTTGACGATGGCCTGCGAATAGCGGCGGATGCTGACATCCGGCCACTTGTAGATCATCTGGTTTTTGCGGTCGTCCGGTACCGCAATGAATTCGCGCCCGAGCAGTGCCAAGGCTGCCTCCCTGTTTGTCGAAGAATCCTCTACGCTCGCGCCGTAGTTGCTTGTAGCCTAGCGACGCGACCTTGGCATTGGACGCCGCGTCGTCGGGATATTTACCCGTGGACTTTCGAGCAATCGGAGCACGTGATGGATCGAATCGAATGTCAATGGTGTCACTCGCAGAATGACGCGACCCTGACAACCTGCGACGTGTGCGGTGCACCGCTCGACGTCAAAGACCTGGTGAGTGAATCGGGGTGGAAGGAAGCGCCCCGGCTTCGCGACATGACCGAGTTCAAGTTCTCGATCAGCACCTGCCAGGTGGAGGGGCACCTGGTACCGGTGGCCGAGGTGAACCTGGGAGACAAGGACTGGGTGTACTTCGAGCACCACGTGCTGCTCTGGAAAGACCAGCACACACCGCTCTCGCAACTGCCGGTGCCGGGCGGCGTGAAGCGTTCGTTCGCCGGCATGCCCCACATCATCTCGGTGGCACAGGGGCCCGGCCGGGTCGCGTTCTCGCGCGATGCCCCCGGTGAGATGGTCGTTCTTCCGCTGCATCCGGGCATGGAACTGGATGTTCGCGAGCACGCGTTCCTGGTCGCGTCGGGTGCTATCAGCTACTCGTACGTGCGAATCAAAGGGCTGGCCAACATCGTGCACGGCGGCACGGGAATGTTCATGGACCGGTTCGTGACGGCGGGCGTGCCCGGCCTCCTCATCCTGCACGGCTATGGCGACGTGATGGAGCGCACGCTGGCGCCCGGCGAGAAGGTGCTGGTCGAGCCGGGCGGGTTCCTGTACAAAGACTCGAGTGTGCAGATGCAGGCGGTGGCCCTGCCCCTGAAGACCGGCATGTTCGGCCGGTCGATGTACCTGGCCGAGATGACCGGCCCCGGCCGGGTCGGCATCCAGTCGATGTACCAGCACCACGCCGCAGGCGAGTGATCCGATGACGATCGCAGATACCGGGTACGTGTGCCGCTACTGCCGGCAGCCCAGTGACCCCTCCGGCACGGCATGCGTGCGCTGCGGTGCCCCCATCGATGTGACGGCCGTCGTCAGCCGATCGGGCTGGATGAAGCAACCGCCCATCAAAGACATGGCGCGCATCCAGTTCGGCCAGTCGCACGTGCAGATCGAGGGCAGGCAGGTGCCGACCGCCGATTTCTCACTTGCGCCAGGCGACTCGATCTATTTCGGGCACCACGCGATGCTCTGGCTGGACCCGTCGACCCGGCTCCAGGCGATGAGCATGGCGGGTGGGTGGAAGCGGATGATCGCGGGCCTCCCCGTGATCATGACCCAGGCCAGCGGCCCCGGGCACATTGCGCTGTCCGACGACCACGCCGGCGAGATCATCGCGCTGCCCCTGAATGTCGGGCAGCAAATCTGGGTGCGCGAGCACCGGTTCCTTGCGGCATCCGGAAATCTCACCTACGGCTTCGAGGCGAATAACATCTGGATTACGACGGGCAGCGGCAACGACGCGAAGACGACCTACCCGCTGGGCTGGATCGGCGACCGCTTCTCGGCCCAGAACAACGCCGCACTGCTGCTGCTGCATGCGCCGGGCAACACGTTCGTTCGCGATCTCGCCCCGGGCGAGAGCATCCTCATCCAGCCGACCGCCCTGCTGTACCGCGATCTCTCGGTGCAGGCGCACCTGCACATCGAGTACCCGCGCACCCAGGGCTTCTTCAGCATGTTCAACCGCTTCAGCTACCGGCACGTGTGGCTGAGGCTGACCGGCCCCGGACGGGTCGCAATGCAGTCGGTGTTCGAACGCGAAGAAGAGAGCGAGCAGATCACGGCCATTTCTCCGGCGACGGAGCACCGCTGGTAGGCGCGTCCGGTGTCCCCCGAAGAGGGGGTGAAAAGAATGTCCGCTTTTAGGGGGACATACTGTAACGTCTAGTACAGGCCAGCAGAACCCGAATTCTGGCGGCCGAACGGTCGAACAAGAATTGCCCGGCGACTTACCCCAGTCGATCCGACGGGCACCCGCTTGCGACTCGTTCCGATGCGGCGGTCCAAACTTACCCGGCGGACCGCCCGCATTCGGATGGCCCAGCGCCGCGGACTCCATGCCGCGAGCTGGGTCTTTCCATTTCCCCGGTGACGCCCCTCGGGTCACAGTTCTAGGCTGCAGGTGACGAAAGGGCGCATGCCGTGAGCGACGAAGCGATCAACCCGGCCTCCCTGCCGAGCGGAACCGGATGCCTGGACTGCGAAGCAACGGGCGGATGGTGGTTTCACCTGCGGCGATGCGCGGCGTGCGGACACATCGGCTGCTGCGACTCCTCGCTCTCGAAGCACGCGACAGCGCATGCCGCGGCGGCAGGTCATCCCGTGATCGCGTCGTTCGAGCCCGGTGAGGACTGGTTCTACGACTACCGCACCGCCGACTTCACCGAGGGGCCCAAGCTCGCCCAACCCCTGGCCCATCCTCGCGACCAGACGACGCCCGGGCCGGCGTCCCGGGTGCCCGCCGACTGGCAGGAGCAGCTGCAGGCGGCGAGCTGAGCGCGCTCCTTCGAAATCAATCAGGAATCAGCCTGTCGGATGAGGCCGTTTCACGGTCTGGGCCCGTAACGTTATCGCTGCACGGGGAACACGCAGTCTTGGGTGTCTCGCCAGGTTCGATTCCTGGGTTCTCCACTACATTTTCGTCTGGCCGCGCAGCAGCGGCCGGCGCACTGCGGTGGGGTTCGGCACCGCTTCGTCCCGGTAGCCTTGGAAGCAGCACCAGGGCCAGCGAAGGACGGACGAACAGGTGAGCGAGCTCATTCCGGTTTCTTCCCCCGGCGTACCCGTCTACGTCGGCATGCAGGGTGGTCCGCTCGTGGTTCTGGTTCACGACTACTACGGGCGCCTTCCCGGCCTGATGCGCATCGCCGAACTGCTGGCACGCGAGGGATTCTTCGTCGCCGTGCCCGACCTCTTCAACGGTGTCGCGACGAAGTCCGCGGCCGATGCCGAAGGCCTCATGAACGATCTCGATGTCGGCATCGCACTTGCCGAGATCGATGACATTATCAACGACTCACGGTCGAGCGGATCGCTCAAGGTCGGGGTTGTGGGCTTCTCGATGGGCGGCTGGCTGTCGCTGCTGCACGCGCAGGGCGGTGCAGCGGATGCAGTGGTCGCCTACTACTCGTCGCTCGCCCCCGCCGACCACGGGGTGCTGCCCGCACCCGTGCTGCTGCACTACGCGGAGACCGACGAGTGGGGAGAGGGCGAAGACCCGGTGAGTTTCATCGAGCGCCTGCACGAGCACGGCACGCCCGTCACCGACCACGTCTACCTCGGCACTCACCACTCATTCGCGAACGCCGACATCGACGAGCTCTACAACGCTCGCGCGGCCGAACTCGCGAACCAGCGAACCGTTCGCTTTCTGCTCACCCACCTGTTCGTTCGATAGCCCGGGCCTCAGATCGACAGCTCAGGCTTCGCGCACATCCCAGCGGTGGTGCACGATGTCGTGCGTCATGTATCGGGCCATCGTCGAGATCGTGAAGCTCGCGCCATCGCTTCGACGGCCGACTCGATGCCACTCGTCAGGGTGCAGCGAGTCGAACGCGGTCGACAGCTGCTCGGCGATCGCTGAGATCTCGAGCGCCACGGTGCCGGGATCCTGCTCGTTGTAGCGCTCCGTGACGGCCGTCTCATCCTGGTCCCAGTTCGCGTACAGCGGGTCATCCGTCTCGACCATCAGTCGCAGACGCTCGCGGTAGACCCGCATCACGTCGCGAACGTGAGCCGCGTACTCGAGCGGCGACCAGGTGGAGTCGTTCGGGCGGAGGCGCACGGACGGCCGGGCCAGCACCCGTGGCCAGCTCGCGGCGTTGTCGCGGATGGCCGGTGCAATGTCGGCATTGGCGAAGTCGGACGGGTCGAAACCGCACTCGGGGCAGGGCCGTTCGGCCACCCAGGTCCAGTTCTTGGTGTCGGGAACGATAGGCATGCACCAAGCTTCACCCAGAGACACCGCCGGGCGCCGCACAAAACCCGCCAACGTTGCCCGCCAGCGCGCAGGCCCAGACCAAGCGCAGGCGGTACCGAATACGAATAACCAACCAGAGGCAGGCACTCGCCCGCCACGTAGTAGGAGGCAACACCATGTCACAGTCACCGAACCGTCTGCTCGGCGTCGTCTTCGGCGTCGTATACCTGCTGATCGGAGTGCTCGGATTCTTCGTCACGAGCAGCACCGGGTTTGTGGCGACCAGCGGACCCAAACTTCTCGGGCTCTTCGAGATCAACCCCCTGCACAATGTCGCGCACCTCGTGATCGGTGCCGCACTGCTGATCGCCGGCCTCTCCGGTGCCCGAGTCGCCAGGGGCCTCAACACCACGATCGGAGCCGTCTACCTGCTGCTCGGGGTCGTCGGGCTACTGATCGCGGGCGGCAACAACCCGCTCAACATCCTGGCCCTGAACGGCGCTGACAACGTGCTGCACTTCGCGAGCGCCGTCGTGCTGCTGGCGGTCGGCATCGGGGCCGATCGATCCATCAGGTCCGCGAAGACCGCCTGACCCCGCCATCACACACAGCACACACAGCACACACAGTCGAGAGGGAACTGCCGTGTCGACGATCACCAGGATGTGGCTCGGATTCGCTGCGCTCTGCGCGGGCATCATCCACCTGGCGCTGATCGGCAGTTCCCCTCTGCCCGTGGCGGTACTGCTCACGATCATCGGAGTGGCCGAGGGCGCTTGGGGGCTTGCAACCTTCGTGAGGGTGCGCATCCTTTTTCCCCGGGCCGCACTCGTCGCGGCGCTCGTGCCGATCCTGCTGTGGGGAGTGCTGGTGGCTGCGGCCGCCGCCTCGAAGACGCCCGCCGTCGCCTCATATCTCGGGTTCGATTCGATGGCCCTTGCCTCATTCTTCGGCCTCTTCATCGCCATCGTGCTCGCGGTGCAGGTGCGCCGAGGAACAGACTTCACCGTGCCGACCCGGGAGTCGAGTGCTCCCCGCTACCTTCTGGGCGTTGTGATCGGCGGCCTTCTGGCCGCGGCCATCGTGACGCCCGCCCTCTCCGCCAGCGATGCCGGCAAATACGCGAAACCCATGGATGAGATGCCGGGAATGTCGATGGGGGCCACCTCGACCCTCGTGATCAGCCCCTCGCCCTAGGCTTCGACGCCCGGGATCGCGACCGACCCCGCCATGAATCGCAGCACGTTCTCGTCGACGATGATGTCGGATGGCCGCAGCGGCCGCGTGAGATAGAGCCCATCGAGTTCGCTGATGCGCGAGAGGGCGACGTAGGTCTGGCCGGGTGCGAACGATCTCTCACCCAGATCGATGATCGCCCGGTCGTAGGTCTTGCCCTGCGACTTGTGGATGGTGACCGCCCAGGCCAGCCGCAGCGGAAACTGCGTGAACTCGGCGACGATGTCTTTCTTGAGCGCCTTCGTGATGGGCGAATACGAGTACCGGTACTTCTCCCACACCGCAGGTTGCACCTGGTGCGTATCGCCGTCCACCTCGACCCACACCGTGCTGTCGATCTTCGTGACCGTGCCGATGCTGCCGTTCACCCAGCGCTGGTCGGAGTCGTTTCGCAGGAACATGACCTGCGCACCCACCTTCAGTTCGAGCGACTCGTCGGCCGGGTACGAGCGGCCACCGAACTCGCCGCTGACCTCGGCGCGAGCGGTCAGCGCACGGCCGGGCAGCCTTGCGAGGGCGCTCGCGTTGATGCGGGTCACCGTGCTGTTCGTCGTCGCCAGGGTGATAGCGCCGTCACGAGGGGCCGGCCGC
The DNA here is from genome assembly GCA_963738535.1 of uncultured Actinomycetota bacterium. Lineage (GTDB taxonomy): Bacteria > Actinomycetota > Actinomycetes > Actinomycetales > Microbacteriaceae > Galbitalea. Next base: position 290,897 of record CAVTXB010000019.1, read on the forward strand.
GCTCCCGTCTCGTTCAGGCGCTTCGCGATCTCCGCCGTCACCCTGCCATGCCGCACGGCGTTGAGCATGTACTTGAACTCATCCTCGTGCTGCCGATGGATGACCGACAGCTCGTAGATGCGCAGGTCGGCATCCGACCAGACCTTCGCGTCGAAGAACCACATCGAGCGGTACTGGTCTTCGAAGTACGCGCGCTCGTCGCCGTCGCCCGGCACGGGCGCCAGCTGGTACGGGTCGCCGAACAGCACGACCTGCGCTCCCCCGAACGCCTCGTGCGGCCGCTGGCGGGCCTGGCGCAGGCTGCGGTCGACAGCATCCAGCAGGTCGGCGTTCACCATCGAAACCTCATCGATGACGATGGTGTCGATGGTGCCGAGCAGCTTGCGAAGCTCACGCGACTGCTCGATCTCGTGGTCGGCGATCACACCGATGGGCAGGCGGAACAGCGAGTGGATGGTCTGGCCGCCGACATTGAGCGCCGCCACGCCGGTCGGCGCACAGATGACGATCTGCTTCGACGTGTGCCACGACAGGTGGTTCAGCAGGGTCGACTTGCCCGTGCCCGCGCGACCGGTGACGAAGATGTGCTCCTGCGTGGTCTCGATTCTCTCGAACACCGCCTGCTGCTCGGCGGAGAGCGTCAGCTCGGTCACTTCCCAAGGCTACCCGCCGACGCCTCACGCGTGCCGGAGAATGGAACAGTGCGCCGCGTCCTGATCTCCTGGTTGGTCGGCTTCGCGTTGCTCATCGCCGCGTTCATCACCACCCTCGCCATGCTCAACGGCACGGTATACAGCGCGCACGGGTTCGTCTCCGCGTACTTCGCCGCCCTCAACCGGCACGACTCGACGACTGCCCGACAGCTGCCCGGAGTGCGCGCACCCAGCGGCGTCGCGACCAACCTTCTCGTGGATGGCACGCTCGGAACCATCGCCGACATCCGTCTCGTGCACGACACGGCCGACGGCAACGGAGTGCACAGCGTCGAATTCTCGTACCGGCTCGGTACTCGGGCGGAGACATCCACGTACTCCGTCGTTCAGACGAGCCCGTTCCTCGGCCTGTTCTCGCGCTGGGCTTTCGCGAAGTCGCCGCTCGCGACGGTCGCGGTGGCCACGCCGCACGACCCGCGGTTTCGCGTGAACGGCACCGACGAGGTGAGCGCAGTCTCGCACGCGCAATCGCAGCCGTTCGTCGTCTTCACGCCCGGGCTCTACGTCTTCGACGCGAAGTCGACCTACCTGGGGGCCACGCCCGTCTCGGTGCCGGTGACCGACCCCGCGAGCGTCACACCGGTTCGGGTCGAAGCCGAGGCGAACGCGCTCTTCGTCGGGGAGGTCAGGAAGGAGCTCGCCCAGTACTACGTGCGGTGCGCAACCCAAACTGTGCTGCTGCCGACGTCGTGCCCCTTCGGAAAGACCTTCGCCAACCGCGTCGTGAGCACACCCGCCTGGTCGATGGTGTCCGACCCCGCGGTCACGATCGAGCCGCAGGAGAGCACGGGCAACTGGCTCGTTCCCCCGGCGACCGGGCAGGCCCACCTCGTGGTGAAGGTGCAGTCGCTCTACGACGGCAGCATCTCGACGTTCGACGCCGATGTGCCGTTCACGGTGTCGTACCAGATCACCATCGGCGACGACGACCACCTCACGATCACCGCCCAGTAGCCGCCCCCGGTCAGCCCTGCTTGGCTCGGCGGGCAAGCATTTCGTTGTAGGCGGCGAGTTCGGCATCGCCGTCGCGCTCCGCCTTCCGGTCGTACCGCTTCGACTCCCGTGCGTCGCTCCTGCTCCACATGAAGACGACCAGGATCGCGAGCGCCAGCGCCGGGATGTCGCCGATACCCCACGCGATCCCGCCCGCCGTCTGCTGGTCCTGCAGTGCCGGGATGCTCGCACCCCACCCCATGGCTCCGTACCAGTCGGCGGAGAGCAGGCCCGTGCTGGTGATCAGCGCGAGACCGAAGAACGCGTGGAAGGCCAGCGTCGCCAGGAGGATGACGATGCGGATCGGGTAGGGCGGCCGTGCCGGACCCGGGTCGACACCGATCAGGCTCGAAACGAACAGGTAGCCGACGATGAGGAAGTGGAAGATCATCCACTCGTGCCCGACGTGGTCGGTGGTGGCCCAGCTGAACAGCGGCGTGTAATAGAAGATCCACAGGGACGCCGCGAACAGCACCGCCGCCACCAGCGGGCTGGCGAAGAAACTGAAGAGCCGCGAGTGCACGGCGAGCAGAATCCACTCCCGTGCGCCGCGGCTGCCGTCCTCGCGTTTGGCGATCGACCGCAGCGCGAGCGTGATCGGCGCCGAAGGAACGAGAAGCACCGGTATCGCCATTGTGAGCACCATGTGCGCGATCATGTGCGCGCTGAACAGGTACTTCTCGTACACGTTGACGCCGCCGCTGGTCACGTAGAGCAGCACGAGCATGCCGGCCACCCACAGCACCGTGCGGTGGACCGGCCACTTGTCACCGCGGCGCGACATGCGCCACACCCCGGCGAGGTAGAAGAACAGCCCGAACGCCGACGAGAATGATCCAGAGCAGGTCGGGGTTCAGCCCGGTGAAATACCGCTCGATGGTCGGGAACGCCGGCAGGTGCGCACCCGTCAGCAGCTCGGCCGGAGTCGGGTTGGTGAGCTCGGAGGCCGGCAACTCGATCTGCGGGTCAGCCGTGATCGCCAGCGCAGACGCCGTGCCCTCCGCCAGGCCCATGAAGGCCAGCTCGCCGACCACGAAGAACCAGAAATACCTCGCGGCCCCGGTAATCGAACCGGCCAGGCGTCCGATCAGAAACCTGCGCTGGAAGATGCCGAAGATGCCCAGCGCACCCAGCGCGAAGACCTTGACGAGCACGAGGATGCCGTAGGGCGTCAGCAGGTTCGCCCAGGTAGCGACCCGGATCTGCGCATTCACGTAGCCGGAGGCCGCGACGACGAGAAAGCAGATCAGCGCCAGCGTCGAATACCTCGCCAGCACGGTGGCCACGCGCCCGTCGGCAAGCGACCGGCGCACGAGAATAAGCGTCAGGAGCCCGCCGACCCAGATCGCCGCGAATACGATGTGCAGCCACAGCGACGTCGTCGCCTCGTCGTGGCTCGCCGTGTCGCCCGCGTGCCCCTGCAATGCCATCGGGATCATGGTGAGAATCGACGCGATGGCGAAAAGCCCGATCGCCGTCTGGTTGCGCACCGCGAAGCAGAGCACGGTCAGGCATGCGGCAATGAGGGTGGTCGCCAGCCACGCCTGCCCCTCGCCCACCGTCGTCACATAGTGCGACAGGTTGTCGCCGTACTGGGACGTGAACGTGACGGGGCCCGGATCGTCAGTCTGCAGGTGGAAGAACCCTGTCGCCGCGGACGCGATCGTGAGCACCGCGGCGGAGGCGGAGGCGACATCCAGCGCACGGCCATACTCCGGCCGGTCCGCAGCGAACGCGAACGCGCTGAGAACGAGGCTGCCGATCAGACCCGATGCACTGAGGTCGACGAGCATGGTGGCGATCGGCACCCCGTAGCGAACGACGGCCCCCGGGTCGATCGCGATCGGCGCATTCGCGCCGCCGCCATAGGCAAGGCTCAGCAGCAGGGCCGCGAACGCCACCACCAGCAGCGCCGCCGGGCCCACAATCCGCGAGACTCGAATCACGCTGCCAGCCTAAAGGAGTGCGCCTGAGAGGCCTCCGTCACTGCCCGCGGCCACTTCGGCGGCGTTTAACGCGCAAGGGGACGCCGACCCGAAGGCCGTCGTCCCCTGGCGAAGCGAAAGCTACTTGGCCGCGGCCTTGAGCTTGCTGCCTGCAGTGAGCTTCACGCCGTAGCTTGCAGCGATCTGGATGGTGTCGCCGGTCTGCGGGTTGCGCCCGGTGCGAGCGGCACGGTGGGTGCGCTCGACCGCGAGCCAACCCGGAATCGTGACCTTGGTGCCCTCTTTCACCGTCTTCGACAGCGTCGAAAAGAGCGCGTCGAGAACAGTGTTGACGGCGGCCTGCGTTTGGCCTGATTCTGCAGCGAGTGCTGCAACCAGCTCGGTACGGTTCAGTGACTTGTCAGCCATGATTTTGTCCTCCTCGGACTTGTGCATTAGAAGCGCGTTAGGAAACAGTTCACCGGGCTAAAAGCCCGAAGAACCGCCTTGAACCTACCAGCTTGACTTGGTTATGCCCGGCAACTCTCCACGGTGCGCCATATCGCGGAAACGCACACGGGAAACGCCGAACTGGCTGAGGTAACCTCGCGGACGGCCGTCGATGGCGTCGCGGCCACGCAGGCGCACCGGCGACGCGTCGCGCGGAAGCTTCTGCAGGCCGACGCGAGCGGCCTCGCGGGACTCGTCGGTGCCGTTCACGTCGACGAGCGCCTTCTTCAGCTCGAGGCGCTTCGCGGCGTAGCGCGCGACGATAACCGCGCGCTGGTCGTTCTTGGCGATCTTGCTCTTCTTGGCCATGCTTAGCGCTCCTCGCGGAATTCGACGTGCTTGCGTACGACCGGGTCGTACTTCTTGAGCACGAGACGGTCAGGGTCGTTTCGGCGGTTCTTGCGGGTCACGTAGGTGTACCCGGTGCCCGCTGTCGAGCGGAGCTTGATGATGGGGCGAATGTCCTGCTGCTTGGCCATTAGATCTTCTCCCCACGAGCGAGAAGGTCTTTGACGACCGACTCGATGCCACGAGCGTCGATCACCTTGATGCCCTTGGCGCTGAGCGTCAGGGTCACATTACGGCGAAGCGACGGCACGTAGTACGTCTTCTTCTGGATGTTCGGGTCGAAACGGCGCTTGGTGCGCCGGTGCGAGTGCGAAATGTTGTGCCCAAAGCCGGGAACGGCTCCGGTCACCTGGCAAACGGCTGCCATGACTCTTCTCCTTCGATACCGTGCCGCGAAATGCAGCACCCAAGATCACTTGTCGGCACGCGAACATCCGCGTTTTCATTCCCATTTCTGGGCTGAAGTCGGATTGCGTACAAAGCCAGCGGATCGGCCGCCGGACCAAGGGAATAGTTTACGTGGCTGGTGGGCCGCGGCGCAAACCGGCTAGGCGGCAGCGACCGGCTCCCTGCGGCGGCGGTTGCCGTCGCGCACCAGTGCGATTCCGCCGGCAATCGAACCGGCACGCACGATGAACGTGAAGAGGCTGGCCAGGAAGCCCACGCCGCCCAGCACCGGAACCAGCCACACGAACTGCGTCACCGACGTTCCCATCTGCACTCGTGCGTCGGATGCGGGGTCGGCCGACGAATAGATGACGTCGACCGTCTGGCCGAGCGAGACGGGGCAGGGCGAGATCCCGATGGTGGCATTGGCGGAGTACGACCTGCCCGCGACCGCGAAACGGGCCACCGGGGTGCAGGAATTGCCGGAGGTGGAACCAAGGCTGGTCACGATGCCCGTTCCCTTCACTTCACCCGCGCCGGCCGAATTGTTCGACGACAGGAAACCGATGACAACGAGGCCGATGATGACGATGAGCAGGCCCGTGCCCATTCCCTTGAGGGCACCGAAGATGCCCTTGCGGTTCGGCCCGAAGCCGATCAGGCCGTCAGCGGCGAGCGCGGCGCCGCCGAGCTCCTCACCGATGCCCTGGGCCTGCGGGTTCTCGGCCGCCGTGCGCACCTCGGTGAGCAGGTGCTGCAAGCCCGTCTCGGGCTCGGAGGCGGTCGACGCACCGGCCGGGACCGGCGCCGATGGGGCCTCGATCTCGAGGCGGTTCGGCGTCTGGAACGTCGGACCCTCGGGCGAGACGATCGGCGTGGGACCGGGAGAAAAGTCATGCTCCACGAAGGCGGGCTGGGTGAAGAATGACGACTGGAGTGCCGGCGTGAACGCCGGTTGCGCGGCCGGTGCCAGCTCGGGCTGCGCCGCGGGAACGAGCGCCGGTTGCGTGACCGGCAGGAACGCCTCGTCAGCAACGTGCGATCCGTTCGAGGTGAACTGGCGCTCGTACTCGGCCATCGGGTCCGACTCGACGATCGGCGTCGGCGCAACCGCGGGCTCAGCCGCGGGCTCAGCAACCGTGGCGGCGGTGGCCTGCGTCGACGGTGGCGCATCGGGCATGGGCTGACGATGCGTCGTCCACGCGGTGCCGTTCCAGTAGCGCAAAAGGCCCTCTTCGCCCGGCGCTCGATACCAGCCCGCTTGTCCCGCCATTTCGTTTCCCCCCGGAAAGTGACGCGGCGACCACCCCGACGGTCGCAATGCCCCCAGAATATTCTCCGAAACGCCGAATTGAACAGGATCGGCCCGAACTGGGGGCATCCGTGGTGGGCCCCGATCGGGCGCGTACCCTGAGTTCATGGCACACGATCATGGCGACGGCGACGCGGGACGCTCCCGGCTCGCCATCGCGCTCGGCATCAGTGTCGCCATCCTGCTCGCCGAGATCGTCGGCGCGATCCTCACGGGAAGCCTCGCCCTCGTCGTCGACGCCGGCCACCTGCTGACGGATGCCGGCGGCCTCGCCGTGGCGCTGGGCGCGGCCTCGCTGGCGCGGCGTCCGCCCACCTCGCGGCGCACCTGGGGCTACGGGCGAGCCGAGGTTCTCGCGGCGACCGCGCAGGCCGCCGTGCTGCTCGCCGTCGGGCTGTTCGTGCTCGTGGAAGGCATCCACCGGCTGGTCGAGCCGGCGCCCATCGCCTCGAACTCACTGCTCGTCTTCGGCCTCATCGGGGTGGCCGGCAACGTCGCGGCGCTGCTCGTTCTTCGAAGCAGCAGGCGCGACAATTTCAACTTTCGTGCTGCCTTCCTCGAGGTGGGCAACGACGCGCTGGGTTCGCTCGCTGTCATCGTTGCCGCGATCGTCATCTCGCTCACAGGCTGGACCCGGGCCGACGCGGTCGCGGCACTGGTTATCGGGGCCCTCATCCTGCCGCGCAGCCTGCTGCTGCTGCGCGAGACAGTCGACGTGCTGCTCGAATCGACGCCCCGCGGCCTCGACCTGAATTCGGTGCGCAAGCATCTTCTCGAACAGCCTCACGTGAGGGCCGTGCACGATCTGCACGCGACGCAGATCGCCACCGGCCTGCCCGTGCTGACCGCCCATGTCGTGGTCGACGATGAGTGCTTCTACGACGGCCACACCTCGCAGATTCTCGACGAACTGCAGGCCTGCGTGGCCGAGCACTTCTCGATCGCGATCGAACACTCCACCTTCCAGCTCGAGCGCGCCGTGCACAGCGACCACGAGCACGAGACCCACGCCTAGGTTGTGACGGGGCGGCTCGGGTTCGGGCATTCCTGAGGTTCGTCGCTTTCGTTTCTCAGGAAGATTCTCCGAATTCGCCCTCGTTTGTCCTTCGTTTGTGCCGATGAGCGGGTTTGTCCTTGGTTTTCGCTCGACCAACAGGATGGACCGACCGATCGCACCCGATTGGTCCTGCAGAATGTGCCTGACGCCGAAGTGGTCCTGGTGAACGTGAGGGGCTAGCCAGCGGCCCGGCAGTCAGCGCACAGTCCGAAGACGTCGACGACGTGGCTCGGCTGGGTGAAGCCGTGGTCCGCCGCGACGGACGCCGCCCACGCCTCGACGGCATCCGCCTCGATCTCGACCGTCAGACCGCAGTTGCGACAGATCAGGTGGTGATGGTGGCTGCCCGGCGTGCAGGCCCGATACAGGTTCTCGCCCTCGGCCTGCAGGGAATCGGCCTCGCCCTCGCCCGCGAGATCCGCGAGCGCACGATAGACCGTTGCGAGACCGATGGATGACCCGGACTCGCGCAGCGCCGAGTGAAGAGACTGCGCGCTGACGAAGCCCTCCGAGGACGACAGCGCGCCGCGCACGGCCTCACGCTGCCAGGTCGCTCGTTTGGTCACCATCTCCACTCCTCCACATCCACGCTACGCCTGCGCCAACCGGCGCGTGCGGATCGTAAACCAGCCTCGGCCCAGCCCGTAGAGAGCGGCACTTATCGCGGTCACGAAGAATCCCACGGGCAGGCTGGTCTGGTAGGCCGCGGCGATCGAAACCCACACGGTCACCAGCGCGAACCCGATCGAGAGCGGAATCGCCCGCGACGGGTCGGCCGTGATGAGCCGCGCTGCCGCCGGCGGGCCCACCAGCAGGCTGAACATCAGCAGCGCGCCCACGATCGGCACGCTCAGAGTGGTTGCCAGGGCCACGACAAGCGCGAAGAAGACCGAAATTGCGAAGGTGCTGATCCCGCGCGCCGCAGCCTGGTCGGGCAGCACGGAGGCGAGCAGCAGAGGCCGGTAGGCCACCACCACGGCGGCGATGCACAGCACACCCAGCAGCACGATCGGCACAACCTCGGCGGAGCTCACACCCAGAATCTGGCCGAAGAGCAGCGCGAAGACCTCGGCCGAATACTGGTTGCCCAGACTGAGGAACAGCGCTCCGAAGGCCAGCATCACCACGAGCGACAGCGCGATGACCACATCGTTGCGCCCCCGTCGGCCCAGCGTCGACACCGTGAGCGCGCCGGCAACTGCGAAGACGCCCATCCCAACGATCGGGTCAATGCCCAGCAGGGTCGCGCCCGCGGCGCCCGCGAAGGCCCCGTGCGGCAGCGCATGCGCGAGGAACGACGACCCGCGCAACACGACGAAAAAGCCGACGAGACCCGCGACGACCGCGACGACGCTTGCCGTGATCCACGTGTTGATCAGAAAGTCAGAGAACATGGGCCACCCGTCGGCGGGCTCGGATCGGAATCGCGATCCCCGAGAGCAGGTAGGCCAGGAACGCGACGGCCACGATGCAGAAACTGACCGGCCAGCTGTGTGCGCCTGCGAACCAGGCATAGCTCTCGTACGAGACGAGGATGCCGATCCAGGTCGAGCCGACACCGATCGCGACCGCGATCACGATGGCCAACCCCAGTCGTTTTGTCAGCCGCAGCGCGGCCGCAGCCGGCGCGATCAACAACGCTGTCGACAGCACGGCGCCGATAGTGAGAGCTGAGAGCTCGACGGCGAGCGCCAGTGCCACCAGGAACACGATGCCGGTCAGCCGCACCGGAATCCCGCGCACCGCGGCGAGGTCCTGGTCGAGCGAGTCGACGAGCATCCACCGGTAGAAGACCAGCACGATCGCCGTGGCCACGAGGCTGAGCACGACGACCAGCGGAAGCACCGACGCGTTGATCACGAAAAGTGAGCCGAACAGCACCGAGATGGCCGCGTTGCTCGTGCCAGCGAGCTGCGTGTCCAGGTAGAGGAAGAGCGCGGTCAGCCCGAGGCCGAGACCGAAGACGATGCCGGTCGCGACATCCCTGCCCTGCACGCGCCTGACACCCACGACCTCCATGAGTCCGGCGGCCAGGATGCCCGCCCCGACGAACCCGAGCAACTGGGGTATTCCCAGCAGGAATGCCGCCGACCCGCCGACCGCCCCCAGGTCGGCGAGGGCATGCCCGGCGAACGACTGGCGCCGCAGCACAGTGAAGATACCGACAAGGGCGGAGACCGCAGCGACCAGCGTGCCGACAACCAGGGCAAGCTGCACGGGACCGCTCCCGAAAAACGCGGTCATGATTGGTGCCCGTGCGGGTCATCCGGCCCGGCAACGACCAGCACCCGCCCGTCGACCCGCACCACGTCCACCCGGCGACCGTACAGCCCGGACAACACGTCGGACTTCACGACCTCGTCGGTCGTTCCCGAGACGGCGCGGCCATCGGCCAGGTACACGATGCGGTCCATCACCGGCAGCAGCGGATTGAGATCGTGCGCCGAGAGGAGCACAGCGATCCCCAGGTCGCGACCGACCCGGGAGAGCAGCTCCACGATCTCCTGCGTGCTGCGGATATCGAGGTTGGCGAGAGGTTCGTCGAGCAGCAGCAGTCGCGGGTTGCTGACCAGCGCGTGGGCGATCAGCACACGCTGCTGCTGGCCTCCCGACAGCAGGCCGACCCGCACATCGGCGAACTCCGTCGCATCCACCGCCGCCAGCATCTCGTCGACCCGCGTGCGCCGGCGAGCCGACGGCAGCGGAATGCCGAGCCGCTGCCCGTCGAGGCCGAGCGCCACGACATCGCGGGCACGCAGCGGCAGGTCGGGATCGAGGGCGACCTTCTGGGGCAGGTAACCGAGCACCTCGCGACGCACGGGCTTGCCCCCGTCGAACGAGATCGTGCCCGCCGTCGCCGACTGCAGGCCCAGGATGACTCGAAGAAGCGTCGTCTTGCCCGCGCCATTCGACCCGATCAGGCCGACGAATTCGCCCGGCGAGATGGAGAACCCGACATCGTGCAGGATTCGTCGGCCCGACAGCGAAACTCCGATTCCGGTGACGTCGAGAACCGAAGCGACCGCGGGCGCTGGGGAGGATGGCACGGTCACAGGCGGGCCGTCGACTTTCCCGAGGTGACCGCGGATTCGAGGGCGGTCAGCTCCGCCCGCATCCACGACTGGTAGGTGAACCCGTCGGTCGGCATCGTCTCGTACACACCGACGACGGGCACGTGGTTGTCGTGGGCCAGCTTCAGGTAGCTGCTGGTGATCGAATCGGTCACCTGCCGATTGTAGATAAACACCTTCACCCGCCCTCCGGTGAACAGCGAGTCCTGGATGGCGACATCCTGCGGCGCCGGATCGGTGTCGTTCATGATCGCGGCCTGCAATGCCCACGGCGTGAGGTTTCTCGTGCCGGCCGCCTCGAGCAGGTAGTCGGCGACCGGTTCGGTCGTCGCTACGGCCACGCCGGGATGCGCGGCCTTGAAGGCGGCAATCGCCGTCGTCCACGTGCCGAGCGACCTGTCGAAGGCCGCGAGGTTGGCCTCGAAGTAGGCCCTGTGACCCGGCTGGATCTTCGACAGCGCGGCAGCGATGGACCTGGCGACCGCGGGCATGGTGGTCGGCGAATACCAGAGGTGCGGATTTCTGGTGGAATCGGGAAGCCCGAGCACATGTTGCGCCGTGATGATCGTGCGCGACGGGTTCGACGACGCCGACTCGATCTTGGTCATGAAATCGTCGTAGCCGAGGCCGTTCTGAACGACGAGTGCGGCCGCGCTGATCTCGCCGGCCACCTGAGCACTCGCCTCGAAGCTGTGCGGATCGGTGTTGGGATTGCTCATGACCGAGCTCGCGGCCACGTACCGCCCGCCGATCTGGGAGATGACGCTCGTGTACTGGTTCTCTGCCCCGACCGCGACGATGGTGCCCGACGGGGCGGCGGGCTGAGCCGCACAGCCGGAGAGCGCGAGTACGAGCGCAGCGGCGACAGCCGTGGTACTGATAATCATTCTCATCAAGAAACGAGGATGCCAGACGCGCGATCCGAACGCAAATCGTCCGAACTAGAGCGCCTTACGCATCCGGATCGCCTGAATCTCATACCCGAGCGACTCATAGAGTGCGCGGGCGCCGGGATTGTGCCCGAACACGTTCAGGCCGAGGTGCGTGGCGCCGTGAGCGCGGGCGACGTCCTCGGCCAGCAGCATCGTCGCGCGACCGTAGCCCTGGGAGCGCAACTCGGCGCGAATCTCGATGTCCATGACGTACCAGGTGCCCGGCGACTGCGGTCCGAGCCACAGCAACCCGACACGCTGCTCGCCATCCAGCACATCGAATGCTTCGTTGTCGTTCGCCGGCACCCCACCGGGAAACGCCGATGCGATACCCGCGTCGGCATTGGCGCGGGCCTGTTCCTCGCGCATGCCGGCCCGCACCAGCTCCCGCACATACTCCTCCGTGCTTCGAGCGATGTATGCCGCCAGGTCCCCGGGCGACATCGGCCGCAGCGTCAGATTCATGACCTCAGTTCTAGTCCCATCCCGCGCGGGTTTGTTACCGCTGCGCCCTCGATGAAGGCCACGACGGTAACAAAGCGCTGCAGCGCATGACTGGGCGGGCGGGCACGGGCGGGCGGGGCCTAGTCGAGCAGAAGCGCAGGCTCCTCGATGATGCTCGCCACGTCGGCCACAAAGCGGCTCGCGACGTCGCCGTCGACGATTCGGTGGTCGAAGCTGCCCGGCGACCGTGGTCACGAACCGCGACCGCACCTCGCCGTCAACGATCCACGGCTTCTGCTTGATCGTACCCATCGCGAGAATCGCGGCCTCGCCCGGGTTCAGGATGGGCGTGCCGGTGTCCATTCCGAACGAGCCCACATTCGTGATCGTGATGGTGCCGTTGGCCATCTCCGCAGGCTGCGTCTTGCCGTCGCGCGCCCTGATCGTCATACTCTCGAGCGCCCTCGCCAGCTCGAGCAGCGTGAGCTCCTGCGCATCCTTGATGTTCGGCACCAGCAGGCCCCGGGGAGTCGCGGCCGCGATACCCAGGTTCACGTAGTGGTGCACGGTGATCTCCTTGTCGGTCCACGACGAGTTGACGGTGGGGTTGCGCCGAACCGCCCAGATCACCGCCTTCGCAACGATCAGCAGGGGCGAGACCCGGATGCCGGCGAAATCGGTCGACGTCTTCAGGCGCCCGACGAACTCCATCGTGCGCGTCGCATCGATGTCGACGAAGACGCTGACGTGCGGCGCGCGTGAACGCGCTCTGCACCATCGCGGTGGCGATCGCCTTGCGCACGCCCTTGACCGGGATGATCTCCTCGCGCTCCGGCGACCAGGCCGGCGTCTCGATGTTGCGGAACAGGCTCGCCTGCTGCGCATGCCGGATGACGTCATCGCGCGTGATCTCCCCCGCGAGACCCGTGCCGACGATGCCCGCGAGGTCGACATCCAGGTCTTTCGCGAGTTTGCGGATGGGCGGCTTCGCGATGATGGCGGATGCCGCCGCGGCGGGCACGGAGGCGGGGCGCGGCGCGCTCGGCGAGGCCGGCGATGACGACGGCACCGCGGACACCGTGCCCGTCTCGCTCCTGCGGCGGCGCGACTGCGACATGCCCCTTCGCGCCGTAGCCGACGAGGGTCGCCGGCGCCTTCTCCTCGACGGTGATGCTTGCGGCGGTGTCGGACGACCGCCGACGGTTCCGACGCGGTGGCGCCGGCGGCGTCTCGCTGCCGACGTTCCGACCGTGATGATCGCCGTGCCGACATCCACCGTGTCGCCCTCGCCCACCAGCAGGGCCGACACCGTGCCGGCGAACGGCGACGGCAGCTCGACCAGCGACTTGGCGGTCTCGATCTCGACCAGCACCTGGTTGACCTCGACGACGTCGCCGGGCTTCACCTTCCACGACACGATCTCGGCCTCGGTGAGACCCTCGCCGACATCCGGGAGCAGGAATTCTGAATCAGCCATAGTTCATCCTTCGCCTAGTAGGCCAGAGCACGGTCGACGGCCTCGAGCACACGGTCGGCGTCCGGAAGGTAGATACGCCTCGAGCTTGGCCGGCGGGAACGGGGTATCGAAGCCGGAGACGCGCAGCACCGGCGCCTCGAGCGAGTAGAAGGCGCGCTCGGCAACCGTGGCCGCGATCTCGGAGCCGACCGAGACGAAACCGGGCGCCTCCTGCGCGATCACGAGGCGCCCGGTCTTGCGCACGGAGTCGAGGATCGGCCCGTAGTCGATCGGTGAGAGCGAGCGAAGGTCGAGAACCTCGACGCTGGTTCCCTCCTCGGCGGCGAGCTCTGCAGCCTGCAGCAGCACCGAGACCATCGCGCCATGGCCGAGCAGCGTCACCTCGGATGCCTTCGCGGGCGACCGCCGTCGAGTGCAGCGGTCGACCCCGGTTCTCGAGTGTCGACGTCGCCGCTGCGGCCAGTAGCGGCTCTTCGGCTCCATGAAGATCACCGGGATCGTCGCTCAGGATCGCATCCTGGATCATCCAGTACGCGTCGTGCGGCGTCGACGGGCTGACGACCCGAAGGCCGGCGGTGTGCGCGAAATACGCTTCGGGGCTCTCCTGGTGGTGCTCGACGGCACCGATGTGGCCGCCGTACGGGATGCGGATGACCACCGGCATCGCAGATGCCGCCCTCGTGCCGGTTGGTGAGCTTCGCGAGCTGGGAGGTGATCTGGTCGAACGCCGGGTAACACGAAGCCGTCGAACTGGATCTCGCACACCGGCCGATAGCCGCGCATCGCCAGACCGATCGCGGTGCCCACGATGCCCGGACTCGGCGAGCGGGGTATCCATCACGCGGTTGTCTCCGAACTCGGCCTGCAGCCCCTCCGTCACGCGGAAAACGCCGCCGAGCGTGCCGATATCCTCGCCCATCAGCAGAACCTTCGGGTCGGCGAGCATGGCCCGTCGAAGCCCCGCGCTCAGTGCCTTCGCCATCGGCAGCGACTCGAGCGCGCTCACTCTGCGCCCTCCGACTCGGCGAACGACGACTCGTAGTTCGCCAGCCACCGTTTCTGTTCGTCCATGAGCGGATGAGGCTCCGAGTAGACGTTGTCGAACATGACGTCGACCGGCGGTGACTCCAGCTCGATCGTGCGGCGACGCATATCGGCGGCGAAATCTGCCGCCTCGGCTGCCACCTCGTCGAAGAATCCCTGGCCCTCGCCCCGGCCGCGCAGGTAGGTCTCATAGCGGGCGATCGGGTCGAGCGCACCCCAGTGCGCTGTCTGCTCGTCGGTGCGGTATTTCGTCGGATCGTCGCTCGACGTGTGCGCTCCCATGCGATAGGTGAGCGCCTCGATGAACCGCGGACCACCACCCGCACGCGCCTCCTCGAGGTAGGCGCGGGATGCCGCATAGCTGATGAGCACGTCGTTGCCGTCGATCTGGATGCCCGGGATGCCGAACCCGCCCGCGCGCAGGTAGAGCGGGGTGCGGGACTGCGTCGACACGGGAACCGAGATCGCCCACTGGTTGTTCTGGAGAAAGAACAGTTCGGGCGTCTGGTAGCTTGCCGCGAACACCAGCGCCTCGTTGACGTCGCCCTGGCTGGTCGATCCATCACCGAAGTAGGTGACGACCGCCTCATCCACGGCAGGATCGCCCGTGCCGGCCTTACCGTCGAGAGTTATGCCCATCGCGAAGCCGGTGGCGTGAAGGGTCTGCGAGCCGAGCACCATCGTGTAGATGTGGAAGTTCCCGTGGTCGGCGGCCGCCCAGCCCCCGTGGGTGAGCCCTCGGAAGAGCCGGATGATGTCGACGGCGTCGACGCCGCGGATCAGGCCCACCGCGTGCTCGCGGTACGACGGGAACACGTGGTCCTGGGGTCGCATCGCGAAGCCCGAGCCCACCTGAGCCGCCTCCTGCCCGATGCTCGGAACCCAGATGCCCATCTGGCCCTGCCGCTGCAGGTTCGAGCCCTCGGTGTCGAGGGCCCGGGTGATCACCATGACGCGGTGGAATTCGCGCAGCTGGTCGTCGCCGAGCTGCTCGATGAGAGGCAGGTACTGTGCCGTCGCGTCGCTCTCCACGAGGGAACCTGCGGGCGAAAGAAGTTGCAGCGTCGCCTCTGTGTAAGACATGGAACCCAATCTAAACGGGTGATCAGGGTGCGGTTCGTAAGGTTCGGATAACCTCTGACGCCGCCCGTAGGAGCTTATCTACAGACCCCGCCTCACCGATCGTGATTCGAAGGCCGTCGCCCAGCGCCCTCGTGATGATGCCGTGACGGGCGAAGATGTCGTGCGCTTCCGAGGTCGCCGCTCCGGTCGTGAGCCACACGAAGTTGCCGTTCGGGCGCGGAACATCCCAGCCCTGGTCGACGAGCGAACGCCAGACCTCATCGCGCAGCACGGCGATGCGGTTGACCCGCTCGAGCAGCTGTTCCTCATGGTCGAGGGATGCCAGTGCTGCGAGTTGCGCCGGCTCGATGACGGAGAGCGGGATTGCGGCGGCGCGCGCGGCATCCATCACATACTCGGGGCCGACCGCGTAGCCGATTCGCAGCCCGGCGAGTCCGTAGGCTTTCGAGAACGTTCGCAGAACGACCAGGTTCGGATAGGTCGCGAGCAGCGGGATGCCGCGCACGGCGTGCGGGTCGGTGACGAATTCGATGTAGGCCTCGTCGAGCACGGTGAGCACACTGGGCGGCACGAGCGCCATGAATGACTCGAATTCGTCGCGGGTGACGATGGTACTCGTGGGGTTGTTGGGCGAGCAGACGATCACAACCCGGGTGCGCTCGGTGATCGCGCGCGCCATGGCGGGCAGGTCGTGCCGGTGATCGTGCGTGTTCGGCACGAGCACGCTGGTGGCGCCCGCCACCGTGACGAGTCCCGGGTACGCCTCGAAGCTGCGCCAGCTGTAGACAACCTCGTCACCGGGTCCGGACGCGGCACTGATCAACTGGGCGAGAACGGCGACCGACCCTGCCCCGACCTGGATCTGGTGCTGGGTGACCCCGTAGCGTTCGGCGAGCCGCACTCGAAGCGCGGTCGCGGTTCCGTCGGGGTAGCGGTTGATGGATGCGCCGGCGATCGCCTCGAGGACGGCCGGGAGAGGCTCGAAAGGGTTCTCGTTGGACGAGAGCTTGTATGCGTCGTCCGCTGCGGGCTTTCCCTGACGGTATGGCTGCAGCACCTCGATGTCGGGGCGAAGTCTGACGCGGGGTGTTGTCACGCCTCTCAGCCTAATTCGCTCGGGCTGGGAAGCCGCGCGCGGCCTCCCGTCACTACCATGGCCGTATGCGCAGATTCTTCGTTCGGCTCATCATCAACGCCGTCGCCCTCTGGCTGACCACCCTCATCGTGACCGGTGTGCACGTCGTCTCGTACGCCGCCGGCGCCGGGCCGACCATCGTGACCTACCTCGTCGTCGCCCTCATTTTCGGGATCGTGAACGGCATCGTCGGTACTTTCATTCGAATCGTGGCGTTCCCGCTCTACATCCTCACGCTGGGGCTGATCGCCCTCATCGTGAACACCCTGCTGCTGCTTCTCGTCGCGTGGCTCTCGTCGCTGCTCGGCTTCGGACTGGTCATCGACACGTTCTGGTCCGGATTCTGGGGCGCGCTCGTTCTCGCGATCATCAGCTGGATCTTCGGGTTGCTGCTGCGCCCGCTGCTGGTTCCGTCCCCCTCCCGTCGCCGCTAGCCGCTCGGTTGCCGTGTGGCAACCCAGAGAGTCGATACCACCTTCGTCGCGCCCTGCCCGAACCCGTTGATCGGGTCGAGCACTCTGCGCACTTCGCTGGAGCGACTGTCGTCGACCATCGCGGCGGTCTGCTGGTAGACGTCGAGCTCGTGCGCGGGAACCGCCACGTCTGACGGCACAGGCTGGCCCGCGAACGCGTCGCGCGTGACGACCACCGCGTGACGATTCACATCGAATCCGCTCGTCGCCGGCACGAGGTCTTCGCTGTTGCGCACGGACAGCACCGGGATCGATGCCGGGATATGCGCCTGGGCCGACGGCGCACCGAAGGTCACCACACCCTTCACGTTGAAGAGTCCCGACGCCGCGATGTTGGAAACGTCGAGTCCGCCCTGGGAATACCCGGTCATGACGACGGGCGACTGGGGTGTGATGCCGGCCTGCCGCATCGCCTGCTCAACCGCCTGGATCGACGCGGTCTGCTGGCCTCCGACGCCGGCGAGATCGCTCTGGAAATCGAAGGGCTCGCTGCCGGTGACGGGGTTGAAGGTCGCAGTGCCGCCCACCCAGACGTCGAAGCGGTCGGGTTTGCCCGGCTCGACGTACTTGTCGATGCGAATCTGCTCGCCGTTCGGGTCGTCGCTCGAGATCGGGAACGAACTGGCCCGCTCGGCGAGCGAGGTGGGTGGGGAGCCGTACTCGAACGTGCTGGTGCGGCGAACAGAGACAGCCGTCGGGGCGAAGAGGCCGAAGTCGCGACCCAGGCCAACGACCGCGTTCGCCGACGAGGTAACGCCGGTCGCGCCGGCCAGCCTCCTCGCCGCAGCCCATAGCGGCGATTCAAGTGTGAGGCCGGCACCCAGGCCGTCGGCGTCTGCCGCGAGGTGGCGAATGAGCCCGACGGTGGCCGGATTGGTGAGAATGCGGCCGTGGCGTTCGAGAAACGTCTGCAGTTCCGCGGCGAATGCCGCGGGCGGCCGACCCGCGAGCGTGGTGCCCAGCATGAAGCCGCCCGCCGCGAGAGCGGCCAGCGGGAGGGCGAACAGGGTGAACGCCGCGCCGACCGTCTGCGCGACCCGCTCTTCGAGGGCGTGCTCGACCCCGAGCACCACCTGGTCTGCCTCCTCGTAGACAGCGAGTGCCGCGCGCACGCACCGGCTCAGCCCGGAAGCGAACTCGGCCGCTGCCAGAACCTGGTGCAGTGCGTGGTTCGCAGAGCGACGGGCGTCACCCGCGGCCGCGAGCATGTCGCTGTTGCCCGACGCGACCCCTTCAAGCCGCGACAGCACGGTCGCCAGCAGCCCCGCCGAGTGACGCAGCGCGCCGGCGATGCTGGCGAGCGAGTCGAGTTCGGCCAGTAAAGCGTCGCTTGCGACGACCGTCGCGCCCCCGGGCAGCGGTGCGGTCACGGTCAGGGCAGGCGGGGCGGGCGGTGTCGGCGGAGTTGCCGGGTGGGGCGGTGTCGGCGGAGTTGCCGGGGTTACCGGATCAGACATGACCACCTGCTTCGACGATGGCCGCGGTGGTCAGCTCGGTGGCCACTCGCACAGTTCCGGTCGCGCAGTCGAGCTGGCCAGCCAGCACGTCGAGCGCGCGATGGAACGCGAACGACGCCGGTCCGTGCCATCCGCTGCTCGCGTGGTGGGGAACCTGCTGTCGTTCCAGCAGCAGGCGATGGTGCACCTCGATGAGCTCGTCACGGGCCTGCACCAGCTCGCCGAGAGCGGACGCGTTCGTCAGTTGCATCAATTTCGACCTCCTGCGATCGAGTGTGAACCTCCGCGCGCGACGCCCGACGCGTCGACGGTGTGAGGGTGAACAGTGCCGGCCCGACTGGTCATGTGGAGGAGCGGAATCTGCGGGAGACTAGTCACATGAGTTTCGACCGCACTCTCGACGAGTCGGCGCTCTTTCGAATCTGCTTCGTCTGCACGGGAAACATCTGCCGGTCCCCGATGGCTGAAGCGGTGTTCAAGAACCTCGTACGCAACGCCGGCCTCGAATCGGTGGTCGCCGTGATCTCGGCCGGCACCGGCGACTGGCATGTCGGGGAGCCCTCCGACGACCGCACCGTCACCGCGCTCGCCGCCCGCGGACTCGACGGCACCCGGCATCGCGCCAAGCAGTTCGACCCGGACTGGTTCGACAACCTCGACCTCGTCGTCGGGTTCGACCGAAGCCACGAGCGAATCCTGCGCGCCTGGGCCGGCAACGACATCGACCGGTCCAAGGTGCAGCTGCTGATGACCTTCGACTCGGATGCCTCCGGACCGCTCGAGGTGCCCGATCCCTACTATTCAGACGCCGCACTGTTCGACCTCGTGCTCGCCATGATCGAGAAGGCCTGCGGCGCGCTGTTCCGCCAGGTCAGCCCGGGGATCCCCAAGCCGCACGCGATCCAGAAGGAAATGCCATGAGCCCGCTGCCCGCCCAGCCCATCAGCCCGCTCGACGGACGCTACCGCAGCGCGGTCGGCGAACTCGGCGAACACCTGTCGGAGGCGGGCCTGAACCGGGCGCGCGTGCGCGTCGAAGTCGAGTGGCTGCTGTACCTCACCGACCACGAACTGTTCGGCTCGCGCCGGCTCGACCTCGAGCAGTCCCGCAGGCTCCGAGAGCTGGTTTCCGGGTTCGACCAGGCCGAGATCGACGAACTCGCACGCCTCGAGGCCACCACCCGCCACGACGTCAAGGCGGTCGAGTACCTCGTTCGCGGCAAACTCGCCGAGCTCGGGCTGTCGTCCGTCGCCGAGCTGACCCACTTCGCATGCACGAGCGAGGACATCAACAACCTCTCGTACGCACTCACGATCGGTGCGGCAGTGCGCGAGATCTGGTTGCCGAAGCTGCACACCGTCATCGATGCGCTGCGCGAGTGGGCGATCGAACACCGGGCGGATGCAATGCTCGCCCACACGCACGGCCAGCCGGCGACACCCACCACGGTCGGCAAGGAGTTCGCCGTCTTCGTGCGTCGACTCGAACGGGTCGCGGCGCAGGTCGAGTCGACCGAGTACCTGGGCAAATTCAGTGGTGCGACGGGGACGTTCGCCGCGCACGTCGCCGCCGACGCCCACCAGGACTGGCCGGCGATCTCCCGCGAGTTCGTGCTGTCGCTCGGGCTCGACTGGAACCCGCTCACCACCCAGATCGAACCGCACGACTGGCAGGCCGAGCTGTACTCCCGCATCAGCCACGCCAACCGGGTTCTCCACAACCTGTGCACCGACATCTGGACCTACGTCTCGATGGGATATTTCACCCAGATTCCGCAGGCGGGAGCGACCGGGTCATCCACGATGCCGCACAAGATCAACCCGATCCGGTTCGAGAACGCCGAAGCCAACTTCGAGCTGTCGAGCGCACTGCTCGACTCCCTCGCCGCCACCCTTGTCACCTCGCGACTACAGCGCGACCTGACCGATTCGACGACCCAGCGCAACGTCGGCGTCGCGATCGGCCATTCGCTGCTGGCGCTCGACAATGTGGCCCGCGGCCTCACCGAGATCGCCGTCGACACGGCGAAGCTCGACGCCGACCTCGACTCGAACTGGGAGATTCTGGGCGAAGCGATCCAAACGGTGATCCGTGCCGAGGTCACGGCAGGCCGCAGCTCGATCGCCGACCCGTACGCGCTGCTCAAGCAGCTGACCCGCGGCAAGCGCATCGGCCGCGCGGAACTCGTGGAGTTCATCGACGGCCTCGACATCGGCGACGAGGCGAAGTCGCGCCTGAGAGCCCTCACCCCCCGCACCTATGTCGGACTCGCGAGCGACCTGGTGAGCTACCTCCAGGCCTAGCGCTCGCGACTAGTGGCCCGCGCGGTCCTGGTCGTCGATGTCGCGACGCTCCTCGGCATCCGGCGTGGTCGTAATCGCGAGGGTCGCAAGAACGACGAGCGCCACGATGAACCCGACCCCGCCGAAAATTGCGCCGAGTTTGATGTCGCGCACGGAGGCCGACACGACCAGGCCCACGAAGACGCCCACGATCGCCGAGAGCACGAGCAGTTCGACGGGACGAAACCGATCCCGGCGGCTCGGGGGGTTTGGTGCTGGATCCGTCACGAAGTCGCTCCGTCTTTGCTGAGTGCCGCGGCGCTGAAGCGCAGCGAGAACCCGGCGATTGCGAGATACACGGCGACGATCGCCCCGTAGATTCCGAGGGCGCCCACGATCATGACCGAGGCATTCAGGATGCGCGCCCCACCGTCGCCGGGCGCGTTGTAGTGCTGCACATAGTCGGGCGGGATGACGAGGCAGACGACCGCGAACAGCACCGTGAGAGCGCCCACGAAGATCCAGTCGCGGCCCACGGCCCGGGTGCGGCGCGATCGCACGCCGGCGTACAACTCGAGGGCACCGCCGACCACTCCCCACAGCGCCAGCACGACCAGCAGCAGCGGGAGTCCGCCGCCGAGTCCGAGAAGCGCCGCGACGCCTGCGGCGACCGAAACGACGCCCTGCACCAGGAAAACGGTGCGAAGCACGCCCGGGGCAAGCAGTCGCAGCGAGAGGATGGCGCCGAGCACGCCGACCACGATGGCGTACCCGCCGAAACTGGCCAGGCCGTATTCGGGCGTGTAGAAACCGCCGGCGAAAGTGATCACACAGGCGAGCGCGGCCGCGGGAACCGCGCGGGCGAGCGGCGCATACCAGTAGGCGGCATCCTCTGCTGTGTATACGAGGCTGGCCACAAGCGAATAGCTTACCCGCGCCAACCTTGGCCTCCGCCGCGTGCCCCGGCCGCCCCCGTCTCGACAGGATGCCGCCGTCGGAGCTGCCCGATGAGTCCTGTCGAACCCTCCAGACGCCGAATCGGTGCTGTTGTCACACCGCGGATATGCTGGCCGGCATGGCCGAGCACGTGCTTTCGCTCGATCTCGGGACCGTCTGGGATCCGAATGTCGAGGATTACGTTCTCCTCTCCGACGGACGCGGACGCACGGTGCTCGCGCTCGAACACCACAGCGACGACCCCGATCGTCGAGTCGTCCTCCTGGAGTGGGAACGAGTGATTTTCGCCTCGCTCGGAGACGTCAACGATGAGGCACGCAGCGGGCACCGGTTGTATGGCAAGGGGTTACGGGGAGTGAGCTGGATCGGGATCGTCGAGCACAGCGAACTCGTCGCCTCGCTTGAGAGGTCGAACGCTGCGCATCCCCGCCACGACCCTGCCCGATTCGCCTCACAGGTGCACTACGTCCTCCCTCTCAAGGGAGACGTTGTCGAAGTCGTTGCCCAGCGCATCCACGTGCACAGGCCCGAGGGCGACCGATTCTCAGCCGCTGTCTCGGCGATGCGATAGCCAACCCACTCCGACGCACCGACTTACGCCGTTTGGGACCACTTGTGCTGCGCGCGCGGGCGAAACGGGCCCGAACGGCGTACGTCGCGACCTAGGCGCCGGGCGGAAGGTCGACGAAGCGGGAGAAGTGGCCGTGGAAGCCGACCGTGATGGTATCGGTGGGGCCGTTGCGGTGCTTGGCGATGATGAGGTCGGCCTCGCCGGCGCGGGGGCTGTCTTTCTCGTAGGCGCTCTCGCGGTGCAGCAGGATGACCATGTCGGCGTCCTGCTCGAGCGAGCCGGATTCGCGCAGGTCGGACAGGGCCGGTTTCTTATCGGCTCGCTGCTCGGGGCCTCGGTTCAGCTGGCTGATCGCGATGACCGGAACACCGATCTCCTTCGCGAGCAGCTTCAGAGCTCGTGAGAACTCGCTGACCTCCTGCTGGCGCGACTCGACCTTCTTGCCGCTGGTCATGAGCTGCAGGTAGTCGATGACGACCATCTTCAGGCCGACCTTCTGCTTGAGTCGCCGGCACTTGGCGCGAATCTCGACGAGGGTCATGTTGGGGCTGTCGTCGATGTAGAGCGGGGCATCCGCGATCTGGCCGCGCACACTGGCGAGCTTCGTCCAGTCCTGCATGTGCACGGTGCCCTTGCGCATCGACTGCAGCGGAACGGATGCCTCGGCCGAGAGCAGTCGCATCGCGATCTCACTTCGGCCCATTTCGAGGGAGAACACGATCGTCGGCATATCGTGGTGAACCGCGGCGGCCCGGGCGAAGTCGAGGGCCAGGGTCGACTTACCGATAGCCGGTCGAGCGGCGAGGATGATGAGCTGGCCCGGGTGGAGGCCGTTCGTCAGCGCGTCGAGCTCAGCAAAGCCGGTGGGAACACCGACCATGGCTCCGTCACGACCGGCCGCGGCCTCGATTTCGTCGGTGGCCGCATTGATGGCCTCGATGAGCGGAACGTAGTCCTCGCTCTCGACGCCCCCGGTGACGCCGTAGATCTCGGCCTGGGCATTGTTGACGAGGTCGACGACCTCGCCCTCGCTCGCGTATCCCATCTGCACGATGCGCGTGCCTGCCTCGACGAGTCGACGCAGCACAGCCTTCTCGGCGACGATGGTGGAGTAGAAGCCGGCGTTCGCAGCGGTTGGCACGAGGCCGGTGAGCGTGTGCAGGTATTCGGCGCCGCCCGCTCGCGTTATCTCACCCGACTTGGTGAGCTCGTCGGTGACGGCGATGACGTCGGTCGGCTCGCCGTGCGAGTACAGCCCGAGGATGGCGTCGAAGATGATTTCGTGCTTCGGAATGTAGAAGTCGACACCGCGAACATTCTCGATGACGTCGGCGACGGCGTCTTTGCTCAGCAGCATGCCGCCGATCGCACTCTGCTCGGCGAGCAGGTCGTGCGGCGGGATGCGGTCGGCCCTCGAGTCGTTGCCGCGCGAGTCGCCGGAACCCCTGGCGTCTCCGCCGCGCGAATCACTCGCCAGACCGAGGTGAGCAATTGACAAGGGGAACCTCTCGCTG
Organism: uncultured Actinomycetota bacterium; assembly: GCA_963738535.1. Classification (GTDB taxonomy): domain Bacteria; phylum Actinomycetota; class Actinomycetes; order Actinomycetales; family Microbacteriaceae; genus Galbitalea. The sequence goes on from CAVTXB010000019.1 coordinate 314,582, forward strand.
TTGTGGATAGCACTGCATCTTTTCGGCACCGCATCTTTACGGCACCGCTTCGTCGCGATTAAGTGCCTGTCTAGTCGCGAAAAAGCTATCCGCAACCCACGACACGCACTATCTCGCCAGCGCTGTCACGAACCCCCGATGAGTGCTGCGTCGCCAACAGTATGAACAAGCAGCCGACACCACAAACCACCCTGTGCACAGGCATGTGGAGAACTAGCGGGAAACGCCGGGACCGATGTGGGCAACCTGTGGATACAGCTGTGCACTATTCACCAATATTTTGAATTAAATAGCCTTTGACCAGCATTTTCGTACTCCACACGGTGTGTGTAGAAACAGGGTTAGAGTGCCGCTTGAGACTTAGCTATTGACAAAGCCACCTGTGTACAAAAGTGCCGGTGAAGACGCAAAAATCGGCGGCCGGGGAGAGCCCCGACCGCCGATTTCTTGCGTGTTTGACGTTACTTTGCGGCGACCACTTTGAGCGTGATCGTGGCAACCAGGTCGTCGCGCAGGCGAACCGAAGCCTCGTGATCGCCCGTCGACTTGATGGGCGAGGGAATCTCGATCTTGCGCTTGTCGACGACGCCGAGCCCGGCTGCCGCAACGGCGTCCGCGACATCCGCGGTCTTCACAGACCCGAACAGGCGTCCGCCCTCGCCGGCCTTGACGGTGAGCGTCACGGTCGTCGCCTGCAGCCGGGACTTGAGGTCCTGTGCTTCTTCGAGTGTTGCGTGCTCGCGTGCGGCGCGGGCCGCCTTGATGGAGTCGATCTGCTTTTCGCCACCGCGGGTCCACGCGACAGCGAAGCCCTGCGGAATGAGGTAATTGCGGGCGAACCCGTTCTTGACGTCGACGACATCGCCGGGCGCGCCGAGGCCGGTGACCTCGTGCGTGAGAATCAGTTTGGACATGGGTCTACTTCCTAACGGCCTGAGCCGGCGTAGGGGAGCAGGGCCATCTCACGCGCGTTTTTGACGGCACGAGCGATCAGGCGCTGTTCCTGGACGGAGACACCGGTGATGCGGCGAGCGCGGATCTTTCCGCGCTCGGAGATGAACTTGCGAAGGGTCGCAACGTCCTTGTAGTCGATGACGCCGACTCGGATCGCTTTCGCCGGGGCGGCGTTCTTGCCGCCCTTGGCGTTGCGGAGCGGCTTGCGGCGGTCGCCGCTGCTTTTTCCAGCCATTATGTGTTCCTTAGATTTGGTGATCGAGCAGGCCCGTAAGAGCCGTATCGAGATCTTTCGATGATCGGGTAGGCCCGCCAGGGCCGTGTCGAGATTAGAAGGGCGTCTCGTCCGAGTAGTTGCCGGGCGTGTTCCACACGTCGCCGCCGCCGTCTGACGGAGCGGATGCTGCCCACGGCTCGTCGGCGATCGGTGCACCGCCACGCCCGCCGCCGACTCCGCCACCGCCGCCGCCCTCACGGGACGACGAGGTGCGGGTGATCTGCGCAGTCGCGTAGCGCAGGCTCGGACCGATTTCGTCGACCTCGAGCTCGATGCTGGTGCGCTTCTCGCCTTCCTTGGTCTCGTATGACCGCTGTTTGAGTCGACCGGTCGCGATGACGCGGGAACCCTTGGTGAGGGACCCGGCGACATGCTCGGCGAACTCACGCCAGACGCTCGCACGAAGGAAGAGGGCGTCGCCGTCTTTCCAGTCGTTGCTCGCCCGGTCGAAAGACCGGGGAGTGGATGCGATGGTGAAGTTGGCAACCGCAAGCCCGTTCTGCGTGTAGCGCAGCTCGGGGTCGCTCGTGAGGTTTCCCACGACCGTGATGACGGTTTCTCCGGCCATGGCTAGGCGTCTGCCTCTGCGTCGTCTGCCTCTGCAGCGACCGGCTCTGCACTCACCGGCTCTGCACTGACCGGCTCCGGGGCGACCGCAGCGGGTGCCGGGGCAGCGGCCGGGGCTTCAGCTGCGGCGGGTGCGCCGGGCTTCTGCGGAGCGGCAGCCTTGCGGGCGGCCTTCTCTTCCGCGACCTTGGCGGCCTCTGCCACCTGGGCGATCGCTTCTTCCGCGCGCAGCACCTTGGTACGCATGACTGCTTCGCTGAGTTTCAGCTGGCGGTCGAGCTCAACCGTTGCCGACGCGTTCGCGGTCAGCTGCACGACGGCATAAATGCCCTCGGTCTTCTTGTTGATCTCATAAGCGAGACGACGACGTCCCCAGATGTCGACGCTGTCGATGGTTCCACCATCGTTGCGAATCACATTCAGGAATTTGTCTAGGCTGGGAGCCACGGTGCGCTCATCGATCTCTGGATCGAGGATCACCATTAGTTCGTATTGATGCGTCACAAACCCACCTCCTTTGGACTAGAACGGCCGCAGACGATCTGCGGCAGGAGGGTATTGACGTTGTTGCCCAAGACCACATGGGCCAAGACAACCTGCCTAGTTTAGTCAGATTTTCGTAAGTCCAACAAGGAGCACAGCACCAATGACCCTCAGGGTTGCGATCGCCGGAGTCGGCAACTGCGCCAATGCACTCGTGCAGGGCGTCACTTTCTATTCGCCGATCGATGACGAGACGGCGGTTCCGGGTCTCATGCATTCCCGGTTCGGTCAGTTCCGCATCCGTGACATCGAGTTCGTCGCGGCGTTCGATGTCGACGCCGCGAAGGTCGGCACCGACCTCGCGGACGCGATCTGGGCGAGCGAGAACGACACCTTCCGGTTCGCCGAGGTGGGCCACACGGGAGTGACCGTGCAGCGCGGACCCACCCTCGACGGCCTGGGGGAGTACTACCGCGAGGTCGTCACTGAGTCCCCGGCGCCCGTGGTGGATGTCGCGGCAGCACTTCGAGCATCCGGCGCCCAGGTGCTGGTGTGCTACCTGCCGGTCGGATCCGAGGACGCGGTGCGCTTCTACGCGCAGGCGGCGCTCGACGCCGGAGTCGCGCTCGTCAACGCGCTGCCGGTGTTCATCGCCAGCGACCCGGTGTGGGCCGAGAAGTTTCGTGCGGCGGGCATCCCGATCGTCGGTGACGACATCAAGAGCCAGCTCGGTGCCACGATCACGCACCGGGTGCTGGCCCGGCTGTTCGAGGAGCGGGGCCTGGTGCTCGACCGCACGTACCAGCTCAACGTGGGCGGCAACATGGACTTCAAGAACATGCTGGAGCGCAAGCGCTTGGAGTCGAAGAAGATCTCGAAGACGCAGTCGGTGACGAGCAACCTGTCGGCCACGCTCGATCCTGACAACGTGCACATCGGTCCGAGCGATCACGTGCCGTGGCTGCAGGACCGCAAGCTCGCGTTCGTGCGGCTCGAGGGCCACGGCTTCGGCAACGCGCCGACGAGCCTCGAGTACAAGCTGGAGGTGTGGGATTCGCCCAACAGCGCCGGTGTCGTGATCGACGCCATCCGCGCCGCCGGGATGGCTCTCGAAGCCGGCATCGGGGGGCCACTCGAGGCGGCATCCGCCTATTTCATGAAGTCGCCGCCGGTGCAGTACCCCGACCCGGTCGCCCGCGAACTGCTCGAGCATTTCATCCGCGACAACTCCTGACCCCTCTTCCTCTCCCAATTCAGGAGGTTGTGGGGCTGGAGTGACGGAGTGACCGGGTTGTACCCCGTGGATAGAGGCCTCGGCAGGCCCTATCCACAACCTCTCCTGAGTTGGGTGAGTGACCTCCTGAGTTGGGGGAGGTGGTTAGGAGCGGGCGGCCCACCAGGCGCGAAGGCGCTGCTCGGCGACGTCGACGCCGAGCGGGCCCTCGTCGAGGCGCAGGTCGAGCAGAAAACGGTAGGCCTCCCCGACCTCGCGGCCGGGTTTCAGCTCGAGGATGCGCATGATGTCCTCGCCGTCGAGGTCGGGTCGCACTGCGGCAAGACCCTCCGCCTCGGCGATCTCCGCGATGCGGGTCTCGAGATCGTCATAGGCGAAGCCGAGCTGGTCGGCCTTGCGCCGGTTGCGGGTCGTGACATCCGCCCGGGTGAGGATGTGCAGCCGCTCGAGCAGCGGGCCGGCGTCACGCACGTAACGGCGCACAGCGGAGTCGGTCCACGCACCCTCGCTGTAACCGAAGAAGCGCAGGTGCAGCTCGATCAGTCGCGACACCGCGGCGATGGTCTCTTTGTCGAACCGCAGCGCGGTCAGTCGGCGGGCGGCGAGTTTTGCTCCGACCACGTCGTGGTGGTGAAAACTCACGACGCCGCGGCCCTCCACCTTCTTGGTGGCGGGTTTGCCGATGTCGTGCAGCAGTGCGGCGAGTCGCAGCACGAGGTCGGGCGAGTGACCACGGGACTTCTCGTACCCGATGGCCTGCTCGAGCACCGTGAGGCTGTGCTGGTAGACGTCTTTGTGGTGGGCGTGCTCGTCGATCTCGAGTCGCAGAGCGGGCACCTCCGGCAGAAACTGCTGCGCGAGACCCGTGTCGACCAGCAACTGGATGCCCGCCCGCGGCGAATCGGTCAGCAGCAGCTTCGACAGCTCGGCGGTGATGCGCTCGACGCTCACGATCTCGAGGCGGGGTGCGAGCTCGGTCATCGCGGCGACTGTCTCGGCGGTTGCGGTGAACTCGAGCTGACTGGTGAACCGGGCGGCGCGAAGCATCCGAAGGGGGTCGTCCCCGAATGACACCTGCGGCGACGACGGCGTGCGCAGGCGCGAGGCGAGCAGGTCGTCCATGCCCCCCGACGGGTCGATGAGCACGCGTTCGGGCAGTCTCAGGGCCATCGCGTTGACCGAGAAGTCGCGTCGAGAGAGATCGCCCTCGATCGTGTCGCCGAACTCGACGAGCGGTTTTCGCGTCTCACCGTCGTAGGCGTCGGCCCGGTAGGTGGTGATCTCGACCGGTTCGCCGAGCACGAGTGCCCCGATCGTGCCGAACTCGCGCCCGATGTCCCACTGCGTTTCGGAGTGCGGTGTGACGATGCGCAGAATCTCGTCGGGCCGGGCGCTGGTGGTGAAGTCCAGGTCGCTGACCGCCCGACCGAGAAACGCGTCTCGCACGGGTCCGCCGACGAGGGCCAGCTCGTGTCCGGCCGCCTCGAATGCCCGCGAGAGCCGCTCGACCACCGGCGATCCCGCCAGCGCGTCGAGTCGCTGCACGGCCGAAGCGACGCTGTCCATAGTGCATTAGCTTGCCATAGGGCGGTGGGCACCCTCGGGCCGGGCTTCAGGGGCGACTCAAAGGCCGCCCCATAGACTGGGGGTCATGCCGGCCGCACGTTTTTACATACGCCGGCCGGCAAAAAAGCTTCTCGGTCTCGTCGCAGCGACACTGGCCCTCGCCGTCTCGGGAGTGGCTGCGCCGGTCGTGGCCACCACGCCGGCCGCCACCATCACGGTGTCGGCGACGCCCGCGGACTCGGGCGACCTGGGCGCGGCAACCCCTCTGCGCCTGTTTGTGGCGATCGACAACCAGACCCTCAGCGCGACCGCGGATGCCACGGCGACGGTGTCGGTGGGCGTCACGCCCCTCACCTCACGAGCCACACTGGCGGGGTGGTTTTCGGGAAAGTCGGAGTCCCTCGCGACGACCCGGGTCGGCACGGCCGACATCCCGCCGGTCGCGGGCGGAATCGACAGCGGCGTCGAGGTGACCGTTCCCGCGGACTCGCTGCCGTGGAGCGCCACCGGCGTTTACCCGGTCTCGGTGAGCGTGGCCACGGCGTCGAAAGTGCTCGGCACCTCGACGACAGCGGTCGCGTGGAACGTATCGGCGAGCACACCCGTGCCCGTGGCCGTCGCGGTGCCGCTCACGGTGCCCGCAGACGGCACCGAGTTTCTGACGGCGGCCGAGCTGACGCAGTACACCGCGCCGGGTGGCATCCTGACCCGCGAGCTGGCCGACGTGCAGAGTTCGCAGATCGCGGTGGGGATCGATCCGCGCATCCTCGCGTCGATTCGCATCCTGGGCACGAGCGCGCCCGCGTCGGCCCGCACCTGGCTCGACCAGCTGCTCACGATTCCCAACGAGACCTTCCCGCTGGCGTGGGCCGACGCCGACCTTACGGCTCCGTTGCACGCCGGCCTGGATTCGGTGCTCGAGACCAAAGCGCTCGATTACGCGATAAATCCGAGCCTGTTCCCGGTCACCGGCACGACGCCGACCCCGGCGCCCACACCGGGAACGGTGACTCCCGTCGTTCCCACGTCGGCGAGCCTCGTGCAGTTCAACTACACGTTGCCGCTGCTGTCGTGGCCCGCCGAGAACAGCGTCGTGTCCGGCGATCTCGCCAAGCTCAACCAGGCGGGCATCTCGACCGCGATCCTGTCGAGCGCCAATGTGAAGGGGTCGGACAGCGACGGGCTCGGTGGTGCATCAGGCAAGTCGGGCAACACGGGAATCGCGATCTCCGATGATGTGCTGTCTGGTTACCTTCGCACCGCCATCCAGTCCACGACGCGAACCAGTTCTACCGAGGCGTTGACCGAACTGACCACGTCGCTCGCGCTCATCAGTCTCGCTTCGGGTTCCACGGCGAAGCCGGTGTTGCTGACGCTTGGGCGCAACTGGGCTGACAACGACGCGAACTTCGACCGCAGCATCGGCCAGGTGTACGCGCGTCCGTGGACCTCGCCGGCGGCCGTCTCCACCCTGTTCGGTGCATCACCGAGCGCGGTCAGTATCGTCCCGGAGAACGAGCCCGCCGCGCGCATCGCCCTGGTGACCAGCATGCTGGCCGCGGAACAGTCCATCGTGGCGTTCGCCCCCATCGCCAAAGACCCGGATGCGCTCACCTCGAGCACCCGGCTCAGGTTGCTCGCCTCACTGTCGAACGAGTGGACGACGGCCACCTGGACCACGGCCGCCACAGCTTTCGTCACCGGGGCGACGAAGATCGTCTCGTCGGTGCAGGTGGCCCCGAGCAGCGAGATCGTGGTCATTGCGAACCAGACCGCCCTGCCCGTAACCGTCAGCAACAACCTCGACCAGGATGTGACGGTCGTGCTGACCGTGCGGTCGCGGACGGCGTCACTTTCGGTCGACAAGAATTCGCGCTCGCAGTCGCTGACCGTCGATGAGGGTTCGCAGCGACGTGTGCAGATCCCCATCGAGGCGCTGTCGAACGGCAACGCCGAAATCGTCGCGACGCTCTACTCGGACACGGGTGTGCAGGTTGGCCAGAGCGTCACCATCCAGGTGAACGTGAACGCCGGATGGGAGACCACGGGCACACTGATTTTCGCCGCTCTTATCGCCGGCCTGTTCGCCTTCGGCATCATCCGCAACATCCGCAAGCGGCGCAGGGCGGCGGCGAGTGAGTAGCGCCGAGTTTCCGGAACCACCCGAGTCGGATCTTCCGCCTCCGGGGCGCCCGGTCGGCTTCGGTCGCGCTGCCGCGATGCTGGCCACCGGCAACCTGGTCTCGCGCGTGCTCGGCTTCATCAGCGTCGTGCTTCTCGCGAACACCCTCGGCACCGAGTCGGCCGCATCGAACACCTTCACCATCGCCAACCAGTTGCCCAACAATGTGTACGCGATCGTCGCCGGTGGCCTGCTCAGCGCGGTTCTCGTGCCCCAGATCGTGCGGGCGCGCACCGATCCGGATGGGGGCGAGAAATTCATCAACCGGGTGGTGACCCTGGGTGTGGTGCTGTTCCTCGCCATCGCAGTCGTCGCGACACTGTGCGCACCGCTTCTCGTGCACCTCTATTCGGCGCAGCAGTCCGGGGGGTCAGGACGCGGCCTTTCGTCCGCCGACATTGCCCTCGCCACGGCGTTCGCCTACTGGTGCCTTCCCCAGGTGTTCTTCTACGCGCTCTACAGCCTGCTCGGCGAGGTGCTGAACGCGCGCAACGTCTACGGGCCGTTCGCGTGGGCACCCGTCATCAACAACGTCGTCGTCATCCTGGGCCTGACAGCCTTCAACCTGCTCTTCGGTGCGGTCGCGAACAACCCCGTTCTGCGCGATTCGGCGACCTGGACCGGGGGCGCCATCACGGTGCTGGCGGGCTCCGCCACACTCGGCGTGGCGGGGCAGGGCCTTTTCCTGCTGCTGTTCTGGCGGCGGGTCGGTGTGCGGTTCCGGCCCAACTTCCGCTGGAGGGGCGTCGGACTCGGCAAGGTGGGGCGCGCCGCGGGCTGGACTTTCTCGATGATCCTGATCACCCAGGTCGCCGGCGTCGTGCAGTCGGTCGTCGCGAGCCTCGCCGGCAGCCACAACCCCTCGAACACCGTGCTGAAGAATGCCTGGCTGATCATGATGCTGCCGCACGGCCTCATCACGCTGCCGATCATGACGCCGTACTTCACGCGGATGAGCGGCCACGCCCAGCGCGGCGACTTCGCGGCCATCCGGGCCGACCTGGTGCGGTCGATGCGCAACGTCGGCCTCTTCGTCAGCCTTGCCGGTGTGGGCCTCATCGTGATGGCCTATCCGTTCGCGGCCGTGTTCTCTCCCGGCAGTTTCGCCGAGGTGAAGGGCATGGCGACGGTGCTGATCATCTACCTCGTCGGACTCATCCCGTCGGTGTTCCTGTTCATCTACCAGCGCACGTTCTACGCGATGGAAGACACCAGAACGCCGTTCCTGTTCCAGACGCTGCAGTCCATCCTCTTCTTTGCAGGCGCCGCCATCGCCGCGCAACTGCAGCGGGCCGACATCGCCTTCGCGCTCGCGGCCGTCATCACGATCGCCTGCTACATCCAGACATTCGTGGCGGGCGTGCTGCTTCGGCGTCGTATCGGCAATCTCGGAACGGGCGTCGTACTGCGCACGTACCTCGGCTACCATCTGGCGCTCGTGCCCGCCGCCGCAGCCGGGGTCGGCGTGGACTTCGCCCTCGGTGCGTTCTCGGGAGGGTACGCCGTCTCCGACCGGGTTGGCGCGGTGCTGACGCTCATCGTCGTCGGCGTCGTCATGGCCGCGATCTACATCGGTGTGCTCGCCCTCGTTCGCTCGCCCGACCTGGCCGCGGTCACCGGTCCGGTTCTGCGCCGACTTCGTCGAAATCGCTGACCGCGAGGTAGCCGCCCGTGAGCCCCACATACGGTGGAATAGCCGAACCCTAGGATTGGTTATACGGCTCGGAACAAGTTCGAGGAGATGTGCGTACGTGCGCGAAGTAATCATTGTGGGGTCCGGTCCCGCCGGCTACACCGCGGCCATCTATGCCGCGCGGGCAAACCTCAGGCCCCTCGTGATCGCCAGCTCGGTCGAGGCCGGCGGCGAGCTCATGAAGACCACCGAGGTGGAGAACTACCCGGGTTTCCCCGAGGGCATCCAGGGTCCCGAGCTCATGATCAAGATGCAGGAGCAGGCGGAGCGCTTCGGCGCCGAGATCGTGCTCGACGACGTCGTCTCGCTCGACCTGAAGGGTGACGTCAAGACGGTCACCCTGGGCAACGGCGACGTTCATGAAGCCCTCACCGTGATTTTTGCCACCGGCTCCGCCTACCGCAAGCTGGGGCTCGCCGACGAGGAGCGCATGAGCGGACACGGTGTCTCGTGGTGTGCCACCTGCGACGGGTTCTTCTTCCGCAAGAAGACGATCGCCGTCGTCGGAGGCGGCGATTCGGCGATGGAAGAAGCGACGTTCCTGACGAAATTCGCCGACAAGGTCTACCTCATCCACCGCGGCGAGAGCCTGCGTGCATCCAAAGTCATGCAGGAGCGTGCCCAGGCCGACCCGAAGATCGAGTTTCTGCTGAACAAGACGGTCGAGCACATCTACGGTGACGAGCTGGTGACCGGCATCGGCATTGTCGACACCAACGATGGCACGGAGACCACACTGGATGTCAGCGGTCTTTTCATCGCGATCGGCGCGGACCCGCGCACCCACCTCGTGCACGGACAGCTCGACCTCACCACGTTCGGCACGATCGCGGTGGATGGGCGCAGCTCCCGCACCAACCTCCCCGGTGTCTTCGCAGCGGGCGACGTCATCGACCCGACCTACCGCCAGGCGGTGACGGCGGCAGGTTCCGGCACAGTCGCAGCCCTCGACGCCGAGCACTACCTGGCCGCACTCCCGCACGAACTGAAGGCCCGCGTCGAAACCGTCGCGGCCTAACGCCGAAGAGATTTCTACAGGAAGAAGGAAAGTACACATGTCAGACGCAAAGACAGTAACCGACGACTCATTCCAGGCCGATGTCCTGGACTCGAGCGACACCATCATGGTCGACTTCTGGGCGGAGTGGTGCGGCCCGTGTCGCGCGGTGAGCCCGATCCTCGATCAGATCGCGAGCGAGCACTCCGACAAGATCAAGATCGTCAAGCTCAACGTCGACGACAACCCCGCTATGGCGATGAAGTACCAGATCACCTCGATCCCGGCGATGAAGGTGTTCCGCGGCGGTCAGGTCGTCAAGACGGTCATCGGCGCCAAGCCCAAGCCGGCCCTCGAGGCCGACCTGGCGGAGTTCCTCGCGTAACGACAAACGCAAGGAAGAGCCGCCCAGAACACGTTCTGGGCGGCTCTTCCCGTTGTGGGGACAGTTTTCACTCGTAAAAGCCCCATATTCTTGACCGAGATAACGAACGGAATGCGATGACAGAGCACGGCAACAACCTCGACCGGTGGTACGACAGCTATTCGGAGCGCACGGCCGGCCTGGCCGCCTCCGAGGTGCGCGCCCTGTTCGCCGTTGCCTCGCGTCCCGAGGTGGTCTCGCTCGCCGGCGGCATGCCGTTCGTTTCGGCTCTGCCACGCGAGCTCGTCACCGCAGCGATGGATCGGGTCATGACCGACAGTGGCCCGGTGGCGCTGCAGTACGGGTCCGGCCAGGGCTTCCCGCGACTGCGGGAGCACATCCTCGAGGTGATGGCCCTGGAGGGCATTCGGGCGAGCGTCGACGACGTGGTGGTCACGACCGGGTCGCAGCACGCGCTCGAACTCGTGGCGAAGATCTTTCTCGACCCGGGGGATATCGTTCTGGCGGAGGCGCCGAGCTATGTCACTGCCCTGGTCGTGTTCAAGTCGTTCCAGGCGCAGGTCGAGCATGTCGCGACCGACGAGTTCGGACTCGTGCCGCAGTCGCTTCGCGAGCACATCGCGCGTGTGAAGTCGGCGGGCAGGCGTATCAAGTTCCTGTACACGGTGCCCACGTTCAGCAACCCCTCCGGCGTCACGCTGACGTGGGAGCGCCGCCTCGAGATCCTCGAGATCGCGCGGGCGAACGACATCCTGGTACTCGAGGACAACCCGTACGGCCTGCTCTACTTCGATGCACCCCCTCCGCGGGCGATGCGGTCGGTCGAGGAGGATGGCGTGATCTACCTCGGCACGTTCTCGAAGACGCTTGCCCCGGGTTTCCGCGTGGGCTGGGCCCTCGCGCCGCACGCTATTCGAGAGAAGCTGATTCTCGCGAACGAGGCGGCGGTACTGAGCCCGAGCTCGTTCACTCAGATGATCATCTCGGAATACCTGTCGTCCGCCGACTGGAAGGGCCAGATCGACACCTTCCGCGGGGTGTACCGGGAGCGACGGGATGCCATGCTGCTCGCGCTTTCGGATTACCTGCCCGACCTCAGCTGGACTGTTCCGAATGGCGGGTTCTACGTCTGGCTCACCCTTCCCGACAACATGGACAGCAAGTCGATGCTGCCGCGTGCCGTGCGAGAGCTCGTGGCCTACACGCCCGGCACCGCGTTCTACGCCAATGGCGAGGGGCGAAACCACATGCGTCTCGCGTTCTGCTACCCGACGCCGGACTTCATCCGTGAGGGCATCCGTCGGCTCTCGACCGTGATCAACGGGGAACGCGAGCTGTTGAACACGTTCTCGCAGACGGCGCCCCTCGCCACGATCACGACACCCCAGAACCTGATCATCCCTCCCGCCAATCTCGGCTAGGACGCCCCATGACCCCATCCCCCAGGTCTCGCATCGTTGTGCTCGCCGGCGGTATCTCGCACGAGCGCGATGTTTCACTCCGATCGGGCCGCCGTGTCGCCGACAGCCTCGCCGAGCAGGGTATCGAGGTGGACCTGCGCGACCCGGACGCCTCGACGCTCGCCTACCTGAAGTCGACGCGCCCGGATGTGGTGTGGCCGGCCCTGCACGGAGCGAGCGGTGAGGATGGCGCGCTGCGCGGCCTGCTCGAATTCCTCGACATCCCGTTCGTCGGTTCCCGGTCGGATGCGGCGCGCCTCGCCTGGGACAAGCCCACTGCGAAAGTGCTGGTCGCCCGGGCGGGTGTCTCGACCCCGCGGTCGATCACCCTGCCGCGCGAGGCGTTCCGCGAGCTGGGCGCCGCGAGCGTGCTCGACAGCATCTCCGACGACCTGCCGATGCCCGTGGTGGTGAAGCCCGCGCAGGGCGGCTCCGCGCAGGGCGTGACGGTTGTCGATGACATCGCGGATCTTCCCCGCGCGATGGTCGATGCGTACACCTACTGCGACGTCGCCCTCATCGAGCAGAAGATCGTCGGCACCGAGATCGCCGTGGGCATCATCGATACCGGCGACGGCCCGGTGGCTCTCCCGGCCGTCGAGATCGTTCCCCTGTCGGGTGTGTACAGTTTCGAAGCCCGCTACAACGCCGGGGCGACGACGTTCTTCACGCCTGCCCGCATCCCCGAGCCGGCGGCCGTTCGCGCGGCTGAGGCGGCGATCGCCGCGCACCTCGCCCTCGGCCTGCGCCACCTGTCTCGCGTCGACATGATCGTCGATAAGGCGGGAACGCCGTGGTTCCTCGAGGCCAACGTGCTGCCGGGTCTCACGGAGACCTCGCTTCTGCCCCAGGCTCTCGAGGCCGCCGGTCACGATCTCGGCTGGGTCTACGCGGCGCTGGCAGATGCGGCGATCGCGGAGGCTCGCGCTTAGCTCTCGCCGCGATCGTCTGGCCCGACCGCCCAGCCGCGCACGACGTTGCGCACGGTCTGGTCGTAGAGCCTGCGTTGCGTGTCGGGGTCGAAGGGTACGCATCCGGCCAGTGTCAGTGAGACGGCGCCGTGCACCGTCGACCACACGGACTGGGTGATGACGGCGGGATCACCGGTCACAAGTCCCTGTTCTACGCCGACGCCGACCAGTTGCGACAGCGGGGTCAGGGTCTCGTACGACCAGGCGAGCACCTGCGGGTCGATCTCGACCCCGGCGAGCGATCCACCGAACATGACCTGGTATCGATGCGCGTTGTCCATCGCCCAGTCCCAGTAGGCCCAGCCGAGGGCAAGGATGTCGGCGAGCCAGTCGCCCGTGCGAGGGACGGCCTTCTGGGCGCTGCCGAAGCTCTCGAACGACTCGACGAACAGCGCGGTCAGCAGGCCGACCTTGCCTCCGAAGAGCGAGTAGATGGCTGTCGTCGATGTCGACTCGGCGCTCGCGAGCGCGCGGAGCGACAGCCCGCTGACGCCGCGCTCAGAAACGATGCGCCCGGTCTCGGCCAGGAGGCGTCGACGCAACTCAGCGTCATGGGTTCTGGGGCTTGCCATGCTCCCAGAGTACGCATAACATCGTTATCCAACGGGCATAACACTGTTATAACGTTGTTGCAGACGACCTGCACGACTGCCCGGGCGCCGCGCCAACGAAAGGACGAGCCATGTCGGCAGTTGAAGAAACCCAAGCACGCTACCGCGCCGTGTTCGGGCTCGTCGTCGTTCCGAGCGTCGTGATCGGCGCGATCATGGCACTGCTGTACCTCGTCGTGATTCCGGTCTTCCCCGCCATTCACACGTATTACTTTCCACAGCAGGTTCGTATCTACGCCACCTACTGGGTGCCGCTGTACCTGCACATCATCGGTGGCACGACCGCCCTCGTGCTCGGGCCGATCAATCTCATCATCGGCCTCCGCGGAGGAGCGAGGGGAAGGCTGCATCCCGCCATCGGCCGCGTATACGCGGTGGCGGTCGCGGTGGCAGCCCCGGCGGCCGTGGTCATGGCCTTCCACGCGTACGCGGGCACCCTGCCCGGCGGCCGCATCGTCTCAACCAGTGGGTTCGCCGTTCTCGGTGTTCTCTGGTTCGTGACGACGGCGATCGCGGTTCACGCGATCGCGGTTCGCCGCAACGTGCGCGCCCATCGGTTCTGGATGATCGTGGGCGTCAGCCTGGTCTATGCCGCCGTGACCCTGCGTCTGCAGAATGGAGTGCTGCTCGGGCTGGGACAGCCCACCTTCGAGCACTTCTATCCCCTCCTGGCCTGGACCTGCTGGGTTCCCAACCTCGTCGTGGGCCTTGCCCTGGCTCGGCGCCTCGACCGGCGGACCGGGGGCGCGAGAGTTGCGGATCCCGCGCTAACCCTCTGAGATGGTTATGCGTAACCCCCAGTGAGGGTTAGTGCCCGAAGCCGTCCTGGCCGAGTTCGCTGAGGATGCGATTGAGATCGGCGACCGTCGCGAAGTCGATCGTGATCGTTCCCTTGCTCGCACCCAGCGTGACCTTGACCCTGGTGTTGAGGCGATCCGCCAGTTGTTCGGCAATCTCGTTCAGATGCCCCTGCCGACTGCCGGCTGACGGCGCCACACGGCGCGGTTTCGGTGACGCCTGCGTTGCCGCCGCTTCGGCCTGTCGAACAGACAACTCCTCGTTGACGATCTTGTCAGAGAGCTTCTCCATCGCCGTCGCGTCGCCCGCGGCCAGAATCGCCCGCGCATGCCCCGCGCTCAAAACACCGGCCGCGACGCGCTGCTGCACCGAGGCAGGCAGTTTGAGCAGGCGGATCGTGTTGGTGATCTGCGGTCGGGAGCGTCCAATGCGCTCCGCGAGCTGCTCCTGGGTGATGCCGAAGTCGTCGAGCAACTGCTGGTATGCGGAAGCCTCTTCCAGCGCGTTCAGGTTCGCACGATGCAGGTTCTCGAGAAGTGCGTCTCGAAGCATGTTCTCGTCGGCCGTGTTCTTCACCACGGCGGGAATCGACTCGAGCCCGAGCTGCTTGGATGCGCGCAACCGGCGCTCGCCCATGATCAGTTCGAATTGCGGCTGACCTGGTGCCGCTCCAGCGAGCGGCCGAACCACGATGGGCTGAAGCAGGCCGACCTCCCGAATGGAGACGACGAGTTCCTCGAGTTCTTCTTTGTTGAACTCCGAGCGCGGCTGCTGCGGGTTTGGCACCACATCGGACGGCGAGATGTAGGCCAGCCGTGCTCCGGGAACCGCCAGAAGCTCGTGGGTGGGGTCCTGGACCTGGCCCCGGCCATCCGGAAAGAACACATCCACCGGACGAGGCGCCGTCGCGTCATCCTGTGTCGGGATGAGGGCGCCAATGCCCCGTCCCAGGCCGGTTCGTCGTGCTGGTGCTGCCATCAGGCGGGGGCTCCTCGTCGTGCAATTTCGGCGGCCGCCTCCAGATAAGAGAGCGACCCGGGGGAGTTGGCGTCGTAGCTGATCACGCTCTGCCCGTAACTGGGCGCCTCGGAAATGCGAACCGAGCGCGGGATTGCAGCGTTGAGCACCTGCTTCGGAAAGTGATTGCGCACCTCCTGCGCCACCTGATTAGCCAGGTTGGTGCGGCTGTCGTACATGGTGAGCAGGATCGTCGACACCGCGAGCTGGGGGTTGAGGTGCTTTTCGATGAGCTCGATGTTACTCAGCAGCTGGCTGAGGCCCTCGAGTGCGTAGTACTCGCACTGGATGGGGATCAGCACCTCGCGCGCCGCGACGAACGCGTTGATGGTCAGCAGACCGAGCGAGGGCGGGCAGTCGATGAAGACGTAGTGGAAGAGATCGGGAACCGTGTTGAGAAAGTGCTCGAGAGCTGTCCTCAGCCGCTGCTCGCGCGCAACGAGCGATACCAGCTCGATCTCGGCGCCCGCGAGGTGAATCGTGGCCGGAATGCAGTACAGCGACTGGAATTCGGGGCTCTTCTGCACGACGCCCAGGATGGGCTCATCGTTGATGATGACGTCGTACACGCTCACGGTGTCTGACCGGTGATCGACGCCGAGAGCCGTGGATGCATTGCCCTGCGGATCCAGGTCGATGACGAGCACACGAGCGCCAGACTTTGCAAGGGCCGCAGCGAGATTGACGGTGGTCGTGGTCTTGCCGACACCGCCCTTTTGGTTCGCGACGGTGAAGATCCGAGTCTTTTCGGGCAGGGGTAGCGCGGCCGAGGCGAGCGCGAGCCGACGACGAGTGATTTCGGCCAATTCTCGGGCGAGGGGGGTGTCGTCGTATGCCGCAGCGCCAGTATCAGCCGACCGCTCAGCGAGATCGCCTTCTGGATGTTCCACGTGAAACCTTCTGCTACTTGTCTGCCGCGGGGGTCGGCATCAGTCCACTGTAGCCCGAAAGACGCGAGTGACTTCCGGCAGAATTCCATCTCCCAGCACCAGCACGTCCACGTTGCTCAGTCGAGCCTTGCGAATCTGCTTCGCAGCGGCGGCGACTTCATCTGCCACGCGAGCACCTTTGAAAAACAGGATCTCTCCGCCGGGCTGAACGAGCTCGGCGGTGGCAGGAATCAGCTTCGACAGGGACGTCACGGCCCGGGCTGTGACCTGGCTCAGCGCGCCGATCAGCCGTGCGTCCTCCGCCCTCGACCGAACGACGGTGACATTGTCGAGGCCGAGAGCCGCCGACTCCGAATTCAGCCAGTCGACCCGCCGCTCCATCGGCTCGATGAGCGTGAATCCGACATCCGGCCGCGCGATGGCGAGCACGAGGCCCGGGAGACCAGCGCCGCTCCCCACGTCGCCGACATTCCCCGGCGTCAGGAGCGGTGCGATCAGAACGCAATTGAGGATGTGCCGGGTCCATAGCCGGGGCAACTCCAGCGGTCCGATGAGCCCGAGCTCCTCGCCTCGTCGGGCGAGGTCCGCGGTGTAACGGCGTGCGAGCTCGATGCGTGGACCGAAGAGTTCCGCGGCAACCGAAGGCTCCGCCTCGACCGCTTCTCCACTCAATGTTTCACGTGAAACGACGTACCGCGGATCAGCGGGCGCGCGTGATCACCGTGTGGCGATCGCGGCCTTCGCCCTCGGATTCCGAAACGAAGCCGCGCTCGGCGACGACGTCGTGCACCAGCTTTCGTTCGTACGACGACATAGGAGGCAGTGCCGCGGACTCCGCGCCCTCTTCGATTCGCGCAATCGCCTTGTCGACAAGTGTCGCGAGCTCGCCCGCCCGAGCGTCGCGGGAGCCGCCGACGTCGAGGATGAGGCGGGAGAACGAACCCGTCTTCGTCTGCACAGCTATGCGCGTGAGCTCCTGGAGCGCGTTGACCGTCTCGGGCTTTGACAGGATCCGCAGATTGGTGGTGCCTTCGCCGGCACTCACCGACAGGTAGGCACGCCCACCCCGGGTATCGATGTCGATGTCGCCATCGAGGTCCGCGATGTCGAGAAGCTCCTCGATGTAGTCCGCGGCGATGTCGCCCTCGGCCTCCAGCTCGCTCGCGCTCTGGGGTGCTTCGCTCGCGCCCTCCGCGTGCTCCAGCTCGTCAGTCGCGTCCGTCGTGGTCTCGACCTCGGTGTCCGTCACGTCACTCATTTCTTGTTCCCGCTCTTCTTGGCTCTGTTCTTACCCACCGGCTGCTGACGCTGGGTCGTGACCTTCTTGGGTTCCTCGACGATGCTGAATCCGCCGATGCCCCCACCGCTCGCTCCCTCTGCCGCGATCTGCGGGCGACGCTGGCGACGACGCGCAAGGCGTGCCTCGCGCGCGAGCGCTGCGTCTGAACCCGGCGTGGGCAGGTTGCGAATGACCAGGAACTGCTGGCCCATCGTCCAGAGGTTTCCGAACACCCAGTAGAACATGACCCCCAGTGGGAAGGTAAAACCGGAGAAGATGAAGATGAACGGCAGGATGTAGAGCAGGATGCGCTGCTGGCGATAGGTCGGGCTCGCCTTCATTTCGGGCGACTGGTTCTTCGACATGATCTGCAGCTGAGTGAAGAACTGCGTCGCCGACATGAGGATGATCATGCCGATCGCGATCCCGATGACCCAGCCGTTTCCCGCCGCGGTCGACAGCGAGTCGTGCAGGGGCGCCAGATTGAAGAGGCTCGAGTGGCCGAAGGAGTAGGCGAGGGTGCGACCGTCCGCCGTCTTCGTCCCGAGCAGACCCACCACGACAGGAACCTTGGCTTGTGCACCGGTCAGAGTCGCGGTCAGCGAGAGAAACACCGGCATCTGCAGCAGCAGCGGCAGGCACGAACTCAAAGGATTCGCGTTGTTGTTCTTGTAGAGCGCCATGGTCTCGCGCGACATGGCCTCACGCGAGTACTGGTCTTTCTTGCCCTTGTATTTGTCCTGGATCTTTTTGATCTGCGGGGCGATCTCGAGCATCTTTCGCTGGCTCTTGATCTGACGTACGAAGATCGGGATCAGCGCGGAACGAACGACGATGACCAGGCCGAGGATGGACAGGATCCAGGTGATGCCGGCATCGGGGTTCAGACCGATCGCGGTCCAGAAGTAGTGGAAGCCGACCAGCAGCAGCTCGATCACCCACTTGATGGGCCACAGCACAATGCTGATCGAGGCGATAAACGCGGGGATGTTCATGATGTGAGGCTTCAGCCCTTTCCATGGCCGGATGAAACGACAAAGCCGAATGGGGTTTCAGTGAACCCGTGCTCGTGACGATGGGGCACGTCATCCACGCCGCCTGCTGCCCAGGGGTGGCAGCGCAGGATGCGCCACGCGCCCAGCGCGGTTCCTCGAACGACCCCGTATTCCTGGATCGCCTCCAGGGTGTACCGAGAGCATGACGGGTAGTAGCGACAGACGTCGCCGTACAAGGGGGAGATGACCGCACGGTAACCGCGCAGGAGCACCACCGCACAGTTGCGCGGCAGAAGCAGCAGGAAACTCACCGCCCTGTTCATTGCGTACCAGCGCTCCGCTCAAGCCCGTTCAAAATCTCACTTTGCAGGGTAGTCCACGAAACCCCGGGGCTACCTGGCAGCGCACGAATCACGACGTCTCGCCCGGTCGGCCGAGCAAGCACGAATTCACGGCCGATCGACCGAAGCCGGCGGGTCACCAGGTTTCGGGTGACGGCGTTACCGACACTCTTGGAAACGATGAATCCGAAGCGAGTGGGATCGGTCTCGGCGCGCACCGCGACGTAGAGGAGCGCATGCGGAGTACCAACCCGGCGACCCGACCGAACAGTGGATCGGAAGTCGCCTGCAGTCACAACCCGGTTGGCCCGCTTGAGCACGAGTGAGACGAAAGCCCCGGGCTACGCGGAGAGCTCGGTGCGACCCTTACGACGACGCGCAGCCAGGATCGAGCGGCCGGCGCGGGTGCGCATGCGCAGACGGAAGCCGTGAACCTTCGCACGGCGGCGATTGTTCGGCTGGAAGGTTCTCTTGCTCATAGCTGTATCTCCATTAGTCCAGCTATGTATGCGATAACAACAATGCCGGTAAGAAGTAGGTGGCCAGACGGCCGGAAGTCAACTGCTTAAAAATACGGGCTTAATCCGGTCTGGTCAAACCAATCGGGCCAAACGACCTATTATCCACACCATTGGATTTTCATTTGGTATCGACACCCTGTGGACAACTAAGGTGATGGTCAGCCCTTCTGCTCCCCCAGAACCGGCGTAAACGTACAGTTGTCCCGGTTTTTGCCGGTGCATAAACCTGTGAATACATTTCGCCCACCGCAGTGTGTTCCCCGAGATTCGGCGTTCCCCGAGATTGGTTCCACGACATGGCAGAGGCCGCCGAGTCCACTCAGGACATCTGGAGTTCTGTTCTCACCCAACTCTCAACCGATGACCGAATTACCCCTCAGCTGCACGGCTTCATCAGCCTGGTCGAACCCAAGGGTGTCATGGCCGGAACCCTCTATCTCGAGGTACCGAACGAACTGACCCGGGGAATGCTCGAGCAGCGCATCCGACTGCCACTCCTCAGCGCCATCTCCACACTCGACGAGTCGTTCGAGGTCGCAACCTTCGCGATCGTCGTCAACCCCGAAATCCAGCCCGACCCCCTCGAGCGCACCGAGTCGGCAGACGAGCAGCCGTACATCGAGACCACCGTCGTTTCCGCCGCACTCGACCAGGGATCGACAGGGCGAAAGTCGGACAGCCGCCTCAATCCCAAATACAGTTTCGACAATTTCGTCATCGGCGCCTCAAACCGCTTCGCGCACGCGGCAGCCGTCGCCGTGGCAGAAGCGCCCGCCAAGGCGTACAACCCGCTCTTCATCTACGGCGAATCCGGACTCGGAAAAACTCACCTGCTGCACGCCATCGGGCACTACGCCATCAGCCTCTATCCGGGCATCCGCGTGCGCTACGTAAGCTCAGAGGAGTTCACGAACGACTTCATCAACTCGATCGCCAACAACCGGGCCTCGGTGTTCCAGTCCCGTTACCGCGAAATCGACATCCTGCTGATCGACGACATCCAGTTTCTGCAGGGCAAGGACTCGACGCAGGAAGCGTTCTTCCACACCTTCAATACACTGCACGACCACAACAAACAGGTCGTCATCACCAGCGACCTTCCCCCCAAGCACCTCACTGGGTTCGAGGACAGGATGCGCAGCCGCTTCGAATGGGGCCTGATCACCGACGTCCAGGCGCCCGACCTCGAGACCCGCATCGCGATCCTTCGCAAAAAGGCGCAGAACGAAAAGCTGCAGGTCGGCAACGACATCCTCGAATACATGGCATCGAAGGTCTCCTCCAACATTCGCGAGCTCGAGGGAACACTCATCAGGGTGACGGCCTTCGCCAATCTCAACCGCACCCCGGTCGACATGGCGCTGGTGCAGACCGTGCTGAAAGACCTCATCACGCTCGACGAAGACAACGTGATCGCTCCGGTCGACATCATCAACCACACCGCCGATTACTTCAAGCTCAGTGTGGACGACCTGTACGGCTCATCGCGCTCCCAGGCGGTCGCCACAGCGCGCCAGATCGCCATGTACCTCTGCCGCGAGATGACCAACCTGTCGCTGCCGAAGATCGGGCAGCTGTTCGGAAACCGCGACCACACCACCGTGATGTACGCGAACAAGAAGATCACCGAGCTCATGAAAGAGCGACGGTCGATCTATAACCAGGTCACGGAGCTCACCAGCCGGATCAAACAGAATCACCGATACAGCAAGCTGTAGTTTTGTCCCCCAAACGGGGAGTTCCCACAGTGTGGATAACCTGTGTACAACTCGGGCAACTCGCCGGACGGAATTGTTGATCGATCGGTCCACCCTGTGGAATCGACCTCCGGCCGGCTGCCGACTTCCCCACATGCGCATGAAGTTTTCAACCGGCGATCAACATCTTTCACGGTTGTAGTTCCCTACTGCCGTCTCAATAGGGCAGAGTTACCAACACTTTCCACAACGGTTATGAATTTTAACCTCTTAATAAATGACTATCCAAGAAGACAACCTTTGATCTGGCCGGCTGCGCGTCGTGCCAGTATTAATCTGCCGAACGACCCGTGCGGCGCGTAAGGGGTGCACCCGTGAGATTCCAGGTCAACAGAGACGTCTTCAGTGAGGCGGTCTCCTTTGCCGTCAAGCTGCTGCCACAGCGAACGACTCTGCCCATCCTGAGCGGCGTGCTTCTCGAGGCCACAACCCAGGAGAACGGGCAGAGCGCCCTGACGCTCTCGTCATTCGACTACGAGGTGTCTGCGCAGACCGAGGTGGCGGCTGAGATCGAAGAGCCGGGGCGAGTGCTGGTCTCCGGTCGTCTGCTCGCCGAAATCGCCAGCAGGCTCCCCAATGCTCCGGTCGTGTTCAGCACAGAAGACTCTCGGATCACCGTCTCGTGCGGCTCAGCGCACTTCACGCTGCTCAGCATGCCGGTCGAAGAATATCCGACACTTCCTCAAATAGCTGAGAGCTCAGGGTCGCTTCCGGCGGAGGCCTTCGCCAACGCGGTGGCCCAGGTCGCTGTCGCCGCGTCGCGCGACGACGTCACACCGGTAATCACCGGAGTGCAGCTGGAGGTGTCGAAAACCAGCCTGTCTCTCGTCGCCACCGACCGCTACCGCGTTGCGGTGCGTGAGATCGAGTGGTCGGCCGGTGACTCCATCGACGAGCCGGTCACCGCCCTCGTGCCATCACGCACCCTCACCGAGATCGGCAAGACCTTCGGCCACAGCGGAACCATCTCCATCGCGATCACAAACTCCGATGAGCGGGAGCTCATCGCGTTCCAGGCCGACAAGCGCACAGTCACCTCGCTGCTCATCAAAGGCAACTTCCCCCCGGTCAAACGGTTGTTTCCCGAGAACGTCGACAACTACGCCGTCATGAACACCGCCGAGCTGATCGAAGCGACACGTCGCGTCTCGCTGGTGCTCGAGCGTGAGGCTGCGCTGCGCTTCTCATTCTCACTCGACGGGCTCACCCTCGAGGCGATCGGATCGGAACAGGCCCAGGCATCCGAAACCATCGACGCATTCCTCACCGGCGGCGACACGGTCGTGTCGCTGAAACCGCAGTTTCTTCTCGATGGCCTGGGCGCAGTTCACTCGGAGTTTGTGCGCATATCGTTCACTAAGACAGACAACCCCAACAAGCCGGGACCCGTGCTCATCACGAGCCAGTCATCCAAAGACCAGGCCGGCGCCGACAACTACAAATATCTGCTGCAGCCCAACCTGCTGCTTCGCTAGCGGATTACGAATTCACGAACTTCAGGAGCACACCACCATGCACATCGGACTCATCGGCCTCGGCAAAATGGGCAACAACATGCGTGAGAGGCTGCGTAAGGCCGGTGTCGAAGTGACGGGGTACGACCCGAACCCGGCGGTCACCGACGTGAAGACCATGGCCGACCTGGCCGCGGCGCTTCCGACCCCGCGGGTCGTCTGGGTCATGGTGCCGTCGGGCAAGGTGACAGATGACGTCATCACCGACCTGTCGAAGGTGCTCGACGAGGGGGACCTCGTCATCGACGGGGGAAACTCGAAGTTCACCGAAGACGCCGTGCACGCCGAGTTCCTGGCGAAGTCGAAGATCAAGTTCATCGACTGCGGGGTGTCCGGCGGCGTGTGGGGCCTCAAGAACGGGTACGGCCTCATGTGTGGCGGTGATGTGGCTGACGTGAAACGCGTCATGCCGGTGTTCGATGCGCTGCGCCCCGAAGGACCGCGTGATGAAGGCTTCGTGCATGTGGGCGAAGTGGGGTCGGGGCACTACGCGAAGATGGTTCACAACGGTATCGAGTACGCGATCATGCAGGCCTGGGGCGAGGGCTACGAGTTGCTCAGCGCGCGCACCGACCTGATCAAGGATGTCACCGGAACGTTCAAGGCCTGGGAGCGCGGAACGGTCGTTCGGTCGTGGCTTCTGGAGCTTCTCGTTCGCGCTCTCGAAGAAGATCCGAAGTTCTCGCAGATCGAGGGTTACGTCGACGACTCGGGTGAGGGACGATGGACCGTGCAGGAGGCGTTGAACAACGCCGTTCCGGTGCCGACCATCAGTGCGGCAATCTTCGCGCGGTTCGTCTCACGCCAGGGAGACCAGTCGCCATCGATGAAGGCCGTGGCCGCGCTGCGCAACCAGTTCGGTGGGCACGCCGTACACAAGAACTAGTGCGACAGTCGCTACTGGTGTGAGGGTCATCCATCTGAGCCTGACCGACTTTCGCAACTACGAGACAGCCGAACTGGATCTCGCAGCCGGACCCAACCTGTTTGTCGGCAGCAACGGGCAGGGCAAGACCAACCTCGTCGAAGCGCTCGGGTACCTGAGCACCCTGGGATCGCACCGGGTGTCGACCGACCACGCGATGATCCGGTCGGGTCAGGATTCCGCGATCGTGCGCGCTCGCCTCGTCAACGGGGAACAGTCGGTGCTCGCGGAGGTGCAGCTCAATCGGGTAGGTGCGAACCGCGCGCAGGTCAACCGGTCAGCGATCAGAACACGGGAGCTGCCCCGCTACTTCTCGAGTGTGTTGTTCGCGCCTGAAGACCTCGCGCTGGTGCGAGGAGAGCCCTCGGGACGGCGTCGGTTTCTCGATGAGCTGCTGGTTTTGCGAACCCCGCGCATGAGCGCGGTGCTGGCCGACTACGACCGTGTGCTTCGGCAGCGAAACACTCTGCTCAAGTCGGCGCGCGCCTCCGCCTTCGGATCTGGTGCGGCCCGAGGAGGGCTCAGTACGCTCGATATCTGGGACGAGAGGCTCGTCGAATTCGGCACCGAGATCATCGTGGCGCGTGACGCTCTCGTCGCGGAACTGTCACCCGAAGTGGAGCTCGCCTACGAGGCAATCGCGGGACGCGAGCACGCCGCGTCACTCAGTGGCCAGCTCAGCATCCTGTCGAGCAACGCCGACGACGACGAGACACAGGTTTCGCTCCCCAGTGATCGCGCCGACCGCCTGTCGGCGGAGGAGACGGCTGATGCTTTTCGTGCAGCCGTCGCGCGGGTTCGACGTGCCGAACTGGACCGCGGGATCACTCTTGTCGGCCCTCATCGCGACGACCTGGTGTTGACGCTCAACGGTCTTCCGGCCCGCGGGTACGCCAGCCACGGCGAGTCGTGGTCATTCGCCCTCTCACTGAAACTCGCATCCGCTGCGGTGCTCCGTCGCGAGTCGGCGGCCGGCGACCCCGTGCTCATCCTCGACGACGTCTTCGCCGAGCTGGATGAGTCCCGCAGGGGCCGGCTGGCCGACGCGATCGAGGGTTTCGAGCAGGTTCTGATCACCGCGGCGGTTGGCGGCGATGTTCCCTCGCAGCTGGCCGGAAACTCGGTCGTGATTCGCGCCGGCACGATAGTTTCGGAGCCGCCGCATGAGTAACCCTCTTGACAAGTTACCCGAACATATCGCGGTGTACCTTCGGATGCGAGCTCTCTTCGGTGATCCCGGCAAGCGGTCACCGGATGCGCGCAAGCGGGCCAGGAAGGCAAAGGAGGGTGCCAGCGTGCCCTACGGGGCCGGCCGGGATCCGCGCGGAATCGACGACATCCTCGACGGCCTCACCTCACGCCTCGGCTGGAACTCGTCACTCGCGAAAGCGGAACTGCTCGCATCCTGGGGTGAGATCGCCGGGGTCGAAACAGCCGAACACTCCGAGCCGATCGCCATCGAAGACGGCGTTTTGACTGTTCGTTGTGATTCCACCGCCTGGGCGACGCAGCTGCGGCTGATGCGCGGCACGATCACGACGAACATCGCCCAACGGTTTCCGGACGCCGAGATCGAGTCGGTGAAATTCGACGGACCGAACGCCCCCTCGTGGAAACGGGGCACGAGATCGATTCCAGGACGTGGCCCGCGCGATACCTACGGCTAGGAATGCAAAACACTCTCGCCGGGGGTTAACTCTCCCCAGTGGGGCGTCAAAGCCCGCACACCCGCATCCGATTTGGTAGAATTATCAGGTCGTCGAGGCCTCCCGCATGGGAATCATTCCTCGAATGACACGATTCACCAAAGCGGCGGGAGCCACAGTTATATGAGTATTCCAGTCTCCAGCGACCTGCCAGAAGATCGACCGGAGACTCCGGCACCCTTCGTGCACGAGCGCAAAGGACCCGACGACAGCTACGGCGCCGACCAGATCCAGATCCTCGAAGGACTCGAGGCCGTTCGCAAGCGGCCCGGCATGTACATCGGATCAACCGGCCCCCGTGGCCTGCATCACCTGGTCTATGAAGTAGTCGACAACTCCGTCGACGAAGCACTCGCCGGATACTGCGACGACATCAAGGTGTTCATTCGCAAAGACGGCAGCGTGCGGGTGGTCGACAACGGCCGAGGCATCCCCGTGGCGATGAACCAGCAGGAGCAGAAGTCCACCGTCGAGGTCGTGCTCACCATCCTGCACGCCGGCGGCAAGTTCGGTGGCGGCGCGTACGCGGTGTCGGGCGGCCTGCACGGCGTCGGCATCTCGGTGGTCAACGCCCTGTCACGTGAGCTCGACGTCGAGGTTCGCCAGCAGGGATACGTGTGGCGGGTCAGCTTCGAGAACGGCGTCGCGACCGCACCCCTGAAGCAGGGCGAGTCGTCTGACCAGACCGGAACCACGATCACCTTCTGGCCCAGCGCCGAGACGTTCGAAACCGTCGAGTTCGACTACGAGACGTTGCGCGCCCGCTTCCAGCAGATGGCCTTCCTCAACAAAGGCCTGCGCATCACCGTGACCGACGAGCGGGGCGACGACGACGTCACCGAGAGCTACATGTACGAGCGGGGCCTCGAGGACTACGTCGAATACCTCAACAAGGCGAAGCGCAACGAGCTCATCCACCCCGAGATCATCGCCTTCGAGTCCGAAGACACGGAACGCAAGATCTCGCTCGAGGTCGCAATGCAGTGGACCAACGGCTACACCGAGAGCGTTCACACGTACGCGAACACGATCAACACGCACGAGGGCGGAACCCACGAAGAGGGATTCCGCGCGGCACTGACGACCCTGGTCAACAAGTACGCGCGCGAGAAGCAGATCATCAAGGAGAAAGACGAGAACCTGTCGGGCGACGACGTGCGTGAGGGGTTGACGGCCGTCATCTCCGTCAAGCTCGCCGAGCCGCAGTTCGAAGGCCAGACGAAGACCAAGCTCGGCAACACGGAGGCCAAGGCCTTCGTGCAGCGAGTCGCCGGACAGCAGTTGGGTGACTGGTTCGACTCGCATCCCACCGAGGCGCGCAACATCATCCGCAAGGCGATCCAGGCCTCTCAGGCACGGATCGCCGCGCGCAAGGCGCGGGAGCAGACCCGCCGAAAAGGGCTGCTCGAGTCAGGCGGAATGCCCGGCAAGCTACGCGACTGCTCCAGCAAAGACCCGTCGCTCTCGGAGATCTTCCTCGTCGAGGGCGACTCCGCCGGCGGTTCCGCCGTGCAGGGCCGCAACCCGGAGTTCCAGGCCATTCTGCCGCTGCGGGGCAAGATCCTGAACGTCGAAAAGGCGCGCCTCGACCGCGCGCTCGCCAACAACGAGGTGCAGGCGATGATCACGGCGTTCGGTGCCGGGGTCGGCGAAGACTTCGCGCCCGAGAAGGCCCGCTACCACAAGATCGTGCTGATGGCGGATGCCGACGTCGATGGCCAGCACATCACGACGCTCATCCTCACCCTGCTGTTCCGTTACATGCGCCCGCTCATCGACCACGGGTACGTGTACCTGGCTCAGCCGCCGCTGTATCGCCTGAAGTGGTCGAACGCGGAGCACCAGTTCGTCTACAGCGACCGCGAAAAAGACGCGCTTCAGGAGGCAGGCCTCGCAGCGGGCAAGCGCATGCCGAAAGAGAACGGCATCCAGCGGTACAAGGGTCTCGGCGAGATGGACTACAGCGAACTGTGGGAGACAACCATGGACCCGGCCACCCGAACCCTCATGCAGGTGACCCTGGATGACGCGGCCGCGGCCGACGAGATCTTCTCGACACTGATGGGCGAAGACGTCGACTCCCGGCGCTCGTTCATCCAGCGGAACGCCAAAGACGTCCGTTTCCTCGACATCTAAGGACTGACTCATGGCTGACGAAACCGAACCAACCACCGAACCGACCTTCGAGAAGGCGGTCGTCGACACCCGGCACGACAAGATCCAGCAGGTCGACCTGCAGCTCGAGATGCAGCGGTCGTACCTCGACTACGCGATGAGCGTCATCGTCGGTCGAGCGCTGCCCGAGGTGCGCGACGGGCTCAAGCCCGTGCACCGCCGTGTCATCTACGGCATGTACGACGGCGGATACCGGCCCGACAAAGGATTCAACAAGTGCACCCGAATCGTCGGCGACGTCATGGGGCAGTTCCACCCGCACGGTGACTCGTCGATCTACGACGCGCTCGTTCGACTTGTGCAGCCGTGGAGCCTTCGCTACCCGCTGGCCCTCGGCCAGGGCAACTTCGGGTCCGCCGGCAACGACGGCGCGGCCGCAATGCGGTACACCGAGACCAAGATGGCCCCGCTCGCAATGGAGATGGTGCGGGACATCGACGAAGAGACAGTCGATTTCCAGGACAACTACGACGGCAAGACCCAGGAGCCCGTCGTGCTCCCTGCCCGGTTCCCCAACCTGCTCGTCAACGGCTCGGTCGGTATCGCCGTCGGCATGGCGACCAACATCCCACCGCACAACCTGCGGGAGGTGTCGGATGGCGCGCTCTGGGCGCTCGAGAACCCGGACGCCACGCGCGAGGAACTGCTTGAGGCGCTCATCCACCGGGTAAAGGGGCCAGACTTCCCGACCGGCGCGCAGATCCTCGGCATCAAGGGCATCCAGGATGCCTACCGCACCGGCCGAGGCTCGATCACGATGCGCGCCGTCGTCAGCGTCGAAGAGCTTCAGGGTCGCACCTGCCTCGTCATCACCGAGCTGCCCTACCAGGTGAACCCCGACAACCTGGCCCAGAAGATCGCCGACCTGGTGAAAGAGGGGCGACTGCAGGGCATCGCCGACATCCGTGACGAGAGTTCGGGTCGTACGGGACAGCGCCTGGTCATCGTGCTCAAGCGCGACGCCGTCGCGAAGGTCGTGCTCAACAACCTGTACAAGCACACGCAGCTGCAGGAGAACTTCGGCGCGAACATGCTCGCGATCGTCGACGGCATCCCGCGCACGCTTCCGCTCGACGGGTTCATCACCCACTGGATCGACCACCAGATCGAGGTCATTGTTCGCCGCACCACCTTCCGCCTGCGCAAGGCCCAGGAGCGGATGCACATCCTCACCGCCTACCTGAAGGCGCTCGACGCGCTCGACGAGGTCATCGCCCTCATCCGCCGCAGCGCCGACACCGAGACCGCGCGCGACGGCCTCATGGAGCTGCTCGACATCGACGAGCTGCAGGCGCGTGCCATCCTCGACATGCAGCTGCGCCGGCTCGCCGCTCTCGAACGGCAGAAGATCACCGACGAGGCGGCCGAACTCACCGAACTCATCGAGAGCTACCAGCGCATTCTCGAGACGCCGTCGGAACAGCGCTCGATCGTGCGTGACGAACTCACAGAGATCGTCGACCGTTTCGGTGACGACCGCCGCACCGAAATCATGTTCGGGTTCGATGGCGACATGAGCGTCGAAGACCTCATCCCCGAAGAAGAGATGGTCGTCACCATCACCCGCGGCGGGTACGTCAAGCGCACGCGCAGCGACAACTATCGCAGCCAGCACCGTGGCGGCAAGGGTGTGAAAGGCGCGCAACTGCGGGCGGACGACGTCGTGGAGCATTTCTTCGTCACGACGACGCACCACTGGCTGCTCTTCTTCACGAACACCGGGCGCGTGCTGCGGGCGAAGACCTACGAGATCCAGGAAGCCGGTCGGGACGCGAAAGGCCAGCACCTCGCCAACCTGCTTGCGCTGCAGCCGGGCGAAGAGGTGGCCCAGGTGCTCGACATCCGGGATTACCAGGCCGCCAAATACCTGGTGCTCGCCACTCGTGACGGGCTGATCAAGAAGACTGCGCTCACCGACTACGACACGAACCGCACGGGCGGCATCATCGCCATCAACCTGCGTGAGGAAGACGAACTCGTCTCGGCGATGCTGGTGGAAGAAGACCAGGACGTACTGCTGGTCTCACGCAAGGGCATGTCGATCCGGTTCACGGCATCGGATGCCGCGCTGCGGCCCATGGGAAGATCAACCTCCGGGGTGATCGGTATGCACTTCAGGGATGACGACCAGCTGCTCGACGCGAGCGTAGTCTCCGACAGTGGCTACGTCTTCATCGTCACCGAGGGTGGCTACGCAAAGCGCACATCGGCCGACCAGTATCGAGTGCAGAACCGTGGCGGCCTCGGCATCAAGGTGGCGAAGCTGCAGGAAGCCCGCGGGGATCTCGCGGGGGCGCTCATCGTCGACGACGAAGACGAGGTCCTTGTGGTTCTTGCCAGCGGCAAGGTGGTACGGTCATCCGTGGCCGAAGTGCCGGCCAAGGGTCGAGACACCATGGGTGTGGTGTTCGCCCGGTTCGCGGAAGACGACAAGATCATTGCGGTCGCCAAGAACAGCGAACGTAACCTAGAAACTCAGGACGGCGACGAGTCGGAAGAACCCGACGAGACGGCAGAGCCTGGAAAGGACGAAGCAGCAGATGAGTAGCGTCGCGGAGAAGCTCCAGCGCAAGTCGCAGCGAGCAGTAGCCACCAAGCAGGTTCGTCTCAAGCTCGTCTACCTCGACTTCTGGTCGACGCTCAAGCTCGCCTTTCTGATCTCGGTGTGCGCCGGCATCGTGCTGGTCGTCGCCTCCATCCTGATCTGGGTACTTCTCGACGCGCTGCAGATCTTCCACGCGCTCGACGGCACGTTGCGCGACATCCTCGACAACCCGACGTTCTCGATCGAGTCCAGCGCGTCACTCGTGACAGTCGCCGGATTCGCGTTCGTGGTCGCCCTGCTCAACGTCGTCGTGGGCACCGCACTGGGCGCAATCGGCAGCATCCTCTACAACTTCACGGTGCGACTGACCGGCGGACTGCTGGTCGGCTTCACGAACCAGTAGGTCGCGCGCAGTGAGTCGGCGACGATTACGAATAACCGTGGCGGTGCGATACTCTCGTATCTGCTCCACGGGGGTATAGCTCAGGCGGTTAGAGCGCTTCACTGATAATGAAGAGGTCCCAGGTTCAAGTCCTGGTACCCCCACGAACACCCTTCGGGGCCTTAGCTCAATTGGTAGAGCGCCTGCTTTGCAAGCAGGAGGTCAGGAGTTCGATTCTCCTAGGCTCCACCCCAGTCTCAACATGAGCGTGCCCGCCCGTCACGACTGTGCCAGCACGCCCTGGCGCGTCCCGCACTGGCCCGATTTTCCCGGCCATGCCCCTCGCCGCCGTGACAATCCTCGTGACGCTCGGGCTCAGCGGTCAGGCGTCGCACACCACGCATCCTCCGGTCGCACCCAGCCAGCAGCGAGCCGACCGACGAGTGGTCGTTCGGTTCCTCGCTTCCCATCCGGTGCCCAACGGTGGATCGAGCTCTCAATGGAGCGGCTTCCTTAACGCTGTGCCCTGGTCTGCGCTTTACGGGCAATGGGGCTGCACGCTGGGGCGCGTCGACGTGACAGTTGGCAGCGCGAGCTCGATGCCCACGTTCGGCACCATCTCGAACTGCGGTGGCGACGAATCACTGGTCGGTCGCGCCGGCTCATTCGCCGTCGCTCCGATACGGCACAGTGCTCCGTTTAGGCGCACTTCCCCCGCGCGCGCAGGCGAAGTTGTCCCGATTGGAGCACTTTGTGCGGCGGGGTCAGGCGGTCTGTCCGCCGACGAGGGTCTTCTGGCCCACCCAGCAGTCGACCTCGCGGTCACCGGATGCCCAGCTCGCCTTCGTGGGCAGGTACGCGATCCAGATCTGCCCGTCGCCGCTGGCAGCGGGCGAGCAGATCGTCGTTGATTCCGTGTTGGCGACCGCCGCCGACGGGAACGGCGCCCCGGCAGCCTCCGGGAGGTTGCCGTGGGTGGCCAGCTTCCACTGCGGGTTCTTGGAGCAGTCCGCGATCACGGCGTCCGGGTCGTCGAGCGGGCCCACATCCGTGACCGACTCCGACGTGTTGATGCAGAATTCGTATCGCGCGGGTGTCGAGCTCACGCTTGCGACGAAGGTCGAGATCTGGGCGGGCAGCGTGCGGAACGCCTCATCGGCGATGGTGGTGCCGGTCGCCAGAACACCGACGTCGCAGCGCACCCACCGTGCCCCGGCCTTCCATTCGGCCTCGGTGGGCACGAAGAAATATTCCTCGATGAGCTGCTCGTTCCATTGCTGGTGCGGCAGCAGCTTCGTGATGCTGCACGCGGCGTCGGCCTTGGTCTCGACCTCGTCGCTCAACGAGGTCGGGTCGCCGGCAGAAGCCCACGACGAACTGCTGACTCCCGAAATCCTGCCCACCTGGTAGGTGTACAGCGTGTGCGAACTGGTGCAGGGCGTCGCGGCACGGCCCTCCCAGTCCGCCCAGGCGGAAGCGTGGGCGACCGTTGTGTTCCAGCACTCTCCGGCGGTGGGTGCGGCAGTGGCCGCCGGCGCCGGGGTCGTCCCCGAGCCAGGCAGCAGGGAGCAGCCCGCGAGGGCGATCACGAGCAATGCGGCGCCCACAGCGGATGCGAGAACGCGTCTGGGCACCATTCGCCGTCCTTTCGAACCGCGGCGGCAGGCCGGGATTCAGGCCAAATCTACCCGAGCAACCCCAAGCAGCAACTGGGAACTCAGGAAGGCTGGTCCACTCCGCCTTCGGTGAGCTCGTCGTCGTCGATCCACAGGTCGTCGTCGGCGCGCAGGGTCTGCCACGCGGCGTACGCGATGCCCGCGGCGGCCACGATGGCGACACCGATCAGGATGTAGCGTCCCGGCCCAGCCGACGGCTTGGCTTTGACGAGGCCGGTCTTCGACACCGCGTTGCGGCCGACCGAAGTCGCACGACCGAGAGCAGCGCGCACGTCGGGGTTCTTGGCCGCTTCGAGCAGCGCAAGCGCCGAGCCCATGGCGGAAGACACAGCCGGGAACACGTCCTCGACGAGATGACCGCGCCCGGACTCGACGACCGGCCGAACTCGCGATTCGTAGACATCGGCACCGCGGCTCGCGACCTCGTCCCGCGCACGACGGCTGGCGGCGCGGATGACCTTGTTGGCTCGCTCGATCACTTCTTTCTGGTCTTCCCAGACGTCCGCGGCCGTGTCTTTGAGATCGTCAAGTTCACGCTGACGCTTTTTCGTTAGTGCCATTGAAACCCCTCCAGAGGACTCGTGCTGGGAACTAGTACATCTTGTCACCCGAAGCTTTCTGCAGATACCCGTTGACCTGAGCGCTCGCTGGGTGCAGTCTGCCCTCCCGCACTGGGCCCTATGCAAGAATTGCAGTCATGTCTGCTCACACCGCTGTCGCAACCATCCACACGAACAAGGGCGACATCGTCGTCAACCTCTTCGGAAACCACGCGCCGAAGACCGTGAAGAACTTCGTCGGCCTGGCCACGGGAACGCAGGAGTGGACCCACCCCGAGACCGGCAGGGTGTCGAACGACCCCCTGTACAACGGGGTCATCTTCCACCGCATCATCAAGGACTTCATGCTGCAGGCCGGCGACCCGCTCGGCCAGGGCACGGGTGGTCCGGGCTACAACTTCGACGACGAGATCTCGCCCGAACTCACCTTCAATGAGCCCTACGTGCTCGCCATGGCAAATGCCGGCCAGCGTGGGGGCCACGGCACCAACGGCTCGCAGTTCTTCATCACCACGGTTCCGACGCAGTGGCTGCAGGCCAAGCACACGATCTTCGGTGAGGTTGCGGACGACGAGTCGAAGAAGGTCGTCGACGCGATCGAAGCCGTCGACACGGATGGCCGCGACAAGCCGCTTACCCCGGTCGTGATCAGCAGCATCGACGTCGTCGAGGGCTGAGCGATTCGCTCTCCAACATATGTCTGACGCCGGCCGAAATCCCGACGACTACTGCTACCGGCATCCCGACCGCCCCAGCTTCGTTCTGTGCGAGAAGTGCGGTCGAACCATCTGCCTGGAGTGCCAGCACCACCAGGATGGCCACGTCTACTGCCCTGACCACGCGCTCGCGCGCGTCACACAACTGAGTTCGGCGAGGCGCACTCGCACGCGAGCGGGTCAGGCAGCGCCCCGCGATTCTCGACCGGCTCCCGGCCGGTGCACCGGTGGTCACCTACGGCATCCTGGCTTTTCTCGTTGTGTTGTTCCTGGTCGACACAATCCTGCGATACGCGCTCGCGCCCTACCTGACGGTTCAGGGCACGAGCACGCTCACGCGGCCGTGGACCCTCCTGACGGCGATGTTCTATCCGGGTTCGATCATCACCCTGCTGCTCAGCGGCGTGAACCTCTACTTCCTCGGCCGAACGCTTGAGCCGTTCTACGGCCCTCGAAAGTATTTCCTGCTCTATGTGATCAGCGGTTTCAGCGCGGCGGTCTTCGCGTTTCTCCTCGACGGCTATTCGGGAAGCGCGTACGGCGCCATCGTCGGCCTGATCGGTGCGCTGGTGATCGTGGCACGGCGGATGGGCGGAAATCCACTGTTCCTCTACATCACGTGTGCCATCAGTGCGGTGCTGGCGATTGTGTTCGGGTCGTGGCAGGCCTTTCTGGGCGGGTTCCTCGCGGGCGCGGCGGTCGCCGCCATCTTCCTGATCGAAGATGACGCTCGACGGGTCGGGCGCGCCCGCCTGCTGCTCGTGCTGCTGGGCGTCGTGCTCGTGGCGCTCGCCTTCGCACGGGCGCTGTTCTTCCAGGTCGCCTGAGATGAGCGACCCGACCACCGCGGTCGAGAACCGCTGCTATCGGCACCCCGATCGCGAAACGTTCGTCAAGTGCCAGCGGTGCGGCCGCCCCATCTGTGGACAGTGCCAGACGCATCGCGCCGGTTGGTGTTCACTGCCCGGAGTGCGTTCGCGAGGCACGCGGGTCTGCTCCGAGCTCTCGTCCAATCGGCACGCGGTTGGCCCGAGCGGTGAGCCCATCGAGCCGGAGGCCGGTCGTGACCTACGCGATCATCGCGCTGTGCGTGGTCGTCTTCGTTCTCGAGCTGCTGACCGGCGACAACCTGATCAGCGGGAGCGGCAGTGGCGCAGTGGCGAACGCGCTCTTCTACGCGCCGGGCGACATCGCCTACCGGCCGTGGACGCTGATCACGTCGATCTTCGTGCACGCGAACATCATCCACATCGGCCTGAACATGTATTCGCTGTTCATCGTGGGTCCACCGCTCGAGCGCTAGCTCGGCCGGGTCGTTACCTCGCCCTGTTCCTGCTGTCTGGTGTGGGTGGTGACGTCGCGGTCGATTTCCTGAGCAAAGCCGGCGTGCTGGGAGCGTCGGGAGCCATTTTCGGTCTGCTGGGCGCCCTCATCATCTTCGCCCGGCGCCTCGGCATCAATATTCAGCAGCTGGTCATCGTTGCCGTGCTGAACCTCGCCATCGGGTTCGTGATCCCGTCGATCGCATGGCAGGCGCACGTGGGCGGCCTGGTTCTCGGAATCGTCGTCGCGCTCGTCTACCTGTACACGCGCGCACCGCGGCGGCGCGTGCTTCAGGTGATCGCGCTGGTCGTGATCGCGGTCGCGATGGTGCTCGCTTTGCTCGCGCACTTCGGTGCTGTGAAAGTTATCCACAGCGCTCTCCACAGTGGGGATAATTACACGCCGTGTAATTAGACCTGTTGGTAACCTGCAATCGGTCAGCGCCAGCGCGTGGTCATCAGGAAGCCGATGAACATGATGCCGAAGCCGACCAGGATGTTCCAGTTGGCCAGCGCCGGGATGGGCGCCGTGCTGCCGCTCACGTAGAACACGATGATCCAGGCGAGCCCGAGCGATCATGAACCCGAACATCAACGGCTTGAACCACACCGGGTTGGGTGCCTGCTCACGCGCCTCGATCGATCGCGCCGGCTTGGTGCTCGTTGAACGGGCCATGAAAACGATTGTAGCGTGAATGCGTTTGCACACACCGAGAGTCGGGAGCGAGCACACAGGTTCGATCTCGCGTGCAGCGTTTACAATCGTGCCTATGACCAGGAGCGGGGGCGACATGGATCAGGCGGTGGGGGGCGATCCGGCAGCGCCTGCTCGCCCGGCCCCTCGCCGCAGGCCGCGTCACCGCGTGAGCGTGGTCGGTGTTCTCGGCGAACTGCTCATCACCGCCGGCGTGTTCGTGCTGCTGTTCCTGGGCTGGCAGATCTGGCTCAACGACATCATCGAGGGCGCCGCCCAGGACCACCAGGCACAACAGCTCAGCCAGAGCTGGAAGAGCAGTGCCGCACCCACGGCAGCTCCGACGACGGCACCCGCCGCAACCGGCAGCACCGCCACGCCCGTAGTCGCGGTCGCGCCCGGCAATGCGCAGAAGTTCGGCATCCTCTACGTGCCGCGGTTCGGCTCGACCTGGGAACGTCCGATCGCTCAGGGCGTCGGGGTCACCGACGTGCTCGACGCGATCGGGGTCGGCCACTATCCGGGCACGGCGATGCCCGGCCAGGTCGGCAACTTCGCGATCGCCGCCCACCGTCACGCCTACGGCGGCGGTTTCGAGAACCTGCACATGCTGCATGTCGGCGATCACGTCTATATCGGCACCAAAGACGGCTGGTACGAGTACACGTTCCGCGACATCCAGTACGTGCAAGCCGACAGAGGTGAACGTGCTGCAGCCCGTTCCGATGGAGCCCGGCGTGGCGCCCGTCGATCGCATCCTCACGATGACGACGTGCAACCCGTTCTTCTCGACGGCCGAGCGGATGATCGCCTACGCGACGTTCACCGCCTGGTATCCCTACGCGCAGGGCCCTCCGGCCGAGATCGCGGCGACCGTTGCGCAGGTGGGATAGCCGATGTACGGAGCGTTGTGGCGAGTGCTTCCCGGCCCGTGGTGGGTGCGGGTGATCGATCCTTCTGGTCGCCGGCCGGCCGTGATCCTGACCGTGTGCGTGTACTGGGTGTTCCCGTGGATCCAGCCGATCGTGTCGCCGCCTCCGCCGGAGACGGTCGAGCAACGTAAGCGTCGACGAGCCGGGGGCTGCTAACGCCGGTGCAGACCGTGATCGTCATCGACGCGTTCTGCGGCTGCTCGCCGGTGAGCGACTGCGCGCTGACGGTGCCGCCGGTGCACCCGGGTTGGCGATGACCGAGTAGTTGATGTGCAGCGACGAGAGCGTGGCGCCGCCGCCGACCCGGTCTGCCCGACGACGCTCGGGATGTTCACCTTGCCGCTCGAGGTCATCAGGTTGATGGCACTGCCGGCCGGTGCACTCGAGCCGCCGCCGGGACTGGACTCGACGACCAGCCCGACCGGAACGGTCTGAGAGTCCTCGGTCGTCGTCGTGCCCACCGTGAAGCCCGCCTGCTTGAGTGCCGCGGTGGCATGCGGCCACGCTCAGCCCGGACGACGTTCGGGACACGACCGCGCTGTCGGTCCGCTCGAGACCGTCACCGTGACGACTGGTGTGCGGCCCCACCGAACTGCCCGCGCCAGGGGTCGTGCTGATCACGGCGCCGGGCGAGATGGTCGCTGCTCGAAACCTGCTGCTCGACGGGGTCGAGTTGCAGCTTCTTGAGCTTGCTGGCGGCGTCGTCGTAGGACTGGCCCTTGAGGGTCGGAACCTTGACCGAGAGCCCGTGGTCGATGCCGGTGTCTTTCGGAAGGGTCAGGCGTCCACACGACGACGGCGATCACGATGACGAGCAGCAGCGCGATGCCGGCCCAGATCCAGGCGACGGGGGGCCGCTGCTGGGTGCGCGAGCCGCGGGCATCCTGGTCGATCGTCAGCTGGCGCAGGGATGCGCGTCCGAGTTGGCCGTCAGGGTCGGGTTGACGCCGAACAGCGTTGCGTTGAAGTCGTTGGCCGGAACGACCTGGCGCACTGCGGGCGCGAGCCCGCTGCCGGCGGCCTCGAGCTCCTCGCGGAAGTCGGCGGCGGTCTGGAACCGGGCGAAGCGGTCCTTCGACAGAGCGTGCGCCGACCACCGCGTCGACCGCGGGCGAGACGGCGCGATTGATCGAGCTCGGTGGCAGCGGGACCTGGTTGACGTGCTGGTACGCGACCGCGACCGGGTTCTCGCCGCGGAACGGCGGCTGGCCGGTGAGCATCTCGAACAGCACGACGCCGGTCGAGTAGAGGTCGGTGCGAGCGTCGACGCTTTCGCCGCGGGCCTGCTCGGGGGAGAAGTACTGCGCCGTGCCGACGATGGCGCTGGTCTCGCTGATCGTGGCGGACGACTCCGAGACGGCGCGCGCGATGCCGAAGTCCATGACCTTCACCTGGCCGTTGGCGGCGATCATGATGTTGCCAGGCTTGATGTCGCGGTGCACGACGCCGGCGCGATGCGAGTACTCGAGCGCGGTCAGGATCTGGCCCGCGATGCGCACGGCCTCGTGCTCGGGGAGCGGGCCCTCGGCGATGATGTCTTTCAGCAGGCGGCCATCGACGTACTCCATGACGATGAACGGGATCTGCGCCTCGTTGCCGCTCGGGTCGATGACCGTCTCTTCGCCCGCGTCGAAGATGCGCACGATCGTCGGGATGCGCCATCTTCGCGGCATCCTGCGCCTCGCGACGGAAGCGGGTGCGGAAGGCCGGGTCGTTGGCGAGCGCGGGCTTCAGCAGCTTGATGGCGACCTTGCGCCCGAGCCGAGCGTCGGTTCCGAGCCGCACGTCTGCCATGCCGCCGCGACCGATGAGGGCGCCGATTTCGTAGCGGCCGGCGAGCAGGCGCACGCGCTGGTTAACGCTGTCTGTCACGATCCGTCTCCCGTAATTCCCCGTCGGTTGCTACTGTCGAGTGTATCCGGTCGGTCTTTGCGGCCCATCAGCCTCAAGGCTGACCGGTTGTAGCCTCGTACGGGAGCGCCAGGGATGCAGTGCAGGCGAGCCGGAGTCGATTGACTGCGACGAACCGGTGCCGCACACCGCGACGTAGGTGACAGAGTTGTGCCCGATGGGCCCGCGTGACCCGGTCTGCACGCTCACCTGCGTCACCGGCGTGCATTGCGTGTTGGACGTCGGACGCCGTGACGTGGCACTGTCACCTGATGTAGCCGAGAGGGCCTGGCTCGCTCGGGCAGCCCGTGTAGTCGATCCACTGCACGACGACCGGGCCGCCGGCGGTGTAGGTCGGCGTCGGGACTCGCTGGCACCGTGGCGCGCCGGCGCGGGAGGCGGTGCGACGGCCGTGTAGAACGTCACGTTGACGGTCGGTGCCGGGCTGAAGGTTGCCCACTGGGTTCCACATTTTCGGCGGTCCCCACCTGCGCCGCGGTCGTCGCCGGGTCGCCGTTGGAGGCGGAGAGCACGAGTCCGAGCGACTGCAGTTTGGCCTGCGCCTGCGCCTTGGTCAGGCCCTGCGATGTCGCTGGCCTGCAGGGTCACAAGAGTGTTCTTGGCGTCGGTGTCGGCGTCGGGCTCGGCGTCTGTGAGGCGGTGGTGCTCGTGGTCGGGCTCGTCGGCGGCTTGCTGCTCGAGGCGAGCAGAGGCGATGATGGTGCCGACGAGCACGACAGCCAGCAGCGCGACGAGCGCGATGAGCGGCCAGGTCCACGGGTTGCGGCGCTTCGGCAGCGCGGTCGCGGCGGTGGTGACCGCGCCGGCGGTCGGGCAGGACGCGCGTCGCGGTGGTCGGGTTGCCGTAGTTGGCGCCCGCTGTCGATGCGAGCGAGCCGGTGCCGATGATGCCGGGAACCGAGGTGGCCGCGGCAGCGACGTCCCCGCGGCGCAGCGCCTGCGCGGCACGCGCGAGGTGGGCGGCCGATGCCGGGCGGTCGGCGGGGCTCTTCGCGATGCACGAGTAGACGAGGTTGCGCACCGGTTCGGCGATGGTCGCGGGCAGCTCGGGCGGCGTCTCGTTGATCTGCGCCATCGCGATGGCGACCTGCGACTCGCCCGTGAACGGTCGGCGGCCGGCGAGAGCCTCGTAGGCGACGATTCCGAGCGAGTAGATGTCGGTGGTGGGCGACGCGGGGTGGCCGCTCGCCTGCTCGGGCGACAGGTACTGCACGGTGCCCATCACCTGGCCGGTGGCGGTCAGCGGAACCTGGTCGGCGATGCGCGCGATGCCGAAGTCGGTGATCTTGACCCGGCCATCCGGCGTGATCAGCAGGTTGCCGGGCTTGATGTCGCGGTGAACGAGCCCCGCCGAGTGCGCGGCGTGCAGCGCGTTGGCGGTCTGCGCCACGATGTCGAGCACCTTGTCGGTCGACAGCGTGCGGTCGCGCTCGAGGATGGTCGAGAGCGCTTCGCCGGGCACGAGTTCCATGACGAGGAAGGCGCTGCCGTCCTCCTCGCCGTAGTCGAAGACGTTGGCGATGCCCTCATGGTTGACGAGAGCCGCGTGGCGGGCCTCCGCGCGGAAACGCTCGAGGAATCCGGGGTCGCCGAGGTACTCGTCTTTCAGGATCTTGATGGCGACGGTGCGCCCGATGACCAGGTCGGTCGCCTGCCAGACCTCACCCATGCCGCCGATGGCGACCCGGCTGGAGAGCTGGTAACGGCCGCCGAAGGTGAGCCCGCTTGTCGGTCTCATTTGTTCAGCACCGCCTCCATCACTGCCTTGCCGATTGGTGCGGCGATCTGGTTGCCCACAGAGTCCTGCACCGTTGCCGCCGCCGTTCTCGACGACCACCGCAACAACAACCTGCGGGTCGTCTGCCGGGGCGAATCCCGTGAACCACAGCGTGTAGGGATCGGTGTACGCCGTTCTGCGCGGTGCCGGTTTTTCCCGCCACTAGAACGCCCTCTATTCTCGCATTGCTCGCTGCACCGTCGGCGACACTCGAGACCATCATGTCCCGCACGGCGGCCGCCGTAGTCGCGCTGATCGGGGTGCTGTAGACCTTCGGGCTGAGCACGTCATCGAGCTCGGACAGGTCGGGCTGGATGACCTTCTTGATGAGGGTCGGTTGCATCTCGACTCCGCCGTTTGCGATCGCCGCAGAATCGAGTGCGATCTGCAGCGGGGTGACGCGGTCGTCGCTCTGCCCGAACGACGACAGCATGAGGTGCGGTGCATCCTGCCCGGTCGGGTAGATGCTCGGGGTGACAGCGAAGTTGCCGTTGGCGAGCGCGAGCGGCTTGCCGAACCCGAACCGTGACGCGTACTCGGAGATTGTGGCTTCGCCGATGGATGCGCCGAGCTGCGCCATCGGGATGTTGCAGCTGAGTCGGATGGCCGTGGCGATCGTGGCCGTCGCGCCCGGGCCGCAGGTGCCGCCGCCCGAGTTGTGGATGAAGGTGGTCGACAGCGGCAGCTGCAGTGCCGCGGGGTTCGGGAACGCGGTGTCGGCCGTCGCCTTGCCGCTGTCGATGCGCGGCGGCGGCGACCAGTGGCTTGAACACCGACCCCGGGTGGTAGAGGTCGCCGGCGACGGCGCGGTTGGTGAGCGGCTTGGCTGCTCGACTTCATGAGGGCGTTGTACGCCGTGAAGAACTGCGACGGTGCTGTGCACCGAGAGCGTGTTGGGGTCGTACGACGGCTTCGAGACCATGGCGAGGATCGCGCCGGTCTTCGGGTCGAGCGCGACGACCGCGCCCGCGATAGTTGCCGAGCGCGTCGTACGCCGCCTGCTGGACCTTGGGGTCGATGGTGAGCTCGACCGACGCGCCCTGCACGGTCTTGCCCGGTGAAGATGCTCGACAGGTTGCTCAGGAACTGGTCGTTGGCGCTTCCGCTCAGGTAGTCGTTCATGGCGCCCTCGATGCCCGGGTTGGCCTGGTTGAACGTGAAGTAGCCGGTGACGTCGGCGTAGACCGCCGGGTTCGTGTAGACGCGCTGGTACTTGTAGACGTCGTTCGACGGCACCGACTTCGCGAGGATGTTGCCGTCGGCGTCGAGGATCTGCGCCGCGTTCCGCCGAGTAGCTGTCGTCGAGCGTGCGGATGTTGCGCGGGTCCGACTTTGAGCTGGTCGGCGGAGAAGACCTGGATGATCGTGCTCGAGCAGAACAGCGCGACGAACATCAGCAGCAGGAGGGTGCCCACGCGGCGAAGCTGGCGGTTCATGGCACGATCACCGCCCCGGGCGCGCTTCGAACGGTGTCGGACAGGCGCAGCAGCAGCGCCGCGATGATCCAGTTGGCGACGAGCGAGGAGCCGCCGGCCGCGAGGAACGGGGTCGTGAGACCGGTGAGCGGGATGACGCGAGTGACGCCGCCGATCACGATGAAGACCTGCAGGCGCGATGACGAAGGCGAGCCCGACGCCGAGGAGGCGACCGAAGTCATCCTGTCCGGCGAAGCCGATGCGCAGTCCGCGCGAGACGAACAGCAGGTAGAGCGCGAGGATGCGCGAAGACGCCGACCAGCCCGAGCTCCTCGCCGATCGACGAGAAGATGAAGTCGCTGTTGGCCAGCGGGGTCTTCTGGGGCGCACCGAGCCCGAGCCCGGTGCCGAGCAGGCCGCCGTGGGCCAGCCCGAAGATTCCCTGCACGACCTGGTAGCTGCCGCCCGTGGCGTTGTAGTTCACGTTGCTGAACGCGTTGAGCCACGTGTGCACGCGGCCCGCGACGTACGGCAGCGCCTTGTAGGCGACGACGGCGCCGACCGCGAACATCGCGAGTCCGAGGATGATCCAGCTCGCGCGCCCGGTCGCGACGTAGAGCATCACGAGGAACAGGCCGAAGTAGAGCAGCGAGGTTCCGAGGTCGCTTCTGGAAGATGAGCACGATCATCGAGGCCGCGAACACGACGAGGATCGGGCCGAGGTCGCGCGCTCGCGGCAGCGCGCATCCACAGGATCTTGCGGCCCGACCATCGAGAGCGAGTCACGTGCGGTCACGAGGTAGCCGGCGAAGAAGATCGCCAGCGCGACCTTCGCGAGCTCGCCGGGCTGGAACGAGAACGGCCCGATGCCGATCCAGACCCGCGCGCCGTTGATCGTGCGCCCGATTCCGCGGAAGCATCGGCAGCAGCAGCAGCGCGATGCCCGTGAACATCGCGATGTAGCGGTAGCGCTGCAGCACGCGGTGGTTGCGAACCACCACGAGCACGACGATGGCGATCACGATGGCCATGCCGGTCCACACGATCTGCCGGATGCCGGCGCTGTTCCAGCCGGACTGACGCCGTAGGCGATGTCGATGCGGTAGATCTCCGCGATCCCGATTCCGTTGAGCAGGGTGATGATCGGCAGGATGAGCGGGTCGGCCTGGGGCGCCACGATTCGCAGCGCGACGTGCATTGCGAGCACGAGCACGGCGAGGCCGGCCGCGAGGGTGACGATCGTCGAAATCCACGTGGCCGAGCGCGCCGAGCTGCACGAGCACGATGGCGAAGGCGACGATGCCGCACGAGACCAGCAGCAGCACGAGTTCGAGGTTGCGCAGTCGCGCGGGCACGCGCAGGCGAATGCGGATGGTCGACGTCAGCGACGTGCGCGTCGAGACCCGCCCGCGGCGCGTCCTGGGTCGGCACGGGCTGCGTGTTGCTAGTTACGGGCATTCGACAGCCGTTCGACGATGTCCTTGGCCAGCGTCAGGTTGTTCGCGCTGATGGTCGACTCCACCTGGCCGCGGTTGAAGGCGGGGAGGTCGACTGAGGGCGATCGAGGTCTTCTCGTAGAGCGACGACAGCTGGATCGGGCCGATGTTCTGCTGCACGCCGCGGTAGATCGCCACATAGCCCTTGTCGTCGCCGACGTAGTAGTGGGTCTGCGTCCAGTTGTACCCGACGACGCATGCGCTGACGACGGCGAGCACGATGATGATGATCGACACCAGCCAGGTGACCCGCCGGCGGCGCTGGCGAGCTGCGGTCTTCCTGGATGAGTTCGTCGAGGTAGTCCTCGGATTCGGGCTCGAAGTGGCTCGGGTCGGGCTGGGTCGCCTTGAGCGGATGCAGCAGCAGTGTCGGAAGCCGCAGCGACCGCCGAGCGCTGTCGCTGTCGAACGAGAGCGGGCTGGCGGCCGAACCGACCGTGAGCGGGGGAACGTGCGCGGAATCGCGTCGTCTCGTCGATGTCGACCAGCACGACGGTGACGTTGTCGGGGGCGCCCTGGTCGAGGCTCTCCTTGACCAGTCGCTCGGCCGCCTCCTGGGCTCCGGGCACGGTGGCCGAGCACGTGCTCCATCTTGTCGTCGGTGACGTAGCTCGACAGTCCGTCGGAGCAGATCATCCAGCGGTCGCCG
Source organism: uncultured Actinomycetota bacterium (assembly GCA_963738535.1). GTDB lineage: Bacteria > Actinomycetota > Actinomycetes > Actinomycetales > Microbacteriaceae > Galbitalea. Next base: position 357,955 of record CAVTXB010000019.1, read on the forward strand.
GGAGCGGTGTCGAAGACGTTCGGTGTCGATCTCGGGGGCCGCATCCACGTCGCCGAGCACGCGCATCAGTACGGAGCGGCGCGGATGCACCGCGGCCTCCTCCGGCGTGATCCGGCCGGAGTCGACGAGGCGCTGCACGAACGTGTGGTCGGTCGAGATCTGTTCGAGCTTGCCGCCGCGGAAGCGGTAGATGCGGGAGTCGCCGATGTGGGCGATCGCGATCTGGTTGTCGACGCGGACGATGCCGCTCACCGTCGTGCCCATCCCCGTGAGCTCGTTGTGTTCGAAGACGGTCTCGGCGAGCAGGGAGTTGGCCGCGATGAGAGCGGACTGCAGCGCGAAGGCGGCATCGTGGGCGGAGGTGTAGCGCTGGTCGACCTCGCTGATGCGGCGGATGGCGATCGCGGAGGCGACGTCGCCACCGGCGTGGCCGCCCATGCCGTCGGCGACGACGAAGAGATAGTTTCCGGCGTATCCGCTGTCCTGGTTGTTGGCGCGAATCTTGCCGACGTGCGAGACGGCTGCGCTCTTCTGGGTCTCCGCCACGCCTACCGTCGCAACTCGAAGGTCGTGGTGCCGATCGTGACGGGCGTATTGAGCGGAACGAGGGTCGGCAGCGTCACGCGCGTGCCGTCGAGGAAGGTGCCGTTGGTGGAGTCGAGGTCCTGGATGACCCAGCCGTCCTCCCACAGCAGCAGACGGGCGTGGTGGGTCGACGTGTAGTCGTCGCGGATGACGAGGCCCGACTCGCTGGAGCGCCCGATGGCGAGCTGCTCGCTCGGCAGCTCGATCTCGAGGCCCTTCCTTCGGCCCGGAGGTGATGACGAGCCGCTTGGCCACCACCGGGGGCGCATGCGCTGCGCGGAGATCGCTTCGGTCTCGAGGCTCGGGCTGCCCGACGGAACGCCGCCGAGTGCTCCACCGCGCTGCGCCGACGCCGACGGGGGCGAGAGCGACGGGCGCTGCAACGGCAGCGCCGGCGAACGGCGACGCCGACCTCCGCTCCCTGCGCGGCGCACTCGCTGGCCGAACAGGTCGCTGCGCAGCGCGTAGACGACCGCGAACACGAACAGCCACAGCACCGCCAGAAACGCCAGGCGGAGGATCAGCAGCGTGAGTTCGCTCATTACCCGCGCTGCCCCTTGTCCGCGTGCCGTCGTGCGGCCTCGGCGGACTGCGCGAGCACGCGGAACACGATTCGGGTTCGTCCGATCTCGATGACCGAATCGGGCTCGAGGGGCGCCTTCGAGAGGGGCATGCCGTTCAGCTTCGAGCCGTTCGTGGATCCGAGATCGCGCGCCTGGCCGCGCTTGCCGTCCCACAGGATCTCGACGTGCTTGCGGGAGATGCCGGTGTCATCGACAGTGATGTCGGCATCCGAACCGCGCCCGATTATGGTGCGGCCACCGGCGAGCGGATGCATCGTTCCGTCGATCTCGAGCACGGGAGTCCAGGCGACTGCGCCTCTTGACGCTTCCGAGTCGATTGCGACGACTCCCTCGGCGAGTTTCTCGTCGGATTTCAGGCTGAGTCGAGATGCCGCCGGCGAACGAGTAGCGCTGCGCGGTCGCGTGCTGCTCGACCTGCAGGATGAACTCGTCGATCAGCGAGGGGCCGACGGCCGACATGGTGGAGTAGTCGGACGGGCTCAAGCCGGATCGTGAACTGGTTGGGCACGAGGATGCGGTCGCGGGCGACGACGACGGCTTTGGTGTCGAGCTCGCGGCGCAGCGCACTGGTGACCTCGACCGGCTGGAGGCCGCTCCGAAAGGTCTTGGCGAAGGCACCGTTGACTGCCCGCTCAAGACCGCGTTCGAAGTTATCCAGAAGGCCCAAGAATCTCCCCGTTGCAGCGGATGCTTACTCCACTGATGTTAGTGCGCGTAACGTGAGGTTGCCTTTGAAGCCCGGCCGTCGCCGGAGCGACGTGAAGCGGCGCGCTCATCGTGCTAATCTCGCTGAGTTGACGACTCGTCGTCGACGGGTGAGCGCGAGTGGCGAAATTGGCAGACGCGCACGGTTCAGGTCCGTGTGCCCGTGAGGGCATGGGGGTTCAAGTCCCCCCTCGCGCACCCATGGCATTGCGATTCCGCCCGTTTGGGAGCAGGTCGCCTGCGCGAGCAGGCGGACATGTCTCGAACGGGCGGTTTCGCGTTGCTAGCCGGCCTGCAGGTGGTCGAACCGTCGCAGGATGAGTCCCTCCCGCAGCGCCCACGGGCAGATGCGCAGGGTCTCGATGCCCAGACCCTCCATCGCCGCCTCCGCGACGAGTGAGGCCGCGAGCATCTGGTTCGCACGCAGTGCCGAGACCCCGGGAAGGTTGGCGCGGTCGTCCGACGCCATCGCCGACAGCCGCGCCGACCACAGGCGCAGGTCGTGCAGGTGCAGCTCGCGCTGCACGAACATCCCGGCGGCCTGCGGCGCCGCCCCCGCAATGCGCGCCAGGGAGCGGAACGACTTCGAGGTGCCGGCGACGATGGTGGGCGTGCCCAGGGCCGAAAACTCGGCGATCGGTGACGCGAGCGTTTCGCGGATGTAGCGGCGGGCATCCCGCACCGCGCCGGCGCTCGCCGGGTCGGTGTGCAGCCAGTCCCGTGTGATGCGCCCTGCACCGAGTGGCACGGACGTCGCGAGGTCTGGCTTCTCGTCGGCCCCGATCGCCAGCTCGAATGACCCTCCGCCGATGTCGAGATTCAGGATGGTGCCGGAACCCCACCCGTACCAGCGGCGAACGGCGAGAAAAGTGGCGGCGGCCTCCTCCGGTCCGCTCAGCTCGGAGAGCTCGATGCCGGTGTGCGATCGCAGGCGTGCCAGCACCGCTTCACCGTTGCTGGACTCGCGAATGGCGGACGTCGAGAAAGCGAGCAGGTCTTCGACGTCGTTCTCCCGCCCGAACGCCACCGCATCCTCGACGAATGAGAGCAGCTCCTGCTGGCCTTCGTGGGAGATCGCGCCATCGTCGTCGAGAAAGGTGACCAACTGCAGCGGCCGCTTGAACGAGGCGAACGGGATGGGGTGCGCTCCCGGGTGGGCGTCGACCAGAAGCAGGTGAACGGTATTGGATCCGATGTCGAGAACCCCAAGGCGCACAAGCACAACCTAGCGCGTGCCCGCCTGTGGAGAACTCACGTGCGGCACCGCGCGGTCGGTCTACCTTCGCGAGTGCGCCCGGGCACTGGTGACCTCACCCGACCTGTTGATCGTCGACGAGCCGACCGCCAGTCTCGACGCGGCCTGGGCGCACGAGGTCATTCGACTGCTCGCCGAAACGCAGCGGTCTGGTTGCGCGCTGCTTCTCGCGAGTCACGACGGCGCGGTCGCAGAAGCGGCCGCCGCCGTCATCCGGGTCCAGGGATACCGAGCCGCCGGGCACAAGGGAAAAGCCCAGCGCGCAGTATGGATGCTGCAGCGCTGGGCTATCCGAACACCGGCGTTCGTTACGGGGGGTTGAACATCGGTATCGGAACGAAACCGCGCGCGGCAGCTGCTTATCGACTTGGGTGAGTCACAGGCGCCGTGGTTGGATCGCTCAGCCGGATCAGTTCGGGTGCTGATCGGCTGTAATAGACGCTACAGTATGTCCCCCTAAAGGCGGACTACTCGGTTACCCCCTTTTCGGGGGACGTGCGCAGCTGGGCCGCCCCGGTGGCGCTGCGCTGAAAGGCGGTGCGCAGCGACACTTTGCTGGTGTACGAGATCGATCCGTAGCGGAACAGTCGCACCGCGATTCGCAGCACGATCGCTCCCAGCACGAAGAGTTCGACGATGATTCCGATGGACTCGGGCACGCTCAGCGAACCGAAACCATTGCGCAGCATTGCCGTGACCGGCGCCGAGTACGGAAAGTACGTGAAGAGCTGCACGATCGGCGCGCTGGGGTCGGAGACGACGAGGGCCACCACGTAGAACGGCACGAAGATCAGCGCCATCATGATGCCGAAGATCTGCCCGGCCTCCTTGGCCGTGGGCATGATCGCGCCGACGGCGACCAGCGTGCCGGTGAAGAGCGTGAAACCGCCGACCAGCAGCAGGAAGCCGACGACCATCGGCCCGGGGCTGAGCGTGAGGTGGCGAGATGTCGAAGTTGGGAAGGTTGAGCGAGGCGCGGAAGAAGAGGTAGCCGAGGATGACCGGCAGCGCGAAGACGAGCATCTGCACGACGCCCACGATGAACAGCGAGATCACCTTGCCGACCACCAGTGTCGTCGGGTTGAGGGTCGTGAGGATCATCTCGGTGACGCGGTTCTCCTTCTCTTCAAGCGTGGAGGTGAGCATCTGGTTTCCCAGCAGCAGGATCACCACATAGAAGATGGCCAGAAAGAGAAGCGGCGGGATGACGCCGTTGATGCCCCCGGAGACGACCCCGTCTTTGTACGTCGTCGCGTCGACGGGAAGGTTTCCCTGCACGATGGTCGCGAGGCTGGCGCTGCCGATCCGGCCCTGCGCGCTATCGACGAGGATTTGGGTGGCCACCGAGCTGTACTTGCCGTCGTTGAAGATGCCTTTGTCGATGCCGTACACCTTCGTGTGCTGGGTGACCGGGTTCTTCGGGTAGTCGAAGAACGCATCCAGTTTTCCGGCTTTGACCTGCGCGATCGCGCTCGCCGCATCCGTGGCCGGGGTTCCGCCGACCGCCTTCACGACCGCGGGACTCACAAGGCCGGACGCGTCGATGTACGAGAAGGTGAACTTCGCGCTCTTCTGCGAGTTGACGGATGCGTCGGTCGAGGAGTTCGAGAGGCTCACCAGGCCGATCACGATTCCGATGATCACCGGCACGATGAGTGTCGCGATCCAGAATCGACGCTTCGTCAGCGTGCGCACCACCTCGAACGAGATCACGGTGCTGAGATTGTGCCTGCCCATCAGTTGTCCTCCGTCTGGCTGTTCTCGTCGCCGTACACGCGGATGAAAATGTCTTCGAGCGAGATCTTGCTGGTGGTGAAACTGCGCACCAGAACCCCCGCGTCGACGAGGTCGCGCAGGATGACGGCCTCGTCGACCGTGTCGGTGAGCGTGAGTTCCGCGTAGCTCGTCTCCCGCGACGTGATCTCGTAGTGCGGCGACTCCGGAATGGTGCCCGAATAGGTCATGCGGATCATGGTGCCGCCGAACTGGTCCTGCACCTCGGGGATCGTGCCGTAGGCCTCGGCCGCGCCGTCCTTCAGCAGGATGACCCGGTCGCAGAGCCGCTCGGCTTCCTGCATCTGGTGAGTGACCATCATCACGGTCGCGCCGGCCTTCTTCTGCTCCTCGATGATGTCCATCAGCAGCCGCCGGTTGACCGGGTCGAAGCCCTTGGTGGCCTCGTCGAGGATGAGCAGCTCAGGCTGGTTCATGATCGTGACGCCGAGCTGCACCTTCTGCTGCTGCCCGCCGGAGAGCTTGTCGAGGCGGGTCTTCGCCTTGTCTCCGAGGCCGACGCGCTCGAGGTAGCTGAGCGACCAGGTCGCCGCCGCCTGCTTGCTGAGCCCCTTCAGGCGGCCGAAGTAGGTCATGGTGTCGAGCACGGCCTCCTTCTTGTAGAGGCCGCGTTCCTCGGGCAGGTAGCCCAGCCGGTTGCCGTCCTCCGGCTGGAAGGGCTTGCCGTCGATGTGCAGAACGCCGCCGGTGGGCTGGTAGATGCCCAGCAGGGCCCGGATGGTGGTGGTCTTTCCCGAGCCGTTCGATCCCAGGAAGCCGAAGGTCTCACCCCGGCGGATGTCGAACGAGAGATCGCGCACGACAGTCGTGCGGCCGAAATCCATTCGAAAGTGATTCACGTAGACGAGCGGTTCGGTGGTGGGGTCTGCCATGCCCCCAAGCTATCGAGGATCGCTCGTGAGTACCCATTACAAAAGTCACCGGATCGCCGCCAACAAAGTCATGGTCGCCCGATGACCCGGAACGGTGGCGCGGCGCCCTACCCGCCGGCCGTCATCTGGTTGTGAACGACCACCGCGTACACCGGCTGCGCGTCCTGCGGCACCGTGAAGTCGGCGGACGAGACATCCAGCCACAGCGTTCCGATGAAGAACTGCGCCGACCCGATGCCGTTCTGCACGGCGAAGAACCCCGGCTCGCCGTTCGAGCTGATAGCCGACCCACCGGATGCGGCCGATCGGGCAGCGGCGAGGCCCCTGGAGCCGGGCGTCGCCACCCCCACCTCGAGCTCGACTTTGGACGTCTCGTTGACCCAGCCGCAGTTCTGCCCGAGTGCTGCCCGGATAGCTGCCGCAATCGTTCCGGCCTTCGGTGCGTACCCCGAGTCGGTCACGAAATTGGGGTTGTACGCGTAGAGCTGTGCGGCGCTCAGCAGGGTGGTGCAGCTCTCGGTGAACCTCGTGGGCGCGGACGTCGGCGTGGTGCTGGGGGTCGGGGTCGGTTTCGACGTTGGCGCGGCGGTGTGCGACGCCGGGGCGCTGCTCGTCGGCTTCGCGGTCGGTGTCGCCGCCTGCAGGCACCCCGTCAGACCGATCGCCACGCCAAGGGCGATGGCAATCGTGCAAACGCGAACCCCGAGTCTCGCTGCTGGTCTCTTCATGCTGTTTCAACACTAACCGCGCCCCCGGACGCCCGACCGCTGGGGCGACGCGCGTTCAGAAATCGGCCACCTGCGCGTCCTAGGCTCGATGGAATGCGACTCCTCCTGATCAGGCACGGCCAGACGATCGACAACGTCAACGGAGAACTGGGCACCGTCGTGCCCGGTCCCGCGCTCACGGACCTGGGTCGGGAGCAGGCGTGCGCGATTCCCGCGGCGCTCGCCGGCGAGAGCATCGAGGCGATCTACGCGTCTACCATGCAGCGCACCAGCCTTACCGCGCAGCCGCTGGCGACGGCGCTGGGGCTCGAGATCGAGGTGGTCGACGGACTGCAGGAGATCAGCGCCGGCGCCTTCGAGGGCCGGTCAGACAAGGACTCCGTTCACGCGTACATGGGCACGATCGTGTCGTGGTGGCATGACAGTAGTGCCCGCGTCACCGGGGGTGAGAGCGGGGACGAATTCTTCGCCCGGTTCACCGCCGCCATCGCCCGGGTGGCGGCAGCGCACGACGGCACCGTCGCCGTCTTCAGCCATGGTGCGGCGCTGCGCACCTGGGCATCCGCCACCTCGCAGAACATCGACGAGGCCTTCAGCCGCGCGCACGACCTGCCGAATACGGCGATGATCGTGCTCGAGGGCTCACCGGAAGACGGCTGGGTCGCCACTCACTGGGACGGCGTGCCCGTCGGCGGCGAATCGCTCGAAGACGCCACGGCGCTCGATCCGACGGGGGAGGGGTCCGCGTAGGCGGTCTCCTGGGCGAGCATCCGCCGCTTCAGCCTTCGGGAGTACACGAGCCACACCGTGCCGAGCCCGATCGCGACCAGGATTCCGACGAGGGCGCCCAGTTCGGCTGACAGCAGCTGGCTTCGAAGAACGAGCGAGAGCAGGTCGGGCGCAGCGTCGACGAGGCCGTGGGCCGCCGCGACGCCGAGGTAGACCAGGACAACCGATCCCGTGATTCGAAAACGGCCGTTGCGCGAGGCGGCGAACAGTGCTGCGGCGAGCAGCGCCGTCATTACCGGATGTTCGAGCGGCCCGATCACGTCGCGGCCGAAGGTGACCGAGATGACCGACCACAACTGGTCATGATCGCCGACAGCACCGGAGAGCGCAGCCGACGCGTACCGCATGTCCTCGAACGCCGCGAAGCCGAGTCCGACCGCGCCTCCGAGAAACAGGCCGGTGCGGGCGTTGCGCACGACCAGCCCCCGGGCGGCGATGACGACCGCGAGCAGCTTGCAGGCCTCCTCGATGACCCCCGCCAGCGAGTGGGCCACGAGGTTCGCGTTCGGGCTGGATCCGAGCGCGAGCACCAGCGGCGCCTCGATCAGGATGGCGAGTTCCGTTGAGAAGAGGCCCCCGAGCACGAAGGCGAGGCCCAGTCGCACAACTGAGATCCCGTCGGTCGGCCGAAGGCGGTAGGCGAGCGTATAGACCAGCGCTGCGGTCATCCCGAACCCGCCGAGCACGAGCGAGTTCGGCGACAGTCCGACGCCGTGCAGCACCAGCTGGTCGAACAGCACGTTGCAGAACCAGAAGAACGAGAAGGCGAGAAAAACCAGCACGCCACCCCACGGGCCGAGCCACCTGCGGGGAGGTCGAGCGATCGCGGCAGGTGGCGGTGCAAGCGGGTAGGGAGCAGACGCCGGCGGCGGAGGCGCGGCGAACAGGTCGGTCATGCCGCGAGCCTAGATCGACAGGGGAGGTGCCGCGAGTTCGACGGACTCCGGCGCGGCGCGCTGAGGCAGACTTGTCTACCCCCTCTTGTGGTGTCGCGTAGCGCCGGGTTAGCGTCGGGAAAGGACGCGGTGAAACCCATCGCGTCGTTTCATGGGGAAGGAAGTGACATGAGCACGGACACACCACGATCCGCACGACGGATCGCAGCACTGATAACGGGAGCCGCAACACTCATCGGTCTCTCGTTGGCGGGCGTCGCACCGGCGTCCGCGGCAGACCGCACCACGTTCGCGGGCTCGAAGCCCAGCTGGGCGACCAGCGCCAACAACTCGGGCACCCCCGCCGCCGACACCTCCGTCGAGGGCGAGATCTACCTGCCGCTGCGCGACGAAGCCGCCGCGGAAGCTCTGGCGACAGCCGTATCGACGCCGACGTCGCCGCTGTACCGCCACTCGATGTCGCCGGATGCCTGGATCGCGAGATTCGCGCCCACCCGCGCTGACTCCAACTCGCTCGTCAGCTACCTGAAAGGCCAGGGCGTCACGATCGTCTCGGTGCCGAAGAGCCGCGAGTATGTGGTCTTCCGCGGCACCGCCGACCAGATCAACACCATCTTCGACGCGAGCCTCAAGACGTACACGTACGGCGGACGCCAGCTTGTTGCTCCCTCGCAGGCGCCCTCGCTTCCGGCATCCGTCGGCGCGCTGGTATCGGGCATCTCGATCGACCAGGGCCGCACCCTGACGCACCCCGACTCGATCGCCCAGGGCGACCTCTCGCAGGCATCGGAGCCGAAGAGCTTCGCAAAGCTCGCGACGCCGGCAATCAACACTCCCGTCATCGCGGCGCCCTGCTCCACCTACATGGGGCAGTACACGGCGACGGTGCCGCCGGCCTACGGCACGACGACCGTCGACACCAACAACTGCGGGTACTCCGCGGCCCAGCTGCGATCCGCCTACGGACTGCAGGGGCTGGCAAACGCGCGCATCAACGGCGCGGGGCAGACGGTCGCGATCATCGACGCCTACGCGAGCCCGAGCATCGTGCACGACGTCAACACGTTCTCGGCGAACGCCGGAGAGCCGCAGTTGAGGCCCGGACAGTACAGCCAGATCGTTCCCTCGACGCAGTCGTTCGCCGACCAGGCGCTGTGTGAAGACCCGAGCGGATGGCAGACGGAGCAGACGCTCGACGTCGAGTCCGTTCACGGTCTGGCCAGCGGCGCCAACATCCTCTATGTGGGCGGGTACAACTGCGGCGGCGGACTCGACATCGCGATGTCGACCATCGTCGACAACAAGCTCGCCAACATCGTGAGCAACAGCTACAGCGACGCCACCGAGGCGCTCCCCACCGACGTGCTCGCCGGTGAGAACGACCTCTACGTGCAGGCCGCAGGGGAAGGCATCGGCCTCTACTTCTCCTCTGGCGACGACGGTGACCTGACCGACCTGGGCGAGACAGCACAGCCGTCGTTCCCCGACACCGACCCGTACGTCACGGGCGTCGGCGGAACCAGCCTCGGCATCAACAAGGCGGGAAGCATCGCCTTCGAGACGGGATGGGGCGACCAGTTCGACCAGATCGTCGCGGGCGCCGGTGGCACCATCGCCTACAAAGACCCGCTGCCTGGTTCGCTGTTCGTGGGTGGTGCCGGAGGAGGCACGAGTTCGATCTTCGCCGAACCCGCGTACCAGAAGGGCATCGTGCCCAACTCGCTCTCGAACGGCTACCGCGTCACTCCGGACATCTCGTCCGACGCCGACCCGTACACCGGCTACATGATCGGGTACCGTCCCATCCTGGACGACACCAACCCGACCACGGTCGGGGCGTACCAGACGGTGACCTACGGGGGAACTTCGCTGGCATCGCCGCTGGTTGCCGCTCAGATCGCCATCGTGCAGCAGGCGACGCACTCCACGATCGGGTTCGCCAACCCGACGCTGTACGGACTCGACAAGATCCTGCCGAGCTCGTTCCGCGACGTGAAGCACGCCAACCCGCCGATTGCGCTGGCGTACGACTCGAAGGTGTCCGGCAACAGCTGGCTCATCACCCTCGACCAGGACAGCTCGCTCACGACGGCCACCGGATACGACAACGTCACCGGTATCGGCGGCCTGACCTACGGCCTGCTGACACTCCTCGCGGAGGGACGACACTAGTCGCCTGATTCCACGGGCGGCGCCGATCCACCACGGTCGGCGCCGCCCGTGGTTCACGGTGCCCGCCAAGCACGCTCTTGTAGTCTGAGGCCGCCAGGCTCTCGCGCCCGCAGGGATCAGGAGTATCCAATGACCGCACCACGTCCGGCCGCACCGGAAGAGAACGTTATCGCCGGCGGCCTCTTCGCCCTGCTTGCCCTTCCCGTGGGAGTGGTCGTCGTGACGCTGCTGTCGAGCGTCGGGTTCGTGGCATCCATCGTCGGGTACCTGGTGGCGATAGCCGCCGTGTGGCTTTACCGGCGCGGGTCGGGCGGAGCAATCTCCCGGGTGGGCGCCTGGACGGTGACGGGTATCGTGCTCCTCACTCTGCTGCTGGGCGTCTGGGTCAGCATGGTCGTGACATTCGCCGGCGGGCTGGGTCACCTCTCCACCATAGGAATCCCGGAATTCTGGCCACAGTTCGGCGCAGCATTTCCCGCCAACGTGAGCTCCAACATCCTGTTCATCTCGCTCGTGCTCGTCTTCGGCATCCTCGGTGCGTTCCGTACCCTCGGACGTGCGTTCGCCGTCGCGCGACAGACCCCGGGGCCCGCGAACCTTGCCGGTCAGTCGATGGTGCTTCCGATGGCGCCGTCCAGCTATCACGACGACATCGACGCACCCCCCACCGGGTCGGCCGACGACAGGACCGCCCCTCCGAGCGCTGGCAATTAGCATCCGCCGGGCCCCGGGTGAACCGTTCCCGCATCGCGCTCGTTGTTCCATAGGTAGGCATGCGCGTCGCCCCGCCCGGCGAGCGCGGTAGCAGAAACCGGGAGCCAGCGGAAGCCATGAACGCAAGCTCCACTCGCGCGACGGCGCGTGCTAGGTTCAGGAAATGACGCGGATTGCGGCAGTCGCGCCGGTCGTTCCCGACTACTGCTACACGCAGGCCGAGATCACGGCAGCCGTGGCGCCCATGCTCTCACCCGATGGCTCCCACCGCGCCGTTCTCGAGCGCGTTCACGCGAACAGCAGGATCGCAACCCGGTATACGGCGCTTCCGCTGGAGCGATATCGCGCACCTCGGCACCTTCACCGAGACCAACGAGCTGTTCATCGAGGTGGCGACCGACCTGAGTGCGCGGGCACTGACGACGGCACTGGATGACTGCGGGCTGACGCCCGACGGACGTCGACTTCGTGTTCTTCACCTCGGTCACCGGCATCTCCGCCCCATCCGTCGACGCACTCCTCATCTCGCGTCTCGGCCTGCGCCCCAACATCAAGCGCATCCCCTCCTACGGACTCGGGTGCGTCGCCGGGGCGGCCGGGATCGCCCGCGTCCACGACTACCTCGTCGGGCACCCGGACGAGGTCGGCGTGCTGCTCGCCGTCGAGCTGTGCTCGCTGACACTGCAGCGCACCGACGATCGATGGCGAACTTCGTCGCGAGCGGGCTGTTCGGCGACGGTGCCGCCGCCGTCGTGATGGTCGGCGACAATCGCGCGCAGAACGGGCCCGACCATCGTCGACACCCGCAGCGTCGTCTACCCCGACAGCGAGGGCGTCATCGGGTTCAATGTCGGCGAGACCGGCTTCGAGATCGTGCTCACCGCCGAGGTCGCCGAAGTCATCGCTCGCAACTTCCCGAGCAACGTTGCGAGCTTCCTGGCCGACAACGGCCTCGACCTCAGCGACATCGACACCTGGTTCGCGCATCCGGGCGGTCCGCGCATTCTCGAGGCGTTCGCCGACTCGCTGCGGCTGCCGGATGAGGCGCTCGACGCTCAGCTACGCAGTCGCTGTCACGCGTCGGCAACCTGTCGTCGGCATCCGTGCTGCACGTGCTCGCCGCCGGCTTCGACCAGCCCGCCGGCATCCGACGCCCTGCTGTTCGCGGTGGGCCCCGGAGTCAGCGCGGAGTTCGTGTTGCTCGGATGGCCGGAGTGATCCTCTACCTGGCCTTCATCCTGCTCACCGGCGGCGAGCGGCTGGCCGAGGTGATCGTGTCGACGCGGAACGCGCGATGGGCGTTCGCCCGCGGCGGTGTCGAATACGGAAGGTCACACTTTCCCTGGATGGTCGCCCTGCACTTCGGGTTGCTGCTCGGAGCGCTCGCCGAGGTGTTTCTTCTGCACCGGCCGTTCATCCCGGCCCTCGGCTGACACGATGCTCGCGATCGCGCTGCTCTGCCAGGCGGGGCGCTGGTGGATCATCGCAACCCTGGGTCACCAGTGGAACACCCGGGTCATCGTCGTTCCCGGCCTGGCGCGTGTCGCACGCGGACCGTACCGGTTCGCGTGGCTGCCGCATCCGAACTACCTGATCGTCGCGATCGAGGGAATCGCACTTCCGCTCGTCTACACCGCGTGGATCACGGCTTTGGCCTTCACCGTGCTCAACGCGGTTCTGCTGCTCGGCTTCCGAATCCCGACCGAGGACCGCGCGCTCACGGCGCTCACTGGTTCGTCGGGGTCGGCTCCGGGCTCCCCGGTGCGGTCGGCACCGGGGTCGCTGTCGGCGTAGCAGTCGGCGCAACGGTCGGCGCGGTCGCGCCAAGCGGCGGAACGCTCGCATACTTCGGTTTGACCGCAACAGGAACCGCGGTCGACTTCGGCAGGTTGTTGTCGTCCACCTCGTTCTGGGGCACCCGCAGCAGCGGGTACACGTTCCAGCCGGGCCGGCCGATCACCGAGCCGTTCGGCACCAGGTAGTCGGGGTAATCGGTGATGACCGTGGAGTTCGGGTGGGCCACCGTGACGAGCGGGTTGCCGTGCTGGTCGAACAACTGCACGTTGGTGAGCGCGACACCGCTGGCGTCGTAGGCGAAGATGTTCGTGATGGGGTGACCCTCGTAGGACAACCCGTCGGGAGTGCTGGCGACGCTCTGCCCGCTGGCGTAGGCGTCGTCCACCGCGGATCCGAAGATCTCGCTGGCGGCGAGGAAGGCGATGGGCACGCAGAGCACGAGCACGACGTTCACGCCGAGCAGCGCACGACGCATCCACGGGCGCGGCAACCACCGGCCGCGGCCGAATTGCACACTCGCGACGAGGGTCACGACTCCGATCACGAACGTGAGCGGCGTGAGTTCGAGCACCGGGCCGTGAAAGACCCAGGTGACGACGCAATAGAACAAGCATCCGCGGATGACCCACCAGACCGGCCGAAGCGAGACGAAGAATTCGATCGCGCGCAGCACGAGGGGTCGCGCAGCGAATTCGCGCAGGCCGCGCACCACATCCAGCCACGCGCCGACGAGCCCGCCATCCGCGGCTCCGATGGAGCGCGACGCGCGCGGCGGCAGGCCGGCCGCGGTACGGAGCTCCTGGGCGTAGGCCGCGGCGTCCCCGAACTCGGGCGAGTCCTGGTCGGCGGCGCGCTCCGCGAGGTCGGCCTCGAGGCCGTCGGTGAGGTCGTCGACCTCGTCGGGGGGAAGGTCTGCCAGAGCAGCACGCACCGCTCGGGCGAAGTCGTCGACGGGGGATTCGGTCGTGGATGTCATGGTTGCTCCGTTTCGGGATGTCGCGGTCATCGCTTGTGGCCGATCGTGCGCACGACCGGTGCCGTGCCGGGTTCGAGCAGGGCGTTCATCGTGGCCGCGAACGCGGACCAGCTTTCGCGCTGGTCCGCGAGCATCGCGCGGCCCTGCGGGTTGATGCCGTAGTACTTGCGATGCGGCCCGCCGTCGGATGGCACGACATAGCTGGTGAGCGCGCCTGCGCTGTAGAGGCGGCGAAGCGTTCCGTAGACGGAGGCGTCGCCGATCTCGTCGAGGCCCGCCGCCCGCAGTCGGCGCACGACGTCGTAGCCGTACCCGTCGGCGTGCTGTATCGCGGCCAGCACCGCGACATCCAGTACTCCCTTGAGCAGCTGAGTGGAATCCATGGGTCTCCTATCGACGGATCCCACACTACTGTGTAATGCGCACTACTGCGCAAACCGACACGCCGCGATCACAGCGCGCGGTGTTACGTTTCGTCACGTGGAGCGTTACGACGTGGCGGTAGTGGGCGGTGGGCCCGTCGGGCTCGTCGCGGCGATCGAAGCACGGCTCGCCGGACTCACGGTCGTGGTGCTCGAGCAGCGCAGCGGAGTGATCGACAAGGCGTGCGGCGAGGGGCTGATGCCGGGTGCTCTCCCGCTGCTTCAGCGACTCGGCGTCGACCCGGCCGGAATGCCGTTGCGCGGGATCACCTACAACCAGGGTGGCAAGTCGGTGACCCACCGCTTCGAGGGCGCCCCGGGGCGCGGCGTTCGACGCACAGCGCTGCACGATGCACTGACGGCCCGCGCGCTCGAGGTGGGTGTTGACCGACGGGTCGCCAGGGTGCAGTCGGTCGACCAGGATGCCCGCGCCGTGCGGGTCGCGGGAATCGAGGCGAGTTACCTGCTGGCCTGCGACGGCCTGCACTCCACCGTCGCGCGACTGGTCGGTCTGGCGATGCCCGCCCCGGTGCGCAGCCGGCGGTACGGCATCCGCCAGCACTACGCGATGGCGCCCTGGGGCGACACCGTCGACATCTATTACGCGCGCCACTCCGAGATCTACGTCACCCCCATCGCCGACGACGAAGTCGGCGTCGCGATGCTCGGCGCACAGCACACCGATTTCATGTCGGCCATCGCGGAGGTACCGAGCCTCGCAGAGCGGCTCGCGGGCGCGGCGATCACCAGCAGCCGGCGCGGCGCCGGGCCATTCCGACAGCGCACGCGCGCTCGAACCGCCGGCCGCGTGCTGCTGGTCGGTGATGCGTCCGGCTACGTCGACGCGATCACCGGCGAAGGACTGCGGCTGGGATTCGCCGAAGCCGCCGCAGCAGTGCGCGCCGTGCTCGCTGACGATCCCGCTCGCTACGAGGCGGAATGGCGGCGGGTCACCCACGACTTCCGGGTGGCGACAACCGCGCTCGTCGGCTTTGCAACCTCGCCGCTGCGACGGGGCATCGTTCCGCTTTCCGCGGCGCTTCCCGGCCGGTTCGGGGCGGTCGTCGAGTTGCTCGCGCGATGATCGGGGTAAGTTCGATCGGGTGAGCGCTCAGGGTCGTGTCGATGACGTCGTCGAGGCGCTGGCCGCGGTGGTGAGGCCCGACCAGCTGGCCGTCGACCGCCCCACCCTCGAGCACTACGCCCACGACGACGCCGAGTGGGCTCCGTACTCCGCGCCGCTCGCTGTGGTCTTCGCAGAGTCGACCGACGATGTGGCCGCGGCCGTCGCGCTCGCCGCGCGACACGGCATCCACGTGGTTCCGCGCGGGGCCGGCACGGGACTGAGCGGCGGTGCGAACAGCGTCGACAACGCGATCGTGCTCTCGCTCGAGCGGATGACCGCGGTGCTCGAGATCAACAGCCAGGAGCGCTATGCGGTGGCACAGGCCGGGGTCATCAACAACCAGCTGCGGGAGGCCGTTGCGGCGGAGGGCCTGTGGTATCCGCCGGATCCGGCGAGCTTCGCCATCAGCACCATCGGCGGTAACGCGGCGACCAACGCGGGCGGGATCTGCTGCGTCAAGTACGGGGTTACCCGAGACTACGTGCTCGGTCTGACGGTGGTGCTGGCGGACGGCGAGGTCGTTCGGGTCGGCCGACGCACGGCGAAGGGTGTCACGGGCTACGACCTCACTGCGCTGATGGTCGGCTCGGAGGGAACCCTCGGCGTGATCACCGAGGTCACGGTGAAACTGCTTCCGCTGTCCGGCCGCGAGGAGAGAGCGGTCATCGGCTACTTCCCCTCGCTCACGTCGGCCGGCGCGGCCGTCGCGGAGGTCTCCCGGGCAGGCATTGTGCCGGCCGCGCTGGAGCTGATCGATCGGGCCTGCCTGCGGGCGGTCGAGGAGTGGCAGCATTTCGGGCTTCCCGAGAACGCCGACACCCTGCTCATGGCGAAGGTGGACGAGCCGGGGACCACGGGCGAAGCGCTCGCCGACCGTCTCGTCGAGATCTTCGCCGACGCGGGGGGCGTCGCCGTCGAGCGCGCGGCGGACCAGGCCGAGGTGGATCGCCTGTTCCTGGCACGACGGCTCGCCTATCCTGCCCTGGAGCGGTTAGGGCCTGTGCTGACGGAGGACATCTGCGTTCCACGCGGCGCGGTGCCCGAGATGCTGGCGCGCATCCAGGCGACCGCGGCGGCGCACGATGTCGTGATCGCGAACATCGCACACGCGGGCGACGGCAACCTGCACCCGCTTATCATTGCGCCGGTCGGGGATGACGCGGCCCGGGACCGGGCCAAACTGGCGTTCGACCAGATCGTGGCCGACTGCCGACAGCTCGGCGGCACGGTCACGGGCGAGCACGGCGTCGGCCTGCTCAAGCTCGATGGGGCGCGCCACGAACTGGGCCCGCGAGTGCTGGCACTGCACCGCTCGATCAAGCAGGCACTCGACCCGGCCGGCACCCTGAACCCCGGCAAGGCCTTCTAGTCCCTCCCCTAACGGTTGTGCAGGGGTTCCGGGCACTCCGTACCAAAACGTCTGGCCAGATGGGCCTCGGGCCCAGAAAGTCCTGCACAACAGTTACGGAGAGGTCGCGGCGGCGAGCAGCCGGGTGAGCGCATCGCGCGTTGCCTCGAGTTCGGCGACGGGCATGCCCAGGCGTTGCACGATCTGGGCGGGCACCGCCTCGGCCCTGGCGCGCA
Organism: uncultured Actinomycetota bacterium; assembly: GCA_963738535.1. Taxonomy (GTDB): domain Bacteria; phylum Actinomycetota; class Actinomycetes; order Actinomycetales; family Microbacteriaceae; genus Galbitalea. The sequence goes on from CAVTXB010000019.1 coordinate 374,954, forward strand.
GGGCGCGACCGGCCGGGGTGAGCTCGACGTCGAGGGAACGCTCGTCGTCGACTTTGCGCGAGCGCGTCACCAGGCCTGCCGATTCCAGCCGCTTGAGCAGCGGTGACAGGGTCGCCGGGTCGAGAGCGAGCGTGTCGCCGATGTTGCGGACGGTTCGGGGGCTGCGCTCCCACAGCGCGAGCATCACGAGGTACTGCGGATGCGTGAGGCCGAGTGGTTCGAGAACCGGGCGGTACAGCCCGATGACGGTGCGGGATGCGGCCGCGAGTGCGAAACAGACCTGGCGGTCGAGGGCGAGCGGGTCGACGTCTGGCATGTCACCAGCGTACCGTCTACACTAATAATTAGTGCACTAATGATCGCTCCACTAAGGAATCGTCGTGTCGAACGAACGTGAACGAGAAAAGCTGCCGTGGTGGGACCGGCTCAACCGAATGCTCATGCCCTACATCGGTCCGCCGGCCCTCGGCCCGTATGACCAGGCACCGCTGCCGCCCACCGGGCCGAAGCCGTGCCCGCTGTGCGGCGCCCCGATGAGCGAGCACGAGATCGAGCGCGCGGCCCACCCGACGCCCACCCGCATCATCTGCCCGACCCCACCGGCCGTCGCGGCCTGAGGTCAGCCGAGCAGCAGGGTGCGCAGTTCGGCCGGGGTGCGTGCGAGTGCGACACTGCCCACCTGCTCGGCCGGCGAGCCGTAACCCCAGTCGACGAAAATGGTGGGCACGCCGTTGGCCGCCGCACCCTCGACGTCGTGCTCGCGGTCCCCGACGAGCACCGGCCGGCTGAGGTCGGCGCCGAACGCGTCGAGCCGCACCAGGGCTTCTGCGACGACATCCTGTTTCGAACTGCGAACCTCGTCGTCGGACGCGCCCGTGATGATGTCGAACTGGTCGAGCAGCCCGAAGTGGCTCAGCATGAACGTCGCCGGCGTCTCCGGCTTGGATGTCGCGAGCGAGAGCGGAACGCCGGCGGCGTGCACCGCGCGGATCACCTCGGCGACCCCCGGAAAGACGGTGGCGTCGAGCGCGCCGCTCTCGAGGTAGCGCGGCCGATAGATCGCCAGCGCCTCCGCGGCTTCACCCAGCGACATCCCGGCCCGGTCGCGGAACGAGTCCAGGATGGGCGGCCCGACGTACGCGAGCAGCTCGGCCGGCGACGGCACCGGCAGTCCCATGGTCTCGAAGGTGTAGGCGAGCGTCGCCGTGATTCCGGGTGCGGAGTCGACGATCGTGCCGTCGAGGTCGAACAGGATGCTCGTGAACGGTGCGGTCATCGTGGTGCCAAGCCTAGGGTCGATCAGAACAGGCGCTGGTGCGCGTCGTCGAGGCCGCGCATGGCGTCGTAGTCGAGCAGCAGGCAGCGGATGCCGCGGTCTTCGGCGAGAGTGCGCGCCTGCGGTTTGATCTCCTGCGCGGCGAACACTCCCCGCACGGGCTGCAGCAGCGGGTCGCGATTCATCAGCTCGAGGTAGCGGGTGAGCTGCTCGACGCCGTCGATGTCGCCGCGGCGCTTGATCTCGACCGCGACCGAGTCGCCGTTGGCGTCCGTGGCCAGGATGTCGACCGGCCCGATCGCGGTCATGTATTCGCGCCGCACCAGCCGATGGCCGTCGCCCAGCAGCTCGATCTGCTCCGCGAGCAGCTTCTGCAGGTCGGCCTCGACGCCGTCTTTCTGCAGGCCCGGGATCGATGCCCGAGCTCGTGGGTGGAGTCGTGCAGGATCTCGTGGATCGAGATGACGAGCAGGTCGGCGGTCTTCGCCTGCGCGACCTTCCAGATCTCGGTGACGCCGGCATCCCGCTGGTCGTCGTCGGGTTCGATGGTGCGTGGTGACGCACGGCGGGCTCATCCAGTTGAGCGGCTTGTACGAGAGGGTGTCGGCGTGAACGAGCACGCTGCCATCGCTCTTCAGCACGAGCAGGCGCGTGCCGAGCGGAAGGTGCGAACTGAGTCGACCGGCGTAGTCGACGGAGCACCGGGCAACGACGAGACGCACGCGCTTAGCCTAGCCAGTTGTGGCGACCGGCTTCCGGGCCGAGAACGACACGAGTCCGGACATCGCGACGAGCACGAGCACGAGCAGCAGGGCCAGCAGGATGCCGAACTGGTTGCCGAGGAATCCGATCGTCGGTGGGCCGACCAGGAAGGCGAGGTAGCCGATGCTGGCGACCGCGCTGACGCGGGCGGCGGCCTTGTGCGGGTCGTCGGCGGCGGCGGACATGCCCACCGGGAAGCCGAGGCGACGCGCCGAGGCCCCAGAGCACGACGCCCAGCAGGTCGACCCAGAGCACGGGAACGAAGATGAAGAGCAGCAGCCCGACTGCGGCCAGGGCGGCGGTGCGCCCGCAGCACGGGCACGCGGCCGAAGCGGTCGAGCACGCGCACGCCGGCCAGGCGGCCGATGGTCATGGCCGCTACGAACACGCCGTACACCGCCGCGCCCACGGCGCGGTTCGTTCCGTGCCCGTGCACCATGGCGTAGGCGAGCCAGTCGTTCGATGACCCCTCGGTGAACGCGAACCCGAGCACGAGGAGGCCGATGAGGATGGTGCGCGGGTCGCGCCAGATCGCGAGCCGCGACCGCCAGGTGCTCTGCGGATGCGCCTCTTCTCCCGCCGCTACCGCGGTCTCGGAGAGCAGGAATCGCGAGACCGTCCACACCGCCGCGATCATGACGACGCGAGATCACGGCGACGTGCAGCTCGAGCGGCACCCGCAGCAGCCTCAGCCAGCGAACCCAGGCCCGCGCCGGCGACCGTGCCGATGCTGAAGAACGCGTGGTAGACGGGCATGACGGTTCGTCCGATGGCGCGTTCGTTGGCGGCGCCGGAGACGTTCATTGCCACGTCGCAGGTGCCCATCGATCCACCGAGCACGACGAGGGCGACGAAGCTGACCACGAATGACCCGAAGAGGGCGATTCCGATGCCGGCGACGACCAGTGAGACAGCGACGAGCGTGTACGAGACGAGAATGGTGCGTCGTGCGCCGAACGTGGAGACGACGTGCCCGGCCGCGGCGAGACCCGCGATCGACCCGACCGCCATCGCCGAGAGCAGCAGGCCTACTTCGGCGGTGGTCAGCGACAGCGACAGGCTGATCGTCGGGATGCGCGCGGCCAGGCTCGCGGTCGAGATTCCGAGCGCCGCGAACACGACGAAGAGCGCGTTGCGCCACGCGAGGATGCCGGGCGCGAGCACCCGCGACGGGCGGGGGGAAACGGTGGGCGCGGACATCCTGGCTCTCTTCACGGGCGAAAATCGAATCGATTCGATCGATTCGATTCGACTAAGCTACCAACCCATGACGACCGAGGCAAGCGCGAGCCGAGAGAAGCCCAATCTCGCGGCCGTCGCCGCGCTGGCGCGAGTGTCGCCGTCAACCGCATCCCTCGCCTTCAGCGGGGCGGGACCCGTCGCCGACGCGACCCGCGCTCGCGTCCTGGCAGCGGCGGAGCAGCTGGGCTACGGCGGCCCCGACCCGCGCGCACAGTCCCTTCGTCGCGGCCGCTCCGGAATCGTCGGTGTCGTGATGGAGGAACGCATCCGCGACGCGTTCCGTGACCCCATGAACATCGCCATGCTCGACGGTCTCGCCGACGAGATCGGAGCCACCGGGTCCGGTCTCCTGCTGCTCACCGAGACCGGCGACGATCGGCTGGGCATGTCCTCCGCCCCGATGGATGCCGTGGTGCTGATCGGGTGCAGCACACGCCTCGATGACTCGGTCGCCCTGCTGCGCCAGCGCGGCATGCCCATCGTCGCCGTCGAGGCGCCGCACATGAGCGGTGTCGTGCCCATCGACCTGGAGAACCGCGAGGCATCCCAGACCGCCGCGAGGCACCTCCGCGGGCTCGGACACGAGCGCGTCGCGGTGGTCACGCTGCCACTCGAGCAGTCACATGCGGCCGGCGTGCTGCCCGTCGACTGGCGCGACATCTCGACCTCCGAGGTGGCGAAGCAAAGACTCCTCGGAATCGCGGATGTCTACGACGAGTTCCGCGGCTACGTCGCGTCGACGAGTTCGATCGACGCCGGCACCCAGGCCGGGCTCGCGCTGCTCTCCGACGGCGAAGACCGCCCGACGGCCGTCGCCGCCCAGAGCGACCTTCTCGCAATCGGAGTGATTCGCGCCGCCGAACAGCTGGGACTCACCGTGCCCGGCGACGTGAGCGTCATCGGGTTCGACGGGGCGCGGATCGACTCGGGCTACGACCTCACCACGCTCGTGCAGCCGGCTATGCAGAAGGGTCGCGCAGCCGGGCGCGCGGTGGTCGACATGCTGGCCGGCCGCGAGCCGCAGCCTGTCGTCTTCACGACCGTGTTCCACCCCGGAAACACGACCGCCGCCGCTACGCCCTCGCGACCAGGTCGTCGATCCGGGCGTTGAGCTTCTCGTCGACCGCTCGGCGGCCGGCATCCGCATCAAACCATTCGACGATCTCGCGCGCGCCCTGGGCGAACGTCGTGGTCGGGTTGAAGTCGGGCACGACCGACCTCAGCTTCGTGGTGTCGAAAACCACCGAATGCGACTTGTCGCCGAGGAGCCCCGGTCCCCACTCGGGAATCGCCCTGGCGATCGTCTCGGACGCGACGTGCACGAGCTGCGGGTCCACGCCCAGGGCGGCACCGAGCATCCGGTAGATGGCGTCCCACGGGTACACGAAGTCCGAGGTGATCTGAAAGATGTCGCCGACCGCGACCGGGTTTCCCATCAGTCCGACGAAGCCGACCGCGAAGTCGCGGCTGTGGGTGAGGGTCCAGAGCGACGTGCCGTCGCCGTGCACGAGCACGGGGAGCCCGCGGCGCATGCGGTCGAGCATCGTCCAGCCGCCCTCGATCGGGATGAGCGTGTGGTCATAGGTGTGCGACGGCCTCACGATGGTGGCCGGAAAGCCGTCGGCCCGGTATGCCGCGACGAGAGCATCCTCGCTGGCGATCTTGTCACGCGAATACTGCCAGAAGTCGTTGCGCAGCGGCGTCGACTCGGTGATCGGCAGGTGCGCGACGGGTTTCTGGTAGGCGGAGGCCGACGAGATGTAGACGTACTGCCCGGTGCGGCCCGTGAACAGCTCGATGTCGCCCTTCACCTGGCTGGGAAGGAACGACTGGAAGTTGACGACGACGTCGAAGTCGTCGGCGCCGATCGCGGCGGCGATGGATGACGCATCCGTCGCGTCGCCGACGAGCCGCCGGGCGCCCTCGATGCGGCGGGCGCGTCGTCACTGCGCCCGCGGTTCACCAGCGTCACATCGAACCCGCGCTCGACCGCAAGGCGACGTCACCGATGAGCTGATGATGCCGTTTCCACCGATGATGAGTGCCCGCAGATTCGTCATGCGATCAGCCTAGGCTTAGTGCCATGAGCGAGACAGACGCGAAAGACTCCGGCATTCTCACCTCCGAGCTCGACCCGGCGGTGCGACCGCAGGACGACCTGTTCCGTCACGTCAACGGCAAGTGGATCGAGCGCACCGAGATCCCGTCGGACAAGGCGCGGTACGGCTCGTTCTACCTGCTCGCCGAGGAGGCGGAGAAGGCCGTTCGCGAGATCATCGAAGAGGCCAGCGACGGCCGCACCCGGCACCGAGGAGCGCAAGTTCGGCGACGTCTACGCCAGCTTCATGGACGAGGAGCGCATCGAGCAGCTCGGCGCGCGACCGCTGAGCTCCGCTGCTCGACGAGGTCGACGCCATCGCCACGACCGGCGCGCTCCTGGCGACCGCCGGCCGCTTCGAGCGCCGCGGAACCAGCGGCTTCTTCCAGCTGTTCATCGACAACGACCCGGGCGACCCCGAGCGCTACCTCGTGTTCTTCGAGCAGGCCGGCCTCGGGCTTCCCGACGAGTCCTACTACCGCGAGGAGAAGTTCGCCGAAATCCGCACGAAGTATGTCGAGTACCTGACGACCATCCTCGGGCTCGCGGGGCTCGACCGGCCCGGCCGAGCGCGCGAAGCGCATCTTCGCGCTCGAGACCGACCTCGCGAAGAACCACTGGGACAACGTGCGCTCCCGCGACAGCGAGGCGACCTACAACCTCACCACCTGGAAAGACGTCGAGCGCGGCGGCCAGCGCGGCGGGGCTCGACCTCGAGGCGTGGCTCGACGGGGATCGACGCACCGCAGAACTCGTTCACCGAGGTCGTCGTGCGCCAGCCGAGCTTTCTCGAGGCGCTGCCGGGCCTGATCACGGCCGAGCGGCTCGAGGCCTGGAAGGACTGGATGAGCTGGCAGGTCATCCGCTCGAACGCCGGCTACCTGAGTTCCGAGTTCGTGAACGCGAACTTCGACTTCTACGGCAAGACGCTCACCGGCACCCCGGAGCTGCGCGCCCGGTGGAAGCGCGGAGTTTCACTCGTCGAGGGCACCGCTGGGCGAGGCGGTCGGCCGCACCTATGTCGAGCGCCACTTCCCCGACGGGCGCCAAGGCGGCCATGGACATCCTGGTCGCCAACCTCATCGAGGCCTACCGTGACAGTCGATCACCAACCTCGACTGGATGACGCCGGCGACCACGGGCGAAGGCCATCGAGAAGCTCGACAAGTTCACGCCCAAGATCGGCTACCCGGTGAAGTGGCGCGACTACTCGACGCTCACGATCACGCCCGACAACCTGCTGGCGAACATCGCCGCGGTCAACGAGTTCGAGTTCCAGCGCGAGCTCGGCAAGATCGGCAAGCCGCTCGACCGCGACGAGTGGTTCATGACGCCGCAGACCATCAACGCCTATTACAACCCCGGACTCAACGAGATCGTGTTCCCGGCGGCCATCCTGCAGTTCCCGTTCTTCGACGAGACGCGGGATGACGCGGCCAACTACGGCGCGATCGGAGCGGTCATCGGGCACGAGATCGGCCACGGGTTCGACGACCAGGGCTCGAAGTACGACGGCGACGGCCGGCTGCTCGACTGGTGGACCGCCGAAGATCGCGCCGCTTTCGAGGAGCGCACCAAGTCGCTCATCGCCCAGTACGACGCACTCGCGCCGCGGCAGGTGCCCGACCACCACGTCAACGGCGCGCTCACGATCGGCGAGAACATCGGCGACCTCGGCGGGCTCAGCATCGCCTGGAAGGCGTACCTGATCTCGCTCGGCGGCAGCGAACCGCCGGTGATCGACGGGATGACCGGGGCCGAACGGTTCTTCCTCTCCTGGGCGCAGGCCTGGCAGCTGAAGGCCCGGGACGAAGAGGTTATTCGGCTCATCTCGATCGATCCTCACTCCCCGAACGAGTTCCGCTGCAACCAGATCGTCCGCAACATCGACGACTTCTACACGACCTTCGGTGTCACGGCGTCCGACGCCCTCTGGCTTGCGCCAGAAGACCGTGTAACTATTTGGTGATACCCGCTTGCAACCAGCTGCACCGACTCGAGTACCGAAAGCTCGATTTGGTAGACACGGCCCGAACCCGTGAGCGCTGGGATCGTCTCCACGATCGCCAGCTGCCACGACACAAAGCCGACGAGAAGGACGAAAACTTCGTCGGTACCTTCACCGCGCTCGGACAGCTCGCCTACGAGGGCGCGCAGGTCTCCGCGAACGTCATCGACCTGCGCACGGGCCGCGTGCTGGTGTCGATCGACGACCGGATCGTGCTGCCGACCGCGAGCATCGGCAAGATCCTGCTGCTCATCGAGGTGTCGGCCCGGCTGACCGAGCGCGACTTCTCGGGCTACGGCATCCTCGACAAGACCCCGCGCGACGCGGTCGGGCTGTCCGGGTATCTGGCAGCACCTGCAGGCGCCCGCGCTTCCCGTCGCCGACCTGGCGACCATCGTCGGCGCGACCAGCGACAACCTCGCCACCAACGTGCTGCTGCGACAGGTCGGGCTGGATGCGGTGCGAGCGCGCACCGAATCGCTCGGTCTCGCGCGCACCGCGCTGCTCGACCTCGTGCGCGAATCCCGCGGGCCGGATGATGCGCCGCAGCTGTCCGTCGGATCGACCGCGGAGCTGGCCTGGCTGTTCGGCGCACTCGCCCGCAGCGAGATCGTCGACCCGCTCACCAGCCAGCGCGTGATGGGCTGGCTCTCGCTCAACGCCGACCTGTCGATGGTCGCGAGCGCGTTCGGCCTCGACCCGCTCGTCGCATCGCGGGGTCGACCACGACACGCTGCTCGTCAACAAGACGGGCACAGACACCGGCGTGCGATCCGAGGCGGGCGCGCTGCGCGGTTCGCGCTCATCCGTCGCCTACGCGGTCTCCGTGCAGTTCAACGACGACGGTCTCGCCGCGCGGCTGCTCGTGCTCGACGCGATGCGGACGGTCGGGTTACGACCTGCTCGAGTACGTGCACTGAGCTCACAGCCGCCGAGTATTTGGCCACACGCCCAGAACAGACTTGTCCCCGATTCAGGGGACATGCTAGGTTGAGCGAGCACCTGGGGTGATCGAACCCGAACGATCATCCGACCCGACAGAGTGCAAACAAGAAGGTGATTGCCCGAAATCCATCTTTACCAGTGCTGTGTGCAGCGAATCGCTGTTCCCCCCGACCAGCCTGCTGACCGTGTCTCGACCTCATTAGAGTCGCTCGGCCACTTCAGCTAACTACCCACAGCTGCCTTACCCGCCGACCGTCCACCCCCGGGCGTTCAGCATCGGTCGTCCCCCCGGCGACCTGGCCCCGTCCCCCGCGGTGCCACACGTTGCCCTTCGGCGCGTACCCAAAAAATCCTTCCCCCAAGGAGCACCCGAACAATGAAAAGAATGCTCGCGGCAATCGCCGCAGTAACTCTCACCGCCGGGCTGTCGCTGGCGGCCGTCGCTGGCCCGGCAACGGCCGACGACACGTCGACACCGGCACCCGTCGCGAGCAGCACGGCGACGACCGACGGCTCGACCCCGACTTCGACGCCGACCGACACGCCGACCCCCACGGCAACGCCGACCACGGCGCCGTCGACGACCGACCCGTCGACGACCGACCCCACGACGGACCCGGCTCCGGCCGTCGCGCCGATCACCTTCGCGGCAGCCGCAACCACCCAGAGCAACTACCAGACGACCACCTCCTACATCACTGTGGTGTGGCAGATGCCCAGCTGGAGTGGCGCGCAGAGCGCGACCTGGCCGCAGACCTACGTGTCGCAGACGGCCGAGTCGACCGAAACGCTCGATGTGCCGCTGCCGCCCACCTGTGGCATGCAGTACCAGGTCGACTCGTACATCGTGACGAAGAGCGACAGCACAGCGCTCACCAACTTCCTCGCAGCGGCGAAGGCGGGCACGAAGCTCACCAACGGCGCCGACAACGCGTACCTCGCCAGCGGTGGCTGGGGTCACGCATACAAGCTGGTGCAGAACACAGCCTGCCCCCTGCCGTGTATCCCCGACTCGCAGGTGAGCTACACCTACGACAGCTCCACCAACTCCGGCGTCATCACGGTGCCGAAGGTCGCGGGCTCGTCGGGCGTGCTCTGCCAGGCCGTTCTACGTGACGGCGACGAGCTGGAAGTACACCACCAACGCGCGTATGGCCGCAGGTCGTCGACCAGGTCGACCACGTGCTCGGCACTGACCCCAGCGGCAACCTGCCGATCAGCAAGTCCGGCACTTACCCCTACGCGGCGACAGTGACGTTGCGGCCAGGGCGACATCTACGCGTCGTTCACCGCGAACGACGCCACGCTGTTCCCCGAGAACGACGGCCTCCCGGCCACCACGACCGGGTACCTCGACGGCCCCGGCAACCCGCTGCCCGAGCACTTCCTGCACGACATGGGATTCAGCGGACCGAACCCGACCTACGTGCAGCAGAACACCAGCTGCTACTCCCCCACGACCGAGACCGGCACCGCGACATCAACGAGCCAGGTCTGCACCGGCAGCAACATCACGGGAACCAACACCCTGACGCTGTCGACCGTGCCCGGCGGCGTGTGGACGGTGAAAGACGGCTCGCACTACAGCAAGACGTACCCGATCGGATTCGGCGGCGACGCAACACCGTCGACATTCGCGCGGGTGACACCTACACGATCACGCTGGTGGACGGAAGCTCGACTGACACCTACTCGGTGACGCCGTACTCCTCCACGTGGACCCCGCAGGACAGCCACACGCTCGACTGCAACATCCAGGTGACGCCCGTCGAGCCGGCCGTGACCACGATCCAGCAGTGCAACGTCGACGGATCGATCACGATCCCGACCACCACCGGTGTCGTGTACTACCTCGGCTCCGACAAGACCACCCCGCTCACGCCGGGCCAGGTCATCACGGGCAGCGGTTCGTACAAAGTGATCGCCGAGCCGGCGGACGGCTACAAGTTCCCCGGTGACAAGGACCACCAGATTCAGACTTGGTGGGAAAAGCTCGGCGACAAGATCACCTGTGACGTCACCGTCGGCACCGGTACCTGCACCGTGGCAAACGGCACCTCGACCGTTCCGGTCTGGGTCACCCTCGACAACTCGAAGAGCAGCCTGCCCTCGAAGTTCGAGGTGACCATCCCGGGCACCTCCTACGACACGACCATCACGGTCGCGGCGCACCACGTTGACTGGAAGCAGAACATCGGCACCTCCGGAATCGCTGGTGAGACCATCAACGTACTCATCAACGGCGTCGGCCCGGCCACGGTGCTGACGGTCCCGGCGTTCACGGACTGCTTCCCGACGACGGTCATCCCGGCCGACCCGTCGGTGACGCAGGCCACCTGCAACACCGCGACCAACACGGTGAACAACAACGCATCGCTCTCGGTCGACCTCGAGGCGGGTCTCAGCTACACCGTCACCGGTCCTGCCGGCTTCACGACGATTTCGAACCTGACCGGCACCACCGGCCAGACGATCGTCGCGACCGGAATTCCGGCTGGCTCATACCTCGTTTCGGTAACGAACGCGGCAGGGGTACCTGCTCAACCCGGGCGCTCGTACCGCCGACCTGGCCGTTCACGATCTCGGTGGTGAACCCCGTGTGCGGAAGCATCGGTAACATCAGCGCAACCGCCCTCGCTGCTGACTGCCCCCAGTCCGCCGCGACCGGCTTCACTGCCGCGACCACGGGTGTTCCGACCATTACGGTCACCCTCAACCCGAACGTCGTCTACACCGCGCACGAGTCGCTCTCCAACACCAACACGGTGCTGACCCAGACGACACCGATGTTCCCGCTGGCGAGTACACGATCAACGTGACACTCTCCATTGGCGGGCAGCGCAGCCGGCTTCGTCATTCCGTCGGCAGACCAGTCGTTCGGACCGTTCGATCTCACCGCATTCTGCCCGCCGACCCTGCCGGCATGGCACGTCGGAGCCTCGGGCACCAACGCGGTCTGCACCGACGGCACCACGACCGACGGAGTGATCAACCTCGTGCACCTCACCGGACAGGTTCCGGATGAGACGGGCAAGGTCACGTACACGATCACCAACACCGTGACGAACGCCACGATCTACTCCGGCAACATCGCCACCGCGGTGAACGTGCCGGCCGGTAGCTACAACGTTCACGCAACGGTGCCCGCGGGCGACGGTATCTCGGGTAACACCGGAACCAACCCGTACGAGGACATCTCGGTGGTCATCGGCAGCAGCAGCACCAACTGCGACCCGAGCCGCCTCGCCTTCACCGGTGGAACCATCGCCTGGTTCGGGTTCGTCCTCGCGGGCGGCATGCTCTTCCTCGGAATCGCCTTCCTGCTCATGCGGCGCCGCGGAAACCGCACGGCGGAGTAGTACCCGCGAAGTAGTTCGGGCCTCGCACTGGAACGGCCCCGGTCACCGCTTAGGCGCGTGACCGGGGCCGTTCCCGTTGGGCCGGGGTTGCGGCACCGGCGGGTCAGGCGTTCGCGAGCCACTCCTCGCGCAGGATCGCGTACATCCCGGTGTCGGCCCAGTCGCCCTTGAACCACATGTCTTTGACGAAGAAGGCTTCCTCGCGCATCCCCAGCCGCCTGCACAGGGCGATCGACGCGGCATTGCGCGGATCGAGGTCCGCGACCACGCGGTGCAGCCCCAGCTGGTCGAACGCGAGACGCAGCACCGCGCTCGCGGCCTCCGCGGCGTAACCCCTGGCCCATGAAGTCGGGATGCAGTGTCCAGCCGATCTCGCCCTTCGAATTCGCCACGGCTGGCGATCGTGAAATACAGGTCGCCGATCACCCTCGCCCGGGCATCCCCGGCCGCCGGCAGCTCGAGGGCGAGCTGCAGGTAGTCGCCGTCGTTCTCGAGGGTGGTGGCGGCACCGTTGGCCAGCATCCGCTCGGCGACCTCCTCGCGGGTGCGCGGCTCGAACAGCAGGTAGCGGCAGACGTCGTCACGGGACTGGTAGCTGAACACGTCGTCGGTGTCGTCGATCGTCATCGAGGCGAAGCACGAGCCGCTCCGTGCGGATCGGCTCGGTGAACACGTACGGCAGGGCGGGGCGCAGGCTGCATGCCCCAAGGGTACGAGAGTCGCTACGCGGAGGCCGCGGATCCGTGCGAGGCTCCTCGGCCGCCAGTTCGCTTGAGATACCGAACACCGCGGCCAGTCCGTCGACGAACGCCTGCCCGTCGCCGCTCGAGTGCGGCCTCGCGAGCCAGCACCGACGGGCGTGTGAAGCAGCACGCTGGCGAGATGCCGAAGTGCGGCCTCGGTCTCGGGCGTGGCGCCGCGTTTGCGGGCGCGCTCGATCTCGACGTCGAGAAGGTCGAAGATGTGGGTTCGCAGCGCGACGATGGCGGGTTCAATGCTGCGCTCGGCGGAGTATCGCGCTGCCGCGTCGCTGACGAGCTCCCGCGCGTCTGCCGTCGCGGTGAGTTCCTCGATCGGCGCGTGCAGGCTGATCGTCTCCAGATCGAGCAGGGTGATCCCCGGCAGCGAGACGATGGCGGGGTCGACGTTGCGCGGCATCCCGAGGTCGATCACGAGGCGGCGCTGGTCGCCGATGATGGCGCTCGTGCCGATGACGGTGGTGCTGGTGCAGGTGATGATGACATCCGCATCCAGCATCGCGCCGGCGAGGTCACGGTGAACCGTGACCCCGTACTTGGCACCGAACGCGTCGCCGCGCCCGGACGGGGAGTACACGCCGAGCATCGTGGCCCCGCGGTCGCGCACGGCTGCAACGGTGGTCGCCGCGTACTGACCGGTTCCCACGATGAGCACGCGAGTCAGCGACCAGTCCGGAATCCGGCTGCTGGCCAGTTCGAGCGCGAGCCTCACGAGCGACCGGCCGGCGCCGCCCACGGCGGTGCGCGTCTTGACGCCGCGGCTGGTCTGGGTGGCCCGCTGGAACAGCTGCTCGAGGTCGCTCGACGTGGTGCCATCCTCGCGGGCGCGCTGAAGGGCTCGCCCCACCTGGCCGGCGATCTCGTCTTCCCCGACGACGATCGACTCGAGTCCGCTCGTGACCGCGAACAGGTGGGTGACGACCTCGTCGCGACTCAGCACGGTGATCGCGGCGCGCAGCTCGGCTCGAGGGCACATCGCTCGGCGGCGACTCATCGACGTCGATCACGGCATCCGCCGCGGTCGTGGAGGTGCCTTCCGCGATCTCGAGGTAGGCCTCGAACCGGTTGCAGGTGGCGAGCACCACCGCACCGCGCACCATCGGCGGTCTTCTCAACGAGACCGGCCACCGCGTCCGGAGCGCCGAACGACAGCTTCTCGAGCAGGTCGAAGCTGGCGTTGCGGTGGTTTGCGGTGAGGCACAGGAGCACCTCCTAATGTTAGATGCGTGCCGCTGCCCGAAACCCACCCTTTGCTGAACGGTTCCACCGCCGATTCGGCCCTCGTCCGCGCCTACCGGGGCGATGCGCACCGAACGTCTTCCGGTGTGGTTCATGCGGCAGGCCGGTCGATCGCTGCCCGAATACCGGGAGCTTCGCGTGGGCAACGCGATGCTGGATGCCTGCCTGACGCCCGAGCTCGCCAGCGAGATCACGCTCCAGCCGGTGCGGCGCCACGCTGTCGATGCGGCGATCTTCTTCAGCGACATCGTCATCCCGGTGAAGCTTGCCGGCGTCGAGCGTCGAGATCGTGCCGGGCAGGGGGCCGGTCATCGAGCATCCGATTCGCACGGCGGCCGATGTCGCGGCGCTGCGCCCGATCGATCCGGACTCGCTGCGTCCGATTCGCGAGGCGGTCGCCGCCACCGTCGCGCAGCTCGGTACGACGCCGCTGATCGGATTCGCGGGGGCGCCGTTTACGCTCGCCTCCTACCTGGTCGAGGGCGGACCCTCGAAGGACCAGCAGCGTGCACGCACCCTCATGTTCTCGGACCCGCACACCTGGGCTGCCCTGCTGAACTGGTGCGCCGATGTCGCGGGCGAATTCCTTCGCGCCCAGGTCGAGGCGGGTGCATCCGCGGTGCAGCTGTTCGACTCGTGGGTCGGCTCGCTGAGCGAGGTGAACTACCTTCGCCGAGTCGCACCGCACTCGCGCCGCGCGCTCGACCACCTTCGCGGGCTCGACGTGCCGAAGGTGCACTTCGGCGTCGGTTCGGGCGAGATGCTGCACGCGATGTACTCGATCGGCGCCGACGTCATGGGGGTCGACTGGCGCATCCCGCTCGACGAGGCGGAGCGTCGCCTGGGCGGCGGGGTGCCGCTGCAGGGCAACATCGATCCTGCCCTGCTGGCCGCGCCCTGGTCGATTCTCGAGGCGCACGTGCGCGATGTCGTCGACCGCGGGCGGGCCGCGCCCTCGCACGTCGTCAACCTCGGCCACGGGGTTCCCCCGGACACCGACCCGGACGTGCTCACGAGGATCGTCGAGCTCGTACACAGCCTTGGCTGACTCCGCAGACTTCGTCATAGTCGGCGGCGGCGTCGGCGGCCTCGTGCTTGCCCGCCGCCTGGTGCTCGCGGGTTCAGTCGGTGATCCTGGTGGAGGCATCCGATCGGCTCGGCGGAACCGTGGCGCGGCAGACCGTGGGCGGCATCGACCTGGATGCGGGCGCCGAGAGCTTCGCGACGCGAGGCGGCACGGTGGCGAAGCTGGCCGCGTCACTGGGCCTCGAGGGCGACATCGTCGAGCCCAACCCCGCCGGAGCGTGGCTGCAGCCCGCCTCGGGTGCGGCATTTCACCTGCCCGCAGAACAGTCTGCTCGGCATCCCCGCCTACCCGCTCGCACGTGACGTCACCGACATCATCGGCTATCGGGCCGCGTGGCGCGCCTACCTCGAGACCCTGTTGCCGGCCACCTACGGCGAGAAGGCGGCCACGGTCGGCGAGCTGGTGCGCAAGCGGATGGGCGCAACCGTGCTCGACCGGCTCGTTCGCCCCATCGCGCGCGGTGTGCACTCGGCCGACGCCGACGAGCTGTCGCTCGACCAGGCGGTGCCCGGTCTTCGCGCGGCGCTGGTTCGCAACGGTTCGCTGGCGCGCGCCGTGCAGGAGCTGCGCACGACCTCGGCGCGCGCCGGGTCAGCGGTCGCGGGTATCCGCGGCGGTGTGGTGCGACTGGTGGACGCCCTCGCCCACGACCTGGACCGGTTCGGTGTCGACGTTCGCCTGGGCTCCCCCGCGCGCCGGGTCGAACGCGAGCTCGTTGAGGTCGGGGGGTCGAATCTCACGGGCACGGTCGTCGTCGCGGCGCCCGGACTGGTGGGCGACAGCACCGCTCGCGCCGACCGCGGACACCGGGTGATCCTCGCCACGCTCGTCGTCGACCAACCGCTGCTGGATGCGGCGCCGCGGGGCACGGGCGTACTGGTGGCGGAGGGGGCCCAGGGCATCCGAGCGAAGGCGTTGACTCACTCGACGGCGAAGTGGCAGTGGCTGGCAGAGAAGGCAGCGGGCAAGCACGTCGTGAGGCTGTCGTACGACGACGCGGACGACGAACTGGCGCAGGTCGCGCGTGCCGACGCTGCGGCGCTGCTCGGCGTGCCCATCCCCGAATCGGCCGTGCTCGATTTCGCGCGCGTGGAATGGTACCGGCCAAACCGCTACACGCCTACCCCTGCCGACATACCCCTCGCAGGTGAGAGCATTGCAGGTACGGGATTGGCCAGCGTTGTCGCTCGTTCTGAGGCGTTGGCCGGCACTTTGCTCGAGAGACGCCGAGGAACACTGAAGACTACGCTGAACGTGTTCCAGGCGGGACACGATCAACCTCCCCAACAGATGAAAAAAGGAGAAACCCCATGAAAGGCAAGATCCTTTTGGTGGTCGGACTAGGCGTCGGCTACGTGCTCGGAGCCCGTGCCGGCCGCGAGAAGTACGACGAGCTCGTCGGCCGCGCACAGAAGTTCTGGAACGACCCGCGCGTGCAGACGCAGGTCACCAACGCCCAGGACTTCGTCAAAGACAAGGCGCCGGATGTCGCAGAGTTCATCTCGACGGGCGTGAAGAAGGTCACGAACACCGCGGCACCGGCCAAGAAGCCCGCCGCTCGTAAGCCGGCGACTCGCAAGTCACCGACCACGGGGTCGACGACCGCGAAGAGCTAGGCCGTGGCAACCACAACATCAGGCGTTCCCTCGGGCACGCCCAAAAAGCGATCGCTGCTCGAACTCCTCGCCGACATCCCGGTGCTGGTGCGCGAGCTCGTCGCCGGCGAGATCGAGCTGCTCAAGCAGGAGATGATCCGCAAGCTCAAGGCCCTCGGCATCGGCGCGGGCCTCATCCTCGCTGCCGCCATCGTGCTCCTGGGCCTGGTCGGGGTGCTGCTCACGGCGGCCATCCTCGCCCTGGCGCTTGTCATGCCGGGCTGGCTGGCCGCGCTGCTGGTCGCAGCGCTGCTGCTCATCATCGCGGTCATTCTCGGACTCGTGGGATACCGCGTGCTCAAGAAGGGCATCCCGCCGGTGCCCAGCGAAACCATCAACGGACTCAAGAAAGACCTCAACGTCATTCGCGGCGTTGGAAAGCGAGAGTAATCATGGCCAACGACGACGACATCCAGTCCCAGGTCGCGCGCACGCGCGCCAACCTCGAGACGACGCTCGATGCGATCGAAGACAAGCTCAACGTGCCGAAGCGGGTCGGCGAGCTGACCAAGCGCGCCCAGTCTGCGTGGGAGAGCAACCCCACGCCATGGATTGTCGGCGCGACGGCTGTTGCCATCGGAGTGCTCGGCCTGGTCGCCTGGGCCATCTTCTCCGGCGACGACGACTGACCCACCCGCGACTTCGCCCGTTTGGGGCCACCTGCGCCGCGCGCGCGGGCGCGTCCGTCCCAAACGGGCAGTTTCGCGGTGCGGAGCGGCTGGGAAGCAGCCGCGAGCAATCCTCCTGAATTAGACGCCTGCGTCGCGGGGAGGGAGGATAGAAGCCATGAACTCCAGCGCTGAAGCGAGCGCCGGTGCGCCCGCGAACGACGAACTCGGATACGCCCTCTGGGCGGTACTGCGTCGAGACCCTGCCCAGACCGTCGATGCCGGTGCCGACCTGTCTGCGGCGATCGCCGCCGTCGAGGCGGCCGGAGTGACCATCCGGGGCTGGTACGACGTTTCGTCGCTGCGCGCGGATGCCGACCTCATGGTGTGGGTGCACGGCGCCAGGCCCGAGAAGCTGCAGTGGGCGCTGCGCGAACTGCGCCGCAGCGCGCTGCTGTCTACGCTGCTGCCGACCTGGAACGCGCTCGGAGTGCACCGCGACGCCGAGTTCACGGCCAACCACCTGCCGTCGTTCATGCGCGGCAAGGCGCCCGAGAAGTGGCTCACGGTTTACCCCTTCGTTCGCAGCTACGAGTGGTACCTGCTGCCCGACGACGAGCGCCGCGCGATGCTCGGCAACCACGGACGCAAGGGCGCCGAGTATCCGCAGGTGCTGCCCAACACGGTCGCATCGTTCGCGCTCGGCGACTACGAGTGGATTCTCGCGCTCGAAGCCCCCGAGCTTGTCGACCTGGTCGATCTGATGCGCCACCTGCGCCAGACGGATGCCCGCCGCCACGTTCGCGAGGAGGTCCCGTTCTACACGGGCCGCCGCATCGAGGTCGACGAGATCGCGGAGGTGCTGTCGTGACGATCACCAACGGTGTGATGGGGGCGACGGATGCGGCCGCCTCCGGGGCCGAGCACGTCGAAGTGCCCGTCGCCTACGACGCCATCCTGCTCGCCAGTTTCGGCGGCCCCGAGGGCCAGGACGACGTGATCCCGTTTCTGCGCAACGTCACGCGCGGCCGGGGCATCCCCGACGAGCGCCTCGAGGAGGTCGCCCACCACTACCGCGCGTTCGGCGGGATCAGTCCCATCAACGAGCAGAATCGTGCCCTCAAGGCGGCGCTCGAAGCCGAGCTCGCCGCGCGCGGAATCGACCTGCCGGTGCTGTGGGGCAACCGCAACTGGGAGCCGTTCATCGCCGACGCGGTGAGCGAGGCGAAGCGAGCGCGGTTTCCGCAAACTCATCGCCATCGGCACGAGCGCCTACAGCTCGTACTCGAGCTGCCGGCAGTACCGCGAGGACTATGCGCTGGCGCTGGAGAAGACCGAACTGGCGGGTGAGATCCAGATCGACAAGGTGCGGCAGTTCTTCGACCACCCCGGCTTCGTGGCAGCCCTTCATCGAGGGCGTCGCGCAGGGGCTCGCCGAGGCTGCCGCCGCGGGGTTCGCGCCGCAAGACATCCACGTGCTGTTCTCCACCCACAGCATCCCCTCGACGGATGCCGCGAAGAGCGGCCCGCCCGAGCGCGGCTTCGGTGAGGGCGGTGCGTATGAGGCTCAGCACCGGGCCGTGGCCGAGGTCGTCATGGCGGCCGCCGACCCCGCGGCGGGCTCGGGAACCGGGGTCGCCTGGTCGCTGGTGTTCCAGTCGCGCAGCGGGCCACCGACGCAGCCGTGGCTCGAGCCCGACATCAACGACGCCATGCGCAGCCTTGCCGCGGATGGCACGAAGGCCTTCATCATCGTGCCGCTCGGGTTCGTCAGCGACCACATGGAGGTCAAGTGGGATCTCGACACCGAGGCGATGGAGACCGCCGAGGAGCTCGGCGTCTTCGCCACCCGCGTGCCGACCCCGGGCATCCATCCCGCGTACGTCACGGGCCTCGTCGACCTGGTTCTCGAGCGTGTGAACGGCACGCCCGACCGTCGATCGTCCCGCGCTCACCGCCCTCGGCCCCTGGTACGACGTGTGCCGGTCGGGGTGCTGCGAGAACGTGCGCCTCGGATTCAAGCCCGCGCTTGCCGGGATTGCGCCGTGACCCGTCGACAAGCCCAGGCAGCGCGACAGGCTCGGGCAGCGCGACAGGCTCGGGCAGCGCAACGGAGCCTCGGGCCGTGCTGAGAATCGGCACGCGCGGCAGCGCGCTGGCCCTTGCGCAGACGACCACGGTGGCGCGCGCTCTCGAGAAGTCCGGTGCCGAGGTCGAGCTCGTCACGATCACGACCGAGGGCGACACCTCGAAGGCGTCGCTTGCAAGCCTCGGCGGGTCCGGCGTCTTCGCGAGCGCCCTGCGCGACGCCCTGCTGGACGGCCGAGTGGATGCAGTCGTGCATTCGCTCAAGGACCTCCCGACCGCTCCACTGCCGGGGCTCCGCATCGCAGCGATCCCCAAGCGCGAGGATGCTCGCGACGCGCTGTGCGCGCGCGACGGGCTGACGCTCGACACACTGCCCGAGGGCGCGATGGTCGGCACTGGATCGCCTCGCCGGCGTGCCCAGTTGCTCGCCCGCCGCCCCGACCTCGAGGTGGTCGACATTCGCGGCAACGTCGACACCCGGCTCGCACAGGTGGGCGCCTCGGCCGGATCGGCGAAAAGCCTTGACGCGGTCGTTCTCGCCGCCGCCGGGCTGTCGCCGCCTCGGCCGCCTCGACGCCGTCACCGAGTTCCTCGGCATCGACGGCTGGCCGACGGCTCCGGGGCAGGGCGCCGTCGCCGTCGAGGTGCGCGCGGGCGACGAGAAGTCGGTCGCATCCCTCGACCACAAGAGCACGCAGGACCATCGTCGAGGCGGAGCGCGAGGTGCTCGCCCTGCTCGAAGCCGGATGCGCGGCGCCGGTCGGGGTGAACGCGTTCGTCGACGACGGACTGCTGTTCCTCAGCGCGCGGGTTTACAGCCTCGACGGCACCGCGCGCCTCACAAGCTCCCACGCCCTGTATCTTTCTGACGTGAAGCAACCCGGCTCCGAGCTCGCTGCGCGCGTCGCGCGCGAGCTCCTCGATGCCGGCGCCGCGTCGCTCGCACCGCTGGGGGCAGCCGGATGAGCGTGGACAAGCCGCTGGCCGGCTGGCGGGTTCTCGTGCCGCGCGGTGGCAAGTGGGGCGACGGTGTCGCGGCGACACTTCGCACCTTCGGCGCGGTTCCGGTCATCGCGCCGCTCATCAACTTCGCAGCGTCCGACGACGAGGCCGGCCTCGCTTCGGCGCTCGGCCGACCTGCAGTCGGGCGCGCTTCGACTGGATCGTCATCACCAGCGCGACCACGGTCGACGTGCTCATGAGCCAGAGCGTCGTCATCCCGCCACGACACGAAGATCGCCGCCGTCGGTGAGACGACGGGGGCCGCGCTCGCGCTCGCCGGCTACCGGGTCGACTACGTGCCGGAGGCCGACAACTCGGCGCGCGGCCTCGTGAAGGAGTGGCCGCACGGCGAGATCGCCGGCCGCGTGCTCGTGCCGCAGTCGGACATCGCCGAGCCGACCCTCGTGTCCGGCCTCGCCGAGCTGGGCCTCGAATGTTCAGTTCGTTTCCGCCTATCGCACGGTGGGCGTGCCGGTGACCGACCACGTGCGGGCGGATGTCGCGGACGGCCGCATCGCCGCCATCCTGGTCAGCTCGGGCAGCGTCGCACGCCAGATCGCCCTCCAGCTCGCGCCCCTTCCCGCAGGCGACGATCGTGGCGTGCATCGGCCCGCGCACGGCCTACGACGCGCGCGCCGCCGGGCTCACCGTCAACGTGATCGCCGAGACGCGTTCGGCGACGTCGCTCGTCGAGTCGCTCGTCGAGTACGCGACGCTCCGGACGGGGCATCCGGTGTCTGATCCGCGTCATCCGTCTGCGCGCCCCCGCCGGCTTCGCGGCCACACCGGCCCTGCGCCGGATGGTCTCGGAGACGCGCCTCGACCCGGCCGAGCTGGTGCTGCCGATGTTCGTTCGCGAGGGGGCGACGCGAGCCCGTGCCGATCGCATCGATGCCGGGCGTCGTGCAGCACTCGCTCGCGAGCCTGCCGGCCGCCGTCGAGGAGGCTGCGACGGCCGGCATCGGCGGCGTCATGCTGTTCGGTGTGCCGGAGCACAAGGATGCCCGTGGGTCGGGCGGGGTCGACCCGCACGGCATCCTGAACCTCGCGACCGCGCGTTGCTGCGAGACGCGGTCGGGCGACGCGCTCGTGGTGCAGACCGACCTGTGCCTCGACGAGTTCACCGACCACGGCCACTGCGGGGTGCTCGACTGCGGACGGCACTGGTCGACAACGACGCGACGCTCGAGGTCTACCGCGAGATGGCGCTCGCGCAGGCCGGGCGGGGTCTCAGCTGCTGGGGCTGTCCGGGCATGATGGACGGCCAGGTCGCCGCAGTTCGCGATGCGCTCGACGAGGCCGGGCTACGACGACCTCGCCGATCCTCGCCTACTCGGCGAAGTACGCGTCCGCGTTCTACGGCCCGTTCCGCGAGGCGGTGCAGTCGATCGCTGGTCGGTAATCGCCGCACGTACCAGCTGAATCCCGGTAACCGTCGTGAGGGGTTACGCGAGGTCGAGCTCGACATCGCCGAGGGCGCCGACATCGTCATGGTCAAGCCCGCGATGAGCTACCTCGACGTTCTCGCCGACACCGCCGCAATCTCGCCCGTGCCCGTCTGGGCCTACCAGGTCAGCGGCGAGTACTCGATGATCGCGGCGGCGGCGGCCAACGGCTGGATCGACCGCGACCGCACGATCTTCGAGACCGTGCTCGGCATCCGCCGGGCCGGCGCCGATGCCGTGCTCACCTACTTCGCGGTCGAGCTCGCGCGCATCCTCGCCGACGGGCGGCACCCGAGGTATGACCGAAAACGATCGCCAGTTCGCCCGGGCCAGGCAGTCCATCCCGGGCGGCGTGAACTCGCCCGTGCGGGCATTCCAGTCGGTCGGCGGCACGCCCCGGTTCCTGGTCTCGGCGCGCGGCGCCTACGTGACGGATGTCGACGGCCGCGAGTACGTGGACCTGGTCAGCTCATGGGGGCCCGCGATTCTCGGTCATGCGCATCCCGAGGTCGTTGCGGCCGTGCAGGCCGCCGCAGCGCGGGGACTCTCGTTCGGCGCCTCCACCCCGGGCGAGACGGAGCTGGCCGAGCTCGTGCGCAGCCGCGTCACCAATGCGTCGCGTCGAGCGGACGAGTCGCTGCAGGCACCCGATCGAAAAGATCCGGCTCGTCTCGACGGGCACCGAGGCGACGATGACCGCCATCCGCCTCGCGCGCGGCTTCACGGGCCGCGACCTGCTGGTCAAGTTCGCCGGCCACTACCACGGCCACTCCGACGGCCTGCTCGCCGAGGCGGGATCGGGCGTCGCGACTCTCGCGATGCCGGGGTCCGCGGGCGTCACCGCGGCGACCGCCGGCCAGACGCTCGTAATCGCCTACAACGACCTCGACGCCGTTCGGGAGGTGTTCGCGAAGCATCCCGACCGCATCGCCGCCGTCATCGTCGAAGCGGCGGCGGCCAACATGGGCGTCGTGCCCCCCGACCGCGGTTTCAATCGCGAACTGGCCGCGATCGCACGTCGAAACGGCGCGCTGCTCATCCTCGACGAGGTGCTGACCGGGTTCCGTGTCGGCAGCGCCGGCTGGTGGGGCCTCGAGGCCGCGCGCGTCGTGCCGGACGGCGCCGGCTGGCAGCCCGACCTGATGACCTTCGGCAAGGTCATCGGGGGTGGCATGCCGCTGGCCGCGCTGGGTGGCCGGGCCGAGGTCATGGACTACCTCGCCCCGCTCGGGCCCGTCTACCAGGCAGGAACGCTCAGCGGCAATCCGGTTGCGGTGGCCGCCGGTATCGCAACGCTCAGGCTCACGGATGCGGCGGTCTACGACCGCCTCAACGCCGTCGCCGACACCGTCTCCGGCGCGGTCGCCTCCGCACTCTCCGCGGAGGGGGTCGAGCACGTCGTGCAGCGGGCCGGCAACCTGTTCTCCTTCGCGTTCGCGACCGACCACCCGCGCAACTACGACCAGGTCAAGGCGCAGCAGTCGTTCCGCTACGCGCCCTTCTTCCACGCGATGCTCGACGCGGGAGTTTCACTGCCGCCGTCCGTCTTCGAGGCCTGGTTCGTGTCGGCCGCCCACGACGACCGCGCGATCGATCGCATCCTCAGCGCACTGCCGGCCGCCGCGAAGGCCGCGGCCGCCGCCCACGCTTAGCGCACAGCTATGCGCGGCTCGGTCTCATCGCTTCGAACCACGACTGCGAGTTGGCCTGCGCTGAGGGAGACTGGGCGCGCGGCGGCCAGAGCAGGCGGCACGGTGGCCAGGGCCGCGGAGTTCAACAGTGGAAAGCTCATCGGAGCGGGCAAGGCAAAAAACTGGGGCAATGTCACCGGGATCGACGTACCGTCACCGATGATCGACAGCCCGTTCCATCCCGTGCCGATCTCGACGCGCGGCAGGAAACCGTTTGATCCGTTGCCGGGGTAGAGCCAGAGGATGCCGGAACCATCCCGAGCCAGCACGTCCTGCTTCTGGTCGTGATTGAAGTCACCGACGCTGACGACAGACAACCCGTTCCAGCCGCTGCCCAGCGCGACGGGCGCTCCGATCGCGCCGGTGCCATCGCCGGGATAGAGCCAGAGGGTTCCCGATGAATCTCGCGCCAGGATGTCGGGAAAACCATCGCCGTTGAAGTCGCCGGCCCCGACGATGGCCGTCATCCCGCCCCACCCGGTGGCGATTTGCACCGGCGGCCCGAGCGTGGCCGTGGAGTCGTTGACCGAGTAGAGGTCGACCGCGCCCGAGGAGGTGCGGGCGAGCAGTTCTGGCGCCCCGTCGGAGTTGAAGTCGCCGACACCCGTGATGGCGGTAATGAATTGCCAACCGGTGGCGACCTGGAGCAGCTGCGAGTAGCCCCCGTCGCTCACATCGCCATACATCCAGAGCACGCCGCGACTATCGCGTGCGAACAGGCTCACGTAGCCGCTCGCATCCGCCACCGAAGCGAACGCGTTGTAGCCCTGGAGACCAACCGCGACCTGCTGGCGCGCAAGAAACCCATTCGAACCGTTACCAGGGTAGAGCCAGAGGGTTCCCGACGAATCGCGAGCGAGCACGTCACGGTTGTGGTCGCCATTCAGGTCGCCGACGCCGCCACTGACCAGCGGCGTGGGGTCGAGCGTCGAGAGCGTCGCATTGACGACGCTCGACGAGCCTTCCGTCGCAATCACGATGTCGCTGACGCTGGTGCTTCCGGCGCGGGTCGGCCCCGAGTACGTGAAGGTGGCCTCGTAGTTCGACTTCGGGAGCGTCGGAAACGAATAGTGGGCGGTGTCGCCAACGAAGGAGAGCGTCTGCGTCAGCCCCGTGACCCAGTAGCCATAGCCCTGCCCGGGGCCGAGGGGTATCAGGTACGCCAGAGCGACCGAGACGCGGCCCGCGGCGAAATCCGAGGCAAGCCCCGTGGGCACGGTGAGAGTGCCGCTGATCGATGAACTCTGCTGCATCGAAACGTTCTCGATGGTCAAAGGCTGATGTGGCTCGCAGTTGTTGTCGGCGAGATAGTCGAAGAGAATACCGTCTCGACCAACCGGCGCGTGGCCACCGGTGGGATCCGAAAACTGCAGTCCGCAATAGTTGAACGCGATGTCGCGGAGGTCGTAGTTGCCGCTCGCATCGGTGGTGGCGGTCAGTTGGCCGCCCGGGGCGAAATCCGGGTTGGAGTAGAGCGTGACCTGTATGCCGGCTAACGGCAGGTGCGTGACGTCGTCGGTTACCGTCCCTTTGATTTCGTTGCCGGGCAGCATTTGAGTGATGCCGATGTTCTCGTCCTGGGTGAGGTTGACCGTGCAGCCGGGGACAGTGCAGGCGGGTAAGCCGGTCAGGTTGCGCGCAGGCACGTCGGGCACGTCTTCTGTGCCGACATAGTGGAGCGTGACGGTGTACTGGCCCGCGGGCAGCGGTGCCGCGACCCAGTTGAAGTTCGTCGCAGTGCCCACCCCCGTCGCTATAGCTGTCTCCAGCACAGTCGACGACCCCGCGGCAGAAATCAGAGCCTCGAACTGCCCCGGAACCGAGATCGACGACGTTTCGATCGCCCCGGAGAGCGTGAACGTGCCAGCGGCACTGGCAGTGCCCTGAACCGACAACGCGACCAGTGCCGCGACCAACGCGAGCAATCCCAGACCCCGCGCCGTGCCCGCAATTCGTCGCGTCTTCACCGACATGTGGCGTGCCCCGCTCTCGCATTTCGGTGAATTTTATTCATCGGACGATAGCAGATCAGTGAGTCCGCCGGACACCCACTACCCGGGTCGGTTCACTCGCATCTCGCGCTGAGAGTCCACGGCCAGGCGGGCAATGCCGACGGCCGCTATCGGGGTGCCGCTCGCTGCGGCCACAAGAACAGGTGCCTCGGAGGCCGCGCTGCTCGCGCTGGAGCCGGCAGCCAGTTGCGGAAACGTCATCGGTGCCGGCAGTGCGGTGAAGATCGGCAGCGACGGCGCGGTCGCCAGAGAGGCTAGGTGTGCCTTGTAGGTCGTGCCCGCGGGAGCCTTCGGCGTGAAGCTCGGCCCCGTGTAAAGGGCGTAGAGGGCGTTGTCCCCGGAGAGCCCGGTCGAATCCCACCACGCCCACGGCAGGTATCCGATGCCGTTGGCATCCGCCCAGGTCATGTAGGCGGTGAGGAAGGTCGAGCCCCCATCGGTCTCGCCGAATTCTCCGGTGACGACGGGAACCTGCGCCGCGACCGCGCCCGCCTCCGACGTCCAGCACGCGGCCGTGTCGCCGCATGGGGACTGGCCCTGGTAGTTGTGCCACGAGGCGATCAGCTGCGAGTCGTTGGGCTTGTGCGCGAGCCAGCCCGAGAGGTTGTTGCTGTAGTCGATGCCACCCAGCATGATCGGCTGGGTTGCGTGGCCCGCTCGAATCGCGGCGACGAGCGCGGCCATCCCGACCACCGTGTAGGTGCCCGCGCCGGCGCCCGTCACGGCAACCTGGTCGGTGGTGACGAGCGGGGCCTGACATCCGCCGTTCTCCCAGCAGTCCCAGGTGAGCTGGAACGAGTACGAGTTCGTGGCGGAGTTCCAGATCGAGTACGGCTCGTTGAAGGCGTCGAAGATGACCGACGGATCGTTCGCGAAAGTCGTCGCGACGCTCGTCCAGAACGCGGGGGACTGCGAGTCGGCCATGGGCCACTGGCCGAGCGCATGCTGGCCGGGAGGCGCGCTGAAGTGCAGGTCGAGGATCGTTACGATCCCGTGCGCGTTCAGGATGCCGACCCACGCCCTGACGGCGGCCTGGTAGCCGGCCGCGGTGCCAGTAGTCAGTCGAATCGGAGCCGAGCCAGCAGTTCTCGTTCAGCGGGATGCGCACGGTGTTGATGCCCCAGCTGGCCATCGCTGCGGCCGCGGCTGCGGTGTCGCCGTCCTGCGAGTAGCCCCAGCCTTCACTGCAGGCGTACTCGAAGCTCGGCCAGTTGGCGCCGTGGGGCACGAACGTGCCGCCCGTGCGCGAGTCGACCAGCCGGTTGCCGACGACGACGGGAGTTGGTGCGGGCGAAGCCGTCGCACGGGCCGACGCTGTGCCGAGCTGCGCGAAACCCACCAGCGCGGCGACGAGCGCGACAACCAGAAGCACACCCCGCGCGCGCATTTCGACCCCCTCGAAAGACGAGGGAGACTCTACGCCAGTCGGCCCAGGATCGACACTCCCAGAATGGCCAGCACGATCACCGCGACGAGCGGGAACAGGCCCTGCACGAGTGCGGCGCGCGCCAGCTTCGGGTTCGAGATCACCAGCACCAGCGATGCGGCCAGCATGCTCGCGCAGCAGAACAGAATGAGCATCACCCCGGGCGCGTGTAGCGACGGGTGCGGCAGCAGAAGCAGTCCGACGATGACGCCGATCGCCAGAAACAGGTTGTAGAAGCCCTGGTTGAGCGCCATCGGCCGGATCGTGGCCGCCTCATCCTGCGACCTGACCCCGAATCGCCGCCAGGTCGACGGCCGCAGCCACAGACACGCTCTCCATCACGAAGATGTAGATGTGCAGCAGCGCGGCGAGCGATGCGAAGACGATTGCGATGACGAGGAGAACGGCGCTCATGAGCGTTAGTGTCCCACGGATGGGCGCCGCGACCCCCGCGACGCTCTACTCGCCCTGGGCGGCCACCGAGAGGTCGTTCCACTTCTCCCACGTCGCGATGCGGCTGGCGTAGTCGGCCTTCGCGATGCTGCAGCGGCGCGCTGCCCAGGAAGATGCGCAACGGTGGTTCGGCGGCATCCACGATCTGCAGGATGACGGCGCCCGTTGCCGTGGGGTCGCCCTGCGAACCGATCCGTGACTTCCGCGCCTCCGCGGCCTTCACATGGAACTCCTTGTAGGCGGCACTCTCGGTCGCGATCTTTGCGGATGCTCCACCCCAGTCGGTCGAGAACCCGCCCGGCTCGATAAGCGTGACGCTGATACCGAAATCGGCGACCTCCTGGGCAAGAGCCTGCGAGAAGCCCTCGAGCGCCCACTTGGACGAGTTGTAGATTCCGATGTTCGGAAACGCGCTGATCCCGCCGATCGACGAGACCTGCAGGATGTGCCCGCTGCCCTGCGCGCGAAGGTAGGGCAGCGCCGCCTGGGTGATCCAGAGAGCCCCGAAGACGTTCGTTTCGAACTGGTCGCGAGCCTCCCGCTCGCTGATCTCCTCGATCAGCCCGAACTGCCCGTAGCCCGCGTTGTTGACGATGATGTCGAGGCTGCCGAACACGTCGTGGGCGCGAGCGACAGCGGCGAAGTCGGCCTCGCGATCCGTGACATCCAACTCGAGCGGAAGGATGCTGTCGCCGTACTTCTCGGCGAGGTCGGTGAGGCTCTCGAGGTTGCGCGCCGTCGCGGCGACCCGGTCACCGCGTTCGAGGGCCGCGATCGCCCATTCGCGTCCGAACCCGCGGGACGTGCCAGTGATGAACCAGTTCTTTGTCATGATTCGACCCTAAGACTTCGAGCGCGCTCACAGTCAACCGCGACCGTTCGCGCACTCAGCCGGAGGGGTTCAGCGGAGGGGTTCAGCGGAAAAGCTCAGCCGACAAGGCTCAGCCGACAAGGCTCAGCCGAAAAGAACGCGGGCTTCTTCGTAACGGTCATCCGGAACCGTCTTCAGCCGGCCGAGAGCCTCAGCGAAGGGAACGTGCACGATCTCAGTACCGCGCAGCGCCACCATCCGCCCCCAGTGGCCCTCGACGACGGAGCGCATGGCAGCCATCCCCAGTCGGGTCGCGAGCACGCGGTCGAACGCGGATGGCGTGCCGCCCCGCTGGATGTGGCCCAGCGTCGTCGCGCGCGTCTCGATGCCGGTGTTCTGCTCGATGATGGGAGCGAGCAGCTCCCCGATACCGCCGAGGCGCGGGCGACCGAACGCATCGAGCCCGCGCTCGGAGTGCGCGTCATCCATCGTGTCGAGGGAGAACCCTTCGGCCACGACCACGAGGGGTGCGCGCCCGCGCTCGTGGGCCTCGCTCACCCACGTGCAGATCTGGTCGACCGACGTCTTGCGCTCGGGGATCAGGATGACGTGCGCGCCGGCCGCCATGCCGGAATGAAGGGCGATCCAGCCGACGTGGCGGCCCATGACCTCGGCGACCATGCAGCGGTCGTGCGCGTCGCCCGTGGTGCGAAGCCGGTCCATCGCGTCGGTCGCGATCTGCACGGCGGTGTCGAAGCCGAACGAGTAGTCGGTGGCATCCAGGTCGTTGTCGACCGTCTTCGGCACGCCGACGATCTTGACGCCCTCGTCGGTGAGCCGTTTGGCGGCGGCCAGCGTGCCCTCGCCGCCGATGGCGATGATCGCGTCGATGTCGTTGTCGGCCATCACGTAGTTGACCCGGTCGACACCTCCGTCGCCCTCGAACGGATTCGTGCGAGAGGTGCCCAGGATGGTGCCGCCCTGCTTGCTGATGCCCTTGACCTCGTCGCGACCGAGGTCGATGATGTCGCCCTCGACCACTCCGCGCCAGCCATTGCGGAACCCGACGAACTCGAGTTCGTGCACCTTGATTCCGGTGAGGACCGCGCCACGGATGACAGCGTTCAGGCCGGGTGCGTCGCCACCACTCGTGAGGATTCCGATTCGCATACGTCCATTGTGGTGTATCAGCCCCCCGCCCTTGAAAACTCAGGCCTTTCCGCTACTCCAGGCGCCAGGTGCGGCCACACCCCACATAACGCCTGAGTTTTCATGGTGCGTGGAGGGTGCACGCGGTGGCACTGGCGTGGGCGTCGCACACCACCAACTGGGTGCGGCAGGCCAGGTCTGCGCAGTTCTCCATGCGGGATGTCGGCTCGCCGCACAGGTAACACTGGCCGATGACACGGGCCTGGTCGCTGAACTCGATGGACTTGCGGTCGTCGAAGACGTAGAGCGAGCCCTCCCACAGGCCGCGGTCGCCGAAGGCCTCGCCGTACTTCACGATGCCGCCGTCGAGCTGGTACACCTCACGGAACCCGCGACTCACCATGAGGCTCGAGAGCACCTCGCAGCGGATGCCGCCGGTGCAGTAGGTGACCACGGGCTCGTTCTTCAGATGGTCGTACGCACCCCGGTCGAGCTCGGCGACGAAATCACGGGTGTTGGCGACATCCGGAACCACCGCACCGCGGAAGCGTCCGATCTCGGCCTCGAACGAGTTGCGACCGTCGAAGAAGGTCACCTGCTTCTCGGCGACCAGGTCGTGCAACTGGTGCGGGCTCAGACGGGTGCCGCCACCCCGCACCCCGCCCTCGTCGACAGTCAGCTCGCCGGGCGCGCCGAAGCTCACCAGCTCATCGCGCACCCGCACACTCAGGCGGGGAAAGTCGTCACCACGGCCATCGCTCCACGTGAATTCGATGCCGGAGAAAGCCGGGTACTGGCGCGTCTTGCGAACGTATTTCTTGACATCCTTCAGCTCGCCGCCGACGGTGCCGTTGATGCCGTGCCGGGAGAGCAGGATGCGCCCCTTAAGGCCGAGCGACTCGCACAGGTCGCGCTGCCAGAGTCGAATCGCATCCGGGTCGGCGAGGGGTGTGAACACGTAGAACAGCAGGATCTTCGGCACGGCCACACCCCACCCTAACTTTCACCCCCACTCTCCCAATTCACACTCTCCCAATTCAGGAGGTGCTGGGGCAGGAGTGAATTGTCGGATCATCCAGCCGCACGAACGTGCGGTGGATCGAACCCACCTCCTGACAAAACACCACCGCCTCCTGAAAAAAGAAAGTCACGCGGGCGAGTTAGGGTTCGTGCATGGAGATGCTCGAGACCGTGTACCGGCCGGGGCATCCGCTCAACCTGCGGCAAACCCTCTCACCGCTGCTGCGTGGGGCGATGGACCCGACGCACCGCTGGGATGGCGCGGCACTCTGGCGCACGGCCAACACTCCCGAGGGTCCCGCGACGCTGCGTCTCAGCCAGCACGGCGACGAGGTGCGGGCGGTGGCGTGGGGGCCGGGGGCCGCTGTCGTGATCACGGGCGTGCCCGAGCTCTGCGGCAAAGGCGACGACTGGAGCGGGCTCGACCTGAGCCCCCACCCCTACCTGCGCGAAGTCTGGCGAGGGATGCCCGGCCTGCGCCTGCTGCGCACGAATGCGGTGTTCGAGGCCATCATGGCCGCTGTCTTCGAGCAGAAGGTCACCGGCATCGAGGCGCGTCGAGCCTGGCGCTACCTGCTCACGAAGTACGGCACCGAAGCTCCCGGACCCGCGCCGCACGGCATGCGGGTCTTCCCCGACGCAGCGTCTGGCGTCGCATCCCGTCGTGGGAGTGGCACCGCGCGGGCGTCGGCCCGCAGCGTTCGGCGACGGCCATGCGCGTCGCCGAGGTGGCGCCGGCCCTCGAGCGAACCCTCGGCCTGGGCCGCGGAGGCCCGGAAGTGGCGCGCCGGCTGAGGTCGATCCACGGCGTCGGCGTCTGGACGGCCGCCGAAACCACGCAGCGCGCTCACGGCGACCCCGACTCACCGAGCGTGGGCGACTACCACCTGCCCGCCACCGTCGGCATCGCCCTCATCGGCACTCCCGTCGACGACGACGGGATGCTCGAACTGCTCGAGCCGTACGCCGGACACCGCCAGCGCGTGATGCGGCTCATCGAGGCGAGCGGCATCCGAAAGCCGATGCGTGGCCCGCGGATGACCGTGCAGGACCACCGCGCGCACTGACCAGGTCAACGACGCTGCGCGTGATGCGCTCGCACGCACTGGAGATAATCGACAGCGCATTCTGCTTCCGTCGAGAGGTTTACTACCGTTGCCGGGGTGAACATGCTGCTGCGCACCCTGCTGACGATGATCCGGAGCCGCCGGAAGAGCCCACTGGACTTCCGCGAGGTGGGCCGCGTGACCATGCGGGTGATGCCGAACGACCTCGACATCCTGCGTCACGTGAACAACGGCATCTACTTGTCGCTCATGGACCTCGGTCGCATGGACCTGATGACCCGAAGCGGCAAGTGGCAGGCACTGCAGCAGCGCGGCTGGTACCCGGTCGCGGCCGCCGTCACCGTGAGCTACCGGAGGTCGCTGCGACTGTGGCAGAAGTACGTGCTCGAGACGAAGCTGATCGGCTTCGACGAGAAGGCGATGTACATCCAGCAGCGATTCGTTCGCGACAACGAGGTGTACGTCGAGGGGCTGATGCGCGCGCGATTCCTGCGCACGACGGGCGGCACGGTCACCGTCGCCGAGCTCGGTGAGCTCGCCGGCATCGACCCCGCGAGCATGCCGATACCGCAGTGGATGGCGGACTGGGCGAAAGACACCGCCCTCCCGCCCGCGAAAGCGAGCTTCGCCAGCGACTGGGCTTGACCGGGCCCCGCGTTACGAGCCGGGCTCGTGCACCCCGTAGACCAAGAGGCCGCGAGGGTCGTACGTTTTCTTGATCTCATCGAGCCGCGCAAACGTGTCCGGCGGCCAGGCGCCCCGGTATTCGGCGAGACTCCCGAACCCGCTCGCGAAGTTCACGTTGTTCTCGGGCGAGATCCAGCGGGACAGGGCACCCAGCAGCGCGTCGGCGGCTCCCGGGATGACCGCAGCGAACAGCTCGGGGTTGGGAACGCCGACCAGGTTCAGCGACCCTTGTGCCCCGCGCCCGCCGACGGCGGACCCGCCCGGCACATCCGTTGCGGGGGCTTCCCCGAACTGGCGGATCTCGACGGAGACGAACGGCAGCTGCTTGTCCGCGCCGGCGAACTCGAGCAGGGTCGTCACCAGCGCGTGGTCGATGGCGTTCAGCATCCGGCCGCTCGTCCAGCCCACGGTCGGATCCGGCGGGTCGTTGTGGATCGTGCCGATCGCCGCAGACGGTATCTGCTTCAGGTCGTCGAGGTAGACGGGTGCGAGCGCGCGCAACGGCGCGGCCAGCCTCTCGCCTGTGACAGCGTCGCCCGGGTAGGCGAAGCGAACAGAGAGCAGCGTGCGACCTCGCACCGGTGGCGGGATGAACGGCAGGTCGGGCATCCTCAGCACGGCGACGCTGGTCGTCACAGCAGGGTCGGCGGTCTCGAGGTAGTCGACCCAGCCGTGAAGGGCCGCGTCGATGTCGCGCGCGTCGAAGGTGAGCGACCCGCCGTAGAGCGTGGCGAGTTCGACAAGTTCGATGCGGGCCGATGTCACAACACCGAGGCCTCCCTTGCCGCCGCGCAGCGCCCAGAACAGGTCTGGATGGTCGTCGGCGCTCGCCGTGACGGCGTCGCCACTGGCCAGCACGACCTCGAACGAGCGCACCCAGTCGCTGCCGAAGCCGTGGCTGTTGACGAGTGGCCCGAGGCCACCGCCGAGCAGGAAGCCGACGGCACCGACCGTGACCGACGAACCGGCTGATCGGAGCGAGGCCGGCCTCGGCCGCCGCCGCGATGACGGCATCCCAGGCCACCCCGGCGCCGATGGTCGCGGTGCGCGCCTCGGCATCGATGGTCACCTCATCCAGTCGCCGGGTCGTGATGAGCAGGCCGTCGGTGATGGCGGCATGCGAGCCGTGGCCCGTCGCCTGTATGTGCACCGCAAGGTGGTTCGCCGCCGCGAACCTGACCGCCTCGGCGACGTCGCTCGACGTCGGTCGCACCCACCACGACGTGCGGTGTGTGCGTGAAGTTGCGGATCCAGGCCAGTGACTCCTCGGCGTAGCCGTCGTCGCCCGCGACGAGTACGGGGCCGGTGACACGGGAGCGAAGCAGCGAGACGTCGGTCATGGTCACCAAACTAATGGGTCGCACCGACGTCAGCTCGACTGTTCGAGCACCGCCATTGCCGCGTTGTGGCCGCCGATTCCACTCACCGCGCCGCCGCGCTGCGCGCCGGATCCGCACATCAGGATGCGCGGGTGTCGCGTCGCCACGCCCCAGCGCTCCGCGGCGGTGGACTGCGGTGCGTCATCCTCGAGAAATGGCCAGCTGAGCGGTGCGTGGAAGATGTTGCCCCCCGGCATCGCGAGGGCGTGCTCGATGTCGAGCGTCGTCTTCGTCTCGATGGTGGGGCGTCCCTCGCCGTCCGACCAGCAGCAGGGGTTCGATGGGCTCCGCGAGCACGGAGTCGAGCGACGCGAGAACGGCGCGCCTGCAGCTCGCGCGCGAACGGTCGTCGTTGGTCGCTTCGGTGATGAGCCGGTCGGGCACGTGGAGCCCGAACACGGTGAGGGTCTGGGCGCCGCTGGCCGTCAGCTCGGGCGAGAGGATGCTCGGATCGGTCAGCGAGTGGCAGTAGATCTCGCAGGGCAGCGGCCCCGGGATGGCGCCGCCGTCGGCGGCTCGGTAGGCGGCATCCAGCTGGGACCACAGCTCGTTGATGTGGAAGGTGCCCCCGAACGCGGCGGCCGGGTCGACGCTGGGGTCCCGCAGTCTGGGCAGCCGCTCAGCAGCAGGTTGACCTTGACCTGCGCGCCCTCGGGCTTCGGCTCGGCCCCCGTCCCCGACATTGCCGAAGGGCGCAGCAGCCCGTCCAGCACATACGGAGCGACGTTCGCGAGCACGAATGCTCCGGCAACGCGCGCCTCGACGTCGCCCCTCCGGTAGGTGACCTCGCCGTCCGGGTCGATGGCGGTCACCTCGGCACCCGTCACGATCTCGGCGCCCGCGCGCCGGGCCGCATCCAGCAGCTCGGCCGAGACCGCGCCCATCCCGCCGACCGGCACATCCCAGTTTCCGGTCTCGTTTCCGATGACGTGGTAGAGGAAGCAGCGATTTCCGGCGAGCGTCGTGTCGATGTTGGGCACGAACGTGCCGATGAGCGCATCGGTCAGTACGACGCCGCGCACGAGGTCGTCGGCGAACGTGCTTTCGATCGTGGCGCCGATCGGGTTTTCGATGAGCGACATCCACAGGGCCGTCGTCGCCGACGGCTCGACGGGCCTCCGATCGCGTCAGCAGCGGTTCGGTGACGGTCGGGAACAGCGCCCGCGCGATCCGTGCGGTGCCGTCATAGAAGGTTGCCCAGGCCTGCGGCATCCGCACCGAGCGCTGCTGCGGTGGCTGTGGGGTCGCCGGCGTCGACGAGCAGGCCGTCGGTCCGGCCCGGCCGCGGCGTGTAGGAGGAGTACCGGCGTCGCCGCAGGTCGATTCTCAGGCCGAGATCGTGGATGATCCGTGCCGGCAGCAGCGAGACGAGGTAGGAGTACCGCGACAGCCGCGCCTCCACGCCGTCGAACGACTGGGCGGAGACCGCCGCGCCGCCGACGGTGTCGAGCCGTTCGAGCACGATCACGCGTTTGCCCGCACCGGCCAGGTACGCCGCCGCCGTCAGCCCGTTGTGGCCGCCGCCCACGATGACGACATCATGCGTCACGCCTCGGCGCTCGCGTACTCGTCGTCGGCGAGCGCGTCACAGTCGGGCGGGTCGATCGCGTCGAGAACGCGGCCGGACACGACCTGCAGCACCGAGAGCTCGTCGTCGGTGAGCACGTCGAAGAAGAGCCGCCGGATGGTCAGCGCGTGCGCGCGCACCGCGCCGAGCGTGGCCAGCCTGCCCGCGGTGGTGAGCCCGACCCAGGTTCCGCGAGCATCCGTTTCGCACTCCGTGCGCTCGACCAGCCCCCGCGCCACCATGCGCGTGACCTGGTGCGAGAGCCTCGACTTCTCCCAGCCGAGCATCGCGCCGAGCTCGCGGGCACGGATGCGACGCTCGGGCGCCTCGAACAGCGCCAGCATGATCTCGTAGTCGGGGCCGGACACGTGGGCGTCGTGGTGGAGTTCGCGTTCGAGGGCGAGGTCGAGCTGGCGTCGCATGGTGTGGAACCCCCGCCAGACGGCCCACTCCTCGGTGGTGAGAGTCGGCACCTCGGGCATGCACCAATTGTAGGGAGCGCGGGCCTGCTAGCTGCGGTCGAGCCACAGGGGTTCGACGGCTCGGGCGAGCACCTCGCGGCACGCCGAGATCGTCGCACTCGTGCTTCCCGAGCGACGCGCGGAGGTGAAGACCTCGCGCCGGGGCCGGCCCTCCAGCTCGATCACGCGGATGGTGGGCTCCCGGGCGCCCCAGACGAGGTCGGGCAGCAGGGCGGCCGCATGGCCGGACTCGACCAGTCGGATGTGCGCCTGCAGGTCTGCCGTCTCGAACCGCACGTCGGGTTCGAACCCGGCGAGCCGGCAGGTCTGCTCCGCCCAGTGCCGCGAGGCGGTGCCGCGAGGCTCCATCACCCAGGCGAGGCCACGCGCATCCGCGAGGCGACGCACGTCGGCACTGGGCGCACCGAGCCGGATCATGTCGCATGCACAGCGGCTCGCGGTCGAGTTCGTCGCTGCGGGGCGCGGCGTGGCCCGGGTACTGCTCGGCGATCACCAGGTCGAACTCGCGCGCCCACACGGCGGCGAGCGCGCTCTCGGGCTCGCGCTGGGTGATCTCGACCCGAAGCGTCGGGTGCTCGAGGGCGAGAAGCGTGAGTGCCTGCGGGATGATTCCGAGCGCCGCCGACTGGAAGACGGCGAGGCGTACCGTTCCGGACGCGCTGCGGCCGAACGTCGCCAGTTCGGACTCGAGCAGCTCGACACGTTCGAGCAGGGCGGTGGTGTGCTCGACGAGCAGTTCGGCGGCGGGGGTGAGCCGCACCCGGCGGCCCGACTTGACGAGCAGCGGCACGTCCGATCTCGGTCTCGAGGATGCGAGAGCTGCTGCGAGACCGCCGACGGGCTGTAGCTGAGCGACTGGGCGACGGCGGCGATGGTTCCGCGCAGGTGCAGTTCGCGCAGCAGGGCGAGGCGCTTGAGGTCGAGCACGGCACATCCATTCGTCGGTTTTCTTCACAGTATCGGGCAGAAACCGTCGCTTTTCATTAGCAGTGTGCGCTGCGCCAAGCTGGAGACGCAGGTACGAAACGTCGCAGAGAGGCATAGTGTCGTGAGCATGTCGAGTGTCGAACCCGGTATCGATGAGGTCGCCGCAGACCTTGCCGATGCAGGC
Organism: uncultured Actinomycetota bacterium; assembly: GCA_963738535.1. Classification (GTDB taxonomy): domain Bacteria; phylum Actinomycetota; class Actinomycetes; order Actinomycetales; family Microbacteriaceae; genus Galbitalea. The sequence goes on from CAVTXB010000019.1 coordinate 411,381, forward strand.
GATTGCGACGGTGCGGCGGTGGCTGGCCGAATCCGCCGGCATCGCCCCCGACAAGAGCGCGCAGCGCCTCGCCGGAGTGCTTCGCGACCCGCTCGGCCTCGACTTCACGCTCGGCTTCGTCGACCGCGTCGTTCGGCCGGAAGACCTGCGCGTCGCCGGACGCAACCTCGAGACGCTCAGCCGCTCCATCCCGCGGTTCCTGCCCTGGTACCTGCGGGCAGCGATCGTGGTCGGCGGCGGTTTCGCGCCGCTGCTGCCGTGGCTCATCGTTCCGATCGCGCGCCGCGTGCTGCGCGGGATGGTCGCCCACCTCGTCATCGACGCGACGCCGAAGCGCCTCGACAAGACGCTGCACCGGCTGCGCCGGCAGCGCATCCGCCTCAACATGAACCTGCTGGGCGAGGCCGTGCTCGGTGACGAGGAGTCGGATCGCCGGCTCGCGGGGAACCCGCGCACTGCTCGAACGGGACGACGTCGACTACGTCTCGATCAAGGTCTCCTCAGTGGCCGCCCAGCTGTCGATGTGGGCGTTCGACGAGACCGTCGACCCGCGTGGTCGAGCGGCTCACACCGCTCTACGAGCTGGCCGCGGTGTCGGCCAAGGCCAAGTTCATCAACCTCGACATGGAGGAGTTCCGCGACCTCGACCTGACGACCGCGGTGTTCATGCGCCTGCTCGACCAGCCGCAGCTTCGAAAGCTCGAGGCCGGGATCGTGCTTCAGGCCTACCTGCCCGACGCGCTGGGCGCCCTGCAGGGCCTCACCGCGTGGGCGACCGAGCGCCGCCAGCGCGGCGGCGCCGGAATCAAGGTGCGCGTCGTCAAGGGCGCCAACCTCGCCATGGAGCAGGTGGATGCGACCGTGCACGGCTGGCCGCTCGCCACCTACTCGCACAAGGTCGAGACCGACACCAACTACAAGCGCGTGCTGAACTGGGCGCTCACGCCCGAGCACACCGACGCCGTGCGGATCGGCGTCGCCGGACACAACCTGTTCGACGTCGCCTACGCCTGGCTGCTCGCCAAGCAGCGTCACGTCGACACCCGCGTCGAGTTCGAGATGCTGCTCGGCATGGCGACCGGCCAGGCCGAGGTCGTCAAGCGTGACGTCGGCGGCCTGCTGCTCTACACGCCCGTCGTGCACCCCGCCGAGTTCGACTCCGCGATCAGCTACCTCGTTCGTCGCCTCGAAGAGAACGCGAGCACCGACAACTTCATGAGCGGGCTGTTCGAGCTCGCCGAGCGACCCCGAGATCTTCGCGCGCGAGTCCGGGCGCTTCCTCGCATCGCTCGACGGCCTGGATGGCGAGGTGCCCGCCTCCAACCGCGTGCAGGACCGCCTGCACCCGGCGATCGCTTCCCGGCGTTCTGAGCGCCTTCGAGAACGAGCCGGACACCGACCCGTCGCGCGCCGACAACCGCGCGTGGGGCCGTCGCATCCTGGAGCGCAGCGTTCGCGTCGCAGCTCGGCGAGACGAGACCATCGCGGCAGCGCGCGGTGACGGATGCCGCACGCTGCTCGACTCGCTCATCGAGTCGACGGCGAAGGCGGGGGACGCCTGGGCCGCGCTGTCCCGCCACCGATCGCTCGCGCATCCTGCACGACGCCGGCGACGTGCTGTCGGTCTTCCGCGGTCGCCTGATCGAGGTCATGGCGAGCGAGACCGGCAAGACGATCGCCGAGGGCGACGTCGAGGTCAGCGAGGCGACGGACTTCGCGCACTACTACGCCGAGCGCGCGCTCGATCTCGACCGTGTCGCCGGCGCGACCTTCGTGCCGAGCCGCCTGACCGTGGTCGCGCCGCCGTGGAACTTCCCGGTCGCCATCCCCGCGGGCTCGGTGCTGTCGGCGCTCGCCGTCGGGCAGCGCGCGTCATCCTGAAGCCCGCCCCGCAGGCCCGCCGCTGCGCCGCCGTGCTGGCCGAGGCGCTGTGGGAGGCGGGCATCCCGCGCGCGCTGCTGACGCTCGTCGACATCGAGGAGGGTGAGCTCGGGCAAGCAGCTCGTCTCCGATCCCGCCGTCGACCGGGTCATCCTCACCGGGGCGTGGGAGACGGCGAAGCTGTTCCGCAGCTGGCGCGTCCGACCTGCCGCTGCTCGCCGAGACCAGCGGCAAGAACGCGATCATCGTGACGCCGTCGGCCGACCTCGATCTCGCCGTCGCGGATGTCGTGAAGAGCGCGTTCGGGCACGCCGGGCAGAAGTGCTCGGCGGCCTCGCTCGTCATCCTGGTCGGGTCGGTGCGCGACGTCCGAGCGGTTCCGGCGCCAGCTCGTCGACTCGGTGACGACGCTGCGAGTCGGGCTGCCGTCCGATCCGACGACGCAGATGGGGCCGATCATCGAGCCGGCGCTCCGGCAAGCTGCTCGGTGCGCTCACGACGCCTGGCGCCGGGCGAGGAGTGGCTGGTCAAGCCGCGGCAACTGGATGAGACGGGCCGACTGTGGTCGCCGGGCGTGCGCGACGGCGTGGCGCCGGGCAGCGCGTTCCACCGCACCGAATACTTCGGGCCGGTGCTCGGGGTCATGACGGCCGCAACCCTCGACGAGGCCATCGAGCTGCAGAACGCGACCGACTACGGGCTCACCGCGGGCATCCACTCGCTCGACCGAGCACGAGGTGTCGCGCTGGATCGACCTCGTCGATGCCGGCAACCTCTACGTGAACCGCGGTATCACGGGCGCGATCGTTCGTCGCCAGCCGTTCGGCGGGTGGAAGCGATCGACGGTCGGCACGTCGACGAAGGCGGGCGGTCCGAACTACCTGATGACGCTCGGCAGCTGGGAGGCCGCTCGAATCCGATCCGGGCGAGGACCTCACCCTCGAGGGCATCAGCGAGCCGGTCGCGCGCGTCATCAAGCGCGCTCAGGCGGGCCTCGAGTTTCTCGAGTTCGACCGGGTGCGTCTCGCCGCGGTGCGCGATGAGAAGGCGTGGCAGGGCGAGTTCGGTGTCGCGCGCGACGTCAGCAACCTCGGGGTCGAGCGCAACGTGCTGCGGTATCGGCCCCTGCCCGTCACGGTACGACTCGCGGAGGGTGGCTCGATGGGCGACCTCGTGCGGTTGATCGCGGCCGCGACTCGCGCGGGGTCCGCCCTGTTCGTGAGCACGCATATCGCGTTGCCGCAGCAGCTGATCGACCTGTTCGGCGAGTTCGCCTCGCCGACGCTCATCCAGTCGTCGGTCGTCGAGTCGGACGCCCGCTGGCATGCCCGGCTGATCGCGGGGGAGCTGCAGACGACGCGCATCCGTCTCGCCGGCGGGGACGCCTCGGCGCTGGCCGCGATCGTCAAGGGCAACCCCGACATCGCGATCTACGGGGGCCCGGTCACCACCGCCGGTCGGATCGAGTTGCTGCCCTTCCTGCACGAGCAGGCGATCTCGATCACCGCGCATCGCTTCGGCAACCCCGACCGCGCGATGCTCGACCTCCCCCTCTGACCGGCACCCCTCCCCTGCTGGGATTTGTTACCCGTGTGGCCTTCATCGAGAGCGCATCGGTAACAAAACCGCGCAGGGTCAGGGGTTGAGGGCGGCCGTCACGTAGGTGAGGGCCTGCGAGCGCGGGATGCCCAGCTTGCTCATCGGTCGGCGTACGCCCTCGCGGCCTCCTGCGCCTGCTTCTCGGCCGCGTCGCCCTGCGCGCTCACGAAGCTGCCGTTGCGACCGCGGGTCTCGATGAAACCATCCGCTTCCAGTTCGCGGTACGCACGCGCCACCGTGTTGGGCGCGAGTCCGAGATCCTCGGCGAGCTTTCGAACGGTCGGGATGCGCGTGCCGGCAGCGAGCGCGCCGGACGTCACCTCGTCCATGAACTGCACGCGCAGCTGCTCGTAGGGCGGGGTGGCCGACCGCGAGTCGATGGAGATCATGACTGCGGGGCCGGGGCGGCGCGCACGGCCCCGGTTGCTGTGGCGCCGACCATGTCTGGCCAGAGCCGGCGAAGATACCGCTGCTTGTTCGCCACGGACTGCAGGGCGGAGACGATCAGCAGGCTCATGGCGACGACCGTGACGGCGAGTTGGGCGAGTGCGCCCACCGGGGTCAGGCCTGTTGCCTGGAGCGGGTACAGCGCGACGGTGGCGGTGCCGAAATACGCCCCGAGGTAGAACGGTGCAACGACCAGGGTGGCCAGCGCGCGCGACTTCAGGGCGTCGTCCCAGGCCAGCTCGAGCTCGGTTCCGGCGGGTTGTCCGCTTCGGATGACCATGCGGCTGCCGATCTCGCCGATCGCCAGCGAGATCGCGGTCAGCGCGACGTATCCGTAGACAAGCGCTGGCACCGCGGATGGGCCACCGTTCGCCTGCAGGGCCCGCACGACGAGCGCGAGGATCGCTGCGAGTACGACGATCCGCGGTGCCCACTGGTCGAAGGGCGACCGGTAGTCCGACAGCACGACGGCTCGGAGTCGCGCGATTCGCACCTGGCCCTTTTGTCGGTTATCTTCCCGCGCGAGGGTCGCGATGGTGCTCGCGACTCCGGAGGCCGCAACTATCGCAGTGAAGTCGATCCAGAACATCTGGCCCGGGTCGCTCACGCGCGCGACGAGCATGCCGATCGAGGCGAGCACGATCGCCCCACTGGTGCTGGCGACGATGGTGCGGACCTGGCGTCGCTGGGTCGAGGTGATCATCTGCTCGACCTCGGGTGTGAGCGGCAACCCGACCGCTTCGGCAACCGCGCCGGGTCTGAGGGAGGCACTTCGAGGGCGGATGACAAACAGCGGCAACGCGAGCAGCGCGAAGAAGCCGAGGGCGATTCCGACAATCCAGAGAACGGGCATGCGTACTTTGTACCAACTCTGTAGCAATGTGTCAATACAAAACGAAAAGCTAGTCGTGGGTGCGGTGGATCAACCTCGACAGCACGATGGCACTGCGCGTGTGGTCGACGTTCGGCGCGATGCGCACCTTCTCGAGCGCGATCTCGAGAGACGGGATGTCGCGGGATCGCATGTGCACGATCGCATCCGCCGATCCGGTGACCGTGCCGGCATCCACCACCTCGGGCACGCCCGAGAGGATGCGCTTGAGTTCCTCCGGCGCGACCGTGCCGCGGCAGAACAGCTCGACGTAGGCCTCGGTCGCAAGGCCGTCAACGGCGGGGTCGACCTGGATCGTGAACCCCCGGATGACGCCATCGGCGACGAGCCGGTCGACTCGCCGTTTGACCGCCGAGGCCGACAATCCGATCACCTCGCCGATGTCGCCGTATCCCGCGCGCGCATTTTGGCGGAGCAGGTCGATGATGCCGTAGTCGAGACTGTCCATTCGCACACTCTATGGCGAAAAACTGTGCCCAGCCAGCCAAAGACGGCGATTCCGTGCGTATGAAGCTGCCAAATTGACGATATGTGCGTGAAAAACTGGGGTCATGACGATGACCGACGTATCCACAGTCGCGCCACAGCGCCACGCCTCCCAGCGCACCATCCTGATGTGCCGCCCCGACTACTTCACCGTGTCGTACCGGATCAACCCGTGGATGCACCCCGAAGACCCCACCGACACCAGCCTCGCGGTGACGCAGTGGGAGGTGCTGTACCAGACCTACCTCGATCTCGGGCTTCGACGTTCAGCTGATCGACGCCGATCGAGGGCCTGCCCGACATGGTCTACGCCGCCAACGGCGGATTCGTGCTCGACAACATCGCCTACGGCGCGAGCTTCACCTACCCGGAGCGCCAGCCCGAGGGCCCGGCCTACATGGACTGGTTCCGCGCCAACGGCTACGACGTGCGGGTGCCCGAGAACGTCAACGAGGGCGAGGGCGACTTCCTGCTCGTCGGCGACGTGCTGCTCGCCGGCCAGGGCTTCCGCAGCGCGTCGAACAGCCACCAGGAGCTCGGCTCGCATCTTCGGGCGCGAGGTCGTCTCGCTGAACCTCGTCAACCCGAGCTTCTACCACCTCGACACCGCGATCGCGGTGCTCGACCCCGAGGGCGGCCCGAGGACCGGCACGCTCCGCGAACATCGCCTACCTGCCGAGCGCGTTCGACGAGCCGAGCCTCGCCATCCTGCGCGAGCGCTACCCCGACGCCATCATCGTGACCGAAGAGGATGCCGCCGTGCTCGGCCTCAACTCCTACAGCGACGGCTACAACGTCGTCATCGCCTCGCGCGCCAAGGACTTCGAGCGCCAGCTGCGCGAGCGCGGCTACAACCCCATCGGCGTCGACCTGTCCGAGCTGCTGCTCGGCGGCGGCGGCGTGAAGTGCTGCACGCTGGAGCTGCGCCGATGAGCGTGGCAGACCGAACCGTCGGCGAGCGCATCGACGCGGCGATCGCCCTCGAGGAGGAGCACGCCGCCCACAACTACCACCCGCTCGAGGTCGTCGTCAGCCACGGCGACGGCGCCTGGGTGACCGACATCGCCGGCCGGCGCTACCTCGACTGCCTCGCCGCCTACTCCGCGGTCAACTTCGGCCACGGGCATCCCGTGCTCGTCGAGGCCGCGAAGGCGCAGCTCGACCGCATCACGCTGACCAGCCGCGCGTTCCACAACGACCAGCTCGGCCCGTTCGTCACCGCGCTCGCCGCGCTCGCGGGCAAAGACATGGTGCTCCCGATGAACACGGGCGCCGAGGCCGTCGAGTCCGGCATCAAGGTCGCCCGCGCGTGGGGCTACCGCGTGAAGGGCGTGGCGCAGGACCGCGCGAAGATCATCGTCGCCGACGGCAACTTCCACGGCCGCACGACCACGATCATCAGCTTCTCGAACGACCCGGATGCCCGCAACGACTTCGGCCCGTTCACGCCGGGCTTCGTGAGCGTGCCCTACGGCGATGCCGCGGCGCTCGAGGCGGCGATCGACGAGAACACCGTCGCGGTGCTGCTCGAGCCGATCCAGGGCGAGGCGGGCATCATCGTGCCGCCCGCCGACTACCTGCCGGCCGTGCGCGAGATCACGACGCGGCACAACGTGCTGTTCATCGCCGATGAGATCCAGTCGGGCCTCGGCCGCACCGGCGCGACGTTCCAGTGCGACAACGCGGGCGTCGTGCCCGACCTCTACCTGCTCGGCAAGGCGCTCGGCGGCGGAATCGTCCCGGTCAGCGCGGTCGTCGGCAACGCGGACATCCTCGGGCGTGCTGCAGCCGGGCGAGCACGGTTCGACGTTCGGCGGCAACCCGCTCGCGGCGGCCGTCGGGCTCGCGGTCGGTCGGACTGCTGTCGACCGGCGAGTACCAGGAGCGCGCGCGCGTGCTCGGCGATCGCCTGCAGGCCGGACTCCGCGCGCCTGATCGGTCACGGCGTCGTCGCGGTGCGCGGCGCGGGCTCTGGGCCGGCATCGACATCGACCCGGCTCTCGGCACCGGACGCGCAGGTCTGCGAACTGCTCATGGAGCGCGGCGTGCTCGCGAAGGACACGCACGGCAGCACCATCCGTCTCGCCCCGCCGATCGTGGTCGAGGCCGAGGAGCTCGACTGGGCCGTCGACCAGCTCGAGGCCGTGCTCGCCGAGCTGCGCCGCTAGCGCCCTAGGCGCGCGCTCGACGGAATCGCCGGCGAGGTCGGATGTCGCGGGCAGCTCGCCGTAGAGGTGGCCCGGTTCGGCCCGAGGCGGGATGCGACGAACGCGTCGGAGACCGCGGCGGGCGCGTGCGGATGAGCAGCGACGCCTGCAGCGCGAGCGCGAGATCGGCGACCAGCCGCCGGGCCTGGCGGGAGGCCGCATCCGGGTCTGCTGCCGCGCAACCGTCGCGCGCGAGCGCCGGGTCGCGTCGAGGTGAGCGTCGAAGACGCCGGATGCCCGCCGCGAGCGACACTCGGCATCGAACGCCTCGAAGCTGTCGGGCTCGCGCGCCAGAGCGCGCAGCACGTCGAGCGCGATCACGTTGCCGGAGCCCTCCCACACCGCCATGACGGGCTGCTCGCGGTAGCGGCGCGCGAGCGGGAACGCCTCGGTGTAGCCGTTGCCGCCCAGGCACTCGAGCGCCTCGTAGGCGTGCTCGGGCCCGCGCTTGCAGATCCAGTACTTGGAGACCGCGGTCGCCAGGCGCCGGAAGGCGAGCTCGCCTCGGAGCGCGTCGTCGTCGTGCGCCCGCGCCAGCCGCAGCGCGGTCGCCGTCGCCGCCTCCGACTCGAGCGCGAGGTCGGCGACGCACCGCGGTCATCGCGGGCTGGTCGACGAGCAGTCGCCCGAAGGCCGCGCGATGCCGAACGTGCCAGGCGGCCTCCGCGACGGCCTGGCGCATGCCGGCCGTCGAGCCGAAAACGCAGTCGAGCCGCGTGCGCGCGACCATCTCGATGATGGTCCTGACCCCGCGGCCCTCCTCGCCGAGGAGGGTGCCGACGGTGCCGTCGAACTCGACCTCGCTCGACGCGTTCGAGCGGTTGCCGAGCTTGTCCTTGAGCCGCTGGATGCGGAAGACGTTGCGCTCGCCGTCGTCCAGCACCCGCGCGACGAGAAAGCAGCTGAGTCCCGCCGGCGCCTGCGCGAGCACCAGGAAGCCGTCGGACATGGGCGCGCTGCAGAACCACTTGTGCCCGGTGAGCAGGTAGGCGCCGTCGCCGGTCGGCACGGCGATCGTCGTGTTGGCGCGAACATCCGAGCCGCCCTGCTTCTCGGTCATCGCCATGCCGAACAGCGCGGATGTCTTGCCGGCGCCGAGCGCGCCGTCGTAGTCGCGGCTGAGCAGCCGCGGCATCCACTTCTCGGCGAGCGGCGGGGTTCGCGGCGAGCGCGGGAACGGCGGAGTGCGTCATCGAGATCGGGCAGGCGTGGCCGGGCTCGACCTGCGCGAAGAGCATGAACGTCGCGGCGCGCGCGACGTTCGCGCCCGGCCGGGGTCCGCCCACGCCGACGTGTGGGCGCCGGCCGCCGGCCGCGGAGATGATGCGGGTGTAGCTGGAGTCGTACTCGACCTCGTCGATGCGGTTGCCGTGCGCGTCGTGGGTTCGCAGTTCCGGCTCGATCCGGTTGGCGCGTTCGGCGTCGTGCTGGAACTGCCCGGTGCCGACGTGCGCGCCGACGGCCGTCGAGGTCGTCGAGCGCCCAGTCCGCGTCGTAGGCGCGCAACGCCGTCGACGAGGGGAGGGTTGAGCGTGAACTCGTTGACGTCGACGCGCGGCGGAACCTGGTTGAAGACCTCGTGTGTGATCGGCATCGACCCTCCACGATCGAGCGTAGAACTGAGGGCGGTTCAATAGGCTCTAGGGATGGCGACGCCGGTCCCGCGGTTCAGGATTCGCACGCGCATGGCCGCCCGCGACACGGGGGAGGCGCATCGCACGTCGAGCCCGCTCGAGGCGCTGTTCGACCTGACGTTCGTCGTGGCGGTCGCCCAGATCGCCGACCAGCTGGCCGCCAGGATCGAGCACGGCCACGCCGTCCGGGCATCGTCCCGTTCGTCATGGTGTTCTTCGCCATCTGGTGGGCGTGGATGAACTTCACCTGGTTCGCCTCCGCGTACGACACGGATGACGTCCCCTATCGCCTGCTGTCCCTGCTGCAGATGGGCGGCGTTCTCGTTCTCGCGGCGGGAGTGCCCGCCGCGTTCGAGCACCAGAACTTCTTCGGGATCACGCTCGGCTACTTCATCATGCGCATCGCCCTCGTGGCCCAGTGGATGCGCGCGGCGGTCGAGAATCCGGATGGCCGCACCACCGCCATTCGCTACGCGGTCGGCGTGACGTCGTCCAGCTCGGCTGGCTGTCGCGACTGCTGTTGCCGACGGATGCGCGCGACCAGTGGTGGACCGTCTATCTCGCGTTCTTCGTGCTCGTCGTGCTCGAGGTCCTCGTGCCGTACTGGGCGGAGCGGACCGGGATGACGACCTGGCATCCGCACCACATCGCGGAGCGCTACGGACTGTTCGCGATCATCCTGCTCGGCGAGACGATCGCTGTGCTCGCGGCCGGCGTCAGCGAGGTGGTCGGCGCCGGCGACCGGATCGGCCCGCTGATCGCCGTGGGGATCTCGGCGCTCGTGCTGATCTTCGGGCTCTGGTGGCTGTACTTCCTGCAGCCGGCGGGCGAGGGTCTGGCGGAGAATCGCGAGGGGGCGTTCTTCTGGGGCTACGGGCACTACTTCATGTTCGCCGCGCTCGGCGCGCTCGGCGCCGGGCTCGAGGTCGTCGTGAAGTTCGCGGGTGGCCACGAGGCCGTCCGCCCGCCGTGGCCGCGTTGTCGGTGTGCATCCCGGTTGCGGTCTTCGCGCTGTCGCTCGTTGTCGCGCACGTGCGCATCCTGCCGGGCATCGTCGTGCACCTCCGGATCGTCGTCCCGACGGCGATCGTCGTACTGCTGCTTCCGCTCGTCGCGAACGCGGTCGGGCTCCGGTCGTCTTCGCCCTCGTCGCGCTGGTGGTTGCGGCCGCGGTCGCGGCGACCATGGTCGTCGGCGCGCCGGATGGTGGGCACCTCGTGACCGCGACCGCGGCCGAGCTGGATGCGGCGGATGCGCTCGCCGCGTACCCCGGGCGGTTCCTGCGCGAGGCCGAGGTCGTCGCCTACCTCGACGGCAACTCGCTCGGGCGGCCGCTCGCGGCATCGGCGGACCGCATCACCGCGTTCGTCGGCGACCAGTGGGGCGGCCGACTCATCCGAGGCTGGGATGAGAGCTGGCTCGAGCTGCCGCTGCGAATCGGCGACGACCTCGGGCGCGTGGTGCTCGGCGCCGCACCGGGCCAGACGACGATCGGCGACTCGACGACGGTTCTGCTCTACAAGCTGATGCGTGCCGCGGCGGCTGCTCGACCGGGCCGCACCGAGCTGGTCATCGATCGCGACAACTTCCCGACCGACCGCTACGTGGTCGAGGGCATCGCCGCCGAGCTGGGGATGACGTTGTGCTGGATCGACGCCGCGGACGCCGTGACCCCGGATGCGGTTGCCGCGGCGGTCTCGACGAACACCGCGGTCGTCATCCTGAGCCACGTCGCCTACCGCTCCGGGTACCTCGCCGACGCCGCCGCCATCACCGCGGTAGCGCACGAGGCGGGCGCGCTGCTCGTGCTCGACCTGTGCCACTCGGCGGGGTCGTTCCGGTCGAGCTCGACGCCTGGGACGTCGACCTCGCGGTCGGCTGCACCTACAAGTACCTGAACGGCGGCCCGGGCGCGCCGGCGTTCGCCTACGTCCGCGCCGACCTGCAGGGCGAGCTCCGCCAGCCCATCCAGGGCTGGATCGGCAGCGCGACCCCGTTCGAGATGGGCCAGGGTTACGAGCCCGCGCCGGGCATCCGCGGGTTCCTGAGCGGGACGCCACCGATCATCGGGATGCTCGCGATGCAGGACATGATCGCGCTCATCGACACGGTCGGCCTCGCCGCCGTCCGGCAGAAGTCGATCGCCCTGACCTCGTTCGCGATCGAACTGGCCGACGAGCTGCTGCCCGAGGCGGTGCTCGCGACGCCGCGCGATCCCCGGCTGCGCGGCAGTCACATCACGCTCGACCATCCGCGGTTCGCCGACCTCGTCGCGCCGCTCTGGGCGCGCGGCGTCATGCCGGACTTCCGCCGCCCGTCGGGCCTCCGGCTGGGGCTTTCGCCGCTCAGCACGACGTTCGCCGAGGTCGAGCTCGGCGTGCGAGCGATCGCCGAGGAGCTGGCGCGTTAGAGTCCGGCGAGCCGGTCGTCGAACCGGTCGCGGTTCTGCCGGATCTCGTCGTTGTGCTCGAGCGCCCAAAACGCGAGCGCCTTCACGGCCGGCAGGATGGTTCGCCCGAGCTCCGTCACGGTGTACTCGACCCGGGGCGGCACTTCGGCGAAGACCTCGCGCGAGACGAGGCCGTCCCTCTCGAGGTTGCGCAGCGTGAGGGTCAGCATCCGGTGTGAGATGCCGGGAACGCTGTCGCGCAGCGCGGTGAAGCGCAGCGGGGCGGCATCCAGCATCCCCAGGATGAGCAGGCTCCACTTGTCGCCGATCCTGGCGAAGGTGTCGCGGATCATCTCGCCGGCCTCGAGCTGCACCTCGCACTCGTCGGCCAGGGCTGCGGTCGGACTGCTCACCGTGGTCGCTGTGCTCACCGTGCTCACCCGTTACTCCCAGTGCTCATCCGGCATTCCTCCACGGTCACACGGGCGTTACCAGGGCACAGCCGGTAACCGAGTAACAGAGAAGTGATCGGTTACTAGCGTGTTTACAAGTAACTAATAGTAACCAGAAGGAGAACCACCATGCTCATCGCCGTCTGGATCGTCTCCGGACTGCTCGTTCTCGTCTACCTCTCGCCGGGGGCACCAAGCTCTGCTGCCCCACGAGCGGGTGCGCACGCGCATGCCGTGGACCGAGCATGCGGCTCCGTGGCAGGTCAAGCTGTCGGAATCGTCGAGGTCCTCGCCGCGGTCGGGCTGATCCTGCCGCCCGTCACGCACATCCTGCCCATCCTCGCCGCCGTTGCCGCGGCGGGTCTCGTGCTCGTGCAGGTCGTCGCGATCATCGTGCACCTTCGAATCGGTGACGTCCGACGACCCGGTGAAAAGCGGCAATCGCCGTCAACGTCATGCTTCTCCTCTTGGCGCTGTTCGTCGCGATCGTCCGATTCTCGGGGGTGGCATGACGCCGGCGACGGGATAGCGTTGGAGCGTGACCGTACTGACGCAGGAGCTGCTCGAGCGCATCCGTTCCCGAGCGGCCGGATATGACCGCGACAACGCCTTCTTCGCCGAAGACCTGGACGAGTTGCGGGCGGCCGGATACCTCGCGCCGCGCTCGCTGCTCGAGACCGCGCTCGACCAGCGCCTGCTCGCGTCGTACGCTCCGGCGACCGCGCTCGGCATCAACATGCACCTGGTCTGGACCGGCGTCGCCCGCGTGCTGTCCGAGCGCGGGGACGACTCGCTCGACTGGGTGCTGGCGGATGCGGCGGCCGGCGAGCTGTTCGCCTTCGGCAACAGCGAGGCCGGCAACGACCTCGTGCTGTTCGACTCCACGACCAGGCGGTGCCCGGCGCAGACGGGTCGTACGCGTTCACCGGCACGAAGATCTTCACCTCGCTCGCGCCGGCCTGGACGCGCCTCGGCATCTTCGGTCGCGACGACAGCGATCCCGAGAATCCGAGGCTCGTGCACGGCTTCATCACGCGCGAGACGCCGGGCTGGACGTCGCTCGACGACTGGGACACACTCGGCATGCGCGCGACCCAGAGCCACACGACGGTGCTCGACGGCGTGGTCGTTCCGGCGGACCGCATCGCGCGCATCCTGCCGTCGGGCCGAGCGGCGACCCGTTCATCTTCGGGATCTTCGCGAACTTCCTGCTGCTCATCGCATCCGTCTATGCGGGGGTCGGCGATCGCGCGCTCGAGCTCGGCGTCGAGGCCGTCGGCCGGCGCACCTCGCTCAGGAACGATGGCAAACCGTACTCGCAGGACCCCGACCTGCGCTGGCGCATTGCGGATGCCGCCCTCGCGCTCGACGCGCTCGCGCCGCAGATCGAGACCCTCGCCGCGGATGTCGACAACCTCGTCAACCACGGAGCGGCCTGGTTCCGCAGGCTCACCGGTGTCAAGCACCGCGCCACCGAGACCGCGCGCTACGTCGTCGACCAGTCGGCCCGCGTGGCCGGCGGCGGCGGATACCGCAGCAGTTCCGAGCTGGCGCGGCTGCAGCGCGACGTTCTCGCCGGAATCTATCACCCGAGCGACACCGAGTCCGTGCACAACACCGTCGCGACGAACCTGCTCGGTCCGCTCGACTGAGATCCGGTGTACCACCTCTGGCGTGGTGGTGCACTCGGCCGATGTGACCGGCCCTCACTGCTCCTGCGGGTCATCGAAGCCGGAGCGACGGCCATCGGGAGTCATGGGGGTTCGGCCGGTCACATCAGCCAGGTGCACCGCCAGATTCGAAATATGGGAGTAGACCCTTTCACCCCCGATTCGGATGAGCCGTTGCTGATCGCCGAGCTCAGGGCCACCACGGGACTGACGCTCCCGGACTGCTGCGTACTCGCTACAGCGCGTGCGTTGTCCGCTCCCCTGATCACCTTCGACGACAAGCTCGCCAGCAGCCCGGGCGCAGGCGATCGCCATCATCGAGCCGATCGATTAGCTCGCGGATTCTCTCTACGATTGGGGCATGACCGGCCCCATCCTTTTCATCGGCGACAGCATCACCGACGCGGGACGGCGGGATGACGCACCCGACTTCCTGGGCGACGGCTATGTTCGGATGATCGCCGACGACTGCCCGATCGACCACGTCATCAACGCCGGCATCAGCGGCAACCGCGCCGTCGACCTGCGCGACCGCTGGCACATCGACGTCGTCGAGCGACAGCCGGACATCCTGACCGTCTATGTCGGCATCAACGACACCTGGCGCCGCTACGACTCGAACGACCCGACGACCGCCGCGTCCTTCGAGGCCGACTATCGCGCGTGCCTCGCCGACCTCGGCGGCGCCTCGACGCTCATCCTGGTCGAGCCGTTCGTGCTTCCGGTCACCGAGGAGCAGGAGCGCTGGCACGAGGACCTCGACGAGAAGCGCGCCGTCGTGGCGCGGCTCGCGGCCGAGTTCGGGCGCGGTTCCTGCCGCTGCAGGCGCTGCTGGCGGCGGCGGCCGAGGACCACGGCGCGGCCGCACTCGCCGCAGGACGGCGTGCATCCGACCGCGCTCGGCCACCGGCTGATCGCCGACGCCTGGCTCGAGCTCGCCGGGCTCTGAGCGTAGGCTCGAGTGCCTGGCGGGCGAGGACCACCACAGCCCCGCCCACCAGGTGGCGTGCGGTCACGCTCAGCGGATCGGGATGAGCCGCTGCAGCTGCGTGACGTGCTGCGGGCGTGAGCTCGTCGAGCGAGGCGACCCCCAGCAGCTTCATGGTGCGCTCGATCTGGTCGCGGAGGATGTAGATCATGCGGTCGACGCCCTCGCGCCCGCCGGCCATCAGCCCGTACAGGTAGGCCCGGCCGACGAGCGTGAACTTCGCGCCGAGAGCGATGGATGCGACGATGTCGGCGCCCGACATGATGCCGGTGTCGATGGCGATCTCGGTGTCCTTGCCGACCTCGCGCACGACCGCCGGCAGCAGGTGGAAGGGGATGGGCGCGCGGTCGAGCTGGCGTCCGCCGTGGTTGGAGAGCACGATGCCGTCGACGCCGAGGTCGACGAGCTTCCTGGAGTCCGCCACGTTCTGCACGCCCTTGATCACGATCTTGCCGGGGAACAGCTCGCGGACGACGGCGAGGTCGTCGAACGAGATCGTCGGGTCCATGGCGGCGTTGAGCAGCTCGCCGACGGTGCCCCCGGTCGTCGAGAGCGAGGCGAACTCGAGCTTCGGCGTGGTCAGGAAGTCCCACCACCACCACGGCCGCGGGATCGCGTTGACGATCGTGCCGAGGGTCAGCTGCGGCGGGATGGAGAAGCCGTTGCGCTTGTCGCGCAGGCGCGCGCCGGCGACCGGGGTGTCGACGGTGAAGAACAGGGTGTCGAAGCCGGCGGCGGCCGCCCGACGGGTCAGGTCGTAGGAGATCTCGCGCTCGCGCATCACGTAGAGCTGGAACCAGTTGCGCCCATCCGGATTCGCCTGCTTGACCTTCTCGATCGACGTGGTGCCGAGCGTCGACAGGGTGAACGGGATGCCCGGCTGCCCCGGCCGCGCCAGCCCCGGCGATCTCGCCCTCGGTCTGCATCAGGCGGGTGAACCCGGTCGGGGCGATCGCGAAGGGCAGCGCGCTCGGGCCGCCGAAGATCGGTGCACGAGGTGTCGACCGTGTCCGGCAGCCCGCGAAGGATGGACGGGCTGAACTCGATGTCGAGGAAGGCCTGCCGCGCGCGGTCGAGCGAGATCTCGTCTTCCGCCGAGCCGTCGGTGTAGTCGAAGGCCGCCTTCGGGGTGCGTCGCTTCGCGATGCTGCGCAGGTCGCTGATCGTCAGGGCCGACGAGAGACGGCGCTTCTTGCCGTTGAGCTCGGGCTTCTTGAACTTCATCAGCTCGAGCAGTTCGCTCGGCCGGGGGACGCTTCTCTCCATTGGGACTGTCCTTCTAGTTGATGACGACGTGCTCGAGGGATTCGCCCCGGCGCAGGTGTTCGATCTGCCGCAGCACGAGGGGGTCTACGCGATCGTTGATGCTGGCGACGTTGCCGCCGAGGTGGGGGCTGATCAGCGAGCCGGGCAGCGACCACAGCGGGTGGTCGGCGGGCAGCGGCTCGGGGTCCATCACATCGAGTGCGGAACGGATGGCGCCGGTGCGCAGCCTCGCCACGAGTGCGTCGGTGTCGACGATGCGCCCGCGCGAAACATTGACGAGCAGTGCTCCGTGCGGCAGGCGGTCGAGAAACGCGCCGTCGACGAGGCCGGTGGTCTCGTCGTTGAGCGGAATGGCCAGAACAACGATGTCCGCGAGCGGAAGAAGGTCGGGCAGCTCGTCGATACCGTGCACACCATCGCGGGCGGTTCGCGCGACCCGGGTGAGCTCGACGTCGAAGCCCGTGATGCGGTTCTCGAACTCTCGCCCGATTCCGCCGACACCGATGAGCAGCAGGCGTGTTCCGATGAGGCCCGGCCACATCGGGCGGTTCCAGCTGCGGGCATCCTGGTTGCGACCGACCTCGGGCCACCCCCGCTGGCTGGCCAGGATGAGCGTCATCGCCATCTCGGCCGTCGGGCCCTCGTGCACGCCCACGGCGTTGCTGAGAGTCGTTGCGTCGGGGATGAACTCGGAGGCGCCGTCGTACCCCAGGGACTGGCTCTGCACGTGCCGCACGCAGACCGCCTAGCCCGGCGAGGGATGAGTAGGCCACGGTGTAGTTCATCACCAGCAGGTCGATCACCCGATCGAGCGGGGGATCGGTCGGCAGCCAGACGACCAGTTCGACGTCGGCGCCCACCTTCGGGGTGATGCGGTGCACCATCTCCTGGTCGGGCAGTGCCACCAGCACGCTCACGGTCGTTCCCCGTCGACGTGGTCGAGCAGCAGGTCCCTGGTCTGGTCGATGTGTTGTCGCGTCAGGCGTTCGGCCGCCTCGGAGTCGCCAGCGGTGACGGCGTCGAGGATGCCCTGGTGCTGGCTCGCGACATCCTGCGCCGTGCGAAGGTGGCTGGCCTGCACCTGCCCGATGCAGAGCTCGATTTCGCCCATCAGGAGCGCGTGCATGCGAGCGAGCCGCGGACTGGACTGGCCGGTGACCAGCGCCCGGTGGAAGGCGATGTCGAGGGCCGCGAACGGCTCTTCGTGCGGCACACCGGCCAGCAGGGCGCGGTGGGCGCTGAGCGCTTCGGCCGGGATCGTTCCGCTGCCGGCGAGGCGACCGAGGGCCGCACTTTCGACGATCGCGCGGTTCTCGAACAGGTCGACGATGTCGTCGCGACTGAGCTCGGGGATGCGAGCTGCCGAGTGGGAATCCCGGTGCAG
>CAVTXB010000020.1:0-23138 GCA_963738535.1 uncultured Actinomycetota bacterium
TGACAAACAGCGGCAACGCGAGCAGCGCGAAGAAGCCGAGGGCGATTCCGACAATCCAGAGAACGGTCATGAGTACTTTGTATCAGCACTGTAGCAATGTGTCAATACAAAACGAAAAGCTAGTCGTGGGTGCGGTGGATCAACCGCGACAGCACGATCGCGCTGCGCGTGTGGTCGACGTTCGGCGCGATGCGCACCTTCTCCAGCGCGATCTCGAGCGACGGGATGTCGCGCGAGCGCATGTGCACGATCGCGTCCGCCGATCCGGTGACCGTTCCGGCATCCACCACCTCGGGCACGCCGGACAGGATGCGCTTGAGCTCCTCCGGCGCGACCGTGCCGCGGCAGAACAGCTCGACGTAGGCCTCGGTCGCCATGCCATCGACGGCCGGGTCGACCTGGATCGTGAAGCCCCGGATGACGCCGTCCGCGACCAGCCGGTCGACGCGACGCTTCACCGCGGAAGCCGACAGTCCGATCACCTCGCCGATGTCGCCATAGCCCGCGCGGGCATTTTGGCGGAGCAGGTCGATGATGCCGTAGTCGAGACTGTCCATCCGCACACTCTATGGCGAAAAACTGTGCCCACCCAGCCAAAGACGGCGATTCCGTGCGCCCGAAGCCGCCAAATTGACGATAGTGCGTGAAAAACTGGGGTCATGACGATGACCGAGCCCTCCACAGCCGCGCCGCAGCGCCACGCCTCCAAGCGCACCATCCTGATGTGCCGCCCCGACTACTTCACCGTGTCGTACCGGATCAACCCGTGGATGCATCCCGAGGACCCCACCGACACCAGCCTCGCCGTGAAGCAGTGGGAGGTGCTCTACCAGACCTACCTCGACCTCGGCTTCGACGTGCAGCTGATCGACCCGATCGAGGGCCTGCCCGACATGGTCTACGCCGCGAACGGCGGGTTCGTGCTCGACAACATCGCCTACGGCGCGAGCTTCACCTACCCGGAGCGCCAGCCCGAGGGCCCGGCCTACATGGACTGGTTCCGGGCCAACGGATACGACGTGCGAGTTCCCGAGAACGTCAACGAGGGCGAGGGCGACTTCCTGCTCGTCGGCGACGTGCTGCTCGCCGGCCAGGGATTCCGCAGCGCGTCCAACAGCCACGAGGAGCTCGGCCGAGATCTTCGGTCGCGAGGTCGTCTCGCTGAACCTCGTCAACCCGAGCTTCTACCACCTCGACACCGCGATCGCGGTGCTCGACCCCGAGGGCGGCCCGAGGACGGCACGCCCGCCAACATCGCCTACCTGCCGAGCGCGTTCGACGAGCCGAGCCTCGCCATCCTGCGCGAGCGCTACCCCGACGCCATCATCGTGACCGAAGAGGATGCCGCCGTGCTCGGCCTCAACTCCTACAGCGACGGCTACAACGTCGTCATCGCCTCGCGCGCCAAGGACTTCGAGCGCCAGCTGCGCGAGCGCGGCTACAACCCCATCGGGGTCGACCTGTCCGAGCTGCTGCTCGGCGGCGGCGGCGTGAAGTGCTGCACCCTGGAGCTGCGGCGATGAGCGTGGCAACCAACGCCAGCGTCGACGCGGCGATCGCCCTCGAGGCGGAGCACGCCGCCCACAACTACCACCCGCTCGAGGTGGTCGTCAGCCACGGCGACGGCGCGTGGGTCACCGATATCTCCGGTCGTCGCTACCTCGACTGCCTCGCGGCATACTCGGCGATCAACTTCGGCCACGGGCATCCCGTGCTCATCGACGCCGCCAGGGCCCAGCTCGATCGCATCACCCTGACCAGCCGTGCGTTCTACAACGACCAGCTCGGCCCGTTCGTCACCGCACTTGCCGCGCTCGCGGGCAAAGACATGGTGCTTCCCATGAATACGGGCGCCGAGGCCGTGGAGTCGGCCATCAAGGTCGCCCGCGCCTGGGGCTACCGGGTGAAGGGCGTTGCGCCGGGCCGCGCGAAGATCATCGTGGCCGACGGCAACTTCCACGGGCGCACGACGACCATCATCAGCTTCTCGGGCGACCCGGATGCCCGAAACGATTTCGGCCCGTTCACGCCGGGCTTCGTCAGCGTGCCCTACGGCGACGCTGCGGCGCTCGAGGCGGCGATCGACGACGACACCGTGGCCGTGCTGCTGGAGCCGATCCAGGGTGAGGCGGGCATCCTGGTGCCCCCGGCCGACTACCTGCCGGCGGTTCGTGAGATCACGGAGCGCCGAGGCGTGCTGTTCATTGCAGACGAGATCCAGTCCGGTCTCGGTCGTACCGGTGCGACCTTCCAGTGCGACAACGCGGGCGTGGTTCCCGATCTCTACCTGCTCGGCAAGGCGCTCGGTGGCGGCATCGTGCCCGTCAGCGCGGTCGTCGGCAACGCGGACATCCTGGGCGTGCTGAAGCCGGGGGAACACGGCTCGACGTTCGGCGGAAATCCGCTCGCTGCCGCGGTCGGTCTCGCGGTGGTGGGGCTGCTGTCAACCGGCGAATACCAGGAGCGAGCGCGAGTGCTCGGCGAGCGCCTGCACGCCGGACTTCGCCGCCTGATCGGTTCAGGCGTTGTGACCGTGCGCGGCGTCGGGCTGTGGGCCGGCATCGACATCGATCCGGCTCTCGGCACCGGCAGGCAGGTGTGCGAACTGCTCGTGGAGCGCGGCGTGCTCGCCAAAGACACCCACGGCAGCACCATCAGGCTCGCTCCTCCGCTGGTGGTCGAGGCCGAGGAGCTTGATTGGGCGGTCGACCAGCTCGAGGCCGTGCTCGCCGAGCTTCGCCGCTAGCGCCCTAGGCGCGCGCCAGAATGCCGGCGAGGTCGGATGTCGCGGGCAGCTCGCCATACAGGTGACCACGGTTCGGCCCCAGGCGCGAGGCGACGAACGCATCGGAGACCGCGGCGGGCGCGTGCCTGATGAGCAGGGACGCCTGCAGCGCCAGGGCAAGGTCTGCGACGAGTCGCCGCGCGCTGCGGGAGGCGGCGTCGGGCTGTTCCGCAGCAACCGTACGGGTGAGCGCGCGGGTCGCGTCGACGTGTGCGTCAAAGACCCGGGATACGCCGCTGGCGAGTGACAGCTCCTGGTCGAAGGCCTGGAGGCTTTCCGGCTCTCGCGCCAGCGCCCGCAGAACATCGAGTGCGATCACATTGCCGGACCCTTCCCACACGGCCATTACGGGCTGCTCCCGGTAGCGCCGCGCAAGCGGGAACGCCTCGGTGTAGCCGTTGCCGCCGAGGCACTCGAGCGCCTCGTAGGCGTGTTCGGGCCCGCGCTTGCAGATCCAGTATTTCGACACTGCAGTCGCAAGGCGACGGAAGGCGATCTCGCCTTCGGAGGCATCGGCGTCGTGCGCTCGAGCCAGGCGCAGCGCGGTCGCCGTCGCAGCCTCGGATTCGAGCGCGAGGTCGGCCACGACGGCGGTCATCGCGGGCTGGTCGACGAGCATCCGCCCGAAGGCTGCGCGATGGCGCACGTGCCAGGCGGCCTCGGCGACCGCCTGCCGCATTCCGGCTGTCGAACCGTAGACGCAGTCGAGGCGGGTGCGTGCCACCATCTCGATGAT
Source organism: uncultured Actinomycetota bacterium (assembly GCA_963738535.1). Classification (GTDB taxonomy): domain Bacteria; phylum Actinomycetota; class Actinomycetes; order Actinomycetales; family Microbacteriaceae; genus Galbitalea. The sequence goes on from CAVTXB010000020.1 coordinate 3,522, forward strand.
GGTTTTGACACCGCGGCCCTCCTCGCCGAGAAGTGTGCCGACTGTTGCCTCGAACTCCACTTCGCTTGACGCGTTCGACCGGTTTCCCAGCTTGTCTTTGAGCCTCTGGATGCGGAAGACGTTGCGTTCGCCGTCATCCAGCACCCGCGCGACGAGAAAGCAGCTCAGTCCCGCGGGCGCCTGGGCGAGCACCAGGAAGCCGTCGGACATGGGCGCGCTGCAGAACCACTTGTGGCCCGTCAGCAGGTAGTCGCCGTCTCCGGTCGGCACAGCGACCGTGGTGTTCGCGCGCACGTCGGAGCCGCCCTGTTTCTCTGTCATGGCCATGCCGAACAGCGCCGATGACTTGTCGGCGACGAGCCGCGCGTCGTATTCGCGGCTCAGCAGCCGCGGCATCCACCGGGCGGCGGCGGCGGGGTTCGCGGCGAGGGCGGGAACGGCGGAGTGTGTCATCGAGATCGGGCAGGCGTGTCCCGGCTCGACCTGGGCGAACAGCATGAAGGTGGCGGCGCGTGCCACGTTCGCGCCCGGCCGGGGGTGCGCCCAGGCGGCGGTGTGGGCTCCGGCCGCCGTTGCGGCGGAGATGATGCGTGTGTAGCTGGAGTCGTATTCGACCTCGTCGATGCGGTTGCCGTGCGCGTCGAATGTTCGGAGTTCGGGTTCGATGCGGTTGGCGCGATCGGCATCGTGCTGGAACTGCCCGGTGCCGACGGACGCGCCGACCATCTCGAGGTCGGCGACCGCCCACCCCGCGTCGTACTCGCGCACCCCCGCCACCAGGGGAGAGTTCATCGTGAACTCGTTGATGTCGACGCGCGGCGGAGCCTGGTTGGCGACCTCGTGTGTGTTCGTAACTGCACCTCCACGATCAGCGTAAGACGAGGGCGGGTCAATAAGCTCTAGGGATGGCGACGCCGACCCCGCGATTCAGGATTCGCACGCGCATGGCCGCCCGTGACACCACGGAGTCGCACCGCCCGTCGAGTGCGCTCGAGGCCCTGTTCGACCTCACCTTCGTGGTGGCGGTGGCGCAGGTCGCCGACCAGCTCGCCGCCAGCATCGAGCACGGCCACGTCGCCCAGGGCACCGTGGCGTTCATCATGGTCTTCTACGCGATCTGGTGGGCCTGGATGAACTTCACCTGGTTCGCGTCTGCCTACGACACCGACGACGTTCCCTACCGGCTGCTGTCCCTGCTGCAGATGGGCGGCGTGCTCGTTCTTGCGGCCGGGGTGCCGGCCGCGTTCCAGCACCAGGATTTCTTCGGTATCACGCTCGGGTATTTCATCATGCGCATCGGCCTCGTTGCGCAGTGGGTGCGCGCGGCGATCGAGAACCCCGCCGGGCGCACGACCGCCCTGCGGTACGCGGGCGGTGTCACGCTCGTGCAGCTGGCGTGGCTGTCGCGGCTGCTGTTCCCGACGGATGCGCGCGACCAGTGGTGGACCGTCTACCTCGCGTTCATCGTGCTCGTCGTGCTGGAGTTCCTGGTGCCCTACTGGGCCGAACGCACCGGAATGACGTCCTGGCATCCGGGCCACATCGCGGAGCGCTACGGGCTGTTCGCGATCATCCTGCTGGGGGAGACTATCGCTGTGCTCGCGGCCGGCATCGGCGACGTGGTGAACGCCGGCGACCGGATCGGCCCGCTGATCGTGGTGGGAATCTCGGCTCTCGTGCTGATCTTCGCCCTGTGGTGGCTGTATTTTCTGCAACCGGCCGGAGATGGTCTGGCGGTGAAACGCGAGGGCGCGTACTTCTGGGGTTACGGGCACTACTTCATCTTCTCCGCGCTCGGCGCTCTCGGCGCGGGCCTCGAGGTCGTGGTGAAGTTCGCGGGCGGTCACGAGGCCATAACGCCCGCCGTGGCCGCGATGTCGGTGTGCATCCCCGTTGCGGTGTTCGCGCTGTCGCTCGTTGTCGCGCACCTGCGGATTCTTCCGGGGATCGTGGTGCACCTCTGGATCGTCGGCCCGACTGCCCTGGTGGTGCTGCTGCTTCCGCTCATCGCGAATGCGGTCGGTCTCACGGTGGTCTTCGCCCTCGTCGCGCTGGTGGTTGCCGCAGCGGTGGCGGCGACCATGGTCGTCGGCGGACGGATGGTGGGCACCTCGTGACCGCGACCGCGGCCGAGCTGGATGCGACGGACCCGCTTGCCGCGCACGCCGGGCTGTTCCTGCGCGACGCGGATGTGCTGGCGTACCTCGATGGCAACTCGCTGGGGCGCCCTCTCATCGCGTCGGCGGAGCGCGTCGGCGCGTTCATCCGGGACCAGTGGGGTGGTCGCCTCATCCGGGGCTGGGATGAGGGGTGGCTGGAGCTGCCGCTGCGCATCGGCGACGACCTGGGGCGCGTGGTGCTCGGTGCCGCACCGGGCCAGACCGCGATCGGTGACTCGACCACGGTGCTGCTCTACAAGCTGATCAGGGCCGCGGCTGCGGCTCGCCCTGGCCGGAGTGAGCTCGTCATCGACCGGGACAACTTTCCGACCGACCGCTACGTGGTCGAGGGGATCGCCGCCGAGCTGGGCATGACCGTGGTGTGGATCGACGCCGCGGACGCCGTAACGCCCGAAGCGGTGGCGCAGGCGGTGTCGACGAACACCGCGGTTGTCGTCCTGAGTCACATCTCCTACCGCTCCGGCTACCTCGTCGATGCGGCCGGTGTCACTGCCGCAGCGCACGAGGTGGGCGCCCTGCTCGTGCTCGACCTGTGCCACTCGGCCGGGTCTGTTCCGATCGAGCTCGACGCCTGGGACGTCGACCTCGCGGTCGGCTGCACCTACAAATACCTGAACGGTGGCCCCGGCGCTCCCGCGTTCGGCTATGTGCGCTCCCGCCTGCACGATGAGCTCCGGCAACCCATCCAGGGCTGGATCGGCAGCGCCGCGCCGTTCGAAATGGGGCAGGGTTACGTGCCCGCGCCAGGCATCCGCGGCCTGCTGAGCGGGACACCGCCCGTGGTCGGGATGCTCGCGATGCAGGACATGATCGAGCTCCTCGACACGGTCGGCGTCGTCGCAGTGCGGCAGAAGTCGATCGCCCTGACGTCGTTCGCCATCGAACGGGCCGACGAGTTGCTGCCCGAGGCGGTTCTCGCGACGCCCCGCGATGCCCGGCTGCGGGGCAGTCACATCACGCTCGACCACCCGCGCTTCGCCGACCTGGTCGCACCGCTGTGGGCGCGCGGCGTCATCCCGGACTTTCGTCGGCCGTCCGGCCTGCGGCTCGGCCTCTCACCCCTCAGCACGACCTTCGCCGAGGTCGACCTTGGTATCCGGGCGATCGCCGACGAGCTGGCGCGTTAGAGTCCGGCGAGCCGGTCGTCGAACCGGTCGCGGTTCTGCCGGATCTCCTCGCTGTGCTCGAGGGCCCAGTTGGCGAGCGCCTTAACGGACGGCAGGATGGTTCGTCCGAGCGCGGTGACGGTGTATTCGACCCGGGGAGGCACTTCGGCGAACACCTCGCGCGAGACGAGGCCCTCCCTCTCGAGGTTGCGCAGGGTGAGGGTCAGCATGCGGTGCGAGATGCCCGGAACGCTGTCGCGTAGCGCGGTGAACCGCAGCGGGGCGGCATCCAGCATCCCGAGGATGAGCAGGCTCCACTTGTCGCCGATGCGGGCGAAGGTGTCTCGGATCACCTCGCCCGCCTCGAGCTGTACCTCGCACTCGTCGGCCAGGGCTGCGGTCGGACTGCTCACCGTGTTCGCTGTGCTCACCGTGCTCACCCGTTACTCCCAGTGCTCATCCGGCATTCCTCCACGGTCACACGGGCGTTACCAGGGCACAGCACGGTTACTGACTAACAGAGAAGTGACCCGCCCCTGGCGTGTACAAGTTACTAATAGTAACCAGAAGGAGAACCGCCATGACCGTCGCCGTGTGGATTGTGACCGCACTGCTCGTGCTCGTCTACCTCATCGCAGGGGGCACCAAGCTCGTGCTGACCTACGAGTGGGTGCGCACGCGCCTGCCGTGGACCGAGCATGCGGCACCCTGGCAGGTCAGGGCTGTGGGGGCCGTCGAAGTCATCGCTGCTGTCGGGCTGGTCCTGCCGCCCGTCACGCACATCCTGCCCGTGCTCGCCGCCGTCGCGGCGGCGGGCCTCGTGCTCGTGCAGGTCGTCGCGATCGGCGTGCACATTCGAATCGGTGACGTCCGTCGACCCGGTGACATCCGGCACATCGCCGTCAACGTGGTGCTGCTCCTCCTGGCGCTGTTCGTGGCGATCGCCCGGTTCTCGGGGGTGGCATGATGCCGGCCACGGGATAGCGTTGGAGGGTGACCGTACTGACGCAGGAAATGCTCGACCGCATCCGCTCGCGGGCGGCCGAGTATGACCGGGACAACCGGTTCTTCGACGAAGACCTGGCCGAGTTGCGCGCGGCCGGTTACCTTGCGCCGCGCACGCTGGTCGAGACGGCCCTCGACCAGCGACTGCTGGCGTCGTACGCTCCCGCCACCGCCCTCGGCATCAACATGCACCTCGTCTGGACCGGCGTCGCGCGCGTGCTGTCGGAGCGCGGGGACGACTCGCTCGACTGGGTGCTGGCTGACGCGGCCGCCGGCGAGCTGTTCGCATTCGGCAACAGCGAGGCCGGCAACGACCTCGTGCTTTTCGACTCCACCACTCGGGCGGTGCCCGGCGCAGATGGGTCGTATTCGTTCACCGGCACCAAGATCTTCACCTCACTCGCGCCGGCCTGGACCCGCCTCGGCATCTTCGGGCGCGACGACAGCGACCCCGAGAATCCGAAGCTCGTCCACGGATTCATCACCCGGGACACACCGGGCTGGCGCTCCCTCGACGACTGGGACACCCTGGGAATGCGCGCGACCCAGAGCCACACGACGGTGCTCGACGGCGTGATCGTTCCGGCGGAACGCGTTGCTCGCATCCTCCCTGTCGGACCCAGCGGCGACCCGTTCATCTTCGGAATCTTCGCGAACTTCCTGCTGCTGATCGCATCCGTGTATGCGGGGGTCGGCGATCGTGCGGTCGAGCTCGGCGTCGAGGCGCTCGGCCGCCGTACCTCGTTGCGCAATGACGGCAAACCGTATTCGCAGGATCCCGACCTGCGCTGGCGCATTGCGGATGCCGCGCTCGCGCTCGACGCACTCGCGCCCCAGATCGAGACCCTCGCCGCGGATGTCGACAACCTCGTGAACCACGGACCGGCCTGGTTTCGCAGGCTCACGGGTGTCAAGCATCGGGCCACCGAGACGGCCCGGTACGTCGTCGACCAGTCGGCCCGCGTGGCCGGCGGCGGCGGCTACCGCAGCACTTCCGAGCTGGCGCGGCTGCAGCGCGACGTGCTCGCCGGCATCTATCACCCGAGCGACACCGAGTCCGTGCACAGCACGGTCGCCACGAACCTGCTCGGTCCGCTCGACTGAGATCCGGTGTACCACCTCTGGCGTGGTGGTGCACTCGGCCGATGTGACCGGCCCTCACTGCTCCTGCGGGTCATCGAAGCCGGAGCGACGGCCATCGGGAGTCATGGGGGTTCGGCCGGTCACATCGGCCAGGTGCACCGCCAGATTCGAAATATGGGAGTAGACCCTTTCACCCCCGATTCGGATGAGCCGTTGCTGATCGCCGAGCTCAGGGCCACCACGGGACTGACGCTCCCGGACTGCTGCGTACTCGCTACAGCGCGTGCGCTGTCCGCTCCCCTGATCACCTTCGACGACAAGCTGCGCCGAGCAGCCCGGGAGCAGGCGATCGCCATCATCGAGCCGATCGATTAGCTCGCGGATTCTCTCTACGATGGGGGCATGACCGGCCCCATCCTTTTCATCGGCGACAGCATCACCGACGCGGGACGGCGGGATGACGCACCCGACTTCCTGGGTGACGGCTATGTGCGGATGATCGCCGCACGACTGCCCGATCGATCCGTGATCAATGCGGGCATCAGCGGCAACCGCGCCGTCGACCTGCGCGATCGCTGGCACATCGACGTCGTCGAGCGACAGCCGGACGTGCTGACGGTCTATGTCGGCATCAATGACACCTGGCGTCGATACGACTCGAACGACCCGACGACCGCGGCCGCCTTCGAGTCCGACTATCGCGCCTGCCTGGGCGACCTGGGTGGTGCCTCGACGCTCATCCTGGTGGAACCGTTCGTGCTTCCGGTCACCGGTGAGCAGCAGCGCTGGCACGAGGATCTCGACGAGAAGCGCGCGGTCGTGGGTCGGCTCGCGACCGAGTTCGCGGCGCAGTTCCTTCCCCTGCAGGCGCTGCTCTCCGCGGCGGCGGAAGACCACGGCGCGGCTGCACTCGCCCAGGACGGTGTGCATCCCACCGCGCTCGGCCACCGGCTGATCGCGGATGCCTGGCTGGAGCTCGCCGGGCTCTGAGCGTACGGCTCGAGTGCCTGGCGGGCGAGGACCACCACAGCCCCGCCCACCAGGTGGCGTGCGGTCACGCTCAGCGGATCGGGATGAGCCGCTGCAACTGCGTGACGTGCTGCGGGGTGAGTTCGTCGAGCGACGCGACCCCCAGCAGCTTCATGGTGCGCTCGATCTGGTCGCGCAGGATGTAGATCATCCGGTCGACGCCCTCGCGCCCGCCGGCCATCAGCCCGTACAGGTAGGCCCGGCCGACGAGCGTGAACTTCGCGCCGAGAGCGATGGATGCGACGATGTCGGCGCCCGACATGATGCCGGTGTCGATGGCGATCTCGGTGTGCTTGCCCGACTTCGCGCACGACCGCGGGCAGCAGGTGGAACGGGATGGGCGCGCGGTCGAGCTGGCGTCCGCCGTGGTTCGAAAGCACGATGCCGTCGACGCCGAGGTCGACGAGCTTCTTCGAGTCGGCCACGTTCTGCACACCCTTGATGACGATTTTGCCGGGGAAGAGTTCGCGCACGACCGCGAGGTCGTCGAACGAGATCGTCGGGTCCATCGCCGCGTTGAGCAGTTCGCCCACGGTGCCCCCGGTCGTCGAGAGCGACGCGAACTCGAGCTTCGGCGTGGTCAGGAAGTCCCACCACCACCAGGGGCGCGGGATCGCGTTGACGATGGTGCCCAGGGTCAGCTGCGGCGGGATCGAGAAGCCGTTGCGCTTGTCGCGCAGTCGTGCGCCGGCCACCGGGGTGTCGACAGTGAAGAAGAGCGTGTCGAACCCGGCGGCGGCCGCTCGGCGGGTCAGGTCGTAGGAGATCTCGCGCTCGCGCATCACGTAGAGCTGGAACCAGTTGCGCCCGTCCGGGTTCGCCTCCTTGACCTTCTCGATCGACGTCGTGCCGAGCGTCGAGAGGGTGAACGGGATGCCCGGCCGCCCCGGCCGCGCCAGCCCCGGCGATCTCGCCCTCGGTCTGCATCAGGCGGGTGAACCCGGTCGGGGCGATCGCGAAGGGCAGCGCGCTCGGGCCGCCGAAGATCGGGCACGACGTGTCGACGGTGTCCGGCAGCCCGCGAAGGATGGAGGGGCTGAACTCGATGTCGAGGAACGCCTGGCGCGCGCGGTCGAGCGAGATCTCGTCTTCCGCCGAGCCGTCGGTGTAGTCGAACGCCGCCTTCGGGGTGCGGCGCTTGGCGATGGTGCGCAGGTCGCTGATCGTCAGGGCCGACGTCGAGCCGGCGCTTCTTGCCGTTGAGCTCGGGCTTCTTGAACTTCATCAGCTCGAGCAGTTCGCTCGGCCGGGGGAAGCTGTCTCTCCATGGGGACTGTCCTTCTAGTTGATGACGATGTTCTCGAGGCGATTCGCCCCGGCGCAGGAGTTCGATCTGCCGCAGCACGAGCGGATCGACGCGGGTCGTTCATGCTCTGCGACGTTGCCGCCGAGGTGGGGGCTGATCAGCGAGCCGGGCAGCGACCACAGCGGGTGGCCGGCGGGCAGCGGCTCGGGGTCGACCACATCGAGTGCGGAACGGATGGCGCCGGTGCGCACGTGCTCGACGAGTGCGTCCGTGTCGACGATCGGTCCGCGCGAGACATTGACGACCAGCGCTCCGTGCGGCAGGCGGTCGAGGAACGCGCCGTCGACGAGGCCGCGGGTCTCGTCGTTGAGCGGAATGGCCAGAACGACGATGTCCGCGAGCGGCAGCAGGTCGGGCAGCTCATCGATGCCGTGGACACCATCCCGCGCGGTTCTGGCGACCCGCGTGAGCTCGACGTCGAAGCCCGCGATGCGGGCCTCGAACTCTCGTCCGATTCCGCCGACACCGATGAGCAGCACGCGTTGTCCGATGAGGCCCGGCCACATCGGGCGATCCCACTTCTGGGCATCCTGGTTGCGACCGACCTCGGGCCAGCCGCGCTGGCTGGCGAGGATGAGCGTCATCGCCATCTCGGCCGTCGGGCGCCTCGTGCACGCCCACGGCGTTGCTGAGAGTCGCCCCGTCGGGCATGAACTCGGCGGCGCCGTCGTAGCCGAGCGACTGGCTCTGCACGTGCCGCACCCGACCGCCGAGATCCGCGAGGGATCAGTAGGACACCGTGTAGGCATGACGAGCAGGTCGATCATGCGATCGAGCGGGGGATCGGTCGGCAGCCAGACGACCAGTTCGACGTCGGCGCCGACCTTCGGGGTGAGGCGGTGCGCGCATCTCCTGGTCGGGCAGTGCCACCAGCACGGTCACGGTCGTTCCCCGTCGACGTGGTCGAGCAGCCGGTCCCGCGTCTGGTCGATGTGTTCGCGCGTCAGGCGCTCGGCCGCCTCGGAGTCGCCAGCGGTGACGGCGTCGAGGATGCCCTGGTGCTGGCTCGCGACATCCTGCGCCGTGCGCAGGTGGTTGGCCTGCACCTGCCCGATGCAGAGCTCGATCTCGCCCATCAGGAGCGAGTGCATGCGGAGCGAGCCGCGGGCTGGACTGGCCGGTGACCAGCGCGCGGTGGAAGGCGATGTCGAGGGCCGCGAACGGCTCTTCGTGCGGCACACCGGCCAGCAGGGCGCGGTGGGCGGCGAGCGCTTCGGCCGGGATCGTTCCGCTGCCGGCGAGCGCGACCGAGGGCCGCACTTTCGACGATCGCGCGGTTCTCGAACAGGTCGACGATGTCGTCGCGACTGAGCTCGGGGATGCGAGCTGCCGAGTGGGAATCGCGGCGCAGCAGTCCCTCGGCGACCAGGCGCTCGATGGCCATCTTGGCGGTTGGGCGCGAGACCCCGAACCGCAGGGCGACGGCCGACTCGGTGTAGGTGGTGCCGGGCGGGTCGACCCGTGCCAGGATGCCTGCGCGCAACTCGTCGTGGATGGCGTCGGGCAGCAGGGAGTGTGCAAGCGAGGTCGACATGGGCACTCCTTTGCGGCTGGATTGCTAAACAATGTAGCAGATTGTTTGACAATACGAAACAGCTGTTCCGGCTGTTCCGGCTGTTCCGGCTGTTCTGGGCTCTTCTGGGGCCGCACTGGGTGAGCGCGCCCGCTGCATTTCGGCTTCGGCCGCGACCGGAGTATTCTTGTGAGAGCGCTCCCACGGAAGCGCTGAACACTCCAGAAGGACTGCGATGAAGCGACACTCGGTCAAAGCCGGCGCGGCGGAAGCCCCCGAGCTCTGGGTCGGCGTGAACTTCTGGTCACGTTCCGGCGGCCCGCGGATGTGGGTGAACTACGACCCGGAGCTCGTTCGCGAAGAACTCACGACGATGCGCGACCACGGCATGACCGTGACCCGCTCGTTCCTCTACTGGCCGGACACCATGCCGACGCCCGACGCGCTCGACGAGCACGGTCATGGCTCAACTGTCGAGGACTTCCTCGACGCGCACACCGAGCTCGGCATGACGACCATCCCGACCTTCCTCGTCGGCCACATGTCGGGCGAGAACTGGGACCCGGCGTGGCGCGAAGGGCGCGACATCTTCGAGGACGTCTGGTTCGTCGCGCGCCAGGCGTTCTACGTGCGGCAGCGTCGTCGAACGCGTCGGCGCGCACGCCGCGATCCGGGCGTGGCTGCTGACCAACGAGATCCCGATCTACGCGCACTGGGAGACCGGCGGGGTCGGGCTCGCCCGCCGCATCCGTGATCTCCTGGGCGCAGCTGCTGATCGACGCGGTGCGGGCGGGCGGTTCCCGACTGCCCGTCTCGATCGGCGACGGCGCATGGGGCGTCGAGGTCACCGGCCGCGACAACGGCTTCCGCGTGCGGGACATCGCCGAGCTGGTCGACTTCCTCGGCCCGCACGTCTACCGCATGGAGACCGACCAGGTTCGCCAGCACCTCGGCGCAGCGTTCATCTGCGAGCTGCTCGACTTCAACGGCCAGCCCGTCGTGCTCGAGGAGTTCGGGCTCACCTCCGACTACGTGAGCGAAGCGAACGCGGCCCACTACTACCGCCAGCTGCTGCACAACTCCCTGCTCGCCGGGTCGACCGGGTGGCTGGCCTGGAACAACACCGACTACGACGCCATCGAGCGCCAGGCGCCGTACGTGCACCACCCGTTCGAGCTGCACTTCGGCCTCGTCGACCGCCACGGTCGCGCCGAAGGCGCAGGCGCTCGAGATGAAGGCGTTTCGCCGACGCTGCTCGAGCAGGCTGGATGTCGCGCACACTCGACCGGCCCGACGCCGACATCGCGATCCTCGTGTCGTCGTTCCTCGAGGCCGCAGTACCCGTTCACGGAACCGCAGGATGCGACGATCGTGTTCGACACGGCGCGCCAGGCGTACATCGCCTCGCGCGAGGCGGACCTGCCCGTCGTGCTCGCGCGCGAGCTCGACGGAATTCCCGGCGGACGCGAAACTCATCATCCTGCCGTCGGCCAAGCAGCTGCTCGCGACCTCCTGGACCCGGCTGCGCGAGCTCGCCGAGGCCGGCGCGACCGTCTACGCGTCGCACTTCGTCGGGAGAGCACGCCAACCAGCGCGGCTCGTGGTGGCCGAACCTCGACGAGACGTTCGGGGTGGTGAAGCAGTCGCGCTACGGGCTGGTCGAACCCATCGTCGACGACGTGCTGCGTGCCCGGTTCCTGACTTCGTTCGGCGACATCGGCGAGGGCGAGGTGCTCGAGTTCGCCGTCGGCGGCAACGAGAATTCACGCAGCTACCTTCCCGTGGTCGCCGGCCGACGCCGAGGTGCTCGCCGTCGACGCGCATGACCGGCCCGTGCTGCTGCGCCGGCGAGTGGGCGCAGGCCAGCTCATCCTCAGCACCTACCCGCTCGAATACCTGGCGTCCGTGACACGCGAGGTGAACCCCGAGCCGACCCACCGGCTGTATGCGGCGCTCGCCGCCGAGAGCGGAGTCGTGCCCGACGTGCGGGTCGACGACCCGCGCGTCATGGTGAGCGAACTGGTGAGGGATGACGGCGCGCGGCTCATCTGGTTCGTTTCGCAGAGCGATGAGCCCCTCTCGGTCTCGCCGGCCCTCGCGTCCGGGGGCCTGTTCGACGGCTCGTCGGCCGCAGAAACTGTCGATCTCGACCCGTTCGGTGTCGTCGTACTCGAATACAGAAGCTAAGGAGAATCGTGAATCACCCCCAACTGTCGGTGCAGCTCTACACCGTGCGCGAGGCCATGCAAGAGGACCTCGACGGCACGCTCGCCCGCATCGCCGACCTCGGATTCGACCAGGTCGAGCCCTACAATTTCCCGGCCTTCCCCGGGCTCGGCGACGCGCTTCGCGCGGCGTCGCTGACGGCGCCCACCACCCACGCCCACTTCGTCGGGGACGACCGACGACGAGCTCGCGGCCTTGTTCGACGCGGCGCGGGAGCTGGGCATCGAGCGGGTCATCGACCCCCACGTTCCCGCCGAGCGCTGGCAGGATGCGGCGTCGGTGGCCGAAATCGCAGCCCAGCTCAATGCGGCCGCACGTGATCGCGGCCCAGCACGGGGTGACCATCGGCTACCACAACCACGCGCACGAGCTCGAGTCGCTGATCGACGGCCGCACGGCACTCGACGTGTTCGCAGATTCGCTTTCGGCGCAGGTCGGGCTCGAGGTCGACACCTACTGGGCGCTGGTGGGCGGCCAGGACCCGGTCGCACTGCTCGATCGACTCGCAGGCAGGGTGGTCGCCGTTCACGTCAAGGATGGCGCCGGAACGGCCGAGCCCAAAGACCAGACTGCGGTGGGAGCGGGCACGCTCCCGATCCGCGAGATTCATCGCGGCGGCACCGACCGCGCTGCGGGTCGTCGAGCTGGACGACTCGCGCGGCGACCGATTCCAGGCAATGGCCGACAGTTTCGCGTACCTCACCGGAGAGGGCCTGGCATGACGGGCCGCACCGGGCGCGTGGGCGTCGGCTTCATCGGGGCCGGATTCATCAGCGGCCAGTACCTCGAGAATCTCACCACCTTCCCCGACCTCGACGTTCGCTTCATCGCCGACATCGACACGGAGCGGGCGCGCGACGCAGGCCGAGAAGTTCGGCGTTGCCGGCTTCGGCACCGTCGAGGAACTGCTGGCGGATGACGACATCGAGATCGTCGTCAACCTCACCATCCCGGCCGCCCACGTGGAGGTCGCGCTGCAGGCCGTTGCCGCGGGCAAGCACGTGTGGACGGAGAAGCCGTTTGCCCTCGATCGTGCGAGCGGCCAGCACCTGCTCGAGGCCGCCCATGCGGCCGGCCTTCGGGTCGCCACCGCACCCGACACGTTCCTCGGCGCGGGGTTGCAGTCGGCGCGGCGCCTGATCGAGTCGGGCCGGATCGGAAGCGCCGCTCACCGCAGCTCACCGCTGCTGCAGAACCCCGGGCCCGAGTCGTGGCATCCGAACCCCGACTTCCTGTTCCAGGAGGGCGCCGGCCCGCTGTTCGACATCGGCCCGTACTACCTCACCGCGCTCGTGCAGCTGTTCGGCCCGGTCGCACGCGTCAGCGCGGTCGAGCTCGAAGGCCAAGCCGGTGCGGGTCATCGGTTCGGGTCCCCGCGCGGGCGAGACGTTCGAGGTGACGGTTCCGACCCACGTCGCCGCCCTCTACGAATTCGAGTCGGGGCAGACCGCGCAGAGCACTCTTCAGTTTCGACTCGCAGCTGCGTCGCATCCAGTTCGAGGTCGCCGGGGTCGACGGCACCCTCGTGGTTCCCGACCCGAACATGTTCGACGGCGATCTCACCGTGTGGGACGCGGCCGAGACGCGAAGAGGTGATCCCGTCGGTCGGCGCGACCACGACTCGCGGGTCGGGTGTGCTGGAACTCGCGCGGGCCATCCGAGCCGGCCGGCCGGAGCGCGCGTCAGGAGAGCAGGCGTTCCACATCCTCGACATCATGGTGTCGACGATCGAGGCAGCGGAGTCGGGCCAGCCGGTCGTCGTGGAGAGCACCGTGACCCTCGCGCCGCCGCTGCCCGAGGATTGGGACCCGCGAGAGGCGACCCTCAGCTAGGCAGGTAGCGAACCTGGTCGAATGACCGGGAGACGAGCGCGCGCAGCGATTCGAGGCTTCCCTCGACCAGGTGCTGCGCGCGCGCCTGCACCAGGATGTTGCCGATCGCCGTCGCCTCCACCGGTCCCGCGACGACCTCGAGCCCCGCACGGTTGGCGGTGAGTTGGCAGAGCAGTTCGTTCTGGGAGCCGCCGCCGACGATGTGGATGACGCGCACCGGCCTGCCGGAGAGCTCGGACGCTGCTCGAACGGCGTTGGCGAACGCGTCGCTGAGGCTCTCGAGGATGCTGCGCACGAACTCGGGTCGAGTCTGCGGCGCCGCGATCGCGCGTTCCCCGCACCATTCGGCGATGCGCATGGGCATATCGCCGGGCGCCAGGAAGCGCGGGTCATTGGTGTCGAACACCGGCATCGGCGCGGTGACCGCCGCGGCCTCGGCGAGCAGGGTCGGCAGGTGCACCACCGCCCCCTCGGCTTCCCAGGTGCGCACCGACTCGCTCAATATCCAGAGGCCCATCACGTTGTGCAGGTAACGGATTCGACCGTCGACGCCTCCCTCGTTGGTGAAGTTCGCGAGGCGGCTGGCCTCCGTGAGCACGGGACGCTCGAGCTCGACCCCGACCAGCCCCCAGGTGCCGCACGAGATGTAGGCGAAGTCGGGCTCGAGCGCGGGCACTCCGACGACGGCTGACGCGGTGTCGTGGGAGCCGACGGTGCTGAGAGCGGCTCGGTCCCCTCCGCCGAGCTCGTCGAGCACGTGGCGGGAGAGGCCGCCGAGGGAGGTTCCCGCATCGACCAGTTCGGCGAAGATCGAGCCGGGCAGGTGCAGTCGGCCCACCAGGTCGCTGTCCCAGCGGCCGGTGTCGACGCTCAGCAGACCGGTGGTCGACGCGTTGGTGCGTTCGGCCGCCTCGACACCGCCCAGCCAGAAGTTGATGAGGTCGGGGACGAGCAGGAAGCGTTCGGCCTCGGCCAGTCGTCCGGACATCCGGTCGGCCGTCAGCTGGTAGAGCGTGTTGAAGGGCAGAAACTGCAGGCCGTTGCGACGAGTAGAGCGCCGCCCGGTCGATGAGGGCGTCGACGGTGTCGACGCCGGCGAGGTTGCGGTCGTCGCGGTAATGGAACGGGGCACCGAGCGACCTGCCCGTCGCGCAGGAGCGCGTAGTCGACGGCCCACGAGTCGACGCCGATGCTGCGGATGTCGGGCTGCTGGTGAAGCGCCGTGCGGAGGCCCGAGAGAATCGACCGGTACAGCTCGTCGATGTCCCAGTGCAGGCCGTCCGCGGCGCTGCACGGGGCCGTTGGGGAACCGCAGCACGTGCTCGAGCCGCAGTTCGTCGGCACCGACGTGGCCGAGCATGACCCGGCCGCTGGTGGCGCCCAGGTCGACCGCTGCGACCGACCGCCGGTCATCGCAGGAAGGCGGCGGCGACTCCGGCGTCGACGGGGATGTGCAGTCCGGTGGTGTGGCTGAGGTCGCTGGTGCAGAGCACGAAGACCGCGTTGGCGACGTTCTCGGGCAGCACCTCGCGCTTGAGCAGCGTGCGCTGGGCGTAGTACTTGCCGAGGTCCTCCTCGGGCACCCCGTAGACGGCGGCGCGCTTGGCACCCCAGCCGCCCGCGAAGATGCCGGAGCCGCGAACGACTCCGTCGGGGTTGATGCCGTTGACCTTGACGCCGTATTCGCCGAGCTCGGCCGCGAGCAGTCGCACCTGGTGGGCCTGGTCGGCCTTGGTCGCGGAGTAGGCGATGTTGTTGGGGCCGGCGAACACGGAGTTCTTCGACGAGATGTAGATGATGTCGCCGCCGAGCTTCTGGTCGATGAGCACCTTCGCCGCCGCGCGCGAGACCAGGAACGAGCCCTTGGCCATGACGTTGTGCTGCAGGTCCCAGTCGGCGACCGTGGTCTCGAGCAGCGACTTCGACAGCGACAGGCCGGCGTTGTTGACGACGATGTCGAGGCCACCGAACGCGAGCAGGGCGGCGTCGATGGAGGCCTGCACCTGGTCCTCGTCGGTCACGTTCGCGACGATTCCGATCGCGACATCGCTGTTGCCCGAGTTCGGCGGCGGCCTCCTGCGCCTTGGCGAGGTCGAGGTCGGCGATGACGACGCACGCGCCCTCCGCCGCGAGACGGGTCGCGATGGCCTTGCCGATTCCGGATGCGGCTCCGGTGACGAGCGCGATGCGTCCCGCGAGCGGCTTGGGTTTCGGCATCCGCTGCAGCTTGGCCTCTTCGAGTGCCCAGTACTCGATGCGGAACTTCTCGGCATCCGAGATGGGCGTGTAGGTCGAGAGGGCCTCGGCACCGCGCATGACGTTGATGGCGTTGATGTAGAACTCGCCGGCGACGCGCGCGGTCTGCTTGTTGGCGCCGTAGCTGAACATGCCGACGCCCGGGATCAGGATGATCAGCGGGTCGGCGCCGCGGATCGCGGGCGGAGTCCGCGACGTCGCGTGGGCGTCGTAGTAGGCCTGGTAGTCGGCGCGGTACTGCACGTGCAGCTCGTCGAGCCGGGCGATCGAGTCCTCGATCGAGGCGTCCGCGGGAAGGTCGAGCAGCATGGGCTTGACCTTGGTGCGCAGGAAGTGGTCGGGGCAGCTCGTGCCCAGCGCGGCGAGCCGCGGATGCTCGGACTGACGCCAGGAAGTCGAGAACGACGTCGGCATCCGTGAACGAGCCGACCTGCGGCTTGTCCTCGGAGGCGATCGACGCGCAGGTGCGCGGCAAGGGCGGCGGCCTTCGCGCGCCGCTCGTCTGCGGGCAGGGCGCCGTAACCGGCCAGGGCGGTTCCAAAGGGATCCGTGCGCCCGTTGGCGTCGATGTACTTCTGCGCGGTGTCGATGATCCAGAGGCTGTTCTTCTCTGCCTCGTCGCAGGTGTCGCCCCACGCGGTGATGCCGTGGCCGCCCAGGATGCACCCGATCGCGTCCGGGTTGGCCGCCTTGATCGCGGCGATGTCGAGTCCGAGCTGGAAGCCGGGGCGACGCCACGGAACCCAGGCGACCTTGCCGCCGAACGCCTTGGCGGTGAGTTCCTCGCCGTCGGCCGCAGTCGCGAACGCGATCCCGGC
Source organism: uncultured Actinomycetota bacterium (assembly GCA_963738535.1). GTDB lineage: Bacteria > Actinomycetota > Actinomycetes > Actinomycetales > Microbacteriaceae > Galbitalea. The sequence goes on from CAVTXB010000020.1 coordinate 19,876, forward strand.
ATCCGGATGCAGGTGGTCGACGTGCGCCGCATCCACCAGTCCGTGCATGGCGGTGTCGATCGACGGGGCCGCGCCGCCCTTGCCGAACAGGGTGTAGTCGAACGCGGCGACCATCTCGTCTTCGCGCTCGACGCCCGGGATACACGTTCGCCAGGGCGCGCAGCGCGTCGAGTCGAAGCACGGCGAGACCGGACTCGGTCAGCGTGCCGAGGTCGCCGCCGGAGCCCTTGACCCACAGCAGCTCGACGGGCTGGCCCGTCGCCGGGTCGGTCTCGGTGCCCTTCGCGGAGGTGTTGCCGCCCGCGTAGTTCGTGACCTTCGGGTCGGACCCCAGTCGGTTCGAGCGGGCAATGCAGCTCGGCAGCGGTGGTGTTAGTCATGCTGTTCATCCTTGGAGGTCGGGATCACGCCTTTGGCGGGGTCACCCAGCGGTACGGGGTCGAGAAACCACACATCGTAAGGTCTCACGAGCAGGTCGGCATTGAGTTCGTTCAATCGGGCCAGCGGCGCGCCCGAGGCGTGAGCGTCGAGATCGGCGCGGCTGGTCCAGCGCTCCACCATGATGACGACGTCGCCATCGGTGTGGGCGGCGTAGAGCTCGCAACCGGGTTCCTGGTGCACGAGTGGCGAGACTTCCCGAAAGGAATCGATGACGCGCGGGGCGAGCCCCTGCTTCGCGGTCAGGAGCGCGACGACGGTGACCGGCACGCTCACACCTGCCGGAAGTCGATGCCGAGCAGGCTTGCTGCGGCCTTGTAGTCGGCGGCCCTGTGACCGAGCGAGAGCGACCAGTGGTGGCCGATGCCCGTCGCCGACCACTCATCGACCCAGACCCCGGGATCGCGCCCGAAGTCGACGCGCGACGTCGTATTTCCAATCGCAAGCAGAGGGCCCGGCACTACCGTGCCCTCGGAGGCGACGAACGCGAGCGCGCCGTCGCGATCCTGACCCAGGCCGAGGAGGGTGACAGGTCCGGGTTGCACGTCGAACTCGACGCTGACTCCCCACCCGCGCTTGCCGTGGTAGATGCCGAGCCCGCGAAGGAGCGGGTCACGGGCTGACACGGCGAGGTGCGCGGGCCCGTCATGACCCATCTCCACGACGTTGTCGTCGAAGTTCAGGGCCTGGATCTCGGTGAACGAACCCCCGGCTCCGATCACCTGGGTCGCGAGCTGGGCGACGGTGGTGCGGAGCTCGTACTCGCCCGTCGCAGGGATGCCGCGAGCCGTCAGCAGCGAAGCGCCGAGAATCATGCCCGCACCCAGCCGCTCGTGCTGCTCGCCATCGAGGCCACGATGGTAGTAGGCCAGCGAGTCGAGGTCGAAGTCGTCGACGAGCCGATCCAAAGCCACGCTGACCGTCGCACCCCAGGCGAAGTCCTCTTCCCTGACCGTGTCATCGAGGGTGAAGACCTGCCGGGCGAGGTCCATGCGGGCCGCCGTCTCTGCCTCGGTGACCTGCTCGACGCGCTGCCTCAGGTCATCGAACTCGAGAACCTCGACGTGGGAACCGAACGTGGTCGGCAGCAGTGTCAGGTCGGTCGAGACATCCAGCATCCCCGGGATAGACGTGGCCCATCAGCCCATGGCGGGCATGCCGAAGCGCAGCGCGGATATGGGCTGCGCGGATCCACTGCCCGATTCGCTCCCACGCGGACTCCTGACGAAGCCAGCCGGATACCGAGCGGAACGGGATCCCGGCGCGACGGAACACATTGCCGACCTCCGGCACCGGGCACTGGCCGCAGTAGGCGAGCCACATTCCCGTGTCGAAGGTGGCGTGATCCATCTTCTCCGTCGGCTGCAGGTCGATCACGAGGACCGGCGTGTTCGACCGCTGGGCAATCGGCAACACCATGGATGAGGTGAGGTAGGTCGTGAGGAACATGACGATCAGGTCGCAGTCGGCCACTCGCAGCTTCTCGGCCGCAACGACACCCTCCTGCGCATCGGAGATGAACCCGACATCCGTCACCTCGGCATCCATGGCCTCGAACCGTTCAGACACGTAACGGGCCGATTCCGTGAGTTGGGGCAGCAGGCCCGGAAACTGGGGCCAATAGGTTCCAAGGCCACCGGCGACGAGGCCAATGCGTGTCCTGCGGCGCTGCTTCGGTGGCAGGAGTTCACTAATGGTGTTCGAGGTCATACCGAATTTTCCTATGCTCCCCAGCCGGCCTGGGTTCCGCCGACGCGGTCCGTGGCGATCTGCTGCTGGTAGCCGGATGCGAGGTACGCCGCGAACGGGTCGCGGGGAAGACCGCGGGACTCACGCCAGTCGGCGAGGTCGCCGCGAACGTCGGTGTAGAAGGCGTCCATGAGGATGTTGTTGGCGCCGAGCACGTCGCCGGCGAGCTGCGCGGCGGCGAGGGCGTCCCCATCCACGAGCAGCGCCCTCGCCGTCATCTCCTGCACGTTCAGAACCGAACGGATCTGCCCGGGGATCTTGTCTTCGACGTTGTGGCACTGGTCGAGCATGAATGCCACGTCGCCCTCGGTGCCGTAGCCGCCGCCGCGGATGACCTCGTAGAGGATGCGGAACAGCTGGAACGGGTCGGCTGCCCCGACGATCAGGTCGTCGTCGGCGTAGAACCGGGAGTTGAAGTCGAAGCTGCCGAGTTTTCCGAGGCGCAGCAGTTGCGCGACGATGAACTCGATGTTGGTGCCGGGCGCGTGGTGGCCGGTGTCCAGGCACACCATCGCGCGTTCGCCCGAGCGCGGCGACCTGCACGTAGCTGGTTCCCCAGTCGGGAACATCGGTGTGGTAGAACGCGGGCTCGAAGAACTTGTACTCGAGCACCAGCCGCTGGTCCTCGCCGATGCGGGCGTAGATCTTGGCGAGCGAGTCGGCGAGGCGGTCCTGGCGGCCGCGGATGTCGCCCTGGCCCGGGTAGTTGGTGCCGTCGGCGAGCCAGATCTTGAGGTCGCGCGAGCCGATCTCGGTCATGATGTCGATGCACTCGAAGTGGTGGTCGATGGCCTTCTGGCGGATCTTCGGGTCGAGTGGGTGAGCGACACCGAACTTGTAGTCGTCGTCCTGGAACGTGTTCGAGTTCACGGTGCCGAGCTCGACGCCGTGGTCCTTGGCGAACGCGCCGAGCGCCGCGTAGTCGTCGACCTTGTCCCACGGGATGTGCAGGGCCACCTTCGGCGAGAGCGCGGTGTACTTGTTGACCTGGGCGGCATCCGCGATTTTCTCCTGCGGCGTGCGCGGGGTGCCCGGCGTCGAGAAGACCTTGAAGCGGGTACCCGAGTTGCCGAACG